>NZ_CM172788.1:4420000-4756014 GCF_057653715.1 Rhizobium sp. WSM1328 | reverse complement strand
ATCCGCCTTTACTTCCGCCGCTTCCAGGCGAATGGAGCCGAACGCCTGCGGTGCCGCATCCCCATTGTCGAGCCCGCTCGTCGTCATCGTATTCATCTGCATAATGCCGCCTTTCAATTCCACCGGCCGGCATCCGCTAAAACGGCCGCCCGATCATTCCCCGCTTTGGCGGGCTGACGGATCCTCATGAGCCGCTCGCCTGCCGGTTCACTCAAACACTGCCCCTCACGGGACCGGCACAGAACTCCGTTGCAGGTGCCGCGCTCATGCGGCAACCTTCACCGGCTTTCCGTGCCAGGCTGGCGGTCGATCCTCGTTTTCGGCCGACAAGCCCGAACGCAATATTACTTTACCTTCTCCAGTGGTCTCGCCTTAAACGTGTGGCCACAGAAGGCACAAAACATCCCCGCTCCGTAACAGCCACGTTACGGCTCAAATCCGTCGAGTGCTTGAAAAGACGGAAGCGCAGGGCTCCGTAACAAAAGGCACAAACTCATCGCCCTGCCGACGTGGCAGTTAAAACCGAGCCTCTGCAGGTGATGTCCGCGCCCTCTGTTGGAAGCCATTTAGGCAGGATCAAACGGCAATATCAACGATGAATTTTACGCAAAATTAACAAGCGGCCATTGACTCGGCCTGCCCTTTTCGGGCGTCACACCAGCGTCAAAAAAGAATCGCAGTTGAATCAAAGAGATTCCCCCGTTCGGGCTATTTTGACACGCATTGAAAGAAAAAAAATAAAATCCTCTTGACTCCCCTGTGGTCCCGGAAGCGTGGGGCAGAGTCGCGCGGCGTGAAAGCATCCTTGCGCAAGCCATTGTTTTCAAACAATTTTTCCTGTCATGGCGCTGACACGAAACAGTCGCGGGATTAACCATGCAGGGGCTGATCGGCGGAATCGAAAAAGCCCGGTAAAATTACCGGGCTAATCATAAAGAAGAAGTCGTTAATGGAAGATTACGCGGTCGTGGTGACCGAAAGAGCCTTCACACGAGCGGCCAGACGCGAGACCTTGCGCGATGCCGTGTTGGCATGCAGCACGCCCTTGCTGGCGGCGCGGGCAAGCTCGGGCTGAGCAGCCAGGAAAGCTTCCTTCGCCTTGGCGGCGTCACCGGATGCGATGGCCTCTTCGACCTGGCGAACGAAAGTACGAACGCGCGAGCGACGAGCCTTATTGACGTCGGTACGGCGGGCGATCTTGCGGGTCGCTTTTTTCGCCGAAGTTGTATTGGCCATGGATGCCTCTCTCAAGAATTCGAACAAACTCCGCCATTACCGCGGGCCCTGCGGCCACAAAATCCAGCAATGCGGGAGCAATCGCGGAAAACCAAACCGGCTTTCCGAACCGTGGGCGGGCATATAACTCTAAAGCCGGCCCACGTCAACGCGGATTTTCAAGCTTTACCACCGGCAGGCGCCGAAAAGCATTCAACGGTGCGTAAAAGCCGGTTTGCGCTTCTCGACGAAGGCCGCCATGCCTT
The DNA here is from genome assembly GCF_057653715.1 of Rhizobium sp. WSM1328. Taxonomy (NCBI): domain Bacteria; kingdom Pseudomonadati; phylum Pseudomonadota; class Alphaproteobacteria; order Hyphomicrobiales; family Rhizobiaceae; genus Rhizobium; species Rhizobium sp. WSM1328. Next base: position 4,754,533 of record NZ_CM172788.1, on the reverse strand, counting down.
CTTTCTGGTCTTCCGTGGCAAAGAGACTGTGAAACAGGCGGCGTTCGAAACGCAAGCCCTCCTCCAGCGTCGTCTCGAATCCGCGGTTGACCGCCTCCTTGGCCATCAAGACCGAGGGACGAGAAAGCGAAGCGATCTTTTCGGCCGCGGCAAAAGCCTCGTCGAGCAAACGTTCGGGCGCGACCACACGCGAAACGAGTCCCGATCGCTCCGCCTCGGCCGCATCCATCATGCGGCCGGTCAGGATGAGATCCATCGCCTTCGCTTTGCCGACAGCGCGCGTCAGCCGCTGCGAGCCGCCCATCCCGGGAATGACGCCCAGGGTGATTTCCGGTTGGCCGAACTTCGCCGTCTCCGAGGCGATGATGAAATCGCACATCATGGCGAGCTCGCAGCCGCCGCCGAGGGCAAAGCCGCTGACCGCAGCGATCACCGGCTTGCGCGCCTTGGCGACCTCATCCCAGCCGCTGATGAAATCACTCTTATAGATATCGGCGAACTCAAGCGGCTGCATCTCCTTGATATCGGCGCCGGCGGCAAAGGCGCGCTCGGAACCGGTCAGCACGATCGCCCCGACCGTCTCGTCGGCGTGGAAGGCGGCGTAGGCCTCTTTGAGTTCCTTCAGGACGGTGGAATTCAGCGCGTTCAGCGCCTGCGGGCGGTTCAGCGTGACGAGGCCGACATTGCCTCGGGTTTCGACGATCAGGGTCTCAAAGGCCATGCTGTTCTCCCGGTTTCTCACTCTTACTTCTGGCAGGCTTACTTCTGACAGGTGGCGCAATAGAAGGTGGAGCGACCTGCCTGGACGATGCGGGCGACCGTACCGCCGCAGCCGGGCGTGCGGCAAGCCTGACTTTCGCGATCATAGGCGGAGAAGGAATGCTGGAAATAGCCGAGCGATCCGTCGGTCTGGATATGGTCGCGCAGCGACGATCCGCCGGCGGCGATCGCATCGGCGATGACGTCGCGGATCGAGGCAACGAGCAGGTCGAGCTGCGCCTTCGGCCGGCCCCCTGGCGTCACCAGCGTACCGGCGGCGCGGATCGGCGAAAGATGCGCGCGCCAAAGCGCCTCGCAGACATATATGTTGCCCAGACCGGCAATGTTCTTCTGGTCAAGCAGCGCGCTCTTCAGCGGCTGCGCCTTGTCGCGGAAGCGTTCAGCCAGATAGGCGGCGCCAAGCTCGTTTCCTGTCGGCTCCGGGCCGAGATCGCGGAAGAAGGGATGAGCGGCGAGATCGGCACGTCCCACCATATCCATGAAGCCGAAACGGCGCGGATCGTTATAGACGACGCGGCGCGGGCCGCCTAAACCTTGCAGATGGAAGACGACGTGATCGTGCTTCTCGTCCTTCGAGCGGGCATGGTGGAATTCGCCCGGCATGCCGGAGACTGCACCCTCCTCGATGCGAAACGAACCGGACATGCCGAGATGCGAAATCAGCGTGTTGCCGTCGTCGAGATCGACCAGCAGATATTTGGCGCGGCGGCCAAGGCCAACGATGGTGCGGCCGGAAACCCTGTCTGCGAAAGCGTCGGGAAAGGGGAAGCGCAGATCGCCTCGGCGCAGCTCCAGCCTGGTGACGCGCGTGCCCTCCATCGCCGGCGTCAGGCCGCGTTTCACCGTTTCGACTTCTGGCAATTCCGGCATCTTAACCCATCTATCTCTAACGTGTTTCAACCGACGACGATGTGCGCTATAGCGCCAGTGTGCCGCGGAAAACGCGGCCCATAGATAACGTCGCGCGCGGTCTTTCGCTATGGCCGTCACGCCCGAATCTTCAGGAACGGAGCAGTCTGATGTCAGAAAGCCGCACTTCCGCCGACGGCGGCATGGAGACCGCCTACGGCTTCCGCGAGGTGCCTGACGGCGAGAAGCAGAGCCTGGTCAACCAGGTGTTCCACAAGGTCGCCAAGCGCTACGACATCATGAACGACGTCATGTCGATGGGCATGCACCGCGCCTGGAAGGATGCGATGATCTCGGCGCTGAACCCGCGCAAGGAGCCGGGCTACAAGGTGCTCGACGTGGCCGGCGGCACCGGCGATATCGCCTTCCGCATCGTCGAGGCTTCGGGCAGACAGGCGCATGCCACCGTGCTCGACATCAACGGCTCGATGCTCGGCGTCGGCGCCGAGCGGGCGGAAAAGAAGAAGCTTTCCGGCAATCTCACCTTCGTCGAGGCGAATGCCGAGGAACTGCCTTTCGAGACAGGCAGCTTCGACGCCTATACGATCGCCTTCGGCATCCGCAACGTGCCGAGGATCGATGCGGCGCTGTCTGAGGCCTATCGCGTCTTGAAGCGCGGCGGGCGGCTGCTGGTGCTGGAATTTTCCGAAGTCGATATGCCGCTTCTCGACAAGATCTACGACGCCTGGTCGTTCAATGCCATTCCACAATTCGGCAAGGCGATAACCGGCGATGCCGAACCCTATCAATATCTGGTGGAATCGATCCGCAAGTTCCCGAACCAGGAGAATTTCGCGGCAATGATCCGCCAGGCCGGCTTTTCGCGCGTCACCTTTACCAATTATACCGGCGGCATCGCCGCACTCCATTCCGGCTGGAAGCTCTGACGCATGACGCCGAAAAATGTAGAGCGGTTTTCGAATAGCGTCGCGCGAGAATCAAACAGAACATGAGTACTTTCGGCGCATATTTCCGCCTTTGGCGTGTCGGCTGGGTGCTCGTGCGTGAGGGCGTCGTATCAGCGCTTCCGTCCGAAGGGCTGCCGCCTCCGGTCGCACTCGCCAAATCCTTCGTCACGATTTTCGAGCGAAGCAAGGCGCGGCATCAGAAGCGCAGCGACCGATTGGCGCAGGCTGTCGAGCGGCTCGGTCCCTCCTATGTGAAGATCGGGCAGTTCCTGGCGACGCGGCCGGATGTGGTCGGCGTCGAATTCGCCAACGACCTGTCGCAGCTTCAGGACCGGATGGCCTTCTTTCCCTCGGCGGCGGCCAAGGCCAATATCGAAGGCTCACTCGGACGGCCGATTAGCGAACTCTATGCGAGCTTCGGCGATCCGATCGCCGCCGCCTCGATCGCGCAGGTGCATCCGGCCGAGGTTGAGAGCGCCGGAGGCCGGAAGAAAGTCGCCGTCAAGATCGTGCGGCCCGGCGTGCGCCAGCGCTTTGCCCATGACATCGAGGCGATGTATCTCGTTGCCCATATGCAGGAGCGTTTCCTGGCGTCCAGTCGGCGGCTGCGGCCGGTCGAGGTGACGAAGACGCTGGAGCAGACGACGAAGGTGGAGATGGATCTTCGCCTGGAGGCGGCCGCCCTTTCCGAGATCGCCGAGAATACCGAACGGGATCCCGGCTTCCGCGTGCCGAAGGTCGACTGGGAGCGCACCGGGCGCGACGTCATCACCATGGAGTGGATCGACGGCACGAGGATGTCTGACGTCGATGGCCTGCGCGCGGCAGGCCATGATCTCAACCTGCTTGCCGATACGCTGATCCAGTCGTTCCTGCGCCACACGCTGCGCGACGGCTTCTTCCATGCCGACATGCATCCCGGCAATCTCTTCGTCGATGCTGATGGCATGATCGTCGCCGTCGACATGGGCATCGTCGGGCGGCTGGGCAAGAAGGAGCGGCGGTTCCTCGCCGAAATCCTCTATGGCTTCATCACCCGCGACTATATCCGCGTCGCCGAGGTGCATTTCGAGGCGGGCTATGTGCCCGGCCACCACAATGTCGAAAGCTTCGCCCAGGCGATCCGGGCAATCGGTGAGCCGATCCATGGCCAGCCGGCCGAGACGATCTCGATGGGCAAGCTGCTGACGCTGCTGTTCGAGGTGACCGAGCTCTTCGACATGGAGACGCGGCCGGAACTGGTGATGCTGCAGAAGACCATGGTCGTGGTCGAGGGCGTATCGCGCATGCTCAATCCGCGCTTCAACATGTGGAAGGCCTCAGAGCCTGTCGTCGGCGACTGGATCCGCACCAATCTCGGACCGAAGCGGATCGCCACCGATCTCAAGGACGGGCTGAAGGCGGCGGTCAAGCTCGCCGAAGCCGTGCCGGAAATCGCGGCGAAGACCGAAAAATTCCACCATCAGCTGCTGCATATGAGCGAGCACGGCTTACGTTTCGACGCTGAGACGGCGGAGGCGATCGGCAAGGCCGAAGCGCGGCACAACCGCTCGGCCAAGATTGCTTTGTGGGTCATCGCATTGACGCTTCTCTACATTGCCTGGATGCTGAGCTGACCGTCTGCCAAAAACATGGTGTGTTCGGCATTTGGGATATCCCATGTGACGGAGGGCTCGCTTAGTCTCGTCTTCAAAGCATGATGCCGAAAAGTGTGAGCGACATCATGCTCTGACTCTTTAATTTAGAACAGGATTCAGATTTTCGGCCGATCCGGCCTAAAATCATCCCGTTCTAGGGAGATATGGCACATGAAGCACGAACGCCTTGGCATCGAACTTTCCGGACGACCGCTCGGTTTTGCCGAGATGGTGACGATCGGGGCGGGCAAGGCTGCGGTTTCGGCTTCGGCGACAGGCATGGCCCGCATCGCGATCGCCCGCGAGGTCGTCGAGGATGCCATTGCCTCCGGCATGCCCGTCTACGGCTCGACGACAGGCGTCGGCGCCATGAAGGATGTGGAGTGGTCGGCCGACGAACTCGACACCTTCAATCTCGGCCTGGTGCGGGCCCATCATTTCGGCACCGGCACCCCCTTTTCCTGCAATATCGTGCGCAATGCCATGGCGATCCGTATCAACACGGCGCTGACCGGCCAGGTCGGCTGCACGCCGGAATTGATCCAGGCCTATATCAGGATGCTCGAGGCCGATCTCATCCCGGTCGTGCGCCGCACCGGCTCGATCGGCTGTGCGGATATCGGCCTGATGGGACAGATCGGCGCAGTGCTGACCGGTGTCGGCGAAGCGATCTATCGCGGCAACCGGATGCAGGCGGCCGAGGCTTTCCAGGCGGCCGGGCTGGAACCGATGCGGATGGCGCCGCGCGACAGCCTCGCCTCGCTCAGCGTCAATGCGGTGAGCTTTGCCTCGGCGGCGGAAACGACGCGCAACGCCGCGGCCTCGATCCGCGTCCTGCTGGCAACGGCGATGATGGCGGCCGGCGCGCTCGGTGCTTCCCGCGATCCCTGGAAGGCGGTCCGGCATGTCGGAACGGCGCGCGAGGCGCTGATCGGCGCCTGGCTCTGCAACGCCTCCGACGAATGGGACTGGCCCGTCGCAACGCATGTGCAGGATCCGCTCAGCCTGCGCATGATCGCCCAGGTGTTCGGGGCGGTGATCGAAAACCTCTTATCGACCGGCCACAAGATCCTTGCCGCCACCGGGCGCTCCGACGACAATCCCGTCGTGGTCGAAGGCCGGGTGATGACGTCGGGTGGATCTCTGCCGCTCGATGTGACGATCCTGCTCGAATCGGCAGCACTCTGCATGGCGCATGCGGCGCGCAACGCCTTCAACCGCTGCGTCATTCTCGGCAACGGCCAGCGGCGCGACCTGCCGGTCAATCTCGTGCCGCCGGGGCGGATTGCCACCGGTTTCGGGCCGATCATCAAACTTGCCGGCGAGATCTTCTCGCGCGTGCTGTCGATGTCCAATCCCGTGTCGGCCCAGTCGCTGGTCGTCGCAGCCGGGCTGGAGGACGAGGCAGCCTTCCTGCCGCTCGTCATCGAACGCTTCGACCGGCAGATGCGGGCGCTGAAACGCCTCGCAGCCCTCGAGGCGCTGCTGTCTGCCCAAGCGATCGACATTCTCGGCGATAAACCGAAGGGTGTCGCCGCCATGCTCTACGAGGTCGTGCGCAAACATGCGGATTTCTATACGGTCGACCGGCCGCTTTCGGCTGAAGTGGAGGCGATCGAGGAGGAACTTGGTTCGGACGAATTCGTGACCAAGCTGACCGAGCAGGTTCCGATCGCCTCCTTCGACGATTTCTTCGCGCTCGGCTCGCTGGAGCGTATCGAGGAACGGCTAACCCATCACGAGCCGGCAGTCTGATTTTCCAGTTACGGAGGAAGCAGCATGGACTTCGATCTCGTTCTGCAGGGCACAGTGGTGCTGCCGGACCGCATTGTCGAAGAGGGCTATGTCGCCGTGCGCGACGGCAAGATCGCCGAAGTCGGCCTCGGCGTGCCGCCTGCGGGCCGCGAACGGCATCTGCTCGGAAAAGCGCTGATCCTGCCCGGCGCGATCGACGCGCAGGTGCATTCGCTTTCCCAAAAAGACCAGGAGGATTTCCTCTGGTCGACACGATCGGCAGCTGCCGGCGGCGTGACAACAATCGTTGACATGCCCTATGACGAAGGCAATCTCGTCTGCTCGGCAGCGGCAGTGAAGCGGAAGATCGACCATGCCGCCCCGCAGGCGCGCGTCGATTTCGCGCTTTACGGCACAGTCGATCCGGAAGAAGGCCCGACACGTATCCGCGAAATGGTGGAGGCAGGCGTCGCGGCCTTCAAGTTTTCGACCTTCGGCACCGACCCCAAGCGCTTTCCGCGCATTCCGCCGGCTCTGCTCGACGCCTGCTTTGCGGCAATCGCGCCGACAGGACTGACGGCGGGCGTGCACAATGAAGACGACGAGGCGGTGCGCACTTACACGGAACAGGTGAAGGCGAGTGGCATCACCGACTGGCGGGCGCACGGCCTGTCGCGGCCACCGATCACCGAACTGCTGGCGATGCATACGATCTTCGAGACCGGCGCCAATACCGGCTGCCCGGCGCATGTGGTGCACTGCTCGCTCGGGCGCGGCTACGATATCGCGCGCGCCTATCGCCGCGATGGCTTTGCGGCGACTGTGGAATGCTGCATCCACTACCTGACGCTCGACGAGGAAAACGATGTGAAACGCCTCGGCGGTAAGGCGAAGATCAATCCGCCGGTGCGGCCGCGCGCCGAGGTGGAGAGGCTCTGGCGGAAGGTGGCGGAGGGTGATGTCTGGCTGGTTTCGACCGATCACGTCAGCTGGTCGGAAAACCGCAAGACCAATCCCGACATGCTCGCCAACGCCTCCGGCGTTCCCGGCCTCGAGGTGATGGTGCCGCTTTTCGTGAAAGGTGCCACCGAACGCGGCATTCCGCTGACATGGGCAGCCAGGCTGATGGCGGAGAACCCGGCGAAGCATTTCCGGCTCGACCATATCAAAGGTGCGCTGACCCCGGGCAAGGATGCCGATATCGTCGTGCTCGAGCCGCGCGAAAGCGTCTATGATGCATCGGCAAGCGGCAACAACGTCATCGGCTGGAGCCCCTATAACGGCATCCGCCTGCCCTGGACCGTCTCCGCCACCTATCTGCGCGGCGAAAAGATTGCCGAGGGCGCGAAGGTGCTGGCTGAGCCCGGTACCGGCCGCTTCGTGCGGCCGCTGCCGCGCCAGGTCATTGCGGGAGCTGAAGCATGAGCCGCAATCTTCCCGTCAATGCCAGCCGGATCGCTGAAGACATCGATGCGCTGGCCGGGATTACCGAGCCGGGGCATCCCTGGACGCGGCGGGCGTTCTCGCCACTCTTTCTCGAAGGCCGGGCCTATATCGACGCGCGGATGAAGGCGGCGGGGCTGGAAACGCGGGTCGATGCCGCCGGCAATCTGATCGGCCGGCGGACTGGCCGGAAACCGTGGCTCGGCACGATCATGGTCGGCTCGCACTCCGACACGGTGCCGGACGGCGGCCGCTTCGATGGCATTGCCGGCGTGATCTCGGCGCTGGAGGTGGCGCGCGCGCTTGTTGACCAGAATATCGAGCTCGATCACGATCTCGAAATCGTCGATTTTCTTGCCGAGGAGGTCAGCATCTTCGGCGTGTCCTGCATCGGCAGCCGCGGCATGACCGGCCAACTGCCGGAGGTCTGGCTTTCGCGCGTCAGCGACGGAGGCGACCTGGCAGAGGGCATCGCGCAGGTCGGTGGCCGACCCTATGTGCTGATGCAGCAGAACAGGCCCGATATAGCCGGCTTTCTGGAGCTTCATATCGAACAGGGCCCGGTGCTCGAAGCCGAAAAGGAGGATATCGGCATCGTCACCGCGATATCAGGCATCACCCGGATCGAGATCACCGTCGAAGGGCGGGCCGACCATGCCGGCACGACGCCGATGGACCGGCGGGCGGATGCGTTGGTGGCGGCATCACAGCTGGTGCTCGACATCCGCAACGCCGCCGCAGAACTTGCCAAAACGCCGGGGCATTTCGCAGCGACGGTCGGCGAATTCCGGATCGAGCCGAATGCCGCCAATGTCGTGCCGTCGAAGGTGGTGCTGTTGATCGATGGCCGTGCCGAAATCCGTGCCGACATGGAGGCATTCTGCCGCTGGCTCGACGGTCATGTCGAGAAGCTGGCGGCGGCCTATGGCGTGACGATCAAGACCCCGAACCGGGTTTCCGACAATCAGCCGACGCCTGGTGATGCCGGGCTGCTGTCGACCTTGGAGGCTGCCTGCGAACGGGTCGGCGCAAAACATCGGCGCATGGCCTCCGGCGCTGGGCACGATACGGCCTGGATCGCCAAGGTGGCGCCGGCAGCGATGATCTTCGTGCCCTGCCGGGGAGGCCGCAGCCATTCGGCCGATGAATGGGCTGAGAATGACGATATCGCGCTCGGCGCCGCCGTGCTGTTCGAGGCGGTGCGCGAGATGGACACGAGCTTGAATCAGGAGAGGACCGATGGGACGCATACTCGTTGAGAAGGACGTGGAAGCTGCCGTCAAGGGCGGCTCCGTCTATGCCGCCGGCGGCGGCGGCTGGGCCGATCACGGGCGGATGCTTGGTTATGCCGCCGTCAATGTCGGCAAGCCGGAGCTGGTCTCGATCGACGAATTGCGGGACGAGGACTGGATCGCGACTGCGGCTGCGATCGGCGCGCCGGCCTCCACCACGCCCTGGGAAATGCAAGGCATCGACTATGTGAAGGCGGTGCAATTGCTGCAGGAGGCGCTGGGCGAAAAGCTTTCCGGGCTGATCATCGGCCAGAACGGCAAGTCCTCGACGCTGAACGGCTGGCTGCCCTCGGCGATCCTCGGCACCAAGGTAGTCGACGCCGTCGGCGATATCCGCGCACATCCGACGGGCGACATGGGCTCGATCGGCATGGCCGGTTCGCCCGAGCCGATGATCCAGACCGCTGTCGGCGGTAATCGCGCCGAGAACCGTTACATCGAACTGGTGGTGAAGGGGGCGACGGCGAAGATCTCGCCGGTGCTGCGCGCCGCAGCCGACCAATCCGGCGGCTTCATCGCCAGCTGCCGCAATCCGCTCCGCGCCTCCTATGTCCGCAGCCATGCAGCACTCGGCGGCATATCGATGGCGCTTGCGCTCGGCGAAGCGATCATCGCGGCGGAGAAGCGCGGCGGATCTGATGTCATCGACGCGATCTGCAAGACGACGGGCGGACATATCCTTGCCGAAGGCGTCATCACCCGCAAGGACGTCGTCTATACCAAGGAAGCCTTCGACATCGGCACGATCACCGTCGGCGCAGGCGAAACGTCGGTGACGCTGCATGTGATGAACGAATATATGGCGGTGGACGATGCGGATGGCGGGCGGCTAGCGACCTTCCCCGCGGTGATCACCACGCTTTCACCAGAGGGCGAGCCGCTGAGTGTCGGCCAGCTCAAGGAGGGCGTGCATGTGTTCATCCTGCATGTGCCGATGGATATCATTCCGCTGTCGGCAAGCGTGCTCGATCCGACCGTCTATCCCGTCGTCGAAAAGGCGATGGGGATCGAGATCGCACGCTATGCACTGGCGACGAAGGCCTGAGCCATGGCGCGCGATCCCGGTCTCGAAGAACTGATGCGTGAGGAACTCGGCGATCGGCCCGGCCTTGCCGAAAAATCGATGTTCGGCGGCTGGGCCTTCATGCTGAACGGCAATCTTCTCTGCTGCGCGCGCAGTGACGGCATGCTGATCCGTCTCGGCAAGGGCAATGACGGCTGGGCGCTTGGATTACCAGGCGTGATCCAGATGCTGTCGGGCGAGCGTGTCATGCATGGCTGGGTGCGAGGCGGTGCCGAGGTTTACGGCGACGATGCCCTGAGACGGCGTTTGCTTGATGCGGCGCTCGCCTATGTGGGATCGCTGCCGAGCAAATAGCAAACGATGCCATTCCCTTCCCCCCAGCGGGGAGAAGGGAAAGCAGAGAGCAAAACGAGGAACCCACGATGCCGAAGGCCAATCCACGTCATCCGAAATTTCCGATTCCCGGCGGGCCGGAACTGCGCGCCAAGGGCTGGCGGCAGGAGGCGCTGCTGCGGCTGCTCGAAAACGTGCTCTCCGTCGGCGAGGATCCCGACAATCTGATCGTCTATGCCGCTCTCGGCAAGGCAGCCCGCAACTGGGCGGCGCACAGGGGCATCGTCAAGGCGCTGACCGAGATGGAAGAGGACCAGACGCTGCTCATCCAGTCCGGCAAGCCGATCGGGCTCGTTCGAACGCATGCCAAGGCACCGCTGGTCATCATGGCGAACTGCAATATCGTCGGGCAATGGGCAAAGGCCGAAGTGTTCTACGAGTTGCAGCGCAAGGGACTGATCTGCTGGGGCGGGCTGACCGCCGGCGCCTGGCAATATATCGGCAGCCAGGGCGTCATCCAGGGTACCTACGAAATCTTCATGCGCATCGCCGAGCGGCGCTTCGGCGGCGATCTCCTCGGCCGGTTCGTGCTGACGGCCGGCCTCGGCGGCATGGGTGGGGCGCAGCCACTCGCCGGCCGCATGGCAGGCGCTGCGATCCTCTGCATCGACATCGATCCGGAGCGGGCCCGCAAGCGCCAGCAGATAGGTTATCTCCAGGAAATCGCGCCCGATCTCGATACTGCCCTTCAGATGATCGATGCGGCGGTGAAGGACAAGCGGGCGCTTTCCGTCGGCCTCGTCGGCAATGCGGCGGAGGTCTATCCCGAGATCGCCCGCCGCGGCATCGTGCCCGATATCGTCACCGACCAGACCTCGGCGCATGATCTCGTCTATGGCTATGTGCCGAAGGGCATGAGCCTCGAGCAGGTCAAGGGCCTGCGCGACGACGGCCAGGGGCAATTAATGGCGGCAGGCCGCGCCTCGATCGTCGAGCATGTGACGGCGATGCTGGAATTCCAGAAGCGTGGCTCGGAAGTCTTCGACAATGGCAATCTGATCCGCACGCAGGCCAAAGAGGGCGGCGTTGACAATGCCTTCGACATTCCGATTTTCACCGAGGCCTATCTCAGGCCGCTATTTGCCCGGGCGATCGGCCCCTTTCGCTGGATGGCTCTGTCAGGCGAGGAGAGCGACATCGCCCGGATCGACGATCTACTGCTCGAAATGTTCCCTGACAACAAGATCATCACCAACTGGATTCGGCTGGCGCGCGAGCACGTGCCCTTCGAAGGGCTTCCGGCACGGATCGCCTGGCTCGGCCATGGCGAACGCACGGCACTTGCCCGGCGCGTCAATGCGCTGGTTGCAAGCGGCGAACTCAAAGGCCCGGTCGCCTTCTCCCGCGACCATCTCGACGCCGGCGCCATGGCGCATCCGAATATCATGACCGAGGGGATGAAGGACGGCTCCGATGCGATTGCCGACTGGCCGCTGATCGATGCGATGATGCTCTGCTCCTCGATGGCCGATCTCGTCGTCGTCCATTCCGGCGGTGGCGGTTATGCCGGCTACATGACAAGCTGCGGCGTCACCGTTATCGCCGACGGCACGGATGCCGCCGACGAACGGCTCGACCATGCGCTGACCAACGATACGGCTCTTGGCGTCATGCGTTACGCCGATGCCGGTTATGAGGAGGCGCTGGACGAGGTGGCGAAGAAGGACGTGCCCTATATCCGGCTTGGTTGATCAAAAATTGCTGTATATCGTTGGCACATCTCATCGGGAGTAATGACATGGAAACAGCAAAGATCTTCTGGTCGGGGCTCTCTCAAGCCGTCCTGCTGCCCAAGGAATTCCGTTTCGACGGCGACAGCGTCGCCATTCGACGGCAGGGACGTGCGATCATTCTCGAGCCGATTTCCGATGATTGGGACTGGCTTGCGGACGTGGCCGGTCCGGTCGATACCGATTTTGCAACAGCGGTGGAAGAACAGCCTGCTGGGCAGGAGTGATCCGAACTCGACTTCTTCAGATGAAGTAGCTGGTTGACGCGAGTGCCGTCCAATGATGAAGGGCAACGATCGTCTCGTCGCAAAACTGGGCAAACACCCGCAAGTCATCGACGGATCGGCTGGAGCCGGGCAGCGCATCAAGCGATCAGATTGGAGACTTCGAGGAGGTTGCCGTCGGGATCCCTGAAATAGACCGACCGCAGACGTCCGGTCGCACCGGTGCGCTCGACCGGGCCCTCTTCGATCGCAACGCCCGCGGCCTGTAGATCAGCGATGACATCGGCAAGCGGTGTCTCGGCGATGAAGCAGAGGTCGCCGGAGCCGGGTGTGGGATGTCGCGCCTTGGGATCGAATTCGCGGCCGGCCTGGTGCAGGTTGATCTTCTGCCCGCCGAATTTCAGCGCCTTGCGGCTCTCCGCAAAGGTTTCGACCGACATGCCGAGGATGCGGGAATAAAAATCGCAGCTGATGGCGATATCGTCGACGGTCAGCACGAGATGGTCGAGACGGTCTATGCGGATCATGCTTTTCTCCTCGCGAATTGCTGGGCAAAACAGGCGGAGAGGCCAGCCCCAGCATGGCTAGCGTGAAGATAACGACAGCGACCCAGCCTTCAACCGCGAAGAACCAGCCGCCCGCCGAACCCATGAGGCTGGAGCCGACATAATAGGCGAGCATATAGAGCGACGAGGCATGGCCCTTGGTGCCATGCGCCAGCTTGCCGACAAGGCCGCTGGCGATCGAATGGCTCATGAAGAAGCCGGTCGTGAGCACAATTATACCGAGGATGATAACCGGGAGCGAGGCAAAGAGCGTCAACGCGCTGCCGGCGGCGGTGAGTGCCAGACCGAAGAGAAGCACGGAAAAGTGCCCGATCCTGTCCCCGAGCAGGCCGCCGATCGAGGAGGCGCCGATGCCGAAGAGATAGACGGTGAAGATCAGGCCGAGTTCGGTCTGGTTGAGGCCGTAGGGCGGCGCCACAAGCCGGAAACCGGCATAATTGTAGATCGTCACGAAGGAGCCCATTGCCAGGAAGGCGATGGCGAAGATGAAGGGCAACGCCGGATTGCTGAGATGGCCGAGCCAGGCTTTTGCATGAAAGCGCGGATCGAAGCCCGGCCGGCGGACGAAATTGCGTGACGGCGGCAGGAGGGCGATGAAGCCGATCGCGGGGGCAAGACCGATGGCGCCGATGAGAAAAAGCGCCGGACGCCAGGTGAGATATTCGGCAAAGATGCCGGTCAGCACGCGGCCGGACATACCGCCGAAGGCCGTGCCGCCGACATAGAGGCCCATGGTGGCGCCAAGTCCGCGCGGGTCGATTTCCTCGGCGAGATAGGCCATGGCAACGGCAGGCACGCCGCCGAGAACGAGGCCCTGCAGGGCGCGGATGACGAGCAGAAGGTGCCAGTTCGGGGCAAAGGCGGTGGCGATGGTCAGCAATGCCGCGCCGACCAGCGATATCGACATCAGGCTGCGGCGGCCAAGGCCTTCCGAGACGGCAGCGGCGCAGACGATGGCGACCGCCAGGAAGCCGGTGGAGAGCGAGAGCGACAGCGAGCTTTCGGCCGGACTGACGGAGAATTGCTGCGAAAAGATCGGCAGCAGCGGCTGCACACAATAGAGCAGCGAGAAGGTGGAGAAGCCAGACAGGAAGAGTGCCAGGCTGGCGCGGCGATAAGCGCCGGTTCCGCGGGTCAGGTATTGCTTCTGCCCTGGGATTGCGGCTGTCTCGGCGGTCTTCATTGCATGCGCTGACGTCGGCATATCTCATCCTTCCGACCTTCGATCTAGTCAACGCCACTCCATTTGTCCAATATATGAAACTGGCGATTTCGATATGTTTTGGAGATGTCGATGGAGTTGCGGCACCTGAGATATTTCCTGGCAGTGGCGGAGGAAGGCAATTTCACCCGTGCCGCCGGCAAGCTCGGCATCGGGCAGCCGCCGCTCAGCCAGCAGATCCGCGATCTGGAGAGGGAAGTGGGTGCGGCGCTGTTTCACCGCGTGCCGCACGGGGCCGAATTGACGGCGGCGGGTACGGCCTTCCTCGGCGAGGCAAAGGCTTCGCTGGCCGCCGCGGAAAAAGCGAAGCTTGCGGCGCAAAGCGCCAATCGCGGCGAGACCGGCCGGCTATCGCTCGGTTTCACCGCTTCCTCCGCCTTCAATCCCGTGGTCAGCACGACGATCCGCCGGTTTCGTGCGCGCTGGCCGGAGGTGCAACTGTCGCTGACGGAAATGAATACGCTGGCGCTGATGCAGAAGCTGGAACGCGGAGAGCTCGACGCCACCTTCATGCGCCCCAGCCTCGACGATCCCACGGGCATCCGGCTGCGGCGGCTGCCGGATGAGCCGATGGTGATTGCCCTGCCCGCCAACCATCCCCTGGCCCGGCGCAGCAAGCTACCGCTTGCGGCGCTGGCGGAAGAACCCTTCATCCTCTTTCCGCGGCTCGTGGGCTTGAGCCTCTACGACGATGTCGTGCTCGCCTGCCGCAGGGCGGGGTTCGAGCTGGCCGTGGCACAGGAGGCGCCGCAGATTTCCTCCGTTGTCAATCTGGTGGCGGCCGATCTCGGCGTCTCGATCGTGCCCGCCTCGATTTCGCAGATCAAGCTCGAAGGCGTGGCCTACCGGCCGATCGAGGGGCCGCCAGCCGTGGCGCGCCTGGCGCTGGCAATCCTGAAAACACATCGCTCGCCGGTTACCGAGAACCTGATCAGCCTGCTGAGTACATGAGTTAACCCGCCGGATCCCAATAGGGCGGATCGCCGAAGCTCTTCTTCAGATGATCGGCGATGGCGCGAAGCTTGGCGGAGGGATTTCGGCCTTCGGGATGGGCCATGTAGATGAATTCGGCCTCCGGCTTGTGGCCGACATCGATTTCGGCAAGCCGGCCCTCACGGATGGCCGGGCCGGCGATGAAGGCCGGCAGCAGCGCGATGCCGAGCCCGGCAATCGCGGCGTCGCGGAGCATGTCGCCATTGTTGATGCCGAGCGCCAGTTTCGCGCGGACGACGATCGCCCCGTCGGGCGTCTGGAAGCGCCAGTCGGCAACGCCGCGATTGGTGTAGAAGATGCCGCGATGGCTGTCGAGATCAGCCAGCGACGACGGAATTCCCTGGCGGGCGAGATAATCCGGCGAGGCGCAGAGAAGGCGGCGGCTGCGTGTGAGTTTCCAGGCGACCAGCCGGCTATCGGCGATCGGGCCGTTGCGGATGATGGCATCATAACCGTCCGAGGCGGCGTCGACGCGACGGTCATCGATATCGAGAGTCAGTTCAATCTCGGGATGTTCGGCGAGAAAGGGATAAAGCGCCGGGCCGAGATGCATGCGGCCGAAGGTGACGGGGGCGGCGATGCGGATCGGGCCTGACAGCGTTCCGCGCCGCTCGGCCATATCTGCCGCGGCTTCCTCGATCTCGCTCACGATGCGCGCGGCGCGCCCGAGGAAGACCGCGCCATCCTCCGTCAAGGTGAGCTTGCGCGTCGTTCGGTGCAGCAGCACGCCGCCGAGCGACTTCTCCAGTTCCGCCAGCCTTTCGCTGACGACAGATTTGGACAGCCGCAGACGCCGGGCCGCCTCGCTGACCGAGCCCACCTCAACCACGGCGACGAAAGCCGCAATACCTTCGATCCTGATCATCGTTCGGCTTTTCCGAATTCGAGTTCCTCGATCTGGAGACTAATCCGAACGAAGGGAAAATGCCATCTTCCACTCATCGAAAGGGACGGCAGGGGCCGCCTCGCCTTAAATCTAGGAGATGGAACCATGAACCGCTTGAACAACAAGGTCGCAATCGTCACCGGCGCAAGCTCCGGAATCGGCCGCGCCACGGCAAAGCTCTTCGCCGCCGAAGGCGCCAAGGTCGTCGTCGGCGCCCGCCGCCAGGGCGAACTCGACAGTCTCGTCGCCGAGATCAAGGCAGAGGGGGGCGACGCCATCGCCATTGCCGGCGACGTGCGCTCGGAAGACTATCACAAGGCGCTGGTCGCCGCCGCCGTGACGAATTACGGCAAGCTCGACATCGCCTTCAACAATGCCGGCACGCTCGGCGAAGCCGGTCCGAGCACCGCCGTTTCCGAAGCAGGCTTCAGCGAGGCGGTGGCGATCAATCTGACGGCCTCCTTCCTCGCCGCCAAGCACCAGACCGGCGCAATGGTGGAGAATGGCGGCGGCTCGGTGATCTTCACCTCGACCTTCGTCGGCTACAGCTTCGCCTTTCCGGGCGTTGCCGCCTATGCCGCCAGCAAATCCGGGCTGATCGGCCTGACGCAGGCGCTTGCCGCCGAATTCGGCCAGCAGGGCGTGCGCGTCAATGCCATCCTGCCGGGTGCTGTTGATACCGACATGTATCGTGACATGAACGACACGCCCGAGAAGCAGGCCTTCGTTACCAACCTGCATGCGCTGAAGCGTGTCGCGACACCCGAAGAACTTGCCCGCTCGGTTCTCTATCTCGCCTCCGACGATGCGAGCTTCGTCACCGGCACGGCGTCGCTGGTCGACGGCGGCGCTTCGATCACCCGCACCTGAGACGGCTGGGCACGATTATCCGCTGCGGGTTGGTGATCCTTCAACACGCCGGTTTATCGCGCCGCTTTTTTCAGAGCATTCTCGCATTGAACAAGAACGGGCCACGCCCCAACATTCGGTCAAAGGAACTTCATCATGTCACGCCTGCAGAACAAGACAGCCCTCATCACCGGCGGCACCAGTGGCATCGGTCTCGAGACCGCCCGCCAGTTCATCGCTGAGGGCGCCCGCGTCGTCGTTACCGGCAGCAGCACGGCAAGCGTCGAGGCGGCCCGCGCCGAATTCGGCGGCAAAGCCACCGTCATCCAGGCCGATGCGGGCAATGCGGTCGGCCAGAAGGCCGTCGCCGATCGCGTGAGAGAGGCTTTCGGCACGCTCGACATCCTCTTCGTCAACGCCGGCGTCGCCGAATTCGGGCCGCTGGAACAGTGGAGCGAAGCCGCCTTCGACAAGTCGGTTGATATCAACGTCAAAGGACCGTTCTTCCTGATTCAGTCACTGCTGCCGATTTTTTCGAAGCAGGCCGCGATCGTGCTCAACACCTCGATCAACGCCCATATCGGCATGCCGAACTCCAGCGTCTATTCGCTGACGAAGGGCGCGCTGCTGACGCTTGCCAAGACATTGTCGGGCGAACTGATCGGCCGCGGCATTCGCGTCAACGCCGTCAGCCCCGGCCCGATCGCCACGCCGCTCTACAGCAAGCTCGGGGCGTCGGAAGCGGATTCCAAGGCGATGACCGCGCAGATCCAGGCTCAGATCCCCGTCGGCCGCTTCGGAACCCCCGGCGAAGTCGCCAAGACGATCGTCTTCCTCGCCTCCGATGGGGCGGCCTATATCGTCGGCAGCGAACTCATCATCGACGGCGGGATGAGTAACCTCTGAACCCACGAAAATGACGGCTGACGTCATGAACGGGGCGGTGCCCGCCGGCTGCGGCCGATGGGTGCCTTCCCCGCGATTGCATGTTCTCCGCCAAAGGCTTAGGGTCGAGGACGGTCAGAAAAGGCAACGGGTAGAAGGCCATGGCTCTCAGCGGCAAACGCATCCTCCTCATCATCTCCGGCGGCATCGCAGCCTATAAGAGCCTGGATCTGATCCGCCGGCTGCGCGAGCGCGGCGCCAGCGTGCGCCCTGTGATGACCAAAGGCGCCCAGGAATTCGTCACGCCGCTTGCCGTCGGTGCACTGGCGGCGGACCATGTCTATCTCGATCTGTTTTCGCGCCAGGACGAACAGGATATCGGCCATATCCGCCTGGCGCGCGACTGCGACCTCGTGCTGATCGCTCCTGCCACCGCCGATCTGATGGCGAAGATGGCGAACGGGCTTGCTGACGATCTCGCCTCGACCGTGCTTCTGGCGACCAACAGGCCGGTGCTTGCCGCACCGGCGATGAACCCCGCCATGTGGGCGCATCCGGCGACCCGGCGGAATGCCGCGATGCTCCGAGCCGACGGCATCCGCTTCATCGGGCCGATGGCCGGCGAGATGGCGGAAAGCCGTGAGGCCGGGCTCGGCCGGATGGCGGAACCGCTGGAGATCGTCGCTGCTGCCGAAACCATGCTCGACGACGGAGAAAAGCCGCTCAAGGGACGCAAGGCCATCGTCACGTCGGGACCGACGCATGAGCCGATCGATCCGGTGCGCTATATCGCCAACCGCTCCTCCGGCCGGCAGGGGCATGCGATCGCCGCAGCCCTGGCAAAGCTCGGGGCGGAGGTGACGCTGGTATCGGGGCCGGTAACAATCGCCGACCCCGTCGGCGTCAACGTCGTGCATGTCGAGCGGGCGGAGGAAATGCGTGATGCCGTGCTTGCGGCGCTGCCGGCCGACATCGCCGTGATGGTCGCAGCCGTGGCGGACTGGCGCGTCGCCTCGGCGGCCGACCAGAAGCTGAAGAAACATCCCGGCGAATCCATCCCGACGCTGGCGCTGACCGAGAACCCGGACATCTTGAAGACTGTCGGCCATCACACGATGCGGCCGAAGCTGGTGATCGGCTTTGCCGCCGAGACGCAGGACGTCGAAATCAATGCGAAGGCGAAACTCGAGAGAAAGGGCGCCGACATGATCGTCGCCAACGACGTTTCGCCG
The DNA here is from genome assembly GCF_057653715.1 of Rhizobium sp. WSM1328. NCBI lineage: Bacteria > Pseudomonadati > Pseudomonadota > Alphaproteobacteria > Hyphomicrobiales > Rhizobiaceae > Rhizobium > Rhizobium sp. WSM1328. The sequence continues at coordinate 4,735,826 of NZ_CM172788.1, read as the reverse complement.
GCGACCGGCATCATGGGCGGCGGCCGCAACAGGGTCAAACTCGTCCGCCGCGACGGCATCGAGCAATGGCCTGACCTGGCGAAGGAAGAGGTGGCAGAACGGCTGGCGGCGCTGATCGCCAAGCAGTTCAGTTAACGCCGAGGGATCAGGCTGGAACGACGAGGCGCTGCGATTTGACGGCCGCCCGTTTGCCCGGTCGAAAATCCGCGACGTCGATTCCTCCTTCGCCGACCGTGACGGCGCTGCCGTTCGGGATCTCGGCCCAGGCATCGCCATCGTCGTTCAGCGGCTCTGACACAAGACAATAGCCCTTGCCAACCGGCGAGGCATAAAGCGTCGGCGCCTTGCGATCGGTCGCATAGCGGATGGCATAAAGCGCCTTGCCGTCGGAGAAGGCAGCGGTAAAGCGCAGCAGCACCGAGCCGATGGTGTTTTCCGCCAGGTCCTCGATGAAGCCGATCATTTCCGCCATCGCGGCGATCGGCGCTTCGCGCAGGCCGAACTGCAGCGCCAGCAGGAACATCAATTCGGAATCGGTGGTGCCACCGCGCGCATTGAACAACTCGTCGTCGAGCATCGCCTCCATCGGCCGGCGCAGGCGCTCGAAGCCGGAGACCTGGCCGTTATGCATGAAGGACCAGCTCTCATGGGTAAAGGGATGGCAATTGTCGCGGCGCGTGCCGCCGCCTGTGGCAGCGCGGACATGGGCGAGGAAGAGCGGCGAACGGATCTGCCGCGCCAGGCTCTTCAGATTGCAATCCGACCAGGCGGGCAGGATATCGCGGTAGCGGCCGGGCTCGGGCCGATCACCATACCAGGCAATGCCGAAGCCATCGCCATTCGTCGCGGTCTTGGCGCGGGTGGCGCAATGCGACTGCTCGATCAGGGAATGGGCGGGCGAGGATACCAACTCCTCGAGATAGAGGGGGTCTCCGCGATAGGCTGCCCAGCGACACATGGCTCTTTGCTCCGGAACCCGCCGCATCGGCGGGAAATGCTGAAACGCAACTGAATTGTCGAATGTCGTCGCTAATAACAGCTTAACGCCCGGCCGGTTTGCAAGTGAAACATGACGATTTCTTGACGCCTGACCTCTTCAAATTCGGCGAAACGCTGTGTTCTTTTGTGAACACTGCGTTGTCTGCCCCGCAGACTTCGCGCCCGGCAGCCGGGCGGCTATAGTCGCCGCCAAGTTGAACCTCTAGGAGGACGCCATGTCGATCCGCCCCGTCAAGCATGAAAGTACTGCCACACCGACCATGGAAGGCGCCGGCGTCAAGCTGCATCGCGTCTTCGGCTTCGGCGATCCCGCGATGACCGATCCCTTCCTGATGATGGATGATTTCCGCAACGACAATCCGGCGGAATATATCCGCGGTTTTCCCTGGCATCCGCATCGCGGCATCGAGACGATCACCTATGTGCTCGCCGGCACCGTCGAGCACGGCGACAGCTTGGGCAATAGCGGCCTGCTCGGCGCCGGCGACATCCAGTGGATGACAGCCGGCAGCGGCATCATGCACCAGGAAATGCCGAAGGGCGATTTTGCCGGCCGTATGCACGGCTTCCAACTCTGGGCGAACTTGCCCTCCTCGCTGAAGATGACGGCGCCGCGCTACCAGGACGTCAAATCCACCGATATTCCTGTCGTCGTCGATGATGACGGCACGGCGGTGCGGGTGATCTGCGGCGATTTCTGGGGCAAGGCCGGTCCGGTCGATGGCGTCGCCGCTGAGCCGATCTATCTCGACGTTTCGGTGCCGCCCGGCCGGAAGAAGCGCCTGCCGGTCGATACCTACCGCAATGCCTTCGCCTATATCTTCGCCGGCTCCGGCACCTTCCGCGATGCATCGAAACCCTTCGGCGTGCGCGTCGAGAAGGAAGTCGACGGCGAGGAATTGAATATCCGCGACATGTCCGGCAACCGCACGCTCGTGGTCTTCGACAGCGGCGACGAAGTGACGGTGCAGGCAGGCGACCAGGGCATCCGTTTCCTGCTTGTCTCCGGCAAGCCGATCGAGGAGCCGGTTGCCTGGCACGGCCCGATCGTGATGAATTCGCGCGAGGAAATTCTGCAGGCGATGCGCGAACTGCAGAACGGCACCTTCATCAAAGCTGCGCACTGAACGCATTTCTCTCTTGCATCTGCGAAGAATCGGCCTACTTTTAAGTCATCAGCAACAGAACGAAAGGAAGGTGATCCAATGTCTAATGAGATTTCGGACCTCGTAACGGGCATGGAAGAGGTGACGAAGGCGAGGCAGCCCTCGCTCTAATCCCCGCCTTCCTGGGGCTGCATAGACAGTCCAGGCCAGTTTGAGGCCAAACTCATGGAAAGGGTCGCTGAGGCGGCCCTTTTTTATTGTCTTGTTATCAGGCGTTGACGGAACCTTGAAATCTCACTACTCATAAAGTCATCAGATGACTTTATGAGTAGTGAGATGCGAGCGCTCAGCAAGACCAATCTCGCCGATGAGGCGATCGAGGCGATCCGCGGCGACATTCTCGGCAAACGCTGGGCGGTCGGCGAGAAATTGCCGAATGAAGCCTCGCTGTCGACCATGCTTTCCGTCAGCCGCGGCACGGTGCGCGAGGCGGTGCGCGTTCTTGTCTCCCAGGGTTATCTCGAAACAAGGCAGGGTTCGGGCACCTATGTCCGCGCCACCAGCGATGCCGGCCGGCCGCTGACGATGGCGCGGCGCGCCAGCCTGCGCGACCAGTTCGAGGCGCGCCTGGCGCTCGACGTCGAGGCCGCCCGGCTGACGGCGATCCGCAAGACGCCGGAGACGGCTGCCGGGCTTCGCAGGCTGCTTGTTGAACGCGGCAATTACGACGGCGGCAACCAGGCCGCCTTCATCGAAAGCGACCTGGCCTTCCACAAGGCTGTCATCGCCGCTTCGGGCAACCGGGCGATGATCGAGATCTATGATTTCTTCTCGGCCTCGATCGCCGATACCATCGCGGCGACGCTCGGCAAGGATATTCCGGAACCCGACATGCAGGCGCATGCCGATATCGTCGACGCCATCGAAACCGGCGATCCCGACAAGGCGGATGCAGCGGTGCGCCGTTTCATGGCGCCCGTTCTTGCCGCACTCGAGCGGATGATCCTGTCATGAACACCCCTACCAACCATGCCGTCAGCACGCTTGAGGCGGCCGACGAACTGCTTGTAGACGCCGAGGCCGGCAGCCTTCCGCCGCCGCAGGCAACGCCGGTGCGGGGAGTTGTGGATCGTTTTCTGCTGGGTGCAAGCCTGGTGCTGATCGCCTTCAACCTGCGCCCGGTCTTCTCCAGCGCCTCGGCGCTGCTGCCGGAAATCCGCTCGGAGCTCGGCCTCAGTGCGCTTGGCGCCAGCCTGCTGACGACGCTGCCGGTTGTCTGCCTGGGCGCCTTCTCGCCGCTTGCGCCTCGTCTTGCCCAGCGCTTCGGCACCGAACGCACGCTGCTCGGCGTTCTCCTGCTTCTGGCCCTCGGCACCGCATTGCGCGGGCTTTCTTCCGTGCCGCTGCTCTTCATCGGCACTGCCCTTGCGGGCGCCTGCATCGCCGTCGGCAACGTGCTGCTGCCGGGGCTGGTGAAGCGGGATTTCGCCGGGCGCGCGGCGCTGATGACCGGCTTCTATACGATGGCGCTCTGCGCCGGGGCGGCAAGTGCCGCCGGGCTGACGCTGCCGATCGAGCATGGGCTCGGCGGCTCTCTCGAGGGCGCCCTCGCCGTCTGGGCGCTGCCGGCGCTCGCCGTCAGCCTGCTCTGGCTGCCTGAGGTTCTTCGCAGCGGCAGCCAGGCAAGACGAAACGGCTTCCACGTCAAAGGCCTCTGGCGCGACCGGCTCGCTTGGCAGGTGACGCTGTTCATGGGGCTGCAATCGGCACTTGCCTATTGCGTCTTCGGCTGGCTGGTTCCGATCTTGCGCGAACGCGGGCTCGACGGCGTCACCGCCGGGGCGATCGTTTCCCTGTCGGTGATGGTGCAGGCGGCATCCTGCCTGATCGTGCCGCATATCGCCGTGCGCGGACGGGACCAGCGGCTGATCAATGCGAGCCTCTGCGGCGTCGCCGTCATTGCCCTGCTCGGCCTGCTCTTCGCGCCGCTTTCGACGGTCTGGCTGTGGGCGGTGCTGCAGGGCATCGGCCAGGGTGGGCTGATCGCGGCGGCCATGACGACGATCGTGCTGCGCTCACGCGATCCCGATGTCGCCGCCCATCTTTCCGGCATGGCGCAATGTGTCGGTTACTTGCTCGCCGCCATCGGCCCGCTCATCGTCGGCCTCATCCGCGGCTGGACCGGAAGTTTTTCCTGGTGCGCGGCCCTCTTCGTCGCGCTCGGGCTGGGCGCGGCGATCAACGGCTGGAAGGCCGGCCGGGCGGTGGAGATCAATGTCCATGCGGTCGAAAAAGACGGCTGAGCCGTTCGCTCACCTATCCATCACCATCTCTTGATGCCGGTCGTCGGCAGCGGATGCTACGCTATCTCAGCCTCTCATCCCGACCGCCGGAGGAGATATCTTGCGCATACGAACCCTGTTTCTGCTCACCGCATTTATGGCGTCGCTGGCGCCTGCCCTTTCCCATGCGCAGGAAAGCGATCCACCGAGGGCGAATGTCCAGAGTGGCAGCACGCGCGACGGCGTGCTGAAGCTGCTGCCGACCGACTCCGTTACAGAGCACGCGCTGACGATCGGCGGCCGGAAGCTCGCCTATACCGCCACCGCCGGCACGCTGGATCTCTTCGGCCAGGACGGGGCGCAGACCGGCGCGATCTTCTACACCGCCTATGTCGCAAGGGATAGCGGGGCGAACCGGCCTCTGACCTTTGCGTTCAACGGCGGGCCGGGTGCTGCTTCCGCCTTCCTGCATCTCGGGCTGGTCGGGCCGAAGGTGCTCGATTTCGGGCCGGACGGACGCGACGGCGCCAATGCGAAACTCGTCGACAACCCGCAGAGCTGGCTCGATTTCACCGACCTCGTGCTGATCGATCCGATCGGCACCGGCTGGAGCCGGACGGCAAAGGCCGACGACGCCTCCAACTATTACAACGTCAGTGCCGATGCTGAGAGCATCGCCAAGGCGATCGCGCTCTATGTCGCGCACAACAACCGTTCCAACTCGCCGAAATATCTTCTCGGCGAAAGTTATGGCGGCTTCCGCGCCGCCAAGGTCGCCTCGGCGCTGCAGGAAAGCCAGGGCATCATCGTCGCCGGTGCGGTGATGCTCTCCCCCCTGCTCGAGGGCCAGCTGATGTTCAATGCCGATCAGTTCCCGCTCGGCGCCGCGCTGGAGCTGCCGTCTCTGGCGGCAGCCGAACTCGACCGGCACAAGGCCTTTGACGAAGAGCAGCAGAAGGAGGCCGAGAGCTTCGCGCTCGGGGACTATCTGACGACGCTGGCCGGGCCGCCGCCGACGGGTGCCGCCGCCGCCGCCTTTTATGGCAGGATCGCCGCATTGACCGGCATTCCCGAGGATATCGTCACCCGCAACCGCGGCTTCCTCGGCAGTTCCTTCGTCAAACATTCGGACGCGGGCAGCGGCGAGGTGATGAGCTCATACGACGCCTCCTTTGCAGCACCCGATCCCTATCCGGAATCGGATTACGACCGCGGCGACGACGCCATCCTCGACGGCTTCACCCGCGCCTATGGCGGCGCCTTTGCCGACTACGCCCGCAACGAGCTCGGCTTCAAGACCGAGATGACCTATTCGCTGCTCGACGGCGATATCAGCCGACGCTGGGAATGGGGCGGCGGGCGCGGCGGCGGATCGCGATTCCAGGCCAGCGCCACCGACGACATCCGGCAGTTGCTCGCCGCAAACCCGGCCTTCCATCTGCTGATTGCGCATGGCTACAGCGATCTGGTGACGCCTTATGGCGTCAGCCGTTACGTGGTCGACCATCTGCCGCCCTCGCTCGCTGGCGGCCGCGTCGGGCTGAAGCTTTATCGCGGCGGCCATATGTTCTATACGAAAGCAGATCAACGGGCCGCCTTCACGGCGGATGCGAAGGCCCTCTACGCCACACATCCGGTCGCTCAGCCGGCGGACTAAAGCGTGGCGATGTCTTTGTCGCTAAACCGCTGGACAGTTTTGCGCAACACGCTTTGGGGACTTGCCGATGCATATCACCGGAGGATGCCACTGCGGGGCGATCCGCTATCAGGCGGAGATCGATCCGGAGCGGGTGTCGATTTGCCATTGCACCGATTGCCAGCGGTTGACGGGCTCGGCCTATCGCATCACAGCACCAGCACGGTCGGGAAGTTTCACACTCACTTCAGGTGAGCCAAGAGGCTACGCAAAATATGGCGACAGCGGTGGTCTCAGCCGGCAATTCTTCTGCCCCAATTGCGGATCGCCGCTCTACCGCACGGACGGCGACGGCGGCGCGATCGGCATCCGCGTCGGCGGCATCGACCAGCGGCGGGAACTGGCGCCGAAAAAGCAGATTTGGTGCCGCTCGGCCCTCTCAGGAGTGGAGAATATCGAAACGCTTCCGCGCTTCGAGGGCGAGGATTAGGCTGGCGCCGGCTTGACGGGCGGATCGGGGACAGCAGTCAGGCTGGCGGATAGGAACTCGGATGTCATGGTAGCGGTCGACTGACGATCATCGGCCAGTCGTCAGCCGGTCTCAAAATCACCCGGCTGCGGCGGTGCGATCGGCGTAAAGAGCGTGCGGTCCGGCTTCAGGTCGAGAAGCGGCGTACCGTCGAGACAATCGAGACCGCGCACAAGCAGAACCGCGCCTTCGACGGCTTCGAGCCGGACGATCGAGGTGCCGATCGGATTGGGCCGGACCGGCGAGCGAAGCGAAAAGGTCCCGTGGGTCTTGCCGGTCCGCGCCGGGCTTTGCAGGAGCAAGTCGCGGCGAGACCGATCGAGCCAGTAGAGAACTTCCAGCCGCTCGAAAGCCTCGACGCCCTGTAGTGCCGGCACCCAGGGCTCAAAGATCTGGATCCGGCAAAGCGGGCCATCATGACGGCCTTGACGCGGCGTTTCCGGCCGTGACGTCCACGGCGTGGCGATGCGGCCGATGAAAACGAGGCCTGCATCGGTCGGCTCCGGCGGCTCGATCGCCACTTCGTTGTCGCGGATTTCATTTTCACGGACCATGGCTTTTCCTCATTCAAACCGCAAAATCGGCCGGGACTATGCCATGGCGTTATATTTCATGGAACATCTCGTCGATAACGCTTGCCACGAGCCTATTCCGGCGGGGGCATATCCGGCCAGTTGTCGGTGAAGCCGGCCTGGACCGGACGCTCCAGATAAGTGGAAAGCGCGATATAGCTGCGGGTGCCGGTGACGCCGGGAACGGCATGGATCTGGGCGAGAAAAGCCTCCAAGGCCTGCGGGCTGGTGGTGCGGACCTTGAAGAGAACGCTGGCGTCGCCGGCGACCGAATGCATCTCCTCGACCTCGGGAAACTGCAGCACCTGCATCAGCCGCTCGCTCTTGCCCCAACCGGCCGCCTCCACATGTACGAAGGCAAGCAGCGGTTTGCCGAGCGCTGCGCCATCCAGCGCGGCATGCACGCCCTTGATGGCGCCGGATTGTCTCAGGCGGCGCACCCGCTCATGCACGGCCGGCGCCGACAGGCCGACCGCTTCACCAAGCCTGGCATAACTCTGGCTGCTGTCGGCGGCGAGCGCGGCTAATATTCTTCGGTCGAAGGCATCGATGACCGGCTGCTGCCTGCGTCCCTGCCGAAGATCGTCTGTATTTTTCGCCATTCCGCAAACTCCCCTTTCTGCCGAAGAATAATCGCCGATACTGGCATTCTTCAATAGGATATTCGGAGGAGGAGGAATCTCATGGAGATGATCGCGCACAATCCAGCAAACGGGATCTATGCGGCCAGCCCTGATTACATCCATGCGCTGGAGGTCAGGCAATCGTCCCGGCTGCTCTTCGTCAGCGGCACCATGGGTCTCGATCAACGGGGAATGGCCGCCGCCGATCTGGATGGGCAATTGGAGCTCATCTGGTCCAATCTGCGCGCCATCCTCACGTCCGCTGATATGACGGTGGACAATATCGTGCGGCTGACGAGCTATCTCAGCGACGGCGCCTTTATGGAGGCGAACCAGAATGCCCGTCTTCGGGCACTTGGCGGCCGCGCCGTGCCGACCACGGCGATCATCGTCGAAACGCTGCGCGACGACTGGCTCGTCGAGATCGAGATCGTCGCCGCCGGCTGACGGCAGATCGGCCGTCGCACCGCAAAGGTGCGACGGCTGCGGCGATCAGGCCGCCTGTCTCAACAGGCCGAGTGCCTCGGCCAGATCGACCTCGCCGCGGAAACCGCCGCTGCTTTTCGCCTCCTGCCGATGCTCGATCGCATGGGCAAAACGCACGGCCGGTTCCTGCTGCATGCGCTCATAGAGGCGATGCAGGCCGGGAAACTGCCGGCGGTCGACGACCTGGTGAAAGTCGTTCCAGCGGGCGATGCCGACGAAATAGGCATCCGCCAGGCTCGGCCCATTGCCGAGAAGCCATTCGCGACCTTCGAGCAGACGCTCCAGCGTATGATGCGCCTTTTCGACCGCCGCGATTCCATAGGCGGTGAGGACCTGTTTCTCTTCCGGCTCCATTGGATGCTCGATCGCATACCAGAGCGGGCCGAAGGCCTTGAAGAAGGTGGTGTTGAGAAAGGAGAGCATCTGGTTCAGGCGATCGAAATCCGCCGACCCCTGCACAAAACCCAGACCTTTGCCAATCGCGCCGGCGCCGATATGGTGGAGGATCGCCATGCTTTCGCTGATCGTCCTGCCATCTTCGAGCAGCAGCGACGGCGTTTCGCCGACCGCATTGATCTTGGCGTAGTCATCGGTGGAGACCATTTCCGGCATCTCGACGCGGCAGAGCCGATAAGGCAGGCCGGACCATTCCAGCGCGACGATCGAGCCGAAGGAGCAGCCTTCCGGCACGCCGTAAAATAATATGGGTGACATCAATCGTTCCTTTCAGAATTGAACCCGTTTGGACGCGATCAATGTGAAGATGTGGACGATCATGCGGTAGAGGCTATAAATGCATCGCAATGTCCACATATCCGGAAGCTGACGATGACGCTCTTCAACCTCAACGACCTCCATCTCTTCGTGCAGGCCGTCGACAGCGGCAGCTTTACCGCCGCCGCCAGACATCTCGGCATTCCGAAATCGACGGTGAGCAAGCGGGTTGCGGAGTTGGAGAGGCGGCTTGGCGTGCGGCTGATCCAGCGCACGTCGCGAAGCTTCGCGCTGACCGAGCTCGGCCGGGAATTCTTTCAGCATGCCCAGGCCTCGATCATCGAGGCGGAGATGGCCGAGGGCATCGTGCGGCGGCATCTGGCCGAACCCGCCGGCAGCGTTCGCCTGACCGCCTCGGTGCCGACGGCGCAGTTTACCTTGACGGAGCATCTGCCGGCGCTGGCGGCACGCTATCCGAAGCTGCGGCTTTCCGTGCACGTGACGGACCGCTTCGTCGATATCGTCCAGGAAGGCTTCGACATCGCGCTGCGCAGCCACCGTGGGCCGCTGCCGGATTCGGCGCTGGTGCAGCGGAAGCTCGCCAGCCACCCCTTCTTCATCCTCGCCTCGCCGGATTATGTGGGTGCCCATGGCGAACCGCGCCGGCCGGAGGAGCTGGCAGAGCATGCGACGATCATGACCAGCCTGACGGAGGACCAGTGGCGGCTTTATTCGGGCGGCGACGAGGCTCTCGTCAGGCTGCATTCCGTCATGGCGGCGGATGAGCCCTATGTCTTGATGGAAATGGCCATGTCGGGGCTCGGCATTACCTGCCTGCCGACATCCGTCTGCCGCAAGGCGCTGGCGGACGGGCGGCTGGTGCGGGTGCTGCCGGAATGGACGGCCGGCAGCATCGAAACGACGATCCTGATGCCGCACCGACGCGGCCAGCTGCCGGCAGTGCGCGCCGTCGTCGACTTCCTGGCCGAGCGGCTTGCGGGATGATGATCACGCCGCCTTGGCGGCGTGATATTCCTTGATGGCGACCATCTTGATCGCCGGATGGCGCTCTGACTCGTAGCGCAGCGAGAAACCATCCTGGGCGAGGAAGACCGGGTCGCCGTCGAGATCGCGGGCGATATCGCCCCGCTTGACGGTGAGGAATTTTTCCAGATCGGCCGGCTGCTCGGCCGAGATCCAGCGGCAGACGGAGAAACGCGACATTTCGAAGGAGACCGGCAGGCCGTATTCGGCCATCAGCCGCTCCTTCAGGACGTCGAGCTGCAGGGCACCGACGACGCCGACGATCGCCGGCGAGCCGTCTTCCGGCGAAAACAGCTGGACGACGCCTTCTTCGGCCATCTGCTGCAGGGCTTCCTTCAGCTTCTTCGCCTTCATTGCGTCTTCCAGGCGCACGCGGCGCAGGATCTCCGGCGAGAAGTTCGGCACGCCCTGGAAGACCAGCGATTCACCTTCGGTCAGCGTATCGCCGATCCGGAGCGTGCCGTGGTTGGGAATGCCGACGACGTCGCCGGCATAGGCGGTGTCGGCGAGCTGGCGCTGCGAGGCGAAGAAGAATTGCGGCGCCGTCAGGCCGAGCTGCTTGCCGGTGCGGGCAAGCCTTGCCTTCATGCCGCGCTCGAGCTTGCCGGAGCAGATGCGGGCAAAGGCGATGCGGTCGCGGTGGTTGGGGTCCATGTTGGCCTGGATCTTGAAGACGAAGGCCGTCATCTTGTCGTCGGTCGCGTGCACGATCCTGGTATCGGCGACCTGGTCCCGCGGTGGCGGCGCAAAATCGCCGAGCGCGTTGATGAGGTCGCGAACGCCGTAATTGCGCAGCGCCGAGCCGAAGAAAACCGGCGTCATATGGCCTTCGAGGAAGGCCTGGCGGTCGAACGGACGGCAGGCCTCGATCGCGAGCTCGGTCTCCTCGACGAAGACCTGGCGCTCGTTTTCCGGCAGCCTGCCGGCCACGCTTTGCGGACCGTTGACCGGCGTTCCCTCGATTTCGGTATCCGAACCGCGCACCGTGTTGGCGGCGATATTGTACGAGCCGCAGAAGGTCTTCGAGCGGCCGATCGGCCAGGTGATCGGCGCCGTATCCAGCGCCAGCTTCTCTTCCACCTCATCGAGGATCTCGAAGGGATCGCGGCTTTCGCGGTCCATCTTGTTGATGAAGGTGATGATCGGGATATCGCGCATGCGGCAGACTTCGAAGAGCTTCAGCGTGCGCGGCTCGATACCCTTGGCGGCATCGATGACCATGACGGCGGCGTCGACGGCGGTCAGTGTGCGATAGGTGTCGTCGGCGAAGTCCTCGTGACCCGGCGTGTCGAGGATGTTGAAGACATTATCGTTATATTCGAAGGTCATCACCGAGGTGACGACGGAGATGCCGCGTTCGCGCTCGATCTTCATCCAGTCGGAGCGCGTCTGCATGCGATCCTTCTTCGCCTTGACTTCGCCGGCAAGCTGAATGGCGCCACCGAACAGCAGCAGCTTTTCGGTGAGCGTCGTCTTACCCGCGTCCGGGTGGGCGATAATAGCGAATGTGCGGCGGCGGGAGACCGCCTCGGCGAGACTTTCGGCCATGCTTGTGAATCCTGTGGAATTGCCGCGTATCTAGCGATTAAAGCCCGGCAATGCAATTGACCTGAGGCCCTCGGACGCAAAGTAATGGGCTATGACCATTCATCACGATACGCGCCCGACGCTGAACCTCATCCGCTTGGCCAATGGCGAAGGCCTCGACCTTCCCGCCTATGAAAGCAAGGGAGCGGCAGGCATGGACCTGCGTGCCGCCGTCGACGAGGCAACACCGCTGACGCTTCTGCCCGGCAAGCGGGCGCTGGTGCCGACCGGCTTCATCTTCGAGATCCCCGAAGGTTTCGAGGGACAGGTGCGGCCACGCTCCGGCCTGGCCTTCAAAAACGGCATCACCTGCCTGAATTCACCAGGCACCGTCGACAGCGACTATCGCGGCGAAGTGAAGGTGCTGCTCGCCAATCTCGGCGACGAAGCCTTCGTCATCTCGCGCGGCATGCGCATCGCCCAGATGGTGATCGCGCCGGTGACCCAGGCGCGGGTGGCGGAGATCACCGAGGCAAGCGAAACGATGCGCGGCGCAGGCGGCTTCGGCTCCACCGGCGTCTGATGGCAGAGCGCCTCGACAGCGCGGGCCTGACCTTCCGGCAGGATTATTTCGGCGACCCTGCCGGCTGGGCGGCCCTGGTCTGCCTGCTCAAGGATATTTTCGGCATCGATATCGGGCCGCTGCAACAGCTTGGCGGACCCGATCCGACGAGCATGCCCTTCGGCTGGTTCGATGCCGAAGGTAAGCTTGCGGCCAATATCTCGGCCTTTGCGCTGCCCTTCGTCCTCAACGGCAGGATCGTCCATGCTGCCGGGCTGCAATCGGGCGCCGTGCGGCCGCCATGGCGCGGCCGCGGGCTCTATCGCGACGTCACGGTGAAAGCGCTCGACTGGTGCGAGCAGCAAGGCTTTGAAGCCGTCATCCTCTATACCGACAAGCCGTCGCTCTACGAAGCCTACGGTTTCCACGCGATACCCCTGCACCGATATGAGGGAGCGGCACCCGCCCCTTCGTCTTCCGCCGCACCCGCCCGGCCGCTTTTACCGACGAATGCGGATGATCTTGCCCTGCTGCAATCGCTGTTGAAAGGACGAAGCCCGGTTTCGACCTCGCTGGCGGTCACGGTCAATGCGGCGATGTTTCTGATCAACACCCAGCTCGATCCGGATGTCCGCATCAGCTTCCTGGAAGACAAACAGGCGGTGATTGCCTGGAAGATCGATGAGGCGGGCCGCTTCAGCCTTCTCGACGTCGTGGCGGCGGAGATGCCCTCGCTTGCCGCGATCCTTGGCGGACTGGAGATCGTGCCCGCCTCCGTCGAGGTGCTGTTCCGTCCCGACAAGCTCGGCTGGGAGGGTGTTCCACATCAGTTGGAAAGCGGCACGAGGCTGATGCTGCGCGGGCTCGGCGATGCCACCCTGGATTTTCCGGCGATGCTGTCGCCGATGGCGGAATTCTAGATCCCTCTATTTCCGGCGTGAAAGCGGCGGCAGGCGGCGCTTGACGGGCGAGGCTTTGATCATCGCGGTGTTGGTCTCCGCCCTTTCGGCGACCCGGTCGAGAATGCCGTCGAGGTCGGCCATCGAGCGGATGACCAGGCGAGCGATAAAACAATCATCACCCGTCACCTTGTCGCATTCGATGATTTCGGGAATTTCCTGGATGATCCGCTCGACGATGTGCAGCTGCCCTGGCAGCGGACGCACGCGCACGATGGCCTGCAGGGGATAACCGACGGCGGCGGGATCGAGATCGATGGTGAAGGCCTTGATGACGCCGCGCTCCTCCAGCCGGCGCAGGCGCTCGGCGGCACTGGGCGAAGACAGGCCGACCTGCTGCGCCAGTTCCTTCAGCGAGATCCGCGCATTGCCGGCCAGCGCCTCCAGAATGGCCTGATCGATTTCGTCGAGCGATTGCACATCATTAGCCACGGCGAGTCATTCTCCTCTTATGATTAGGCAATTCCGGTCATTTTCCTTCTTATCATTATATAAAATCGCCTCTCGTCGCAATATTCTTATGCCATCGAAATGGAGGCAATCATGGGCAGCGACATCAAAAGAGGCACGGCGGAAATGACGGCAGCGATGCTGATCTCGGGGACGATCGGCTGGTTCGTCGTCATGTCGGGACAACCGGTCAGCGGCGTGGTCTTCTGGCGCTGCCTGTTCGGCGCGCTCACTTTGCTGGTCATCTGCGGCGCTCTCGGGCTGCTGCGGCCCGGCATCATCACGCTGCGCGCCTTCGGCATCGCCATTTTCGGCGGCGTCGCCATCGTCTTGAACTGGCTACTGCTGTTTGCCTCCTACTCGCATGCGACGATCTCGATCGCGACGACTGTCTATAACACCCAGCCTTTCATGCTGCTCGTGCTCGGCGCGCTCTTTCTCGGCGAGAAGATCACCGCGACCAAGCTGTTCTGGCTGGCGCTCGCCTTCGCCGGCATGGTGGCGATCGTCCAGGCAAAACCCGGTGCGGGCGGCGCTGCGTTCGACGGCTACGGCCTCGGCATTCTGATGGCGCTGGGGGCTGCCTTCTTCTACGCGCTCGCAGCCCTTGCCGCGAAATGGCTGAAGGGCACGCCGCCGCATCTGATCGCGCTCATCCAGGTCGCAACCGGCATGCTGATGCTGGCGCCGATGACGGATTTTTCCCACCCGCCGGGGGATGTTGGGTCCTGGGCGATTCTGGTGACCGTCGGCGTCGTCCATACCGGGCTGATGTATGTGCTGCTCTACGGCGCGATCCAGAGGCTGCCGACGCATCTCACAGGCGCTCTGTCCTTCATCTATCCGATCGCCGCGATCCTCGTCGATCGGCTCGCCTTCGGCCACGCGCTGCAGCCGATGCAGATCGCAGGCGCGGCGATCATTCTCCTTGCCGCCGCCGGCATGAATCTCGGCTGGACGCCGCGTTGGCTGCGGCCGCGGGCGATCGAGGGCTGAGAACCGGGCGTTCCGGCACAGGTGGCTGAGACGCCCGGTTGCCGACATTACCTCTGCGGGCGCGTCGTTTCGAACAGGAACCAGGTGCGGCGCTCGCCCTCGTCGATCCAGTTCTCGATCAGGCTGGCGGTTGCGACATCATTATGCTCGTCGCAAAGGCCATGCACCTCGCGCAGCAGCGAAACGAGCTGGGCGTTGTCCTCGCGCAGTTCCGACAACATGTCCTCGGGCGTGACGAAATCCGCGTCATTGTCCGAAAGGCGTTGCTGGCGGGCGATCTGGCCGATGGAGCGCAGCGTCGTGCCGCCGATCTTGCGGGCACGCTCGGCAATGTCGTCGGTCATGGCGAAGATCTGTTCCGCCTGTTCGTCGAGCAGCAGATGATAGTCGCGAAAATGCGGGCCGGACATGTGCCAATGGAAATTCTTGGTCTTCACATAAAGCGTAAAGACATCGGCGAGCAGCGCCGTCAGCGCTGCCGAAATATCGGTAGTGGCGTTGGTCGACAGGCTGGACGGCGTCTTGAGTGGCGAAAGCCTGCGGGTTTCGGCTGGCGTATGGGACATTTAATCTCTCCTTGGTGATGAAAATCTCTAGCGCCACCGGCCGGGAAAACGCGGCGGGCCGCGCTGATCGCGCATTTGCAGAGAGAGAAATAGCAAGGCCGGGTCGCTTTCCAAGTGGATCATGGTCCAGCAGACCTATTCCTTGTGGTTATGGACCGATCAGCGCCAAAGCATTGATGAGGAAGCGGCGCTTGCCTATAGATGGGCGGTGGAAGCCCTGAGGGTTAAGAAGATGAGCCTCACCGTCCTGATCACCTATGCCGGAGCGCTGTTCATCGCCGCGGCCATTCCGGGACCCGGGATCACCGCGATCGTTGCGCGTGCGCTCGGCTCGAATTTCCGCGAGACCTTCTTCATGGGCCTCGGCCTGGTGCTCGGCGACATGGCCTATCTGACAGCGGTCATTCTCGGCCTTGCCTTCGTGGCGCAAACCTTCACCGAGGTGTTCATAACAATCAAGATCGCCGGCGTCCTCTATCTCGGCTACATCGCCTGGAAACTCTGGACGGCGGGGCTGTTGCCGCAGGATATCGCGGCGCGGAAATCCACCAATATCGGCCTATCCTTCCTCTCCGGCCTGCTGGTGACGCTCGGCAATCCGAAGACGATGCTCTTCTATGTCGCGCTGGTGCCGACGCTGATCGATATCGGCAATATCGGCCTGCGAGACTATGCGCTCCTGCTCACCGCCACCTTCGTGGTGCTGATCGTCGTGCTCGTGCCCTATATGCTGCTTGCCTCGCGGGCCCGCACGATGCTGAGAGAGCCGCGGGCCTTGCAGGCGCTAAACCGGGTTGCCGCCGGCATCCTTGCCGGCACGGCTGCCTTCATCGCCACGCGGGCGGCCTGAAATAAACATTCGGCAAGAAACGGTTTTCAAAGGTTATTTTCTCCGAGGACCGCCTCCCCGGGATGAAGGCGGGCTGGCCTAGACCGGTCTTTGACCCTATTCTCCTCCTCGATTTCAAGGACAGGATTTCAAAGGGAGGCACCCATGTCGCACAAGCCCGGCCGCGGCCGCATCTATTCCTCGATCACCGAGACCATCGGCGACACGCCGCTCGTGCGCTTCGACAAGCTGGCGCGGGAAAAGGGTGTCGTGGCGAACCTGATCGGCAAGCTCGAATTCTTCAACCCGATCGCCTCCGTCAAGGACCGCATCGGCGTCGCGATGATCGAGGGCCTCGAAGCGCAAGGCAAGATCACCCCCGGCAAGACGGTGCTGATCGAGCCGACCTCCGGCAACACAGGCATCGCGCTCGCCTTTGCAGCCGCCGCCAAGGGTTATCGGCTGATCCTCACCATGCCGGAAACGATGTCGGTCGAGCGCCGCAAGATGCTGGCGCTGCTCGGCGCCGAACTGGTGCTGACCGAGGGACCGAAGGGCATGAAGGGCGCCATCGCCAAGGCCGAGGAACTGGCGTCCTCGCTTCCCGATGCCGTCATTCCGCAGCAGTTCGAAAACCCTGATAATCCGGAGATCCACCGCAAGACGACGGCCGAGGAAATCTGGAACGATACCGACGGCACGGTCGACATGGTCGTCTCCGGCATCGGCACCGGCGGCACGATCACCGGCGTCGGCCAGGTGCTAAAGAGCCGCAAGCCCGAGATCAAGATCATCGCCGTCGAGCCGGCCGATTCGCCGATCCTCTCCGGCGGCAATCCCGGTCCGCACAAGATCCAGGGCATCGGCGCCGGCTTCGCGCCGAAGATCCTCGATACCGGCATCTATGACGAGGTCGTCACCGTGACCAATGACGAAGCCTTCGAACAGGCGCGGCTCGTCGCCCGGCTCGAAGGCGTGCCGGTCGGCATCTCCTCGGGTGCGGCACTGACGGCGGCGATCAAGGTCGGCGTCCGTCCCGAGAACGCCGGCAAGAACATCGTCATCATCATCCCCTCCTTTGCCGAGCGTTATCTGTCGACGGCGCTGTTTGAGGGGCTGGGGAGCTGAGGCAGGGTTTTGGCTGGGGGTCCCGGACGTTCATCTTCGCAGAGTCTAGGGGCGCTTTGGCGCCCCTATTTGCTACGCCACAGCCGTCAGTCTGTATCGCCGGCGATGCGGTAGGTGACCGCTTCTGTCATGCGGCCTTGGAGACGGATGGCTTATTGTCACGTCGTGCATCGAGCAAAACCACATCCGTATTATCCTCCAAACCAAGCCTGTTGAGGATGGCCTTCACCCTCACCAGCTCGGACGCGGTGAAGTAGATGATAGCCTTGATTGCATACCTCGCATCGCTCGCCGCTTGGCAAATCTCGGCCTGCTCATCCGCGTTTTGGCCTCCCCGATCATGGAGGGGTCCACCGGAGGGTTCTCGATGAAATCGTCCCGGGCCGCCTATATGGACTGCGTGCCAGCTACAGGGTTCTTTTCCCAATACGTCGGCAGATAGGACAGGAACAGTTCGTCCAATGCACGGCAGCGATATTTGAACCATTTTCGGGAGCGCTTTCCCCGGAAACCTTTCCAGCAATGCTGTTCCCAAAGCAATTTCTCAATCCTCAGCAAGGTAATCCAAAGGTATAGCAGGCCGTGGGCAAGTGTCGCCCTCGACGCCTCACCTACGTCTCCGAGCATCGCGAGCGGTCGAGAGTTTCCAGCAAAATCTTCTGGATGAGCTGCAACAATGTGAGCAACAAAATTCACATGAACGAAGTTGGAAAGCCACTGATACATATCCTTTCTGACTTCGTTCGGCGTCTGATCGATTGGGATGGAAAGCGGATCGTCGTCTTCCAGCAGCGAAACGGCAGCCCTAATTTTCGATGGAGATAGATGGCTTCTCCAGTGTTTGTAGCTCTCGCTAGGGTCTTCAAAGGATTTTATGAATTCTCGATACGTCGCTTCACTCTGTCACACTTTGGGCTGAAGAATGCACATCATCGAAGCCGAGTGATATGGCCAGAAGCCCAATTACCACTTGCCAAGACCATAATCAGCAAGTCCGCAGTCTCGATCACTCCTCTGAAGGTTGCTCGGGCCTGCCCTTCGAATCCATGAAGAACCAGTAGACGAAAGGCCTGCATGGATTGGGCTAGTGCGGTGATTGGCGCGCGCAATAACGCATTCACCGCCTTCGAGCGGCTGGCGCAGCGCATCGAGCGCCTGCGGCGTGAATTCGGGAAACTCGTCGAGAAAGAGCACGCCGTGATGGGCAAGCGAGGCTTCGCCCGGACGGGCGCGCAGACCGCCGCCGACGAGGGCTGCCATGGTGGCGGAATGATGCGGGGTACCTCGGCGGCCGAAAGCGGCGGCAGGATCGACGGCAGCCTGGCCGCCAGCATCGACTTGCCGGAGCCCGGAGGACCGACCATCAGAAGGTTATGACCGCCGGCGGCTGCGACCTCCAGCGCCCGCTTGGCGCTTTCCTGGCCCTTGATCTCGGCAAGATCAGGCAGGTTTGCGGCATTGGCGCGGATCGACGCTTCCGGCCGGGACAGGACCTGCGTGCCGCGGAAATGATTGGCAAGGGCGATCAGGCTGCGGGGTGCGAGGATATCGACGTCCGCGCCCGCCCAGGCGGCTTCGGCGCCGCTTTCGGCCGGGCAGATCAGCCCCTTGCCGAGCGCATTGGCGCCGATCGCAGCCGGCAACGCGCCGGATATGGCGGCGATCGTTCCATCGAGGTTGAGCTCGCCGACGACGACAAAATCCGACAGCGCATCGGCGGGAATGGCGCCGAGGGCGGCCATCAGGGCGAGCGCGATCGGCAGATCGAAATGCGAGCCCTCTTTCGGCAGGTCAGCAGGCGCCAGATTGACCGTCACGCGCTTCGCCGGCAGCGCCAGGCCGGAGGCGTGGAGGGCGGCCTGTACGCGCTCGCGGCTTTCGGCAACCGCCTTGTCAGGCAGGCCGACGATCTGCATGCCGACCTTACCGGGAGCGACCATGACCTGGACCTCGACCGGTACACCTTCGATACCCTGAAATGCAACCGTACTGACACGCGCGACCATAAGCCCATCCCTTGTCCCGCAAACTCTACCATACCGCCCTGCTGCCTTTGAAGGCCAGCGGTTGCAATTTGGCATGGACGAAGGAATAAAACAAGAACAATCAAAGAACGGAGTCAGGCATCCGCTGTGACCTTGGTTGTGCTCGGTCGCGGGACCAGAACGGTCATGGCCGGCTGGCTCAGCCGCGCTTGCGCTCGATCGCATCCCAAAGCAGGGCTGCTATATCGGCGCCGCCGAACTTCTTCACCTCGCGGATGCCGGTGGGAGAGGTGACGTTGATCTCGGTCATGTAATCGCCGATCACGTCGATGCCGACGAGCAGGAAGCCGCGCTCCCGCAGCGCCGGGCCGATGCGGGCGCAGATTTCCTGTTCACGCGCCGTCAGCTCGGTCGCCTCGGCGCGGCCGCCGACATGCATGTTGGAGCGGCTGTCGTGTTCGGCCGGCACGCGGTTGATGGCGCCGGCGAATTCACCGTCGACCAGGATGATGCGTTTGTCACCCTTGCGCACGTCGGGCAGATATTGCTGGGCGATGAAGGGCTCGCGGAAAAGCTGGCCGAACATTTCCAGCAGCGAAGAGAGATTGCGGTCGTCGCGGGTCGAATGGAAGACGCCGGCGCCGCCATTGCCGTAAAGCGGCTTCAGGATGATATCGCCCATCTCGTCGCGGAAACGGCGGATCTCGGCGGCATCCTTGGTGATCAGCGTCTTCGGCATCAGGTCGGAGAATTCGGTGACGAAGATCTTCTCCGGCGAATTGCGCACCCAGGCGGGATCGTTGACGACGAGCGTCTTCGGATGGATGCGCTCGAGCAGATGCGTCGAGGTGATGTAGGCCATGTCGAAGGGCGGGTCCTGGCGCAGCAGCACGACATCCATGGTCGCGAGATCGACGCGCTCCGGCGCGCCAAGCTCGTAGTGATCGCCCTTGACGTCGCGCAGCACCATCGGCTCGACGCTGGCATAGAGCTTGCCGTCACGGAAGCTCAGGCGGTCGGGGGTATAATGGAAGAGCTTGTAGCCGCGCGCCTGGGCTTCCAGGCTCATGGCGAAGGTGGAATCACCTGCGATATTAATGCCTGCGACATGGTCCATCTGGACCGCTACATTGGTGATCTTGGCCATTTCCATCCCTCGCTGAATGCCGGACAGATGTAGGTCGGCCAGATATCAAACGCAACGGGCAATCAAGGGCTTCCGGCCCCGGAGCATTTTTGTTTTTGCGCAATTCCGGGCGCAAAACCGCTGCAAAGTTTTGCTGGAATTGCTTTTCACCGCGTTTCGAGTTTCCGCATCAACCGGCCGCGATAGCTGTCGAGAATGACGGCGAGCACGATGACGGCGCCGATGACGATCGGCTTGATATTGTCGTCAGCGCCCAAGAGCTGCAATCCCGTCGACAGCACCTGCAGAATGCAGGCGCCGACCAGCGTGCCGACAATCGAGCCTTTGCCGCCCGAAAGGCTGGTTCCGCCGATAATAACGGCGGCGATGGCATTCAACTCGTAGCCGATGCCCGCAACCGGGCTGCCGACATTGAGACGGAGCAGATAGACCATGGCGGCAATGCCGGCCGTCAGCCCTGAGATCGTGAAGACCGCAATCTTGTACCGTTTCGGCTCATGCCCCGACAGCCGGACAGCCTCTTCATTGGTGCCGATCGCGAAGACGAAGCGCCCGAAGACGGTGTAGCGCAACACGAACCAGCCGATGAGGACGACGACGATCGCAATCAGGAAGATCGAGGGAAATATGCCCCAGAAGATCAGGTTGCCGAAATCGACGAAAGGCTGAGGCAGGCCGGTGATCGTGGAATTGTCGCTGACCACACGCGCCAGGCCGCTGGCGACGTTCAGCATGCCAAGAGTGACGATAAAGGAAGGAAGCTTCCACTTCTCGCAAATCCAGCCGTTGACGGCGCCAAGGATGGCACCCGTGCCCATCGACGCAAGACATGCGAGAACAATCGCCTGCCATGGCGAAAACGCCGGATTGATCATGATCGTCGCACCGATCACGGTGCAAAGGGCAAGCAGCGACCCGACCGAGAGATCGATGCCGCCAACGAGGATGACGAAGGTCATGCCGGCAGCAAGCACGGTGTTGATGGCAATCTGCACGAAGATCTTCAGGAAGTTCTCCGGCGTTGCGAAATAGGGCGCCGTCGCCGAGAAAAACGCCAGGATCAGAATGAGGGCAATGGCGACGCCTGCCTCCTTCAGCGAGATCCGGACAAGCTTGTCCCAGACGCTCACCTCTTTCGCCTCGGTCTGTTTTTCAATGTTGGCGGACACGACTGTACTCCTTGTAGGCGAGCGAAAGGATCCTGCTCTCGTCAAACTGTTCCCGAACTATTTCGCCCGATATCTTGCCGTCGGAGAAGACGATGATGCGATGGCAAATGCCGATGAGCTCCGGCAGATCCGACGATACGACCAGAACGCCTTTTCCTTCGGCCGCAAACTTCCACAGAAGCTCGTAAATCTCGGCCTTCGCACCGACGTCGATTCCACGGGTCGGCTCATCGAAAATCAGAACTTTAGGGCCGCGGAACAGCCATTTTGCAATGACGACCTTTTGCTGGTTGCCGCCGGAAAAGGTCCTGACCGCCTGATGGATGGACGGGGTCTTGATGCGCAGTTCGCGCACGAGGCGCTGCGAATGATCGTCCTGCGCCCTTCGCATGATCAAACCGTTGCGGGAGATCTTGGCGAGATCGGTTATGGTGGCATTTTCAGCGCAGTTCATATCGAGCATCAAGCCCTGCGTCTTGCGGTCTTCGGTTGCCAGGCAGAGGCCGGCAGCAACGGCATCCTTCGGCGAATGGATCTCAACCGGATCGCCATTCACCCGAATTTCGCCGGCGGCTTTGGCATCGGCGCCGAATATGGCGCGAACCGCCTCGGTCCGCCCGCTGCCGACAAGGCCGGCAATGCCGACGATTTCCCCCTTTGCCACGGAAAATGACAGTTCCGGGCTATTGCGCGTCACCTTCAGGCCGGACACGCCGAGCGCCTCGCCGGACACGGTGCTGTCGCTGCGAAAAATGCCATGATCCGCAAGCTTCCGTCCGACCATGAGTTCGACGATGTCAGGAATAGCAAGTCCGGCCAGCGGACGCGTGATCACGTGCTGGCCGTCGCGCAGCACCGTCACATCGTCGCCGACGTCAAAGATCTCTTCCAGCCTGTGCGAGATGTAGAGCGTGGTCACACCACGCCGCTTCAGCCGCTTGAGAATCTCGAAGAGGCGATCGACCTCCTTGGAGGTCAGGGTTGCCGTCGGTTCGTCGAGAACGAGAAGCTTGCTTTCATAACAAAGCGCCTTGGCGATCTCGACCAGTTGAAGCTGGGCGACGCTGAGGCGGCTCGCCAGTGTCGTCGGGGCGACATCCAGACCGACCTCTTCCAGGAGTTCGGCCGCTCTGCCGTTCATTTCCTTGTAGTTCACCAGGCCGTAGCGGCGCGGTAGATGCTCGAACAGCAGGTTTTCCGCCACCGTCAGGTTGGAAAGGGAGTGCAGTTCCTGGTGAATGACCCGGATGCCCGCCTTGAAGGCCTCCAACGGCGAGGCCGGATGGTATTGCTTGCCGTCGAACAGAATGTGACCGTCATCCGGCCTGAAGACACCGCCGAGCAGGTTGATCAGGGTCGACTTTCCAGCACCGTTTTCGCCGAGAAGAACGTGCCCCTTGCCGCGGCCGATCCGCATGGAGACATCCTTGAGCGCCACGACGCCCGGGAAGCGCTTGCCGATCCCTTCCAGCCTCAAAATGCCGTCATCTGCTGCGTCTGACATGGCGACCTCATGCACGCTCTGTTCGAACTCCGCGCAGCACGCATCCCAGCGGCTCGGAAACGAGCCTCACCTGAAGCGGTCAACGCGTCAATCGGTTGGTAGCGGTGAGCGCCGGCCGCAGCCGACGCTTCCTGTACAGTGCCGCGCATCTTGTCAGACGCGCGATGCGGGCGATCCCGACTATTTGAGATCCGCTGCGGTGACCAGCTTGATGTCGGTCTTGACCCAGCCGGTGAATTTCTCGCCGGCAAGTTCACGCATGCCATACTGGATGCCGAGGACCGCCATCTGCGCGCCATACTGTTCGACAGTGGCAAGCATCTTGCCATCCTTGATCAGCGGCTGAACCGGCGGAATGTTATCGAAGCCGACAACCTTGATCTTGCCACTCTGGCCGGCCGCATCGAGCGCCTTGACAACGCCGAGAGCCATCGAGTCGTTGGCTGCCATAACGCCCTGAATATCCTTATACTTCGTCAGGAAATTCGTCATGACGGTATTGGCTTCCTCCGTCTCCCAATGGGCCGTCTTGCTGTCGAGAAGCTCAAGCTTGCCAGACTTGACGGAGTCCATGAAGCCTTCCTTGCGCTCCTTGGCATTGTCGGCCTCGGGGTTACCCTCGAGGATGACGACCTTGGCGCCAGGCCCCAGATCCTTGGCAAGCGCGTCGCCCGCAAGCGTCGCCCCGCCCTTATTGTCAGGCCCGAAGAAAGCGAGATCGATACCGGCTTTCTTCTTCGCATCGGCATCGAGCGGCACATCGATGTTGATGACCTTGACGCCAGCCTTGACTGCCTTTGCCAGCGGGGTTGCCATGGCCTTTGAATCGGCCGGCGCAACAACGATGATATCGTATTTCTGCGTGACGAAGTTTTCGACGGCATCGACCTGGGACGCGAAATCACGCTCATCCTTCATGCCGACGGCCTTGAAGTCGAACTTGTCCTTGTTTTCGGCCGCATATTTGTCGGCGCCGGCCTTCATCTGCTTGAAGAACTCATTGGACAAGGATTTCATGATCAGGCCGACCTTCGGCTTGCCGGCCGCAAAGGCGGGCGACACGCCACAGGACAGCGCAAGCACCAAGGTGCCGGCAAGTCCAAGCTTCAATGCCGCACGGCGCGGCGCATTGATCAAGACGGATTCACGCTTCAAAAAATTGGACATTTTTCCTCCCGAACGGTCCTGGGCTCAGCTCCACCTGAGTTGCCGGCGGCAATGAACCGTTTCCAACGTCATCTGGGTAGCACGCCCTTAGAAATTGTCAAGCTGCCGAAATTGAGCCAAACGTCAGCTTTGACTCCCAGGTTTGGCCTGTATCGGTGCGCATGTAATGAACCGTTTCCATTGAGCATTGGCCCACGCTCGTGCTATGCAGACTGGCGGTCAAAATTGAGATGCAGCCCTTTGACGAGGGCGGTAAAGACCATTAGCTGGAAGCTTCGATCAGGCGCGCTTCGGTGTCTTCCGAGGGCGCAGAGAAAGGGCCACTGTTTCCGTTATGTCAAAGGTCGGGATTCGAGAGGTTGCCAAGCTTGCGGGAGTTTCCACCGGGACCGTTTCGCGGGTTTTGAATGATCATCCCTCCGTGACGAAGGAATTGCGGGCGCGCGTCACAGCGATCATCAAAGACCTCGGCTATACACCCGACCCGTCGGCGCGAAGCATGCGCGGCAAGGTCAGCCGCCTCATCGGCATCGTCATTCCGGATCTGACCAATCCCTTCTTCGCGGAACTTGTCCAATCGGCGGAACAAGCGGCGGCAAATCACGGCTATAATATCATCGTCATGACGTCGTTTGATCATGCGGCCAAGGAGGCTGACCGCATCAAACAGCTGACAAGCCGAAAGGTCGACGGCATCATGCTGGTTCCCAGCAATGATTTCCACACACTCCAGCTGCCGAACGGATTGCCGATCGTCGTCGTCGACCGCCTTATGCCAGGATATTCCGGCATTGCCGCCGATCACCGCAATGGCGTTCGCCTCGGCGTCGAACATCTTTTGCAGCTCGGTCATCGCCGCATCGGCTTCATCTCGGGGCCTGGCCACTCCGTCCCCGCCAACGATCGCCTCAGAGGTTATCTCGATGCAATCGAGCAGGCGGGGGAGCAGGCGGACGACAGCAGACGAATGGCGGGACGACCGCTGATCGCCGAGGCGGCCTTCGACTACGAGAGCGGCCGTGCCGCGGGAAATTATCTGCTGGCACGCGCACGAAACGAGCGGCCGACGGCGATCTTTGCAAGTTCGGACCAGCAGGCCATCGGCTGCATGCGGGCAGCGCATGATCTGGGAATTCCGATACCCGCAGCCCTTTCGATCCTCGGCTTCGACGGCATCCCGCTCGCAAGCATGACAACGCCACGGCTGACGACCGTGAAACAGCCGATTCAAGACATAGCCGCAGCAGCGGTGGCCGTTCTGTTGAACAAGCAAACCGCGCCTGACCTCGACAATCCGATCCTATTCGGCTGCGAGATCTTGAAGGGCGAAACAACCGCCCCGCCTCAGCCCGATTAGCGCATGGCGCGAACATCGAAGTCGTCAGGCGGCGATGCCCTGGTTGCCGCTGTTGCGCAGCATGTTGCGGAGGCGGTAGGCGATCGCCAAGGGCTTCGGGAAGGGCTTGCGCAGGAAGGCGACCTTGCGGACGTAATTGTCGACCCGCCAGCTTGCCCAGGTTCCGCCGGCGAAAAAGGCGACGTCGCCGGCACGCAGGGTTCGTTCCGTGCCGTCCTCGGCGGTGATATGAACCTCGCCTTCGAGGATCATCACTGTCTCGTCCCAGCCGAAACGCCAGCGGAATTCGCCCGCCGTGCAATCCCAGATCGCCGTCAGCGATGCCTCGTCATGGCCGCGCGAATGTTCGGCGGTGCGGGCCTGCGGATTGCCGCTGATAACCCAGTCCGGATTGATCGGCGTGGATTTCAGCGGCAGCAGACCGCTCGCATGCGCGACGAAGGATTTTCCGGCCGGCTTCGCCACGGCAGCATACGGCACCGAGCGCGCGGCCATGGCGACCGCACTTGCAAGCATTAGCTTCCAGGCCATGAAACAACCCCCAATTGTTATCCCTACCGAGTCGATAGCAGAGAGTCGTAAGAACCCGGTTCACGCGGGAACTAAAAGTTTAACGATCCGGAAATCCGATGGGTCGAACGGGGCTCAGAAGGCATCAATAAAGTGCCGCGGCAGCCGGCCCGGCATGATCGCGACGATATCATAGCGCTGGGAAAGGCGGGCCTGATCCGCCTGGCGGGCGAGCCAGAGATCGCTTGCCGCCCGTATCCGCTTCTGCGCGGCGACAGAGACGGCGTCGACCGCCGCGGCCTCGCCATGGCGGGCCTTGACCTCAACGAAGACGGCAAGATCGCCCTTACGGGCGATGATGTCGATCTCGCCGAGCCTAGTGCGGTGGCGCAGCGCCAGGATGCGATAGCCCTTCAGCATCAGGAAGACGGCCGCGACATATTCCGACATGCGGCCCCGGCGCAGTGCCCTCCTCCTGATGGCGGTGAGATCGTTATCGCCCATCGGCGTTCTTGATCTCCAGCAGGCGCTGATAGAGCACCTTGCGCGGCAGGCCGGTGAGGCGGGCAGCCTCGGTCGCGGCCCCTGCCGTCGGCATCGACTTCGACAGGTCGGCCAGCATGGCTTCGACATCGGCCTCATCGGTCTCGACCGGCTCCGGCGGACCGATCACGAGGACGATCTCGCCCTTGACGTTTTCCACCTGCTGATAATGCGCGGCAAGGTCGGCAAGCGTGCCGCGACGGAACTCCTCATAGGTCTTGGTCAGCTCGCGGCAGACGGAGGCGGGCCGCATGGGGCCCAGCACATCGGCGGCGGCCAGAAGCGTTGCGCCGATCCGATGCGGCGATTCAAAGAAGATCAGCGTCGCGGGTGCTGCGGCAAGTTCACCCAGCCGGTCGCGGCGGGCCTTGTCCTTGGCCGGCAGGAAACCGGCGAAAAGAAAGGCATCGTTCGGCAGGCCGGAGCCGACAAGGGCTGCGAGCGGCGCGGAGGCGCCGGGAATGGGAATGACGCGGTAACCTGCCGCTATCGCCTGCTGCGCCAGCCGATAGCCGGGATCGGAGACCAGCGGCGTGCCGGCATCGGAAACCAGCGCCACCGAGCGCCCGGCTTCGAGCGCCTGCAGCAGCCTTGGACCGGCCTCGTCGGCATTGTGCTCGTGATAGGCAAAGGGGCGGTTCTGGATGCCGTAGCGGTCGAGCAGCACGCGGGTGACGCGTGTATCTTCGCAGGCAAGCACATCGGCGCCGGCCAGCGTTTCGAGCGCCCGCAGCGTGATATCGCCGAGATTGCCGATGGGAGTGGCGACGAGATAGAGCGCCGGCTCCAGCGGCCGCGCCGGCACCGTTGCATTGTGCAGGCGGAAGCTTCGCCGGCTGGCGGCGTCCGCTGTGGTTTCCTCATTCATGCCATTTGCTTTCGTCCCGCCGGCTCGTCGCCGGCATCGAACCCTTATGGGCGAGCCGCACCGCTTCGGCAAGGGTTCGGATTTCTGTGAGCATTGCTCTGGAAAACCGCAAATGCAGGGGTGCCGACGTCCATGCCTCTTGCAAAGCAATGCTGAAGTCTGCCATTTTGCCCGTCCACTCCCCCGGCCTCAAGCCGGGACAGCATTCTTCGGGTGCTCGACGCGCCCGGACAGTCACGGTCGAAAGCGGTAGCATCCCATGCGTATTACTATTGAGCGGTCAAACCTGTTGAAATCGCTGAACCACGTCCACCGCGTGGTCGAACGTCGCAACACGATCCCGATCCTGTCCAACGTATTGCTCAAAGCCGACGGCCAGAAGCTCGATATGAAGGCGACCGACCTCGACCTCGAAATCACCGAGGCGACACCTGCTAGCGTCGAGCAGCCCGGCGCCACCACCGTTCCCGCGCATCTTCTCTACGACATCGTGCGCAAGCTTTCCGACGGATCGGAAGTGCTGCTTGCCACCAGCCCCGATGGCGGCGCGATGACCGTGCAGTCCGGCCGCTCGAAATTCTCGCTGCAATGCCTGCCGGAATCGGACTTCCCTGATCTCACGGCCGGCACCTTCACGCATTCCTTCAAGCTGAAGGCGGCCGATCTGAAGATGCTGATCGACCGCACCCAATTCGCGATTTCGACGGAAGAGACGCGTTATTATCTGAACGGCATCTTCTTCCACACGATCGAGAGCAACGGCCAGCTGAAGCTCAGGGCGGTTGCGACCGACGGCCACCGGCTGGCGCGCGCCGATGTCGATGCGCCTTCCGGCTCCGAGGGGATGCCCGGCATCATCATTCCGCGCAAGACGGTCGGCGAGCTGCAGAAGCTGGTCGACAATCCCGAGGTAATGGTGACCGTCGAGGTCTCCGACGCCAAGATCCGGCTGACGATCGGCTCGATCGTCATGACCTCGAAACTGATCGACGGCACCTTCCCGGATTATCAGCGCGTCATCCCCACCGGCAACGACAAGGAAATGCGGGTCGACTGCACGAGTTTCGCACAGGCCGTCGACCGCGTCTCGACGATCTCCTCCGAGCGCGGCCGCGCCGTCAAGCTGGCGCTTTCCGAGGGGCAGTTGATGCTGACCGTCAACAATCCCGATTCCGGCAGCGCGACGGAAGAAGTTGCCGTCGGCTACGACACGGATGCGATGGAAATCGGCTTTAATGCCAAATACTTGCTCGACATCACCGCCCAGCTTTCCGGCGAGGAAGCGATCTTCCTGCTTGCCGATGCCGGCTCGCCGACGCTGATCCGCGACACGGCGGGCGACGATGCGCTCTACGTGCTGATGCCGATGCGCGTCTGACCGGAACGAAGGCCGCCCATTGCCGTTTTTCCTCCTGTCAAAACGGAGGATCCCATGACCAAAAAGACGGGAACGGTGCGCATCGGCATATCCGGCTGGACCTATGCGCCCTGGCGCGGTCAATTCTACCCGAAGGACCTGCCGCAGAAGCAGGAGCTTTCCTACGCCGCCCGGCACTTCCGGTCGATCGAGATCAACGGCACCTTCTACGGATTGCAGCGGCCCGAAAGCTTCGGCCGCTGGCGCGAGGAAACGCCGGAGGATTTCGTCTTCGCAGTCAAGGGACCGCGCTTCATCACCCATATGCTGCGGCTGCAGGATATCCAGACGGCGCTCGCCAATTTCCTCGCCTCCGGCCTTTTGCGGCTTGGTCCCAAGCTCGGACCGATCCTCTGGCAATTCCCGCCGAACATGGTCTTCGACCCATCCCTTTTCGAGAGCTTTTTGTCGCTGCTGCCGCACGACCGCGACGCAGCGACAGCGCTTGCGAAGCGTCACGACTGGCATATCAAGGGACCGGCCTGGCTTAAATGCGACGGGCACCAGCCGATCCGGCATGCGCTGGAGATTCGCCACGAGAGCTTCCGCTCACCCGCTTTCATCGACATGCTCAGGCGGCACAGGGTCGCTCTCGTCTGCGCCGATACGGTGAAATGGCCACTGCTGATGG
The DNA here is from genome assembly GCF_057653715.1 of Rhizobium sp. WSM1328. Taxonomy (NCBI): domain Bacteria; kingdom Pseudomonadati; phylum Pseudomonadota; class Alphaproteobacteria; order Hyphomicrobiales; family Rhizobiaceae; genus Rhizobium; species Rhizobium sp. WSM1328. The sequence continues at coordinate 4,706,520 of NZ_CM172788.1, read as the reverse complement.
ATGTCACCGCCGATTTCATCTACTGCCGCCTGCATGGTTCCGAAAAGCTCTATGTCAGCGGCTACGAGGGCGAAGCGCTCGACATATGGGCGCAACGCATCCGCGCCTGGGCCACGGGTGGAGAAGCTGAGAATGCGACGCGAGTGCTGGCGCCCGTAGCGGCGCGCAGCAAAGGCCGTGACGTCTATCTCTATTTCGACAATACCGATGTGAAGCTGCGCGCGCCTATCGATGCCGATCAATTGAGCGAAAGGCTCGCCGATCTCATGCCCGGTTCAGCGCCGAAAGCCGCATGAACTGTTGATGCCGATGTCCTTGTTGCGAAAATCCTTGTCCCTTAAGCGACAAGCGGCATATTAAGGCATTCGATCAACATGCGGATGGGTGGAGAATGAGCTTACGGGTCAAGGTGAAGGAACGGTTGGGCAAGAAGTTCGACGACGAGATCCGCTTCTTCCGGGGCATGATGCAGGGGCCGAAGACGGTGGGCTCGATCGTGCCGACCTCCTCGATCACGGCGAAGCGCATGGCAAGCGTCGTCGATATCCATTCCGGGCTGCCGGTGCTTGAACTCGGACCGGGCACGGGTGCTATCACCAAGGCCATTCTCGGCCGCGGCGTCCGTCCGGAAAATCTCGTCGCAATCGAATATTCGACGGATTTTCATAAACATCTGCAGCGGACCTATCCCGGCGTGCACTTCATCAACGGCGATGCCTTCGATCTTCAGAGTACTCTTGGCAATTTCAGCGGTCTCACCTTCGATTCCGTCGTCTCGGGTATTCCGCTGCTGAATTTCCCGATGGCGAAGCGCATCTCGCTGCTCGAAAGCCTGCTCGATCGACTGCCGGCCGGCCGGCCGATGGTGCAGATTTCCTATGGCGCGATCTCGCCGATCGCCGCCAATCCCGACCGCTACCATATCCAGCATTTCGACTTCGTCATGCGCAATATTCCGCCGGCGCAGCTCTGGATCTATAAGCGCGGCTGAGATGTTCGGGATCTACATCACTCATCCGCAGGTCAGGATCGACCCAAACGTGCCGGTGCCGAAATGGGGGCTTTCCGATGTCGGCGCGGCGCGGGCGCGCAAAGCGGCAGAGAGCGGCTGGGCGAGGCAATTGCAACGCATCGTCTCCAGCGACGAGACGAAGGCGATCGAGACGGCCGAAATCCTGGCGGAAGCGTCCGGCGTGACGATCGAGATCGTCCACGCGACGCACGAGAACGACCGCACGGCCACCGGCTTCCTGCCGCCGCCGCAATTCGAAGAGGCGGCCGACTGGTTCTTCGCCCATCCGGAACAAAGCTTCAAGGGCTGGGAGCGCGCAGTCGACGCGCAGGCCCGCATCGTCGAGGCCGTTAATGCCGTTCTTGCCACGCATGATGCGACGGCGCCGATCGCCTTTGTCGGCCATGGCGGCGTCGGCACGCTGCTAAAATGCCATCTGGCGGGCAGCCCGATCGCGCGCGACCGCGACCAGCCCGGCGGCGGCGGCAATCTCTATGCTTTCGGTCTTGCGGATCGGCGCCTAGCATGCGACTGGACGCCCATCGAAGACTGGCAGGGGTGACTTCAGATGGACGCACGCGAGCGGTTGATCGTCGGCCTGGATGTTCCAACGATCGGCGAGGCGGAAAGACTGGTTTCCACGCTCGGCGACGACATTCTCTTCTACAAGATCGGCTATCAGCTGGTCTTTGCCGGCGGCCTGGAATTCGCCCGTGATCTTGCCGCAAGCGGCAAGAAGATCTTTCTCGACATGAAGCTGCTCGACATCGACAACACTGTCGCCTCCGGCGTCGAGAACATCGCCAAGATGGGCATGTCGATGCTGACGCTGCATGCCTATCCGAAAGCCATGAAGGCAGCGGTCGAGGCCGCAGCCGGCTCCGGCCTCTGCCTGCTCGGCGTGACCGTGCTGACCTCGATGGATGCCGACGACCTTGCCGAGGCGGGCTACAGCCAGGATCCGCACAGCCTGGTGCTGCGCCGCGCCGAACAGGCGCGCGCAGCCGGCATGGGCGGTATCGTCTGCTCGGCGGAAGAAGCGGCTGCAGTGCGCGAAATCGTCGGACCCGACATGGCCATCGTCACCCCCGGCATTCGCCCTGATGGTAGCGACAAGGGCGACCAGAAGCGGGTGATGACGCCTTTCGACGCGCTGAAGGCGGGAGCGACGCATCTCGTTGTCGGCCGGCCTGTCGTCAAGGCTCCGGATCCCCGCGATGCCGCCCGCGCGATCCTCAGCGAGATGGTGAGCGCGCTCTGGCCGGCAAATCGCTGACCGCAATCAACGACAAAAGGGATAAGACCATGGCCAAAGGATACTGGATCGCCCGCGTCGACGTTCGCGATGCCGAGCGCTACAAGGATTACGTGGCGGCCGCCAAGCCGGCCTTCGAAAAATATGGCGCGAATTTCCTGGCGCGCGGCGGCGCCTTTACCGAACTCGAGGGCAAGGCGCGCGTCCGCAACGTAGTGATTGAATTCCCGTCGATGCAGCATGCGGTCGACTGCTACAATTCGCCGGAATATCAGATCGCCGCGAAAATCCGCCAGGAGGCCGCGGATGCGGAAATGGTCGTCGTCGAAGGCGTCTGATCGACGTTACATCTTAAAAAACTGACGGCGTGATGGGCCTTCCCGTCGCGCAGGGATTCGGCTAAGACGAGAGCCAATTCAGCATCCCGCAAAGCCTTTCGAGGAGCCTGCCATGACCCTTGCCAACCTGCCGCCGCTCGTTACCGTGTTCGGAGGCTCCGGTTTCGTGGGCAGGCACGTGGTTCGGGCGCTGGCCAAGCGCGGTTATAACATCCGCGTCGCCGTGCGCCGTCCCGATCTCGCCGGCTTCCTGCAGCCGCTCGGCAATGTCGGCCAGATCTCCTTCGTGCAGGCGAACCTGCGCTACCGCAGCTCGATCGACCGCGCCGTCGACGGGGCAAGCCATGTCGTCAACTGCGTCGGCATTCTGCACGAGGCCGGCCGCAACACATTCGACGCCGTGCAGGAATTCGGCGGCCGTGCGGTTGCCGAAGCGGCGCGCGGCGCGGGTGCGACGCTGACGCATATTTCGGCGATCGGCGCCGACGCGAAATCCGATTCCGACTATGGCCGCACCAAGGGCCGCGCCGAAACGGCCATCCTGTCGGTCAAGACCGATGCGGTGATCTTCCGTCCGTCGATCGTCTTCGGACCGGAGGACAGCTTCTTCAACAAGTTTGCCGAGATGGCACGCATGTCGCCGATCCTGCCGCTTATTGGCGGCGGCAAGACGAAATTCCAGCCTGTCTATGTCGAGGATATCGCCGAGGCCGTCGCCCGCGCCGTCGACGGCAAGGTCGCCGGCGGCAAGGTCTATGAGCTTGGCGGGCCTGAGGTGCTCAGCTTCCGTGAATGTCTCGAGACGATGCTGAAGGTAACGTGCCGTAAGAACCCGCTGGTATCCCTGCCCTTCGGCATCGCTTCGATGATCGGCAGCATCGCTTCGCTGGTCCCCTTCATAACGCCGCCGATCACGCCGGATCAGGTGCGCATGCTGAAGCGCGACAATGTCGTCTCCAAGGAAGCCGAGGCGGAAGGCCGCACGCTGAAGGGCCTCGGCATTGCGCCCACCATGGTGGCATCGGTGCTTGGCTCCTATCTCGTGCACTATCGTCCGCACGGCCAGTATACCGGCACCGGCAAGGCCGCCTGACCATCTTCTCCAACCGATCAGATTTGGCCGTCTGCGGATCCCGCGGGCGGCCTTTTGGCGTTGCCGTGTCCTGCAAAGCCCGGCGCAAGCCTGGGGTGTTTTGCTGTCCACCACATTGAGTTGCGTTGCATAAAAGACGCATCGGAATTTTTGTGGAATTAACGCGAAATTTAGCAGGAACGTTTATTGCTATTTGCCATTCCACTGACTACCAAACCCGCGCGTCTTCCAACGGACTCAACGCCTGCGGTCGCGCGCGGCAATCACTGTGAAAGGCAATTCTCGATGGGCAAGTCAATCGCGCTCCTGTTTGCGTGTGCGGCGCTGGTTATCCTTGCAGGCTCTTTCGTTGCGCCCGGTTCGGTCGCGGCGGTAAAGGGCGATTGCTCGCCGGCCTACGGCGTCGATCCTTGCTCGACGGCTTCGATCATCCATTGACGAAAAGCCGGCCCTCAGCCGGCATCCTGCTCAAGCAAGCAGTCGATCGGAACGCCTGAAACAGGGCGCTTCGAGATCACCGCTCAGTTTCGCCTGCTTCAAAGCGGCGGTGGGAGCGTATCCCCTCAATGACTAGCTGAAAAATTCGGCGCCTTGCCGGTAATCGAGTGCCTGTTTGTGCGGTCCGACGGGGCATTTGCATTCGCGCGCCGGGAGTTGCGCGAATGCAATGCAGGACGGATACCTCAGGCAATCAAGCCGGTCGCGGCCATGCCGAGCAGCAAGACGCCGAGAATGATGCGGTAGATGGCAAACAGGGTAAACCGGTTGCTTCTGATATAGGCAAGCAGCCATTTGACCGCGATGAAGGCGACGACGGTGGAGACGACGAAGGCGATGCCGAGCGCCGTCCAGTCTTCGCCTGCCGCTCCGCCATCCCTGAACGTCTTCAGCAATTCATAGGCGCTTGCCGCGTACATTGTGGGTATGCCGACGAGAAAGGCAAACTCGGTCGCCGCGGCGCGGTTGCCCGTGCCTGCCAGCATGGCGACGAAGATGGTGGCGCCGGAGCGCGAGGTTCCCGGGAAGACGCCGGCAACGATCTGGGCGATGCCGACCAGGATGGCGACAAGCCAGGTAATCTCTTTATGCGGCGGCCTGCGGGCGGCGGCCCATTCGGCAAAGATCATCCAGATACCGCCGATGATGAGCGCCCAGGCGATCGGTGTTGCGGTCTCCGGCAGTTCAAAGCCGAGCTTCTTGACGATAAGTCCGAGAATTGCGGTGATGAGAAACGCGACGATCAGCTTGGCGGCATAGTCGCGATTGACGGGATCACGCCAGCCAAGCACCAGATCCAGCAGACGACGCCAGTAGATGATGGTGACGGCGAGGATGGCGCCCGCCTGAATAACGATGTTGAACATGTCCGACCGATGTCCGAGCCATTGCTCGGCAATGATCAGGTGGCCGGTGCTCGAGATCGGCAGAAATTCGGTGATCCCCTCTATGACACCGAGAATTGCAGCATTTATATAATCCATACATTGTCTCCGGTTTAAAGTTCGGTCGGGCCTGAGCGCTTGGGCCGATCAGGCTGCCGCTTCCATTCGTTCGTTAGACCGTGTTTCGCCATTATCAGATGGCCTGAAAAATCCGATTCGCTTGTATTGGCGGGGCCAAACTCCTATAGCTTCAACCAATGAGTCATGACTAGGGCGCTATAATCGAGCTGCCACACAGTCCTGTAACAGCAATCACAAAGCCCGAGTATCGATGCCCACGCTTTATCATCATCCCATGTCATCCGCATCTCGCTTCGTCCGGCTGATCCTGGCGGAATACGGCTATCAGGCGGATCTGATCGAGGAGCAGACATGGGAGAAGCGCCGGGATTTCCTGGCGCTCAATCCGGCCGGCACGCTGCCTGTTTATGTCGACGACAGCATGCGCGCGCTCTGCGGCGCGAGCGTCATTTCCGAATATCTGGACGAGACGCACGGCGTCTTGAAGCGCGACCGGCGGCTGCTCGCCGAAGACCCTTTCCAGCGGGCGGAAATCCGCCGGCTGACCGAATGGTTCATGCAGAAGATGGAAAACGACGTGACCAAGCCGCTCGCCCGCGAGCGTGTCTACAAGTTGCAGATGACCGCCGATCAGGGCGGCGGCGCGCCGGATTCGAAGGTTTTACGCACGGCCCGCGCGAATATCCGTCAGCATATGCGTTATCTCACCTGGCTTGCCGGCTCGCGTCAGTGGCTGGCGGGCGAGCGGATGAGCTATGCCGACCTTGCCGCCGCGGCCTCGATCTCGATCCTCGATTATCTCGGCGAGATCGAGTGGGCGGATTCGCCCGTCGTCAAGGACTGGTACCAGCGGCTGAAGTCACGTCCCTCCTTCCGGCCGATGCTGACCGAGCGCGTGCGCGGCCTGACACCGGTTTCACACTATGCCGATCTGGATTTCTGACGAGGGCTCTTCATGCCCGAACCTGACAATGTCGACAAAGAGCGCCGCCGCCGCGACAATTTGACCGAGTTCGTTCGGGCGGAATCTGCCGCCAAGGGCTTCGATCTTTGCCGCATCACGCGACCGGACGCGATCCCTGAAGCGAAAGAGCGTCTCGGCCAGTTCATCGATGCCGGGCGTCACGGGACGATGGACTGGATGGCGGAGACGCGCGACCGGCGCGGCGATCCGCGCGCACTCTGGAGCGAGGTGCGCTCCGTCGTCGTCTTCGGCCTCAATTACGCTCCGGAAGAAGATCCCCGCGGCATTCTCGACAAGCCGGACAAGGCAGCGATATCAGTCTATGCCCGCAACCGCGATTATCACGACGTCATCAAGGGCCGGCTGAAGGAGATCGCCACGCGCTTTGCGGCGCGGGCAGGCGCCGATGTAAAGGTCTTCGTCGATACGGCGCCGGTGATGGAAAAGCCCTTAGCGGCGGCGGCCGGGCTCGGCTGGCAGGGGAAACATACCAATCTCGTCAGCCGCATGCACGGCTCCTGGTTGTTCCTCGGCACGATGTTCACCACCGCCGATCTTGTGATCGACGCGCCGGAGAGCGATCATTGCGGCACCTGCCGCGCCTGCCTCGACATCTGTCCGACGGCTGCCTTCCCGGCGCCTTACCAGATCGACGCGCGGCGCTGCATCTCTTATCTCACCATCGAGCACAAGGGACCGATCGACGCCGATTTGCGCATATTGATCGGCAATCGCATCTACGGCTGCGACGACTGTCTTGCCGCCTGTCCCTGGAACAAGTTCGCAAGCTCCGCCTCCGAGATGAAGCTACAGGCGCGGGAAGATCTGAAGGAGCCGTCGATCGCCTTTCTGCTGACGCTTGACGATGCCGCCTTCCGTGCCTTTTTCAGCGGCTCGCCGGTGAAGCGGATCGGCCGCGACCGTTTCGTCCGCAACGTGCTGATCGCCGCCGGCAATTCCGGCGACAAGGCGCTCATCGGGCCATGTCGCCGGCTTTCAGACGATCCCTCACCCGTGGTGCGCGGCATGGCGGTCTGGGCACTTTCGCGGCTGATGGAGGCCGGCGAATTTGCGGCCTTTGCCGCACAAAGGGCGGATGAGAGAGATGACGACGTCCTGAACGAATGGCGATTGGCGGGAGTGGGTTGATGCATGTGATGATTTTTGGCTGCGGCTATTCCGGCACGGCAATCGCCAAGGCCTTTGCCGGCGACGACGTGCGGGTTTCCGGCACCACGCGCTCACCTGACAAGATGGAGGCGCTCCGCCGGAACGGCATCGAAGCTTTCCTTTTCGACGGCGAGAGCATGGAAGCGGGGCTGCGGCGGGCTTTGACTGGTGTAACGCATCTGGTCCAGTCGATCGCCCCTGGAAGAGCCGACCCGCTGCTGCGGCTGCTTGATAAAGACGGCGCACGCCTGCTGCCGAAGCTCGAATGGATCGGTTATCTCTCCACGGTCGGCGTCTATGGCGATCACCAGGGCGCCTGGGTGAGTGAGGAAACGCCGTGCCTGCCCGTTTCCGGACGGTCGACCGAGCGGCTCGAGGCGGAAGAGGGCTGGCTGGCGATGGGCCGGGAGCGCGGCGTGCCGGCGGCGGTGCTGCGCCTTTCCGGCATCTATGGGCCGGGCCGCAACGCCTTCTGCAATCTGGACAAGGGCACGGCGCGACGGCTGATCAAGAAGGACCAGGTGTTCAACCGCATCCGCGTCGAAGATATTGGTGCTTCGACACGCTTCCTGTCGGAGCGCGGCCTCGGCGGCATCTATAATGTCACCGACGACCGGCCCGGCCCCCCGCAGGATGTGATCGTTGAGGCAGCCCGCCTGATGGGCGTCGAACCGCCGCCGGAGCAGGCGTTCGAGACCGCCGAATTGACGCCGATGGCGCGCACCTTTTACGGCGAGAACAAACGGGTTTCGAATGCGAAACTGAAGGCCGCCGGCTTCGCATTCTCCTTCCCGAACTATCCCATGTCGCTTGCGCAATTGTGGCGGGATGGACGCTGGTGGGGGGAGTAGAACTCAGTCCTGTTTGCGACGGATATGTTCACCCAAAATGAGTAGGAAATTCCTACTTTCCCGGTTTGGCCGGACAATTTTCGCCGCATCTTATGGTTAACGGCCTTTGAATTTGCCCAAATGTGGCAGTAAATATGGCGAAATGGGAAAAATATTTTCGCGATTTTCGTGAACGCCATGGCGTTAACTATCCCTTCGGAAAATTCGTTCGGATTTTAACTGATTTTATTAGGTTTTTTCCACGTTTTGGCGCGGCGCGCATTCCTGGAATCCCGACACCACACTCACGAATGTTACCGACTGTAATATTCCGTGAACAGTAGCGGCACTTTTTCGCCACTTTTTCGCAGATTTAAGCCCCGCCGCCTGCAAGGGCGTGAGTTCAATAGTTGAGGGATACTCTGTTTTGAAGAACATACGTCGTTCTATTGTCGCCGCTGTAACTATTGCAGCCTGTTCTTCCATGCTTCCGGCGGAAGGTTTTGCTGGCAATGGTTGTGGCGGTGCTTCATGGTACGCACTTCGCTCCAAAACTGCTTCCGGGGAACGTATGAACCCTGCCATCTTGACTGCCGCACATCGTTCGCTTGCTTTCGGCACCAAGGTGAAGGTCACCAACCGCAACAATGGCCGCACCGTCGTCGTTCGTATCAACGATCGTGGTCCGTTCATCCGTGGTCGTGTGATCGACCTGTCGCGCGCCGCCGCGCAGAATATCGGCATGGTGAGCTCCGGCACTGCGAAGGTCTGCTACCAGGTCGTCAGCTGAGGCCGCCACTGACTGCGCCGGAAGCGGCGCTTGCTCTTGCCGTCAATCGCGGTTACCACCCGGTTGAGACTTGTGAACAAACGACTGCGTGACACTCGCGTTTGCGCTGATCGTTCACACGCCACGGCAACAGGAGACATGTGAATGCGTCTGGGCGGCCGCCTCGAAGGGGCGATTTCTGTGCTCGCGGACATCGATGCCCGCAAGCGGCCTGTCGCCGACGCGCTGAAGGACTGGGGCCTTGCGCACCGCTTCGCCGGCTCCGGCGATCGTGCTGCGATCGGCAACATCGTCTATGACGCACTGCGCATGCGGCTTTCCCATGCATGGCTGATGGATGACGACAGTCCTGCTGCCATTGCCCATGCCGTCATGTTCCGCCAATGGGGTTTCACACCTGACCGTCTTGCCACTGAGCTGGCGGATGACAAATTTGCGCCGGCGCCGCTTTCAGCCGACGCTGTTGCGGCCTTTCAAAGCCGCTCGCTCGACGATGCGCCGCCGCATATCCGCGGCGATATTCCCGAATGGGTCCAACCCTCCTTCGAACAGGCCTTCGGCGCCGGATGGCTCGCCGAGGCACAGGCGCTCGCCGCCCGCCCGACGCTCGATCTGCGCGCCAACAGCCTCAAGGCGTCCCGCGACAAGGTCGTCAAGGCGCTCGAAAGAGCCAACGCGCATGCTGCGAAGATCGCCCGCTACGGCATCCGGATTGCCGCTGGCGAAGGCGCCTCGCGTCTTCCCAACGTGACAGCCGAGCTTTCGTTCCAGAAAGGCTGGTTCGAAGTTCAGGACGAGGGATCACAGATCGTCGCTGACCTGGTGCTCGCCCATGATGGCGAACAGGTTCTCGACTATTGCGCCGGCGGCGGCGGCAAGACGCTCGCCATGGCCGCGGCCATGCAGAACAAGGGACAGGTTCACGCCTATGACGCCGACCGCAAACGGCTGGCGCCGATCATCGAGCGGCTGAAGCGGGCGGGCACACGCAATGTCCAGGTGCATGACGATGCCAGGGCGCTCGCCGCCCTTGCCGGACGCTGCGACAAGGTGTTAGTCGACGCGCCCTGCACCGGCACCGGCACATGGCGCCGCCGCCCCGATACGAAATGGCGGCTGACGGCGAAGAACCTCGACGAACGCACCGCCCAGCAACAGGACGCGCTGGCGCAGGCGAGCAGCTTCGTCAAATCAGGCGGCGAACTGATCTATGTGACCTGCTCGGTCCTGCCCCAAGAGAACGAGGAACAGGCGCGCCGCTTCACGGCTGACAATCCTGATTTTCAGATCGTCAGTGCCCTGCCTGCCTGGGATCAGCTCTTCGGAAAGGACGCCCCGCGTCCGCACTCTTCCGACGGCCTGTCGGTGACTTTGACCCCCGCTTCCACCGATACAGACGGCTTCTTCTTCTGCCGCATGCAGCGGAAGGGCTGACGCGACTTAGCGGAGGCCTCAGCAACTGCCGGTTTTTCAAGCAAATGCCGTTCAAAAATGACCGGTTAGCCACGCCTGTCCGTTCTTAAAATCATTCCAAACTAGAGTGTTTGACACCAGTTTGCTTTTGCGCGAAGAGACGGAGCCCGATTACAGCGCCGCGCGTCTTATCAGACGCGCAAAGGACGCTGTAACACTTTGAATCGACGCATCGTGCTTTCCGAAAATCGATTCCGATTTTCGGGCCGATGCGGTAGACGGAAAATCCCGTCACAGGAGAGGATCATGAAGCTCAACACATTCCGCGCAGCCGTGCTGGCGATTGCCCCCGCCGCCCTGCTCGCCCTTCCTGCGCATGCCGCGACCGATGCTGCTAGCGTGGTGAAACACTATGCCGACGTGGCGCATGCAAAATACGAAGACTCGCTGACGACGGCCAAGGCGCTCGACGCCGCGATCGACGCCTTCCTGAAGGCGCCGACTGATGCGACGCTCAAGGCCGCCAGGGAGGCCTGGATCAAGGCGCGCGTCCCCTACCAGCAGACGGAAGTCTATCGCTTCGGCAATCCGATCGTCGACGACTGGGAAGGCAAGGTCAATGCGTGGCCGCTCGATGAAGGCCTGATCGACTATGTCGATGCTTCCTACGGCACCGAGAGCGACGAAAATTCTCTCTATGTGGCAAATGTCATCGCCAACAAGACGATCAAGATCGACGGCAAGGATGTCGACGCCTCCAAGCTGACGCCGGAATTCCTCTCCGGCACGCTGGCTGAGGCCGGCGGCATCGAAGCCAATGTCGCGACCGGCTATCACGCCATCGAATTCCTGCTCTGGGGTCAGGATCTGAACGGCACGGGTCCCGGCGCCGGCGACCGTCCGGCAACCGATTACGACCTCAAGAACTGCACGCACGGCAATTGCGACCGCCGCGCCGAATATCTGAAGTCCGCCTCCACGCTGCTCGTTACCGACCTGCAGGAAATGACCGACAACTGGACGCCGGACGGCGCTGCGACGAAGAACGTCGAAGCCGATCCGAAGGCCGGCCTCGTCGCGATCCTGACGGGCATGGGTTCGCTTTCCTACGGCGAGCTTGCCGGCGAGCGCATGAAGCTCGGCCTGCTGCTGCACGATCCCGAGGAAGAGCATGATTGCTTCTCGGACAATACCTACAACTCGCATCTCAACGACGCGATCGGGATCGCTGCTGCCTATACCGGCAACTATACCCGCGTCGACGGCACCAAGCTCAGCGGCCCGTCGCTGCATGATCTGGTGGCCGCCAAGGACAAGGCGCTCGATGCCGAAGTGGAAGGCAAGCTCAACAAGACGCTCGATGCGATGAATGCCATGGCAAAGCGCGGCGAGACCGTCGAGAAGTACGACCAGATGATCGGCGAAGGCAACAAGGAAGGCAATGCCGTCGTTCAGGCCGCCATTGACGGCCTGATCGATCAGACGAAATCCGTGCAGCGCGTTATTGCCGCACTCGATCTCGGTACGGTTCAGCTTGAAGGTTCCGACAGCTTGGATAATCCTAACGCCGTCTTCAAATAAGCAAAAAGGCGGGCCGCTTCGAAAGCCGGAGCGGCCCGGACCCTGAAATGTCGCATGCCCCGGCCCGCCGATTTTTCGCCAGCGTAGCGCTCTGCGCCACGATTGCCGGTTTTTCCGTCAGCATCGCCGCCGGTTTCGATCTGCCGCGGAAACGCACCGACCTCTCCGAGGCCGATCTGAAACGCGTCGCCGCCGTCACCCGGCCGACAGCGGATTTTTCCAAGGCCGAACAATACGAAGCCATGCAGGCAGGGGCTACGACCTCGATAGACCCTGTCACCGAAGACAGCTTCTCGCATATTTCGGCCAATATCCCCTTCGAGGAAGAGCAGAATTTCAAGCTCGGCAACGCGCTCTTCCGCAAGCTCTGGGTGTCCGCTCCCTCCTCGACGCAGGCTTCCGATGGTCTCGGGCCGCTGTTCAACGCCCGCTCCTGCATGAGCTGCCATGTCAATGACGGCCGCGGCAAACCACCGGAGGGAGGCCCGAGCGCCACCTCGATGTTCCTGCGGCTTTCCCGCGCCGCCACGACGCCGGAGGAAGAAAAGGCGGTCGCAAGTGCCGATGTCGTCAATTTTCCCGATCCGGTCTACGGCCATCAGCTGCAGGACCTTGCCGTTCCCGGCCTTGCTGCAGAAGGAAAGATGGCGATCAGCTACCAGGAAGAGAGGGTGACGCTCGGCGACGGCGAGACCGTATCGCTGCGCCTGCCGAGTTATGCGGTGACGAACCTCGGTTATGGACCACTCCACCCCGCGACGACGATTTCGCCGCGTGTCGCCTCGGCGATGATCGGCCTCGGACTGATCGAGGCCATTCCCGAGGCCGATATCCTGGCCCATGCCGATCCTGATGATGCCGACGGCGACGGCATCTCCGGCAAGGCAGCAATCGTGCGCGACCACCGCAGCGGCAAGATCGCGCTCGGACGATTCGGCTGGAAGGCACAGAACGCCACGGTGCGCGACCAGAGTGCCGATGCCTTCGCCAACGATATCGGCATCTCGACGCCCGATCACCCGGATGCGCAGGGCGATTGCACCCGGGCCGAAGAGAAATGCCGTGATATGCCAACCGGCGTGCAGAAGCGGCTGGGCGCCGAAGAAGCGCCGGGGCCCATTCTCGACCTCGTCACCTTCTATTCCGGAAATCTTGCCGTTCCGGCGCGGCGCAAGGCGAGTTTCCCCGAGACGCTGCAGGGCAAGCGGATCTTCTACGAAAGCGGCTGTATTTCCTGCCATCTGCCGAAATTCGTCACCCGCCGGGATACGCCGGACAAGGCACAGTCCTTCCAGCTGATCTGGCCCTATTCCGACTTTCTTCTGCACGACATGGGCGACGGGCTTGCCGACGGGCAGCAGGTCGGCCTTGCAAGCGGACGTGAATGGCGCACGCCGCCGCTATGGGGTATAGGACTGACCCGAACTGTCAGCGGACACAGCTTTTTCCTGCATGACGGCCGTGCGCGTGATCTCACCGAAGCGATCCTCTGGCATGGCGGCGAAGCTGAAAAGGCCCGCAACGCTTTCTCCTCCCTGCCGAAAGACGACAGGGCGGCCCTGATTACATTCCTGGAGTCACTTTGATGCGCCTTTGGCACCCCCTGCTCTGCCTTACTCTGATCGGCCTCGCGACATCAGCGGTCGCCCAGACGGCCACTCCCCCGGCAGGGCTGAACGAGGATGCCGTTCCCGCCGTCATGCAGCGCGCCGTCGACGAGGTGATCCGTCCCGGCTATCGCAACATGCAACAATCGGCCGCTCGGCTGACTACGGCGATGAAGGATCTTTGCGCCGACGGCACGCAGCAGACGCTCGACAAGGCGAAGTCCACCTTCGACGACACGATCCGCTATTGGTCGATCATCGAGATCGTGCAGACCGGCCCTGTTATCCAGGACAATCTCTTCGAGCACATCCTGTTTTATCCCGACCGCAAGGGCGTCGGCCTCAAGCAGGTGCAGGCGCTGATCGCCAAGGCCGACCCGAAGGATGCGACGGTCGATGCGATCGCCGGCAAGAGTGTTGCGTTGCAAGGCCTGACGGCGCTGGAATACGTCCTTTATGGCAATGGCTCCGACGATCTCGTCGGGCAGAAGGGCAGTTTCCGCTGCCTTTACGGCGAGGCGGTCGCCGGCAATATCCAGCGTGAGGCCGGCGAAGTCGTCGCCGCCTGGGAAAAGCCCGATGGCGTGCAGGCGAGCTGGAAACATCCGGGCCCGCAGAGCAACGATTTCATGGACAACAAGGAAGCGGTGACCGCGCTGCTCGGCATTCTGGTCCATGGCGCCGAGAATGTCCGCGACCAGCGGCTGGAGCAGTTCTACAAGGGCAAGGACACCGCGCCACGGCCGCGCATGGCGATCTACTGGCGCTCCAAAAATACCTGGAAATCGATGGCCGCCAATCTGGAGGGCCTGCGCACGCTCTGGCAGAAGGCCGGCATGGCCGAACTTCTGCCACCGGACAAACAGCCGATCGCCGCCGCGATCGACGAGGACTTCAAATCGCTGCTCGACAGCGTGCCGAAGCTCAATCCCGACATCGACGTCGCCACAAGCGATGCGGAGAAGGCCAAGCTCGATACGCTGCTTGCCGAAAGCCGCGACCTGATCACCCGGATCAGCGACGAATATGGCGCGGCGATTGGCCTTTCGGCCGGCTTTTCCTTTTCGGACGGAGACTGAGACGATGATGCAAAGTGCCGCGATCGACCGACGCAGCTTCGTCAAGGCGGCGGGGCTCAGCTTCCTTGCCACCTTGACGCCAAGGTCGCTGATGGCGCTGGAGAGGACCGATGCGGTCTATGCCTCGGGCATCCGGGCAGCCGACGGCTCCTTTGCCATTGCGACCGTGACCGAGCGCGGCGAGATCGTCGATCAGGTGGCGCTTCCCGCCCGCGCCCACGGCATGGCCTTCAGCGCCAGTACCGGCAAGACGGTCGCCTTCGCGCGCCGGCCCGGCACCTATGCGATGATCTTCGATCCCTGGAACAAAAGCGAGCCGATCGTCATCAACTCCAGGGAGGACCGGCATTTTTACGGTCACGGCGCCTTCTCTCCTGACGGCCGTTTGCTCTACGCCAGCGAGAACGACTTCGACGGCAATCGCGGCATGATCGGCCTCTACGACGCCACCGACCGCTTCACCCGCATCGGCGAATTCGAAACCTACGGCATCGGTCCGCACGACATGACGGTGTCCGACGACGGACGCCTGCTCATCGTTGCCAATGGCGGCATCGAGACGCATCCGGATTTCGGCCGCGCCAAGCTCAATCTCGGAGAGATGCAGCCGTCGCTTGCGCTGATCGATGCGGCAACAGGTGCGCTGGTCGAAAAACATGTGCTGCCGGCGGAATGGGCAGAACTCTCCACCCGCCATGTCGATCTCGACGGCGCGGGCCGCATCTGGTTCGCCTGCCAGTATGAAGGCCACCGCAAGGATTTGCCGCCGCTTGTCGGCCACTTCGCCAAGGGGGAGGATCTTACCTTCATCGACCTGCCGGAGGAGACCACGCGCAGGCTTGCCAATTACGTCGGGGCGATCGCCGTCAATCGCAGCGAAGGTCTCGTCGGCATCGCCTCGCCGAAGGGCGGCGCCTCGGTGACCATCGATGCAAGGACGGGCAAGATGCTGGCCGAGACTTCCGTTCCCGATGCAGCAGGCATCGCCCCGGCAAGAAGCGGCTTTGCCGTCTCCTCCTATGACGGCGATTTCCTGTCGACCCGCAGTGACGTCGCCTGGGATCAGCACATCGTGCGGATCTAATCACGGAAGCAGAGTTTTAGCTGGCACGCGAATAGGCTTTCTGCTCGGCGCTGACGCTCGATGCCGCGGCCCTTGCCGCCTCATGCAGCCATTCGTTTCCCCGCGCCGCCAAATCCTTCAGGATCGCCGCAACGGCCGCCGCATCGTCGGAATGGCAATTGGCGATCTCGAAGCCCATCAGTTCGAGCATCGTCGGCGAAAGCAGGATCTCGGGATGCCGGTCGACTTCGACCTTGCAGCTGTTCGGTGAGAGCCGGCGCACGAGGATGCGGCCGGAGACCCGGTAGTGCGGATCGGCTGAGCGCGCCCGCCCGTTGGCGATCTCTTCCGCATGGATCGCCATGTCCTGCGGGTTGTGGCGAAGCGACCAGGCGGACGGCAGCAGCGCCTTCGCCTCGCGCAGCACCGGCCCACCCTGCCATTCGGCATAGGCGACGAAACGCAGCCGACCGAGACTGCCGGTGCCGCCGCTGCGCGGCTTCGGCACGAAGGGTCCTGCCCCGGACGGCAGCGCGTCTGCGAGCGCCTTGGTGTAGGCTGATGGTGGCGGCTTGCTGCCGGGAAGCAACATCTCGTATTTCTCCCAGAATTCTCGGCGTTCGGAATTCGGCAGCAGCAGCGCCTTGCGCAGCCATTTGTGGTCGCGCTCGAGGATGACGGGCAACGGATTTTCAAGGCCCCGGCGATAGCCGCTCAAGATCAATTCGCCGATCATGCGAACCGAGGGACCGTCGTCGCCGCGGGCCAGGACAGCGCTTGCCGCAAGGCGAACGAGATCAAATGCATAGGGCATCACCGCCGCGTCGTCGAAATCATTGACACCCCAGACGAGCCGGCCCTCGATATCGCGCCAGGTACCGAAATTCTCCAGATGCGTATCGCCGATCGCCAATATCTCAGGCGCGCCTTTAAGTTCCGGGCAGATATCGAGGATGATCTCGCACCAGCGCCAGTAGGTGGCGCGCAGGAAGACGAAATCGCCACTTCGCATCTTCTCGTGCTTTTCCCGGAGATCGTCCTTGACGAGATCGTCGCCGAGTTCGACGGCCAGCCAGGTCTCGAAATTGCGGACCGATTGCGATATCGTCGTCATGCCGGCACTCCATCATTTCGCGACGCGTGCGGAGAATACGCGCGCCGCGCGAAGCTGCAATCGTCTTCGCATCGGATCGCCACGATCCAGCGGTATTGGCCAGCGGTACTGACCAGCTGTATCGGCTTGCACGGCGACGGAAAGGTGAAAGGTTGCCTCGGCGACACGGTCCCGGGTTTCCATCGCCGCCCGGACCGATTTCAGCAATGTCCAGCTTGTCGAATGCGGCGCGCCATGCCAATTTCGCGGCTGCAAGAGGGGCAGACATGAGCGAGACTGACAGGGGCGATTTCCGCGCGCGAATCCGCCGTAATTTTGCGCGGCAGGCGGCGATGGAAACGATCGGCGCGGAGCTGACGCGCGTCGAGCACGGCGTCGTGGAGATCGAGCTACCCTTCGACGTCAAACTGACACAGCAGCACGGCATCCTGCATGCGGGCATCATTTCCGCAGCGCTCGATTCGGCCTGCGGCTTTGCCGCCTATAGCGTCATCGACCCGGAAGCCTCGATCCTGACGATCGAGTTCAAGGTCAATCTCATGTCGCCGGGGCGGGGCGATCGTTTCCTGTTTCGCGGGGAAATCACCAAACCCGGCTCCACCATCATCGTCGCCGACGGACGAGGCTACGCGATCAGCGACGGGCCGGCGAAACTCATCGCCTCCATGACCGGAACGATGATGGTGATCCGCGGTAGAGAGGGCATTACGGGATGAAGTTCGAACTGAAATCGGTCGCGGGGAAATCCATCCTTTTCGTCATGGCGGCGGAGGCCGAATACGGCCCCTTCCTGCGTTCGCGCATCGAACCTTTGATGACCGGCGTCGGCCCGGTCGAGGCAGCCATCGCGCTGAGCAAGACATTGGCGCGGCTGGATGCCGTCGACGACCTGCCCGATCTCGTCGTGTCTCTCGGCTCGGCCGGTTCGGCGAAACTGGAGCAGACCGAAATCTATCAGGTGACTTCGGTTTCCTACCGCGACATGGACGCTTCGCCGCTCGGCTTCGAAAAGGGCAAGACACCCTTCCTCGACCTGCCAGCAACGCTCGATCTGCCGCTGCGCATTCCCGGCATTGCCGAAGCAAGTCTTTCCACCGGCGGCAACATCATCTCGGGCGCCGCCTATACCGGCATCGACGCCGACATGGTCGACATGGAGACCTATGCGGTGCTGCGCGCCTGCCAGGGCTACAAGCTGCCGCTGATCGGCCTTCGCGGCATTTCCGACGGCGCCGTCGAGCTGCAGCATATTTCGGGCTGGACCGAATATCTGCACATCGTCGACCGCAAGCTCTCCTACGGCGTCGACAGCCTGTTCACGGCGCTGGAGGATGGGGTTTTCTGGTTCTGAGCCTCTGAATACGGGACAATTGGAACAATAAAAACCCGATGCCGCCGATTTCCCGGATTGCCAGGCGAGGCGCTTTTCATTAAAGCCTCGCCATGACCCAGACAGCACATCCCGACTCCGTTCTCATCGTCGATTTCGGCAGCCAGGTGACCCAGCTCATCGCACGACGCGTGCGCGAGGCCGGTGTCTATTGCGAGATCGTTCCCTTCCAATCGGCCGAAGAGGGCTTCCACCGCCTGCAGCCGAAGGCCGTGATCCTGTCCGGCAGCCCGGCTTCCACGGTGGACGAGGGATCGCCGCGAGCGCCTAACATCATCTTCGAGAGCGGCCTGCCGGTGTTCGGCATCTGCTACGGCCAGCAGACGATGTGCATGCAGCTCGGCGGCAAGGTCGAGAGCGGCCATCACCGCGAATTCGGCCGCGCCTTCCTCGAGGTCGACAGGGACTGCCAGCTGTTCGAGGGCCTCTGGTCCTCCGGCTCGCGCCACCAAGTCTGGATGAGCCATGGCGACCGCGTCACCGCGCTGCCGGATGGTTTCGAGGTGGTCGCCACCTCCTCCAACGCACCCTATGCCTTCATCGCCGACGAGAAGCGCAAATATTACGGCGTGCAGTTCCACCCCGAGGTCGTGCATACGCCTGATGGCGCCAAGCTGATCGGCAACTTCATTCACAATATTGCCGGCCTCAAGGGCGACTGGTCGATGTCAGCCTATCGCCAGAAGGCGGTCGAGCAGATCCGCGAACAGGTGGGCGACAAGCGCGTCATCTGCGCGCTTTCGGGCGGCGTCGACAGTTCCGTCGCAGCGCTGTTGATCCACGAGGCCGTCGGCGACCAGCTGACCTGCATCCTCGTCGACCACGGGCTGATGCGCAAGGACGAGGCGGCCGGCGTCGTCGCCATGTTCCGCGAGCACTACAATCTGCACCTGTTGCACGTCGATGCGGCCGATCGCTTCATCGGCGAACTCGAGGGTGTCAGCGACCCGGAAACCAAGCGCAAGATCATCGGCCGGCTGTTCATCGAGACCTTCGAGGAAGAGGCAAAGAAGCTCGGCGGCGCCGACTTCCTCGGCCAGGGCACGCTTTATCCCGACGTGATCGAGAGCGTTTCCTTCACCGGCGGCCCGTCGGTGACGATCAAGTCGCACCACAATGTCGGCGGTCTGCCGGAGCGCATGAAGATGCAGCTCGTCGAGCCGCTGCGCGAGCTCTTCAAGGACGAGGTGCGCGCACTCGGCCGCGAACTCGGCTTGCCCGACAGCTTCATCGGCCGTCACCCCTTCCCAGGCCCGGGCCTGGCGATCCGTTGCCCCGGCGGCATCACCCGCGAAAAGCTGGAGATCCTGCGCGAGGCCGATGCGATCTATCTCGACGAAATCCGTAAGGCCGGCCTCTACGACGCCATCTGGCAGGCCTTCGCCGTGCTGCTCCCCGTCCAGACCGTCGGCGTCATGGGCGATGGGCGCACCTACGAATTCGTCTGTGCGCTGCGCGCCGTCACCTCCGTCGACGGCATGACGGCGGACTTCTACCACTACGACATGGAATTCCTCGGCCGCGCCGCCACCCGCATCATCAACGAAGTGCGCGGCATCAACCGCGTGGTTTATGATGTGACGAGCAAGCCGCCCGGCACGATCGAGTGGGAGTGAGGGGAGTACCGCCGTCGGGCCCACCCCAACCTTCACGACTTTGTGGCCTTCAAATATTCGGTCGCGCGCTGCTCGAAGATGTTAGAGCGCCGTGAGTCCTTTCGGACGCACGAAGGACGCTCTAACACTTTGAATCTACGCATCGTGCTAGCGCGCGCGACCAGTTCTCGGCGTCGATCACACGATCATAGATCGATTACTGCTCCTTCTTGAACAAATCCTGGAAGATGAGCTGGCCCCAAGTGCGGCCGCGTGCGTGCACCAGCGCGCCACCCTCGTTGAGCTTTCCCAGCTCGACGGGTGCGAACCCCAGTTGTTTGGCCAAATCCGCCACGGGAGCGATCGCGTCCTCGTCGTCGCTCGACAGAAAGACGACCCGGTGCCCGCCCTCGACGATCGGATCGGCAGCCAGGGTGGCCGCAATCAGGTGATTGAACCCTTTCACGAACTTGGCGCCGGTGAACGATTTCGCGACGAAGGCGGAGGACGGGAGGCCGTCCAGCTCTTCGGGGACGGGAAATGCGTTCGTCGCATCGATGACCGTCTTGCCTTTCCAGCTCGGCAGGGCATTCGCAACCTCGCGATGCTCGCCGAACGGGACTGCCAGGATGATCGTGTCGGCCTCGAGTGCATCCCGCAGCGACCTGGCGACGACCGTGGGTCCAATCGCCCGAGCCTGCGGCGCCAACACCTCGGACGGCCGGCGGCTCGCGACGGTCACGGCGATGTTTTTACGGGCGAAGGCGTGGGCGAGGGCCTGGCCTATCTTGCCGAATCCTACAATTGCGTAGCTCATAATGCTTCTCCGATATTGTGTTGATATTGATTTCCCGACCCTTAGCGGCGCTGGGTTATCTGCCGAGCCCTACAGAGCTCCGAATAATCGAATGGAGCGCCCGGCCGGGTGCAGCGCGTCACAGTTGCGCCAGGCCGCCGTCGACGGCGATCTCGCTGGCGGTCATGAAGCTGCTGTCCGACGACGCCAGAAAGGCGGCCACCGCCCCGATCTCCTCCGGATCGGCCATACGCTGGAGCGGCGTCATCGCGCCGTAGGCCTTCTGGCCTTCCTCGCCCAGCGCCTCTTTCGCGAGTTCTGTCGCCGTCGCCCCGGGTGACAGCACGTTGACCCGGATGCCGGTGCCCTTCAGGTCCTCAGCCCAGGTCCGCGCGAGGTTGCGCACTGCCGCCTTGCTTGCGCTGTAGGCCGTAAATCCCGGTGCGCCCGTGGTGCCGGCGCTCGATCCGGTCAGGATGATCGAACCGCCTGAGCCCATCAGCGGCAGCGCCTTCTGGACCGTGAAGATCGTGCCCTTCACATTGGTGTCGAAGGTCTCATCGATGTGCTCGGCGGTGATATTGCCGAGCGGAAGCGGGCTTCCGGCCCCGGCATTGGCAAAGACGATGTCGAGCGTTCCGCGCTCTGCCTTCACCGCGGTGTAAAGCCGATCAAGGTCGGCCTCATCCGAGACCGAGCCCTTTACCGCCCGCGCATTGGCCCCGAGGTCCGCCACAGCGGCGTCAAGCGCCTCCTGCCGTCGGCCGAAGATGAAGACGAAAGCGCCCTCCTCGATGAAGCGCTTGGCTGCGGCGCGGCCGATGCCCGTAGCGCCGCCGGTGATCACGGCGGTCTTTCCATTCAGTCTGTTCATGTCATGCATCCTTTGGTCGTTCGGGGACGCCCCCGAGAGCCTCAAAATAGGTTCGCCAAAGTCAGGCGTTGAGTGCGGAAGCGCGCACATCGGTGGTGCAAAATCGATCCGGCCGGACGACTGACGCCAGCCGCGACGATCGGTGTGCGCCGTTTGGAATCGGGCCGTCCTTGCCTACATAGGCTATGATGACCGCCCGCACTGCTGTACGACGCGTTAGATACTGGCTTGGGAAGGCGCACCGCGCGGTGCCGGATTGCACCATGATTGACTGGGATGACATTCGCTACTTTCTGGCCGTGGCGCGCGGAGGCTCGGTGCGGGCTGCCGCCAAGGGCCTCGGAGTGAATCACGCGACCGTGCTGCGACGCATCGCACAGCTCGAGGAACGCCTCGGGGCGCAGATGTTCGAAAAGCTGCCTTCGGGCTACCGCCTGACGGCTGCGGGCGAGGAGGTCCTCGAGCTCGCGAACCAGATGGAAGCGTCGTCGCACGAACTGGAGACGCGCGTCTTCGGGCGCG
This sequence comes from Rhizobium sp. WSM1328, assembly GCF_057653715.1. Lineage (NCBI taxonomy): Bacteria > Pseudomonadati > Pseudomonadota > Alphaproteobacteria > Hyphomicrobiales > Rhizobiaceae > Rhizobium > Rhizobium sp. WSM1328. Next base: position 4,684,571 of record NZ_CM172788.1, on the reverse strand, counting down.
ACCAGAGCGTGCGCGGGCTTCTGCGGGTGACGTTGGCTCCGCCCCTCGCGACACACCTGCTCATGCCTGACTTCGCCGATTTCGCGCGTCTGCATCCTGATATCGAGATGGAAATCGTGTCGTCCGGCGAGCTGGCAAATCTGACCAACCGAGAGGCCGATGTGGCGATCCGCGTCGTTTACGACCGCAAAACCCTGCCGCTCAATCTTCACGGCCTGAAGGGACCGGATATATTCGGCGGCGTCTACATGTCCTGCGATCGACTAGCCGCTTGGCGTGCGGGTGCGCCTGATCCGATCCGGTGGATCGTCATAAGCATTCATGGAATTCCGGATTGGGCCAGCGAGGGTGAGATTCGCACCACGGGGGTTCCATTCAGGACCACGGACGGCGAGGCGCAGATCGTTGCTGTACGGCAAGGGCTCGGGATCACGACACTGCCCTGCTTCGTCGGAGATGCCGACCCCCTATTGGTGAGGGTGCCGGGCACCGACCTGCACATGTACGGAACGCTCTGGCTTCTCACACAAGGGGAGACACGCAAGACGAAGCGCGTGCGGCTCTTCACGGAGTTCGTATCCCGCAGGCTCTCCGCATACGCTCCGCTTCTCGCGGGGCTGCCCATATCCCGCGACTGACGCCCGGCAGGTCGCCGGCGACGCTTGCCGTCATCCGGTCGGAAGCCGAGCTGCGATTTCCATCTAGCGAGTCCCGAGATCAAGCCGGAACGTAGGTCAACCTGATCACATCCTCGCCAATCCGGTCATGAGCCATCAGGTGGAGCGGCGGCCGGGGTCCGGCGAAATATGGCTTGCCGTGACCGAGCACGACTGGGTGCAGGTAGATTCGATACTCATCGATCAGGCCAAGTTCGGTCAGGCTTTGCGCCAAATTGGGGCCGGCAACTTCGATCTCGCCGTCGCGTTCCGCCTTCAGTTCGCGGATCGCGGCCTCAAGATCTTCCCCAACAAGCGTGGCCTTGGGACCGACCGACGCCAATGAGCGCGAGACGACCCATTTCGGTTGGCTCCGCCACGCCGTCGCGAAAGCCTGTCGCTCTGCATCCCATTCAGGATGTTCGTCGTCCCAGTAGCGCATGACCTCATACATCTGACGACCGTACACACTACCCGCCTGCCGCTGAGCCTCTTCGATGAAGTGGCGGAAGAGTGTCGGGCTTGGCGCAAACGCCATATGATCGACGTAGCCGTCCAGGGACTGGTTCATTCCGAACACAAGCTTAGCCATCTTCACTTCCTTTCCTAAAACGGCATATCCGCGCGCAGACCTGCTTGCATTATGCAATCGGTTGGAAGTTAGCTCAACTGGTTTTATTTCGTAATTGGTTTTTGAAGTGCACAGCGATCCGCGATCCGATGGCCGCCAACCGGCCGGCCTGAGGTGGACAACGACCTGTCCACCTCAGGCTATCAGCATAGACAAGCCGCCGTCAGAGGACGCTATTTCAGCGGCAGAAACAGCTCCGCCACCGCCTCATGCTCCGCCACCTCCGGGAAGAAGCTCAGCCGTTGGCAATAGATCGGGAAGTTGCGTGCTTCCTCGCCGCTGGCCGGAAGCCATTCGCGATAAAGGTAGAGCGCGGCGGGCTCCAGATTGTCGGTGTTGCCGACGACACGCAGCACCGCGCAGCGCCCGCCGGGGATCTCGCCGGCTTTGATCTCTTCGCCGTTCGCCTCGATTGGTTGGCTGATCCCGACACAAAGGTCGACGCTATAATCGGCAGGCGACTGAGGACGCCGCTCGGAGCGCCAGACGTTGAAGGTCGGACTTGTCCTGGGGTGCAGGCCAGCGGCCTTGCGCCAGGCGATGAACCGCTGGATGGTGGCGCCGAGCGACGCAGGGTCGCCCCGATGCTCCATGATCGCCACCGGCGTGGCAGGCACATTGCGAATTATCACGTCTTCAGCGATGAAAGTCTTCTGCATGAGCTTGCTCCTTGCATTGTCGAGAGGCCCGAAGGCGGCAAGCCACGGCTCCCATTCGGGAGATTTCCGGAACGACGAAGGCGATTGCCCGAACCGTTGCCGAAAGGCGCGGGCAAAGGCATCCGGTGCGTCGTAACCGGCATCCATCGCTATATCGGTGACGCGTTCTTCGTCCCTGTAAGCCAGCCGGTATGAAGCGCGCTTCATGCGGGCAAGCTGGATATAGCGATACACTGACAATCCGAAGGTCGCCGTGAACTGCCGGTGGAAATGAAATTTCGAGAAGGCTGCGACACTGCTCAAAACGTCAAGATCGAGATCGTCATCGAGGTGCCGGTCGACATAATCCAGCACTCGCTGCATCCGCTCATGATAGTTCCGAAGCGCTGCGGTCATTCGTCTTGGTCTCCGTGGCAGCTCAAACTAGATCCCTCAGGCAACGCAGCGCTCGACCGATCTTGCGGTTAGCCGGTGCCGCCCGATCGGAGCATCTTGCGATCCTCGCCTGGCACTGTTATTCGCATTTCCGTCTTAGAGGAGAATGCCTTTGTTTGCCGTCGCAACGATCCAGAACTCACCGGCTGCGGCGGTAGGGATAGAGGCGCTCGGCATCGTGACCGAGAGCTGATCCTCGCTCTATCGCTCGGCCTTTCGCGCGCCAATGCCGGCGCATGTCTAATGTCCAGAAGACTATGATTATCGAACTAACATCTCATGATTTTGACGCGCTGCTGAAGGGCATCGCCCCTGCTCATCTGCGCCTTGTCCAAGACAGCGCCATTGCACCTCCTGAAGTCCTGGCGATGTTGAGCCGCCTCGCCGCTGACATCGGCGCGGAATTTTCACCGTCGGCCTGGATGATCGTGGAGGATGACGAGATCGTCGGCCTTTGCTCTGTCATCAAGGTTCCGCGGGATGGCAATATCCATATCGGCTATGGGGTTGCGCCTTCCCGCCAAAGCCGTGGATGCGCCACGCGGGCGATAGGGCAGTTGCTTCAGTGGGCGCGGAACGACCATCGCGTGGCCTTAGTCTCTGCGGAGACCGGGGTCGACAACATCACGTCCCGGCGCGTTCTTGGACGCAATGGCTTTATCCGTATCGGCGAGCGTGTCGATGCCGAAGACGGTCCGTTGATCTGCTGGGAAGCAATGACCGTCTAGGTTTGCAGACCAGGGAAGCCCCAGACCGGAAACGACCGGCCAAGGTTCAATTACCTCGGCCGGCCGTTGTCATGAGGGGAATGACGACTGCGGATCCGAAGCCGGCTTCAGCGGCCGTAGGTCACCTCGACGGAGGCCTTGGCGAGCGTATTGGCCCTGACATAGAAGCCAACCATGGCAGCCGGGGCGGTCTCAGGAAGCGGGAGCTTGTCCACCGAGAGCGCATAGACGGTGAACTTGTAGTGGTGCGGCTGATCGCCGGCCGGCGGGGCATGCGCCGCCATATCCGGACATGCCAAAATCCGTGTGACCTTCGACGGCGCCTGCCGGAAGCTTTTTGTCACCGCTGGCGCCGGTGGCAATCTCCGAGGCATTTGCGGGAATGTTGAACACCGACCAATGCCACCAGCCCGAGCCTGTGGGAGCATCCGGATCGTAAGCCATGATGGCGAAGCTCTTGGTCGCCTCAGGCGCACCCGACCAGGTCAGCTCCGGCGAGATGTTCTTGCCGGCGCAGCCGAAGCCGTTGAAGATCTGCGCGTCGGCCATGGACTTGCTGGCGACCAGATCCTTCGAGGTGAGCTTCATTTCGGCCTGTGCGGCCGTCGCGCCGAAGACGGACGTAGCGAGAAGTACTGCTGTGATGAAACGCATGCTGTTTTCCTGCGGTTGATAATGCCGGAAAACTATCGTCACCGCGCAAGCGCATCTGCCCCGCTACGCTCAACTTCTGCCCCGATCCGCTCAAAACGCTCAGAGCCACCCCGGACATGGCGCGGATTGACGCCGAACCGCTCTTTGAAACGCGCCGCGAATTGAGAAGGAGAGTCGTAACCGACCTCAAGCGCAATCTGCGCCATCGGCAGGGTTGTGGTTTGAATGAGGCCCAAGGCGCGGTTCATTCTTGTATCGCTCAAGATCTCAGTAAAGCCGGTACTTTCGGCGGCGAGCTTCCGCCTCAGCGTCGCTTCACTCATGTTGAACGAGCGCGCCGCGTGCCCCAGCGTCCAATCAAAGGCCGTATCGCTTTCAATCATCTGCCGCAGCCGGTCCTCGAGCCGAGGACTTTGGCATTGGCCCAGCACCGCTCCGCCGAGCGCAAACCAAGTGATGAGTTCGAGCAACCGCGCCTTGGCAATGGCGCCGGGAAGCCTCGTCAGATTGCCGGGCTGACAGCAATAGTCAAACAATGCCGCAGCTTCTTCCGGCAGGTCCGAGGTGACTGCCGGGACAGGCCTTGATGGGACGGCAATCGACCCCATCCTGCTGTAGGCTTCCTCGAACAGCTGTCGCGGAACGGGAAGCGCCAGGGTCTGATACTTCTGCGGCGCCTTGGGAATGTTCTCCATCGTCAACGGTCGATAGTCGGGCAGCAAGCCATAAGCGCCGGCTTCGAGGCGCAAAGCCTTATCATCGGCCATGACGATCTTGGTTCCCGACTGCACCTGTATCAACAAGGGGCTCGTATTGACGAGACGATAAAAACAGGCCCGCCCACCCTGACGGATCAAAGCCCTGGCCGGAACAGGAAAGACGTCGTCGAGCATATGTTCTCCGCAAAAGGATGGAAGCGCGGCGAGCGGTGGCGTCTATAGAGCGCGCGCCGCCTCGCTGGCCTCTATCATCGGGAATATCAAAGCCGGATGCCAGCGGCAACATCAGCCCAAGCCGCAGGATTTGAGCCCGTGCGACTGGCCTGAAATCGCCGTCGAGACTTACCAGCGGCGGCTTAAGCCCAGACCGCATTACCGCCGGTCGGAGCTGCGGACATAATCGACCAATGCGCGCAACTTCAGCGGCTGCCTCTGGCGCCTGGGGTAGTAGAGATAGAAGCCCGGAAAGGGTGGACAGAAATCCTCCAGCAGCGGCACGAGTTCGCCGCGGTCGATATAGGACTGGAAGGTTTCCGCCATGCCGAAGGTGATGCCTGCCCCCGCGCAGGCCATACGGATCATCATTCCCATGTCGTTGGTCGTAACAGTGGGATCGACGGAGACGTCGAAGTCGCGGTCGTTTTCGGTGAACTCCCAGCGATAGGGCGCCGTATCCGGGCGTGGGCGCCATCCGATGCAGGCGTGGTTCTGCAACTCGCGGGGATGGCGGGGATGGCCGCGGCGGTCGAGATAGCTGCGGGATGCCGCCGCGCATTGTCGCTGCTCTTCGGAGACGGAGATCGCGATCATGTCCTGCTCGATCACCTCGCCCAGCCGGACGCCCGCGTCGAACCCGGCCTCGACGATATCGAATTCGTCATCGGTGATGGTGATATCGAGTTTGATGTCAGGGCAGGCTTCCATGAAGCCGGCCAGCAAGGTGCCGGACAGGAAGTTCTCGGCGATCGAGGAAACGGTGATCCTCAGCAGGCCGCTCGGGCGCGCCTGCATTTCCCGGACCGTCTGCATCGCATCATTGACCTGCCGGACCGATGGACGAACCGCCTCGAAGAACACTTCGCCGGCTTCGGTCAGGCTGACGCTGCGCGTCGTGCGCTGGACCAGGGCGACTCCGACCCGATCCTCGAGGCGCTGCAGGGCCTGGCTGACGGCGGAACGGGTGACGCCAAGCCGCTCGCCGGCAAGCCGGAAGTTCCGCGCCTCCGCCACCGCAAGAAAGACTGAAATGCCTTCGAGATCGTCGACCATTGGTTAGCACTTCTAACCAAGGCATCATGGATTGGCAACTTAATCGCCGCGGATCGGCGCGCTATCTTTCAGGTCGAGGTCAACGCCAAGACCCACTCATCGGCAAATCTTCTTCGAAAGGCAAGGCAATGCGAAAGTTTTTCAAAAGCTCGGTCCTGCCGTTTTTCACGGCGATCACCCTGGCTGGCACGGCGATCAGTTCGTCAGCCGCCGATGCCATGAACCGCCAATCTCACCAGCAACAAACAAGCGAGAACGCTATGCAGCAACATTCCTATGTCGGCATGTGGGTTACGGATGATGGCCGCGTCCGCCACGAGCTTCTGCCGAATGGCCGTTACGACGAAGCCCGTGGCAGCAGAGAAAGCGCCTATCGAGGACGCTACGACGTCACCGGAAACCACATCGAATATTGGGATGACACGGGCTTCACAGCCGACGGCGATTTCGTCGACGGCAATACCCTCCATCACGGTGGCATGGTGCTTCGGCGCAAATGACGTGCCGCCCGAAAGGCAACACCACACAAGAAGGCCGCATTTGCCGGCCGGAAAGGATGACGATCATGTCTTCCCCAACACCCATCTGGTTCATCACCGGCGCATCGTCCGGCCTCGGCCGGGCGCTCGCCGAAGCCGTGCTGGCCCGTGGCTGGCGCGCCGCTGTTACAGCGCGCAGACCCGAGACCCTGGCAGATCTCACGGCGCAACACGGCGACCCCGCGCTTGCCCTTGCACTCGATGTGACGGACAGCCGCTCCATCGCCGGCGCGGTTCGTGACGCCGAAACGCATTTCGGTGCGATCGACGTCCTCGTCAACAATGCCGGTTACGGCTACTTCTCGGCGATCGAAGAGGGCGATGATGCCGAGATACGCGCCCAGTTCGAGACCAATGTCTTCGGACTGATCGCCGTCACCAAGCAGGTTCTGCCGGGCATGCGCCGACGCCGGCAAGGGCATATCTTCAACGTCTCTTCGCTCGGCGGGCTCGTCGCTTTTGCCGCAACCGGCTATTACCATGCCACCAAGTTCGCGGTCGAAGGCTTGTCGGAATCGCTTTCGCATGAGGTCAGGCCGCTTGGCATCGATGTGACGATCCTTGAACCGGGCGCCTTCCGCACGGATTGGGCCGGCCGGTCGATGGTCGAATCCAGCACGATCATCGAAGACTACGCCGAAACGTCAGGCAAGCGGCGCCAGGCCACCCGCTCGATCTCCGGCAACCAGCCGGGCGATCCCGCGCGCGCGGCAACCGCGATCATATCGGCGTTCGAAGCGGACGTGCCGCCGCTGCGCCTGCTGCTCGGTGCACCCGCCCTGAAGATCGCCCGCGAACGGCTCGATGCGCTGCGCACAAATTTCGACGCCTGGGCGGAGACGACGCTCAGCGCCGATTTTCCAAGCTAACCGTAACGAAAATCTCACCTGCAAAAATGGAGCTTGAAATGTCTGATATCAAAGGGAAAGTCATTGCCATCACCGGCGCCAGCAGCGGCATCGGAGAGGCCGCGGCAAAGGTGCTGGCTGCCGCAGGCGCCCATATCGTCATCGGCGCCCGCCGCACCGAGCGCCTGGAGGAACTCGCCGGCGAAATCGCCGCAAAGGGCGGGTCGGTGCGCCGGCGACAGCTTGACGTCACCGACCGTTCCCAGGTGGAAGCCTTTGCAGGCTTCGCCCGCTCCGAATTCGGACGGCTGGACGTTATCGTCAACAATGCCGGCGTCATGCCGCTGTCGCTACTCGACGCCCTCAAGGTCGACGAATGGGACCGGATGGTCGACGTCAATATCAAGGGTGTTCTCTATGGCGTTGCGGCGGCGCTTCCGATCATGAAGGCGCAGGGATCAGGGCAGATCATCAACCTGTCTTCGATCGGCGGCCACAGCGTCTCTCCGACGGCGGTTGTCTATTGCGCGACGAAATTCGCGGTACGGGCGATCTCGGACGGACTGCGGCAGGAGTCCGATCGTATCCGCGTCACCGTCATCTCTCCGGGCACGACGACATCGGAACTCGCCGACACCATCACCGATCCGACGGCGCGTGATGCCATGAAGGCTTTCAGGGCGATCACCATCAGCCCCGAGGCCGTCGCCAATTCGATCCTCTACGCCGTCAGCCAGCCTGATGATGTCGATGTCAGCGAGATCATCATCCGACCGACAGCCAGCCCCTATTGATCCGCTGAGATTGCTGCCAAAGTAATTCCAGCAAAAGTGTAGAGCGGTTTTGCCAGGCAAAGCGCGAAGCGATTTTGCCGGGAATTGCGGAAAACGAAAGAGCCTCCGCCGCCTAAAAACCCAGCGACTGCTGGGCGGGCGGCGGCGGTGCAAGGTTGACGCCTTCGAGCTCCAGCATGCGGGCCTTCGATGACGAACCGCCGGGCGCGGAGAAGCCCCCGATCTTGCCGCCGGCCGCAAGCACCCGGTGGCAGGGGATGATCAGGGCGACAGGGTTCTTCGCCATCGCCTGGCCGACGTCGCGGGCGGCTTCCGGCCCGACGCCGAGCTCCTTGGCCAGCGCGCCGTAAGTGGTGGTGCGGCCCCAGCCGACACGCCTTGCCGCCGCATAAATATCCCGGAAGAAGGCATCCTGGCCGGCAAGATCGAGTTCGACGCCGGAAAAATCCGTCTCCTCGCCCTGGAAGTAGCGTTTCACGGCGGCGACCGTCTCGAGCACGCCAGGCGTCGGCGCGCCGGCTTCGGCATCCGGCAGGCGGCGCAACAGCAACCGTTCCGTCGCTTCCGCTGACTTGGTCGGCAGTTGGAAACGGATGATGCCGGCGTCGCTCCAGGCAATACCGCAGAAACCGCCCGCGGTTTCGAAGATGAGATAGTGGTGCGTTGTCTCAGCCATGACACAGCCTCCGCGTTTTCGATGACCTTCAAAATCGTATGGGACGGCCGCTGTTTCAACCCGTTTCTTGCGCGCGCCAGGCTTCCAGGAAATATTGCGATGCGCCCCTGCATTGTCGACCGACTAGCCACTTCACCCGGTCCTGAGCGACGTTTCGGATAAGTGTGGCCCCGAGCATGTCGGGAAATTATGTTCTCTTTTTGTTCTTGATGTTGTTTCCTTGCAGAGTATCTTCGTCGCGTTTTGAAAACGACGAGGCGGGTCATGACGACCTGAAACTCCATGAACCAGATGCCCTTCGACTTCGGAGACGACAAAAATGGTCGCGGACGGCGGAACGAAAGCTACGTCAGCGGACACCGACTTTTCTTTGCGCTCTGCCCTCCTGATGCCGTCGAGCAGCAGGCGGCCGCAATCGCCGATGACTATCGTCGAGCCTTCTCCCTTTCCGGGATGCCGCGCCTGACGACATTGCATGTGTCGATCATCTGGGTCGGCGACTATCCGAGGCTGCCGGAGGATGTGGTCTTCGCGGCACGACAGGCCGGCGCCACAGTCGAGAGTGCCCCGATCGCAATAAGCTTCGACCGGATCATGCGATTCCCGCAGGCGCGTTCGCTTGTGCTTTGCGGCGAAGGCGGACGGAAACCACTGACACGGCTGCACGTCCAACTGGGCGTCGGCATGTACAATGCCGGCTTGCGGCACAATGTCGGCCGCGACTACAAGCCGCACATGACACTTCTCTATGACCGCAAAGCCGTGCCGCCGACGACCCTCGACACACCCGTTTCATGGACCGCGTCCGAATTCCTGCTCATCCACAGTGTTCTCGGAAAAACCGAACATCGGATCATCGATCGCTGGCCGCTGCTCGGCTGAGGCAATGATGTCTTCGGACCACGCTTGCGCTTGCCCCATTTCCGCTCATATAGCTCGGAATGCCTAACCGGGCGCTGGTTGTAAACGGGAACGAAGACAGCATGGACGTTTCAGAGATCATCATCCCTGGAGATACGCCGGGAACGGAGTGGCGGTTGCCGGTGCTGCGCTTTAAAGGCCACGATCCGAAGGCGCCGAAGGCCTATATCCAGGCGGCACTGCATGCCGGCGAGCTGCCGGGAACGGTGCTGCTGCATTTCCTCTGCGAAAGGCTGCGGCAGGCGGAAAGCCAAGGTGGGATCGCCGGCGACATCACCATCGTGCCGCAGGCCAATCCGATCGGTGCGGCGCAATCGCATTTCGGCGAGCTGCAGGGCCGTTTCGACCTGGGCTCACGCACCAATTTCAACCGGGATTTTCCGCTGATCTCGATTGTCGATCGCACCACGCTGACCGAAGATCTCGATGATTACCCGGCTACCGACAGATTGAAGAGGCAGCTGCTGCATATGGCGCTTGGCGCCGATCTCGTGCTCGACCTGCATTGCGACGACGAATCCCTGCAATATGCCTATATCGACGAGGCCTTCTGGCCGGAGGCCGCCGATCTTGCCGCTTCACTCGGCATGGAGGCCGTGCTGCTTTCGGATGGCGAAAGCTCGGCCTTCGAGGAGGCCGTCGGCTTTGCATGGAAATATGAGGTTCCCGGCGAACGCCGGCCCCGTCTGCCCGGCAAACTCTCCGTCACCGTCGAGCTGCGCGGCAAACGCGACGTCGATCCGGTGCTGGCGAAAAAGGATGCGGATGGGCTCTGGCACTTCCTCGCGGCACGGGGGACCGTTGGCGACGAAAAGCCCGCGGCAATGCCATTTTCCGGTCCGGCCGTGCCGCTCGACAATGTCGAGATCATCCGCACGCCAGAAGGCGGAGCCGTGCTCTTCCATCGCGACATCGGCGAGAGGGTTGCCGAAGGCGACCGCCTAGTGACGATCGTCACTAGGCCGGGGCAGCCGGGCGGCAGCATCGAGCTCACCGCGCCGCAGGACGGGCTGATCCTGACCCGAACCTCCGACAGGCTGGTGCGGCGGCGCGGCGACCTGATGAAGATCGCCTGTGACGAACCCAGCAAGGCTTCCCGCAAGGCCGGCACGCTGGAGAATTGAACGGGGCCGGTTTTGTCCGGCTGCGATTGTCGACGCGCTCGGGGATAAAACGTCGCACGGCGTTTGCGCCGGCCTTCGTGCATGTTATCTCGCTGCTATCACAGGGAGATCGATCGGGCATGGCCGTCACCATCTATGGCATCAAGAATTGCGACACGATGAAAAAGGCGCGCAGCTGGCTGGAAGAACATAGCGTCGCCTATGAGTTTCACGATTACAAGGCGCTCGGTATCGACCGCGCCCATCTCGAAGCCTGGATCGACCAGGCCGGCCTCGATACTGTGCTCAACCGCGCCGGCACTACCTTCCGCAAATTGCCCGACGCCGAGCGCGAGAACCTCACCCGGGAGAAGGCAATCGCCCTGATGCTCGACCAGCCGTCGATGATCAAGCGGCCGGTGCTGGAAGTGAAGGGCAAGCTGCTGGTCGGCTTCAAGCCGGAGATTTACGCCGGTACGTTCGGAGGCTGACAGGCGGCCCGCTGAACTCACGAGGGAAAGAGATGTCCAAGACTACGCGCGCGACACAGCTTCTTTCGCAGGCAGGCGTCGCCTTCACCGTTCATGCCTATGACTACGACCCCAATGCCGAGCGCGTCGGGCTGCAGGCGGCCGAAGCGCTCGGCGAGGCGCCGCATCGGGTGCTGAAGACGCTGATGGCGGAGGTGGACGGCAATCCGGTCTGCGTCGTCGTGCCGTCGGACCGCGAGGTCAGCATGAAGAAGCTTGCCAGCGCCTTTCACGGCAAATCGGCCAATATGATGAGGCCTGCCGATGCCGAGCGGCTGACGGGTTATCATGTCGGCGGCATCAGCCCGTTCGGCCAGAAAAAGACCGTGCCGACGGCGATCGAGGAAGCCGCACTTGGCGAACCGCTGGTCTATATCAATGGCGGGCAGCGCGGGCTGCAGGTGCGGCTCGATCCGAAGCATGCGTTGAAGGCACTGAAGGCTGTCGCCGCGCCGCTGATTGCCTGATCGGAGCATGATGCCGAAAAGTGTGAGCGGGTTTCGGACGACATCATGCTCTCACTATTGAATCTAGAGGAAGCGGTCGAGCAGGCCGGCGATCGCCTTCGCCTCGTTTTCGGCAAGCTTGCAGCCGATATGGGTCTCGATCGATTTGGCATAGACGATCCACATGCGCTCGCGAAGCTTTCGGCCGGCATCTGACATCACCACCCAGCGGCCGCGTCCATCCTCGGCGAAGACCTCGCGCCGGACCAAGCCCTCTCTTTCCAGCCGGTCGAGCAGGCGAGAGAGATTATACTGGGCCAGCAATGTCCGCTCTTCGATCTCGTAGGGGCGCAGTTTGCCGTCTTGCGAGCGCGCTAATTCCCACAGCACGTCATACCAGGCAAGCGGCGGCATGCCGGCCGTTTTCAGGTCGGCTTCGATGGCGCCAAGCAGCCGCTCGCGGGCGCGCATGATGCTCGTCCAGGCAGAGGTAACCGCTTCGCTTGGATTCGACGGCTTTTCAGACATAAATGCAGTTACATCTATCTTGAATTCCGCCGCAAGCGTTATTAGATGCATTTACATCTATCATTGCCAAGGAGGCCCCCATGAGCAAGCTTACCCTCGTCAGCCATCATCTCTGCCCCTATGTGCAGCGCGCCGCGATCGCTCTGCTCGAAAAGGGCGTGCCCTTCGAGCGCATCAACATCGATCTTGCCGACAAGCCCGACTGGTTCCTGCAGATCTCGCCGCTGGGCAAAGTGCCACTGCTGCGGATCGAGGAGGAGGACGGCAGCGAGGCGGTGCTGTTCGAAAGCAGCGTCATCTGCGAATATCTGGAGGAAACGCAGCCGGGTGTCGCGCTGCATCCCAACGACGCGCTGACGCGTGCCCGCCATCGCGGCTGGATGGAATTCGGTTCCTCCGTGCTTTCCGATCTCTGGGGTTACGAGACCGCCGAGGATGCCGCGCAGTTGGAGGCCAAGCGCAAGGCGCTCATCGCCAAATTCGCAACTGTCGAGAAGATGTTGACGGACGGGCCGTATTTCGCCGGCAACGACTTCAGCCTCGTCGACGCCGTCTTCGCGCCGGTCTTTCGGTATTTCGATCTCTTCGAGACGCTCGGCGACAGCGGCATCTTCGAAGGGCTTGAGCGGGTGAAGCGCTGGCGCAAGGCTCTCTCCGAGCGGGCAAGCGTCAAGGCCGCCGTTGGCGAAGACTACCCGCAGCGGCTGATGGAATTCCTCGACAAGCATAACTCGATCCTGCTCAGGCAACCTGCCGCCGCCTGAAGCACGGCCGGCGGGCGGACATATATCCGGCCGCTTGCAATTCGGCGGCGATACGCTTCATTTTCGCCGCAAACGGGTCTAAATCTTCCAGCCTCGCACCGTCGATGACAGAAGGCAGGTTGAACCATGACTTTCATGCCCCAGAGCCAGAACACAATTGATCCCGTCAAGCTGGAAAAACTTGCGGAAGTCGCCGTCAAGGTCGGGCTGCAGCTGCAAAAAGGTCAGGATCTGGTGATCACCGCGCCTGTCGTGGCGCTGCCGCTGGTTCGCCTGATCACCAAGCATGCCTATCTGGCCGGCGCCGGACTGGTCTCCGCCTTCTATTCCGACGAGGAAACGACGCTGGCGCGCTATCAATATGGCAGCGACGAGAGCTTCGACCGCGCCTCCGGCTGGCTCTACGAGGGCATGGCCAAGGCCTATGCCAACGGGGCGGCCCGTCTTGCGGTCGCCGGCGACAATCCGATGCTGCTGTCCGAGCAGGATGCCGGCAAGGTCGGCCGCGCCAATCGCGCCAACTCAACGGCCTACAAGCCGGCGCTGGAGAAGATCTCGAATTTCGACATCAACTGGAACATCGTCTCCTACCCGAACCCATCCTGGGCCAAGGTGGTCTTCCCTGACGATCCGGAACCGATTGCGATTGCCAAGCTCGCCAAGGCGATCTTTGCCGCCTCGCGCGTCGATGTCAGCGATCCCGTCGCCGCCTGGGCCGAGCACAATGCCAATCTTGGCAAGCGATCCGCCTGGCTGAACGGCGAGCGTTTCGCCTCGCTGCATTTCCAGGGACCGGGTACCGACCTGACGATCGGCCTTGCCGACGGGCATGAATGGCATGGCGGCGCTTCCACCGCCAAGAACGGCATTACCTGCAATCCGAACATCCCGACCGAGGAAGTCTTCACCACGCCGCATGCGCTGCGCGTCGAAGGCCATGTGTCGAGCACCAAGCCGCTCTCGCACCAGGGCACGTTGATCGACAATATCCAGGTACGTTTCGAGGGTGGGCGCATCGTCGAGGCCAAGGCCTCGCGCGGCGAAGAGGTCTTGAACAAGGTGCTCGATACCGACGAGGGCGCGCGCCGGCTCGGCGAAGTGGCGCTGGTGCCGCATTCCTCACCGATCTCGGCCAGCGGCATCCTGTTCTACAACACGCTGTTCGACGAAAACGCCTCGTGCCACATCGCACTCGGCCAGTGCTATTCCAAGTGCTTCCTCGATGGCGCGACACTGAGCCAGGAGCAGATCAAGGCGCAGGGCGGCAATTCCAGCCTGATCCATATCGACTGGATGATCGGCTCGGACAAAGTCGATATCGACGGCATCAAGCCGGATGGTTCACGGGTTCCGGTGATGCGGCAGGGCGAATGGGCCTGAGCGGCATCATCGTGCGCTGACTGGATAAAGCGCGCTGGTGCGGCCAGCCCCGTCCTTCGAGGCCCCTGCGGGGCACCTCAGGATGAGGCTGGAGAGGGCGTGCCAGAAGGATAGCGGCAGGCTCATCAGCCTGGGATGCCTGGAGCCTTGATCAGGTCACCAATCACACGGCACCACGATCAGCCCTCATCCTGAGGTGCGGAGGCCAAAGGCCGAAGCCTCGAAGGACGGGGGCGGGTGGCCCCGCGCTCACCGCAACGCCTGCATTGTTGGATGATACGCCGGCGGCCAGCCTCGTCCTTCGAGGACCCTGCGGGGCACCTCAGGATGAGGCTGGAGAGAGGGCCGCCAGAAGGACAGCGAAAGGCTGATCGGCCTGGGATGCCCGGAGCTTTGATCAGTCCACCAGCCTCACGGCACCACGATCAGACCTCATCCTGAGGTGCGCAGGCCGCAGGCCGGAGCCTCGAAGGACGGGGGCGGGTGGCCGTCCGCCACAACGCCTCATTGTTGCCGCCTTCACCCCATGCTAGCCTTCCGCCATGGAAGTCACCGTCTATATTCTCCGCTGTAGCGACGGCTCATATTATACCGGCCTCACCAAGTAGGAGATTGAGGCGCGTGTCTGGGAGCATAATGCCGGGACCTATGACGGCTATACCGCCAAGCGCCGCCCGGTCGAACTCGTCTTCAGCGAAACCTATGACCGCATCATCGACGCCATCGCCCGCGAGCGCCAGATCAAGGGCTGGTCGCGCCGAAAGAAGGAAGCGTTGATGGCAATGGATTACGAGGCCCTGCCTGATTTGTCGAAGCGCGGGCCGGTTAAAGCCGGGCGAGCTGCCCGTGGCCAGCCCCGTCCTTCGAGGCCCCTGCGGGGCACCTCAGGATGAGGCTGGAGGGAGGGCCGTGCCGGTTCCACGGCATCGCGAGCAGCTCTCATCCTATCTGTTTTTTCACGCAATTTTCGAACGCAAACCCGCTGCACGCTTTTGCTTTAGCGAATTGCCGATAGCAGCTTGCGCACGCGATAGAGATGCGCCCTGCGCTTCGCATCGGTGGCGCGGTCCATGTCGTGCAGGCTGAGCATCTTGAAATTCAATCCCTTCGAGCAGAAGGCGGCGATGCCGCGCTTCAGGAGCCGGCGCACCGGATCGCCCATATAGACACGCACCAGCCACCAGGGCGAGCCTGTCGTCGTCAGCGCATAGAGCAGCCTGATATTGGTCAGCTGCGGCACGATACGGCCGCCGGCAGCATCATGGCTGAAGGCAACGCCGGGGGCGAAGACACGGTCGAAGAAGCCCTTGAGGATGGCGGGGAAATTGAACCACCATTGCGGAAAGACGAGAATGAGGCCATCGGCAGCATTCAGGCGGGCAACGATGTCGGCTACGGCTGAGGTGTCGTAGGGCTGGTCGAAATAGCCGCCGCGCTCAGCCTTCGAAAGACGCGGATCGAAATTCTCAGCATAGAGATCGAGCAGATCGACAACATGGCCGGAGGCTTCCAGTGCTTCGCGCGCGGTCCTCGCCACGGCAGCGGCGAAACTATCCTCCAGCGGATGGGCAAGCACCAGCAGGATCCGCATCGTCAGAACAGGCTTCCCTGCTTCGGTGGGTCTGCGGGTCTTGCGCTGCGCTTCTTGGCCCCGGCCGGCGGTGCGCCGCCTTCCGTGGTCATGGCGCCGACACGGCCGTCGGCGAATTCGATGGCGATGCCCATGCCGGCGGAGAGCTGAGCAGCCTGCGAGACCGGCCTGTTATCCTCATCGCGAATGACGGCATAGCCGCGCTTCAGCACATTCTTGTAGGAGAGCGATTGCAGCACGCGGTCCTGCGAAGAAAGTTCGGCGCGCGCGCGGGTCAGCTGGTGGCGGACCGCCGTATCGGCATGGCGCGAAAGATTGCCGAGGCGTTCGCGACCGCGGTCGGTCTGGGTCTTCAGCCGGGCCGGCAGTGAGGCGAGGATGGCTTCGGCGCGGTCGACGCGCGATTTCGAACGGTCGATCAGCCGCTCAACCATGCGCTCGGCCCGGGCCATGCGCTCGTTCAGCGTCTGGCGGCGCTCGGCGATGCGGCCGGCGAGCAGATCGGGGCGCAGATGCGCGGCGACACGCTCGAAGCCGCGGCGCTTGTTGATAGTGTTGAGCTCCAGCCCGCGGCCGAGACCGGTTGCCGCCTCGTCGAAACGGCGGCGCGGCAAGGCGAGAAGCTGATCGAGCGACGGCAATGCCCGCATCAGAGCACGCACCGACTGGCGGCGCTGATCCATCTGCCGGTTCATGCAGCCCTGCAGGCGCGCGGCAAGAGCGGCGGCCTGCGCCTCGAGCTCCGCCTTGACCGGCACTGCCATTTCCGCTGCCCCCGTCGGCGTGGGCGCACGGACATCGGCGGCGTAGTCGATCAGCGTCCAGTCGGTCTCATGGCCGACGGCCGAGATCAGCGGTATCCGGCTTTCGGCCGCAGCACGCACGACGATTTCGTCGTTGAAGCTCCAGAGATCTTCCAGGCTGCCGCCGCCGCGTGCGACGATCAACACATCCGGGCGCGGGATGGCGCCTGAAGGTTCCAGCGCGTTGAAGCCGCGGATGGCGTTCGCCACCTCCTCGCCGGAGCCCTCGCCCTGGACCTTCACCGGCCAGACGAGGACATGCACAGGAAAACGATCGGAGATGCGGTGAAGGATATCGCGGATGACGGCGCCGGTCGGCGAGGTGACGACGCCGATTACGCCGGGCATGAAGGGCAGCCGCTTTTTGCGGGCGGCATCGAACAGGCCCTCGGCGCCGAGCTTGCGCTTGCGCTCCTCGATCAGCGCCATCAGCGCGCCGGCGCCGGCCGGCTCCAGCGTCTCGATGACGATCTGATATTTCGAGGAACCCGGAAAGGTGGTGACCTTGCCGGTGGCGATGACTTCCATGCCCTCTTCCGGACGGAACTTCAGTCGTGAGAAGGTGCCCTTCCAGATGACAGCGTCGATGCGGGCGCGATCGTCCTTCAGCGCGAAATAGGCATGGCCCGAGGAGTGCGGCCCACGATAGCCTGATATTTCGCCGCGCACGCGAACCTGGTCGAAGGCGGTTTCGACGGTGCGCTTGATCGAGCCGGAAAGTTCCGAAACCGAATATTCGGCAAGGTTGGTCGGCGAATCGCCGTCGAAGACGTTGCTCATCCCTCTTTGTATGTCGATCAGCGATAAACGGGAAGCTCGGCCTTGGCGCAGGAACCTGTTTTCCCGGCCGTTGAAATCGTTGTGGGGAGGGTTCGTCGCCATTGCATCAAGCGCGCTCGTCTCAACGCATCCTGCACATGCACTCGTTGCAGCCAGGTGGACAAACAACAAAATCGTGTAAATCTGTTTTGTTGCGGAACGGATAGTTAGAATATGCGTTTTAGCCGAAAGGGATTGCTAACCACCGTAATACAAAGGCTTTTCGGCGAAGATCGCCGGTAAATCTTTGTTAGTTGGCGCTTCCTATGCTTCCCCTCGTTCTCTCTGGGAAGGTGCTGAAATGATTATTCTCACAGCAGCAGCATTGGGCGTCAGCGCCGGGCAGACTCGTTCGGCTGGCGTGATCGCGCTGGTCGCCGCGCTGATCGGAATCACATTCGCGCTGGCGGCGATAACCTCGCCGGGGCCGGTGTCGATTCTGGCATTCGTCTATGCCGTGCTCGGCTATAATGGCGGCCTCATGCTCTTCGTACTCGGGCTTTATGCCAGTCAGCGTCTTCGCCGCGCCATGCGCGTTTCGCACTGACAGCGCGTTTTTCACACTGATAAGCGCATCGCGATCTTTCAGATTGGCTTCCCGCGCTTACGCTGTTTTTACGCATGTCGTTATCGCGACATGCTTATCCCGTCCTGAAGATTGCCGGCGTCAGTTCATCGCCGGCCGATAGCGAAAGAACTGAACGCCCACGTCCGCTGCCTTCGGAAGCGGTTCCAGATAGGGCGGGATATTGCCCTTGCCGAGCTCAGCATAGAGCCCATCCGGCTTCAGTTTGGCGATCTCGCGGGTCTGTAGGTCGCCGGGGCAGAAGGCAAGCACCGTTACGCCGGTCCCTTTCAAAAAGGCCTCCGCCTCCTGCGGCTCCGCCATATCGATATGCAGTTCCGTCAGCATGCCGCCCTGATTGCGATGATAGGGCGCGGAGAGAACCCGGTTCGCGGTGAAGCGGAGGATCGGCACGCCCATTTCCGACGGCGCGGAGACCAGTCCGGCCGGTAGCCCGGCGAGCGGCGCCAGCGCCGCTTGCGATGCGCAGGAAATCTTCTTTGCCGGCTCTGCCGCCTTCTTCTGCGCAGCATTCTCCATCTGCAGCGAGATAAACCCGCCGCCGACCGCCCAGGCGGCCGGAGCACTGGCGAGCACGGTGACGATGTAGACGAAGGCGGCGGCGACATTTTCGCCGTCGCCGTTGGAGATGCGGCGGACATCGATAATCAACAGGGCAAGCGGCAGGATGGAGATCAGGTTCGAGAACGTCGAACCGCGCACCTGGACCAGCGCGATTGCCCAGCTCGTCATCAGCAGGAAGAGCAAGACCAGGTGGATTTGCATGCGGTCACGCTGAAAGACACGGAAGATGCAGACGGCGATGCCGAACAGGCCGGCCGCATAGAAGCCACCGATCGAGAAGGGATCGGTGCGTCCGAGAGCGAAAATCGACTGCGCTTCCGAAACATTTCTCAGCCAGAGTTCGACCAGCATCGGGTCGAGACCGGCCAGCGGATCGCTCAGGCATTGCGGTGCGATCACGATCGCCGAACCGAGAACGCCGGCGCCGACGACGGCGAGTGCGGCAAAGCGCAAGGGCCGGCGCAGGTGGCTGGCAAAAACCGCCGAGAACAAAAGCAACCCGCCGCCGATCGCCGCCAGGCTGTAATAGCCGAGCGAGAGATTGTCGCAGGTGACCGTCGAATAAAGCCGGGGCGGCACCGTTGCAAAGAAGAGGATGCTGATCGCAATCGCCAGCGCCAGCCCGAAGGCCTTGGCGGCGGCGGCGAAATCTTCGCCTTCCCATGCCCAGAGCAGGGCAATGGTCAGGCAGACGGCGGCGACGAAGGGGGTCGTCTCGGCGCCGATGGCGATGGCAACGGCTGCCGCGACGCCGGCAACCGCATAGCTCCAGGCTCGACGCTCTGGATCCAGAAGCATCGCGATCATCGTCGCGACCAGCCCCAGCTGCGCATTGTGGTGATCGATGGCGCCAGGCGCGAAACGGTTTCCGGTGTAGATTGCAAGACCGGTCAAGCCGAGACTGATATGCATGGCGGCAACCCCGCCGATGCGCCGGCCGGCAACCGCCATGGCGAGCATGGCGGGCAGGATGAGCGATACCGGCCAGACAGCGAGCGCCAGCGCTTCGGCCGTCTCGCGGGGCGCAAACAGGCCGAAGAACCAGATCAGCGAGGCGATCGGCAGATCGATCAGCCGCGACCAATGCATCAGCGTACCGCCATCGAGGCCGAGACGGTATTGCATCAGATCGAACCAACCCTGCCCGGCCAGAAAATCGCGAGCTTCGACGAGACGCATTCCGTCATCATTGTCGGGGCCGACGTAATCGGTGGCGCCGGAAAGCTTGGTGATGAGGATGGCCGCAGCAAGGATGACGCTATAGGCGATGACGGTTGGCCAGAGACGCGTCAGCAGGTCGCGCAGCCCGCCCCTGGGAGCGGGCACCCCGCCCCTGGGAGCGTCGATCGCGGAGGATGCGTGGGGGATCGGCTGCACAGCGTTCATTGTGGTTAGCGCTTCGTTTCGATACCCGAACTTTAGCCGCCGCCGATCAAGAAAGTGTAAAGCCGTTTGTGGCAGCTGCTATTTTTGCCTGCGTCATAGGGTCTTATTAACGGCGCGTGATTTAGGCTGAGCGCGGCTTTAAGTGTAACGAGTAGAGTCATGGCCCGATCGCGCACCGATAATCTGAATATTGCCGTTCTGCTTCCCTGCTATAATGAAGCGGCGACGATCAGCGCTGTCGTGCAGGGCTTCCGGGCGACGCTGCCCGATGCTGCGATCCACGTCTACGACAACAATTCCACCGACGGCACCGCGCTGCAGGCAATGCTTGCCGGCGCGCATGTCGTGCGCGAGCGGCGTCAGGGCAAGGGCCATGTCGTGCGCCGGATGTTCGCCGATATCGACGCCGACATCTACATCATCGCCGACGGCGACGGCACCTATGCGCCTGAGGATGCCGAAGAACTGGTGCGCACGCTGCTCACCGAGCGCGCCGACATGGTGGTCGGCACCAGGCGCGGCGTGCACGCCGATGCCGGCCGTCAGGGCCATGCGCTCGGCAACCGGCTTTTCAACCTGCTCTACCGGATGATCTTCGGCCCCGACTTCACCGATATCTTTTCCGGCTACCGCGCGTTTTCGCGCCGCTTCGTCAAGAGTTTCCCGGCGGTATCCGGCGGCTTCGAGATCGAAACCGAGATGTCGGTGCATGCCTCCCGGCTGAAGCTGCCGGTCAGCGAGCTGGAGCTCGACTATGGCCGCCGGCCGGAAGGCTCGCATTCCAAGCTTTCGACATTCCGCGACGGCGCCAAGATCCTCTGGATGTTCGCGATGCTGATGAAGGAAACCCGGCCCTTCGCCTTTTTCAGCGCGATCAGCGCCACCTTCATGCTGGCGAGCCTCGGCTTCATGGCGCCGGTGCTGGCGGAATATTTCGAAACGGGTCTCGTCAGCCGCATGCCGACCTGGGTGCTGTCGACGGCGCTGCTGATGATCTCCTTCATGCTATTCACCGCCGGCGTCATTCTGGATTCCGTTGCGCGTGCCCGCGCCGAACAGCTTCGTATCCATTATATGGGCCTCGAAAGGCCGAGCGCGTTGAAGGCACCGCTCAGCGACGCAGGGCCGGTATCGCGTGCGCGTCCCGGCAAGGCGGATGCCGCATGAGAAAGCTCATCCGCTTCATCATCGCCGGCGGCATCGGCTTCCTCGTCGATGCCGGCATCCTGTCGGCGCTGCTTCATCTGACGCCGCTCGGGCCGTTTCTGGCGCGGCTCGTGGCGATCGCCTTCGCGATGGCCGCGACCTGGGCTTTCAATCGGAGCTTCACCTTCGATCGTTCCGGCCGTTCGCTTGCCGCCGAAGGCTTCCGCTACGGCTCCGTCGGGGTGACGGCAGCGCTCGTCAATTACGGGCTCTATTCCGCGCTTCTGCTGTCGCTGCCGGCGCTTCAGCCGCTGGCGGCCATGGCGATCGCCAGCATCGCCTCGATGATCTTCAGCTTCTTCGGCTATTCGCGCTTCGTCTTCCGCGCCGAGTGACTAGAGCGCCGCGCGTCCAATAGGACGCGCCAAGGACGCTCTAACCCTCTGAAGGGGCGCATAATCCTTTCCGAAAATCGATTCCGATTTTCGGGGCTGTGCGCTAGACTGCCTCCCAGCCGTCCTTCTCGCTGGCCCGGTAGATCGCGTCGATCACCTTCTGGTTCAGCTTCGAATTTTCGAGCGTGACGATCTCTTCCTTGCCGTTCGTCACCGCCCGGGCGAAGGCCTCGACCTGCCGCTTGTACTGGCGGCTGTCCTGAAAGCGGAAGATGCGCGATTCACTGTGGCTGCGGTCGGCAAGCTCGATCTCTTCCGGCCCCCAGCGATTGGCGTTGAACGGCGACTTGACTTCGATGTAGCCTTCGGTGCCGTGGAAGACCATGACCTGGCGGTTGGCCATCTGCGTCGAGATATAGAAGCTCAACTCGAAATCGCCGAAATCGGCCTTGACGCTCGAATAGATATCCGTGCCGAAATCCGCATCGCGCTCGGTGATCGCCTGGATCCAGAGCGGCTCCTTGCCCGTGGAAAAACGCGTGCCCATGACGGGATAGACGCCGATATCGGGAAGGCCGCCGCCGCCGAGCTCGGGAACGTTGCGCATGTTGGCGGGGTCGCGGTTGAAATAGGTGAAGGCGCCCTGCACATGCCGGAGCGAACCGATGGCGCCCTCGTCGATCAACGAGCGCACCTTCTGCCAGACCGGCGAATAGGTGATCATATAGGCTTCGCTGACCACCACCCGGTTGCGGTCGCGGGCGGCGATCACGTCGTCGATATCGTCTGCCTTCAGCGCCAACGGCTTTTCGCAGAGCACGTGCTTGCCGGCATCCGCCGCCTTGATCGACCATTCGATATGCTGCGAGGTCGGCAGCGGGATGTAGACGGCGTCGATGAGGTCGGAGGCCAGCATTTCCTCGTAGGAGCCGAAGGCATGCGGCACGGAGAAGCGGTCAGCCATCTCCCTTGCGCGCTTGAGATCACGGCTGGCAATCGCCGTGACGACACAATTCTCCGCATCCTGGATCGCCGGAACGACATTGTCGCGGCCGATCTTCGCCGTTGAAATGATACCGAAACGCAGCATGATCCAAGTCTCCCGAACTGATTTCCGCGAACCATATTCAGGCCCCAGCTGCGGCGCAATGGCGCAATCTGAAATCACGGAAGTTTGCCTTCCCGGATGCGCGGATCGCACTAAGTTGGTCAGGGCGGCGTTCTGCCGTATCCGCGATTTCAATTGCTTCACACTTCTGGAGAGCGTCATGGAAATGCGCCGGCTTGGAAAAACAGGTCTATCGGTCGCGCCGATCGTCATCGGCGGCAATGTCTTCGGCTGGACGGCCGACGAAAAAACATCCTTCGCCATTCTCGATGCCTTCTTCGACGCGGGCCTGAACACGATCGATACGGCCGATGTCTATTCCTCATGGGTTCCCGGCAACAAGGGCGGCGATTCCGAGGAGATCATCGGGCGCTGGCTAAGCCAAGCCAAGGTTTCTCGCGACAAGGCCGTCATCGTCACCAAGGTCGGCTCCGACATGGGACAGGGAAAGACGCTGAAGGAGACCTATATCCTGAAGGCGGTCGAGGATTCGCTGCGCCGGCTGCAGACCGACTATATCGACGTCTATCTCTCGCACTGGCCGGATGAAGATACGCCACACGAGGAAACGCTCGGCGCCTTTGCCAAGCTGAAGCAGCAGGGCAAGATCCGCGCCATCGGCTGCTCGAACTATGATGCGAAACTCCTCCAGGCTTCCTTCGACGCTGCTGAAAAGGCCGGATTGCCGCGGTACGATGTGTTGCAGCCGGAATATAATCTCTATGAGCGTTCGAGCTTCGAGGGGCCGCTTGCCGATCTCTGCGTCAAAGAGGACATCGGCGTCATCACCTATTTCAGTCTCGCCGCCGGCTTCCTCACCGGCAAATACCGCAGCAAATCCGATATGCAAGGCCGCGCACGCGAGGGCCGGGTTTCGAAATATCTCGACGACAAAGGCCTGCGCATCCTGGCCGCGCTCGACAGTGTTTCTGCCGAGACCGGTGCCAAGCCGGCGGAAATTTCGCTCGCCTGGCTGCTGCGCAAGAAGGGCGTGACGGCGCCGATCGCCAGCGCGACCAGCCTTTCGCAGCTTGAAAGCCTGGCGAAATCGGCGACACTTGCGCTTTCCGATGACGCGATGGCGCTGCTCGACGAAGCCGGTGCCTGAAAGAAAGTGACGCCATGACCGTTACGATACGTGATGCCCGCCCCGAGGACGAAGCCCGCTGGCGCGAGCTCTGGGCGGCCTATCTCGCCTTTTACGACGTCACGGTCGATGCCGATATCACCGAATCCACATGGCGCCGGGTCTTCGATCCGGCGTCGGCAATCGCGATACGTGTCGCCGAAATCGACGGCAGGGTGATGGGCTTTGCGCTCTATCTCACCCATGAGGGCACGTGGATCCGCGGCAGGGATTGCTATCTCGAAGACCTGTTCGTCGATGCCGATGCGCGCGGCAAAGGCGTCGGGCGGGCACTGATGGACGATCTCGTTTCGATCTGCAGAGCCAAGGGCTGGTCGCGGCTTTACTGGCATACGAGCGAGCAGAACAGAACCGCGCGAGCGCTCTATGACAGCTATGTCGAGAGCGATGGCCATATCCGCTATCGCATCAGCTTCACTGCATAATTCCCCAAATCGGAACCGATTTAAGGAATTATGCAGCAATTCAAAGTGTTACAGCGTCCTTTGCTCGTCTGAAAAGACGCGCGGCGCTGTAAGAGATGGAAAACCCGCATACCATTCGGAATGATCGCCTTCCCAATTGGCCATGCCCGGTTTGGTGAGGATGCCGCGCGGGCTGATATAACTCTGGATCACCCGTTTCGGCCGTTCGTGCCACTGGATATTGAAGGCCCCGAGCTTCGGGAAGAAGCAGAGCGAGGCATAAGGCAGGTGGTCGTGAATCCACCAGGCGAGCCGCTGCCAGTCGCTTTCGTCGCGGTAATGGTCGATCATCCATGGCACGGCAATGCAGACGGCGGCGCCCATGCAGCCGTCAAAATCCCTCATATCCCAGATGTGATGCGCCGCGGTGGACGCATTGGTCGAACAGTTCAGATTGTTCTCGTTGCCGAACCTGTTGACCGCAGGCGAACGATAGCCGGAACGGATATGCAGGCGCCCGAACGTTGCCTCTAGCGGCTCCAGCAATTCCTCGCAGAGCCTCCTGCCCGCCTCGACCGCCAGATCGGGATCCTCGGGGATATTGGGGATGCGGTAGAAATCGGCGATTTCGGAATGCAGGAAATCGCGGAGAAAGAAGTTTTGCGACAGCCGCACACGGCCGAGATCCTCCAGACCCTTCATCGAATTCGGCTTTCGCATGACGTCATTCTCCTGCGCATCGACGGCAGGAATCATCGCCCGGCGCCGATTTCCAGTCCACCCGAAATCGATCGGGAACAATTAGCGCGATCTTCGCTTCTTAATGTGTCGCCGCATTCGCGGTTTTCCCCAGAACAAGGATCGAGAAAATGGCCAAGGAAAAGACGTTGGAAGATCTCTTCTACGACACGCTGAAGGACATCTACTTCGCCGAACGGCAGATATTGCGCGCCCTGCCGAAGATGGCGCGCGCCGCCCAATCCCCCGAATTGAAGAAGGGCTTCGAAAAACACCGCGAGGAAACCGAAGGCCAGGTCGAGCGCCTGCAGCAGGTTTTCGAGCTGATCGGCAAACGCGCCCAGGGCAAGACCTGCGAGGCGATCCAGGGCATTATCGCCGAGGGCGAGGAAATCATGGAGGAATTCAAGGGCACGGCGGCTCTCGATGCCGGCTTGATTTCGGCTGCCCAGGCAGTCGAGCATTATGAAATCGCCCGTTACGGCACGCTGAAGACCTGGGCCGCAACGCTCGGCTTCAAGGAAGTCGTCGGCCTGCTCGACCAGACGCTGCAGCAGGAAACGGCCACCGACAAGACCCTCTCCCAGCTCGCCACCACGGCGGCAAACCAGAAGGCAAAGGCTGCCTGATGGAATGACGAGAA
Source organism: Rhizobium sp. WSM1328 (assembly GCF_057653715.1). Lineage (NCBI taxonomy): Bacteria > Pseudomonadati > Pseudomonadota > Alphaproteobacteria > Hyphomicrobiales > Rhizobiaceae > Rhizobium > Rhizobium sp. WSM1328. The sequence continues at coordinate 4,658,961 of NZ_CM172788.1, read as the reverse complement.
CGGGCGGTCCGGTCCCCATTCCTTACCGGCCGCCCGTATCCTGTTCACTGTATCTGAAGAAATCGATGAAGGCGCGCAGCGCCGGCCGCATCTGCCGCCGGGTGGGGTAATAGAGAAATGGCCCGGCATAGGGCGCGCACCAATCTTCCAGCACCCGCACAAGTTTGCCGCTCGCCAGTTCGTCATAGACCCGCATGTCGAAGAGATAGGCAAGGCCGGCGCCGTTCAGCGCCGCAAGCAGGGCGAGTCGGTCCTCGCTGACGATAAGCGGCCCGTCGACTGAAACGACAAGTTCCTGCCCGTCCTTTTCGAATTCCCAGCGATAGATCGAGCCGTTGGTAAACCGCCGCTTGATACAGCGGTGATGGACGAGATCGCGCGGATGCTCGGGCTTTGGATGATGCTCGAAATATTCGGACGAAGCGGCGATCACCGTCGTCAGATTAGGCGAGATCCTGACCGCGATCATATCGGCCTCCAGGCTCTCTTCCAGCCGAATACCGGCATCGAAACCCTCCTTGACGATATCGGTGAAGCCGTCCTCATTGGCGATCTCCAGGGTGATATCGGGGTAGAGGTTGAGAAAGTCGCCGAGCCGCGGAGCGAGCAGCAGATCGGAGGCGAAGCGCGGCGCGGTGATGCGCAGGTTTCCGGCCGGCTTGGCGCGCGTATCGCGGACCGCCTCCAAGGCGATATCGATCTCCTCGAGTGCTGGACGAAGTCTTTCAAGCAGCAGGCGGCCCTCTTCCGTCGGCGCAACGCTGCGGGTGGTCCGCGCCAGGAGCCGCACCCCCAGACTTTCCTCGAGGCTCGATATCGCATGGCTGATGGCCGAAGGCGCGACGAGGAGTTCCTTCGCCGCCGCCCGGAAGCTGCGATGCTCCGAGACGGCGGCGAGAACGGCGAGTTGTGAAAGCTGGGTTCTGTTCATTGATCGAAATAATAGAACAACCTGTTAGAAACTGCATGTATTTTCTGATTGATAGCGCAGCGATATGGTCTGCCGGTACCGCAACCATCCAGAACAGGATGATTTCAGGCCGGGCGGCCTAAAATCTGAATCCTGTTCTGAATTAAATAGTTAGAGCATGATGATGCTCTGGCGGCTCAAAATCAGCTCAGAGGAGCACATCATGAAAACCCGGAAACTCGGAAACGATCTGACCGTCTCTGCCGTCGGCCTTGGCTGCATGGGCATGAGCTTTGCCTATGGCGCCAGCGACGATGCGGAATCGATCAAGACACTGCATCGCGCCATCGATCTCGGCGTCACTTTCTTCGACACCGCCGAAGTCTATGGTCCCTTCACCAACGAGGTTCTGCTCGGCAAAGCGCTGAAGCCGTTCCGCGACCGCGTGGTGATCGCCACCAAATTCGGCTTCAAGATCGATGCCAGCAAGCCGGGTACTGCCGCCATCGCCGGCGTCGACAGCCGCCCCGAGAATGTACGCGCGGTCGCCGAGGCTTCGCTGAAACGCCTCGGCATCGAGACCATCGACCTCTTCTACCAGCATCGGGTCGATCCCAACGTGCCGATCGAGGAGACCGTTGGCGTCATGGCGGAACTGGTGAAGGAAGGCAAAGTCCGGGCGCTCGGGCTTTCGGAAGCCGGCAGCGCCACCATTCGCCGCGCCCATGCGGTCCATCCGATCGCAGCCCTGCAGAGCGAATATTCGCTGTGGACGCGCGACCCGGAAGAGGAGGTGCTTGCCACCTGCCGCGAACTCGGCATCGGCTTCGTGCCCTACAGCCCGCTCGGCCGCGGCTTCCTGACCGGGTCGATCCGCAAAGTGGAAGATCTCGACGCGGACGATTTCCGCCGGCAGGTGCCGCGTTTCCAGGCGGAAAATTTCGACGCCAATGCCGCCCTCGTCTCGACTCTCGAGCGGCTTGCCGCCGAGAAGGACGTGACGGCGGCGCAGCTGGCGCTGGCCTGGGTGTTGAGCCAGGGCGACGACATCGTGCCGATCCCCGGCGCCCGCAAGCTTCACCACCTCGAACAGAATGCGGCCGCTGCCGATATCGTGCTGAGCCCGGCGGAACTCGAGCAGCTCAGCAACGCGATCCCCGCCGGACAGGTGGCCGGCAAGCGCTATTCGGACGCCTCGCTTGCCATGACGAACATCTGAACCCCTACCGAAACAAAGAGCGAAAGCCCGGTCGGCCACAACTGGCCGGGCTTGCCTTCGGGCCCGGCGAAACTATCTAACGCCATCTCTGAGAACGGGATGACAAAATGTCGGACAGGCAGGCAGTCGAACAGACGGTTCATCTCTATGTCGAAGGCATGGCCTTCGCCAATGAGGCAGCCTTGAAAAAGGCCTTTCATCCGAAAAGCTCGATCATCGGCCATTACGAAAATGCCGTCGAATGGCTGACGCGGGACGAATTCATTGCCGCGATCCTGCAAGAGGAGCCGGCGCCGCCCGGTACGCAGCCCTACATGGACATCCAGAGCGTCGACGTCGAGGGCGATGCGGCGAGCGTCAAGGTCACCGACGACTTTGCCGGCATGCGCTTTACCGATTATCTCTCGCTGCTGAAGATCGACGGTCGCTGGACGATCGTCAGCAAACTCTTCCATCTGCATCGCTGAAAAGACCGGCCGCTATTCGCGACCGGTCCATTATCTGGCGACGTTGGGTAAACTCAGCTTCTGAGGACACCGCCGGTGAATTTCGCAACACTGGCGACGATCTTCTGCGTCAGCGCTTCGAAATCCTCATCCGTCAGCGTGCGCTCGACCGGCTGGATCTGAACCTCGATCGCCACCGACTTTTTGCCGTCGCCAAGCGATGCGCCCTCGAAAATGTCGAAGACATTGACGCCGGTCACCAGCTTGCGGTCCGCGCCCGTGGCGGCCTTGACGATGGCGCCGGCTTCGACCGTCTTATCGACGACGAAGGCGAAGTCGCGCCGCACCACCTGGAACGGCGACAGTTCGAGTGCCGACTTGGTGCGCGTCGCCTTGCGCTTGGCCTCCGGCATGGCGTCGACATAGACCTCGAAACCGCAGAGCGCGCCGGAGACATCGAGCGCTTCCAGTGTCAGCGGATGGAATTCGCCGAAATAGCCGAGCACGACCTTCGGCCCCATCTTGATCGTGCCGGAGCGGCCGGGATGATACCATGCCGGCCCCCCCTGCTCGATCTGGATATTGCCCATCGGCAGGCCGCAGGCTTCGATGACGGCGAGCGCGTCGGCCTTGGCGTCGAAGACGTCGACCGGCTTGCCGCCGCCCTTGGCGGTGTTCGACCAGGCGCGACCAGCGCCGGCAAGTGAGGCTGTGCCGCGGCGGATGCCGCCGGCAACGCGGCGCTGACCCTCCGGCCTGTCGTTCTCATAAGTGCCGGAGACCTCGAAGAGGGCGACGTCGCCGTAACCCTTGTCGGCATTGCGCTGGGCGGCTGACAGCAGGCCCGGCAGCAGTGAGGGGCGCATATCCGACATTTCGGCGGCGATCGGATTGGCAAGCTTGAGGGTCGGCGAACCGCCGCCGAAGAGCTTTGCCTGGTCTTCAGGAATGAACGACCAGGTGACGGCTTCGAGCATGCCGCGCGCGGCGAGCGCCCGCTTGGCGAGGCGGGTGCGGATCTGCAGCGTCGTCAGGATCTTGCCGTTGACGGCCGCATGGCTTTCAAGCGGCGCCGGCTTGATATTGTCGACGCCGTGAATGCGCATGACCTCCTCGACGAGATCGGCCTTGCCGTCGACATCGGGACGCCAGGAGGGGACAGCGACGGAGACGCGCTCGCCGGAACCGGAGACGGTGAAGCCGAGGCGCGTCAGAATCGTGTTGCTTTCCTCATTCGAGACGTCGAGGCCTGTCAGGCGCTTGACCTCCGAATAGGGGAAATCGACGATCTTCGGTTCGTAACCCTGGTAGCCGACGATCTCGGCCCTGGCGGCCTTGCCACCGCAAAGCTCCAGCACCAGTTCCGTCGTGCGTTCGAGACCGGGGGCCATATAGTCCGGATCAACGCCGCGTTCGAAGCGGTAGCGTGCATCGGTGATGATGCCGAGGCTGCGGCCCGATTTGGCGATGTTCATCGGGTCCCACAGGGCGGATTCGATCAGCACGTCGACGGTATTCTCGTCGCAGCCGGAATGTTCGCCGCCCATGATGCCGCCGATCGATTCGATACCGTTTTCATCGGAGATGACGACGTTGTTCGGCGACAGCTTGTACTCGCGCTGGTCGAGCGCCAGCACCGTCTCGCCTTCGGCGGCACGGCGGACGGTCAGGTTGCCGTTGATCTTGGCGGCATCGAAGACGTGGATCGGCCGCCCCTGATCGAAGGTCATGTAGTTGGTGACATCGACAAGCGCGTTGATGGGGCGCAGGCCGATGGCGGTCAGCCGCTGCTGCATCCAGCGGGGGCTCGGGCCGTTCCTGACGCCGCGCACGAGGCGCAGCGCAAAGCCCGGGCAGAGCTTCGGATCGTCGAGATCGAGCGTCAGCTTCACCGGCGTCTCGCCTTCGACGGCGAAGGACGGTGCAGGCCGCGTCTTCAGCGTGCCGAGGCCGGAGGCGGCGAGATCGCGGGCGATGCCGTGGATCGAGGTGCAGTCCGGCCGGTTGGGCGTCAGATTGATCTCGATGAGGGGATCGTCGAGATGAGCATAGGCGGCATAACTCTGGCCGACAGGCGCATCGTCCGGCAGGTCGATAATGCCGTCGTGACTGTCGGAGATCTGCAGCTCCTTTTCGGAGCACATCATGCCATGGCTTTCGACGCCGCGGATATTGCCGACGGCGAGCGTCACGTCGATGCCGGGAACATAGGTTCCGGGCGCTGCGAAGGCGCCGATAAGGCCGGCGCGCGCATTCGGGGCGCCGCAGACGACCTGGACCGGCGCGCCGGAACCGGTATCGACCATCAGCACCTTCAGGCGATCGGCCTGCGGATGTTTTTCGGCCGAGACGACCCTGGCGATGACGAAGGGCTTGAAGGCCGCCTTGTCGTCGACATCCTCGACCTCCAGTCCGATCTCGGTGAGGCGCGTGCAGATTTCATCGAGGCCGGCATCCGTTTCCAGATGCTCTTTCAGCCAGGAGAGCGTGAATTTCATCGTCCCAATTCTCCGTTCAAGCGCTGAGGCCGCCGAACAGCGTCGGCATGTCGAGCGGGCGGAAGCCGTAATGCGTCATCCAACGGACGTCGGCGTTGAAGAAGTCGCGCAGGTCGGGCATGCCGTATTTCAGCATGGCAATGCGATCGAGGCCCATGCCCCAGGCAAAGCCCTGATATTCGTCCGGATCGAGCCCGCCGTGACGCAGCACGTTCGGGTGGACCATGCCGCAACCGAGGATTTCCATCCAGTCGGTCCCCTCGCCGAACTTGACGATCGGGCCAGAGCGGTCGCACTGGATATCGACCTCGAAAGAGGGCTCGGTGAAGGGGAAGAAGGACGGGCGAAAACGCATCGTCACGCTGTCGACCTCGAAGAAGGTCTTGCAGAATTCTTCCAGCACCCAGCGGAGGTTGGCGACATTGGCCTTCTTGTCGACGACCAGGCCTTCGACCTGATGGAACATCGGCGAATGGGTGGCGTCCGAGTCCTGGCGGTAGGTCTTGCCGGGAATGATGATGCGGATCGGCGGTGTCTGCGCCTCCATGGTGCGCACCTGCACCGGCGAGGTGTGGGTGCGCAGGACCTTGCGCTCGCCATTCTCATCCGGGTTGAAGAAGAAGGTGTCGTGCATCTCGCGGGCCGGATGGCCTTCGGGGAAATTCAACGCGGTGAAATTGTAATAATCAGTCTCGATGTCGGGACCTTCGGCGATCGAGAAGCCCATGTCGGCGAAGATCGCGGTGATTTCGTCGACGATTTGGCTGATCGGATGGATACGGCCGCGCTCGGCCGGCGAAGAGCGCACCGGCAGGCTGACATCGACCGTCTCGGCCTTCAGCCGCGCATCAATCGCCGCTTGCCGCAGCGTCGTCTTGCGGGTGGTGAGCGCCTCGGTCACCGCGTTCTTCAGAACGTTGATCGCCGCGCCCTTGCTTTGACGCTCTTCCGGCGTCATGGCGCCGAGCGTCTTCAACAATTCGGAGACGGAGCCCTTCTTGCCGAGGGCGGAAACGCGCACGGCTTCGAGCGCCGTCTCGTCATCGGCGGCAGCGATTTCGGCGAGCAGCGATGTGTTGAGCTGGTCGATATCTGACATTGTCACTTCTTTCCGTCCAGTATCAGGCGGGCGATCGGGAGGCAGGCGGCGCCAGCCGGCGCCAGGAATATAAAGAAAGAAAAACCCGCGCTAGCCCAAACCAGCGCGGGTTTCCCAAAATCATAAATTCAAAAGCTTGGGAAGCGCTGGTTACTTGACCGCGCCTTCAAACTCGTTCGTCGTGCCGGCTTCCTTGAGGTATTCAAGAGCCTTCTTGGCAGCGCTGACCAGCGCGCCGAATGCTTCCGGCTCGTGGATCGCCATGTCGGAGAGAACCTTGCGGTCGACTTCGATGCCAGCCTTGTTCAGGCCGTCGATGAAGCGGCCGTAGGTCAGGCCGAATTCACGCACAGCGGCGTTGATACGCTGGATCCAAAGCGCACGGAAGTTGCGCTTGTTGACCTTGCGGTCGCGGTAGGCGTACTGCTTCGAACGATCGACTGCAGCCTTGGCGGTACGGATGGTGTTCTTGCGGCGGCCGTAAAAGCCCTTTGCGGCCTTCAGAACCTTCTTGTGCTTGGCGTGAGAGGTGACGCCTCTTTTTACACGTGCCATATCATGATCTCCTTAAATCTAGCGTTCGCGGACGAGTCTCAGAGACCGTTCGGCAGGTAATTCTTGATAACCTTGCGGCCATCCGGTTCTGCGAGAACCATGGTGCCACGTGCATCGCGAATGAACTTGTTGGAACGCTTGATCATGCCATGGCGCTTGCCAGCAGCGGCAGCCTTGACCTTGCCTGACGCGGTGATCTTGAACCGCTTCTTGGCAGAGGACTTCGTCTTCATCTTGGGCATTTTGCTACTCCTTCTGTCCTCCCTGCGCGCTTCATCAAAAAAGCCCTTCCCGCGAAGTCCGGTTCTCCGGCCGTCGCAACAAGGTGCGGGAGCGTTTGTTGTTGATCTGCGGCATCGGCGACGAACCGTTCCGCAAGCATTCGAAACTGCCACGGCATGCCCTGCCGGTCAGTTCGGACGCGCGCTTATAACCGCAGCGTCATGAAAGTGCAACGGGGCCGCGGAGGAATCTTCGCGCCTCCCAAAATACACCGGCCCAAAGCAGAATGGCAGAAAGCACAAAAGCCGCCCTTGCGGACGGCCTTGGGCGAAAAACTGCCTGGCGCTTATTTCGGCGCCAGCACCATCATCATCTGGCGGCCTTCAAGCTTGGGTTCGGCTTCGACCTTGGCGAACTCGATCGTATCGGCCTTGACCTGCTGCAGAAGCTTCATGCCGAGTTCCTGGTGGGCCATTTCGCGGCCGCGGAACTTCAGCGTCACCTTGACCTTGTCGCCTTCGTCGAAGAAGCGACCCATCGCCTTCATCTTCACCTCATAATCATGGGTGTCGATGTTCGGGCGCATCTTGATTTCTTTGACTTCGACAATCTTCTGCTTCTTGCGCGCCTCGGCAGCCTTCTTCTGGTTGGCATATTTCAGCTTGCCCAGATCGAGGATCTTGCACACCGGCGGTTCGACATTGGGGGAAATTTCGACGAGATCGAGGCCGGCTTCTTCCGCCATTTTCAAAGCCTGGTCGGTGGGCACGATGCCGACATTCTGTCCATCAGCCCCGATCAGCTGAACTTTGGGAATGCGGATTTCACGGTTCGAGCGCGGTCCGTCCTTCACGGGCGCATCGGTTTTAAAAGGTCTGCGAATGGTCGTATTCTCCTCGCGTTGTTTTCGGAACGTTGCAGCCTCGCGCTCCCGATCAGGGGCACAAACGTGTCGCGTCATCGCTGCAACGGAGTCAATATCATCCTTTAGCGGAAAAATCACCCGCTGTCAGCCTGCCAAGAATCTGTTTTATAGGCCAAAACAACAGGAGGTTCGCCGATGTCCGATCAGATGCCCGATTCCGCGCCGCAGTTCCTGACGGTTGGCGAGGGCGAGGCGGCGCGTGAGATCGCCATGCTCGTCCGCCCGGCGCAGGCCGGCAATGGCGCGCCGGCGCTCGTCTGGCTGTCTGGATACCGCTCCGACATGAGCGGCACCAAGGCGGTGGAACTCGACGGGCTGGCGGCGGAACTTGGGCTCGCCTGCATCCGCCTCGACTATTCCGGCCACGGACTTTCCGGCGGCAATTTCGGCGAGGGCACGATCTCGCGCTGGCTGGAGGAGGCGCTTGCCGTCATCCGTCATGTCGCGCCCGATCGGGTGATCCTCGTCGGCTCGTCGATGGGCGGCTGGATCGCGCTCAGGCTGGCGCAGGAGCTTGCGCGGCAGGGCGGCGTGACGCTCCCAAAGCTCGCAGGCATGGTGCTGATTGCGCCGGCGCCCGATTTCACCTCGGAGCTGATCGAGCCGAACCTCAAGGCGAAAGAGCGCAAATCGCTGGCCGAGCGCGGCTATTTCGAAGAGCGTTCTCAATACAGCCCGGAACCCAACATCTATACGCGGGCGCTGATCGAGGACGGCCGAAAGAACCGGGTGCTCGACGGCATCATCGAAACCGGCTGCCCGGTGCACATTCTCCAGGGCATGAAAGACGCCGACGTGCCGCATGCGCATGCGATGAAACTGGTCGAACATCTTCCCGCCGACGACGTGGTGCTGACCTTCGTCCGCGACGGCGACCATCGCCTTTCACGCCCCGGCGATATCGCGCTTCTCCTGAGTGCCGTCAAAGGCATCATCCGTTCATCAACAAATAGGCAGATGCCCGCCTGAATGGCAGAGGCGGATAAATTCGCCTGCTGCAGGTCCCCAAGCCGTTGCATTTTAACCATGTCGGCGAGTCGCAAGGTCCTCCCAAGAAGTAACGATTGACTCTTTTGTGCCCTCTCCATTAACACTTTGTTAATAAATAAGGGGCGATGCAAGGAAAGAGCGGGCGTGCGGATCAAGGGTATCTTTGTGGCCATGATGGCCGTGTTTGCGATGGCGACGGCCGCCATACCGGCCCCAAGCAGAAATGCTTCAATGGTAACGGGCAATGCCACCTCACAGCCGATCGGCCACTACGATTTCTGTCAGATCCACCGCAGTGAATGCGGCGCAAACCGCAACGCAGGCCCGGTCGCCATGAACCCGGGGAAGTGGTCGCTCGTGCGTTCGGTCAACGCCACGGTCAATCGCACGATCACGCCGATGACCGACAAGGAAATCTACGGCAAGGATGAGGTCTGGGCCTATCCGACCACCGCCGGCGACTGCGAAGATTTCGCGCTCTTGAAGCGCCGCATGCTGATCCAGCGCGGCTTTTCGGCTGCCGACCTGCTGATGACCGTCGTGCGCAAGCCGGACGGCGAAGGCCATGCCGTGCTGACGCTGCGCACCGCCGAGGGCGATTTCGTGCTCGACAACCTCGCTTCCGACGTCAAGCCGTGGTTTGGGACGCCCTATTCCTTCGTCAAGCGCCAGTCGAGCTACAATGCCGGCCGCTGGGTCACCATCGAGAACGGCCGCGACGTCCTGGTCGGCGCGCTGCGGTAAGAGTTGCAATAGAGAATGTGGAAAGGCCGGCGGTTTGCCGGCCTTTTTGTTTTGTTGGTTTGGGATGCCGCACCGTCTCCCGGCCCTTCGCTTTGGGCTCAGGGCGTTCGTCGCTGCAATCGATTCGCTGGATCGATTGCTCGGGCTGCGCCCGACCGCTCCTCACCCATTCCCGATCAGGATACCGGCGCCGAGCACCAGACCGCCGCCGAGCACCACCTGGAAGGCGGCGCGCAGGAAGGGGGTTTCCATGTAGCGGTTCTGGATGAAGGCGATGGCCCAGAGCTCGAAGAAGACGACGACAGCAGCGGTGATCGTCGCCGTCCAGAAATGCGGAATCAGATAAGGCAGTGCGTGGCCGAGGCCGCCGAGCGCCGTCATGATGCCGCAGGCAAGTCCGCGCTTGACCGGCGAGCCTCTGCCGGAGATCTTTCCGTCGTCATGGGCGGCTTCGGTGAAGCCCATCGAGATGCCGGCGCCGACGGAGGCCGAAAGACCGACGAGAAAGGTCTGCCAGGTATCCTGGGTGGCAAAGGCGGCGGCGAAGATCGGCGCCAGCGTCGAGACCGAGCCGTCCATCAGTCCGGCAAGGCCCGGCTGCACATAGGTCAGCACGAATTGCCGATGCACCGTCGCGTCCTCGTCGTGCTTGACGTCTTCGGGCGTATGTTTGTCGCCTAGCATGCGGGCGATATCCTCATGTCCCTGTTCGGCGAGGGCGAGATCGCCGAGAAGCTCACGCGTCGAGGCGTCCGAGGTGCGTTTTGCCGCCTCGACATAGAAACGATAGGCCTGCTCCTCCATCGCCTCGGTTTCTTGCCGCATCGCATCCAGCGAAAGGTTTGCCCTGAGCCAGTCGGGCTTGCGTTCGTAAAAACCCTGCACATGCTCGCGCCGGATCAGTGGGATGCGCTCGCCGAAACGCTGGCGATGGATTTCGATCAACGATTTTCGGTGCGTATCCTCGACCTCGGCCATATCCTCGAAGACCTTGGCCGAGGCCGGAAAATCGCGGCGTAGCCTGTCGGCATAAGCAAGATAGATGCGGGCATCGTCTTCCTCGGAGGCGATCCCAAGGGCAAGGATCTCCTGCTCGGACAGCGATTCGAAGGATCGTTTCGAGGATCTGAAAAACCGCGCCAGCATGATCTTCTCCAATTTTTAGAATTATTCTAAATCTAAAGAGCGCGGCGGTGGCGGTCAAGTGCGTGGGGCAATTCAAAGTGCTACAGCGTCCTTTTGCGCGGCTCGAAAAAACGCGCGGCGCCGCAGGCTGCTGACAGATTGCCGCAAGCGGCGCGGACGACTTTGGCGCGCTGCCATAAATACCTATATGAGAGGGCGCCGCATCACGCGGCGCCGGGGTTTTGGAATGGACAATGACATTCAGGGCCGCCCTGCCCATGTCGCGGCGATCCGCGAAAGGGCGGAGGCGGAGATGCGGGAAATGGGCGTCGACGCGGCCTTCATCGACAGGCTGGTCGAGACCTTTTACGGGCGCGTGCTCGCGCATCCCGATCTCGGCCCGGTGTTCGACGCCAGGCTATCCGGGCGCTGGCCGGAGCATATGGCGAAAATGAAGAGCTTCTGGTCGGCCGTTGCCTTCCGCAGCGGCGCCTATGGTGGCAAGCCGGTGCAGGCGCATACGGGTGTCCAGAACCTGACACCCGATCTCTTTCCGAAGTGGCTGTCGCTGTTTGCCGCAACGCTTGACGATATCGCGCCAACGCCGGAGGCCAAGGCCTGGTTTATGGCAACGGCGGAGCGGATCGCCAAGAGCCTGATACTGTCGCTGTTCTACAATCCGGCGCTCGACGATCCCGCCCGCAAACCCGCCTGATCCATCTTGTAGAGACGGCGTTCCCAAAAACGCTGACACTTTTCTAGCTCTTCGCCGCCGAGGCGGTGGCGCCGGCGCTGGCCGCCACGACGAGCGCAGTACCCAGCATCTGCAGCGCGGTCATCGGCTGGGCGAGGATCAGAAAGCCGGCGAGAGCGCCGAGCGCCGGTTCGAGGCTCATCAAGATGCCGAATGATGCCGACGGCATGCGCCGCAGCGCCACCATCTCCAGCGCATAGGGCAAGAGCGGCACAAGAATGGCAAGGCCGAGAACCTCGACCAGTCCCTTCAGCGTGAAAGCGCCCCCTGTCTCGGCAAGACCGAAAGGAGTTGCGACGAGGCCGGCAACGAGCAGTGACATCGAGAGACCTTCCAGCCCCTTGAAGGCGGCGCCGACCTTCTTCGTCAGCAGAATATAGACCGCCCATCCCACAGCCGAGCCGAGGGCGAAGAGGACGCCTGAGGAATTGCCGACCCAGCCTTCGCCGTCATGGGCGAGGAAGAGAATGCCGGCCGCAGCGATCAACGGCCAGGTGAGCCGCCAGGTCAGGCCATAGCCGAAGACGGCGACCGAGAGCGGCCCAAGAAAATCGATGGCGATCGCCAGACCGAGCGGCAGCCGCTGGATCGCAGCGAAGAAGCAGAGCGTCATGGCAGCCGTCGTCGTGCCGAGCAGCAATGTCGCCCGCCATTGGGCGCCGCTATAACGCAGCACCGAAGGCCTGATGACGGCGGCAAGGATGATCGCCGCGAAAGCAAGCCGCAGCCAGGTGGCGCCGGCAACGCCATAGGTCGCAATGGCTGACGAAGACAGTGCCGCGCCGAACTGGATCGACGACATCGACATCAGGCACATCGCGACACCGGCCGCCAAGCCGCCCGAAGCCGACGATACGCCCGGCTGCGCAATCAAGGCTGCGCTATCCGTGCCGGTCTCGATATTCTTGATGTCCATGTGGCCCCCGATCCTGGCGCGGTTCTAAGCCGAAGACGGGGGAGAACCAAATTCAATCTTTTCATGCCGGGATCAAGAGCGCTGATGCTGAGGCACCAAAGATCGGCCGGCGAGGATGACCTCTTCCGCGTCTTCGAAGCTCATGTCGAAGATCTTCCTGCCGATATCGAAGCTGAAGCCGTTGCGGGCGAAAGCCGAAAGCTCTTTGGCCTTTCGCTTTTCGTCAAGCTCGACCCGGCGGAAGGGGCCGAAGGCGCGCTTGCGGGCAAATATCGCTGCGGCATAGAGATCGTCAGCCTCTTCAAGTGCAGCCCCAACCTTGTCGCTGGAGACGCCCTTGGCAGCTAGCTTCTGGGCGATCGCGCGCTTCGATTTACCGCCGCGCACGGCAGAGCGCGTGCTGATCTCCGCATAGGCGCTGTCGTCGAGCACCTTGTTGTCATAGGCAAATTTGACCGCGAAATCGGCGATGGCCTTGAGTTGCGCCGCGCTGATATCCTCGAATTTCTCCTTCGCCTTGCGGCTGATGGCGTCAAACAGCTGCTTTTCCGTCATCATCCGTCGCTCCAGGCGATAGATAGCGGAGTTGCGCGCCCAGCTCAGCATGCGGGATGTCGGGATATCGGATGGAACGGTCTCGTCGGTCATCGGCGGTGATCAGGCTTCCAGACCCTTGAGGACGTTGGCGACGTTAAGGCCGATCTCCGGCACGCCGTAACCGCCCTCCATGCAGGCGAGCACCGGCAAGCCGGTGGCTGATATCATCGCGCCCATGCGGGTGAAATCGTCCGAGGTGAGGCTGAAGAAGGAGATCGGATCGCGCTCGAAGGTATCGACGCCGAGCGCCACGACGACCGCCTCGGCGCCGAATGTCTTGATGCGGGTGAGCGCATCGGCAAGGGCCGAAGACCAGACATCCCAAGGCGTGCCCGGCGGCATCGGATAGTTGCGGTTGCTACCTTCGCCCTCGCCCTCGCCTTCCTCGTCGGCATGGCCGAGGAAATAGGGAAAGGCATGCATGGGATCACCATGCAGCGAGGCGGTGAAGACATCGCCGCGGCGATAGAAGATATCCTGGGTGCCGTTGCCATGGTGGAAATCGACATCCAGCACCGCGACTTTCCTCGCACCGCTATCGAGCAGCCGCTGTGCCGCGACGCCCGAATTGTTGATGAAGCAATAGCCGCCGAAGAGATCGATGCCGGCATGGTGCCCGGGCGGGCGGCAGAGCGCGAAGGCGAAGCGATTGCCCTGCGTCAGCCAGTCGGCGCCTGATATAGCACAGCGCATGGAAGCGATCGCCGCCTCGTAGGAGCCCTTGGTGATCGAGGTATCGGCGGCATTGGCGTAGTGGCCGATCGCGCCGACGATATTGTCGGGTACACGCTGGCTGGTGCGGCGAACGGCAAAGGAATTGGCGATCGCCTCGCCGGTGAAACCAGCCGCCACCCAGCGGTCCCATACGGTGGCGAGAAAATCCAGATAGGCGGGATCATGTACTTTTCGAGCCGTTTCCAGTCCGTGCGGATCGGGCGCCACGACGTCGGTGAAGCCCGCCTGCTTGACCGCCGCAAGAATCCATTCGGCGCGGAACGGCGCCTCGAAGGGCGTCACCAGTTGGCCGGCGTGCAGCTCGGTCCTGGCATCGCGCAGCTTGTGATCTTCGGAATAGATGACGCGCATTTCAGATCTTGCCCTTGATTGACAATGGAGATTTACACGGCTCGGCCCCGACAAAAAAGCCGCGCGACCTCTTGATCGTCTGGAATAATGACGCCACCTTCGCCGGTGATTTGAGAACGAGGAAATTTTCCGCATGAAAGTGCTGATGGTCGATGTCGACGGCGTGCTCATTCATGGTCGCCCGACCGATGGCCTGCCTCTCTTCACCTATCTCGAGCGCGATCTCGGGCTGCGCCTCGACCTGCTGCAGCAGGAATTCTTCCAGACCCACTGGGGCGATATCATCATCGGCCGCGCGGCGCTGGAGCCGAGGCTCGCCGGCGTTCTCGCAAAGATCGCGCCCCACCTCAGCGCTGAAACGCTGATCGACTACTGGTTCGAAAACGATTCCCGCCTCGATCGCAATCTGCTGGAAGAACTCGCCGCTCTCAGGCAAAGCGGCATCACTCTCCTGCTGGCGACCAACCAGGAGCATAGGCGGGCGCGCTACCTGATGGAGCAGATCGGCCTTAACGCACATTTCGACGACATCATTTATTCCGCAGCACTCGGGCACAGCAAACCTTCGCCTGACTTTTTCCGAATGGCGACCGAGCGGGCCGGCGTGCTGCCCGGCGAAATCGCTTTCATTGACGATATGGCGGTGAATGTCGAAGCGGCGCGGCAATTCGGCTGGAATGCCGCGCAATGGACGGCGGGCGCGACGCTTGGCGGCGCGTTTCCGGTCTTCGCCAGGCCGGCATGAGCGGGACCGGCGCAATCAGGCGAGCCGTTTGTAGAACAGGGTGGTGGCGCAGAAGCCGCCTTCCGGCCACAGCGCATAATCGGGGATGACGCCGACGCGCTGCCAGCCCAAGCGCGGATAGATCGCCTCGGCATCGCTGCCGGTTGCCGTGTCGAGCACGAGCAGGGTCTTGCCGCGGCTTGCTGCCTCGCGTTCGGCGGCATCCATCAGCAGCCGGGCGAGCCCCCTGCCGCGGGCCGAGCGATGCACCAGCAGCTTCTTCAGATCGCCGCGATGCGGCTGGTTCGGCATCTGCGCGGCACCCACCTGGACGGTGCCGACGATCCTGCCGTCGAGTTCAGCGACCAGTAGCAGATTGCCGCCGGTGGCAACGGCATCGGCGACATCACACCAATAGGGCTCGGCGTCCTCAGGCCCATAGGGCTGCATGAAGCCGACGGAGGCACCGCCCGCGACGCAATCGACAAGCACTTGCGAAAGGGCCGGAACGGCAGCGCGGGCCTCCTCGGCGGAAAGGATACGAATAGCGGGCATACTGTTCTCCTGAAATGAAAGCTGTTATCGGCCGCCGCGATCGAGCACGACGCAATAGCGTGCCGGCATATTGCCGGGATTGTGGAAGACGTGACCCTCGCCGACCGGCATGAAGAGGCAATCCCCCGGGCGCAGCCGGTAGACAGTCTCAGCCGCCGTCATCTCCAGCTCGCCGTCGAACAGCCAGATATGCTGCGTCATGCCATGGACGCTCGCATGCGGGGGGAAGCTGACGCGGGCGCCGGCCGGGAATTCAACCTCGACGATATCGACATCCGAAGCCGTGCCCGGGGGTGAAACAGACCGGCGCATATATCCCGTCTCCGGATCGCGCCAGACCTGCTGTTCCTGCCTCCGGGCGAGCGGCGAGGCCTGCCCGTCTTCCGCAAAGAAGGCCGACAGCGACAGGCCAAGCGCGGCGCAGATCCTGGCCAGCAGCGAGGCGGTCGGGCTCGCCTCCGCCCGCTCGATGCGCGAGATCATCGCCCGGCTGACGCCGGAGGCCGCAGCAAGATCATCGAGCGTCAAAGCCTTTTCCTGCCGCAGCGTGCGGATGCGGATGCCGATCGCCTGTTCGAGTTCCGGTTCCATTTTCCCGTCCAATTTACCAGTCCAATGATTCCACTATAAGAGAAATACATTATCTGATAATGGAATCAAGTGCCTACGAAAAGCGGCCAAACGCGCCTTGCTTTCGCCGCTGCGCCGTCCATATATGGCGGCGTAATCCGAGGAGAGAGTGATGGACGCCAGCACGCAGAGCACGGAACTGACGGGAAGCTTCACGGCTGCCGCCTGGGACAGGATCGCGCCGATCATGGCTGAAATCGAGGCCTTGCCGCTGCTGCAGCGGCTTTCGGACGGCACGCTACCGCCGGAGGTTTTCCGCCATTACATCCTGCAGGATGCGCTCTACCTCAAGCATTATGCGCGATGCCTTGCGATCGTCGCGGCCAAGGCACCCGACAATGCGCAGGTCCTGCGCTTCCTCGGTTCGGCACAGAAGGCAATCACCGTCGAGCAGGGCCTGCATGCCGGCTTCCTCACCCAGTTCGGCATCACGTCTGCCGACGTCACATCAGCCGAACCCTCGCCTGCCGGCTTTGCCTATACCAACTTCCTGCTTGCCACCGCCTATCACAGCTCCTACGCGGTGGCGCTGTCCTCCATCCTTCCCTGCTTCTGGATCTACTGGCATGTCGGCGAAGCGATCAAGAACCGGCCTGCTATCGAAGGCAATGCTTTCCAGGCCTGGATCAACACCTATGGCGATCCGCAATTTGCCGCCGGTGCCCGCGAAGTGATCGCGCTGACCGACATCGCCGCCCGCGCCGCATCGCCGGTGGAGCGGGCGCAAATGACCGATGTCTTCGTGCGCGCCTCGCAATATGAATGGATGTTCTGGGATTCGGCCTGGCGGCTGGAGACGTGGCCGGTCTGATCGGCGCCCGGCACAGGACGAAATAGCGTAAACAGCAGGATAATTACCGCTTTGCGGCAGGGGGCGGCGCTGCTATATGGCGCGCATGAGCA
This sequence comes from Rhizobium sp. WSM1328, assembly GCF_057653715.1. Lineage (NCBI taxonomy): Bacteria > Pseudomonadati > Pseudomonadota > Alphaproteobacteria > Hyphomicrobiales > Rhizobiaceae > Rhizobium > Rhizobium sp. WSM1328. Next base: position 4,642,063 of record NZ_CM172788.1, on the reverse strand, counting down.
CCAATTCCACCACTCCGCTGTCCCATATCCGCAACTTTTCGATCGTGGCCCATATCGACCACGGCAAATCGACGCTGGCCGACCGCCTGATCCAGACGACGGGCGGCCTTGCCGAGCGCGAAATGTCCGAGCAGGTGCTCGACAATATGGATATCGAGCGCGAGCGCGGCATCACCATCAAGGCCCAGACCGTGCGCCTGCATTACCAGGCGAACAACGGCGAGAAATACATTCTCAACCTGATCGACACGCCCGGCCACGTCGACTTCGCCTATGAAGTCTCACGGTCGCTGTCGGCCTGCGAGGGCTCGTTGCTCGTCGTCGACGCCAGCCAGGGCGTCGAAGCGCAGACGCTTGCCAACGTCTACCAGGCGATCGACAACAACCACGAGATCGTCACCGTCCTCAACAAGATCGACCTGCCGGCCGCCGAACCCGACCGCATCAAGGAACAGATCGAGGAGGTGATCGGCATCGACGCTTCGGAGGCGGTGCTGATTTCGGCAAAGACCGGCCTCGGCATTCCCGATGTGCTGGAAGCGATCGTCCACAGGCTACCGGCGCCGAAGAGCCCCGGCGGCGAAAAGGCGCCGTTGAAGGCGCTGCTCGTCGACAGCTGGTACGACGCCTATCTCGGCGTCATGGTTCTCGTCCGCGTCATCGACGGCGTGCTGACCAAGGGCCAGACGGTGCGGATGATGGGCACCGATGCGAAATACCAGGTGGAGCGCGTCGGCGTGCTGACGCCGAAGATGGTCAATATCGACCGCCTCGGCCCCGGCGAGATCGGCTTCATCACCGCCTCGATCAAGGAAGTGGCCGATACCCGCGTCGGCGACACGATCACCGAGGACAAGCGGCCGACGGCCCAGGCGCTGCCGGGCTTCAAGCCGGCGCAGCCGGTGGTGTTCTGCGGCCTCTTCCCGGTCGACGCCGCCGATTTCGAGGATCTGCGCGCCGCCATGGGCAAGCTTCGCCTCAACGACGCCTCCTTCTCCTTCGAAATGGAATCGTCGGCGGCTCTCGGTTTCGGCTTCCGCTGCGGCTTCCTCGGCCTGCTGCATCTGGAAATCATCCAGGAACGGCTGGAGCGCGAGTTCGACCTCGACCTCATCGCCACCGCACCCTCGGTCGTCTACAAGATGTTTATGACCGACGGCACGGAGCGCGAGTTGCACAATCCGGCCGACATGCCCGATGTCGTCAAAATCTCGGAAATCCACGAGCCGTGGATCCGCGCGACAATCCTGACACCCGACGATTATCTCGGCAGCATCCTGAAGCTCTGCCAGGACCGGCGCGGCATCCAGATCGAGCTTACCTATGTCGGCACGCGTGCGATGCTGACCTACGACCTGCCGCTCAACGAAGTCGTCTTCGATTTCTACGACCGGCTGAAGTCGATCTCGAAGGGTTATGCCTCCTTCGACTACACGCTGACCGACCACCGCGAGGGCAACCTCGTGAAGATGTCGATCCTCGTCAACGGCGAACCGGTCGACGCGCTGTCGATGATGGTGCACCGGACGGCCGCCGAAAAGCGCGGCCGCGACATGTGCGAGAAGCTCAAGGAGCTGATCCCGAAGCACATGTTCAAGATCCCGATCCAGGCGGCGATCGGCGGCAACGTCATTGCCCGCGAGACGATCTCGGCGCTGCGAAAGGACGTGACCGCGAAATGCTACGGCGGCGACGCTACCCGCAAGCGCAAGCTGCTCGACAAGCAGAAGGCCGGCAAGAAGCGCATGCGCCAGTTCGGCAAGGTGGAAATTCCGCAGGAAGCGTTCATCGCAGCGCTGAAGATGGGCGACGAATAACGCTTCTCAACGGTATTTTATGCGCATATCATCTGCGCATAAAATTGAGGAGATCGTTATGGCTCAGCAGACGAGAAAAGCAGCGAACCTGTCTCTTGACGAAAATCTGGTCTCCCAGGCGCGCGCGCTTCAGATCAACATATCCCGGGCGGCGGAAGACGGCATCGCACAGGCCATAAAGGCGGAGCGCGAGCGGCTTTGGCGTATCGAGAACGCTGAGGCTATCCGTCTGGAAAACGAATATGTTGAAAAGCACGGCTTGCCCTTCGCCAAATACCGTCAGTTTTAATGGCACGCTTTCACGTCTATCGCCTTAAAAGCGGAAATCTCCTGGCCATCGATCTTCAAGCCAATCTGCTTGACGATCTGCCTTCGCGCGTCATGGTTCCGTTGCATCCAGTACAGGAACTGAGCTGGTCGATCTCGCGACTGAACCCACGCTTTCCTATTGAGGGTGAAACCTATGTGATGGCCACCCAGCGCATGGCATCGGTCCCGACCGCGGAAATTGGAAAAGTGGTGGCGGATCTATCGGGCAAAAGCGATGCCATCATCGGCGCCACGGACTTTCTCTTCCAGGGCTTCTGAGATCAACTTCGCGCCATATACTCCTTCACCAGCCCCTCATAGGCCTCCATCTCGGGCAACGCCTCGTAGCTGTGCACCGCGCCAGTCTCGGCGAAGGACAGTTTCTCGCTCGTCCATGTCTCGATGAAGGGGGTGAACCAGCTCGGATCGTCGAGCATGGTCGCGCGCAGATTGACGAACCAGTCCATGCCTTCCGGCCGGGTGAACATCCAGCTCATGCAATGCGGGCAGAAATAATGCTTCGTGATGCCATGCAGGCCGCCGATCACCGGCTCGCCTTGGGTCACCTCGAAGCCTTCGCTCGGGATGGCCGCACTCAGCGAATAGGCGCTTGATGTCATCTTCTGGCACCCGGTGCAATGACAGGCCATGGTGAGCAGCGGCGGGGCGCTGATCTTCAACCGCACCCGGCCGCAACGGCAGCCGCCTTCGGTGGGTAAGGTTCGCTCGCTCATGATGTCCTCCCGTTTTGCCTTTTGATCTAGCGGAACTTTCGTCGCTGTCGAGATGGCGAGGTCATCGCGGCCGCTTTGCCGGCGTTATCGGATGCGGGCTGGATTGCCGACCACGGTTGCGCCGGCCGGCACATCCCTGGTCACCACTGCACCGGCGCCGACGATCGCACCGTCGCCGATCGTGACGCCGCCGAGGACGATGGCGCTGCCGCCGATCCAGACGTCATTGCCGATCGTCACTGGCCGGGCGATCTCGATGCCGGTGCTGCGCAGTGCCGGCTCCTTGTGATGCTCGGCGCAATAGATCTGCACTCCAGGGCCGAACATGCTGCGATCGCCGATGCTCACACGGCCGGAATCGAGAATGGTGCAGCCGGCATTGAAATAGACGCGTTCGCCGAGAGTGATATTGATACCGTAGGAGCAGTGAAACGGCGCTTCGATGAAGACATTGAGTGCTGCATGCGCAAAGAGCGCCCTCAGGGCCGGCGCGACGGCGCCACGCTCATCCGGCGGCAGCGTGTTATGCGCGTGGACGGCTAAGCGCGCCTGCCGGCGCAAGAGATCAAGCTCGTCATCGAGGCAGCAATACCATTCGCCCGCCGCCATCTTCTCGCGTTCGCTGGCCGGCATCGCATCACCCCTCAAGCCGAGGCCTGCGACAGCATTTCGACCTCTTCCCGCTCGATCAGGCTGACCCAGGCGCGTGCGATGGCAAGGCCCGCGGCATCGGCTGCACCGGCGTGTCTTGCCGCCAGTTCGGCATGGTTCTCCAGCCAGCCCGGCGCAATGCGCGCGATCGTATCGGGAAATTCGGCCTTCCATTGCGCGACGACCTCCGAATTGGCCTCGAAATGGAACTGGGTGCCATAGACGGCGCGGCCGATGCGGAACGCCTGGTTCTCGGCAACGGGGCTCGAGGCGAGGCGCACCGCACCCTCAGGCAGGGAAAACGTGTCGGCATGCCATTCGAAGATGGTGAATTCGCCGCCAAGCGCCGACAGCAGCGGATCGGCCCGGCCCTCGGCGGTGACGCCGATCCCGTGCCAGCCGAATTCGCGGGCGGCGCCCAAGAGATTGTCGGCGCCATAGGCGCGGGCAAGGATCTGGCTGCCGAGGCAGATGCCGAGCACCGCCTTGCCGGCATCACCGAAGCGGCGCGTGAGCCGGACGAGTTCCGGCAGATAGGGGTGGGTTTCGTCATCCAGCGCGCTCTGCTCGCCGCCGAGAACGACCAGCGCGTCATGGCCCGATATATCTTTCGGCAGGATGCCATCCTGCCATACCCGGAACCATTCGATCTCCGCGCCCGCCTCTTCGAGAGCAGCGGCAAGCGCGCCGAGGCCGGTATTCCGCATGTTTTCGATGACTGCGACGCGCATGGGCTCTTCCTGGTATGGCCGATCACGGGAAGAGACCATGGCGGAAGGCGGTGCGCAAGACGCTTGTGAGAGGGCGATTGCGCGCACGCGCCACAGGGCTTAAATCTCAGCAAACGAAAGGATATCGCCATGACCGAAAAAGCCCGCGTCACGATCCTCTACTGCACCCAGTGCAACTGGCTGCTGCGCGCTAGCTGGATGGCGCAGGAGCTGCTGCATACCTTTTCCGACAGCCTCGGCGAAGTGGCGCTGATCCCCGCCACCGGCGGCAATTTCGAGATCCGCGTCAATGGCGATCTGATCTGGGAGCGCAAGCGCGACGGCGGCTTTCCCGGGCCGAAGGAGCTGAAACAGCGCGTCCGCGACATCGTCGAGCCCGGCCGAGATCTCGGCCATGTCGACCGCGCCTCGCTCGAAAGCTGATCACGACGATCATCGGTAGGGCGAGCGGCAGGTCTTGTAGATGCCCTCATACGTCAGGAAACGATCCGTCCTCGGATTGTAGGAACGGTATTCGTTGCTGCACCAGGCAGCATGGCTGTTCATGTCACGCGGCTTCGGCTGCACCCTTTGCACCGGTGGCGGATCATAGGTCAGCTGCGGCCGGCCGGCAGCGCCCGGCCGGTAATAAGTTGGCCCCGCGCCGCGTGGACGGTAGTTCGGCTGGACATAGGCGGGACGATGCCATTGCTGCGGCCCGAAACCGAAGCAGCCGCGAAAATCGCAGAGCGTCGACCCCGTGTTCAACGGCCCAATCCCCGGCTTGCCCAGCTTCAGCGAATCAGCCCCGGCGATGGCGGGCGCGAGAATGGCGAGAAGGCCGGCGAGCAGAAGCGTGCGGGGAGCAAGCATGAGGCATTCCTTTCGGGTATTTCCCTTATATAGGGCGCACCAGCCGGAGCGCTATGCCCGCCCTCCGGCGCTCCCGCCCATGTGATCGGCTGCTTTTTCACTAACTGTCAGAAAAACTTCAAAAACCCAGTTGACAGTCAAGAGCCACCCCCTTACATCGCTCTCCGTCGCCCAGATGGCGGAATTGGTAGACGCGCCAGCTTCAGGTGCTGGTACCCGAAAGGGTGTGGAGGTTCGAGTCCTCTTCTGGGCACCATTCCATTCTTGATCGCTACCAAGATCAAGGAGTTAAGCCTTTTCAGCTAGAGTTGCGCAGGTGCGTTGCAACAAAGCCCGTCGCGATGCGATCAAAGGCTTGTTCGCTCAATAGCTCCCAAGATCTCTCCGAAGCCCTCATTTCTAGATGTTTATTCCTGCCGCTCTTGATAGCTGGCCTGCATTGACTCCCTCACTCTCAAATGCGAACATAAAGCGAACATATGGAGTCTTGCTGATGATCCGATTCGCCACAACCCCAGCCAGCACCCCCGAGCCTATAAAGGCCCGCGAGGTGTCAGCTGCCAAGCCGGCCATTGAAATGCCGCCGCCGAAGCCGGTCATTGAGGTAGCCGCTGCGGGGCCTGCGGCCGGTCTGCTGGTGCCCAGCTCCGTGGCAGACGAGCTCGGCTCCGACACTCGGCCGAAAACCACCAAGCCAGCACGCCGTGCGGCAACAAAGCGTAAGCCCAAGGTCGTCGAGGCAGACGACGCTTCCCTCCAGCTTCGTCTGGAGGCATAACCGCACACGATCCGGCCAAGGTTTGGCGGCGCGGGGGGACTCCCACCATAATCTATATAGCACTTCGGAATCCCGAAATTGGCTGCGGGATTGAAATCATTGGATGTTTCTCCACGGCGACAGCCCGCGAAAGGCGTCGAATTTCGGAATCCCGAAGCGGGGGAATTTCGGGTTCCGAAGTGGGATTTTTTCTTCCCGCCGACGCGCCCGCCTTTGTCGGCAGCAATTGGCGGGCAGTATCTGACGCTCTCCTATCAGGATCAGCCGCTTTCCGTTCGGATGAATTGGGCCGCTTGGTGCTCCTCGTAAAACTGGAAGGACGTGCCTTCGGCCATTACTCAACGCATGGCCTGCGACACGCGCGGCTGCCCGTTCCGACACCCCCGCAAGCCTCGCACAAGAACGAAATCGGATACCGAGACAAGGATGAACATACGGCCGTTCCGCCTGTAAAGAGCCGGGCGGCTCTGAGGGTGGTCGGGAAACCTGACTAGACACTCTGGAGTTCGCTTGGGATGAAAGTCGTAATTCTCGCCGGTGGCCTTGGCTCTCGTCTTGCCGAGGAGACCAGTATCCGACCCAAGCCTCTGGTCGAAATCGGCGGCATGCCGATCCTCTGGCACATCATGAGCATCTATGCCCATCACGGGCTCAATGATTTCATCATCTGCGCAGGCTACAAGGGCTATTTGATCAAGGAATATTTCGTAAACCTTGTTCTGCACCACAACGACATCACCGTCGACCTCGCCTCCAACAGCATCAACTATCACGGCGGCACACGACCGAACTGGCGCGTGACCGTGGTCGATACCGGCATGCATTCGATGACCGGCGGCCGTCTCGGGCGCATTCGCGACCATCTGACGCCAAGCGAACCCTTCTGCATGACTTATGGCGACGGCGTCGGCGACGTCGATATCGCCGCCGAAGTCGCGTTCCATCGCAGCCATGGCCTCAAGGCGACGATGTGCGCGGTCACTCCGCCCGGACGTTACGGCGCCACGAATATCGAGGGGCAGTTCATCACCTCCTTCATCGAGAAGCCGAGGGGCGACGGCCAGCGCATCAATGGCGGCTTCTTCGTGCTCGACCCGTCGGTGGTCGATCTCATCCCGGGCGACGACACGATCTGGGAAGCCGGACCGTTGGAATGGCTCGCCGCCAACAACGAGCTCGCCGCCTTCAAGCATGATGGCTTCTGGCAGCCCATGGATACGCTCCGCGAGCGCAACCACCTGGAAGAGCTCTGGAATTCCGGAAAGGCACCGTGGAAACTATGGGCCTGACGGACTTCTGGAACGGGCGGCGGGTTTTCCTGACCGGACATACCGGCTTCAAGGGATCGTGGCTTTCCCTGTGGCTGGAGCGGCTCGGCGCTGAGGTTACCGCGGTGTCGCTGGTGCCTGAGACCGAACCATCGCTCTATCGGAAGCTTGCTCCCTGGGACGATCGCGGCCATCACATCGTCGATATCCGCGACGCCGAGGCGGTTCTTAATCTCTCCAGGCGCTTCCAACCGGAGATCGTCATCCATATGGCGGCGCAGGCTCTGGTGCGGCGTTCTTATGAGAACCCGGCCGAGACCTTTTCGACCAACGTCATGGGAACGGCAAATGTTCTCGACGCGGTCAGGCAGACGCCCTCCGTCAAGACCGTGCTGGTCATCACCTCCGACAAGGTTTACGCCAATAATGGCAGCGGCATACCCTTCGTCGAGACCGATGTGCTCGGCGGCAAAGATCCGTACAGCAACTCCAAGGCCTGCACCGAACTCGTCTGCCAGAGCTACCGCGACAGTTTCTTCAAGGGGCGCGATCTCAGGCTCGCCACGGTCCGCGCCGGCAATGTCATCGGCGGCGGCGACTGGTCGAAGGACCGGCTGATCCCGGATTTCATCCGCGCTTTCGAAGGCGGTGAACCGATCATGCTGCGCTATCCCGCGGCGATCCGCCCCTGGCAGCATGTGCTGGAGCCGCTTGGCGGTTATCTGAGCTTCGCTGAGGTGCTGACGCAGCAGCGCGGCAGGGATCTGCCGGATGCACTGAATTTCGGTCCGCATCCCGAAAGCTTCGCCACTGTTTCCGAACTCGCCGAAGCGCTCGGACGCGCGCACTGCGTCGAAGACGTGTGGCGGCTTGCGCCAGGCGAACATCTGCCGGAAGCTCCGGCGCTGACGCTGAGCTCGGCGCTTGCGCTCGACACCATCGGCTGGCGCCCGCGGCTCAGCCTGCAACAGACAATCGACTGGACTGCCGCCTGGTACAAGGCCAACCGCGAGGGCGTAGACATGCGCGCCTTCTCGCTCGGCCAGATCGCGGCATATGAGGAAACAGTATCATGACAGCGCACAATTGCCGGTTCTGCAACGCTCCGCTGAAGCATCGTTTCGTCGATCTGGGTTCGACGCCGCTCGCCAACGCCTATCTGACGGAAGAGCAGCTCAACAAGCCGGAGCCCTCCTATCCGCTGCGCGCCTTCGTCTGCTCTGAATGCTGGCTGGTGCAGGCCGATGCCTTCGTTCCGCCGGAGGATATCTTCAGCCACTATGCCTATTTCTCCTCCTACAGCGACGGCTGGGTGGAGCATGCCCGCCAGTTTACGATCATGGCGCGCAAGCGCTTCGGTCTCAGCGAGACATCGCAGGTGATCGAGGTGGCGAGCAATGATGGCTACCTCCTCAAGCATTTCGTCGAAGCCGGCGTGCCGGTGCTCGGCATCGAGCCGGCCGAGAACGTCGCGGAAGTGGCACGGCAGATCGGCGTTCCCACGGAAGCGCGCTTCTTCGGCAGGGAAACCGCTGCCGATCTCGTCTCCCGCGGCCTTGCCTCCGACATTGTCATCGGCAACAACGTGCTGGCACATGTGCCCGACATCAACGATTTCGTCGGCGGACTTTCGGCCGTACTGAAGCCGGACGGCGTCGTCAGCGTCGAATTCCCGCACCTTTTGCGGCTGATGGAAAATATCCAGTTCGACACTGTCTACCACGAGCATTTCTACTATCTGTCGCTGCTCGCCGTCGAAAAGGTCTTCGCGGCGCACGGCCTCAAGATCTTTGACGTTGAAGAATTGCCGACCCATGGCGGGAGTCTCCGCGTGCTTGCCTGCCGCGCAACGTCCATGGTTCACGCAATCGGCCGCGGACTTGCCAAGGTCCGCACCGATGAGGCAGCCGCCGGTTTCGACAAGGTTGAAACCTACGAAGCTTTCCAGAGCCGCGTCGCACCGATCAAGAATGGGCTGCTCGCCTTCCTCGCGGAAGCCAAACGCAGCGGCAAGAAGGTCGCCGCCTATGGCGCTGCCGCCAAGGGCAACACGCTGCTGAATTTCTGCGGCGTCGGCACCGACCTCATCGAATATGTCGTCGACCGCAATCCGCACAAGCAGGGGCATTTCCTGCCGGGGAGCAAACTGCCGATCTACGCCCCGGAGAAGATGGACGAAACGCAGCCGGATTACGTGCTCATCCTGCCTTGGAACATCAAGAACGAGGTCATTGCGGCCAACAGCAGGGTCGGTGCCTGGGGGGGACGCTTCGCGGTCGCCGTGCCGGAACTGACGGTGCTCGGTTGAAATTCCTTCCGACCGCGGTTTCGGGCGCCTTTGTCGTGGAAGTCGACGCGCGCTCCGACGACCGGGGAATGTTCGCACGAACCTTCGACGCGCAGACCTTTGCGGCGCAAGGTCTCGTCCCCGTCTACCCGCAGTGCAATATCTCGCAGAACCACAAGCGCGGGACGCTGCGCGGTATGCACTACCAAGCCCAACCGCGGCCGGAGATCAAGCTGGTGCGCGCCACGCGCGGCAGGGTATTCGACGTGGCTGTTGATCTGAGGCCGGATTCGCCGAGCTATCTCAAATGGGCCTCCGTCGAGCTCGATGCTATCAGGCACAATGCCTTCTACATACCTGCCGGATGCGCGCACGGCTTTCTGACGCTCGAGGATAATTGCGAGCTCTTCTACCAGATGTCGGAAGCCTATGTGCCGGAACTTGCCCGTGGCGTCCGCTGGGACGATCCCGCCTTTTCCATCGGCTGGCCGTTCCCGCCGAGCATCATCAGCGAGCGCGACGCAGCGCTTGACAGCTACGGCCAGGAGACAAGCCTTTGAGCGGTATCAAACTCAGCATCTGCATCCCGACCTATAACCGCGAAGCCTATCTCAGAAACGCGCTGACCTACTGCGAGAACGATTACAAGTTCGACTTTCCCTTCGAAATCGTGATCTGTGACAATGCCTCCACGGATGGCACGCAGCAGGTGGTCGAGGAATTCATCGCCCGCGGGCTGCCGATCCGCTACTACAAGCGTGAAACCAATGCCGGCGCCGCGGCAAACGTCACGAGCGCTCTGCGCCTCGGCAAGGGCGAATACCTCATCTATCTCGCCGACGATGACATCCTGATTGCCGATGCGGTGGCCGAAACCATCAGATATCTCGACAACAATCAGGAGGTGACCTGCGCCCATGCGCCGTGGTTCCTCTACGACGAAGTCGCCAAAACCGACATCACGAAGTTCTACAATGTCAACGAGGATCGGAAGTTTCCGCAGGGAAGTTTCGGCGACGTCTTCCAGTATATCTGCGAACGCCACATCTTTCCGGAAATCGCGATCTACCGCTCGTCGACCCTGCGGTCGGCCTGGATCCCGCGGGAATTCTGCTTCTATCCGTTCCCGTTCCTTGCGCATTTCCTCGATCAGGGCGCGGTCTCCTTCCTGCAGCGCCCGTTCTACCGTTCCATCGCCAATTCGGCGATCGTCCGCGACCGTCCGCAAGAAGGCACCAACGACGTCATGACGAGCTGGGATCGCTATCGCGGCGGGCTTGAATATTTTCTCTATACGGGAGCCAGGCGCGGGGCGCTGAACCTGACGCCCGAGACGCATCTCAAGTATGACGAGATGTGCAAGATCTTCACTCTCAATCGCATGGCGGTCGCCTTTCGCTTCTGGGCGGAGCGCAAGAACTTCATCAAGGCCTATGAACTCTATACCCGCATCATGTGGGGCGGGATGCTCGACCACCCGGAAATTCGCAGTTTCCGTGAAAGGCTGCCCCTGATGGTCGCCATCCAGACGCTGGTGAGCGAAGTGAATTCGGCAATCGGCATCGATACGCTGCTTCTCGGCGGTTTCCCGGAAATCACCGCGCTCGAAGGCCTGATGCGCGAACTCGGCCTCAGCGAAAAGGTGAAGGTGACGGTGAAACTCAGCGGCAGTCCGCTGGAAAGCACCGCCGTCTTCGTCAGCGCCGACAACGACCGGGAGTATTTCGTAGCACTCGGCTACCTGCCCAATCTCGTGTTCCACCAGCACGATGTCGCCCGGCATATCATCATGTGAGCCTCGCGCCAGTTTCAAAAACTAGCGTCGTGGCGGGCGCCTGCGTTTTGATTTCAATTCAACAGAAATTAGCGGCATGACAGACAGGATCTTCTACACCAAGCCTTCGATCACCCAGCTCGAAACGGATTATGCTGCCGATGCCGCCGCCACCGGCTGGGGCGCGAGGTTGCCGTCCACAATCTCGACCGCTTCAGCGCGTGGATCACGCTCTGCGGGGCGATAGCTTGCCTATCAGGCCTGTGATGCTCGCAGTTCTTTCTCAAGGATCAGAAGATTTTGAGATCTATCGCGTAAACGCCTGACGGGGATACCAGCGTATACTCCCCATGCAGGGAGAGACTTATTTACGAGAGATAGGCTACCTACAGAACTTCCCTCCTCAATTGTTACCTTAGGCAAAACGACCGAGTTGGAGCCGATAATCACATGTTTGCGGAGGACGACTTTCCCAGCAGGGCCGCCAATAAGATGGCGCGGCAGAGTCGGGTTGGTCATCTTTTCACCCGTGTAGTCATCGCTTGAGGTGTAGATTTTGACACCTGGTGCCAAACCCGAAAAGTCCTCCATGACGAAGCCGTCACTCCCAGATATATAACACTGTGACGCGATGTGCACATTACATCCAATCTCAACGTGTTCCCTACTTGCCACAATGATGGTGAAATCATCGATCCGCGCGTCATCCATGATGGAGATATTCTCCACGAAAAAAAGTCCGGCGGTTCTTTTAATCTTTACGTTCGACCCAAGATGCCGGAACGGCAGGGATCTTAGTTCAGTCTCGTCGTAAAATGTCGAGCCTAAATGCATCCGATACCTCCATACTCCGTCGGCCCCAAAGTACGTCGACTAATCGACGAGAATTTTTGATTTGATCGCATCAATCGCATGCTTAGGACCGCACACATCGAAGATAGCCGCCCGGAGAACTGGAGAGAACGAGCTTTCCATTGATGATGGTATCCAACTCGAAACGATCCGTTTCCTGCAAGTAATCATTGAGGGCAACCAAGGGCTCATCGCCAGGTAAGAGAACCTTGGAGCGTTTGGTCGGGACCTGGGAAGGTTCGTAACGGCCAAGGATCGTATCGGCAACGACGAGATACTGGCCGTCTGTCACCAGCGGCGCGTAATTGCGTAATTCATCCAGTACATGCGCCTTGCTATGATCGCTGTCGAGAATGACCATGACCGAGGCCCCTTCAGGGATAGACGCCTTGACCTTCGCCATGGTTTCGGCGGAGGTGGATGGCCCTTCGATCAGTTCGACGCGATGCGCCATCGGATGGGATTCGATCGCCTGACGGTTATGGGCGCGAATGTCGATATCTACGCCGACCACCTTGCCCTTGCCAATCAGTTGTAGCATGGCAGCCTGGAAGATCATCGATCCGCCACGCGCCACGCCCGTCTCAACGATCACGTCTGGCTTGGTGGCCCAGATAACTTCCTGGGTGGCCATCACATCGGCGGGCATTTGGATGATTGGCATGCCCATCCAAGACCACAGATAGGAATAGTCGTATTTGTCCAGGCTCACCAGAGTATCGAGCGTCTGACGGAAGACATCCGTGTCACGACCTAGAGCGAGGCTCATTTCGCGCTTGCTGGCCTCGAACTCCTGCCTATCATCCTTGGTGGTCATGAACTTTACAAACCTTCCTACCTGAACAAGTGGCGCATTTGCGGCGGACGTCCTTGCGAAGGGCAAGCGGGCACAAATGTCTCATTTTCCATCTTTCATCGGAACCTTATGTGAGGCTGGAGCGATCACGGTCAACAGCGTAGCACTCGGGCTACCTGCCCAATCTCGTGTTCCACGAGCACGATCTCGCCCGGCACATCATCATGTGAGCCTCGCGCCAGCTTCGAAAACTAGCGTCGTGGCGGGCGCCTGCGTCTTGATTTCAATTCAACAGAAATTAGCGGCATGACAAACAGGATCTTCTACACCAAGCCTTCCATCACCCAGCTTGAAACCGATTATGCCGCAGATGCGGCAGCGACCGGCTGGGGCGCACACTGCTACGACTACATCAACCGCTTCGAACGCGACTTCAAGACCTATCTCGGCAGCGGCTTCGCCATCGCGACCTCGAGCTGCACCGGCGCCATGCACATGGGCCTGGCCGCGCTCGGCGTCGGCGAAGGCGACGAAGTGATCCTCGCTGACACCAACTGGGTCGCCACCGTCTCGCCGATCGTCCATCTCGGCGCCAAGCCGGTTTTCGTCGACGTGCTGCCGGATTCCTGGTGCATCGATCCGGGCGAGGTCGAGCGCCATATCACGCCGAAGACGAAGGCCATCATCGCCACGCATCTCTACGGTAATCTCTGCGACATGGACGCACTGCTGGAGATCGGCAAGCGGACGGGCATTCCGGTGATCGAAGATGCGGCCGAAGCGGTCGGCTCCGTCTGGCACGGCCGCCGCGCCGGCTCGATGGGCGCCTTCGGCACCTTCTCATTCCACGGCACAAAGACATTGACGACGGGCGAAGGCGGCATGTTCGTCACCAACGACGCCGCGCTTTACGAACGGGTGCTGACGCTCAGCAACCACGGCCGAGCGCGCGGCCAAACCAAGCAGTTCTGGCCCGACGAGATCGGCTTCAAGTACAAGATGTCCAACATCCAGGCTGCCATCGGCTGCGCACAGCTCGAACGCATCGAAGAGCTCGTCGCCCGCAAGCGGGAGATCCTCGCGGCCTATATGGTCCGGCTTTCCGCCCTGCCCGGCATCTCGATGAACCCGGAATATAGCGGCACGATCAACGGTGCGTGGATGCCGACCGCAGTCTTTCATCCGTCGACGGGTACCACCCGCGAGATGATGCAGCAGGCCTTCGAGGCCGCCAATATCGACGCGCGCGTCTTCTTCTATCCCCTCTCCAGCCTCTCCATGTTTGAGGATCGGCCACAGAACGTGAACGCCTGGAGCATTCCGGGCCGCGCGATCAACCTGCCCAGCTATCACGACATGAGCGAAGCCGATATCGACCGGGTGGCGGCAACGCTGCTCGATGTGGCGGCCGGGCGGATCTATCACAACAGCACAGCATTGCGGCAGTCGGTCTAAGACAGCCCTACAGCGAAGGACAAAGAATAGTCATGACCACGAAGGACGATCGTCTCGAATTCGAAGCCCACAAGCGGGAAATGTCGCTTGCGCTCGGCAAGGATGAGGCAAGTTTCCAACAATCGCTGAACACGCTGATCGGGCTCGACAAGTTCGACTATTCCTATCTCTGGTCATGGATGGGCGTACCGATCATCCAGCTTCCGGTCGATATCCTGGCGACCCAGGAAGTCATCTGGGCGACCAAGCCCGATGTCATCATCGAAACCGGCATCGCGCGCGGCGGCTCGCTGATCTTCATGGCGTCGATCCTCGCCGCCATGGGCAACGACGCGGCCAAGGTTGTCGGCATCGACATCGACATCCGCGCCCATAATCGCGAGTCGATCGAATCCCATCCGATGTCGAGCCGCATCAAGATGATCCAGGGCGGTTCGGTCGACGACGACGTGCTTGCCGCCGTGAAGGCCGAGATCCCGCCGGGGGCCCGGGTGATGGTGGTGCTCGACAGCGACCATTCCTACGAGCATGTTCTGGCGGAATGCCGCGCCTACGGTCCGCTGGTAACGGAAGGCTGCTACCTCGTCGTCGCCGACACGTTCATCGGCCACCTGACCGAGGAACAGGCCTTCACAAAGCGCTCCAAGGTATGGCTGCGCGGCAATGAGCCGCTGAAGGCCGTCACCGACTATCTGGCGGAAACCGACCGCTTCGAAGTCGATCCGGTTCTGAACGGCAAGCTCGTGCTGTCCTCCTCTCCGGGCGGCTACTGTGTCTGCCGCAAGGCGTGAGCGGAATCAGGGATAGTCGTTCATGGCGCAGGTCGATATCGTCAGTCTCAAGGACAAGTCGGATCCGGCCAGACGGCTCCGACTTGGGTCGAAACCGCCGCGTTGCACGTCTTCTGCCACAATGAAAAAGCGATCGGCCTATAAAAGCGGCTGGGCTTTGCGGCAGCCGAAAGCCTGCCGCTGCGGCGCGCGGAGGAAGGGGGCATGGTCAAGTATTCGATCGTCGATCGATCGGAAGCGAATGCCGGCTTCGACTATCTCAGGATGGAGCTTCCGATCGAATGTTTCAGACAGGCGCATCCATCGGCTTTGCTGACCGCCTGAAACCCCTCACCGCACCGGCTGATAGTGGCCGCGGAGCGGAACCTTGTCGTCCATCGAGATGAAGCCGTCGCGTTCGCAGACATACATCAGCGTCGGCATGCCGCCCGAACGGAAGATCTCGTCATAGCGGCGGCGGATCTGCACGGTTTCGGTGCGGCAATTGTAGGATTCCTCTTCCTTCTTGTCCGGCTGCGCCTTGACGCCGGGAAGACCTTTGTAGGGATAAAGAGGTTGAACGCCCGGATCGACGGATTTCGTCCAGTCGACGGCAAAGGCGGACGCCGGGGCGAGGCTCGAGACGGCAACGAGCAATATCAGAAGCATCATCATTGGCCGCATGGGAACTCTCCTGCCGGCAATAGGCCGCTTCCCCGATGTAGGAAAACCGACGACCGTCATCAAGCGGCCGCAGCGGGAGACTTCCTGAAATAACTTCTGATGACGGGATGGCTGAAGAGGCCGGCGAGAATCGCAAAGCCCGCGCCGACGACGAAACCGGCGAGAAAACCGCCGATGACGCCGGCAACCAATAGAATCGTCTTTCCGGGACCGTCTCCCTTGACCGGCGGCTCGGCCGGCGAAATGACGCGAATGTTACTCCGGTTGAAGTTTTGCTCCTCGCTCGTCTGGCTAGAGCGTTTCAGCACCGTCTCGTAAATATCGCGCGCCGCCGTCGCCTTGCGCTGCAATTCGTTCAATTCCACCTGCTTGTCGGAGGTACTCGCCTGCAACGCCTTCTGCACGGCAAGTTCCTTGGCGATGCTGTCCTCGGCGGCCTTTGCCTGCTCGTATTCGCCCCTTGCCGAGGTGACGAGACGCTGCAATTCGCCCTTGATTTCGCCGCCAATGCTCTGCAGCGAGGAGCGGGCGGCCTGCAGGCGCGGATGACGCGTGCCCATCTGGCTTTCGAGGCTGCCGACGGCGGCGGCCTGGGTGGCATATTGCTGACGCAGGCTGACGAGCGGCGAGGTGACGCCGCCCTCCGCCTGGTTGCCGGCGACGATGTCCTCGACGCGGAGGTTGGCGACGGCATCGGCGCGCGCCTTTGCCTGGATGGTCTTTTCCTGTGCCGTCACCAGCATCGTGTTCAGCGAAACGAGCCGCTGATCGGAAATCAGGTTGCCCTCGGTCGCGGCCATGTCGTTGTCGGCGCGGAAGGTTTCGACAGCCTGCTCGGCCTCCAGCACCTTCTGGCGCAGGTCGTTGAGGCGACCGTCGAGCGTTGAGGAGGTATTTTCGTAGATGCCGTTCGAGGCACTGTTCTCCTCCTCGGTGAAGGAGGTGACGACCTGGTTGGCAAGCCTTGCGGATTTTTCGGGATCGTTGGTCGTGGCGGCAAGCGAGACGACATAGGTGCTGGCCTCACGGGTGATGACCAGCGCCTTCTGCAGAGTGCCGATCACGGCGGCGCCATCCGTGCGGCCGCCGGTGAATTCGGGATCTTGGTCGAGCTTCATGGCTTCGGCGACGCGGCGCAGCACATTGCCCGAGGTCAGGATCTGCACCTGGCTGTCGATCAGCGCCGAGATCATTTCCGGCGAGGGACCCGACGATTGCGCGCCGGCATCGGCAAGGCCGATCTGGCGCGGATCGAAATAGAGGCTGCTGATGGCGGTGAATTTCTGGGCGATGCGCGGCGCCACCGCCCCGCCGGCGAGGGCTCCGAGAAGCGCCAAACCCAGCACGATCAGTCGCCGGCTCCAGATCGCGGCGATACTGGAGCGGAGGTCGAGAAGCGGTGCGGCCGGCGCGGACTCTGCATTCGGCGGCGCGTCCGCGACAGGCTGTCTTGCAGGCTGAGGCTGAGGTGCCGGACGCTCATATTGGCGGGTTTCCGCAATGCTTGCCGGCGGCACGAAGGGGGGCGGGGCAGGTTCGGGCGATGGCCGGACGAAATCATCCGGGCGGACGACGGGACTGCGCATGCCCACGCCTTCCGGCGCAGTCTGAGACGGCTCAAAACTGCGCCAGCCAGGGAGCCGGCTTATCCTGTTCCTGTCATACTGGTTCATACGCGCACTCGTGTCCCGCCCAGCGTGAAAGACTGAAGCCGAGGTGCCGATACTTTAGAAATTCTTAGCTAACGGACCGTTAAAATAACGTCAGCGACGCCGATGTTGCGATTTGCCGCGATTGCGAGGATGCCATGAGGACGACACGACATCTGACAGCGCTGCTGTTTGCGGCCGCTCTCACCCCGTCGCCGGTCCTTGCGGCTGAGGCCCCTTGCTACCGCGGCGTCAATTTGTCCGGCGGTGAATATGGCGAGCGCGGCGGCATCTACGGCACCAACTACACCTACCCGAGCGAAGACACGATCGGCTATTTCGCCAAGAAGGGCATGACGATTATCCGGCTGCCCTTCCGCTGGGAGCGGCTGCAGCCCGCACTCGGCGGGCGGCTCGACGAGGATGAGCTCAAGCGGATCAAAGATACGATCGGCCTGATCCGCAAGCACGGCATGGCGGTTCTGCTCGACCCGCATAATTTCGGCTATTACGACAAGACCCAGGTCGGCACAGCGCCGGCGACGGATGCCGCCTTCGGTGACTTCTGGGCAAGGCTCGCCGTCGAATTCGCCAATCAGGACGGCGTTCTCTTCGGCCTGATGAACGAACCGCACGACATCAAGGCGACCGACTGGCTGGATGCGGCCAATGCGGCGATCCGCAGCATCCGCGCTGTCGGCGCGCGCAACCTCATCTTGGTGCCGGGCACCGCCTGGAGCGGCGCGGGCAGCTGGGAAAAGGATGTGATCGGCGGCGCCAACGGCACGGTGATGCTCGGTGTGCGCGATCCGCTCAATTTCTACGCCTATGAGGTCCACCAGTATCTCGATGCCGATTCCTCCGGCACCCATCCGACCTGTGAAGGTGCGTCCGCCGCGGTCGCGGCGATCAACGGCGTTACCGCCTGGTTGAAGCAGAACCACAAGCGCGGTTTTCTCGGCGAATTTGGCGCCTCCACCGACAAGGACTGCATGAGCGGGCTGACCGAAATCTACGCCACCATGTCCGGCAATAGCGATGTGTGGCTCGGCTGGTCCTACTGGGCGGCCGGCGATTGGTGGCCGGCGGACGAGCCGTTCAACGTCCAGCCGCGCAAGGGCCCTGAGCGGCCGCAGATGCGGCTTCTTGCCGAGGCGGCAAAAGCCGGTGCCGGCATTTGCTCCGCCGTCAAACCCGCGGGGAAATGAGCATGGCGGTCGTCGATCAGAGGACAGCGACATTCACTGTGGCCGGCACTGTCGCCGGCAGGGCATCGCGCACCGATCATACGGTGCTCTGGCTCGGGCTGCTCTCCGTGCTCTACAACGGCATTCTCGCCTTCATCAACCACAACATTGTGCCGCTCTCGATGACGCATGTCGCCGCCAGCGAAGGCCTGATCATGGCGAGCGCCATCATCTATATCCTGCACAAGGGGATCTACGAGACCGATCTGCCGGCCTTCCTGTTCCTGCTGTTCACGCTCGTCGTGACCATCTATGTCAGCGTGCTCAACCGCATGCTGTTCATCGATCACTTCCGCAACGTGCTGATCATCTTCTGCTTTACCGGGCTCGGCGGCTGGAGCAACGAGAAAACGATGAAGCTCGCCTTTCGCTGGGCAAGTCTTGCCGTCATGATCTTCCTGATCTTCGAGATCGTCAGCGTGCCGTTCTATGTCAGCATCGTCCACCCGTCCGATTATTTCGCCAATACGCGCGGGCTGCTGCCGCTGAGCTACAATACGACGGGCCTCTTCCAGAACGCGCTCGGCTTTCCCGAGCGCTTCTCTTTCGGCATCATCGACCACCGTTCCTCCTCGATCTTCCTCGAGCAGGTGTCGCTCGCCAATTTCTGCGGCGTGATCGCGGTCTACCTGATTTCGATGTGGGAGAGGCTTGGCCGCTGGGACCGGTTGCTGATGGTCGGCACGGCCGTGCTGATCCTGGTGACGAACGACACGCGCACGATGCTGATCTTCTGCTGTGCCTGCATCGTCGGTTACTTCGTCTTTCCGAAGATCCCGAAGAATTTCAATCTGGCGCTGATGCCGCTGATCGTCGCCGCCGGCTTCCTCGTCTACGTGATGAAACCCAACGCGACGGGCGACAATTTCACCGGCCGCATCAATCTGACGATGAAGAAGATCATGGAGCTCGATCCGCTTGCCATCCTCGGGCTTTCGGTCGACCGGGTCGCCGAATTCGCCGACAGCGGCTATGTCTACCTGATCTACGCGGCGACGATCTTCGGCGTCATCGCCTTATGGCTGTTCGTCTGCCTCTTTCCCGCCGGGCGCACGGCGGCGCAGCGGCGCTGCGCCCATTCACTTTCTCTTTTCATTTTTCTGAATATGATGATTGGGGGAACCGCGGTCTTCTCGATGAAGATCGCCGGTCTCCTGTGGTTCGTCGTCGGATATATGCGTTTCCACGACAGCCCGCGCATCCGGCAGGGTCGTCCGGCAGATGTATTGAGTTGACCGCAGCGGCGCCTGTCCGCGCGAGCCCGAGGGAGCACACGCTCGATGCTTGTCCAGCTTCAATATCTGCGCGCCATCGCGGCGCTGATGGTCGTCTATTTCCACGCGGTATTGCAGCTTGCCAAGGTCAATCCCGCGGTCGACGCCACCGCCTTCGTCTATGGCGAAACCGGCGTCGACATCTTCTTCGTCCTGAGCGGCTTCGTGATGTGGCTGACGACGAGCGGACGAGCGATGAGCCCGGTCGATTTCGCCCGGCGGCGCATCAAAAGGATCGTGCCGCTCTACTGGCTGGCGACGCTGTTTTCGGCGACTGTGGCGCTGGTCGCCCCGTCATTGCTGAAATCGACGGTGTTCGACCTGCCGCATCTCATCGCCTCGCTGTTCTTCCTGCCATGGGCCAATCCCGCCGATCCCAGCACGATCACACCGGTGGTCGTTCCCGGCTGGACACTGAATTACGAAATGTTCTTCTACTTCGTCTTTGCGCTTCTGCTGCCGCTACAGGAAGCTCGCCGCATCCCGGCGATGTTTGCCGTCTTTGCCGTCATCCTGATCGCCTGTCGGCTGCTGCCGGAAACGACGGCGACCCGGTTCTACCGCGAACCGATCATGCTGGAGTTTCTCGCCGGTGTCGTGCTCGGCTGGCTCTACGGACAGAAGGTGCTTCTGCCGAACCGCTGGGCTTGGGCGGCCCTTGCCATGGGCTTTGCGTTTCTGTTCATCAACGAGGCGCTGATGCCACCGGAAAGCCGGTTCTATGCCTGGGGAATCCCGGCGATCTTCATCGTCTACGGCGCGATCTCCATCGATTTTTCCAGGCTGCCGGTAGTGGGATGGCTGAACTATCTCGGCGACTGCTCCTATAGCATCTATATCACCCACGCCTTCACCCTGGCTTTTCTCAGGGTCGCCGCGGACCGTCTGCCGATCGGCATCCTGCAGCAGCCGGTGCTCTTCGTGATGCTCTCGCTGGTGCTCTCGTCGATCGGCGGTGCGATCATCCATGAGATCACCTCGCCGCGCCGCCGGAAGGTTGCGGTGGCGAGCCGGCCGCCGGCCTAAAACGCTAGAAGGCGAGATTACGCATCCAAGCGGCGCTGACGGTACAGTTTTTCGCGCAACTTCTCCTAAGCTTCAGACTTGGCAATGAGAGAACTTGCGCAAAGGTGATGGTTTCTCTTGCAATTTGTCGCATGAATGAAAGTGCGCCGGCCTGTTCGCGGTCCGGGCTTTGATCTAAGCACGGCGGCGGCCTTGGAGAGGGAAGAGGGAAAGACATGACAAGTTACGTATTGACGGTATCCTGCAAATCGACGCGCGGCATCGTGGCGGCGATTTCGAGCTATCTGGCAGACAAGGGCTGCAACATCGTCGACAGCTCGCAGTTCGACGATCTCGATACCGGCAGGTTCTTCACGCGCGTCAGCTTCATCTCCGAGGAAGGCGTGCCGCTTGCCGAACTCAAGGAAGGCTTCGAGCCGATCTGCAAGCGGTTCGCCATGGATGCCGAGATCCATGACGGCAGTGCCCGCATGAAGGTGCTCTTGATGGTGTCGCGCTTCGGCCATTGTCTGAACGACCTGCTTTACCGCTGGAAGATCGGCGCCCTGCCGATCGATATCGTCGGCGTCGTCTCCAACCATTTCGATTACCAGAAGGTCGTGGTCAACCACGACATTCCCTTCCACCACATCAAGGTGACGAAGGAGAACAAACTGCAGGCTGAAGGCCAGATCATGGATATCGTCGAACAGACCGGCACCGAGCTGATCGTGCTGGCGCGCTACATGCAGGTGCTTTCGGATGCGATGTGCCAGAAGATGTCCGGGAAGATCATCAACATCCACCATTCCTTCCTGCCGAGCTTCAAGGGCGCCAACCCTTACAAGCAGGCCTATCAACGCGGCGTGAAGCTGATCGGGGCGACGGCGCATTACGTCACCGCCGATCTCGACGAAGGCCCGATCATCGAGCAGGACACGGCGCGTATCACCCATGCGCAGTCGCCCGACGACTACGTCTCGATCGGCCGCGATGTCGAAAGCCAGGTGCTGGCGCGCGCCATCCATGCGCATATCCATCACCGCACCTTCCTGAACGGCAACCGCACCGTGGTCTTCCCGGCAAGCCCCGGCGGCTACGCCTCCGAACGCATGGGCTGAGCGCAGCCCTGCATCTCTTTTGCTGGCAAACGACAATCCCCGTTGCCTGCCAGCGGCAAGTACTTGATTATCTCATTCAATAGGTAATCGAATCATGCTGCGGGAGGGGTGTCATGACCGACGAGGCGCTTGTTGATCGCATGGCGCTGCCGCGCCCCGATGTGACCGCCACTGATGCGGAAGAGATCCTCCTTGCTCATTACAGCCTATCCGGCACGCTTGCCGAACTCGGCAGCCAGCAGGATCGAAACTATCGCGTCGATAGCGAGAGGGGTCGCTACGTCCTGAAGATCTGCCACGCCGCCTACGATATCCGTGAGCTCGAAGCACAGAATGCGGCGATCCGTCACCTCAAAAGCCGGCAAGATGCGCCGCGCGTTCCGAAGGTGATCCCCACCAATGAGGGGCGGGAGATCGTCGTCCTTACCGTGCGCGGGCAGGGCTATCAGGTCCGGCTGCTGGAATATCTGGAAGGCGAGGGGCTGACGGAGCTGACCTATCTAGCGCCGGCTTCCGTGGCGGCGCTGGGCGCGCTCTGCGCCAGGCTGGCGCAGGCGCTTGCCGATTTCAACCATCCCGGTCTCGACCGCAGCCTGCAATGGGATCTCAGACGGGCAGGTCCCGTTGCCGTGCAGCTGCTTTCGGCCATCACCGACAGTGCGGCGCGCGACCGGATCGCCAAGACCATGGTGATGGCCGTCCGCCGCATCCAGCCGTTGGCGCCGGCGCTTCGGCTACAGGCCGTGCATCACGACGTCACCGGCGACAATGTCGTCGGCCACCGTGACGCCCATGGCCATATCATCCCCGACGGGGTGATCGATTTCGGCGACATCATCCGCGGCTGGCTGGTCGGCGATCTCGCCGTCACCTGCGCTTCGCTGCTGCATCAGGCCGATGGCGACCCCTTTCATATTCTGCCCGCCGTCACCGCCTATCAGGCGATCTATCCGCTGAGCGAGGAGGAACTGAAGGCGCTCTGGCCGCTGATCGTCGCACGCGCGGTCATTCTCGTCGCCAGCGGCGAGCAGCAGATTTCGGTCGATCCCGACAATGACTATGTCCGCGACAATCTCGACCGCGAGCGGGCGATCTTCGATACGGCGATGTCGGTTCCCTTCGATCTCATGGAAGCCGCGATCCTCAAGGCAGCCGGCGTAGATGTCACCGCGCCGGAAACATCGGGATGGCTGCCGTTGCTGCCCGACATCGATCCCGCCGGGATCGCCTATGTCGATCTTGGGGTACGGAGCCCGCATTTTTCCGCCGGCAACTGGCTGAATACGGACATGGACTGGCGGCTGCTTGCCCGCATGGCAACCGAAAACGGTACGGCAGCGACGCGCTACGGCGAATATCGGCTTTCCCGCGCGGGAACCGCGAAGGGACAGGCGACCTGCGCTCTGCATGTCGACATATGCCTTGCCGCAGGCAGCGCGATTGCCGCGCCCTTTGCCGGCCGCATCGGCTGGAAGGACCAGCATCTGACGCTCGCCAGCGATACGATGACCCTGCATCTCGACGGGCTCGACCTCTCCGTCGAGGATGGAGCCGAGATCGCCGCCGGCGATTCGCTCGGCACTGTTTTCGGAGAGGCGTCGTCGCTCGGCGGGCTGCGCGTCCAGCTTTGCAGCGTCGCCGGTCTCGAACCGCCGCTTTTTGCGACGCCGCGCACGGCGGCGGCCTGGTCGGTGCTCTGCCCTTCGCCTTCGCTGCTTCTCAGCCCGCAAGCGGATGCGCCGCAACCTGAAACCGCCAAACTCTTCGCCAGGCGGCGGGCGCATCTCGCAAGGCCGCAGAAGAATTATTATGCGGCGCCGCCGCAGATCGAGCGCGGCTGGAAGGAGCATTTGTTCGATGTCGAGGGCCGCGCCTATCTCGACATGGTCAACAACGTCACCATTCTCGGCCATGGCCATCCCAAGCTCGCGGCGGCGATCAGCGCGCAATGGCTGCGGCTCAACACGAATTCGCGCTTTCACTACGCCGCGATTACAGAATTTTCCGAACGCCTCGCCGCCCTGTCGCCGGATGGGCTCGATGCGGTCTTCCTGGTCAACAGCGGCTCGGAGGCGAACGATCTGGCGCTTCGGCTGGCGCAAGCCCATAGCGGCGCGCGCAACATGCTCTGCCTGCTCGAAGCCTATCATGGCTGGTCAGCGGCGAGCGACGCCGTCTCCACCTCGATCGCCGACAATCCGCAGGCACCGACCACCCGGCCGGACTGGGTGCATACCATCGTTTCGCCGAACACCTATCGCGGCGACTTCCGTGGTCCCGATACGGCAGCGGATTATCTCGGCATGGCGACGCCGGTGCTGGAGGCAATAGATGCTGCGGGCGAAGGCCTTGCGGGCTTCATCGCCGAATCGGTCTACGGCAATGCCGGCGGCATTCCATTGCCGGAAGGCTATCTCAAGGAGCTCTATGCGCAGGTACGCGCTCGCGGCGGCGTCTGCATCGCCGACGAAGTGCAGGTCGGCTATGCCAGGCTCGGGCACTATTTCTGGGGCTTCGAGCAGCAGGGCGTCGTGCCTGATATCATCACCGTCGCCAAGGGCATGGGCAACGGCCATCCGCTCGGCGCCGTCATCACCACGCGGGAGATTGCGCAATCGCTGGAGAAGGAGGGCACTTTCTTTTCCTCCACCGGCGGCAGCCCCGTCAGTTGCATCGCCGGCATGACGGTGCTCGACATCATGGCCGAGGAAAAGTTGCAGGAAAATGCCCGGGCGGTCGGCGATCATCTGAAGGCGCGGCTCGCCGCGCTGATCGACCGCCATCCGATTGCGGGCGCCGTGCACGGCATGGGCCTCTATCTCGGCCTCGAATTCGTCCGCGACAGAACGACGCTGGAGCCGGCGACGGAAGAGACGGCTGCAATCTGCGACCGGCTTCTCGACCTCGGCGTCATCATGCAGCCGACCGGCGATCACCAAAATGTGCTGAAGATCAAACCGCCGCTCTGCCTCAGCATCGACAGCGCGGATTTTTTCGCGGACACGCTGGAGAAGGTGCTCGAAGAAGGCTGGTGACACAGGGCTTCCAGCATTAACCAAATCGGTCATTTCGAGGCATTTCGATTTTTAATGAAACGGGCCATTGCCTCATACAGCAAGGCTTCTTATGTCTGCCGCTGTGATCGATCGAAGTTCGATTCTGTCATGCGAATTTAACGAAGAGCTGATATGTTTCTTTCTGTAAGTTCGGGCTGTGACGGAATGAATTTTTTCGGATCGTCGATATTTTGACACGTTTCGGAATATGTTTCTGACAGGCTATCAGGTAATCTCTACCAAGTTAGTGGATTATAGAAGACAGCCTTCACCGGCCCCGGGCTCTACCGGGACCACTCAAGTGCAACGCCAACACAAGGAACGAGCATGATAGACATCGATATTCTCGCCGATCTCCTTGGGCGATCTGTGCTTGGCAATGACCGTCCGGGCGCCCTCTCCCGCCCGAACTGTCGAATGTGACGTTCGTCCTCCTTTCAACGGTACCAGACAAGTCAATTCGCCATGGCTGCGCATGTCGCGCGGCAGGAGTTCTATCTATGAAGAAGCAAGTTATCGAATATGCAGGCGTTCCCGTCGGGATCGTCATTCCCGATGAAGATCGGCTGAAGTTCATCGCCGTGAAATTTCATGTCCACGACCTCGACGAGCAGCGTTTCGGCTCGCCCGATGAGGTGCGGTTGGCCATCCATGACCTGATGACCCGCCGTCATCCGAAGCCGCTTCATGCCTGAGGGCATGAGGCCGCGATTAGCATTCGCGGCTTTTCCCGATGTCCGACCGGTCCCGCCACATGGGGCCGGTCTTGTTTTTTGAGGGCATTGCAGCGCCGCGCGTCTTTATGAACGCGCAAAGGCTGTAACACTTTGAATTGCTGCATAATTTTGTCCTTAAATCGATTCCGATTTAAGGAATTATGCAGTACAGTCCTACCGGCCGCCTTCCCGCATAAGGATCCGCCCTTGCCCGATCTTCTCAATCTCATCACCGATATCGAAGGTCTTTCCATCGGCCATGCGACCGACCTTGCGCTCGGTTCCGGCGTCACGGTCATCGTCTTCGACGAACCGGCCGTCGCATCCGGCACGGTGCTCGGCGGTGCGCCGGGCGGGCGCGACACCGGCCTGCTCGATCCGTCGATGACCGTCAATGCCGTGGATGCCTTCGTGCTCTCCGGCGGCTCGGCTTTCGGGCTGGATGCCGCCGGCGGCGTGCAGGCGGGCCTGCGCGAGCGCGGCCGCGGCTTTGCCGTCGGGTCGGTGCGCATCCCGATCGTGCCGCAGGCGATCCTGATGGACCTGCTGAATGGCGGCGACAAGGATTGGGGCCTTCACTCCCCCTATCGCGACATGGGCTATACGGCACTGCAGGCTGCGGCCAAGGGCACATTCGCGCTCGGCACGACAGGTGCAGGCACAGGGGCGACGACGGCCACCGTCAAGGGCGGGCTCGGCTCGGCCAGCGCCGTCAGCAGCACCGGGCATCGCATCGCGGCGATCGTCGCAGTCAATGCGCTCGGCTCCGCAACGATCGGCGACGGGCCGCATTTCTGGGCAGCACCTTTCGAAAAAGACGCGGAATTCGGCGGGCTCGGCATGCCTGATGTGGCCGACCACCGGATGCGGCTCAAGGGCATGAACACGCCGGCAACGACGATCGGCGCGGTGGTGACCGACGCGCAGCTGACGAAGGCCGAGGCGCACAGGCTTTCGCTCGCCGGCCATGACGGCCTTGCCAGGGCACTGCTGCCAGCGCACCTGCCACTCGACGGTGATACCGTCTTTGCCGCTTCGACGGCCAAGCATCGAAGAGACGACATGGCGAGCCTGATGGAGCTTTGCCACCTTGCGACCATCGTCATGGCGCGGGCGATCGCCCGTGGCGTCTACGCGGCGACCGCCCTTCCGGTCGAGGGCGCGCAAATGGCATGGCGCGACCGCTATCCGAATGGTCGTTGACTGAGATCTTTGTTTTTATCCATGTCGTTGTCCCAAAACCGCTGCGCACTTTTGGGCGACATGCTTTAGGGTCGGAACCGGAACCCCAACGTGCCGAAAGGCGGAGAGACGTGAATGCAGATCCGGGCGCTGATGTATTTCGACGAGCTGGTCAGGACCAATTCTATGCGCCAGGCGGCCGAGAATCTCAATGTCGCGCCGACGGCGATCAGCCGGCAGATCGAGAACCTCGAATATCATTTCGGCGCGCCGCTCGTCGAACGCAGCGCCCGCGGCGTCAAGCTGACGGCCGCCGGCGAACTGCTTGCCGCCCGCGCCGGCCGGACGTTGCGCGAGCTCGATCATGTGCAGCAGCTGATCGAAGACCTGAAGGGCCTGCAGCGCGGCCGTGTCAGCATCTATGCCAATGGCGCCACCGTCGCCAATCTGCTGGCGCCGGCGCTTGCCGAATTCAGCCTGAAATATCCGAAGCTGCGTTTTACCGTGACGATCACCAGCGCGCGGCAGGCGGTGGATGCCGTCAACAGCGCCGAGGCGGATATTGCGGTGACGCTGTTTGCGCCACCGATGTCCGGCACCAAGGTGCGGCTACGCTCCGAGATCGCCTATGATCTCATCGCCACGCCGCAGCATCCGGCCGCCGCGCATGCCGAGATCCCGCTAAGGACGCTTGCCGACTACGCATTGGCGCTGCCGGATCAATCCTTCGGCTTCCGCCAGGCCTTCGACGCGCTGTTCGAGAAGGAGGGGCTGAGCCTCGATCCCGTCTTCGTCACCAGCTCGCTCGAAATGCTGAAGGAACTCGTGCTTAGCGGGGCTGCGGCCACGCTGCTGCCAGCACTGACCGTCCGCCGTGAGATCGAAGCGCGTCAGCTCCTTGCCATTCCACTCGCCGGCAAGACCGGCATCCGCACCCATGTCGATCTCTGCGTCGCGCCGGACCGGCAGCTGTCTTTCGCGGCGACGAAACTCCTCGATTTCATCGAGAGGTTCATGCGCGAGCGCACGAGCCGTGCCGCCGAGACGAAAGACTGACGCTTCGAGCTTGCATTGCCCGCGGATTTGCGGTGTAGCTTTTTCGGCTACACTGAGCACACAAAATCGTCATTGTGTGTGCACTGACATAGTGCCACTCTATTCGCAAAAGGGCCTGCCATCGCAGCGTGGCCAGACAAGGGAACATGATGATCAAGTTTTCGCTTGCGCCTTCAGCGCGTTTCGCCCGGCGGCTTTCGCTCGGTGCCGCACTTTCGGCCGGCCTGGTGATGACGGCGATGACGCCGGCCGAGGCGGCAAAGACTACCCTCAATCTCGGCATGAGCGTCGAGCCGGCCGGTCTCGACCCGACGATCGCAGCACCGGTCGCGATCGGCCAGGTGACCTGGCAGAACGTGTTCGAAGGGCTGGTGACGATCGACCAGTCCGGCAAGATCCAGCCGCAGCTGGCAAAAAACTGGGAGATCTCTCCCGATGGCCTGACCTATACGTTCAAGCTGCAGACCGGCGTCAAATTCCATGACGGCGAGGCCTTCGATGCCACTGCCGCCAAGTTTTCGCTCGACCGTGCCCGTGGCGCCGATTCGGTCAATCCGCAGAAGCGCTTCTTCGCTTCGATCGCCTCGATCGATACGCCGGATGCCGAAACGCTGGTGCTGCATCTCTCTGCGCCGACCGGCAGCCTGATCTACTGGCTCGGCTGGCCAGCCTCTGTGATGGTCGCACCGAAGACGGCTGCCGACGACAAGACGACGCCAGTGGGGACCGGCCCCTTCAGTTTCGCCAGCTGGGCGAAGGGCGACAAGGTCGAACTCACCAGGAATGCCGATTATTGGAACAAGGATGCGGCCGCCAAGCTCGACAAGGTGACCTTCCGCTTCATCGCCGATCCGCAGGCGCAGGCGGCAGCGCTGAAATCCGGCGATCTCGATGCCTTTCCGGAATTTGCCGCGCCTGAGCTGATGAGTTCTTTCGACGGCGATGCGAGGCTCGTCACCAAGATCGGCAATACCGAGCTCAAGGTCGTTGCCGGCATGAACACTGCCAAGAAGCCGTTCGACGACAAACGCGTCCGCCAAGCGCTGATGATGGCGATCGACCGCAAGACGGTGATCGACGGCGCATGGTCGGGCCTCGGCACGCCGATCGGCAGCCACTACACGCCGAACGATCCGGGCTATCAGGACATGACAGGCGTGCTGCCTTACGACGTCGAGAAGGCGAAGGCGCTGCTTGCCGAAGCAGGCTACCCCAACGGTTTCACCTTCACGATCAAATCGCCGCAGATGGCTTATGCGCCGCGCAGCGCCCAGGTGATGCAGGCGATGTTTGCCGAGATCGGCGTGACGATGAATATCGAGCCGACGGAATTTCCGGCGAAATGGGTCCAGGACATCATGAAGGACCGCAACTTCGACATGACGATCGTCGCCCATGCCGAACCGCTCGACATCGACATCTATGCGCGCGATCCCTATTATTTCAATTATAAGAACCCCGCTTTCAACGCGCTGATGAAGAAGGTTCAGGAGACGACCGATCCCGCCGCGCAGAATGCGATCTATGGCGAAGCGCAGAAGATCCTCGCCGAGGACGTGCCGGCGCTCTACCTCTTCGTCATGCCGAAACTCGGCGTCTGGGACAAGAAGCTGAAGGGCCTGTGGGAGAACGAGCCTATCCCTTCCAACGTGCTGACTGGTGTTTCCTGGGACGAGTGAGAGGGGTAGGTCAGGCGCGATGTGATGAGGTGATGGCCTTGGCGCCGGAAGCAGAACAGTCGGATATGGTCGACTCACGCGAACCTCTCGCTCCCTCATTCCTGTGCTTGTCACAGGAATCCAGTGCGCCCAAGTCCTTGGGCGCGGGAGAACCAGCTACTCATCGCATGAGAGTTATTCACGGCGCAGACGCCCCGTGGCTGGATTCCTGTGACGAGCACAGGAATGAGGGCGGGCGGGGGAGCCGCCAGGCCACATCGAAAGCGTGGCACGCATGATCCCACTCCTCGCCCGCCGCTTCGCCGGTCTCATCGTCACGCTCGTCGTCGTCTCGCTGCTGATCTTCGCCGTCATGGACCTTCTGCCAGGCGATCCCGCCTCGATCATGCTCGGCACCTCGGCAACGCCGGAGACGCTTGCGGCGCTGCGTCACAGTCTCGGCCTCGAGCAGCCGCTGCTGCTGCGTTACGGGCAATGGTTGATCGGCGTGCTATCAGGCGATCTCGGCAATTCCCTGACCTATGGCGTACCGGTCGCGGGGTTGATCGTCGAGCGGCTGGCGGTAACGCTGCCACTGGCGCTGATGGCGATCGTGCTTTCGGTGGCGATTGCCCTGCCGCTCGGCGTGCTGGCCGCCTCGCGCCGCGGCGGTGTCTTCGACATCATGGTGACGCTGTTTTCGCAGATCAGCATCGCCGTGCCCGCCTTCTGGGTGGCGCTGCTGTTGATCATCCTGTTTTCGACGATGCTCGGGCTGATGCCGGCCGGTGGCTTCCCGGGCTGGGGCGCCGGCCTGCTGCCGGCATTGCAGGCGCTGGTTATGCCCGCCGTCGCGCTGGCGATGCCGCAGGCGGGTGTGTTGACGCGGGTGGCGCGCTCAGCGGTGCTCGACACGATGCACGAGGATTTTGCCCGCACTGCCGTCGCCAAGGGGCTTTCCCGCAGTGCGGTGCTGTGGCGGCATATCGTGCCGAATGCGCTGATCCCCATCCTGACGATGATCGGGCTGCAATTCACCTTTCTCGTCGCCGGCGCGGTGCTGGTTGAAAACGTCTTCAACCTTCCCGGCCTCGGACGGCTCGCGCTGCAGGCGCTCTCCCAGCGCGATGTCATCGTCATGCAGGATGTCGTGCTATTCTTCGCAGGCCTTGTCATCGTGATGAATTTCATCGTCGATCTCTCCTATCTGGCGATTGATCCCAGGATGAGAAAGGCGGCCTGAAACATGGTACCGATCGCATCGACCGCCATTGCCAGCCGCCGCCGGATCTTTAGACTTAGCCGGCGAATGAACCTGATTTCAGGGACTGTGATCATCGGGCTGCTGGTCGCCGTCGCGCTGCTGTCGCTCGTCTGGACGCCGCTGCCGCCGGCGAAAATGCAGATCATCCACAAGCTGCAGCCGCCGCTTGCCTTCGGCCTGCTCGGCACGGACCAGTTCGGCCGCGACGTGCTTTCGATGCTGATGGCAGGTTGCTGGAATTCACTGTCAATCGCCATCACAGCGGTTATGATCGGCGGGACGCTGGGTTCGATATCAGGTATTTCGGCGGCGGCGATCCGCGGTCCTTTCGAAGCCCTGCTGATGCGCATCTGCGATGTCATCTTTGCGCTGCCGCCGATCCTGTCCGCCATGATGCTCGGCGCCTTTCTCGGGCCAGGGCGGTTCACCGCGATCACGGCGATTGCCGTCTTCATGATCCCGGTCTTTGCCCGCGTCACACTCGCGACCTCGCTGCAGGCCTGGAGCCGCGACTATGTGACGGCGGCGCGCGCCATCGGCAATACGCGACTGACGATTTCGCTGCGCCATGTGCTGCCGAATATCATCAGCCAGATCATCGTGCATGGCGCGATCCAGCTGGGGCTGGCGATCCTCACCGAAGCGGGTCTTAGCTTCCTCGGGCTCGGCATGGCGCCGCCGGCGCCGACCTGGGGCCGGATGCTTGGCGATGCGCAAACCTATCTGGCGCTCGCCCCCTGGCTGGCGATCCTGCCCGGTCTTGCCATCGCGCTCACCGTCTTCGGCTTCAACATGCTCGGCGACGGTTTGCGCGATCTGCTCGACCCGCGCGAGGCAAGCCGCTGATGTCCTCCCAAGACGAAGAGCCCGAAAGACCATGCCATGACCGAAACCGACCTTACCATCCGCGAACTCAGGCAACGCTTCGCCGATAAGAGCCTCTCCCCCCTGGAATACTGGCTGTCTCTCGAGGATCATATAGCAGCCTGGGAGCCGTCGATTTCGGCACTCTACCTCTACGATCCGGAATCGGCGCGCGCGCAGGCGAAAGCGTCGACGGAGCGCTGGGCGAAGGGAGAAACGCTTGGCTCCCTCGACGGCATCCCGGTGACGCTGAAGGAACTGATAGCCACGAAGGGCCAGCCGGTGCCATCAGGCACGAGAGCGGTGGAACTGAGGCCCGCGGACGCCGATGCGCCGGCCGCCGCCCGGCTGCGGGAAGATGGCGCGGTGATCTTCGCCAAGACCACCTGCCCCGATTACGGCATGCTTTCCTCCGGGCTTTCGAGCTTTCATCCTCTCAGCCGCAATCCCTGGAACACCACGCAGAATCCCGGCGGATCGAGTGCCGGGGCTTCCGCAGCGGCGGCGGCCGGCTACGGACCACTGCATATCGGCACCGATATCGGCGGTTCGGTGCGCCTTCCCGCCGGCTGGACCGGCATCTTCGGCTTCAAACCGAGCCATGGACGCATTCCGGCCGATCCCTATTATGTCGGGCGCTGCGTCGGGCCGATGGCGCGCACCGTCGAGGATGCGGCCTTTTCGATGGCGACGCTGTCACGGCCGGATTGGCGCGACGGCACCAGCCTGCCGCCGAACGATTTCGACTGGATGGATCTCGACATCGACCTGTCGGGCATGAAGATCGGGTTGATGCTCGATGCCGGCTGCGGCCTTGCGGTGGACGACGAGATCAGGGCCGCGGTGGAAGCGGCGGCGAAACAATTCGAGGCGGCCGGCGCGACCATTCTATCGGTCCAGCCGGTGCTGACGCGCGCGATGCTGGATGGCCTCGACAATTTCTGGCGGTCCCGGTTCTGGGGCGATATCGCGGATCTCGACGACAACAGGCGCGACAGCATCCTGCCCTATATCAGGGATTGGGCGATGGGCGGCGCCGACATCAGCGGCGTCGATGCGGTCAAGGGCTTCAATCAGACGATCGAGATGCGCAAGAGCTGCGGACGGCTGTTTACCGAGGTCGACGCCCTGCTTTCGCCGACCAATCCGATCATCTCCTATCCGGCCGAATGGGCATCTCCGACCAATGATCCGGCACTGCCGTTCGAGCATATCGGTTTCACGGTGCCGTGGAACATGTCGGAGCAGCCGGCCGCCTCGATCAATTGCGGTTTCTCCCGATCGGGCATGCCGATCGGGTTGCAGATCGTCGGGCCGCGCTTCGACGATATGCGGGTGCTGAGACTGTCGAAAGCCTTCGAGGACTGGACGGGCGGAGTGAGATCCTGGCCGCAGCCTCCGATCGGCTGATCAGCTGATCGGGCGGCGATAGCCGGTCGGTTGCTCGTAGAGCCAGCCGATGCGCTCGACCGCGGCCTCGAAATTCTCGCGCGCCACCGTCATACTATGACCGTTGGCGTGGAGGATGGTTTCCGGATCTTCGAAGACGGCGACATGGCCCTTCCAGAAGACCAGGTCGCCACGGCGGATTTCGGAGCGATCGATCGGCTGGCCGAGGCCGGCCGCCTGCAGGTCGGTATCGCGCGGCGCAGCTCTGCCCGTCATCAGCATCGCCAACTGGACGAGGCCGGAGCAATCGATGCCGAGGCCGGAACGCCCGCCCCAAAGATAGGGCGTTTCCAGGAAACGGGCGACGATCTCCACATAATCGGCGCCATCGAGCGCGCCGATCGGCTGGACGTGCTTGGCGAATATCGCAGTTCCGTCCTCGAGCACGACATAGCGATTGCCGCGCGCCTCCGCCTCGCTGGCGACGTGGACGCGGCTTCCCATCGACAGGATGGCCTGGTGGGGCTTGCGCAGTTCCGGTTCCGGATAGAGGAAGGTGCGCTGCACGGTGACGATATGGGTCGGCGCCGGCCGGCCTTCCAAGAGCGCGTCTGCCTTGACATAGCCGACATACCCGTCCGAAGCGGCTTTCACCCAGCACCAGCCGCCGGCGCGATCGAAAACCGTCACATCCTCGCCGAGAAGCAGTTCCGTATCGATTCCGCGGGCAAGGTCCGGTTCAGGGCGCACGGCCAGGACAGGAACGGCGACACGCGCCGGCGCGCCTTCCGTAAAACGTGACGCCTCAACCTTGCCTTCGAGCCCCGCTTCCGCGAGATCAGACCTGTAAGCATGCAGGCGGCGGTCGAGCATCGTCATTCGCATTCCTTTCAGATCGGCAGCCGGCGAGCCTGATCTCGGATGAGATCGCCGAGCTTTTCCAGGTAGAGCGCACCGCCGACGGTGCGCTTGATGATCACGTTGCGCCGGTCGGCATCGTCACGCACACGATCGACCAGGCCCATCTCACCCATCGTATCCAAGGCGCGGGTAATGACCGGCTTGGTGACATCAAGCGTGGCGGCAAGCCCGCGCACCGTGTGCGGCGGCGGCACCAGATAAATATGCAGCAGGATCGCCATCTGACGCAACGTCAAATCGCGG
The DNA here is from genome assembly GCF_057653715.1 of Rhizobium sp. WSM1328. Classification (NCBI taxonomy): domain Bacteria; kingdom Pseudomonadati; phylum Pseudomonadota; class Alphaproteobacteria; order Hyphomicrobiales; family Rhizobiaceae; genus Rhizobium; species Rhizobium sp. WSM1328. The sequence continues at coordinate 4,607,660 of NZ_CM172788.1, read as the reverse complement.
TCATCGTGGCGGACCTGATCGAGCGCCGCGCCATGCCAGAGCCCCAGCGCCTGCGAGGCGGTCAGTTCGATCGGCACGGCCCCTCCGGAAGATCGTTACGCTAACGTTCCATTTTCCGGCAGTTGCTGTGGACATGCAAGAGGCGCTGGAAATTGCTGTCCGGCAAGGTGAATAAAATTTTAACGATCGGCAGCGAGGCGCAACGCGTGAACACGCGGCGCGCCTCAACGCTTTTCTGCGGATGGCGTCAGCGCAGGCTCTCGCGGATATGGTGAAAGAGTGCGCGGATCGCCTGTGCCTCGCCGCCGCCCGGCGAATGCGGCCGTTCGGACGGAGCCCAGCCGAAAATATCGAAATGCACCCAGCTCTTCGCCTTGCTGACGAAACGCTTGAGGAAGAGGGCCGCGGTGATCGCCCCCGCCATGCCACCGGCCGGCGCATTGGTGAGATCGGCGAATTTGGTGCGGATATCCTTTTCGTAGCCGGAATAGAGCGGTAGGCGCCAGAGCGGATCATCGGTTTCCAGGCTTGCTTCGGTCAGGTCATGCGCCAGATTGGCGTCGTCGGTGAAGAAGGGCGGGAGATCCGGGCCAAGCGCAACGCGGGCAGCGCCGGTCAGCGTCGCCATGTCGATCAAGAGCTCGGGCTCTTCCTCGTCGGCATAGGCAAGCGCATCGGCAAGGATCAACCGGCCTTCAGCGTCGGTATTGTCGATCTGGACGGTCAGGCCCTTGCGGCTCCGGTAGATGTCGCCGGGGCGGAAGGCATTGGACGAGATCGCGTTTTCGACGACCGGAACGATAACGCGCAGATCGACCTTCAGCTTGGCGTCCATGATCATCAGGGCAAGCCCCATGACATTCGCCGCGCCGCCCATGTCTTTCTTCATCAGCAGCATCGAGGCGGCAGGCTTGATGTCGAGACCGCCGGTATCGAAGCAGACACCCTTGCCGACGAGCGTCACCTTGCGATGACCCTTCTTGCCCCAGCGCAGCTCAAGCAGGCGCGGCGCATCGGCGCTGGCGCGGCCGACGGTATGGACCAGCGGAAAGTTCTGCTTGAGCAGGTCGTCGCCCGATATAACCGATATCTCAGCCTTGTAATGTTCGGCCAGGCCACGGAAAACGGCCTCGAGCTGGTTCGGCCCCATGTCGTTCGTCGGTGTATTGATCAGATCGCGGGCGAGAAAGACGCCGGCAAGCTGGCGCTTGATATCGGCTGCGTCGGCATCGCGGGGGATCATCAGCGTCGCCGCCGGCGACTTTTCGGATTTGTAACGGTCGAAACGGTAGCTGCCGAGCCCAAAGCCGAGGGCCAGGCGATTTGCCGTCAGCGGCGCGGTCTCGATGTGCCAGTCGCCGGCCGGCAGCGCACGGGCGAGCCTGCCGGTGATGTAAGGCTGCTCGGATGGATTGGTGCCGAGGCCGTAAAGCGCGCCGCCGAGATGGCCTTCGGCCGTCGGGATCAGCAGCAGCGACCCGCTTTCGGCCTTGTAGCCTGCCCTGCGCGCCCAATTGAGCGCGATCGGATCGATCGTGCCGGTCTCGATATGGGCAGGCGTAACGGCAAAGATCGGCAGCGTCGAACCGCCCTTCGTGTTGAAAGGAGTCGGTCTCTCGATAAACTGATAGGGGGCCATGATTGTCCTTCGGCGGTCGCAAGGAATCGTTCCTTAACGGTCTGTTAGGGTTAACAGACTATTGCTGGAGCGAAGATTACGCGTCAAACCTTTCCCTGTTCCGCTTCGAGGTCAGGCGCCGATTTCGGAATCCAGGAACGCGCCATGCCTGCCTCGCTCACCACCACATTCACGAATCGTATCCTGCAGGGCGCTGCGGCATCGCTGCTCGTCCTGGCACTCGCCGGTTGCTCGACGACCAAGGACCGGATGACAACGGGCTCGGTCCCGAAACTCACCAAGCCGGTCGAAGAGATGGACGCGATCGAGCTGCGCTCAGCGACGGACCGGCTCGGCCAGGCCTATGAAAAGAACCCGCGCGATCCCGTCACCGGCGTCAACTACGCCAATCTGCTGCGCATGAACGGTCGCGACACGCAGGCGCTCGCCGTCATGCAGCAGGTGGCGATCGCCAATCCCGCCGACCGCAACGTGCTGGCCGCCTACGGCAAGGCGCAGGCGGCGGCCGGCCAGTTTCAGCAGGCGCTCGACACGATCGGCCGCGCCCAGACGCCCGACCGTCCTGACTGGAAGCTGATCTCCGCCCAGGGCGCGATCCTCGACCAGATGGGCCGGGCAAGTGATGCCCGGCAGCGCTACCGCGACGCGCTCGACATCCAGCCGAACGAGCCCTCCATCCTTTCCAACCTCGGCATGTCCTACGTGCTGACCGGCGATCTGCGCACGGCCGAAACCTACCTGCGTTCCGCCGCCAGCCAGCCGACTGCCGACAGCCGCGTCAGGCAGAACCTTGCCCTGGTCGTCGGCCTACAGGGGCGTTTCCCGGAAGCCGAGCAGATAGCCCGGCGCGAACTTTCGCCGCAGCAGGCCGATGCCAATGTCGCCTATCTCAGAGGCATGCTCTCGCAGCAGAATTCCTGGCAGAAACTCGCCGCCAAGGACAAGACGCCGCAAGCAGCAGGCGACAGCAACACCAACTGACCGAATCATGTCGTCGGAAAGGCTTACGCCTTCAGACAGATCCTGATCTTAGCGGGCGCTCAGGCCTGAAAGAATGAGACGCAAACCCAGGCCGCCCATGACGGCACCAGCGGCCCGGTCGATCCAGCCCTTGGCGGCAAGATAGAGGCGCCGCGGATGGCGGGCCGAAAAGGCGAAGGCCACGATCGAATACCACCCCGCCTCCACGGCAAAGACGCCGAGCGGCAGCGCGACGATGAGATCGAGCGGCACCGTCCTCGGCAGAAGTGCCGCAAAGAGGCTGGCATAGACGATGATGGTCTTCGGGTTGCTGAGCTGGGTCAGCAGCGCATTCATGAAACTCAATCTCAGCGCGCGGTTGCCGTTGACGGTGTCAGAGACTTCGAGCGGCTGACCGGCACTCCTCCAGATATTGACGGCGATATAGACGAGATAGGCGCCGCCTGCGATCTTTAGCAGGACATAGAGCCATTCGAACTGAGACAGCAGCGCCGTCAGCCCGGCAAGCGCCAGCACGGCAAAAACGACACCGCCGGCGCCCATGCCGAGTGCGGCCGCAAGGCCATCCAGCCTGGAACGCGAGATGGCGATCCTGGAGACGACGACGAAGCTCGGCCCAGGGCTCATCGCGCCGACCGCCAAGGCTGCCAAGATGCTGATGAAAATGCCCGCAGAAGACATCGGAGACCTCTCTTTTGGATTGAACGCGCGCCAGGGGCACTGCGGTTGCATCCGCTTGCCGATGGTCGTCCGTCCCGTTTACCAGCTATGCCGGTGCTGGTCACGCGTGTTTGAAGGCTCCGGATCGGCCGACGGTCTTTGAGGCAACATCGTCTTCTGCCGAAAGCGGCATCCGCTTTCCGGCGCCGGCGCAACCGTCAGAACTTGTCTGCCACCTGAATGCCGGCCGGACCGAGAATGACGGCGATCAGCACCGGCAGGAAGAACAGGATCATCGGCACCGTCAGCTTCGGCGGCAGGGCGGCAGCCTTTTTTTCCGCCTCGTTCATGCGCTCGTCGCGTCCTTCCTGGGCAAGAACGCGCAGCGCCTGTGCAACCGGCGTACCGTAGCGATCGGCCTGGATCAGCGCCTGAGTCACCGATCGAACCAGCTCGATCTGGGTGCGCGTGGCAAGATTTTCGAGCGCCGCACGGCGATCCGGCAGGAAGGAAAGCTCAGCCGTGGTCAGCACCATCTCCTCGGCAAGCGCCGGCGACTGCTCCCCGAGCTCTTCCGACACACGGCGCATCGCGGCCTCGATCGAGATGCCGGATTCAACGCAGATCAGCATCAGGTCCAGCGCATCCGGCCAGGCGCGCTTGATCGAGTGCTGGCGCTTGCCCATGCGGTTCGAGATGAAGATATTCGGCGCGTAGAAGCCGAGATAACCGACGCCGATGACGGCGAAGAGGCGGATCGGCGTGCCCTTTTCGGCGAGATTGCCGAGGCCGAAGACCCAGACAGCGGCAAGCGTCAGGAACAGGAAAGGCAGCAGGAAACGCGCCACCAGGAAGGTATTCAGCGCATTCTCCGATCGGAAGCCGGCGGCACGCAGCTTGTTGACCGTGTTTTCGTCGACCAGCGCCTTGCGCAGGTTGAAGCGCTCGACGATCTGACGGACCGAGCGGTTGTTCTGGTTCCTGAGCGAGGCCTTGCCGGCGCCGGTTTCCGTGTTCATGCGGGCGCGTTCGCGGGCACGGATCTGCTCGCGCTCCGTGGAAACAGCCTTCATGCGCTTGTTCAAATCGCCGCGCTCGAAAAAGGGAATGGCGATCGTGTAAAAAGTGGCGAAGACGGCAATCGCGACGAAGAGGGCGATCAGCATGCTCGGATTGGTTAGCGTTGCGGCAAGATCCTGCGACATGGTGCGTCCTTCCGGCTAGATGTCAAAATTGACCATGTTGCGCATGACGAAGATGCCGATCGACATCCAGATCGCCGAGACACCCATGATAAAATGGCCGCGCGGATCGGTGAAAAGGATCATCATGTAGTTCGGCGACGTCATGTAGACGAGCGTCGCGACGATGAAGGGCAGAGCCCCGATAATGACGGCCGACGCCTTGGCTTCCATCGAGAGCGCCTGGACCTTGGCCTTCATCTTCCTGCGCTCACGCAGCACCTTGGAGAGGTTGCCGATCGCTTCCGACAGATTGCCGCCGGCCTGCGACTGGATGGCGATGACGATGGCGAAGAAGTTGACTTCCTGGAGCGGCATGTGGATCGTCATGCGCGCGCAGGCGTCGGGGATACTCAGGCCTACCTGCTGCGCCTCGATCACCCGCAGGAACTCGCTCTTGACAGGCTCGGTGCCTTCGGTGGCAATAAGGCGGATCGCATCGTTGAGCGGCAGGCCCGATTTGATTGAGCGCGTAATAACGTCAAGCGCATTGGGGAGTTCGTTCAAAAACTTGGTCTGGCGGCGCTTGATCAGGAAGCCAACGACCCAGCGCGGCAGGCCGAGACCGGCGACGACGGCGATACCGACCATGACCATCCACGATGCGCCGACGACCAAGGCGACGAGAAGCAGCATGGAGGCGAAGACGGCGCTGATGAGATAGAATTTCGCCGCCGTGATCGTCAGGCCGGCCTGCACCAGCCGCGCCTTCATCGACACGGTCTTCTTGGTCTTTTCGTGCTGGCGCTTTTCCAGATCCTTCAGATTGTCCTGCACCGATTTACGGCGCTTCGACAGCTCTTGCACCCGGTCACGGGCAGCCTTGACCTTGACCCGGTCGCTTTCGGCCGATTTGACGCGATTGATGCGGCTTGCCGATTTCTTGTCGGCCTCGATCTTCGAAAACAACAGGGCATAGGCGACCGCCGCCGCGGAGACGGCGGCGAGGACGACGATTGCCAATACTATCGGATCGAACCCGAACATCTCGCCTATTCCTTCGTTTTCGCTTCCATCGCGTCGAGGGCGGCGGCAAGACGCTTTTCCTCGTTGAAGTAGCGGGCGCGATCCCAGAAATGCGGCTTGCCGACGCCGGTCGACATGTGCCGGCCGATCAGGCGGCCATTCGCATCCTCGCCATCGATCTCGTAGCGCATCAAGTCCTGGGTGATGATGACGTCGCCTTCCATGCCGATCACCTCGGTGATCTGGGTGATGCGGCGCGAACCGTCGCGAAGGCGTGCCGCCTGAATGACGACATCGACCGAGCTGGAAATGATCTCGCGCACCGTCTTTGCCGGCAGGGTAAAGCCCCCCATGGCGATCATCGATTCAATACGGCTCAGGCATTCGCGCGGTGTGTTGGCGTGGATGGTGCCCATCGAACCGTCGTGACCGGTGTTCATCGCCTGCAGCAGGTCGAAAACTTCAGGTCCGCGCACTTCGCCGACGATGATGCGCTCGGGACGCATACGCAGGCAGTTCTTGACGAGATCGCGCATGGTGATCTCGCCCTCGCCTTCGATATTCGGCGGGCGCGTTTCGAGACGCACGACATGCGGCTGCTGCAGTTGCAGTTCGGCCGTATCCTCGCAGGTGATGACGCGTTCGTCCCTGTCGATATAGTTGGTGAGGCAGTTCAGAAGCGTGGTTTTACCCGAGCCGGTGCCGCCTGAAATGACGACATTGCAGCGCACGCGCCCGATGATCTGCAGCACGGTTGCACCTTCCGGCGTGATCGCGCCGAAACGGACGAGCTGATCGAGGGTCAGCTTGTCCTTCTTGAACTTGCGGATGGTGAGCGCCGGCCCGTCGATCGACAGCGGCGGCGCGATGACGTTGACGCGCGAGCCATCCGGCAGGCGGGCGTCGCAGATCGGGCTCGATTCGTCGACGCGGCGGCCGACCTGGCTGACGATGCGCTGACAGATCGAGAGAAGCTGTGCATTGTCGCGGAAGCGTATTTCCGATTCGATCGTCTTGCCGCCGACTTCGATGAACGTCTGACCGGCGCCGTTGACCATGATGTCGGCGATGTCGTCGCGCGCCAGCAACGGCTCCAGCGGGCCGTACCCGAGGACGTCGTTGCAGATATCCTCGAGCAGTTCTTCCTGCTCGGAGATCGACATCGCAAAGTTCTTGATGGTGATGATGTCGTTGACGATGTCGCGGATTTCCTCGCGGGCGCTTTCGCCGTCGAGCTTGGAAAGTTGCGAGAGATCGATCGTGTCGATCAGCGCGGAAAAGACCTGCGCCTTGGTGTCGTAATATTCATCGGTGCGGGCCGGGCGCTTGCGCTGCGGCGTCTGCATCGGCGGCGGCGTCACCTGCTGGCGTGCGGACTCGCGCGAGGGTTCGACCAGAATGGAGGGGGAAGAGGCCGCAGGGGCGGCGGCCGGAGCCGGCGGCGGAGGAGCAATCGCCCCCCCGACCTTTCCGGAACCCTCATTTCCGCGTTTTCCAAACATGCCACTCGATCCAATCTGCTCGTTCTAGAGCATTTCCCGATCTCTCCGAGTCATGGAAATGCTCTATCTGTTCGTTTTCACGCAATTGCGGACGCAAAGCCGCTTCCCGCTTTTGCTGGAATTGCTCATCGTCTATTTGCGCTTTAGGAGGCCCAGCAGGCCGCCCTTCCTCGCCTTCTTGATCGCGACACGGCCGGTGACGATGTGCGATATCTGCGAAAAGGTTTCCGCCGTCGGCGACTTCGGGTCGACTTCCGAGATCATCCGGCCACTGTTGGCGGCGTTGCCGAAAAGATGGATGTCGAAGGGAATGATCGCGATCGGATCGATCTCCAGCGGCTCACAGAAATCCGACGGCGAAATTTCCGGCCGTTTCGGCATGCCGACCTGATTGAGGATGAGATGCGGCGGCCGGTCGTTCGGCCGCATCTTGCGCAGCGCGTCGAGCATATTCTTGGCGTTGCGCAGGTTGGCGAGATCGGGAACCGCTGCGATGACCACCTCGTCGACGCTCGACAGCACCGAGCGCGTCCATTCCGACCATGCATGCGGGACATCGAGCACTGTGACGGGCGCGCTGCGCTGCAGAACATCGAGCACCGGCTGGAAGGCCTGGCCGTCGAAATCATAGGCACGGTCGAGCAGCGAGGGTGCGGCAAGCAGCGACAGATGCTCGGAGCATTTCGTCAACAGGCGGTCGAGGAAGACCTCGTCGAGACGATCGGGTGCGAAGACCGCTTCAGCGATGCCCTGGGCCGGATCCTGGTCGAAATCGATGTTCGCCGTGCCATAAGGCAGGTCGAGATCGGCGAGGATCGTCTCGGTGGAGAAGAGATTGGAAATGCCGAAGGCGCAATTATGCGCGATGGTCGAAGCGCCGGTGCCGCCCTTCGAGCCGATGAAGGCGATGCTGCGGCCAAGCGGCTCGGCTTCCGGATCGACGAAGATCGAGGCCATCGCCGCAAGGATATCGGGCATGGCGACGGGCTGGACCATATATTCGGAAATGCCGTTGCGGATGAGTTCGCGATAAAGCCCGATATCGTTGTAATAGCCGATAATGACGACCTTGGTCGTCGGATCGCAGACGGCGGCGAGCGGTGCGAGTTCGCCGAGCAGGTTCGCGGCATTCGCCTTGGTCTCGAGGATGATGAGGTTCGGCGTCGGGGCGCCGGAAAACATATTGGCGGCAGCGGCGATGCCGCCGCTGGTGATGCGCATGCTGACTTTCGCGACGCGCCGATCATTGGCGCAGCGTTCCATGACATGCTGCAGGACCTCGCTCTCGCAGAAGGCGTGGACGGAGATGCGCGGCAACGGCCGCATGTTTTCCAGATCCGCCATGCGCACCGCCTCCTCGGCGTTGCGAAGCTCGCTGGGGTTTTTGATTTCGTATTCGATCGCGCTCATCGTCCCGTTCCGCCTCAGAAGCTGCTGTCGCTGCCGACATCTTCGATTGTCGATGTCGTCGTGCGGTATTCCTGGATGGCATTGTTGCGCCGCTGTGCGTCGATCGGGGTCATGCCGCGGGGTGCCACCAGATCCTCCGGATTGGCAATCTGGGCGGCAAGGTTGTTCTGTGAGGCGCAGCCGAAATTATAATAATTCTGGTTGGTCAAATCGTTCGAGATGTCCTTCGGCCACTGACCGCATTGCGTGGTGACCGCGGTGGTGCCGGTAAAGCTCAGCCGGATCGGCGCCGCATCGCCGGGACCGGCGGCGGCATAGGAGGTGTTGACGATTTTCGAGCTTGCGATCCCCCTCGATGTCAGCTCGGCACGGACCTGATTGCGCAGCTGATAGGCTGCCGCCGAATTCGGCGAGCCTTGCGGAGACAGCACATAAACCGGCCCCGAGGCGCGCGAGATGTAGTTTGTGGCAAAGCCGCGGATGAGGTCGCGCTGGGCGATGGTCAGGCGGCGATCGGTGGAGGCGACGGGTATATCCACCGTCTGCTCCGCCTCCGTGACGATGATCGGGTGGCGGGCGCGGTAATCGTCCGGAATGCCGCCGGTCGTCAGCTGGTCATGCGGGCCGGCGCATCCGGAAAGGATTGCCATCGACATGGCGGCCATCGCAAAAAACGCCTTCGAGATTCCGAAGCGGGGTGTCGTCGCAATCATATGGGCCATCGCCTGATCTCTGTTTTCTGCCATTGCTGCCGATCGTGCCCCGCTCATTTGTAGATGAACCCGATCGAGCCGTGGAACTGCGCGTCTGCAACGGGCGCCTCGCGGCGGCCATAGACCTTGTTGACACGGTTGAGGAAGAAGGTCGCACCGTCGTTCTCAGGGCTGAAATTGTCGTCCGGCCGGTTGAGCTGGTTGCGCGCCACCGGGCGCACCAGATAGGGCGTGGCGATGATGACGAGCTCGGTTTCCTGACGCTCGAAACCCTTCTGGCGGAAGAGCGTCCCGAGTAGCGGGATCTTCGAGACACCGGGCGTGCCGCCCATCGTCTGGGAAACATTGTCGCGGATAAGGCCGGCGAGCGCGATCGAGCCGCCCGAAGGCAGCTCCACCGAGGTTTCCGCCGAGCGGCGCTGATAGGTGGCGTTGCCGCTGCCGGCCACCGGTTCGGAGACGTTGGTCTTGATCTGCAGGCTGATGCGGCCCGATGACAGCACGACCGGTTTGAAGGCGAGGCTGATACCGTAGTTAAACGGTACGACGGTGACATTGCCGTCGCTGTCGGTCGTCGAATAAAGCTGCTGGCCACCGGAATTGAAGGTCGCGGCCTGGCCCGATATCGCCGTCAGCGTCGGTTCTGCGAGCGTCTTGACGACCTTGGCCTGTTCCAGCGCGTTGAGGTAGGTCGAAATGTCGTATTTGCCGATCGAGCTCTTGAAGAGCGCCGCCAGACCGCCACCGACCGTCGACGCGGCGCTGTCGGCGCTGGGACTGCCGAGCTGAGCGACCGTCATGCCGGAAGAATTGGAAACCAGATTGTCGAAGCCGAGCTGCTTCAGCACCTCGCGGCGGACCTCGGCGATCGTCACCTTGAGGGTGACCTGGTCCTCGCCCTCGATCTGCAGCAGGTTGACGACCTGCGAACTCTGGCGACCTTCGGCAAAAAGCGCCACAGAGCTGTCGCCGCCGGTGCCGGATGCCGTTTCGGTTCTGGTCGTCGCCTCGCCGCCCTTCAGGAAGACCTGTGCCAGATCGGCGGCCTGTGTGGCATCCTGCGGCGTGCGCACGGTGCCGGTCAGCACGATGTTGTCGGAGACGATTTCGACGTTGATGTTGGAGTCGGGAATGAAGCGGCGGAGATTGACTTCGAGGCCGGAGACGTCGCGCTCGATCTCGATGTCGAGATTGACGATCTCCTGTCCACCGGCGCCGAAGACGAAGATATTCGTCTGGCCGACCTTCTTGCCGAACAGGTAGATGCGCCGCGAGGTGCGGGTCACGGCATCAGCCATGGTCGGATCGGAGACGAGGATATCATGCGCATCCTCCGGCAGATCGACAACGACGGCCTTGTTGAGCCCGAGCTTCAGCCGGCGATGGGCATTGGAGCCGGTCTGCGAGATCCGGACCAGGCTATCGGAATCGGCGCGCGCTTCGCCTGCACCGAAGAGTGGGGCGAAAGAGGCCGGCACCATACCAGAGGCGCCGATTGCCAGCGAAAGGCAACCTGTCAGGAGAGGTCCGGCGCGCCGCGTTGAATTGCCCATTTGCACGTCCTTACTCCGCCTTCGGCGCGGCGCCCGCATCCGTGACGATGGCGCCCGATTTGATGACCTGGATGATCGCACTGCCGTTGTCGCCGCTCAGCAGATAGTCGGCGGCGCTGGTATCCTGCTCCTGCGCATCGGCGACCGAACGCAGCGCGAGCGACAGCCGGTCCGCCATCTGCTGGGCGACGGCAAGAACCTTCGTTTGATCGGGCGTAAGCTCGAGCGTCGCGGTCGTGCCGACCACCGATTTCGAGCCGTCGTCCTTTTCCTGGATCTGCTGGTCGATGGCGAGGACGCGGACATTGCTCAGCACGGTTTCGGTGATGAGCTTGTCGGCCTCCGCGCCCTTGCGGACCATGATGACGTCGACGCGATCATTCGGCAGGATGAAACCGCCGGCGCCCGTTGCCACCGATATCTCAGTCGCGACGGCGCGCTTGCCGGCCGGCAACAGCGAGGAGAGGATGCGGCTGCTGGAATCGGCGATCTTTTCCGGCCGGATCGGTTCACCTTCGAAGATCGGCAGACGCACGACGGCGCCCTGCAGATCCTTGATTGCATCCGGCTTGTCGGTTTCGGTGATGAGGCCGGGAACGACGCCGCCCTGCGGCCAGGCCATCCAATGCACCGCCTGGTCATCCAGCCTTGCGCCGACCGACAGATTGCCGCTCGAGACGAGGATGTTGACGGTCGGTTCCTTCTCGACGACCGAGCGGACCTGGGTAACGACACCGCCGCTGCCCGCCATTTGCATTGCCAGGAGGCCGGCGAGGCCGGCTGCCACCACGGCGACAGCTAGGATTATAAGGCGAGCCGGTTTCATCGATCATTCCTCAGGGCACGATATGTTCGCCCTGTAGAATGCTCAGCAATTGGTATAATTATGGTTAATGGAACGCTTACATTTTAAGTTAACGGGCATTTAAAATGCCGTTATTTCAGGCTTTCCAGTGCCGCGAGGAACAGCGGCGAGGAAGGGAAGGCCATGAAGCCGCCGATTGCGATCGCGATGCCGTAGGGGATCTTCTTGGCGAGCAGGACCGAGTTCGGCACTGGCAGGCCGATGGCGAGAATAGTATTGGACTGCGTTCTCACCAGCAGGATGAGCAAGGTGATGAGACCGCCGATCGCGGCGACATCGGTCATCAGGAAAAGCAGCGATTCATTCAGACCGAACCAGAGCGCGGTGGCGCTCAACAGCTTGGCATCTCCGCCGCCCATCACATTGAATGCAAAGAGAGCAAAGCAGGCGCTGAAGACGATGGCGGCGCCGGCAAGATGCATGCCGATCATTTCCAGTCCCAAGCCGGAGAACGGCGCGAGGACGAGGAAAGAGGCGGTCAGGATCACGGAAATGCGGTTCGGGATCGTCATGGTGAACAGATCCGAGAACGCCGCCATGGCGAGGCAGAGTGGCAGTATCAGGAAAACTGCAGCTGCGATCATGCGTATATCCGATCAAGACATGATGCGAAAAGGCTCACGGCTGTTCAGCCTGTGAGCCCGCTCGGATAGTTCGGCCGGAGAAAATCCGGCCGGCATATGCGAATGCCGTCACGCAACAGCTATCTTAGCTGCCGCTCGCGGTGACCGAGGTGTCCATCTTGGTGCTCAAGCCGTTAAACACGTTGCCGATCTTGCCGCCAAGGCTCGTTGCGCCGGTGATGAGCGCTACGGAAATGAGGGCGGCGATCAGTCCGTATTCGATTGCGGTCGCGCCGGATTCGTCCTTCAGAAAACGGCTAAAAAGCTTGGTCATGGTAACTCCTAACTCCAGTTGATGTTCAGCACGTCCGCCAACTGTTTGCCGTTGATCGGATGACTGCAACCTAGCGAATGGCCGTTTCCATCGGCTTAAGGAAAAGAGTTAACGACATGTGAACGAGACAACAGGCCTTTGTAGAGTCAGTATTTTCTTACGCGCTTACCTCAATATTTAACAATATTCCTGATATAACCGCAGCATTCATCCGGAAATAGCACAAATTCCGCTTCCAACCGAGGCGTGCGCCGCCCAGAGACCGTACCAAATCGGAGCATTGCGCTTCATCCTGGAACAGAGCGGTAGGCTTAAGGCTTCGTTCACCATTTCTTTCCATTCTATGCGGATATTGCGCTGTGATCATGAAAGAGGACCCAATGTCATCGAGCGGCAAAACCATTTTCTTTGCCGGCATGATCGCCGTTTTCGGTATTTCGGGAGTTTCCGCGGCCGCAGACGATGACATGCTGCGCGTCTATATGGATCACGCGCGCGTCTTGAAACTCGACCGCCCCGTCAGCAAGGTGATTGTCGGCAATGCCGCAGTCGCCGATGCAACGGTCGCCGACGCCAAGACCATCGTGCTGACGGGACGCAGCTTCGGCACCACCAATCTGGTGCTTCTCGATGCCGACGGCAATGCGATCCTCGACGAACGCATCCTGGTGTCGATCGACGAGGGCAATACGGTACGCGTCTACCGGCAGACGCAGCGCTCCGTGCTGTCCTGCACGCCGAATTGCGAGCAGCATGCGCAGCAAGCGGCCACCGCGACCGCCTCACCCTGAGTATATTTCGGAGCTTCCTCGGCCATTCGTTAAAATCCTCGTGTCAGGTTGAAACGGAAAATCAACGAACGGACCTTAGTCTGACGACTGAGAATGTCGCTCGGGTCCAGGCAATGATGACAATCGATCAGCAGACGGATAAGGGGCGCGCTGTTGCGCCGTTCCGCTTCTTACGGTTTCGCGGTCTCGCCCGCTCACGCGAGGGTGCTGCGGCGATCGAATTCGCGCTGCTCGCCATTCCCTATTTCCTGGTGATTTTCGCAATCCTCGAAACTTTCGTCGCCTTCGCCGCCGAAGAACTTGTCTCCAATGCTGTCGATACGATGAGCCGCCGGATGCGAACCGGGCAGATCACCTATAATCTCGGCCGCACGACCGATATGAACCAGGCGCAGTTCCGGCAGGCTTTCTGCGATGAGATCTCGATCCTGATCCGCTGCTCGGCGAGCGAAGTCGCTACGCCGAGCAAGCTCTACGTGGATGTGCAGACGTTCAGCACCTTTTCGGCCATTCCGACGACGATCCCCAAGCTTTCCACCGACAAATATGCCGACATCAACACGGCGGCCTTCAAATATGCGCCGGGCGGCGCCGGCACGATCAATATGCTGCGCGCCTACTACCGCTGGGAAATCACCGCGGATCTGGTCCGACCTTACATCACCACGATACGTCCCTCCGACGGTTCGATGCCGCGGCAATATCTGATCGTCGCGACCGCGGCCTTCCAGAATGAGCAGTATCCATAATGGCGTTGCGCAACCCGTTCACCAGACTGGTCCTGACGGTGCGGCGGCTGGCCCGCGACCGCAGGGGCGCCGGCGCGATCGAATTCGCGATCCTCTTTCCCGTGCTCGTGATGCTCTATATCGGCGCTTTCGAGATCACCGTCGGCCTCAGCGTCAGCAAGCGCGTGACGCGCGCCGCAGGAACGGTGGCCGACCTCGTCACCCAGCAGCAATCCGTCACCAAGAGCGCGCTCGCGCAGATGCCGTCGGTCGCAACGGCGATCTTCGTGCCCTACAACTCCACGTCGCTGACGCTGAAGATCACCGGGATCACCATCGATGCCGGTGCCAATGCGAAGGTGCTCTGGTCCTGGGCGAAGGATGGGACGGTGCCCTATGCCAAGAACACCACGGTGAGCAACGTGCCAGCGGATATGAAGACGGCGAACAGTTTCCTGGTCCGTACCGAACTCAGCATCCCCTATACGATGTTCCTGTTTGCCCCGAACTTCATGCCGGATGGCATGCGTACGATCACCATCAGCCGCAGTTATTTCTACCGCCAGCGGCAAGGCGACTCGATCCCCTGCGGCGACTGCTGACGACCGCCTCCTGCTCCTCTCTGCTGCATAGCAGCAATTCAAAGTGTTACAGTGTCCTTTGCGCGTCTGAAAAAGACGCGCGGCGCTGTAATTTGCCAAGCCGGCCGCAGCATTATATGGCTGGATTTCAGCCGCCTCCGATATTGCAGAGGCCGCGATCGGCTCTCTCGGGTGTAAAATGGCGCGTGCCTTTCTTTTCGTTCTGGATTCCTTCGGCATTGGCGGGGCGCCGGATGCGGCGGCCTATGGCGACGAGGGCGCCGATACGCTCGGCCATATCGCCGAGTTCTGCGCAGCCGGAGCCGGAGACCGCGCCGGATTGCGCGAAGGGCCGCTTTCCCTGCCCAACATGTCGGAACTCGGGCTCATGCAAATCGCGCGATCCGCCTCCGGCCGATTTCCGGCCGGCATGCCCGTCCCGGAGAAGGTTTATGGCATTTATGGCGCTGCGACCGAAATCTCCCGAGGCAAGGATACGCCGTCGGGTCATTGGGAAATCGCGGGAACACCGGTCAGTTTCGATTGGGGTTATTTCCCGATAGAGGGCGACGCCTTTCCTGCCGAATTCATCGAGGCGCTATGCAGAGAGGCTGACGTGCCCGGCATCCTCGGCAACTGCCATGCTTCGGGAACGGAGATCATCGCCCGGCTCGGCGAGGACCATATCCGCACCGGCAAGCCAATCTGCTACACCTCTTCGGATTCCGTCTTTCAGGTCGCGGCGCACGAGGAGCATTTCGGCCTCGATCGTCTGCTCGCCTTCTGCCGTTTGGCCCGGGGGCTGCTCGATCCCTACAATATCGGCCGTGTCATCGCCCGGCCCTTTATCGGCCAGTCCGCCTCTACTTTCCAGCGCACGGGAAACCGGCGCGACTTCTCCGTGGTGCCGCCGGAGCCGACGCTACTCGACCGGCTGATCGAGCACGGCCGGCATGTGCATGCTGTGGGAAAGATCGACGACATCTTCGCGCATCAGGGCATTTCCAAGGTCATCAAGGCGAACGGAAACGAGGCGCTGATGGATGCGTCCCTCGCGGCGCTCGACGAGGCTGGGGACGGCGATCTCGTTTTCACCAATTTCGTCGATTTCGACATGATCTACGGTCATCGCCGCGACGTGCCGGGTTATGCAGCCGCACTCGAAGCCTTCGATGCGCGCTTGCCTGAAGTCCACAAGAAACTGAAGCCCGGCGATCTCGTCGTGCTCACCGCCGATCATGGCTGCGATCCGACCTGGCGCGGCACGGACCATACGCGCGAGCGTGTGCCTGTCATCGCTTATGGCCCCGGCATCCGGTCGCGTTCGATCGGCGTGCGCCGCAGCTATGCCGATATCGGCGAGAGCATCGCCCGGCATCTCGGCATCCCGGCCGGGCCGCACGGAAGGAGTTTTCTGTGACATCGCATTTGAAGAAGGTCGAACTGCACTGCCATCTGGAGGGTGCAGCACCGCCGGCTCTGACCGCAGCGCAGGCGCAGAAATATGGCGTCGACATCAGCGCACAGCTTCGCGACGGTGCCTATGTCTGGCATGATTTCGCAAGCTTCCTCGAATGTTACGACAAGGTTTCCGAGGTCTACAAGACCGAGGAGGACTATGCGCTTCTGACCGAAACCTATCTCGACGAACTCGCCGCCATCGATACGATCTACAGCGAGCTCATCGTTTCGCCCGACCACGGCAAGCGCATCGGGCTCGGCGCCGATGCCTATATATCCGGTATCTGCGAAGGCATCCGGCGGGCCAGGGAAAAGAACGGCATTGAGGCCCGGCTGATCGTCACCGGCGAGCGGCATTTCGGTCCGGAGAGCGTGATTGGTGCTGCCGAATATGCGGCAAAGGCCGGCAATCCCCTGATTACCGGCTTCAATCTTGCCGGCGAGGAGCGCATGGGGCGCGTCGCCGATTATGCCCGCGCCTTCGATATCGCCCGCGAGGCCGGCCTCGGGCTGACCATCCATGCCGGCGAGGTCTGCGGCGCCTTCAGCGTCGCCGATGCGCTCGATGCGGTGCGCCCCTCGCGCATCGGCCACGGGGTGCGCGCCATCGAGGATGTCGATCTGGTCAAACGGCTTGCCGATCTCGGCACCGTGCTCGAGATCTGCCCGGGCTCCAATATCGCCCTCGGGGTCTTTCCGGATTTCGCCTCCCATCCGCTGCGCCGGCTGAAGGACGCGGGCGTCCGGGTGACGATCAGCTCGGACGATCCGCCTTTCTTTCATACTTCGCTCAAGCGGGAATACGAACTTGCCGCCGGGACCTTCGGTTTCAGCGACGCCGAGATCGATGCCATGACGCGCACGGCGATCGAAGCCGCCTTCGTCGACGATGAGACACGCAAGGCCCTGCTCGCCCGAATTTGAGGGCGAGAGGCTGGGGAAGATTGGCCGCCACTCTTGCGGTCTGGCCGATTTCCGTGAAAGAAACATTCGATAGAAAGAATGAAAGGCTTCCCCATGGACGGCGTCACAGTCATCGATCATCCGCTTGTGCAGCACAAGCTCACCATCATGCGGCGCAAGGAGACATCGACGGGAAGTTTCCGGCGCTTGCTGCGCGAAATCTCGACGCTGCTCTGTTACGAGGTCACCCGCGATCTCGAACTGACGATGGAAACGATCGAGACGCCGCTGCAGACGATGGAATCGCCGATCCTCGAGGGCAAGAAGCTGGTCTTCGCCTCGATCCTGCGCGCCGGCAACGGACTGCTCGAAGGCATGCTCGATCTCGTGCCGTCCGCCCGCGTCTCGCATATCGGCGTCTACCGCGACCACGAGACGCTGCAGCCGGTCGAATATTACTTCAAGGCGCCGGAGGACGTGGCCGAGCGGCTGATCATCGTCGTAGACCCGATGCTTGCGACCGGCAATTCCTCGATCGCGGCAATCGACAAGCTCAAGGAACGCGGCGCCCACAATATCCGCTTCCTCTGCCTGCTTGCCGCCCCGGAAGGCATCCGCAACTTTCGCGCCGCGCATCCCGATGTTCCGGTCTTCACCGCGTCGATCGATAGCCATCTCAACGAGAAGGGCTATATCGTGCCCGGTCTCGGCGATGCCGGCGACCGCATGTACGGCACCAAGTAATTTCAACCTTCTTTTACCAAATCGAAAGACTTTGCGGCCCGGTGGTTCAAGCCGGGCCTTTTGTCGTCGATATTAGCAACTTATCAGCACTTGAGGTTTAGGAAGCCTGAAGCATGAGGCCCTGCATGATGCCGGGTTTATACAGGAAGGATTTCTGTTTCATGCTCGTGCGTACCGTCCTATTCGCCAGCATCGCCGCGGTGCTCGCCACACAGGTGCCTTCCTTCTTCGGAAGCACCAGCCAGCAGCCTGCTGACGCTCTCTCCGCCAATTACGCATCGACCGAAAGCGATGAGGCCGCAGTACCCGCGCCCGTCTCTGGCAGCAATGCGATCCGGCTGCAGGCCGATGCGCAGGGCCACTATACCGGCAGCTTCAAGATCAACGGCAAGCCGGTGCAGGGCCTGATCGATACCGGCGCCACCTATGTGGCGCTCAACGAGACGCTGGCCCGCCGGCTGGGCTTCACCGCCAACCAACTCGATTTCCGTTACGGGGTGAACACTGCGAACGGCCAGACGAAGGCCGCGCATGTGACACTCGACCGGGTCGAAATCGGCGGCATTCGCGTGCGCGATGTCGAAGCCTTCGTCCTGAGGGACAATGCGCTGACGACGACGCTGGTCGGCATGAGTTTCCTGCAGAAGCTCGCCTCCTATTCCGTCGCCGACGGTTCGCTCAGCCTCAAGCAGTAAACCGCGTCAGATCAGGCCCGCAATCACCGGTGTCAGCTCCGGCTTGTCCTCGGTGATGCGGTAATGCATGGCAAGTGCCGCAGCCGCCCGCTCCGCCGCGGCTTCGTCAGCAGCATGAACCAGCGCGATCGGTTCGCCCGCGTTTACGCGGGTGCCAAGCGGCAGGAGTTCGGAAAAGCCGACGCGATGGTCGATCCGGGCCGCCGGATGGCGTCTTCCGCCGCCAAGGTCGATGACACTGATGCCGACACCGCGCGCATCGCAGCCGGCAAGCCAGCCGGACCGGGCGGCCGGGACAGGCTTTTCCACAGGCGCCCTGACTAGATATCGGTCGGGATTTTCGATGAGATCGGCCGGGCCGCCGAGCATCGATACCATACGCGCGAAGACTTCCGCCGCCTTTCCCGACGACAAGGCCCGCCGCGCCATTCCTTCAGCTTCATCAGGCGAAGCGGCGATACCGGATTTCACCAGCATCTCGGCGGCGAAGGCAAAAACGACGATATCAAGCCGCGTGTCTCTTTTCCTGCCTGCCAGGAAGTCCAGGCAGTTGCGCATCTCGACCGCGTTGCCGGCACTGTCGGCGAGCGGCTGGTTCATGTCGGTGATCAGGGCCGAGGTCTTCACGCCTGCACCATTGGCCACCTCGACCAGCGACTGCGCGAGGATCTCCGCCTGGCCGCGATCGGCCATGAAGGCGCCATTGCCGACCTTGACGTCGAGCACCAGCGTCTCGAGCCCCGCCGCAAGTTTCTTCGAGAGGATCGAGGCGGTGATGAGGGGAATGGAATCGACCGTGGCGGTTACGTCGCGCACGGCATAGAGCCTGCCGTCGGCGGGCGCCAAGGTCCCGGTCTGGCCGATGATGGCGCATCCCGCCTCCTTCACGACCTTGTGGAACAGGTCAGCATCCGGGGTGATCAGATAGCCGGGAATGGATTCGAGCTTATCCAGCGTGCCGCCGGTATGGCCGAGGCCGCGCCCGGAGATCATCGGAACGGCGAGGCCGCAGGCAGCGGCGATCGGCGCCAGCATCAGCGAAACATTGTCGCCGACGCCGCCGGTCGAATGCTTGTCGGCGATCGGGCGGTCGATATCGGCCCATTGCAGCCTGTCACCGGAATCGGCCATCGCCAGCGTCAAGGCCACGATTTCGGCCCGCGACATGCCCTTGAACCAAACGGCCATGGCGAATGCGCCGATCTGGCCTTCCGACAATCGACCGGCAGCGAGTGCCGCGATGAAGGAGCTGATATCGGCGGCGGCGAGTTCGTCGCCATCGCGCTTACGCCGAATGATCTCCTGCGGAATCATTTCAGTAGCTCGACGCTGCAGCCGGTGCCGACTGCGTTCCACTTAGAACCGCCAGGATATCGTCGAGCAGGTCGGAAGCGCCGAAGCGGAACGTCGACGGCATCGCCCAGTCCGGTGTCATGATGGTTTCGGCAAGGCTCAGATAGAGTGCGGCATCGCTCAGCGAGCCGATGCCGCCGGCCGGCTTGAAGCCGACCTTGCGGCCGCTTTCGCGGATAGCGCGGATCATGATGTCGGCGGCTTCGAGCGTCGCGTTGACGGCGACTTTGCCGGTGGAGGTCTTGATGAAATCGGCGCCAGCTTCGATGGCGAGTTCGGAGGCACGGCGGATCAATGCCGCATCCTTCAGCTCGCCAGTCTCGATGATGACCTTCAGAAGAACGGGGCCAGCGCATTCGGCGCGCACGGCCTTGACCATATCGGTCACCGCCTTCTCATTGCCGGCCAGCAGCTTGCGGTAGGGGATGACTAGATCGATCTCATCGGCGCCATCGGCAATCGCCTCGCGGGCTTCAGCGGCGACATCGGCGACTTCCATATCGCCGGAAGGGAGGTTGACGACGGTCGCGATACGCACGGCGTGCCCAGTGCCAAGGATATTGCGGGCCTGAGCGACGAACCGCGGCCAGATGCAGATCGCGGCGCTAGTGCCGTAGGGCGTCTGCGCACGGGCGCAGAGCGCGTCGATCTGCGCCTCGGTGCAATCATCCCTCAAATTGGTGAGATCGAGAAGAGAAAGGGCGACAGCCGCCGTCTCCCGGTTGGAATGGCTATTCATCTTCGCTTCCTCTAGAGCATGATGCCGAAAAGTGTGAGCGGTTTTCGGACGACATCATGCTCTAACTCCTTAATGTAGAACAGGATTTAGATTTTAGGCCGACCCGGCCTAAAATCATCCTGTTCCAGCCGCAATCATGTCTTTCAGGATGGCGGCGAGACGGGCGCCGCCGATGGGCGCCATGTCCTTGGTTTCTTCATGGCTGAGCTCATTGCCGGTCATGCCTGCCCCATAGTTGGTGATAACGGAGGCGGCTGCAACCCTCAGGCCCAGCATTCTTGCGATAATGACCTCGGGCACCGTCGACATGCCGACTGCATCGGCGCCGAGGATGCGCGCCATGCGGATTTCGGCCGGCGTTTCAAAGCTTGGGCCGGAGAACCACATATAGACGCCTTGCGCCAGCTCGATTTTAAGCTTTGCCGCTGCCCTCTGCATCGCTGCGGCAAGCCCGGCATCATAGGCGTTGGTCATGCCCACGAAACGGTGATCGCTTTCCTCGCCGATCAGCGGGTTCATGCCGGAATAGTTGATGTGGTCGGTGATCTGCATCACCGAACCAGGCGGCATGTCGTCGCGCAGCGATCCGGCCGAATTGGTCAGGATCAGCGCTTCGACGCCGAGCGCCTTCAGCACCTCAATCGGCAGGCGCATGGCGTTGGCATCGCCCTTCTCGTAATAATGCACGCGGCCGGAGAGCATGACGACAGGCACGCCGCCGAGGCGGCCGGCGACGACTTCGCCAGCATGTCCGGAGACGGCGCTGACGGGAAAGCCCGGCAGGTCGCGATAGGGAACACGAACGGCGCCGTCCAGCTCACCGACGAGGGATCCGAGACCGGAGCCGAGGACGATGCCGTGGCGCGGCTTGATCCCGCCGAGCAGTGCCGCGAGCAGGTTGACCGTCGCCTTCATCCGAGTTCAGTCTCGAAGCTGAAGGGAAGAAGCTCTTCCATCGTCATGGTCTTCTTGACGCCCGCTTCATCGCAAAGGTAGATCTTCGTCTCCTTGGAGGCGAATTCGGAGATCTTCTGACGGCAGCCGCCACAGGGCGGGCAGAGCGGCAGTTTCTCGGCAATGACCGCCATTTCGACGATCTTCTTCGCGCCGCCCATGATCATCGCGCCGATCGCCGTCGGCTCGGCGCACCATCCTTGCGGGAAGGAGAGATTTTCGATGTTGGCGCCGGTATAGACCTTGCCGTCTTCGGCGCGGATCGCCGCGCCGACCGGGAATTTCGAATAGGGCGCATGGGCAAAGGCCATGGCGCCGCGGGCGGCTTCGAACAGATCGTGAGACATATCAACGCTCCTTCGTATAGGGCACGCCACCGGCTTTCGGCGGGGTCGCGACGCCGATGAAGCCGGCAAGCAGGACGCAGGTCAAGACATAGGGCAGCGCCTGGAAAACCTGAACCGGCACTTCGCCGATCAGCGGCACCTGCTTGCCCTGCATGAAATTTGCCAGCGCATCGAGGAAGCCGAAGAGTAGGCAGGCAAACATGACGGGTACCGGCTTCCACTTGGCGAAGACGAGAGCTGCGAGCGCGATATAGCCCTTGCCGGCCGACATGTCCTTGATGAAGGCTGCGGACTGGGCGATGGCCAGATAGGTGCCGGCAAAGCCGCAGAGGATGCCGGCGCACATGACGGCGCGGTAACGCAGCCAGGCGACCGAGATGCCGGCCGTATCGACCGCGCCCGGATTTTCGCCGACGGCGCGCAGCCGCAGGCCGAAACGTGTGCGGTAAAGCACCCACCAGGAAAACGGCACGGCGAGAAAGGCGAGGTAGGTGAGGACATTGTTGCCCGATATGACGTTGGCATAGAGCGGGCCGATGATCGGTATGTCGCGGGCAGCATCGGCGCCCGGCAGGATGATCGGCGCAAAGCGCGACTCCGGCGCCAGCTGCGGCGTGCGTCCGCCCTGGCCGAACCAGGCCTGACCGAGCACGATGGTGATACCGGCGATGAAGAAGTTGATGGCGACACCGGAGACAATCTGATTGCCGCGGTTGGTGATCGAGGCAAAGCCATGCACCAGGCTCAGCGCCACCGAGCAGAGGATGCCGGCACCGAGGCCGAGCCAGGCCGAATCGGTGAGATAGGCAACGCAGGCGGCGGCAAAGGCCGAGCCCAGCATCTTGCCCTCGAGGCCGATATCGAAAATGCCGGCACGTTCCGAAAACAGACCGGCAAGGGCGGTGAAGATCAGCGGTATCGACAGGCGGATGGTGGAGGCTAGAACGCTGATAAAGATGTCGTAATAGTCCATCGCCCGCTCCTTAACCGCGCTTGAATTGCTGATAGAGGCGCACCATTGCCGGCCGGAACATATATTCCAGCGCGCCGGCAAAGAGGATAACCAGACCCTGGATGACGAGGATCATCTCGCGGGTGATATTCGGCATTTCGAAGGAGATCCAGTCGCCGCCCTGGTAGAGGATACCGAAGAGGATTGCCGCCAGGATGATGCCAAGCGGATGATTGCGGCCCATCAGCGAGACGGCGATGCCGACGAAGCCGGCGCCGCCGACGAATCCCACCTGCAGGCGCGCGGAGGCGCCCATAACCGGATTCAGCGCCATCATGCCGGCCAGCGCGCCGGAGAGCATCATCGCGATCATCACGATTCGTGCGTAGGGAATACCGGCATATGAAGCAGCTGTCGGGCTGACGCCCAGCGTGCGCATCTCGAAGCCAAGTTTCGTGCGCCAGATTAAGAGCCAGACGACGTAGCACATAACCAGCGCAATGATGAAAGAGACATTCAACGGGGCAGCACCCAGCTTTGTCCCGAATATTTCCATCAGCCATGTTAGCTTCGGCAACTGCCCACCCTCGAGGAATGTGCGTGTTTCCGGCGCCATTTTGCCGGGCACGATCAATACGTGCACCAGCAGGTAGTTCATCAGCGAGGCGATGATGTAGTTGAACATGATCGTCGTGATGACGATATGGCTGCCGCGCTTTGCCTGAAGCCATGCCGGTATGAAGGCGGCAACCGCGCCGAAGAGTGCAGCGCCGACCACCGCAACCGGCATCGTCACATACCATGGCACGTAATTATCGAGCGAAAGCGCCACCAAAGCACAGCCGAGGCCGCCCATGTAGGCCTGGCCTTCGGAGCCGATGTTGAAGAGACCTGCATGGATTGCCACTGCGACGGAAAGGCCGGTGAAGATGAAGCTCGTCGCGTAGAACAGCGTGAAGCCGATGAATTCGCCATTGCCGAGCGCACCCTGGATCAGCAGCGACAGCGCATCGAGCGGGCTCTCGCCGATCAGCCAGACGACGAAGCCGGAGATCAGGAAGGCGACAGTGAGGTTCAAAAGCGGGATAAGGCCGTAGTTGATCCAGTTTGGTAGCGGAACGGAAGCGGTGCTCATAAAGGCCTCACGCGGCAATGCCGGCCATCATCAGGCCGAGGGTCTGTTCACCGGCATCGGGCGTCTTCTCGCCGACGATATGGCCGGCAAACATGACAAGGATACGGTCTGAAAGGGAGCGGATTTCATCGAGTTCGACGGAGACGAGCAGGATCGCCTTGCCCGCGTCACGCATTTCGATGATCCGGCGGTGGATGAATTCGATGGCGCCGATATCGACGCCGCGTGTCGGCTGGCCGATGATCAGCATCTTCGGATCGCGTTCGATCTCGCGGGCGACAACGATCTTCTGCTGGTTGCCGCCGGAGAAATTCGCCGTCTTCAGCCGCGGGTTCGGCGGGCGGATGTCATATTTCTCGATCTTCTCCATCGCATCCTTGCGGATCGCTTCGAGATCGAGCAGCGGGCCTTTGCTGTAGGCCGGGCGGCGATGATAACCGAGCACGGAATTTTCATATTCCTCGAATTTCAGCACCAGGCCCATATGGTGACGATCCTCTGGAATATGAGCGAGCCCTAGATCACGCAGGCGGGCAGGGTCGGCCTTGTCGATCGTCTGACCGTCGAGAAGGATTTCGCCGGAGGTTGGCTTGCGGATGCCGGCAATCGCCTCCAGCAATTCGGACTGGCCATTGCCGGCGACACCGGCGATGCCGACGATTTCACCGGCGCGCACGTCGAAGGAGACGTTGTCGACCATGGTGACGCCGCGATTGTCCTTGACTGTAAGGTTTCGGACGGACAGGACGGCGGCTTGCGGGTTCGCCTCGCCCTTCTGCACGCGCAGTAGCACACGGCGACCGACCATCAGCTCGGCGAGCTCCTCCACCGTCGTTTCCGACGTCTTGCGGGTCGCGACCATCTCGCCGCGGCGCATGACCGAGACCGTATCGGTGATCGCCATGATCTCGCGCAGCTTGTGGGTGATGAGGATGATCGTCTTGCCCTGGTCGCGCAGTACCTTGAGGATGCGGAAGAGGTGATCGGCCTCCGCCGGCGTCAGCACGCCGGTGGGCTCGTCGAGGATCAGGATCTCGGCGCCGCGATACATGGCTTTTAGGATCTCGACACGCTGCTGCAGGCCGACCGGCAGCTCCTCGATCAGCGCATCGGGATCGACCTCCAGGCCATATTCCGTTTCCAGCCGCTTGAGCTCGGCGCGCGCCGAGGCGACGCCCCTGGCCAGTAGCATGCCGCCTTCCGCGCCAAGCATGATGTTCTCGAGCACCGTGAAATTGTCGACCAGCATGAAGTGCTGGTGCACCATGCCGATGCCGGTGGCGATGGCCGCCTGGCTGTCGCGGATGGTGACGGGATTGCCGTTGACCCGGATCTCGCCGCTGTCGGCATGGTAGAAACCATAAATGATCGACATCAGGGTCGATTTGCCGGCGCCGTTTTCGCCGATGATGCCGTGGATCGTCCCCTTGGCAACGGTAAGGTTGATGTCCTTGTTGGCATGGACGGCACCGAATTTCTTGTCGATGCCGACAAGCTCGATAGCGGGCTTATCTGTCACTGCAGACTCCAAATAAGAAAAGGGCGTATGGCGAAAATCCCCTCCGCCATACGCCCGATCTCAATCGTCGATCACATTCGGGCGCGGATCACTTCGGGCAAGCGCTGTCCGAGGTGTAATCGTGAACCTTGACGGTTCCCGCGATGATGTCGGCCTTGGCCTTGTCGACAGCAGCCTGCATTTCCGGCGTGATCAGCGATTTGTTATGCTCGTCGATCGCAGCGCCGACACCGTCTTCCTTGACGCCGAGCGCCTGGACGCCACCGGTGAACTTGTCGTTCTTGGTGTCGTTGTAGGCATTGTAGACGGCGAGGTCGACGCGCTTGACCATCGAGGTCAGGACCGAGCCCGGATGCAGATAGTTCTGGTTGGAGTCGACGCCGATCGACAGCTTCTTGTTGTCGGCAGCCGTCTGCAGAACGCCGAGACCGGTGGCACCGGCTGCCGCATAAACGACGTCGGCGCCCTGGTCGATCTGGTTCTTGGTGAGCTCGCCGCCGCGGACCGGGTCATTCCAGGCAGCGCCCGTGGTGCCGGTCATGTTCTGGAAGACCTCGATATCGGCCTTGACGGAACGTGCGCCCTGCTCGTAGCCACATTCGAACTTGCGGATCAGCGGAATATCCATGCCGCCGACGAAGCCGACCTTGCCCGACTTCGACGCCATGCCGGCGAGAACGCCGACGAGGTAGGAGCCTTCTTCTTCCTTGTAGACAACCGAGCGGACGTTCGGCTTGTCGACGACGGAGTCAACGATGATGAACTTGGTATCGGGGAATTCGGCTGCAACCTTCTCGATGGCCGAGGTCCAGGCAAAGGAAACGGCAACCACCGGATTGAAACCGCGGCTGGCGAAGTTGCGGATGGCCTGTTCGCCCTGGGTGTCGCCCGTCGGCTCGAAGTCGCGATAGGCAATGCCGGTCTCGGCCTTGAACTTCTCGGCGCCGTTATAGGCCGCCTCGTTGAAGGACTTATCGAACTTCCCGCCGGTGCCGTAAACCAGCGCCGGCTTGACGTCGGCAGCAAGCGCCGTCGTCGACATGGCAGCCACGGCAAAGAGAGTGAGAAGGGATTTTTTCATTGTGCAGCCCTGTTGTTGCTATTCGTTAGGGGTCCTCCCGCAAGCCCTTTTCGGGCATGTCTGCGGAACCACCGACCTCCCCCCGGAGGCCTGGCTGCGTGCATCCTTGCATGGCTCACGGAAAAATTCACCAGAAATTTTTCAGCTGGTAAAGATTTGCAGCGATTGCCGAAAATCAGCTCTTCGGGGCTGATTTTTGGACATTCTCTCCATCAGAATGCGGATTTTCTAGCCAATCCGGCGGCAAATGCCGACGCAGCAGAGGGGTGACAGCCAACCGGATTAACTGCGTTTTTTATGCGGTGAAGCGACCGGCCACCGGCGGCTTCTTGTAGCCGATCATCCACAGAAGCAGCGCGATCACCAGGAAAACGGCAAAGGCCGGCTGGAGCATCAGCCACTGGAAGATGACGGTGTAGAACCGCGGGTGGATATAATAGGAAAGGGAGGATTGCAGTGACGTCAGCGTTGTCGGGCTGACATCCTGCCAGGCATCGGAGATCGGCGTCATCACCACGGAGGACGCCGCAACCGATTGGATCGAATCGATGGTCCCGGCAATAACGGCCGCCGCAAGCGCGACAAGACTCGCCAGACGCAACAGGAAACGCATCAATTCCTCCGACGCTCGATATGCCGGACAATTCCGGCCGGCCGCGCCATTCTCCACCTTAGAGAATTACATAGTCGTCGATGAGGTGAAGCACAATGGAGTGGCCGAGGCGAGTTTTATCGCAAGAAGTCAAAAAACTGTTAGATTTCGGTTGATCGACAAAAATTCATCGGTATATATCGCGCCGTTCCGACGATTTGCTCCTATCCGGGCGCGAACGCCAAAAAAAGGACAGGTGGCCGAGTGGTTTAAGGCGCACGCCTGGAACGCGTGTGTACGTGAAAGCGTACCGTGGGTTCGAATCCCACCCTGTCCGCCATATCCCTCGTTTTTCAATATTGATTCAAACCGTATCGAGAGCGGGACGCGGAAGCATTTTTGACGGCACGCTTCGATAGAACAAGCCGGTCGTCCGCATAGTCTCAAACTCGCTGCAGCAGGGCGCGTCCAATCGGCTTCGGATTCTCGCCGCGCAACACCAGAGATGTCGTCACGGCTCCAAAACGCGCGATCGTGTCAACGATCGTTTCCAGCTCTCCCGGCGACGGAACCAGCACCTTCAAAAGAAAACAGTCCTCTCCGGTGAGGCGCAATACTTCCATGACCTGCGGCATCTCCGCGAACTGTTTCAGACAGGGTTTGATATGCTCATGCGTCGTGCGCAAGCGAAGCACCGCCATCATTCCGATTCCCAAAGCGGTGGGGTCGATACGGGCGGAATAACCGACAATGATGCCGCGGTCTTCCAGCCGCTTGACGCGTTCTGATGCTGCCGGCTGAGAGAGCCCGACCCGTCGACCGAGTTCGGAAATCGCAATGCGTCCATTTTCCTGCATCGCTTCGATAATTGAAATATCGGTTGGATCGAGCAGTACCCGATTGTTTTCCTGAAAAGCCATGGGATCACCTTGAAATCATCGGAGAGGGACGCGGTTTTCCGATGATCATTTATTCCGAAGCAAATGAAAATGCACCATTTTCACCTGCACGGATGATCAGAGGAAAAGACATGAAGGACATCATCATATTGCCGGGGATTGGCGGTTCGGGCGAGGCTCATTGGCAAACACGCTGGGAAAGGTCGAACCCGGACATGCGGCGTTTTCAACCAGCCGATTGGGAAAAACCCGACCTGGCGGACTGGATTTCAGCCATGGAGCGCGCCGTCGGCGCGTCGGCAACGCCTCCCCTGCTGGTCGCCCACAGCCTTGCCTGTCTGCTGGTCGCTCATTGGCAGCAGGTTTCTTCGCTTGCCGTTGCCGGAGCGTTTCTTGTGGCGGTCCCGGATCCGCAGTCAGCGTCATTCCCTGCGGAGGCGGCCGGCTTCGCAGACGCGCCATCGCAAAAGATGCGCTTCCCCACTCTGATCATCGCAAGCGCCGATGATCCCTTCGGCACGCTCGACCATGCGCATGCGCGAGCGGATCTGTGGGACAGCGGCCTTGTCGCGATCGGTCCTTTCGGCCATATCAACGGGCAAAGCGGCCTTGAGGACTGGGGCCAGGGAAAGGCCTTGCTGACGGCGTTCTCCGCCGGATTGGCAAGATCTGATCGGGGTTGATCTTGTTTTCGAGTTCACTATCAAATGGCTCAACGGGCCGTTGCCTGTGCTGGATGCGTCGAGACGGAGCAACGAAATGCTCCGCTCGCAAGCGTGCGTTCGAGGCTCTCGAACCCATCGCTCCGATGGCGCTACGAGGTTTGAAGCGTCGAAAGATTCCTGAATTTTTACCATGCGGCTTCACCGCGTCTTTGCACGTTTGGGTTTACCGTCTGCCAAAATCAAAAACAGAGGTAAAACAGGTGGAAGAACTTTCGGTAAAGTCGAAGATCATCAAATCCGTCTATTTCAGCCAGGAAGACGGACGGCTCAGGATTTGTTTCAAGAATGGCGAGGAACGTCTATTTGCAGGTGTTCCCTCCTCGGAAGTGCATGCGATGACGGTGGCGCCGTCTCCCGGCCATTATTATCTCGACCGGATCAGAACCCGGTTTCGCAGATTGGCAGCCTGAAAAACCCGAAGGATAGCTTGTGCGAAATCGGGACATGGCCGGTGGATATTAACCGGCTGTTAGCCCTCGATATCATCTGGGTTGGATCGCCTCTGCCGGAAAGCGGCAACTTGTCGGCGCTGCCGGCCTGTTTAAGGTCGACCAGCCGGGAGGCTCGGCGGCGGACCCCAGCCAGGAAGTCGAGCCTCCCCGTCACGGGTGCTAGTGGACCGTGATGGTGAAAGGCATGGACGGCTCTCGGACGCCGCCATGCTCTGCTTGTCTGATGAAATGCCCCGGAACGGCTGCGACCTCATCATCCCCTCAACTAGCGAATTGGGGCTAATCCTGTGAACAACCCGAATTGCCGCATCCGGACTCGACAATGCTTTATTAGCATGATTGCATAAATCGGGATAAAGACGGGGGTAATGATGTTCGAGAATCTGCTTGAGATGCAGGAGCGTGGCGCACGGGATCGTGCGCGTGGCCGCAGCCTGGCCGACAATCCGATGTCGAAGCCGGATATCCTGCCGATCACTGATTTTCAGGAATGGTACTCGATGTTCGACGCCTGGCGCTTCGGTTGGTCGATCGAGGATGCGATGGCGGGGCACATCAATATGCCCCGGGATAGCGGCACATTGGCCCAGACCTACACCAGAACCGTCTGATCAATCCTGTCCTCGGCGCCGAAGAATTTCAGGTAGCGTTCGACCTCGGCCGGGTCGCCGGTCGCCTTCTGCGGGTTGTCGGAGAGCTTCACCGCCGGACGGCCGTTGGCGTCGCTGACCTTGCAGACGACGGAGATTGGGTTGAGGCCGGAGATCTCGATCGGCGCGCAGCCGGAAAAATCGTTCGTCAGGTTCGTGCCCCAGCCGAAGCTCATGCGCACGCGGCCTTCGAAATGCCGGTAGGTATCGATGATGGCGTCGACATCGAGGCCGTCGGAGAAGATCAGCAGCTTCTGGCGCGGATCGCGGCCCATCTTCTTCCACCAGTCGATAATCTTCTCGCCGCCTTCGATCGGCGGGGCGCTGTCCGGGCGGAAGCCGGTCCAGTCCGCGACCCATTCCGGCGCATCGCGCAGGAAGGCGGCGGTGCCGAAGGCATCCGGCAGGACGATCAGAAGGTTGCCGCCATAGAGCTTGTTCCAGTCACGCAGGATCTTGTAGGGCGCGTTGCGCAACTGCTCATCGGTTTCGGCAAGGGCGGCGGCCACCATCGGCAGCTCGTGGGCATTGGTGCCGACGGCCTCGAGATCGGAATCCATCGCCAGCAATACATTGCTTGTACCGGCAAAGGCCGGGCCGATGCCTTCCTTCAGTGCCTCGACGCACCAGCGCTGCCAGAGGAAACTGTGGCGGCGGCGGGTGCCGAAATCGGAGATGCGCAGGCCCGGCAATTCCTTCAGCCGTTCGACCTTCGACCACATCTTCGCCTTGGCGCGGGCATAGAGCACATCGAGGGTGAAGGGACCGAGCGCCTTCATCGCCGAGCGCGACCGCAGCTCGTTGACGATGGCAAGCGCCGGGATTTCCCACATGGTGGTTTCCTTCCACGATCCGTGGAAATCCAGCACATATTGCCCGTCCTTCTTCGACAGCTCGTATTCGGGCAGCTGGAAATTGGAAAGCCAGGCGAGGAATTCCGGTTCGAAGATCTGGGCGCGGCCGTAGAAACTGTTACCCGCAAGCCAGATCATCTCCTTCTTGGAGAGCCTCAGCGTGCGGGCATGATCGAGCTGCTCGCGCAATTCGCCTTCATCGAGCTCATCGGCGAGACGCACCCGTTTGGTGCGGTTAATCAGGGTGAAGGATGCGTTCACATCAGGATAAAGCTTCCAGATCATCTGCAGCATCAGGAGCTTGTAGAAATCGGTATCGATCAAGCTGCGGATGATCGGATCGAGTTTCCAGGCGTGATTGTAGACGCGTCTTGCGATATCGGTCCTGGCCATGAAATTCCTGCCCCTGTCCACTCCGGTCAGGTGCTGCCAAATTCCCGGGTATTACCAAGTTCCGGGCCGGCGCACGAAACCGGCTCGTGCGCCTTCTTATCGAAAAATCGACGGACAAAGT
Source organism: Rhizobium sp. WSM1328 (assembly GCF_057653715.1). Classification (NCBI taxonomy): domain Bacteria; kingdom Pseudomonadati; phylum Pseudomonadota; class Alphaproteobacteria; order Hyphomicrobiales; family Rhizobiaceae; genus Rhizobium; species Rhizobium sp. WSM1328. The sequence goes on along the minus strand of NZ_CM172788.1, from coordinate 4,576,564 downwards.
CCAGACAAAACAATAAACGCCCCGCCGCAGTATGGCGGCGGGGCGTGAATATAGTTTTGGCGACGATTATTGGGCCGGAGCTGCGGGCGCCACATTCGGAGCGGCCGGCGTGGTGTTCGGCGTTTCGGTTGGAACGGCAGTGCCGTTCTGTAGCGCCGGCGCGGGGGCCGGAGCGGGCTGCTGCGACTGAAGCTGCTGGCCTGGCTGCTGCGGCGCCACCTCGTTCGCCTCGCGCTTACCCCAAATCTCGACCGGTATCCACACCACGAAAGCAAGCACCAGCGCGACGATTAGCACCGTCAGGATGCGATAGCCCGTGCGTCCCTGCCTTGCCTTCACGGGCGGGATCAGCTCTTCCTTGTGAAGCTTGCCGTCGGACTTTTCCCAGCGTGTTTCCGTCTGATGCGCCATCATCGTCTCCTTCCGCTGTCTTAACCGGCCTCGCCGGCCGCAAGAATTTCCGCAAAGGAAACGGGTGGCTGTCTGGAAGGTTCCGAAAGCTCAATAGCCGGCGGCGCGGTCGACCATGAATTGCAGCGGCTCGCCACGCTCGAAACGGGCGATCTGCGTCTCGACATGACGGAACAGCGCGTTTTCTTCGGAGACTGCCGCGTCGTGCGGCGTGAGGAAGACGTTCTGCAAGTCCCACAATGGGTTGTCTGATGCAAGCGGCTCCGCCTCGAAGACATCGAGCGAAGCGCCGCCGAGGATACCGTTACGGATGGCGGAAACGATATCGGCCTCGACCTGGCTCTTACCGCGGCCGGCATTGATGAAGACCGGTTGCCCGAGCGCACCGTTGCGGCGCAGCTTCGCAAACAGCCCGGCGTCATAGAAACCTGATGTTTCAGGCGTCAACGGCAGCAGGCCGACGAGGATGTCGGTGCTTGCGAGAAAGCTGTCCAATTCGCTGGCGTCGAAGGTTTCGACGCCGTCGATCTGTTTGCGGCTGCGCGACCAGCCGATGACGTTAAAACCAATCACTCTCAGCTTGGCGACCGCGTCCTGCCCGAGAATGCCGAGACCCATGACGCCGACCGTCACCTCAGCCGCCTCCGGCGCGATCAGCTTGGCCCATTCACGTTGCCGCTGGTGGCTGTCATGGGCGTATTGCCCGCGCAGATGCATCAGGCATTGCATGACCACCCATTCACTCATGCGCGTCGTCAGGCTGCGGTCGACAAAGCGGACGATTGGGATCTCGGGCAGGCCGGCCATGCCGATGATGTGGTCGACGCCGGCGCCGCCTGAGAAGATCACTTTCAGGTTCGGCGCCCGCGCGAAAAGGTCGGCATCCGGTTTCCACAGAAGCGCGTATTCGACCGCGCGGAGATCGCGTGCCTGATTGGCCGGATCGGCGAGATTGATGCTGCCGCGGTCGGCAAACGCCGTCTTCAGCACGCGGGCGACGCCTTCGTGATTGAACTTGATATCGACGAGAACGGGAGGGCTTGCGGGCATGATCTTCTTTACTGCTGCACGGCGGGCGTCGGCACCGCCTCGATGTTGAAAGCGGCGGCCATCAGCGCCCTGGTGTAATCATCCTTCGGCGCGCGGAAGATTTCCGAGGACGGTCCCTGCTCCACCACCTTGCCGAAACGCATGACGATGACGTCGTTGGCGAGCGCCTTCACCACTTTCAGGTCGTGGCTGATGAAGAGATAGGCGAGATCGTGCTTCTTCTGCAGATCGCGCAGCAAATCGACCACCTGCGCCTGCACGCTCATGTCGAGCGCAGAGGTCGGCTCGTCGAGCATGACGAAGCGCGGCTTCAGCACCATGGCCCGGGCGATGGCGATGCGCTGGCGCTGGCCGCCCGAGAATTCGTGCGGATAACGCCAGCGGGTCAGCGGATCGAGACCCACCTCCTCCAGCGCCCAGCAGACGCGCTGGTCGCGTTCTTCTGCGGTCAGCGACCGCTCATGCACCTTCAGCCCTTCGGCGACGATATCGCCGACGGACATGCGCGGGCTCAGCGATCCGTAGGGATCCTGGAAGACGACCTGCAGCTGGTTGCGCAACGGCCGCATCTCATTGAATGAATAGCCAGCTATGTCCTTGCCGACGAAGGCGATCCGCCCTTGCGAGGAAATCAGCCGGGTGAGCGCCAGGCCGAGCGTGGTCTTGCCCGAGCCGGATTCGCCGACGACGCCGAGCGTCTGGCCGGCGCGCAGCGAAAGATCGATGCCGTCGACCGCCTTGACGTGATCGACGACACGGCGCATCAGCCCAGCCTTGATCGGGAACCAGACACGGATATCCGAACCTTCCATCACCATCGGTTTCGACGGATCGGCGAGCGGCGGCTCGCCGCGCGGTTCGGAGGCAAGGAGATGCCGGGTATATTCATGCTTCGGATTGGCGAAGACGTCCTCGACGGTGCCGGTTTCGACGATCCTGCCCTTGGTCATGACGCAGACGCGATCAGCGAATTTGCGGACGATGCCGAGATCATGAGTGATGAACAGCATCGACATGCCGTGGACGGCTTTTAACTGCCGGAGCAATTCGAGGATCTGCGCCTGCACGGTGACGTCGAGGGCGGTGGTCGGCTCGTCGGCGATCAGCAATTCCGGCCGGTTGGCGAGCGCCATGGCGATCATGACGCGCTGGCGCTGGCCGCCTGACAGTTCATGCGGATAGGCCTTCAACCGCCTCTCCGGCTCGCGGATGCCGACCTGGTTCAGCAATTCCAGCACGCGCTCACGCGCCGGCTGGCCGGTAAGGCCCTGATGCAGGGCGAGGATCTCGGCGATCTGCTTCTCGATCGTATGAAGCGGATTGAGCGAGGTCATCGGCTCCTGGAAGATCATGGTGATGTCGTTGCCGCGCACTTCACGCAGTTCCCGCTCCGACGCCTTCAAGAGGTCCTTACCCTTGAAGAGGATTTCGCCGGAGGGATGGCTTGCCGAGGGATAAGGCAAAAGTCGCAGGATCGAGTTGGCCGAGACCGACTTGCCGGAGCCGGATTCGCCGACGAGCGCCACGACCTCGCCTTTGGCGATATCGAAGGAGATGTGATCGACGGCGAGCGAGGTCTCGCCGCCCTGATGAAAGGCAACCGAGAGATCGCGGACGGAAAGCAGCGGTTCTGTCATGTCACTCATTGAAACGTCTTCCTCGGATCGAAGGCATCGCGCACGGCTTCGCCGATGAAGATCAGCAGGGAAAGCATGATCGACATGGCAAAGAAGGCCGTCAGCCCGAGCCACGGCGCCTGCAGATTGGTCTTGCCCTGAGCGATCATCTCGCCGAGCGAGGGGGAGCCCGGCGGCATGCCGAAGCCGAGGAAATCGAGCGAGGTCAGCGTCGTGATCGAGCCGGAGAGGATGAAGGGCAGGAAGGTCAGCGTCGCGACCATGGCGTTCGGCAGCAGGTGCCGCCACATGATGGTGCGATTGTTGACGCCGAGCGCGCGGGCGGCGCGGACATATTCGAAATTGCGGGCGCGCAGGAATTCGGCGCGCACGATGCCGACGAAACCGACCCAGGAGAACAGCAGCATGATGCCGAGCAGCACGAAGAAGCCGGGCGGCAGGAGTGCGGCGATGATCAGCAGGATGTAGAGCACCGGCATCGACGACCAGATCTCGATGAAGCGCTGCAACAGCAGATCTGTCCAGCCGCCGAAATAGCCTTGCACCGCACCGGCCGTCACGCCGATGACCGCCGAGCAGATGGTCAGCACCAGGCCGAAGAGCACCGATATGCGAAAGCCGTAGATGACGCGCGCCAGCACGTCTCGCGCCTGGTCGTCAGTGCCGAGCCAGTTGAGATTGCCGAGGGTGCAATCCGGATCGTTCACCCCTTGCGGATAACCGGCGCAACGCTCCTCCTTCGTCATCAGCCAGAAGGGAGCGGTGGGGGCCGAATGCGGAATGTTGGAATTGACCGAGCGGTAGGAATAGCGGATCGGCGGCCAGATCATCCAGCCATTGGCATTGATCTCGTCCGTTATGACCGAGGAACGGTAGTCGGTTTCGGCCAGGAAGCCGCCGAACTTCTCCTCGGGATAATCGACGAGGACAGGGAACAGGATCTCGCCCTTGTAGGAAGCGATGATCGGCCGGTCGTTGGCGAGGAACTCGGCAAACAGGCTGAGGATAAACAAGACCATGAACAGCCACAGCGCCCAGTAACCGCGGCCGTTCGCGCGGAAATTCTGCCAGCGGCGAATGTTGGTCGGCGAGAGCAGGCCTTTGCGCGGCGGCTTGACGGGCGTCGTGACAGCGGGATTTGCGGCGGCGTCCATCAGACATCCCTCCGCTCGAAATCGATGCGCGGATCGATCCAGGTGTAGATCAGGTCGGAAACCAGGCTGACAACGAGGCCGAGCAGCGAGAAGATGTAGAGCGTGGCGAAGACGATCGGATAATCCCGGTTGATGACCGAGAGATAGCCGAGACGGCCGAGGCCATCGAGCGAGAAGATGTTTTCGATCAGCAGCGAGCCGGTGAAGAAAGCGGAAATGAAGGCGCCGGGAAAACCGGCAATGATGATCAGCATGGCGTTACGGAAGACATGGCCATAGAGCACCTGCCGCTGGTTCAGGCCCTTGGCGCGGGCGGTGACGACATATTGCTTCTTGATCTCCTCGATGAAGGAATTCTTGGTCAAAAGCGTCGTCGTCGCAAAGGCGGACAGGGAAAGCGAAATCAGCGGCAGAGTGAGGTGCCAGAAATAATCGAGCGGCTTCTGCCACCAGGCCAGCTGGTCGAAATTGTCGGAGACCAGGCCACGCAACGGAAACCAGTCGTAGAAGGAGCCACCGGCGAAGAGCACGATCAGGAGAATGCCGAACAGGAAGCTCGGGACGGCATAGCCGACGACGATGACGCCTGACGTCCAGACGTCGAAGGTCGATCCGTCCTTGACCGCCTTGCGGATGCCGAGCGGGATGGAAATGGCATAGGAGAAGATCAGGATCCAGATGCCGAGCGAGATCGACACCGGCAGCTTTTCTTTAACGAGTTCGAGCACGGAGGTGTTGCGGAAGAAACTCTCGCCGAAATCGAAGCGGATGTAATTCCACATCATCTCGCCAAAACGGGTCAGCGGCGGCTTGTCGAAGCCGAACTGCTTTTCGAGCTTGGCGATCAGTTCCGGGTCAAGCCCCTGGGCACCGCGATATTTCGAGCCTTCATCGCTGCCGCCGCCGCTGAGAAGATCGCCACCGCCAGACAGGCGCTGGTCGGCACTGTCGGCCTGACCGGTCAATTGGGCGATCACCTGCTCGACGGGGCCGCCGGGCGCGAACTGGATGACGATGAAGGAAATCGCCATGATGCCGACGATGGTCGGGATCATCAGAAGCAGGCGGCGAAGGATATAGGCGCCCATCAGCCTTCAGCCTCCGGCAATGTTTTTCCTGTCTGCCTGCCGTCGAGTCTCATGCCGCTCAATCCGTCAGCCTTCCCTTGCCGGCCCTGCCGGCTTGTCGTGATTCGCTCGTGCCATTTGGAGCCGAGGGCCCCTGCATTGCAAGCCCGCTCATTTTGCCGAGGTCGACCACCAGGCATCGGGGAAGCCAAGGCTGTAGGCCGGAAACTCGGCCGGATGCGTGACCGTGTTCCAATAGGCGATGTTATAGGTATCGCGGTAGAACAGCGGGATGACGTAGTGATTTGCAAGCAAGACCCGATCCATGGCCTTGATTGCTGCGATCTGCTCGCCGCGGTTCGGCGCGAAGATAATCATGCGAATGAGCTCATCAACGGCTTGGTTGGCAATGCCGGCATAATTGCGGGAACCCTGCTGATTGACCGAACCGGATCCCCAATAGTCGGCTTGTTCGTTGCCCGGATTCATGGTCTCCGCCCAGACATTCCAGATCATATCGTAGTCGAAGCTGCGTTCACGATTGACAGATTGCGACGCATCGACTGTCCGGATCCGCGCATCGATGCCGATTTTCCTGAGATTGTTGGCATAGGGCACCGCCCAGCGCTCCAGCATGGGGCTCGACAACAGGATCTCGAAACTCATCGGCTGGCCAGTCTTGGTATTGACCATGCGATTGCCCTTGAGCTCCCAGCCGGCTTCTTTGAAAAGCGCAATCGCCTTGCGGAGGTTGTCGCGGCTCTTTTGCGGATTGCCGCCGACGGGATTGGTATAGGGCGTGGTGAAGACTTCGGGCGGAACCTTATCCTTCATGCCCTGCAGAATTTCCAGTTCTTTACCCTGCGGCAGGCCGGAGGAGGCGAGTTCGGTATTCCAGAAATAGCTGTCGATGCGTTTGTAACTATTAAAGGCAACGGTGCGGTTCAGTTCCTCAAAATCCAGACCGTAGTTCAGCGCCTCGCGGACCCTGATGTCCTTGAAGAGGTCACGTCGCATGTTGGGCACGAGAGCTTGCATGATGCCGGTGGCGCGCAGGGGGTTTGCAACCTCCTCTTTTTTGACACGCCCTTCCTTCACCGCGGGAAAATCATATCCCGTCGCCCAGCGGGCAGCCGTGGTTTCCTGCCAGTAGTCGCTGTTGCCAGCGCGAAAGGCCTCGAACTCGACATCCCGATCACCGAAATAGGTGTAGTTGACGTTGCGGAAATTGTTCTGGCCGACATTCACATTGAGGTCCTTGCCCCAATAGTCGTCACGCAATTCATAACGGATCGTTGCGCCAGGCGAGAAGGAAGCGATCTTGTACGGCCCCGAACCCATCACGGGCTCCAGCGTCGTTTTAGAAATGTCGCGCGGCTTGCCATCCGGTCCGGGCGCTTCCCACCAATGCTTCGGCACGACCATCAACTGGCCGAGAATATTCGGCAGTTCGCGGTTGTTCTTCTCATCGAAGGTGAAGGTGACGTCACGCTCGCCGGTCTTTTCCGCTTTGACAACGTGGTGGTAATAGTTCGAGGCGAGGGGATTTAATTCCTTGGTCTTGTCCAGACTGAAGATGACGTCTTCCGGCGTGACCGGCTGACCATCCGCCCATTTCGCTTCCTTGCGCAGGCGGAAGGTCGCGCTTGAGACGTCAGCGGGAAAAGACAATCCCTCGGCAAGCAGACCGTAGGAGACGAGCAGCTCGTCGTCGGCGGGCTTCATCAACGTGTCGTAAACGAGCGTCAGGCCCACTGCCGCCTGGCCTTTGGCGAGCAGCGGGTTGAAGGTGTCGAAGGCGCCGCTTGCGGAGAGGCGCAGATCTCCGCCTTTCGGTGCATCGGGATTGACGTAGTCGAAATGCGCAAAGCCCGGCTTGTACTTCATCTCGCTGATGACCGAGCTTCCGATCTGAAAGGGCTGGTCCTGACCCGTTGCCGACATTGGCGCCAGAGCACCCGCAAGCGATAGAAACAAACCGATCTTCGACCACAGAGCCGCCATTCACGCTTTCCCCTGATTATTGATGGGTTCGACAATACGAAAAATACCGGCGAAAAACAGGAGAGAGTTTGGTTTTTGCCGGGCGCGCGAAATTTTGAGCCATCGGGCCTGGGTCAAGGCGTGGCGTCTTCGAGCCGCCTGAGCCGCTGCGGCGATCCGTCACCGCCGCTTGCCCGCATCGCCAGCCAAAACATCGATTCACCAAAATTGCTTTTCACGATAGATTCGATTGCAAATCACTTCGGCAGCGGTTCAAGGGAACAGTATGGCTTTCGGCTTCGCTCAGGCTTTCAGGACATTCGGCAAACTGACGCTTGCCGGCGCAATCGGCGCAAGCCTTGCCGCCGGCGAGGTCGGCGCCCAGCAGAAGACGCCGAGCCCGGGCAGCGCCAAGGGGCAATTCGGCGCCGTCGGCCTGCCGACGCAGGGACCGGCACAGCCGATCGGTTTTTACGCAAAGGGCTGCATGACGGGTGCGGCGGCGCTGCCGACCGATGGACCGACCTGGCAGGCGATGCGACTTTCGCGCAATCGCCGCTGGGGCAATCCGGCGATGATCGCGATGCTCGAACGTCTTTCGCAGGACGGGGTCAAATATGCCGGCTGGCCGGGCATTCTCGTTGGCGACATTGCGCAGCCGCGTGGCGGGCCGATGCTGAACGGCCATGCCTCGCACCAGATCGGTCTTGATGCCGACATTTGGTTTACGCCGATGCCCACGCGCCGCATGACGGCCGAGGAGCGCCAGGATCTGCCCTTCACCACCATGCTGCAGAAGGGCAAGTTCCTGACCGTCGACCCCAAGGTGTGGACGCAATCGCACGCGCGGCTGCTGATGCTGGCGGCAAGCTATCCCGAGGTGGAGCGCATTTTCGTCAATCCGGCGATCAAGAAGAAGATGTGTGATACGTGGACCGGCGACCGCACCAATCTCGGCAAGCTACGGCCGGAATACGGCCATGACTCGCATTTCCACATTCGCATCAAGTGCCCGCCAGGAGCCAAGGGATGCACGCCGCAGGCCCCGGTCGTTGCCGGCGACGGCTGCGACAAGTCACTCGCCTGGTGGTTCACGCCGGCGCCCTGGGCACCGCCGAAACCGCCGAAGCCCGGCGCCAAGCCGCCGAAGCCGCCGCGCGAGATGATGGTCTCCGACCTGCCCAAGGCCTGCGCCGCCGTGCTCGATGCTACTTCCGTCGCCTCGATGCAGGCCGCCACCTATGGCGGACCTTCCGCCGCCAGCGCACTCACCGCCGCGCCGGCCGCAGCGCCTGCCGCCGCCGACGACGGGGCTTTGCCCGATGTCGGTCCGGTTCCGAACGACAAGCCGGCGATACAATGACCAAACCTTGGGACCAAACTCTGGGGCCGACCCCTGGGACCGAGGCCCGGTATACGCTGTCTTTCAAATCGCAAATTCTTGGTATAAAGCGGTCAAATCGATTGAATTTCTCGGGCGGAGGGGTTGATGGCCGGCGGCAAATGCCTTGCATTGATTGCGCATGACCAGAAGAAAGACGACATGGCGGATTTCGCCCGCGCCAACCGGGACGTTCTCTCCCATTGGAAGATCGTCGCCACCGGCACCACCGGCGGGCGCGTGCTCGACGCCGCCCCCGATCTCCACGTCACGAGGCTGAAAAGCGGGCCGCTCGGCGGCGACCAGCAGATCGGCGCCTTGATTTCGACCGGCGAGGTCGACGCCCTGATCTTCTTCGTCGACCCCTTGACGCCGATGCCGCACGATGTCGACGTGAAGGCGCTGATGCGTCTGGCGATCGTCTACGATATTCCGATGGCGCTCAACCACGCGACCGCTATAAAACTTCTTCCCACACTCGAAGCCTGATCAGCACGGAACCGGCCATGCCAAAACCGAACAACAGCATCGCTCCGCAGCCTTTCCCGATCCTGATCGGCGATATCGGCGGCACGAATGCCCGCTTCTCCATCCTGACCGATGCCTATGCCGAGCCGAAGCAGTTTCCGAACGTGCGCACGGCGGATTTCGCCACGATCGACGAAGCGATCCAGCAAGGCGTGCTCGACAAGACCGCCGTGCAGCCGCGCTCGGCGATCCTCGCCGTCGCCGGCCCGATCAACGACGACGAGATCCCGCTGACCAATTGCGACTGGGTGGTGCGGCCGAAGACGATGATCGAGGGCCTCGGCATGGAGGATGTGCTCGTCGTCAACGATTTCGAGGCGCAGGCGCTGGCAATCGCCGCGCTTTCGGATGAAAACCGCGAACGCATCGGCGACGCCACCGGCGACATGATCGCCTCCCGCGTCGTGCTCGGACCAGGCACCGGCCTCGGCGTCGGCGGGCTTGTGCATGCCCAGCACAGCTGGATCCCGGTTCCCGGCGAAGGCGGCCATGTCGATCTCGGGCCGCGCAGCAAGCGCGATTATGAAATCTTCCCGCATATCGAGACGATCGAAGGCCGCGTTTCGGCCGAGCAGATCCTCTGCGGGCGCGGCCTCGTCAACCTCTACCATGCCATCTGCGTTGTCGACGGCATCCAGCCGACGATGAAAGATCCCGCCGACATCACCTCGCATGCGCTTGCCGGCAGCGACAAGGCAGCCGTAGAGACCGTCTCGCTGTTTGCCACCTATCTCGGCCGCGTGGCGGGCGACATGGCGATGGTGTTCATGGCGCGCGGCGGCGTCTATCTGTCCGGCGGCATCTCGCAGAAGATCATCCCGGCGCTGAAGAAGCCGGAATTCCGCATCGCCTTCGAGGACAAGGCGCCGCATACGGCGCTGCTTCGCACCATCCCGACCTATGTGGTGACGCATCCGCTGGCAGCGCTTGCCGGGCTTTCCTCCTATGCGCGGATGCCGGCAAATTTCGGCGTCTCGACCGAAGGCCGCCGCTGGCGGCGCTAGGCCCGGCACGCAAAGCAAATAGAGCGTCCTTGGCGTGCCCTATGCGGGCGCGCGGCGCTCTAGCCAAACCGGTCCCAACTCTTTATAGACCCCGGCAAATGTGCGCGTCGCCTTCGCGGGGCGCTTGGTCCGAGACAGGAAACCTCATTTTTGGAAGCGGCGGAAAGCAGAACGCAGAGCGTCAGCAGCGATACCGTAACCGGTATCCTGAAGCGCATCATCGCTGAAAACGGCCGCGACCATCTGTGGGGCTATGTCTTTGCGATCGCCTGCCTCATCGTGGTGGCGCTTTCGACGGCGTTCACCGCCTGGATCATGCGGGCGATCATCGACGAGGCCTTCGCCAATCGGCGCGCCGACGTCGTCTGGATCATCTGTCTTTCGATCTTCATAGCCTTCGTGCTGCGCGGTTTTGCGAGCTACGGTCAGGCGGTGGCGCTTTCCAAGGTCGGCAACGATATCGTCGCCCGCTACCAGCGCCGGCTCTATGCGCATCTGATGACGCTTTCGGTCGGCTTCTTCAGCGAGGCGCGCTCTGCCCATATCGCCGCGCAGGTGAGCCAAAACGTCAGCGGCATCCGTGACGTGCTCAACCTGACGATCACCTCGACAGTGCGCGACCTGCTGACCTTTGTTTCGCTGCTCGCCGTGATGATCCTCCAGGATCCGCTGCTCAGCCTTGCCGTGTTCATCATGGCCCCACCGCTGCTCTATGCGCTGCGTTATGTTTCCAAGCGGCTGCGCTCGGCCACCCGCGAGGCCGTACATCTGAACAGCCACGTTCTCGGCGCCATGCAGGAGACGATCCAGGGTATCGCCATCGTGAAAGCCTTCACGATGGAAGAAGAGCTGGAACGGAAGGTCAACAAACTCATCAAGGGCGCCGAAAGCCGGGCGAACCGGATTGCCCGGCTTTCCGAACGCACTTCTCCTCTGACGGAAAGTTTCGCGGGCTTTGCCGTCGCCAGCGTGCTTGCCTATGCCGCCTACCGCTCGATCTATAACAATGTGCCGCCAGGCGCCTTCTTCTCCTTCGTCACGGCGCTGCTGCTTGCCTATGATCCGGCCCGCCGGCTTGCCCGCCTGCAGGTGCAGATGGAGCGCGCCGTCGTCAATGCGCGGATGATCTACGAATTGCTCGACATGGAACCGCGCCAGCGCGACCTGCCGGATGCCCGGCCGCTGACGGTGACGCAGGCAAGGATTGAATTCCGCAATGTGTCATTCGCCTACGGCAATGAGAGCGTGCTCAGCGGCGTCAGTTTCATCGCCGAGGGCGGTGCGACCACCGCACTTGTCGGTCCCTCCGGCGCCGGCAAATCCACCGTCATCAGCCTCATTCCGCGCTTCTACGATCCGCGCGAGGGCGAAATCCTGATCGACGGACAGGACATCGCCCACATCACCAAGAAGTCGCTGCGCCAGCAGCTCGCCTATGTCTCGCAACAGCCCTATCTTTTCGAGGGCACGATCCGCGACAATATCCGCTATGGCCGGCCGGAAGCGACCGATGCCGAGGTGGAAGAGGCGGCACGCCTTGCCTATGCGCATGACTTCATCTCGGCACAGCCGCAGGGTTACGAGACACCGGTCGGCGAAAACGGCGTGACGCTTTCGGGCGGCCAGCGCCAGCGGCTGTCGATCGCACGCGCCCTGGTGCGCAATGCGCCGATCCTGCTTCTCGACGAGGCGACCTCGGCCCTCGACACCGAATCCGAAGCAGCCGTGCAGAAGGCGCTCGACGAAGCGATGAGCGGACGCACCGTCGTCGTCATCGCCCACCGGCTTTCGACCGTGGTGCGGGCCGACAAGATCGTCGTCATGCAGCAGGGCCGCGTCGTCGAGGAAGGCAATCACGAGACGCTTGCGAAGGTCAGCGACGGTCTTTACGCTCGCCTCAACAACCTGCAGAGGCCTTCGGCCTCCGATTCAAACTGAATTGGTGAGACTGACATGAGCGATGCTGCGATGAAACTGGTGGTGGTTGGCGCAGCAGGACGCATGGGGCAGACGCTGATCCGGCTCATCCATTCGATCGATGGCGTGACGCTGCATGCCGCGGTCGAGCGTGCCGGCTCGCCCTTCGTCGGCAAGGATGCCGGCGAGATCGCCGGTCTCGGCCCGACCGGTGTCATCGTCGGCGACGATCCGCTCAATGCCTTTCTCGATGCCGAAGGCGTGCTCGACTTCACCTCGCCCGCTGCAACAGTAGAATTCTCAGGCCTCGCCGCGCAGGCCCGCATCGTCCATGTCATTGGCACGACGGGCTGTTTACCCGACGACAATGCCAAGATCGCCGCAGCGGCCCGCCATGCCCGCATCGTCAAGTCGGGCAATATGAGCCTCGGGGTCAATCTGCTCAGCGTGCTCGCAGAGCAGGCAGCGCGTGCGCTCGATCCTGATGACTGGGATATCGAGATCCTGGAAATGCACCACAAGCACAAGGTGGATGCGCCTTCCGGCACCGCCCTTCTGTTCGGCGAGGCCGCGGCAAAGGGGCGCAGCATCGATCTGGCCGCGAAGTCGGTCCGGGTGCGCGACGGCCATACCGGCGCCCGTGAAGCGGGCACGATCGGCTTTGCGACGCTGCGCGGCGGCTCCGTCATCGGCGAGCATTCCGTGCTTTTTGCCGGCGAAGGTGAAATCGTCACCCTATCGCACAGTGCGGCCGACCGCTCTATCTTCGCGCGTGGCGCCATCAAGGCGGCCCTTTGGGCACGCGACAAGAAGCCGGGTCTCTATTCCATGCTCGACGTGCTCGGGCTTTCTTCCTCATAACGATACTACGGAGGCATATTCATGAGCGGTACCCTCGTCCTCGTTCGCCACGGCCAGAGTGACTGGAACCTGAAGAATCTCTTCACCGGCTGGAAGGATCCCGATCTGACCGAGCTCGGCGTCCAGGAAGCTAATGCAGGCGGGGCTGCGCTCGCCGAATACGGGATTAAATTCGACGTCGCCTATACCTCGGTGCTGGTGCGCGCGCAGCACACGCTGAAGCTCATCCTCGACAAGGTCGGCCAGCCCGATCTCCAGACGATCCGAGACCAGGCGCTGAACGAGCGCGACTACGGCGACCTCTCCGGCCTCAACAAGGATGATGCACGCGCCAAGTGGGGCGAGGAACAGGTGCATATCTGGCGCCGTTCCTATGACGTGCCGCCTCCCGGCGGTGAAAGCCTGCGCGACACCGGCGCCCGCGTCTGGCCCTACTACCTCACCGAAATCCTGCCGCGCGTCCTCAGAGGCGAAAAGGTGCTGGTTGCCGCACACGGCAATTCGCTGCGCTCGCTGGTGATGGTGCTCGACAAGCTGAGCAAAGAAGGCGTGCTCGCCCTCAATCTCGCCACCGGCGTGCCCATGGTCTACACGCTGAAGGCGGATTCCACCGTCGCTTCCAAGGAAGTGCTCGGCGACATGTCCGGCGCACATTGATCTCAGCTGATCTTTCCCCGCTTCGGCGGGGAAAGGCGCTCAATTCTCGATGGTGAACTGTACCCGGTCGGCCGCGAAGCGGCTGATCGAATATTGCACCGGCACACCTTCAAGATCGGTATTCATCGCCTTGGCGATCAGCAGGATCGCGCCGGGAGTGAGTTCGAGGTCGGCCATATCGGCTGCACTCGCATGGGCGGCCGTCACTTCGGTCGTCGCCCGGACATAATCCGGCAGGCCGAGTTCGGCGAAAGCCTTGGTGATCGATTCCGCCGTCCGGTAAGCCGCACCGATACCGGCAAAGCGTTCGGCGGGAAACCAGCTCGTCGCCCTTGAAACCGGCCGCTTGTCTGCCTGGCGCAGCGTTTCCAGGCGGATCACCTGATCTCCTTGCTTCAGGCCCAGCCAGCGGGCGATCTCGGCACTCGCTTCCTCCTTTGCCTCATCGAGCAGAAGGCCGCGCATTTCACGCGCCTGATCGCCGATGCCGGCGGTGAAACGCGTGCGCCGCGTGATCGGGAAATTCAGCCGCTCCTTGCGCTCGATCAGCGTGCCGCGACCTTGTACCGCGCGGACGATACCCTCCTGCGCCAGCGCCGCCAGCGCACTGCGCACGGTATGCCGGTTGACGCCAAATTGCAGCGCCAGCATGGTTTCCGGCGGCACCATTCCCGTTTCGTCATAGGCGCCGCTGCTGATCGCCTCGCGAATCCGATCGGCGATCTGGCGCCAGAGCGCCACGCCGGTTTGCCTTTGCACCTGCTTCAATCCCGCCATTCCGCCCCTGCCCACCCATTTACACTCACGATGTCACACGCTTGTCACGACATCGATTTAGAGCTAAATGTATCTTGTATGGTTGTCTATATCAATAGACATTTTAAGGGAAGCGGCGATGATATCAGCGGACAGCAAAGCCCCTGCGTCACAGACGGCATCCGGGCGCAAACGCGCCGCCGATCTGCTGGCGCGCGCGGAACGCAGCGAACTCTTGGCGGTCTTCGATGCGTTGCCGGAAAAGCCTGTGGCTCATCAGGTGCGCGGACCGGAGACCGGGCTGGTGATGGTGCGCGGACGCATCGGCGGCGGCGGCGCTCCCTTCAATCTTGGCGAAGTGACGGTGACGCGGGCGACGGTCCGGCTCGACTCCGGTTCGGTCGGCCATGCGCAGGCGCTCGGCACCGACCGCGAGAAGGCCAGGCTTGCGGCGATCTTCGACGCGCTCTGGCAGGAGGAAGCGACGAAGGACTTCGTCGAACAGGCCCTGCTTTTGCCGATCACTGAGCGGATCGCCGATGCCGAACGCCGCAAGGCGGACGAGACGGCGGCAACCCGCGTCGATTTCTTCACCATGGTGCGGGGAGACAACTGATGGGCCTGAAGACAGAAGCTTTGACCGGCGGCTTTGCCGAGCCGGTCTTCCATGCCCAAAGCGTCTTCAAGATGCTGATGGACGGTATGGCCCGCCCCGGCACGATCCAGACTGTTCAGCCCGATGTCGCTCCGCCGGCACCGCTCGGCATCGCCGCCGGCACGATCGCGCTGACGCTTTGCGACCACGACACACCCGTCTGGCTTTCCCAGGGACTGGCGAAATCGGCCGTGCCGGAGTGGCTCGGCTTCCACACCGGCGCGCCGTTGACCAGCGAAAAGGCCGAGGCGCGTTTTGCCTTCACCGAGGCCGGCACCGCACTTTCCTCCTTCGGCCTCTTTGCATCCGGCACGCAGGAATATCCCGACCGCTCGACGACCCTCATCATCGAGCTCGCCGAACTTGAGGGCGGCCGCAGGCTGGCGCTGATGGGTCCGGGCATCCAGAGCGTAGCGGAGATGACGCCTATCGGCCTGCCGGAGACTTTCCTGCGGCTCTGGACTGAGAACCGTGCGCTCTTTCCGCGCGGCGTCGACATCGTGCTGACATCGGGCAGACGTTTCCTCTGCCTGCCGCGCACCACCAAGATCACAGCAACGGAGATCTGAGCTCATGTATGTTGCCGTCAAGGGTGGCGAGGCCGCCATCGCCAATGCCCACCGCCTGCTCGCCGACCGCCGCCGCGGCGACCGTTCGCTGCCGGCGATCGGCATCGAACAGATCGTGGCGCAGCTGGCGCTCGCCGTCGACCGTGTCATGGCCGAGGCCTCGCTTTTCGATCGCACGCTCGCAGCCCTTGCCATCCGCCAATCGCGCGGTGACATGATCGAGGCGATCTTCCTGCTGCGCGCCTACCGAACGACGCTGCCGCGTTTCGGCTATTCGAAGCCGCTCGACACGGCTGATATGACGATCGAACGCCGCATCTCGGCGACCTACAAGGATCTGCCGGGCGGCCAGCTTCTTGGGCCTACCTTCGACTATACCCACCGCCTGCTCGATCCCTCGCTACTTTCGGACGAGGCGGTCGAGACGCCCGCTCAGCGCGCCGCCGAGACCGGCCGCGTCATGCGCGTCTCCGAGATCCTCGGCGAGGAAGGCCTGATCGAGGCCGACGGCGACATGCCGGAAGACCACGAGATCGGCGACTTGACCCGCGAGCCGATGGAATTCCCGATGACCCGCGATCTGCGCCTGCAGGCGCTTGCCCGCGGCGACGAGGGCTTCCTGCTGGCGCTCGGTTATTCCACCCAGCGCGGCTACGGCCGCAACCACCCCTTCACCGGTGAAATCCGCATCGGCGACGTCGAGGTGGAATTCGACGTGCCGGAACTCGGTTTCGCCGTCTCGCTCGGCACGATCCAGATCACCGAATGCCAGATGGTCAACCAGTTCAAGGGTTCGGCCAAGGCGCCGCCGCAATTCACCCGCGGCTACGGCCTGGTCTTCGGCCAGAGCGAGCGCAAGGCGATGGCGATGTCGCTGGTCGACCGGGCGCTTCGCGCCGAAGAGCTCGGCGAGGATATCACCGCACCGGCACAGGATGAGGAATTCGTTATCTCGCACTCCGACAACGTCCAGGCGACGGGCTTCGTCGAGCACCTGAAGCTTCCGCATTATGTGGACTTCCAGGCCGAACTCGATCTCGTCCGCCGTATGCGCCGCGAATTCGAAGCCGCCCGCAACGGTGGCGAAGACATGAAGGAAGCCGCCGAATGACCGATCTGGCCAGCTACAACTTCGCCTATCTCGACGAACAGACCAAGCGGATGATCCGCCGCGCCATCCTGAAGGCGATCGCCATTCCGGGTTACCAGGTGCCCTTCGCCTCGCGCGAAATGCCGATGCCCTATGGCTGGGGCACCGGCGGCGTGCAGGTGACGGCCTCGATCATCGGACCCGATGACGTGCTGAAGGTCATCGACCAGGGCGCCGACGACACGACCAACGCCGTTTCCATCCGCGCCTTCTTCCAGAAGGTCGCCAATGTCGCGGTGACGACGCATACCAAGGATGCGACGATCATCCAGACGCGCCACCGCATTCCCGAAGAAAAGCTCGGGGTCGGGCAGGTGCTCGTCTACCAGGTGCCGATCCCCGAGCCGCTGCGCTTCCTCGAGCCGCGCGAAACCGAGACGCGCAAGATGCACGCTCTCGAAGAATACGGCCTCATGCATGTGAAGCTGTACGAGGATATCGCCCATAACGGCCGCATCTCACGGACTTACGCCTATCCGGTGAAGGTCCACGGCCGCTATGTCATGGACCCGTCGCCGACGCCGAAATTCGACAATCCGAAGATGCATATGTCGGATGCGCTGCAGCTCTTCGGCGCCGGGCGCGAGAAACGCATCTATGCGGTTCCGCCCTATACCGACGTCGTCAGCCTGGATTTCGAGGATTATCCCTTCGATATCCAGCGTTTCGATAAACCCTGCGCCCTTTGCGGTGCGGAGGAAGTCTATCTCGACGAGGTGGTTCTCGACGACAAGGGCGGGCGGATGTTCGTCTGCTCCGACACCGATCATTGCGAAGACCGCCGCGCGCACGGACATGCCGGCGAGATGCTGGCCCGGGAGGCTGCAGAATGAGTGATACCCCGCTTCTCAAAGTTCACGACGTTTCAAAATTCTACGGCAACCGCATCGGCTGCCGCGACGTCTCCTTCGAGCTCTGGCCCGGCGAAGTGCTCGCCATCGTCGGCGAGTCCGGCTCCGGTAAGACGACGCTGCTCAACTGCCTCTCCACCCGGCTGCTGCCGAGCACCGGCAGCGTCGAATATCACATGCGCGACGGCAGCTACCGCGATCTCTACCGCATGAACGAGGCCGAGCGACGTTTCCTGATGCGCACCGACTGGGGCTTCGTGCATCAGAACCCGGCAGACGGCCTGCGCATGACCGTTTCTGCCGGCGCCAATGTCGGCGAACGGTTGATGGCGATCGGCGACCGGCATTACGGCAAGATCCGCGCTTCAGCGATCGACTGGCTCGAACGCGTCGAGATCGACGCCGACCGCATCGACGACCAGCCGCGCGCCTTTTCCGGCGGCATGCGCCAGCGATTGCAGATCGCCCGCAACCTCGTCACCGGCCCGCGCCTCGTCTTCATGGACGAGCCGACCGGCGGCCTCGACGTCTCGGTGCAGGCGCGCCTGCTCGATCTCGTGCGCGGCCTCGTCAACGATCTCGGCCTCTCGGCCATCATCGTCACCCACGATCTCGCCGTCGCCCGCCTGCTTTCGCACCGGATGATGGTGATGAAGGACGGCTACGTCATCGAACACGGGCTCACCGACCGCGTGCTCGACGACCCGCGCGAACCCTATACGCAGCTGCTCGTCTCCTCGATCCTGCAAGTCTGAGGCCCAAAACCAAGGAAGAAGAAATCATGGCAACGCCCCTCGTCGTTTCCGAAGTCTCGAAGAGCTTCACCATGCATCTGCGCGATGGCATCAAGTTGCCCGTCGTCTCCGATGTCGCCTTCTCGGTCGCATCGGGCGAATGCGTCGTGCTCGGTGGCCCATCGGGCATCGGCAAGAGCTCGCTGCTCAAGATGATCTACGGCAATTATGCCGTCGACACCGGCCAGATCCTCATCCGCCACGACGGACGCATCGTCGATCTCGCCTCCACCGATCCGCGCACCGTGCTCAACGTCCGCCGCAATACGCTCGGCTATGTCAGCCAGTTCCTGCGCACCGTGCCGCGCGTCGCGGCGATCGACGTGGTTGCCGAACCGCTGGTGGCACGCGGTGAGGACGCCGTCACGGCACGGGAAAAGGCGGGCGACCTGCTCGCCAGGCTCAATCTGCCGGAAACGCTCTGGCAGCTTCCGCCCGCCACCTTCTCCGGCGGCGAGCAGCAACGCGTCAACATCGCGCGCGGTTTCATCACTGAGCATACGATCCTGCTTCTCGACGAACCCACAGCCTCGCTCGACGCCAGGAACCGCGCCGTCGTCGTCGGCATGATCGCGGAAAAGAAGAAGGCGGGTGTGGCCCTTCTCGGCATCTTCCACGACGAAGAAGTGCGCGAAGCCGTCGCCGACCGCATCCTCGACGTCCAGCAATTCTCACCCAGAAAGATCGCCGCATGAGCCGCAAGCTGGGTATCGAGCCCTATTTTCATGAGACGGCAACCGTCAGCGATTCCACCTTCGGGCGCTATACCGAGGTTTCCGAACGCTGCCGCATCAGCGAGGCCACGTTCGGCGACTATTCCTACATCATGCAGGATGGTTCCGTCTGGTGTGCGACGATCGGCAAATTCGTCAATATCGCCGCCGCCGTGCGCATCAACGCCACCAACCATCCGACCTGGCGCGCGACGCTGCATCATTTTACCTATCGCGCCGCCGACTACTGGCCGGACGGCGACATGGAGACGGACTTCTTCGCCTGGCGGCGGGCAAACCGCGTGACGATCGGCAACGACGTCTGGATAGGCCACGGGGCGACGATCCTGCCCGGCGTCAACGTCGGCAACGGCGCGGTGATCGGAGCCGGCGCCGTCGTGTCTAAGGACGTCGCGCCCTATGCGATCGTCGGCGGCGTACCGGCCAAACTCATCCGCGAGCGCTTTCCAAGAGAGGTCGGCGAACGGATGGACAGGCTTGCGTGGTGGGACTGGGAGCACGACCGGCTGCGCCAGGCACTCCAGGATTTCCGCAACCTGAACGCGGAAGATTTCCTGTCCCGTTACCCCGGTTAAACCCCCGATATAGGGGCGGAGAATTGTGACAGGACTTACACAAAAACGACATGCGAGGTTCATCAAGCGGGACTAATGCGATGCTGACCAAAGCCTGGATCGCAAGGGAAGAGCATGATGTTCGAGCTGAAGAATGTCACACGTCGTTTCGGAAAAAAGCTCGCCGTCGATTCCGTCACGCTCGCCATTCCCCAGGGCCAGATGGTCGGCATCATCGGCCGCTCCGGCGCCGGCAAGTCGACGCTGCTGCGCATGATCAATCGCCTTCAGGAGCCGAGCTCCGGCTCCGTTCATTTCGCCGGTGTCGAGGTCTCCGGGCTTCGCGGCCAGGCGTTGCGCAACTGGCAGCGCGACTGCGCGATGATCTTCCAGCAGTTCAACCTGGTGCCGCGCCTCGACGTTCTCACCAATGTCATGCTCGGCCGCCTCAACCACCGCTCGACGCTGATGAGCCTGCTCAACATCTTCACCCGCGAGGAACGTGTGCATGCCATCGCGGCACTCGAACGTCTCGGCATCGAGCAGACGGCGCTGCAGGCAGCCGGCACGCTTTCCGGCGGCCAGCAGCAGCGCGTGGCGATCGCCCGGGCGCTGTTGCAGAACCCGAAAATGGTTCTCGCCGACGAGCCGATCGCCTCTCTCGACCCGCTGAACGCCAAGATCGTCATGGATGCGTTGCGCGACATCAACGAGCGCGAGGGCATCACCGTCATCACCAACCTTCACACGCTCGACACCGCCCGCAACTATTGTGAGCGCATCGTCGGCATGGCCGGCGGCCGCGTCGTCTTCGACGGCAAGCCCGCGGAACTGACCGCCGAAGCGGTGAAGGAGATCTACGGGACGGACAAGGACGGCGCCGGCATCGATGAAACGGTGACCTCGACATCAATCAATATCGCCCCTGAGCGGGCAGACAATCAATCCGCCGGCACACAGCCGCTGGCGCTGGCGCTGGCCGGCCTCTGAGAGAGGCAGCCGCGATCGAGCGCCCGCGTCAAGGGCACACTTCTTCGTAACGGGAAGGCCGGGGACACCGGTCAATAGGAGAGAACATGTTGAAGAAAGCACTCTTTGCGGCAACGGCGCTCTTCGCGCTCGCCGGCGCTGCCCACGCTGCAGACCTCAAGGAATTCCGCATCGGCATCCTCGGCGGCGAAAACGAAACCGACCGCCTGCGCAACTATGCCTGCCTTGCCGACCACCTGAAACAGGAATTCGGCTTCGAGAAGGTTTCGCTCTTCCCGGCCGCCGACTATGACGGCGTGATCCAGGGCCTGCTCGGTGGCACGCTCGACTTCGCCGAACTCGGCGCCTCCGGCTATGCCGCCGTCTACATCAAGGAGCCGAAGGCTGTCACGCCGATCCTGACGACGCAGCAGAAGGACGGCTCGACGGGCTATTACTCGATCGGCCTCGCTCTGAAGTCCTCCGGCATCAAGTCCATCAAGGACGCCAAGGGCAAGAAGCTCGGCTACGCCGATCCTGATTCCACCTCCGGTTACCTCGTTCCGCTGACGCAGATCCCGAAGGACACGGGCATGCCGAACGACAAGTTCTTCGCCTCGACCCAGTTCAACGGCGGCCACGAGAACAACCTTCTCGCTGCCTATGACGGCAAGGTCGACATTGCCGTCGACGATAGCTCCGGCATCGGCGACTTCAAGGACGGCTACACCTCCGGTACCTTCCGCAAGGAAGTCGACAAGGGCGCCGTCGATCCGAACAAGCTGGTCGAAGTATGGCGTTCGCCGCTGATCCCGAACGGCCCGCTCGTCGTTCGCAACGCTCTCGGCGAAGAGTGGCAGACGAAGCTTGCAGCCTTCTTCACGGCTCTGCCGGAAAAGGACCACAAGTGCTTCGCCGCTGTCGAAGGCGGCGACTACAAGGGTTACGCCCCCGTCAAGCACGACTTCTACAATGCCGTCGTCGACGTCCGCAAAGCTGCCATCGGCGGCTGATGGGGTTTTTCGAATGCAGGGCGGCCGGAAACGGCCGCCCTTTATCTTGTGACTAGAACTGTGCGCGTCCTTTCGAGAGCCGCAAAGGACGCTGAAGCACTTTGAATTGCGCAGTAGGCGAGGCGTTGATGACTATTGCCAATACACAGCCGCAGATGCAGAGCACCAAGGAGATCGGCACCGCCTGGGACCGGATGGTCGCCAAGCGCCGCTTCTATACCGTTCTCGGCCTGGTTATCCTGATTGCGGCTTTCGTCAGCTCTGTCCGCTTCGCCGATGAGAGCAATGCCGGCCATTTCTTCGACCGCCTGCCGCATCTCTTCGACTTCCTGAGCTGGCTCATCCCCAAGGATTGGCACGACGTCTGGCGCGCGCTGTTTGATATAGCGAGCGTCAACGACAAGGGCGGCGAGGAATTCAATTTCGACAGGGGCCGCGTCTATGTCTGGGGCGCCTTCTACATTCCCGAATATTTCGAGCTAATGATCGTCACGATCAACGTCGCGTTGATTTCGACCATCATCGCCTTCGTCTTTGCCGTCCCCTTGAGCTTCTTTGCCGCTCGCAACCTGACAAATTCATGGCCGCTGCGCATCGTCACCAAGCGGCTGATGGAATTCCTGCGCGCCTTCCCGGAAATCGTCATTGCCGGGCTGTTTTCGGCGATCCTGTCGATCGGGCCGGTCGCCGCCATCATCGCCATCACCCTGCACACGATCGGCGCGCTCGGAAAACTCTTCTACGAAGTGGCCGAGAATATCGACATGAAGCCGCATGAGGGCATGAAGGCCGTCGGCGCCAACTGGTGGGAGCGTATCCGCTTTGCCGCCCTGCCGCAGGTGTTGCCGAATTTCACCTCCTATGCGCTGCTGCGCCTTGAGATCAACGTGCGCGCCTCGACCATCATCGGCGCCGTCGGCGGCGGCGGCATCGGCGAGGAGCTGAAGCTTTCGATTTCGCGCGGCTTCGGCGCCAAGACGGTGGCGCTCGTTCTCCTGCTGTTCGTGACGATCGTCGCCGTCGACCAGTTCTCCGCATGGCTGCGCCGCCGCCTTGTCGGCGAGCACGCCTTCCTCCTGCAACATTGAGGCCGCCATGACGGTGATCGACGCAAACCGCATGCACGAGATAGAAACGCGCTATCCGGAATATTTCCACCGGTCGTTCCGCCAGCGTTTCGGCGGGCTGATGATCCTCATCGCAACGCTGCTCTACAGCCTCTATGCCGTCTGGTTCTTCGACTTGCCCAAGCTTTTCGCCGAAGCGCATTGGGAGCGCGTCGGCATCTATCTCAGCCAATGGGTGAGCTACGATGTCCAGCCGGAATTCCGCATCGAGGATGACGGCTCGATCGACATCCGTTATCCGCGTTTCTCGCCGCTCGGCGACAATCCGCATCCGGACTGGCTGGTCAACAACCCCGACGGCAGCATCACCGTTTCGATCAGCGGCACCAGCCGCAGCGTCACCGTCTCGAAGAGCGAGACGATCGTGACCGCGCATGGCGTCAGCGTCCCGGTGGACGTTTCGAGCGGTGCGCCGAAAGTCGTCGGACCCGTGCCCGGCTGGATGACTGTTTATGACGACAACGTGCTGGCCGATCTCGGCTTTGCCGGCAATGTCAGCATTTCCGTCGACCGGGTGAAGATCCGCAAACGTTTCATCGGCTGGGCGAATTTCATCTTCGACACGCAATCATCCTTCTTCGACAAGCCGGTCGGCGAGGTCGTCAGCCTCATCGTCTCCGGTCCGCGCATCAAGCCCGACCAATCCAACCTGTCGCTCGCCTTCGACGATATTTGGAACAACAGCGAATGGCAGCACGGCGACGTCTGGACCAAGCTTTTCCAGACGATCGTCATGGCATTCCTCGGCACGCTGCTCGGCTCGCTTACCGCCTTCCCGCTCGCCTTCCTGGCAGCGCGCAACATCACGCCGAACCGCCTGTTGAACCAGATCCTGAAGCGCTTCTTCGATTTCCTGCGCTCGGTCGACATGCTGATCTGGGCGCTGTTCCTGACGCGCGCCTTCGGGCCCGGCCCGCTTGCCGGCAGCGGTGCGATCTTCCTCACCGAGACCGGCACGCTCGGCAAGCTCTATTCCGAAGGCCTCGAGAATATCGACAACAAGCCGCGGGAAGGCATCAAATCAACAGGCGCTCAGACCGTGCTCGTGCATCGTTATGGCATTATGCCGCAGATCGTTCCCGTCTTCGTCAGCCAGACGCTCTACCAATGGGAATCGAACGTGCGCGGCGCGACTATTATCGGCGCTGTCGGCGCCGGCGGCATCGGCCTCAAACTGTGGGAGGCCATGCGCACCAATGCCAATTGGGAAAACGTCGCCTACATGGTCATTCTGATCCTGATCGTCGTCTTCATTTTCGACACCGCCTCGAACGCGTTGCGCCACCGGCTGATGGGCACGAAAGCCCACTGATCCATCCGTCAAAGCAGTGTCGGCGTTGCCGCCATCATCATTCTGTCACGGAAATCTTTTAGCCGGGAGCCTGCTTGCGGTTCGCCGCCAAATCACTGCACAGTGCCCTCCCCGTTTGGACGATCTCCAGGATAAAAGCCTTGCGCTACGCTCTCTATTTCTCGCCGCCGAAGGATGATCCCCTGACCGGCGCGGCCTCGCTCTGGCTCGGCCGCAATGCTTTCACCGGCGAGACCTATCCGGCACCGGAATATGAGCAACTGGGTGCTGCAGAACAGTTCGAGCTGACCGCCGACCCCCGCCGCTACGGCTTTCATGCCACGATCAAGGCGCCGTTTTCGCTCGCCTCTTCCGTCACCGAGAAAGATCTCATGACCGTTGCCGAGGATTTTGCCCAGCGCACGCAAGCCTTCGAGATTCCTGAACTCGTACTTGGCCAGCTCGGCCGTTTTTTTGCCCTCGTTCCCGGTTCTCTTCATCAACCTCTTCAGGATTTCGCCGCGAAGGTGGTAAGGTCCTTCGAACCGTTCCGCGCAGCGCTTTCCGAGGCCGATATGGCGCGGCGCAATCCGGAGAAGCTCAGCGACAGCCAGCGCGCCCATCTGCAGCGCTGGGGTTATCCTTACGTCATGGAGGATTTCGGCTTTCACATGACGCTGAGCGGCCAAGTGCCCGAGACACGCGCCGCAGTGATGAAAGCGATCCTGACCGAGCGGTTTGCCGATTTCACCGGCCGGCCGCTTTCGATTTC
This sequence comes from Rhizobium sp. WSM1328, assembly GCF_057653715.1. NCBI lineage: Bacteria > Pseudomonadati > Pseudomonadota > Alphaproteobacteria > Hyphomicrobiales > Rhizobiaceae > Rhizobium > Rhizobium sp. WSM1328. The sequence continues at coordinate 4,551,679 of NZ_CM172788.1, read as the reverse complement.
CGGCCTTGCCGTCTTCATCGAGGAGACGCGCGGCGCCCCATTCAAAGTTCATTCCTGGCTGCCGCTTGCCGGCGCCAAAAGCTGAAAGACCTGACGACATGAGCAAAGAGACCGTGTTTTCCAACGCCCGCATCGTTCTCGAGGACGACATCCTCTCGGGCTCGATCCTCATCCGCGACGGGAAGATCGCCGACATCTCCGGGGGTAACTCGGTAGCCGGCGAAGATTTCGAAGGCGACTACGTCATTCCCGGCCTCGTCGAGCTGCACACCGATCATCTCGAAGGCCATTATCAGCCGCGCCCCGGCATTCGCTGGAACAAGACCGCCGCCATCCAGGCGCATGACGCCCAGATCGTCACCTCAGGCATTACCACGGTGTTCGACTGCCTGCGCATGGGTGCGGACGAGGACGGCGGCTTCGAACATGGCGAGATGCGCGAGATGGCCGATGCCATCCAGTCGGCAGAGACGGAAGGCAGGCTGCGTGCCGAGCACCTGCTTCATTTGCGCTGCGAGGTCTCGGCCGACAATGTGCTCGAACATTTCGCCGACTTCGAAAACGACCGGCATGTGCGGCTCGTCTCGCTGATGGATCATGCGCCCGGCCAGCGTCAGTTCCAGACGATGGATCAATATATCTTCTACTACCAGAAGAAGCGGGGCCTCAGCGACGAGGCCTTCGCCCGTTTCGTCGCCAAGCGCCAGGCAGAATCGGCGCGTAATTCGACGCCACACCGCAACGCCATCGCCAAGGTCTGCGCCGAGCGCGGTATCACCGTGGCAAGCCATGACGATGCGACGCTCTCGCACGTCGACGAGGCGATCGACAACGGTGTGCGCTTGGCCGAGTTCCCGACCAGCTTCGACGCCGCCCGGGCGTCGCACGGACATGGCATGAGCGTGCTGATGGGCGCGCCGAACATCGTGCGTGGCAAATCCCATTCCGGCAATATCGCCGCCCGCGACCTTGCCGAGATGGGGGTGCTCGACGTGCTTTCCTCCGACTACGTACCGCTCAGCCTGCTGCATGCGCCGTTCATCCTCGCCGACGAGGTCGAGAGCATCAGCCTGCCGAAGGCGATCGCCATGGTGACGTCGACGCCCGCCCGCACCGTCGGCCTCGATGACCGCGGCCGGATCGCGACGGGGCTGCGCGCCGATCTCGTCCGCGTCCACCGTTCGCACGGCGTGCCGGTGACACGCTCCGTATGGCGCCAGGGACGCCGTGTCGCATGACGATGTCGCACGAACCCCACGCAGGAGCCGGAGCCGAGCGCGGCATCATGGTCGTCGTCGTCGGACCGAGCGGCGCCGGCAAGGACACGCTGATGAACCTCGCGGCCCGGCGTTTCAAGGGCCGCGACAATGTGCACTTCGTCCGCCGCGTCATCACCCGTCACCGTGACGCCGGCGGCGAAGACCATCTTTCCGTCTCCCTCGAAGGTTTTGCCGCCATGGAGCAGTCAGGCTCCTTCGCCGTCTGGTGGGAAGCGCACGGGCTGAGATACGGCATTCCGGCCGAGGTCTCGGTGGCGCTGTCGAGAGGCCATGTCGTCGTCGCCAACGGCTCGCGCTCGGCACTTCACCGGTTCCAGGCAGCCTTCCCGCGGCTGAAGGTCATCAATGTCACCGCCCGCCCTGAGGTGCTCGCCGGCCGGCTGGAGGCGCGCGGCCGCGAGACGCATGAAGATATCATGGCCCGGCTTGCCCGCGGACCGCTGACGGTGCGCGGCGAATACGACGTGGTGGAGCTCGACAATAGCGGCTCGCTCGAAGAGGCCGAGCAGAAGATGATCGAAATCCTCGACGGATTGCTGACCAAGGCGCCCTGACGAGCGGCTGCAGACATTCACGAGGTGCCAGGAGCCCCCTCACCCTGCCCTCTCCCCGAGGGGAGAGGGGATGTCGGAGCAAGCGGCGTACTCCTTCCGCGCCTTCGCCAGAATTACTCGCCGTCGCCCCGTCCCGAGACGATCTCGCGCTTGCCGACATGGTTGGCCGGGCCGACGAGGCCTTCTTTTTCCATGCGCTCCACCAATGAGGCGGCACGGTTGTAGCCGATGCCAAGGCGGCGCTGGATGTAGGAGGTCGAGCATTTCTTGTCGCGCATGACGACCTTGACAGCCTGCTCGTAGAGCTCGTTGCCATCCTCGGAGGCCATGGCGCTCTTGTCGAAGACGGCGCCGGCTTCTTCCTCTTCCGTCTCTTCCTCCTCATCGGCGGTGACGGTGTCGAGATATTCCGGGCGGCCCTGGGTTTTCAGGTGGGCAACGACCTTTTCGACCTCGACATCCGAGACGAAGGGTCCGTGGACGCGGGAAATCCGCCCGCCGCCCTGCATGTGCAGCATATCGCCCTGACCGAGCAGCTGCTCGGCGCCTTGTTCGCCGAGAATGGTGCGGCTGTCGATCTTCGACGTCACCTGGAAGGAAATGCGGGTCGGGAAGTTTGCCTTGATCGTGCCGGTGATGACGTCGACCGACGGACGTTGTGTCGCCATGATCAGGTGGATGCCGGCGGCGCGCGCCATCTGGGCGAGGCGCTGGATCGCACCTTCGATGTCCTTGCCGGCGACCATCATCAGGTCGGCCATCTCGTCGACGATGACGACGATATAAGGCATCGGCGTCAGGTCCAGCGCCTGGCTTTCCTCGATCGGAGTGCCGGTTCCTTTGTCGAAGCCGACCTGGACCATGACATGGATGGTCTCGCCCTTTTCGCGGGCCTGTGCCATGCGATCGTTGTAACCGTCGATGTTGCGGACACCGAGGCGCGACATCTTGCGATAGCGCTCTTCCATTTCGCGCACGGCCCATTTCAGCGCCATGACCGCCTTCTTCGGATCGGTGACGACTGGCGTCAGCAGATGCGGGATGCCGTCATAGACGGACAGTTCGAGCATCTTCGGGTCGACCATGATCAGGCGGCACTGTTCCGGCGTCATGCGGTAGAGCAGCGACAGGATCATCGTATTGATGGCGACCGACTTGCCGGAACCGGTGGTGCCGGCGACAAGCAGATGCGGCATCTTGGCGAGCTCGGCAATGACAGGCTCGCCGCCGATGGTCTTGCCGAGGCCGAGCGCCAGCTTGTAGCCGCTCTTCTCGAAATCCTGGCTCTCGATCATCTCGCGGAAATAAACGGTTTCGCGCGTGACATTCGGCAGTTCGATGCCGATGACGTTGCGGCCGGGCACCACGGCAACGCGAGCCGAGAGCGCCGACATTGAGCGGGCGATATCATCGGCAAGGCCGATGACGCGCGACGATTTCACGCCCGGCGCCGGCTCGAATTCATAGAGGGTGACGACAGGGCCGGGGCGGACATGGATGATTTCGCCCTTGATGCCGAAATCTTCCAGCACGCTTTCCAGAAGCCCGGCATTCTGCTCCAGCGTCTCTTGCGACATGATCTCGCCAAGGCGTTCCGGCGGTTCCTGCAACAGGGCACGCGGCGGGAATTCATAGCCGGATGCGTCGATCCTTTCGGGCCTCACGGCCAGCCGCGGCGACGGCAGGACCGCGGCGACGGGCGGCGTGCGCTGCGGCGCCGGCGCTGCCTGAGGGGCTGATGCAATTTGAGGGGCTGGCGCGACCTGAGTGGCTGGCGCAGCCTGAGGTGCCAGCATGACCGGTGCCTCGACAATAATGCGCCTGGGCTTTTCCAGGGACGGGGCGGCCGCAGGGCGCGCGGCAACCTTCACGGAGACCGCGGCGGGCTGCGGGGCCGGGCGGGAGACGACGGGAGCGGGGGCCGGCCGGCCGGGGCGCCATTCCATAATCCGGAACAGCGACGTGATCGATTCGGGCGAGGTCTCGGTCTTCGGGAACGATATCAACGGCGGCGCGCGAACCGGCTCTGCCTCTTCGAAGGCCATAACTTCCCAGAAGGCGAAATCCGAAATGGAGGAAAGCTCGGCGCTGGCGCGGAAAGCCGGCGCGCCGGCCTCATCAAGCAAAGGTGACTGCTGCAGTTCGATCCTGTGCGGTGCTGCGGAAATTTCGTCCGGCTCCGGCAGATAGATATCGAACGGCACGTCGACGGCAACCGGCTCTATCCGTATTGCCTGCTGTCCAATCTGCGAATCATCGCGAACGGGCTCATTCGGCGCACGCCGCCTGCTGATCAGCGTTTCCGGCGTGCGGGTGAAACGCACATTCGGCGCGAGGGAAAAGTTGCTCTGCCAGATGGGTGCCGCCGGCTTCTCCCCTGGGTTTTCCTCCGGAAGGTCCGTTTCAATCTCGCTGGAAAAATCTCCGGCATCCGTCAAATTGGTTCTAGGAAAACGCATGCGTCCGCTACTCACTCATGCTTTGCAAATTACGACCCTACCGGGATAGAAAAGGAAGGTTAATAAGTTCCTTCCTGCCGTATCGTTCCGATACGCCCCCTTGGGATAAATCGCTGCAGTTTCAATGAGTTCTGGCAGTGAGAAAAATCTTTGCCAATTTTGGGGAGGTGCTCTGATCGCTCCTCGCGCTTTAGGCTTTATTTCCGCGCAAGTCGTTGTCGCAAAGACCGCCGCACAGTTTTGCGCGACATGCTTTAGTGCGCCTCGTCCCAATTGGTGGCGGCGCGGGCATCGACCCTCAGCGGCACGCGCATTTCCAGCGCCGGCATGGTGGCGTTTTCCATGACCGAGACGATGACCGGCATCGCCTTTTCGACATCCTCGTCCTCGACCTCGAAGATGAGTTCGTCATGCACCTGCAGCAGCATGCGGACGCGATCGGCAAGGCCGACTTCAACAAGCGCCGGCTCTATCTTGATCATCGCCCGGCGGATGACGTCGGCAGCCGAGCCCTGGATCGGCGCGTTGATCGCCGCACGCTCGTTAAAGGCACGCACGGATGGATTGGAAGAGCGGATTTCGGGATAGTTGATGCGGCGACCGAAGATCGTTTCGACATAACCCTTGTCGCGCGCCATGGCCTTTCGGCTTTCCATATAATCGCGGATGCCGGGGAAACGCTCGAAATACTTCTTGATGTAGTCGCCGGCTTCCGAACGCTCGATCGAAAGCTGATTGGCAAGCCCGAAGGCCGAGATGCCGTAGATGATGCCGAAATTGATCGCCTTGGCGCGGCGGCGCACCTCGCCCGGCATGCCTTCCACCGGCACGCCGAACATTTCCGACGCCGTCATGGCATGGATGTCGACGCCATCTTCGAAGGCCTTGGTCAGCTGCGGGATTTCGGCCACATGGGCAAGCACGCGCAGTTCGATCTGGCTGTAGTCGGCGGAGATCAGCTTGTGGCGGGGCGTCGAGATGAAGGCGGTGCGGATCTTGCGGCCTTCTGCGGTGCGCACCGGAATATTCTGCAAGTTCGGCTCGGACGATGACAGGCGTCCCGTGGTCGTCGATGCCAGCGAGTAGGAGGTGTGGACCCGCTTTGTCTCGGGGTGAACGTAACCCGGAAGCGCGTCGGTATAGGTGGATTTCAGCTTGGTGACCTGGCGCCAGTCGACGATCTTGCGCGGCAATTCGAAACCGGCGGCGGCCAGATCCTCGAGCACCTGGGCGGAGGTGGACCATTGGCCGGTCTTCGTCTTGCTGCCGCCGGAAAGGCCCATCTTGCCGAACAGGATATCGCCCAGCTGCTTCGGCGAACCGATATTGAAACGCTCGCCGGCCAGCACGTAGATCTCGTCCTCCAGCCTTGCTGCACTCTGGGCCAGCTCGCCGGAGAGGCGCGACAGGATCTGCCGGTCGACGGTGATGCCGCGCGCTTCCATGCGCGCCAGCACCGGCAATAGCGGCCGCTCCAGCCGTTCATAGACGCTGGTCAATCCCGCCGCCGCCAGCCGGGGCTTCAGCACCAGCCAGAGGCGCAACGTCACCTCGGCATCTTCGGCGGCATAGTGGGTGGCGCGGTCGATATCGACCAGATCGAAGGTGACGTTCGCCTTGCCGCTGCCGGCCACGTCCTTGTAGGGAATCGGGGTATGGCCGAGGAATTTTTCCGAGAGCGGGTCCATGCCATGCGCGCCGGTGCCGGCATCGAGCACGTAGGAGATCAGCATCGTGTCGTCGAAACTCCTGGTCTCGATGCCGTAGCGCTTCAACAGCAGGTAGTCGTATTTCAGGTTCTGGGCGACCTTGAGAACCGCTTCGTCCTCCAGCAATGCCTTCAGTCGTGGCAGAGCATCGCGCATCGGGATCTGGTTTTCGGCAAGGCCGCCGCCGAGCAGATCGCCGACGCCGTTCTTGTGGACGAGCGGCACATAGGCGGCACGGATCTTCGTGCCGGTGGGATCGGCGGTATTGTCGGCGATCGCCAGCGAAAAGCCGACAAGTTCGGCCTGCATCGCATCCAGCGACGTGGTCTCGGTATCGAAAGCAACGAGGCCGGTGACGCGTGCATCGGCAATCCATCGGTCGAGTGTCGCCAGGTCGCGGATCGTGACATAGGCCGAATGATCGAAGGGCAGCGTCGCAAAGACCTCGGCCCGCGCCTTGGCAAGATCGGCGGGCGAAAAGGCGCCTTCGACCGCGGTCTTCGCCTTTGCACGCGGCGGCACCGGCACGGATTCGCCGGAAACGTCGGGGATGCCGCCGGCAACAGGCTCGGGCGCGGCCGCATCGAGATCCGGGCCGCGGGCCGTCTCACCCCATTCGACACGGACGATCGCCGGTTCGATGGCGCCGGCATCGCAATTGCAGGCTTCGGCGACGCGGCGCGTCAGCGTGGTGAATTCCATCGTCTTGAGGAAGCCGATCAGCTTCGGACCGTTCTGCGGTTCCAGCACCAGCGCGTCGAGATCGAGATCGAGCGGCACGTCTATGCGCAACCGCACGAGGTCGCGCGAGAGCCTGGCCATGTCGATATTGGCGAGGATCGTCTCACGGCGCTTGACCTGCTTGATCTCGGTGGCGCGTTCGAGCAGCGTATCGAGATCGCCGTATTCCTCGAGCAGCTGGGCGGCGGTTTTCGGACCGATGCCGGGAATGCCGGGAACATTGTCGACTGAATCGCCGGTCATCGCCTGCAGGTCGATCATCTTTTCCGGCGGCACGCCCCATTTCTCGATGACATCGGGAATGCCGATCTGCTTGTCCTTCATGCTGTCATACATATGGACATTGGGGCTGACGAGCTGCATCAGATCCTTGTCGGAGGAGACAATGGTGACATCGGCGCCGGTCGCTTCGGCCTGGCGGGCATAGGTGGCGATGATGTCGTCGGCCTCGAAGCCTTCGGTCTCGATGCAGGGCAGATTGAAGGCGCGGGTCGCCTCTCTTATAAGGCCGAATTGCGGGATGAGCTCTTCAGGCGGGGCGGAGCGGTTCGCCTTGTAAGCGTCGTAGAGATCCTTGCGAAACGTCTTGGCGGAATAATCGAAGATGACGGCAAGATGTGTCGGCGTGACGCCGACATCGGTATTGCGCGCATCCCTCAGCAGTTTCCACAGCATGTTGCAGAAACCGGACACGGCGCCGATCGGCAGGCCGTCGGTCTTGCGGGTCAGCGGCGGCAATGCATGAAACGCCCGGAAGATGAATCCGGAACCATCGACTAGGAAGAGGTGATCGCCTTTTTTCATGCGTGCATGGATAGCGCGGGCATGGGACGAGGTCCATATGGAGTTCGGCATAAAGTTCGGCGCGCGAAAAGGTTTATGGCGCTCGGAGCGTCACACAGCGCCGCGCGTCTTTTCGGACGTGCAAAGGACGCTGAGCACTTGGCTTTGCTGCATAATTTTATCCTTCCATCGATTCCGATCTCAGGAATTGTGCGGCAGGAATTCCGGCTCACCAAACTGTTACCGATTTGTAACGATCGCCCTCCCTTGAAAAACCACATTCTGAGCCACAAATCCATGTCACCGGCGCTTGATCGCGTCGCGGGTCTGATTACCGGCTTGTCCCCCGCCGCGTCAGGCTTGGACAAAGGCCTTATCCCCCTCTCCGGGCCTTTGTCCCCACTTTAAAGTCGCCATGGCCAACCTCCAGGCCATGGCGACTTTTGTTTTTCCAGGCACTCGCAATTATCATCACGGCTTGCATGTTTAGGAGCATCGTATGCGATTTGTTGCATTGTCTCCGGCATGGTTTTGAGCCTAATTTGCAATCATGGGATTTAACCGCATGGATTCGGGAGCCTACCTTGCCAGCCAGCTGGCGAAGGGTTTTGCCCGCTCGCTGCACCAGCGCGCGGTCGGGCTCGGTTTTTCTCCGGGCCAGTTCCCCATTCTGCTGGAACTCTGGGCCGAGGACGGGCTGACCCAGAAACAGCTTCTCGAGCGAGTCGATATCGAGCAGGCGACCATGGCCAATACGCTTTCGCGCATGGTCCGCGACGGGCTGATCGAGCGCCGGCCGCATCCATCCGACAAGCGGGCGCAACTGCTCTTCCTGACGCCGAGGGCGCGCGCCATGGAGGCCGAGGCGATTGAGACCGCGCGTGAGGCCGATCTTGCGCTGTTTAAAGGTTTCCGGGTTTTCGAACGCGAGCTGACGCTTGAATATATCCGCCGGCTTCTGGAAAACGCCAAGGCGCTCTGACCACTGCATAATTCCTTAAATCGGAATCGACAGCGTCCTTTGCGCGTCTGAAAAGACGCGCGGCGCTGTAAGATCACTCGCCAGCACCCTGTGCGCGTCGCAGCGACGGCACGCCGGTTTAGATCTGCGCGGTCAGCACGTTTTCGTGGGCGGCAAGCTTGATGCTCGGCTCGATATCCGGCTTGCCGAGTAAAAGGCCCTGTACTTGCGTGCAGCCTTCCTCGACGACGATCCGGCGCTGCATCTCGGTTTCCACGCCCTCCGTCACGACAGGCATGCCGAGGCTATGACCAAGGCCGATGATGGCGCGCACGATCGAGCGCGCCGCCGCATCATGTTCCAGCACGCCGGTGAAACTGCGGTCGACCTTGATCTTGTCGAAAGGGAATGAACGCAGGTTGGAAAGCGAGGAAAAACCGGTGCCGAAATCATCCATGACGATGTGCACACCGAGCTTGTGCAGCCGCAGCAGCGTCGTCATTACCCGGTCGCGATCGCGAATGAGGGCCGCCTCGGTGATCTCGAGCTCCAGCCGGCTGGGCGCAAGCCCGGTTTCGGCGAGAATCGCCTCGATCCGCTCGCAGAGGTTCGGCAGCATGAATTGCACCGGCGAGAGATTGACGGCGATCATCAACGGCAGCGGCCAGCGCACAGCCTCCCTGCAGGCCTGCTGCAACACCCATTCGCCGAGTTGGACGATCGAGCCGCTTTCCTCGGCGATCGGGATGAAGATATCGGGCTCGGTCAAGCCGTGACCTGGCCGGTTCCAGCGCATCAGGGCCTCGTAGCCACCGATCTCGCCGCTCAGCGCATCGAGGATCGGCTGATAGCTGACATGGATCTGGTTGCGGACGATCGCATGGCGCAGTTCGCTTTCGATCTGGCGGCGGTTCCGTGCCGCCTTATCCATTTCCGCGTCGAAGAAACAGACCTTGCCGCGACCGTCATGCTTGACGCGGTAGAGTGCAGTATCGGCATTGTTGCAGAGTTCTTCAGCAGCCATGCCATCCGCGGGATAGAGTGCGATGCCGACACTGACGCCGACGGCGGTCGGGTCACGTGCCGTGTCCATCTCGGCGGCGAATTCGCCGAGGATATCAGCCGCAAGCTTTTGCGCCGCCGCCGGCTGCTGCCCGGCGAGCTGAATGATGGCGAATTCATCGCCGCCGAGGCGGGCGATCGTATCGCTCTCATCGGCCACGCGGCGCAGGATCGAGGCGACCTTACGGAGAATGCGGTCGCCTTCAGCATGACCGAAGATATCGTTGACGGCCTTGAAGCGATCGAGGTCGAGATAGAAGAGGGCAACCTCGCTGTTCTTTCGTTCGGCCATCTGCAGTGCCTGCCGGATGCGGGTATCGAACAGCGACCTGTTCGGCAAATCGGTGAGCACGTCGTGGTGGGCGAGATGCTCGATCATCTCCTCGGCCTGCCTGCGCTCGGTGAGATCACGCACCGCCAGCACCTCACAATTATGCCCGCGATAGACGATCCTGCTCGTGGTCACTTCGACGGCGATCTCCCTGCCGTTCCTGGTGTTGAGCAGCGTCTCGCTGGATCTGTTCTGCCCAGTCCCCTGAACAGCGGTCAAAACAGCCGAGGGCGCCTTACCGGCAAGACCGGCAAGCTTCCAGCCGGAAAGCCCCTGGAAGCGTTCATTGGCATCGATGATCCGGCCTTCCCGCAGAATCAGCAGCCCTTCCTGCGAGGCATTCGCGAGCCCCCTCAGATCCGTCAGGTGGCTTTCGACAAAGACCACGGCGAGCGCAATCAGAATGAGCATCGTTGCCGCCACCACGACGATCGCAGCAAGCAGGCTGGCGTCGAGCACCGTTGCCGGAACCTCTTTCCCGAGATCCGGCACGAGCGTGATGCTAGCCATCGAGATGAAATGGAGCGCGCAGATCGCAAGGACGAAAGTGATTGACGAGGCGAGGAGCCGCCGCAGTCCCTTCAATTGGAAAAAGGTGTGGAAGGCGGCGCTCGACAACAGCGCTCCTGCGAGAACCGCACTCAGCGTCATGAAGGGATCATAAAGGATGACCGCCTGCGTTTCGATCGCCTGCATGCCGGTCAGGTGCATGGAGGCGATGCCGAGCGCCATCAGGACCCCGCCGCGGATACGAGAAAACCTGCCGCGGCTTTCCGAAGCGACGAGGATCGCCGCCCACGAACCGACAACCGACAGGAGGAAAGAAAGCGTCGTCAGGCCCAGTTGGTAGCCGATCGGCATGCCGCCGTCATAGGCCAGCATCGCGATGAAGTGCGTTGCCCATACGCCGGTGCCAAAAGCGAAGGCCGAGGCGCCGATCCAGAGCTTGCGCCGCCCGGCATCGCATTCCTGGGCACGGGAAAGCAGCAGCATAGCCGCCATAGCGCCGACCAGGCAGACGGCGGCCGCCGCAAGCACCAGCCGCCAATCGTGGTTGTCCCGAATACATGTAATGACCGAAAACATCTGCCCCTCGCACAGCTGAATTCGGTCAGGCTATTTAGCTTGTGCTAAATAACGGTAAATTGAATTAGAATTCTCGTTTATATTATCCAGCAAATCTTCTTGATATTAGTCTATGCCCCGCCGGTCTTTCGCGCCGCCGATTTTTTGTTTTTCCGCCTCGCCTGCCTTTCTGGTTTGGTCTATCGTCCGGCCGAATTTCAAAAAGGAGTCGAAAATGACCGATGTACGTCAGGTGCTTGCGCGCGCGGATCAGAACCTTCCATCGAGCCTCGACAAGCTGTTCGAGCTTCTGCGGATCCAGTCGATATCCACCGATCCCGCTTTTAAAGCCGAATGCCGAAAGGCTGCGGAATGGCTCGTCGCTTATCTCGGGACGCTCGGCTTTATGGCCTCGGTGCGCGATACGCCAGGCCATCCGATGGTCGTCGCCCATCATGCTGGCGCGTCCGCCGATGCGCCGCATGTTCTCTTCTACGGCCATTACGACGTTCAGCCGGTCGACCCAATCGAACTCTGGGAAAACGACCCCTTCGAGCCATCGATCAAGGATGTCGGCGAGGGCCGCAAGATCCTGACCGGCCGCGGCACCTCCGACGACAAGGGCCAGTTGATGACCTTCGTCGAGGCTTGCCGGGCCTATAAGGAGATCAACGGCGCGCTTCCCTGCCGCGTCACCATCCTCTTCGAGGGCGAGGAGGAGTCCGGCTCGCCGTCCCTGAAGCCCTTCCTCGAAGCCAATGCCGCCGAGCTCAAGGCCGATTATGCGCTGGTCTGCGATACCGGCATGTGGGACCGCGACACGCCGGCGATCGCCGCAGCGCTGCGCGGCCTCGTCGGCGAGGAAGTGGTCGTGACGGCCGCCGACCGCGACCTGCATTCCGGTCTCTTCGGCGGCGCGGCCGCCAATCCGATCCATATTCTCGTCGAGGCTCTTGCCGGCCTGCATGACGAGACGGGCCGCATTACGCTTGACGGTTTCTATGAAGGCGTCGAGGAAACGCCTGAAAACATCAAGGCGTCATGGGAGACGCTCGGCAAGACCGCGGAGAGCTTCCTCGGCGAAGTCGGCCTCTCCATTCCATCCGGCGAAAAGGGCCGTTCGGTGCTGGAACTCACCTGGGCGCGGCCGACCGCCGAAATCAACGGCATCTGGGGCGGTTATACCGGCGAAGGCTTCAAGACGGTGATCGCCGCCAAGGCTTCGGCCAAGGTTTCGTTCCGTCTCGTCGGCACGCAGGATCCGGCCGCCATTCGCGAGGCCTTCCGCAGCTATATCAGCGCGAAGATTCCCGCCGATTGCTCGGTCGAGTTCCATCCGCATGGCGGCTCGCCGGCGATCCACCTCTCCTATGATTCACCTGTTCTGACCAAGGCCAAGAACGCGCTTTCCGACGAGTGGCCGAAACCCGCCATTGTCATCGGCATGGGTGGGTCGATCCCGATCGTCGGAGATTTCCAGAAGATGCTCGGCATGGAATCGCTGCTCGTCGGCTTCGGCCTCAGCGATGATCGCATCCACTCGCCGAACGAGAAATACGAACTCGTCTCCTACCACAAGGGCATCCGCTCCTGGGTGCGGATTCTTCAGGCGCTCGCCGCCTGAACAGACGTGGCTCGCCTTGCAAGCCGGCGCTCTAGCAAAATCGCAAGAAACAAAAAGGCCGGTTCGACCCGGCCTTTCGTCATCCGCTCACCTCAGTGCCAGTTCATCCGTGGTCAAAGAGCAAGCGGGTATTGCAACGAGATTGCCGCCGAAAGGTTAACGAACCGTTAACAAAGCCCGACAGCACCACTCGCGGCTCCAAGGCGCTGACAGACATTCGCCGTTCAAGCTGCGTTCATCGCGAGCGACATATAAGCCATTGAAAGATAAGGTGAATGATAGCCCCTTACACCTGCGGGCGATCGCTCTGTCTTTTGTTTCAATGGCATATGCCAAGGAAACGCGGCCAAGCGCTGCCTGAAAAACGTGCCAACAAGGACTGAGAAGCGTGAAAAATCTCATCGTTAAAATCGCAGCCGCCGGCATGCTTATGCTGGCTCCCGCCATAGCGCAGGCTGCCGAGGGCTATTCGACGGCGAACGTCAACATGCGTGCCGGTCCGAGCACCCGATATCCTGCCGTTACCGTCATACCCGCCGGTTCCTCCGTCGAGATCCGCGGATGCCTTTCCGACGTCAACTGGTGCGACGTGGAATTCTACGGCGGCCGCGGCTGGGTTTCCGGCCAGTATGTGCAGGCCCTCTACCAGCAGCGCCGCGTCTATGTCGGCCCGCAATATTACCGTCCGCTCGGCATTCCGATGATTCGCTTCAGCGTCGACAATTATTGGGACCGTTACTACCGCAACCGCGATTTCTATCGCGACCGTGACCGCTGGAGCCGCGGCCCGGATTATTACTACCGCGACCGCGACAATCGGGATCGGGATCGCGACCGAGATCGGGATAACCGGGATCGCGACCGTAACTGGCGCGAGCGGGATGGCGACCGAGATGGGCGCGACCGCGATCACGACTGGCGCGGCGACAATCAAAGGGACGATCGGCAACGGGACGATCGGCAAAGAGGTGAACGGCAGAGGGACGACCGGAGAGGCGATGATCGCAGGCCGGACCGCAGGGACTTTGATTGCCGCCCCGGCGATCCCTCCTGCGACGAATGAAACAGAAAGGGCACGGCAGCGCCGTCCTCTTTTGAGGTTTGCCAAGCCAAAGGGAAACACCCAAGAAAAAGCCCGGCGCTCCCTTGGGAGGGATGCACCGGGCCTGATGTCGATCGGCGCGCGTTGAGGGGAGACGGCCGATCATTCGCGGGACGTGAGGGGTTGTCCCGCTTCTCCATAAACAATCGCGAAGCCTATTGGTTCCGCCTGCTGCATAATTCCTTAAATCGGAGCGTCCTTTAGGCGTCTCGAAAAGACGCGCGGCGCGGTAATGTATGTCGTATCGCACGTAACTCACGCCACAGACTTCGGGCCTTTGTTTTCACGACGCGCGCCGCTTCGCCGGCGAGCGCAAGACAGGCGCCGCGGGGGAAGCATCGATCCCCGAATGCGGTCACCGACAATTTGATGTGAAGCCATCGCGAGGCTCTTGTTTTGCGGAATTCTTTAATGCAGTTTTGTGAAGTTGCGGATTGATTTTAATCCGTTCGAGGCTGGACCCTGATGACGCAAGACTACCTGGCTTTCTTCGGGCTTTTCGCCCCTCGGGCAGCCGCCATAGATGTTACCGTTTGGCATAAACATAACACACTCCTGCCTGTACGCCTTACCGATGGGGCGAACCTCAACCCTTCCGGCCAGATCTGGCGTCGCTTTCATCTGGGCGAGTGGGAATATAAGCAGGACCCGGAAACGCTCGACGATTACGAGGCCCGGCAGTTCTGAAGGCCAATACTGTCGCCCGGCGCGATATGCTTTACTTTCCATTGTTAACACCCCGTTAAATCGCCGCATTTACAGTTCAGTCGGGTGATCACGGTGCCTGCTGCAGCGCGCTTTGTGCGTCTGGAAAGACGCGCGGCGCTGCAGAAGAGGATCGTTATGCGAAGTTGGCTTCGCGATCGAACATGGGGTGTGACCGGTCCGCGATGGCAGGCAGAGGCAGATCAGGCGACAGAATAGAACCCTCCTTCAGCGGCCGCCCGGCGCGCGACGATGACGAATTCTCGCTCGATGCCGACGATCGCATCGCCGGAGGCCGATCTCAGCGCCGCGGCGGCTCGAAACCCCCGCCGCAACGCGCCGCCCCCCGGCGGCGGCGCGAGCCGCGGGAGCGTGAAGGCGGCGTTTTTTTCGGCTTCCTGCGCCGTGTGATCTACTGGTGCGTCGTGCTTTTCATCTGGGCCGGCATCGGCGTTGCCGGGCTTGTGGTCTATTATGGCTCGCGCATGCCGAGCGCCAGCACATGGGCAATCCCGGAGCGGCCGCCGAACGTCAAGATCACCGCCGTCGACGGTAGCGTCATCGCCAATCGCGGTGCCACCGGCGGCGAGGCGCTGTCGCTCGAAAACATGTCGCCCTATATTCCGGAAGCCGTCATCGCCATCGAAGATCGGCGTTTCTATTCGCATTTCGGCGTCGATCCGCTCGGCCTCGGCCGGGCTGTCGTGACCAATCTCACGGCTGGTCACATGGTGCAGGGTGGCTCGACGCTGACGCAGCAGCTTGCCAAGAACCTCTTCCTCTCCCCCGAGAGAACGCTGGAACGCAAGGTGCAGGAAGTGCTGCTGTCGCTCTGGCTGGAGCAGAAATACACCAAGGACCAGATCCTTGCCATGTATCTCAACCGGGTGTTCTTCGGATCGAACGCCTATGGCGTCGAGGCCGCCTCGCGCCGGTACTTCAACAAATCGGCGCGTGACGTAAACCTCGGCGAGGCCGCGGTGCTGGCCGGCCTGCTCAAGGCGCCGTCGCGGCTTTCACCGGCCCGCGATGCCGATGCGGCGAATGCCCGCGCCCAGCTCGTGCTCGCGGCGATGCGCGAGCAGGGTTTCATCACCGATTCCGAGGTCAAGACGGCGATGTCGCAGACCCCGGCTTCGGCCAAGAGCTACTGGTCGGGCGCCGGGCACTATGTCGCCGACATGGTGATGGACGAGCTGCCGGGTCTGATCGGCGACGTCAAGGAAGACGTCATCGTCGATACGACCATCGACAAGTCGCTGGAAAAGAAGGCCGAGCAATCGCTGGTCGACGTACTGGACAAGGAGGGCGGCAAGCTCGACGCCTCGCAGGCGGCCCTCGTCTCGATCGACGGCACCGGCGCGATCCGAGCGCTCGTCGGCGGCAGGGATTATGCGACGAGCCAGTTCAACCGCGCCGTCAAGGCCAAACGCCAGCCGGGTTCCTCGTTCAAGCCCTTCGTCTATGCCGCAGCACTCGAGAAGGGGCTGACGCCGTATTCGGTGTTCAACGACGCGCCGATCCGGATCGGCGACTGGACGCCCGAAAATTACGAAAAAAAATACAATGGCGAAGTGACGCTGGCGACCGCGCTTGCCAAATCGCTGAACACGGTGGCTGCGCAGCTGGTGATGTATGACGGGCCGGATCAGGTGATCAAGCTTGCCCACCGGCTCGGCATCGAAAGCGAGCTGCAGCCGAATGCCTCGATCGCGCTCGGCACGTCCGAAGTGTCGCTGATGGAACTCACCGCCTCCTATGCCGCCTTCATGAACGGCGGCTACAAGGCGACGCCGCACGTCATCCGCCGGGTGACGACGGCCGAGGGCAAGGTTCTCTACGAAAATACCTATGACAGCCCGCCGCGCGTGCTCTCCGAGCAGATCGTCGCCCAGATGGATACGATGATGATGGGCGTCATCGAGAGCGGCACCGGGAAAAGCGCCAAGATCCCCGGTTGGCAGGCGGCGGGAAAGACCGGCACGACGCAGAATTCGCGCGACGCGCTCTTCGTCGGTTTCACCAGCAACCTGACCACGGGCGTCTGGTTCGGCAATGACGACGGCAAGCCGATGAAGAAGGTGACCGGCGGCGGCTTGCCCGCCAAGGCCTGGAAGGAATTCATGATCGCCGCCCACAAGGGTCTTTCGCCGGCACCTCTCTTCGGCAACGGCCAGTTGATCGCCGATCCGAACAATGGTCAGCCAATGGCTGAGGCACCGGGCAATGGGCAGTTGGGCAGCGGGCAACCGATGACGGCCGAAGCGCCGCCTTCGACGATCGGCGGCATTATTTCCGGCGTCTTCGGCGGCGACGACAATGCAAACCGCTATCCGCAAGCGCCTGCCCGGCAGCAAGGGGCAAGCTTCGGCAATGGCGGCCCGGTTCCGCCCGCAGACATTGCCGAAGGCGGGGGTCCGAACTATGAGGGCATGGTTCCACCCGGCGATGTCGGGGGCGCGCAGACAACCTCTTCCGTCCAGCCGCGGCGCACGACGCTGCTCGATCTGATCATGGGCCAGTGAGATCTTTGCTGCATGTCCGGCACACGCCCGATGCTTTAAAGCGCGCCGCAATCTTTCAGATTCGCGCCTCGCGCTTAAGGTCTTTGTTTTACGCATGTCGTTGTCGCAAAACCGCCACACAGTTTTGCGCGACATGCCGTAAAAAACGACCGCTTTCCGGACATGGGGCGACCTCTTTCCCGGCTACTGTAAAAATTGAACGCAACACATTCGTTTTGCTGGATTCCGGGGCATTTCTCGCCTTGCAGTCCAGAAAACCGCTCCTTATATACGCCGCATCACCGCAATCACGATTGCGTAATCTCAAGTAGACCCATCCCGTAAGGGGCTGTCAGGGAAATGCCTTCTCGGGGTTCCGACAGCTTGCTTCAAGGAGAGAATGACATGGCAAAAGTAATTGGTATCGACCTTGGAACGACGAATTCCTGCGTCGCAGTCATGGACGGCAAGGACGCGAAGGTTATCGAGAATGCGGAAGGTGCACGCACGACCCCTTCCATGGTGGCATTTTCCGAAGATGGCGAACGCCTCGTCGGCCAGCCGGCCAAGCGCCAGGCAGTCACCAACCCGACGAACACGCTCTTTGCAGTCAAGCGCCTGATCGGCCGCCGATACGAAGATCCGACCGTCGAGAAGGACAAGCACCTCGTTCCCTTCACCATCGTCAAGGGCGACAATGGCGACGCCTGGGTCGAAGCCAATGGCAAGGGCTACTCGCCCGCACAGATTTCCGCGATGATCCTTCAGAAGATGAAGGAAACCGCCGAATCCTATCTCGGCGAAAAGGTCGAGAAGGCCGTCATCACCGTTCCCGCCTACTTCAACGACGCGCAGCGCCAGGCCACCAAGGATGCCGGCCGCATCGCTGGTCTTGAAGTCCTGCGCATCATCAACGAGCCGACCGCCGCAGCGCTAGCCTACGGCCTCGACAAGAAAGAAGGCAAGACGATTGCCGTCTACGACCTTGGCGGCGGCACCTTCGATATTTCGATCCTCGAGATCGGTGACGGCGTCTTCGAAGTGAAGTCCACCAACGGCGATACTTTCCTCGGCGGTGAAGACTTCGACATGCGTCTCGTCGAATATCTCGTCGGTGAGTTCAAGAGGGACAACGGCATCGACCTGAAGAACGACAAGCTTGCCCTGCAGCGCCTCAAGGAAGCTGCGGAAAAGGCAAAGATCGAGCTTTCGTCCTCGCAGCAGACCGAAATCAACCTGCCGTTCATCACCGCCGACGCCTCCGGCCCGAAGCATCTGACGCTGAAGCTGACCCGCGCCAAGCTCGAGAGCCTGGTCGACGATCTCGTCCAGCGCACGATCGCGCCGTGCAAGGCAGCGCTCAAGGATGCCGGTGTCACCGCTGCCGAAATCGACGAAGTGGTTCTCGTCGGCGGCATGAGCCGCATGCCGAAGGTGCAAGAAGTCGTCAAGCAGCTGTTCGGCAAAGAGCCGCACAAGGGCGTCAACCCGGATGAAGTCGTGGCGCTTGGCGCCGCCATCCAGGCCGGCGTTCTGCAGGGCGACGTCAAGGACGTCCTGCTCCTCGACGTGACGCCGCTGTCGCTCGGCATCGAGACGCTCGGCGGTGTCTTCACCCGCCTGATCGAACGCAACACGACGATCCCGACGAAGAAGAGCCAGACGTTTTCGACCGCCGAAGACAACCAGCAGGCTGTGACCATCCGCGTTTCGCAGGGCGAGCGTGAAATGGCTGCCGACAACAAGCTGCTCGGCCAGTTCGACCTCGTCGGCCTGCCGCCGTCGCCGCGCGGCATGCCGCAGATCGAAGTCACCTTCGACATCGACGCCAATGGCATCGTGCAGGTTTCAG
This sequence comes from Rhizobium sp. WSM1328, assembly GCF_057653715.1. Taxonomy (NCBI): domain Bacteria; kingdom Pseudomonadati; phylum Pseudomonadota; class Alphaproteobacteria; order Hyphomicrobiales; family Rhizobiaceae; genus Rhizobium; species Rhizobium sp. WSM1328. The sequence continues at coordinate 4,532,947 of NZ_CM172788.1, read as the reverse complement.
CCAAGGACAAGGGCACCGGCAAGGAACAGCAGATCCGCATCCAGGCTTCCGGCGGTCTTTCCGACTCCGACATCGAGAAGATGGTGAAGGATGCCGAAGCCCATGCCAGCGAAGACAAGAAGCGCCGCGAGGCGGTCGAAGCCCGGAACCAGGCTGAAAGCCTGATCCATTCCTCGGAAAAGTCGCTGAAGGATTATGGCGACAAGGTTTCCGAGGCCGACCGCACCGCGATCTCGGATGCGATCGCCGCGCTGAAGACGGCGTCGGAAGCATCGGAGCCCGATGCCGACGACATCAAGGCCAAGACCCAGACGCTGATGGAAGTGTCGATGAAGCTCGGCCAGGCGATCTATGAAGCACAACAGGCCGAAGGCGGCGCTGCTGGCGATGCCTCCGCGGAAGGCGGCGACAATGTCGTCGATGCCGACTACGAGGAAATCAAGGACGACGACCGCAAGAAGTCCGCGTAATCCGCGACGGCGTGGTTATGCTTCAACACCTGATCCGGCTGCTCACCATGGCAGCCGGAAAATCCATTTCCGGGGTTTAATCCTTAATGGCAAAAGCGGACTTTTACGAAACTCTGGGTGTAGCCAAGACGGCGGACGAGAAAGAGCTGAAAAGCGCCTTTCGCAAATTGGCGATGAAATTCCATCCGGACAAGAACCCGGATGACAAGGACGCCGAGCGGAAGTTCAAGGAAATCAACGAAGCCTACGAGATGCTCAAGGACCCGCAGAAGCGGGCGGCCTATGATCGCTATGGCCATGCGGCCTTCGAGCATGGCGGAATGGGCGGCGGTGGCGGCGGATTTGCCGGCGGCGGTTTCTCCGACATTTTCGAGGATATCTTCGGCGAGATGATGGGTGGTGGGCGCGCGCGCCAGCGCTCGTCGGGCGGCCGCGAGCGTGGCGCCGATCTTCGCTACAACATGGAAATAACGCTGGAAGAATCTTTCTCCGGCAAGACGGCGCAGATCCGCGTTCCGACATCGATCACCTGCGACGTCTGTTCCGGTTCAGGCGCCAAGCCCGGCACGCAGCCGAAGAACTGCGGCACCTGCCAGGGAACGGGACGCGTGCGCGCGGCACAGGGCTTCTTCTCGATCGAGCGGACCTGCCCGACCTGCCACGGCCGCGGCCAGATCATTCCCGATCCCTGCCCAAAGTGCCACGGCCAGGGCCGGGTGACGGAAGAGCGTTCGCTCTCGGTCAATATTCCCGCCGGCATCGAGGACGGCACCCGCATCCGCCTGCAGGGCGAAGGCGAGGCCGGCGCCCGGGGCGGACCGGCGGGCGATCTCTATATCTTCCTGTCCGTCAAACCGCATGAATTCTATCAGCGCGACGGAGCCGATCTCTATTGCGCCGTTCCGATCTCGATGACGACGGCGGCGCTCGGCGGCACCTTCGACGTGGCGACGCTCGACGGCACCAAGTCGCGCGTGACGGTGCCCGAGGGCACGCAGGTCGGCAAACAGTTTCGACTCAAGAGCAAGGGCATGCCGGTGCTGCGTTCGGTGCAGACGGGCGACCTCTACATACAGATCCAGATCGAGACGCCGCAAAAGCTCACCAAGCGCCAACGCGAACTGCTTCAGGAATTCGAGCAGCTTTCCTCCAAGGAGAATAATCCCGAATCGACGGGCTTCTTTGCCCGCATGAAAGAATTCTTCGAAGGCTGAGCCGCGACCGACATGCCCATTAAGAAAAGCCGGGACGGAAACGTTTCCGGCTTTTTTGTTTTAAGAATCCTGATTTGCGACATTCGCCGTCCATGCCGGCGAATCTGTCCCGGATCGATACGGCGGCGGGCGGGACGACGACTTGCGTTAACGCAGCCAGATGATGCCGCTTGCAAGTTTTCCAAATGAATTCAGTCTCTGCCGTCAGTGCATGACCCCGAGAATCGGAATCGATTTCGGGGTCATGCACCAAATCAAAGTGATAGAGCGTCCTTAGCGCTAGCGGGAACAAACAAACCAAGGGTATCGACCATGGCGCCAGCCTATTCATCTCAGTCCGAAGACGTCGACGTTCTCGCCGGCGCCATCTACACATGGTGCGCCGAGCGCAACATCAAGCTTCGCAGCCAGCAAGGCCTTTCCATCGCCAGCATCGCGATCGACCTCTATCATGCCGGCCACCAGACGCAGGACGATCTGCTGATGGCGCTGCACGAATGCGAGATTCACTGAAGCGCGCGGCATCGAACCTCAATCAGGCGGTCTGCTACCGGTCTTTGTCCTGATGCACGTCATCCCTCCAAGACCACATGCACACCTGCACGTGTCCGGAAATCATCCAGATCTTGAATAGGTCGTGCTTTTCCGTGGGAATCCTGATTGCCCAGTGGAATCAGGCGGCGGTTTCGGCCGCTTCGCCCGTCATGAGGGTGACGATCGTCTTGACCGCTTCCTTGCCTGCCGGTGAGTTCAGCTTGTCGTAGCTCAGCGCGAGCGCATAGGCGTCGGGGCTGAGTTCGACGCGGCTGCCGAATGGCGACATGCCGGCACCCTCGAAGAGAGCAGAGATCTCGACGTCGAGAAAAACCGCGATCTGATGCAGCTTGCTGGCGGAAACGCGGTTCGCCCCCTTTTCGTATTTCTGGATCTGCTGGAAAGTCAGTCCGAGTGCTTCGCCAAGCTCGAGCTGGGAAACACGGCGAAGGGCGCGAAACTGTCTGACGTTGCGACCGACGATAATATCAACCGGATCTGGCACTTCATCACTCTCTTATACATAAACGGTTCGTTTACCATATCGTCTGCGCCAGATAACTCAACCCTGCAGTTGCAAAATTCAACCGACTTTTTTTGGGCATTACGTAACGTCAATAGCCTTAAGGGATGGCGGCAAACCTTGAATATCCGGCGCTGGAAGACATTGCCAATGACTGTCGACGGGATCGGTTTGGCGATGTCAAACCATCTCCGGTGGTTGTATTTTTAACCGAATTTCGAAAGTGCCATGGCTGTCGTTCCATCGGGGGGATGTCGGACACAAGGGCTTTGGTCACGGGATCATCTGGAATATATGTCCTGTGTGGCGCCAGCCGCTGCGTCCCTACATACCATCAAAGACTTAATTTCCCGCAGCGCCGATGGTGCGCGATCCACGGCCAAAGAGCTGCCAGCCTTGCCATCAGCGCCGCTTCGGCTTAGCTGTCACGCTTTACGATTCCGGACATTCGATGCCGCACAAGGTTTCTCTTTCCCGTCTGAAGCTGACAGACTTCCGCAACTATGCGGCGGCGGCCCTTACCCTTGATGGTCGGCATGCCGTACTGACGGGAGACAACGGCGCCGGCAAGACCAATCTCATGGAGGCAGTTTCTCTGCTTTCGCCTGGCCGCGGTCTGCGCCGCGCGGCCTATGGCGACATTACCCGTGTCGGCGCCGCCGGCGGTTTTTCGATCTTCGCCGCACTCGACGGCATGGAAGGCGACGTCGAGATCGGCACCGGCATCGAAACGAGCGAGGAGACCACCGCCCGCAGGCTGCGCATCAATGGCACGACGGCAAAGACTGCCGACGAACTCACCGACCATCTGCGCCTTCTCTGGCTGACACCGGCAATGGACGGCCTCTTTACCGGCGCCTCTTCCGACCGACGCCGCTTTCTCGACCGGCTGGTGCTGTCGCTCGATCCCGCCCATGGCCGCCGCGCCAGCGATTTCGAGCGCGCCATGCGCAGCCGCAACAAATTGCTGGACGAAGGGCGCTTTGATCCCTCCTGGCTTGCTGGCATCGAGGAGCAGATGGCAAGCCTCGGCATCGCCATGGCGCTCGCCCGGCAGGAGATGCTCGGCCTGCTGACCCGGCTGATCGAGGAAACACGGGAAAGCTCGCCCTTCCCTTCGGCAGCGCTGCAGCTCTCGGGCTTCATGGACGGTCAGTTCTCGCGCCCCTCGGTCGACCTCGAAGATGACTACGCGGCGATGCTGGCGGAGAGCCGCTACCGCGATGCCGGCGCAGGGCGCACGCTCGAGGGGCCGCATCGGGCCGATCTCATCGTGCATCACCGCGAAAAGGCGATGGAGGCGGAGCGTTGCTCCACCGGCGAGCAGAAAGCGCTGCTAGTCGGCCTGGTGCTTGCGCATGCGCGGCTCGTCGGCAACCTCACCGGCCATGCGCCGATTCTGCTGCTCGACGAGATCGCGGCGCATCTCGATGAGGGCCGCCGCGCCGCGCTATTCGACCTTATCGACGGGCTCGGCGGCCAGTCCTTCATGACCGGAACGGATCGCGCGATGTTTGCGGCACTCGGCGACAGGGCGCAGTTTTTCACGGTTTCCGACGGAAGAGTGTTCGAATGACGGAGGCAGCTTTTCCCGGCGTCGGGCGTCATGATAACATCGGCGCCATGGAACCGCTCAGCCCGGAAGAAATCGCGCGCTATCACCGCCATATCCTGCTGCCCGAGATCGGCGGCGCCGGCCAGCAGAAACTGAAAGCCGCCCGGGTGCTGGTGATCGGCGCCGGCGGTCTCGGTGCGCCGGTCCTGCAATATCTGGCCGCAGCCGGCGTCGGCACGCTCGGTATCGTCGACGACGACCGGGTGTCGCTGTCGAACCTGCAGCGCCAGGTGATCCATGATTCCGGCACGATCGGCGAATTGAAGACGGAGAGTGCCGCCTTCGCCATCGCCAGGCTCAATCCGCATGTCCGGTTGATCCGCTTCGAGGAACGCTTCTCCCCGGAGGCGGGCCGCCGTCAGCTCTCCGGTTTCGATCTGCTGATCGACGGCTCCGACAATTTCGACACCCGTTATGCCGCCGCGGATGCCGCGGATGAAGGGCGCATCCCGCTCGTCACCGGCGCCGTCGGGCGCTTCGACGGTTCGCTGACTGTTCTCAAGCCCTATGAGACGGCTGAGGACGGAACGCCCAACCCCAGATATCGTGACCTGTTTCCGGAAGCGCCGCCGGCCGGGTTGATTCCCGCCTGCGCCGAGGCCGGGATCATCGGCGCGCTGACCGGCGTCATCGGCACGATGATGGCAATGGAGGCAATCAAGCTCGTCACGGGCACCGGTGAACCGCTGGTCGGACGGTTGCTGCTCTACGACGCGCTCTCGGCCCGGTTCGACACCATCCGCTACAAACGACGCCGTACGACACAGAGACAGGCCGGATGACGATTATTTCTCTTAATCAGACCTTCACGCGCTGGGACGAATTGCTGACACTCATCCTCGCCTCCTTCGCCTCGATGAACGGCAGGATCGACCCGCCATCTTCGGCGCTCAAGCTGACGACGGAATCACTGGCCGAAAAGGCCAGGACCGAGATCGGCCATGTCGCCATCGACGGCGAAAAACTGATCGGCTGCCTCTTCCTGCGGCCGGAGGCCGATTGTCTCTATGTCGGCAAGCTCGCCGTCCTGCCTGAGGTACAGGGCAAGGGCCTCGGCAAGCGGCTGCTGACGATTGCCGAGGAGACGGCTGCGGCGCTCGGCCTTCCCGCCTTGCGGCTGGAAACGCGCATCGAACTCACCGACAATCACGCCGTCTTTGCCGCCTGGGGATTTTCCAGAACCGCCGAAAAGGCGCATCCCGGTTTTGCCAGGACGACGTTCGTCGAAATGCGCAAGGTTCTTGCGCCTCCAATCTGCGTCGCCTGACTTACAGCATTCTTCAACGACCCGGCAGTACCCGATTCGGCGGCCTGTGACCGTCGATGAAGGTGCGGATATTGATGATGACCTTGTCGCCCATGTCGATGCGGCCTTCGATCGTCGCCGAACTCATATGCGGCAGCAGCACGACCTTGCCCTCATTGGCGAGCTTGATGAGCCTCGGGTTGACGGCGGGCTCGTTTTCGAAGACGTCGAGGCCGGCGCCGGCGATCCGGCCCTCCCTCAGGCACTTGATCAGTGCAGCTTCATCGACCACGTCGCCGCGCGCAGTGTTGACGAGATAGGCTGTCGGCTGCAGCAGCGCCAGACGGCGGGCCGAGATCAGGTGGAAGGTCGCCGGCGTCGACGGACAATTGATCGAAACGATGTCGACGCGGGCGAGCATCTGGTCGAGGCTTTCCCAATAGGTCGCCTCCAGTTCGTCCTCGACGGCCGGATTGACGCGCTTGCGGTTGTGATAGTGGATCGACAGGCCGAAAGCCTTGGCACGGCGGGCCACTGCCGTGCCGATGCGGCCCATACCGACGATGCCGATGCGCTTGCCGTGAATGCGCCGGCCGAGCATCCAGGTGGGAGACCAGCCTGCCCACTCGCCCGGCTTGTCGGTCAGCACGCGCGCACCTTCGCCGAGCCTTCTCGGAACAGCGAGAATCAGCGCCATGGTCATATCGGCGGTGTCCTCTGTCAGGACGTTCGGCGTGTTGGTGACGGTGATGCCCTTGCGCGCCGCCGCCTCGACGTCGATGTGATCGGTGCCGTTGGAGAAGCTCGCAATCAGCTTCATCTGCGGTCCCGCCTCTTCGATCAGCGCCGCGTCGATGCGATCGGTGACGGTCGGCACCAGCACGTCGGCGGTCTTGACCGCGGCGATCAGCTCGGCAACGGAGCGCGGCGCGTCGTCGATGTTCAGCTCGGCGTCGAAGAGTTCGCGCATCCGGGTTTCGACGGCATCCGGCAGCTTGCGGGTGATGTAGACCTTGGGTTTTTTCTTCGCTGTCATGGCTGCCTGTGGTGCCTTGTTCAGAGGTCTTTAACCAAGAGGGGTGATAATTTTCCCATCCGGGCATTTTCTACCAGACCCGCACGCGAAGACAAACAAAACTCGTGGTGCAGCCGGGGAATGTCAGAGCCCGGACCGCGAACAGGCCGGGCCTGCCCGCGAATTCGAGCAAACGGAAACTTCCATGCGCAGCAAAGTCCTGACGTCCTGCCTCGCCCTTGCCATCGTTCTGGCTGCATCCATGGGAAGCGTCGAGTTCGCCCATGCGCAGGCGGCCAAGGGGCCAAGCGGGCTGCCATTGCCGCGTTTCGTCACGCTGAAATCCAAGCGCGTCAACCTGCGCATCGGTCCGGGAACGGATTACGCCGTGTCGTGGATGTACCTGAAATCTGGCCTGCCGGTGGAGATTATCCAGGAATACGACAATTGGCGCCGTATCCGCGATGCCGACGGCACCGAAGGCTGGGTCAACCAGTCGCTGCTGTCAGGCCAGCGCGCGGCGATCGCCGCCCCGTGGATGAAGACCAAGGGCAAGGGCATCTATGTCAATCTGCGCCGCGAGGCGCAGCCCTCCGCCTCGATCGTCGCGAAGCTCGAACCCGGCGTGATGCTGACGATCGGCGAATGCAACGGCGACTGGTGCCGCGCCGAATCCGACGGCGCCTCTGGCTGGGTGGCGCAGTCGGAGATCTGGGGCGCCTATCCCGGCGAAGCCTTCAAATAAGCCCTGCCTGTTTGGCGGCCTCGGAAAGCGAGCTCATCGGACGCGGGCCGATCTGCTGGATGACGATGCCGGCAGCCAGGCAACCGAGCTTGCCGCAATCCTCAAGCGAACGGCCCTGCGTATAGCCATAGAGGAAGCCGGAGGCGAACAGATCGCCGGCGCCTGTCGTATCGACCACTTCCCTGATCCTGATGGCGTCGACGTAATAACGCTCTTTGCCCTGGAGGATGACGGCACCGTCCTCGCTCATCGTGACGGCGGCGATCTTGCAATCGGCCGCGATCCTGTTCAGCGCCTCTTCGAAATCGTCGGTCTCGTAGAGTGACAGCGCCTCCTGGCGATTGGCGAAGACGATATCGACCTTGCCTGAGCGCATCAGATCGAGGAATTCGTCGCGATAGCGGCCGACGCAAAAGCTGTCCGACAGCGTCATCGACACTTCGCGGCCGTTTTCATGGGCGATGCGGGCACAATCGAGGATCGCTTCCTTGGCGCGTGGCGGATCCCAGAGATATCCTTCGAAATAGGTAACCTTGGCGTCGGCCACGACGTCGGTCTCGACATCCTCCGGGCCGAGCTCGACGCAAGCGCCGAGATAGGTGTTCATCGAACGCTCGCCGTCCTCGGTGACGAAGATCATCGAACGCGCCGTCGGCGGGAAGGTGCCCTTCGGCCGGGTCTGGTAGTGGACGCCCTGGGCGCGGATGTCGTGCGCGAAGATGTCGCCGAGCTGGTCTTGGGCGACATTGCCGAAATAGGCAGCCTTGCCGCCGAGGCTGGCAACGCCCGCCGCCGTGTTGCCGGCGCTGCCGCCGGAAGCTTCGAGCGCCGGTCCCATGCGCGAATACAAGAGTTCGGCGCGTTCGGCATCGATGAGGTTCATCGCCGCCTTGGTGATCTGGTTGTCAATGAGGAACTGGTCGTCGCAACGGGCAATGATATCCACGATTGCGTTGCCGACTGTCAGAACATCGAATCTTGTCATGAAATGGGGGGTCCCGGAGTTTGTGATAGCCGGGGTTTGGTCTTAGCGAAATTTCCGCGGTTTGGAAGGATAAATGGTGGATGGCCTCTCTATTTCTTCGCAAAAGTGCCGCCTATTCGTCATGTCCCTGTCACTTTCGAAATCTAGAAATGCTCGCAAGAAGACCGGCATGAGCAGCTTTCAGTTGCAGCCGGGCGCACGAGGGATGATCCCTTCGATCTTACCGGCGCGTTGCTGACCACGGATGAACTGGCAGCTTCGTGATCCGGGTATCCGGCAAGGCCGGAGCGGAAAAGCGGGCTATGCCCGCTTTTTTTGTTTTGCCGATGCGCCTGATTGGACGGCGGTTGCCTTTTCAATCCAAGCAGTTTGCTGCTACTGCATAATTCCTTAAATCGGAATCGATTTAAGGAATTATGCAGCAATTCAAAGTGCTACAGCGTCCTTTGCGCGCCTGAAAAGACGCGCGGCGCTGTAGACGTCGAATATTCCCCCGCGCAGAGCAGCCTCCCCTATGTCAGCCATCATTCTCGACGTCCTTCCCATCTTCATCCTGATTCTCATCGGCTGGGTGATCGTCCGCAGCGGGTTGATGGCGTCGAATGTCGGCGAAGCGCTCAGCGAATTCGTCTTCAAGATCGCCGTGCCGCTTCTACTTTTCCGCACCATCGCCGAGGCGGATTTTCATGGCGCCTCGCCTTTTCGTCTCTGGGTCGTCTACTTTTCCGGCGTCGCCATCACCTGGACAGCCGGCCATATCGCCGCGACACGGCTCTTCGGCCGCGACGAACGTATCGGCGTGCTGGCCGGCGTCTCCTCGGCCTTCGCCAACAATATCTTCATCGGCCTGCCGCTCGTCGAGCGGACCGTCGGCGACGAAGGGCTGGTGGCGCTGTCGATCCTGCTTGCCGTGCATCTGCCCGTGATGATGGTCGCCGGCACGGTGTTGATGGAGCATGCGGAGCGCAAGATCGCCGGCAAAAGCGATCGCAGCATGATGCTCGTGCTCCGCCAGATCGCGGTCAATCTCGTGCGCAACCCGCTGGTGATCGGCCTTGCGGCCGGCATGGCCATGCACCTTTCCGGTCTCACCATGCCGACGACGCTGGCAACGGTCGTCGGGCAGATCGCCGGCATTGCCGGCCCGGCGGCGCTGATATCGCTCGGCATGGCGCTGGAGAGATACGGTGTCTCCGGCAATCTCGGCATCGCCAGCGTCACCTCAAGCCTGAAGCTGCTGCTGCTGCCTGGCTGCGTGTGGGCGGCGAGCCGTCTCCTCGGTCTCAGCCCCGAATGGACGGCAGCGATCGTGCTGACCTCCTCCGTCCCGACAGGCGTCAACGCCTGGCTGATCGCCAATCGCTTCGGCGTCGGTCACAGCCTCGCCGCCTCGACGATCACCGTGACGACGGCGCTCGGCGCCATCACGGTCTCGCTCTGGGCCTATTTCCTCGGCGCCTGAAGCGCGTCGTAGTCTAAAAACGGCTGCACAGTTTTGCGCGACATGTTTTAATTGGTTCTCTGCACAGCAAAAAGCCCGGCTTGCGGGCCGGGCTTCGATGTCATCCGATTGTCTGCCGCGTCACTGGGTCGCGGCGTTCGGATCCGGCAGCGGCACCGGCGAATCGGCGAGCGTGTGCAGGTAGAGAATGACGTTGGCGCGGTCCTGATCCTTCGCCAAACCGGCAAAGCCCATGGCGGTGCCCGGGACGTCCTTCTTCGGTGCCAGCAGGAACTTGTTGAGATATTCGAAGGTCCACTTCTCGCTGCTGCCCTTGGAGAAATCCTTCATGGGAGCGGAATAGGCGAAGCCTGCATGCGAGGCGATCGGGCGATCTACGACACCAAAGAGGTTGGGACCGACCTTGTTCGGTCCCCCTTTGGTGCCGTCATGACAGGCCTGACACTTCTTGAAGACCGTTTCACCGGCCTTGGCATCTGCAGAAGCGAGCAATTGCGCGATCGGAACGGCAACGGCAGGCGCAGCCTCGCCGCCAGCGGCGGGCGCCTCTTCGGCAACGATCGCGAAACCTTCCTTTTCCGGTGCTTCGGAATGGAAGATCCCTTCGGACGCGATGGAGACCGACATCAGAACGAAAATCGTTCCGAGCAGCGCCCCGACGGCCGTATTGACGTATGAATTCATCTGCAATGCTCCCCTTGCAGCCGGCAGACCATAAACCGGACCATCTTGAAATCGCGCGGAACCTATGTCTTTTGGTTGATCGTTGCAACTGTCTAAATGGTCTTGTGCGTGAGACTTTTTGACACTTTTCAGCCCGGAATAGAAGGCCCGAACAATGAGTGATTCAAATTTAGACGGTGTGCTCGTATTGATCCCGGCGCGCATGGCCTCCACCCGGCTTCCGGGCAAGCCGTTGGCCGATATTTGCGGTCTGCCGATGATCGTTCAGGTGGCGCTGCGCGCCAGGGAGGCAGCCATCGGCCGTGTCGTCGTCGCCGTCGACGACGCCCGAGTGTTCGATGCGGTGGCCGCCGCCGGCTTCGAAGTCGTCATGACCAGCACGGATCACCAGTCGGGTTCCGATCGGATCTTTGAGGCGCTGACGAAAGTCGATCCGGAGGGCAAGGCGAAAATCATCGTCAACGTCCAGGGCGATCTGCCGACGATCGATCCGGAAACAGTGCGCGCGGCTTTGCGCCCGCTCGAGAACGAGGCGGTCGATATCGGAACGCTGACAACCGAAATCGACAACGACGAGGACAAGACCGCGCCGCACATCGTCAAGATTGTCGGCTCGCCGATTTCCGGCAACCGGCTGCACGCGCTCTACTTCACGCGCGCAACCGCGCCTTACGGCCAGGGGCCGCTCTACCATCATATCGGCCTTTATGCCTATCGGCGTACGGCACTGGAACGGTTCGTCTCGCTCGGTCCCTCGACACTCGAAAAGCGCGAATCGCTGGAGCAGCTGCGGGCGCTGGAAGCCGGCATGCGCATCGACGCCGAGATCGTTGACACGGTTCCGCTCGGTGTCGATACTCCCGCCGACCTCGAAAAAGCGCGGCGCATCCTCTCCGCAAAGTCGAACTGACGGAACCATCATGAACATCAAGACCAACAGGATCGCCTTCCAGGGCGAATTCGGCGCCAATTCCGACATGGCCAGCCGCGACATGTTTCCGACCATGGAGCCGCTGCCCTGCCAGACCTTCGAGGATGCGTTCACGGCGGTCGACAACGGCGATGCCGATATCGGGATGATCCCGATCGAGAACACGATCGCCGGGCGCGTCGCCGATATCCACCATCTGCTGCCGGAGTCGCGGCTGCACATCATCGGCGAATATTTCATGCCGATTCGCTTCCAGCTGATGGTACTGCCCGGTGTTACCAAGGACGAGATCCGCACGGTCCACAGCCATATCCACGCGCTCGGCCAGTGCCGCAAGATTGTTCGCGCCAATGGCTGGAAACCGGTGATCGCCGGCGATACCGCAGGGGCGGCAAAGCTCGTGCAGGAAACCGGCGACCGCTCGATGGCCGCCTTGGCGCCCCGCCTTGCCGCCGATCTCTACGGGCTCGAGATCATCGCCGAAAATGTCGAGGATACGGAAAACAATGTGACCCGTTTCGTCGTTCTGTCCCGCGACGAGGAATGGGCGCAACGGAATTCGGCGGAAGAAAAGGTCGTCACCACCTTCGTCTTCAACGTCCGCAACATTCCGGCCGCGCTCTACAAGGCGCTCGGAGGTTTTGCCACCAACAACATCAACATGACGAAGCTCGAAAGCTACCAGCTCGGCGGAAAATTCGTGGCGACGCAGTTTTACGCCGATATCGAAGGCCATCCGAACGATCCGAACGTGCGCCGGGCATTGGAGGAACTGCGGTTCTTTTCCGAGAAAGTGCGCATCCTCGGCGTCTACAAGGGGCATGCGATGCGAGGCCTGCTTTAGACAGGATGATTTCAGGCCGGGTCGGCCTAAAATCATCCTGTCTAAATTAATAGTTGGAGCATGATGTTGTCCGAAAACCGCTCACACTTTTCGGCATCATGCTCTCGACAGGCCTCGCGTGTCCCTTAAATTATTTATCCGGCTCACAGACACGCAGCCGATGCCCATCCGGATCGAGCACGACGAAGGTCGGGCCGAAATCCAGTTCGGTCAGTTCCTGGGCGATCGGCAGGCCGCGCTGGCGCCAGTCTTCGTAGTGCCTGGCGACAGCATTTTCTCCCTCGACCATGAAGGCCACTTCGCCGCGATTGCCGATGGCGGAGGGCTGCGGTTCGACCTTGCTGCGCCGCCAGAGACCGAGCGTGAAGCCGCCCTCAAGCGGAAAAGCGACGAAATTCGGCGCCTCCACGGCCGGTTCGCGATTAAGCAGGTTCCGGTAGAAGCTGGCGCTTTCACCTGGGTCCTTGACGTAAAGAATAATGAGATTGGGGCTGGTCATTTCGGTTCTCCCGTTGTTGTAGAATGGCGCCGCGAGGGATCACCTGCTGACAATGGATGGCAGCAGAGTGCAGAGGGCGCAGCGGTCGCAACGCCCCCGTTCTCGTCGGGTGGAATGTTGATAAGGCTAGGGTGGCCTAAAGCGTCGCGATCTTCAGATTCGCTCCTGGCGCTTTAGGTCTTTGTTTTTACGCATGTCGTTGTCGCAAAACCGCGGCGCACTTTTGCGCGACATGATTTAGAGCGGGTAACGGTCCTCGCAATGCGGGTCGCGTCCATCCATGAAGCCAAGGTCGCGCTTCAGGTAGTCCGGAGTCGCGTCAAGGTCGAGGCTGGTGCGCTCTCCCCTGCGAAATCGGAAAACGTTCATCAACAAGTCCAGCAGGCCGGAGCGCGCTGACTGGCGGACATCGGCAAAAGTCTCGGCCGAAATGACATCGGCAAAGGACTCGGCAGTAAAACGGTCGTTCGCGAAATGAATGGCTGGAGGCGTTACCATGATCAGTACTCCTTTCCTGTTGGATTGGTACTGATAATAACCCCTCCTGCTGACAGTTTATGGCAGCAGCGTTCAGCTCTCGATCGGTACGTCCTGCGTCTCGCGCCATTCCTTGAGGAGCACCGTGCGGCGGCGCGGATAGCGCCCCTCATGCAACGCCATGTCGATGATGCGGTCGGTGCGGAAATGGCGAAAATCCTGGCGCAGTTCGCACCAGGCCATGAGGACGCGCACATGCTCATAATAGCCGAGCCCGAAAGGCCAGACGCGGCGGCGTGAGATACGGCCTTGCTCGTCGCCATAATGCAGTTCGAGGATACGCTCCAGGCGGATCGCCCTGCGGATGGCCGAAACGTCAGCCTTGTCCTCGTCCCTGCGTTTGGGACCGACAAAAAGCGCTGCCGAATCGATCATCTCGCGCATATCGGCCGGCAGCACGGCGGCAATCTTGGCCAGTGCATCGGCGCCGGCACCGGCAAGGCGCGGCTCGGCGGCGCGGGCCACCCAGCGCGAGCCGAGCACCAATGCCTCCAGCTCTTCTTCGGAAAACATCATCGGCGGCAGCATGAAGCCGGGCTTCAGCACATAGCCGATGCCGGCTTCGCCTTCGATCATCGCGCCCTGGGCCTGCAGGCTGGCAATATCGCGATAGAGCGTGCGCAGGCTCACCCCGGTCTCTTGTGCCAGCACCGTTCCGGTCACCGGTCGCCGGTAACGCCGGAGCGTCTGGAGCAGCGTCAGCAGCCGTTCCGAGCGGGCGACCGGCATGGCGCTAGCGCTTCCACTCCACCCAGTCGCGCATCAGGCGGTGGGCGATCGCCCCTTTCGGCGGCGAGGCCTTGCCTGTCGCGCTCGGGCGTTCCAGCATCTCGATCGTTTCCTCGCGGGTGAACCAGCGGCAATCTTCCAGCTCGGTCTCGTCGCGGCTGATTTCGGTCGATTTCGCCTCGGCATAACAGCCGATCATCAGGGAATGCGGCATCGGCCAGGGCTGCGAGGCATGATAGCGGATGCGGCCGGTGCGGATGCCGGATTCCTCCAGCGTTTCCCGACGCACGGCGTTCTCGATGGTCTCGCCGGGTTCGAGGAAGCCGGCAAGACAGGAATACATACCGGGCGCAAAATGCGGGCTGCGGCCGAGCAGGCAGAGGTCGCGCTGCTCGTCAACCGTCAGCATGATGACGACGGGGTCGGTGCGGGGGAAGATCATGTGCTCGCAGGCGGCACAGACGCGCTTATAGCCGCCGATGTGGATCTCCGTCGCCGAGCCGCAGCGGCCGCAGAAGCGGTTGTCACCGTTCCAGCGGATGAGGCTCGCGGCCTGGGCGAATTCGCCGAGCAACACCTCGTCGATCAGCATTTCGCGAAACAGCGTGCGGCCGTCGGCAGGCTTGTACTGGCTGGTGAGGTCGTCGACATCGATGCCGACGGGAACGGCAAGGCGCGGCTCGCCGGTCTTGCGGTAGCCGAGAAGCACCGTTGCATCCCAATCCGGCTGCAATCCCTGCAGCTCATAGCGGGCAAAGAGCGGGTCGAGCACCTGGCCGTCATGCTTCAGCACCAGCTTATCCCCCGCGAAGGCAAAGATATGGGTGCCTTCCTTGGCCAGCGCCTTTTCGACGGATTGTTCGTCGCGATGCTCGGAATCGCGGTTGAGGTCGTTGGCGGCAAAGGCCGTGAGATTGCTGGGTTCCGGATGCGGCACATCCGAATCGAAAAGCGAATGACTCATGATGAAAGGGCTTCCCGCAGCTTCGCTATAAATTCGTCTCTCTTTCCGTCTTCGTAGGGTTCCGCGCGCCCGAAGCCCCAGACGGGACCCGGCCAATTGGCATCGCCTTCGAAGCGGGCAATGACATGAACATGAAGCTGGCGGACGATATTGCCAAGAGCCCCGACATTGATTTTTGTCGCGCCGGTGATCTCCTTCAGCGCCTTGGCGACCAGCTCCGTCTCGAAGGCAAGCAGCACCTGGTCGAGCGGCGTCAGCTCGAAGATTTCGGTGATGTCAGCCCGGCGCGGCACGAGAATGAGCCAGGGCCAGCGGGCGTCCCTCGACAATCTCAGGTCACAGAGACCGGTGACCATGATGCTGACGCTGTCGTTTTCCAGCCGGGGATCGAGCGCGAAACCTTTCAAAGGGCATTCTCCTCATGTTTTCCAACGACTAGCAGTTTTTTCGCATGTTGGCTTGCTTTTGATGACGATATTGCCGATATGTGCATCCGGGAGGTTGGTGGTGGACGAGCCACTCGCCAACCGGGTCAGGTCCGGAAGGAAGCAGCCCTAACGAGCCCGGCACGGGTCATCGTGCCAGCCTCCCACCTTCTCTCCACGAAGTGCCCGATAGCCGGGCGACAAGCAGGGCGATGAGCGACACCGAGCGACAATCAAAAGATGCCGCCTCGACGGGCACCGGATACCGAGTGCTGGCTCGCAAATACCGCCCCAAGGATTTCACGGACCTGATGGTCGGCCAGGAGCCGATGGTCCGCACCCTCACCAACGCCTTCGAGACCGGTCGCATCGCCCAAGCCTACATGCTGACCGGCGTGCGCGGCGTCGGCAAGACGACGACGGCGCGCATCCTGGCGCGGGCGCTGAACTACAAGACATCAGAAATCGACAAGCCGACGATCGACCTTCGCACGCCGGGCGAGCACTGCCAGGCAATCATGGAAGGCCGGCATGTCGACGTGATCGAGATGGATGCCGCTTCCCATACCGGTATCGACGATATCCGCGAGATCATCGAGCAGGTGCGCTACCGGCCGGTTTCGGCGCGCTACAAGGTCTATATCATCGACGAAGTGCATATGCTGTCGACGCAGGCCTTCAACGGCCTGTTAAAGACGCTGGAAGAGCCGCCGGAGCATGTGAAGTTCATCTTCGCCACCACCGAGATCCGCAAGGTACCGATCACCGTGCTGTCGCGCTGCCAGCGTTTCGACCTGCGCCGCATAAGCGCCTCGGATCTCGTTGGGCTGTTCACGACGATCGCGGCCAAGGAAGGCATCGAGGCGGAAGCCGACGCGCTGGCGATGATCGCGCGTGCTGCCGAAGGCTCGGCGCGCGACGGCCTGTCGCTGCTCGACCAGGCGATCGCCCATGGCGCGGGCGTCGTGCAGGCGGAAGCCGTGCGCAGCATGCTCGGCCTTGCCGATCGCGCCCGGATCGTCGATCTCTTCCAGCATATCGTCAAGGGCGATGTGGCCGCCGCACTCGGCGAGTTCCAGAACCAATACGAAGCTGGCGCCAATCCGGTGGTAGTGCTGACCGATCTTGCCGATTTCACCCATCTGGTGACGCGGCTGAAATATGTGCCGGATGCGGCCAACGACCCTTCGCTCAGCGAGGTCGAGCGCACCAAAGCGGCTGAATTTGCCAAGGGCGTTGCGGTGACGACGCTGTCGCGGATCTGGCAGATGCTGCTCAAGGGCATTCCGGAAACGGAAGGCTCGTCACGGACGGCAGGGGCCGCCGAGATGGTGCTGATCCGGCTTGCACATGCCGCCCATCTGCCGGCGCCTGAGGATGCGGCGCGGCGACTTGCCGAATTTTCCGGCGACAATGCCGGCCCGCGGCCCGCGGCTCCGCCGTCCGGCAATGGCGGCGGCAACGGGACACGGGTTTCCTATCAGAACAGTGTCGCGGCGCGCGCCGCGGAAACCGCACCGAGCCCGCCGCAGCCTTCCGCGCCGGTGGCGATGCTGCGTGCCGTGCCGAGCAGCCAGCCCGAGACCATGTCTGTCGGGCGGATCGAGCCAAAGCCCGCGGAAGCCCTGAAGCCGCTCGTCCCGGTCAATTCGGTCAATGATATCGTCAACCTCGCCACCGAGAAACGCGATCCGAAGCTGAAGGCGATGGTGCGCACCTTCCTGCGCCCGGTCCGGATCGAAGCCGGCCGGCTCGACGTCAGCCTGGCTCCCGGTGCGCCGACGACGCTGCTCAACGAGCTTGCCGTCAAGCTGAAGGAATGGACCGGCATCCACTGGATCGTCAGCCTCAGCCGCGACGAGGGCCAGCCGACGCTTGTCGAAGCGGAGGCCAGGACGCGGGAACAGCATGTGATCGACGCGCGCCAGGACCCTGACGTGGCGGCGATCCTTGCGCATTTTCCGGGTGCCAAGATCATCGACGTGCGCGTGCGGGCGCCCGAACCGGAGGAGGAAGGCGAGGCGACGCCGCCGGCCGCCGCCGAATCCGAGGAAGGTGACATCCTGCCGGGCGACGATATAGAATTCTAGGTTTAAGAAGGAGCGAGACGATGCGCGACATCATGGGCATGATGGGCAAAGTCAAGGAAATGCAGGCCAAGATGGAGCAGATGCAGGCGGAGATCGCCGAGCTCACGGCCGAAGGCAAGGCGGGCGGCGGTCTCGTTGCCGTCGTCATATCGGGCAAGGGCGAGCTGAAGAGCCTGAAGATCGATCCGTCGCTGTTCAAGGAAGACGATGTCGAGATCCTCGAGGACCTGATCGTCGCCGCCCACAAGGACGCCAAGGACAAGGCCGAGGCACTCGCCGCCGAAAAGACCAAGGCACTGACCGCAGGCCTGCCGATCCCGCCCGGCTTCAAGCTGCCGTTCTGAGGCGGTCCACATATCAAGGTGTGTGAGCTAGTGTGCTTCGTCGGCTTGGGATTCCAGCATGGCCCGAAGCTTGTAGTGAATTGGGGCCGCGAGATATCGCGCCCGATCTGCGCCCTGAAGCCTTCGGCCGAAGGTCTCCATTAGCTCGGGCATCGTAATCTTGTCTCCCGAAAAAGACGTGTATTCCATCGGCATCCCGGGCTCGACCACGCCGCCTCGGATGACGCGGCAATAGATGCCGGGACGGGCGGCGGCGGTATAACGCTTGACGAATTTCGGATCGACCATCCTGGCGGCGAAGGTGGCGCAGGGCATACGGCATGCAGTGACCTCGAGGATGAGATCGCCAGCGGCGAAGCGGTCACCGACGGCGACGTCGCGATTGTCGAGATCTGATATCACCATGTTCTCGCCGAAAGTACCCGCCTCGTAGGGTCGGCCCAGTTCCTGCGCCCACCAGTCGAGCGTTAGCGATCCCTCGACATAGACCGCCTGGTCGACGCCGCCATGGTGTTTGCGGTTACAGATCGCATCGCCGACAAGACCTTCGGCGTCGATCATCACCGCGCCGTTGACGGCATGTTTGAAGATGCCGGTCTTGTAGCTCTTGCCCGGCAGTCTTTCCGGATTGCCGGTGCACAAGGCCAGGATTTTCATGGGACGGGCAATCCTTCCGCGATTCCGTTTTCGTCCCATATCAGTTAAGAACGGCGCATGGCAAAACGAGTCACCGGCCCCGAAATCGAAAAACTCATCCAGCTTCTGGCGAAGGTGCCGGGCCTCGGGCCGCGCTCGGCGCGCCGGGCGGCACTGCATCTGATCAAGAAGAAGGACCAACTGCTCGGCCCGCTGTCGAATGCAATGGGCGAGGCCTATGACAAGGTGAAGATCTGCTCGCGCTGCGGCAATGTCGATACGGTCGATCCCTGCATTGTCTGCACCGACGTCCAACGCGATCAATCCGTCATCATCGTCGTCGAGGACGTCTCGGATCTCTGGGCGCTGGAACGGGCAGGCGCGATGAACGCCGCCTATCACGTGCTCGGCGGCACGCTGTCACCACTCGACGGGGTCGGTCCTGACGATCTCAATATTCGCGGGCTGATCGACAGGGTCGGCGAAGGCGGCATGCGGGAACTGATCATCGCGGTCAATGCCACCGTCGAGGGACAGACGACAGCGCACTACATCACCGACCAGTTGCAGGGGCTCGATGTGAAGATCACCCGGCTGGCGCATGGCGTGCCTGTCGGCGGCGAACTCGACTATCTCGACGAGGGCACCCTTGCGGCGGCACTTCGGGCGCGGACGGTGATATAGGGAGGCTTGCGTATGTTGCACCACACCCCCCTCTGCCCTGCCGGGCATCTCCCCCACAAGGGGGGAGATCACAAGTGGCTTTGGTTTCCCGCTTCATTGTCAGCTTGCCGCGCAGAAACGTCGATTGTCGGCGGAAACCTCCGCGCCCAGCCGATCTCCCCACCTGTGGGGGAGATACCCGGCAGGGCAGAGGGGGGTGTTCCAC
This sequence comes from Rhizobium sp. WSM1328, assembly GCF_057653715.1. Classification (NCBI taxonomy): domain Bacteria; kingdom Pseudomonadati; phylum Pseudomonadota; class Alphaproteobacteria; order Hyphomicrobiales; family Rhizobiaceae; genus Rhizobium; species Rhizobium sp. WSM1328. Next base: position 4,513,566 of record NZ_CM172788.1, on the reverse strand, counting down.
GGCGGCTGCGGATATTCGCACTCACATTGGCGGCAGCTCTCCTGCCCCTCTCCTGTTACGCGGCCCCTTCGAAAGCCGATGTCGAGGCGCAGTTCGAGAAATGGGTGCAGAGTGACCTCTGGCCGGAGGCGAAGGCGAACGGCATTTCGGAGAAGGTCTTTCAAGCCGCTTTCTCCGGCATCACGTTGAACTGGAACCTGCCCGATCTCGCCCCGCCCGGTTTCCCGCCGCCGAAGGAGCAGAAGCAGACGCAGGCCGAATTTTCCTCGCCCGCTCCCTATTTCAACGAAGACCAGCTGAAGAAACTTGCCGCAACAGGTCGCGGCTTTGCCGCCCAATACGGCTCGACGCTGAAGCGGATCGAAAAGACCTATGGCGTGCCGGGCTCGATCGTGCTGGCCATCTGGGGCCGTGAGACCGGCTTCGGTGCGGCGAAGATCCCGAATTCGGCGATCGAGGTGCTGGCGACCAAGGCCTTCATGTCGACGCGCAAGGAGATGTTCCGCACCGAGCTGGTGGCCGCACTCCATATTCTCGACGGCGGTGACGTCACACCTGCTAATTTCAAGGGTTCGTGGGCGGGCGCACTCGGCCAGCCGCAATTCATGCCGACCAGCTATCTGAAATATGCCGTGGATTTCGATGGCGACGGCCACCGCAATATCTGGACCTCGGTGCCCGATACGCTCGCCTCGATCGCCAATTACCTGGTCAAGAAAGGTTGGCAGCGCGGCCGCGACTGGGGCTTCGAGGTGTCGATACCGGAGGCGGTTTCCTGCGCGCAGGAAGGACCCGATCTGGCAAAGCCGCTGTCGCACTGGGCCTCGCTCGGCATCGACCGCATCTCCGGCAAGGGCTTTCCCTCCGGCGAGATGAAGGCTGAGGGCATGATGCTGGTTCCGGCCGGCCGCGACGGACCGGAATTCATCGTCACGCCGAATTTCTACATCATCAAGGAATACAATAATTCCGATCTCTACGCGCTCTATATCGGCAACCTCGCCGACCGGATCGCCCATAATGACGGCGCCTTCCAGGGCAGATGGGGTGATGTCGGCAAGATGCTGCGCTCGGATGTCACCGCCATGCAGAAGGCGCTGGAACGGCAGGGCTATGATGTCGGCGGTTCCGACGGTCTGCCGGGCTACAAGACCCGGCGTTCAATCGGCCAGTGGCAGGCAAAGAACGATATGAAGCCGACATGCTTTCCGGAGGCGACGATGAAGGGCAAGCTGAAGTAACCGGCTTCAGAGATTGCGTTTCAAACCTTCATGGCTGGCGACGAAACCGAGCCTCTCGTAGAAGTGGATGGCATCCCCTCGCGTCTTGTCCGATGTCAGCTGCACCAATCCGCAGCCGCGCTCGGCGCATTGGGCGATCGCCCATTCGATGAATTGCGCGCCGAGGCCAGAACCGCGAAGATCGCTTGCCACACGCACGCTTTCAACCTGGCCGCGCCACCTACCCGTCCTCGAAAGACCGGGAACAAAACTCAGCTGCAGGCAGCCGACGACCCGATCGGTCGCATCGCTTGCGACGGCCAGAAGCTGATTGGCGTCCGCCTCGATTGCGGCAAAGGCCGAGAGATAACGCGCGTCGACAGGATCCGAAACGATCTCCCTGCTGCCGCCAAGATCGTCATCGGCCAGAAGCCGGATGATGGCGGCCAGATCGGATTGGCGGGCGAGCCTGAATCTATACATTTTTGATCTCTGCTAGCTAGTCTCAATGATGCAGATCGATCGGCGCCTTGTGGAAGACGTCGTCGCCGGGCGGAATGGCCTGGCGTTCGATCATGCGGTGGACATGCAGCGGACCTTCGCCGCGGTGAAGCGCACGCAGCCTGTCGGTATTTTCGGCATCGGCCTGCGTGCGCCGCTGGTTGTGTCTAATATATTCGACCCAGGTCGGCGTGTGGTAGGTTTCCGTCCAAAGGCTGGGATTTTCGAGATCACGCATCAGCGCCCAGTTGCGGGCGCCGTCGCGGATGCGGATGCGTCGGCGTTCCCCCATCAATTCCATGAACTCGGCAAGGTCCTCATCGGCGATCTCGTAATCGACCTGGATGACGATCGGGCCGCTGCGCGGTGTAATGTCGAGACTGAGGGCCGGCTCGGTGAAGCGATTCAGTGGATCGAGATTGAGCGAGGCGAAGGCCGGCATCGAAAAACGCAGGCCGATGGCGATGCCGAGCAGCATGACGACGGATGACATCAGCAGCGCATCGGCAACGCCGTAACGATCGGCGGCGACGCCCCACAGCCAGCTGCCGCCGGCAATGCCGCCGAAGGTGACGGTCTGGTAGAGCGACAGCGCCCGGCCGACCACCCAGCGCGGCGTCGAAAGCTGGACGATGGTGTTGAAGAGCGAAAGTGCGGAGACCCAGCAGGCGCCGGAAACGAGCAGCCCGGCAGAGGTCAGGACGGCGCTCGGACTCACGGCTGCGATGACCGCGCTCAATGCGAAGCCGGCAAAGGAGAGGCGGATAATCATCTCGCTGGAAAGCACCTGGCGAAGCCTGGCATTCAGCACCGCACCGCCAATCGCGCCGATGCCGAAGGCGCCGAGCATGAAACCATAGGTCAGCGGCCCGCCGGCAACGAGATCGAGGGCGACGACCGGCAGCAGCGCCAGGATCGAGCTGGCGCCGATGCCGAAGAGCAGTCCCCTGACAAGGACCTTTCGAGATTGGGCGACATCGAGACATAACGCAGGCCGGCAAAGATGGCGCTGCCGAGCGCCTCGCGCGGCAGGGTCGAGACGGGCGCGGCTGGACGCCAGCGCAGCAGGGCATAGATCAAGGCGAGGTAACTCAGCGTATTCACCGCGAAGGCCGCGGCCGCGCCGGCGGCCGCGACGATGACGCCGCCGATCGCCGGGCCGACGCTGCGGGTGATGTTGAAACCCATGCTGTTCAGCGTGACCGCGGCCGGCAGATCGGCACGCGGCACCATATCGCCGACCGAGGCCTGCCAGGAGGGATTATTGAGCGCGGTGCCGCAGCCGATCAGAAAGGTGAAAAAGAGCAGCAGCCAGGGCGTGATCCAGCCGAGAAGGGCTGAGGCCGTCAGCAACGCCGAGACGGTGAGCATCATGCACTGCGCCGTCAGCATAACCCGGCGGCGGTCATAATTGTCGGCGAGCGCACCCGATATCAGCGAAAACAGCATGATCGGCAGCGCCGTCGAGGTCTGCACCAGCGCCACCATGTCCTCCGAGGCGGTGATCGTCGTCATCATCCAGGCGGCGCCGACCGCCTGGATCAGGCCGCCGAAATTCGAGGAAAGGCTCGCGAACCAGATGGTGCGGTAGGTATCGTGCCGCAAAGGCGCCAATGTCGAGGAAGTGTAGGCCACGATTTCTCCCGCTTTTGTTATTGCGCGCCAACGGCAATATATGCGCAAGACCGGCGCTGGCCATAGGCCTCATCACGTCGCCGGAAGCGAATTGGCCGAATCGGTCGCAGACCTTGCAATTTCGGAAAAACCCGACTATATGCCTCTCAAATTCTTGATCGCTTGATGAAGAGTGGGCCGCAAGGACCCGCTCTTTTTTATTAGCGTGATCGCCAAAAAAGCATGAAATTGCGAGGAGCGCACCGCTTGTCGGATCTGACAAACGCAGACAACGAACGTGAGCCGCGGCTGATTACCGAAACCGGGCTCGACCAGCGTCTTGCCGATATCATCGAACCCGTTCTCGTCGACCTGGGATTCCGGCTTATCCGCGTCCGCATGATGAACCAGAACGGCGCGACGATGCAGGTCATGGCCGAACGCGACGACGGCACGATGACGGTCCAGGATTGCGAAGAAGTCTCGATGGCGATTTCTCCCGTCCTCGATGTGGAAGATCCGGTCGATAAAGAGTATCATCTGGAAGTGTCTTCGCCCGGCATCGACCGTCCGATGGTGCGGAAATCTGATTTCGTCCGCTGGCAGGGCCACCTTGTGAAATGCGAGACGTCGATCTTGATCGACAATCGCAAGCGCTTCCGCGGCAAGATCGTCGAAGCAGGCACAGATGGTTTCACGCTCGAGCGTGACCAGATCGCCTATGGGGAAGAGCAGAAGGTCACCATTCCCTTCACGGCGCTTAGCGATGCGAAGCTCATTCTGACCGACGACCTGATCCGCGACGCGTTGCGCGCCGACAAGCTGGCGAAAGCCCAGGCCGCCAACCAGAACGAAGCGGACGACGAAGAATAACCGATCAACAGACCGCTCCAGGGACGGGAACCCTGGAGTAAAGACGGAGAAACAAGACAATGGCAGTCAGTGCGAACCGGCTCGAACTTCTGCAGATCGCAGATGCAGTGGCGCGCGAAAAAGTCATCGACCGCGAGATCGTGCTGGCCGCAATGGCCGATGCCATCCAGAAGGCGGCACGCTCCCGTTACGGCACCGAGTCCAACATCCGAGCCGACATCAATCCGAAGACCGGCGAAATCCGCCTGCAGCGCTTGCTCGAAGTCGTCGAGAAGGCCGAGGATTATTCGACGCAGATCCCGCTGGAGCTGGCCCGCGACCGCAACCCGGACGCCGCACTCGGCGATTTCATCGCCGATCCGCTGCCGCCGATGGATTTCGGCCGCATCGCCGCACAGTCGGCCAAGCAGGTGATCGTGCAGAAGGTGCGTGAAGCCGAGCGCGACCGCCAGTTCGACGAATTCAAGGATCGCGTCGGCGAAATCGTCAACGGTACCGTCAAGCGCGTCGAATACGGCAACGTTATCGTCGATCTCGGCCGTGGCGAAGGCATTATCCGCCGCGACGAAATGATCCCGCGCGAAAACGTCCGTTATGGCGATCGCGTCCGTGCCTATGTCTATGATGTCCGTCGCGAGCAGCGCGGCCCGCAGATCTTCCTGTCGCGCACGCATCCGCAATTCATGGTGAAGCTCTTCACCATGGAAGTGCCGGAGATCTACGACGGCATCATCCAGGTGAAATCGGTCGCCCGCGACCCGGGTTCGCGCGCCAAGATCGCGGTGATCTCGAACGACAGTTCGATCGATCCGGTCGGTGCCTGCGTCGGTATGCGCGGCTCACGCGTTCAGGCCGTGGTCGGCGAGCTTCAGGGCGAAAAGATCGACATCATCCCGTGGAGCCAGGACCCGGCGACCTTCGTCGTCAACGCCCTGCAGCCGGCCGAAGTCGCCAAGGTCGTTCTCGACGAGGATGCCGAGCGTATCGAAGTGGTCGTTCCCGACGAGCAGCTGTCGCTTGCGATCGGCCGCCGCGGCCAGAACGTCCGCCTCGCTTCGCAGCTGACCGGCTGGGATATCGACATCATGACGGAGGCCGAGGAATCGGAACGCCGCCAGAAGGAATTCAACGAGCGCACCAACCTGTTCATGGATTCGCTCGATGTCGACGAGATGGTCGGCCAGGTTCTGGCTTCGGAAGGTTTTGCCGCAGTTGAAGAACTGGCTTATGTCGATCTCGACGAAATCTCCTCGATCGACGGTTTCGACGAGGAGACGGCGCAGGAAATCCAGCAGCGCGCCCGCGAATTCCTCGAGCGTCTCGAAGCCGAGATGGACGAGAAGCGCAAGGCGCTCGGTGTCCAGGACGAACTGCGTGAAATCAACGGCATGACCGCCCAGATGATGGTGGCGCTCGGCGAAGACGGCATCAAGTCGATCGAGGACTTTGCCGGCTGCGCTGCCGACGATCTCGTGGGCTGGTCGGAACGCAAGAACGGCGAAACGAAGAAGTTCGAGGGCCTGTTCTCGAAGTTCGACGTCTCACGCGTCGAAGCAGAACAGATGATCGTCCAGGCCCGCCTTTCGGCTGGCTGGATCACGCAAGAGGACCTGGATAAGGGGACCGAAGAAGAGGTCACCGAAGCCGAACAAGAAGCATGATGACCGCGCATGAACCGGACGCTCCTCTCGAGGACGACGATCTTGCAGGTTATGACGTGAACGGACGTATGTGCATCGTGACGCGCGAAAGCGGATCGCCGGAAGAGCTGATCCGCTTCGTCGCCGCTCCCGATGGAACAGTTGTCGCCGATCTGAAGCGCGAGCTTCCGGGACGCGGATGCTGGGTGAAGATCGACCGGTCGCTGGTCGACAGGGCAGTGGCGAAGAAGCTCTTCGCCCGCGCGCTGAAGACGGATGTAAAGGCGGCGGACGATCTCGGCGCGAGTGTCGATCGGCTGCTCGCGGCGCAATTGATGCAGATGATGAACATGGCGCGGAAAGCCGGCCAGTTCGTCAGCGGCTCCTCGAAAGTGGATGCCGCGGTCAGAAGTGGAGCAGCCCTTGCGGTGTTCCACGCGACTGGTGCAGCGGACGACGGCGTCCGGAAAATCGACCAGGCCCGCAAGGCCTGGCACCTCGGAATGGAGACCGAGGAGGAGATACCTTCCTTCCGTCTCTTCTCGGAGAGCGAAATGGAAGGCCTGATGGGCCAGAATGCTTTTATCCATGCCGCAGTGCTTGCAGGGCAGGCGGGTGAAGGTGTAGTGAAGCGCGCAAAGATGCTCGAACAGTACCGTATTGGCGGTCAGTCCCGGGCAGCGGGCGGCGCTGGCCGGCTAAAACAATGAGGCGGTCACCGGCATCGGCCGGTCCCATCCTCATTGATCGACAGTATTGAACGACAGGGTCTGATCTAGTCATCGCTCCCTGTCCGAAGGAACGGGAACGAATGACCGATAGTAACGACGACAAGACAATCAGCGTAGCGGGCAAAAAGACACTCACCCTGAAACCATCGGGGATGAGCCAGGGTACCGTTCGCCAGGATATGGGTCGAGGTCGCACCAAGGCGGTCGTCGTCGAGACCCGTAAGCGGCGCCCGATGCGCCCGGAAGACGAAAAGCCGGTCACGCCCGTCGCTCCGGCGGCCCCCGTGCGCGCAGCCGAACCGGCGCCCGCGCCCGTGCAGGCGCGTCCGCAGCAGCCGACGCCGGCACCGCGGGTTCAGCAGGGCAACAACAACCAGACGAACCAGCGTCCGCCGCAGCAGTCTCACCAGCCGCCGCGCCAGAACGATCGTCCGCGCCCGGTGGTGCTGAACCATCTGTCGCCGGAAGAGATGGACGCCCGCCGCCGCGCGCTTGCCGACTCCCAGGCGCGTGACGCGCAGGATGCGATCCGCCGCGCCGAGGAAGAAAAGCTCCGTGCCGCCGAAGAGGTTATCCGCAAGGCAGCCGAAGCGGAAGAAGCTGTCCGCCGGGCCGCTGAAGAGGCTATCCGGCAGGCTGAGGCACCCGCTGTTGCTGAACCTGCAGCCGCAGAACCGGCTCCGGCCGAAGCACGCACCGACGTGGCACGGCCGCAGCAGCCCGCATCGTCGGCACCGGCCGCACGCCGGCCCGATGCGGCTGGAGCACCTGCTGCCCGTCCGGCAGCCGGCGCTGCCGTCCCTGGGGCCGTTCGCGGCCGCCGCGACGAAAAGGAAGAAGACGATCGTGGCGCAGCGCGTGGCGGCCCAGTCCGTGGCCGCGTCGTTCGCCCGGAACCCGCAAAGCCGGTCACGACTCGTCCGAAGACGGATGAAGAGCGCCGTCGCGGCAAGTTGACGATCACCACTGCCAACGTCGACGGCGAGGACAATGCCCGCGGTCGTTCGCTCTCGGCGATGCGTCGCCGGCAGGAGAAGTTCCGCCGCGGTCAGATGCAGGAAACCCGCGAGAAAATCTCCCGCGAGGTGGTTCTGCCCGAGACCATCACCATTCAGGAGCTGTCGCAGCGCATGTCCGAACGCGCCGTCGACGTCATCAAGTACCTGATGAAGGAAGGCCAGATGATGAAGCCGGGCGACGTCATCGACGCCGACCTTGCCGAAATCATCGCCGGCGAATTCGGCCATACGGTCAGGCGCGTGTCGGAATCCGACGTCGAACTCGGCATCTTCAACGTGTCCGACGACGATGGCGAACTGGTTTCGCGCCCGCCCGTCGTTACCATCATGGGCCATGTCGACCACGGCAAGACCTCGCTGCTCGACGCCATCCGTCATGCCAACGTAGTCTCCGGCGAAGCCGGTGGCATCACCCAGCATATCGGCGCCTATCAGGTGGAGCAGAACGGTCAGAAGATCACCTTCATCGATACGCCCGGCCACGCCGCCTTCACGGCAATGCGTGCCCGTGGTGCGCAGGCGACCGACATTGCGATCCTGGTCGTCGCAGCCGACGACAGCGTGATGCCGCAGACGATCGAATCGATCAACCACGCCAAGGCGGCCGGTGTCCCGATCATCGTGGCGATCAACAAGGTCGACAAGCACGAGGCTGATCCGCAGAAGGTCCGTAACCAGCTGCTGCAGCACGAAGTTTTCGTGGAATCCATGGGCGGCGAAGTGCTTGACGTCGAGGTTTCGGCCAAGACCGGCAAGAACCTCGACAAACTGCTCGAGGCGATCCTGCTGCAAGCGGAAATTCTCGATCTCAAGGCCAATGCGAACCGGACGGCGGAAGGCACTGTCATCGAAGCCCAGCTCGATCGTGGCCGTGGTTCGGTCGCGACCGTGCTCGTGCAGAAGGGCACGCTGCGTCCCGGCCAGATCATCGTCGCCGGCGACGTCTGGGGCCGCGTGCGCGCTCTCGTCACCGACAAGGGCGACCATGTGAAGGAAGCCGGTCCGGCAACGCCGGTCGAGGTTCTCGGTCTTTCCGGCACGCCGCAGGCGGGCGACAAGTTCGCCGTCGTCGAAAGCGAAAGCCGCGCCCGCGAAATCTCGGAATATCGTCAGCGTCTGGCCCGCGACAAGGCGGCTGCCCGCCAGTCGGGACAGCGCGGTTCGCTGGAACAGATGATGATGCAACGCCAGAGCGTCGGCATCAAGGAGTTCCCGCTGGTCATCAAGGGTGACGTGCAGGGCTCGATCGAAGCGATTGCCGGTGCGCTGGAGAAGCTTGGCACCGACGAAGTGCGCGCCCGCATCGTCCATTCGGGCGCCGGCGGCATCACCGAGTCGGATATCTCGCTCGCCGAAGCCTCGAACGCGGCCATCATCGGCTTCAACGTCCGTGCAAATACGCAGGCACGCCAGTTCGCCGAACGCGAAGGCATCGAAATCCGCTACTACAACATCATCTACGACCTCGTGGATGATGTGAAGGCAGCGATGTCGGGCCTCTTGTCTCCGGAGCGGCGCGAAACCTTCATCGGCAATGCCGAGATCCTCGAGGTGTTCAACATCACCAAGGTCGGCAAGGTCGCAGGCTGCCGTGTCGTCGAAGGCAAGGTCGAACGTGGTGCGGGCGTCCGCCTCATCCGCAACGACGTCGTCGTTCACGAAGGCAAGCTCAAGACGCTCAAGCGCTTCAAGGACGAAGTGTCCGAAGTGCCGATGGGTCAGGAATGCGGCATGGCCTTCGAAAACTACGAGGACATGCGCGCCGGCGACGTCATCGAGTGCTTCCGCGTCGAGCATATCACGCGCACGCTCTAAGCTGCTGCGCCTGAACTTTTCCGAAAGCCATCCGCCAGCCGGCGGATGGCTTTCGGGCATCTGCTGACTTGACCTTTTGGACCAAAAGAGTCATGGACGCTCTCCTTTGACGGGTTCGATTCCCAGCCGCATCGGCAAATAGAGATAACAATGACCAGACCAACTTCTTCCGCGCCTTCGCAGCGCATGCTGCGCATTGGCGAACAGGTTCGCGCCGCTCTCACCCAGGTGCTGCAGCGCGGCGAAGTGCGTGACGAAATCATCGAGGCGACCGTGATCTCGATCTCGGAAGTGCGCATGTCGACGGACCTCAAGATCGCTACCGCCTATGTGACGCCGCTCGGCGTTTCAGACCACAGCATCGTCATCAAGGCGTTGAACCGCCATGCAAGGTTCATCCGTGGCCGGCTCGGGCCGCAGCTTCGGCAGATGAAATACATGCCGGAGGTACGCTTCCGCGACGATACCAGCTTCGACAACTACAAGAAGATCGACGAGCTGCTGCGTTCGCCCGAGGTGAGCCGCGACCTCGACGGCGATAATGACGAACAATAAACAGAAGAGACGCATGTCCAAACCACGCAAACCCAAAGGCCGGCCGATTTCCGGCTGGCTGATCCTCGACAAGCCGGTGGATTTCGGCTCGACGGAAGCCGTCTCCAAGATCAAGTGGCTCTATAAGGCTGAGAAGGCCGGTCATGCCGGCACGCTCGATCCGCTCGCCTCCGGCATGCTGCCGATCGCGCTTGGCGACGCGACGAAGACCGTCCCCTACGTGATGGACGGCCGCAAGATCTATGAATTCACGGTGAGCTGGGGCGAGGAGCGGGCGACCGACGATCTCGAGGGCGAAGTGACGGAGAGTTCGGACAAACGCCCGAGCGAACAGCAGATCCGCGACATCCTGCCTGGATATATCGGTACCATCAGCCAGGTGCCGCCGCAGTTTTCCGCTATCAAGATCGCAGGTGAACGCGCCTATGATCTGGCGCGCGAAGGCGAAACCGTCGAAATCCCCTCGCGTGAGGTCGATATCTTCCGGCTGACCTTGATTGCCTGCCCGGACGCCGATAGCGCGCATTTCGAAGTGGAATGCGGCAAGGGTACCTATGTCAGGGCGCTGGCGCGCGATTTCGGGCGCGAGCTCGGCTGCTACGGCCATGTGTCCGGGCTGCGGCGCACCTTCGTCGCGCCTTTCGCGGAAGAGGCCATGGTGCCGCTCGCTGATCTCGTGGCGCTGGAGGCGATCGAGGATATGGACGAGCGCCTGGCGGCCCTCGACGCGCTGCTCATCAACACCTGCGAAGCGCTATCCTCCCTGCCCCATCTGGTCATCAATGACGACCAGGCGCACCGGCTGAAGATGGGCAACCCGATCCTGGTGCGTGGCCGCGATGCGCCGGTTGCCGAAAGCGAAGCCTATGCGACGGCCCGCGGCAAGCTGATCGCGATCGGCGAGATCGGCCAGGGCGAGTTTCGCCCGAAGCGGGTTTTCGCCTGAGCCTATCTGGCTTTCCGACAAGACAGCGATTGTCAGCCGGTCGCGATGCGATATCTTCCCTGTCGGGCAGCCATAGCGGCCCGAGGGGCCATGGGGGCCTGACAGAGGGAAAGATTATGCGCGTAACTGCTATCGGAATCCTGACGTTCTTTTCGATGTTTCTCGCCGTCACCGGCGCTCAATCCGCCGAGCGCTGGGCCGAGCTTCCGGCCTTTCCTTCGATGCCGGTGGCAAAGACGAGCGGCATGGCCGAGGTGAACGACATCAAGATGTATTACGCCGAATACGGCGAAGGCGACCCCATCCTGTTCATTCATGGCGGTCTTGGAAATGCCGAGGTCTGGGGTCACCAGGTCGCCGATTTTGCCAAGGATCATCGGGTCATCGTTGCCGACAGCCGCGGCCATGGACGTTCGACGCGCAGCCAGCAGCCCTTCGGCTATGACCTGATGACATCGGATTATGTGGCACTTCTCGACTATCTGAAGATCGACAAGGTGACGCTTGTCGGATGGTCGGACGGCGGCATCATCGGCATCGACATGGCGATGAAACACCCGGAAAAATTGACCCGCGTCATTGCCCAGGCAGCCAACGTCACAACAGACGGCGTCAAGGCTGACGTCATGGACAACAAGACCTTCAACGACTACATCAACGTCGCCGGCGAGCAGTACCGGAAGCTTTCGCCGACGCCGAACGAATACGACGCCTTCGTCAAGCAGATCTCCGAAATGTGGGCAACCCAGCCGGCCTGGACGGCCGCCGATCTTGGCAAGATCTCGGTGCCAGTCACACTTGCCATCGGCGATCATGATGAAGCCGTAAAGCTCGACCATACGGAAATGATGGCAAAACAGATTCCGGGCGCCAAACTCGTTATCCTGAAAGATGTGAGCCATTTCGCCATGCTGCAGGATCCTGCAGCCTATGACGGGATGGTCCGGGGCGCCATGGCGGGCCGTTGAAGCCGCCAAGGACGACCCCTCTTTCCATCGATCCATATTTGGTTTATAGGCAGCGCCAGCATCGGGTACGCCCGTTTGCATTCACGGCCAAAGCTGGACGACATCCCGGCTTTTGGCGACTTTATCTCCTCCTCTTAGAAAGGATAACCCGATGTCGATCACTGCTGAGCGCAAGTCTGCGCTGATCAAGGAATATGCGACCGTTGAAGGCGATACCGGTTCTCCGGAAGTCCAGGTCGCTATCCTGACCGAACGCATCAATAACCTGACCGAACACTTCAAGGACCACAAGAAGGATAACCATTCCCGCCGTGGCCTGTTGACGATGGTTTCGAGCCGCCGCTCGCTTCTTGATTATCTCAAGAAGAAGGATGAAGGCCGCTATTCCAAGCTGATCACCAGCCTGGGTATCCGCCGCTAAGATTGTCCGGCGGGCGCTTTCCGAGCGCCCGCCGGATCTGTTTCGGGACACGTCTCCCGATGAAATGTTCCAGCCGCGCCCTATCTTTTAGCGGTGGAAAGACCGGCAGACCCGGATGGGCCGGTTCTGCCAAACCAACCGTTGACCTGTCATGGGGCAGGATTGCCGGATGCTTTCGGCCAAGGCTTGTCAATGAGCTTTGGCCCGGTTTCTCAGGAATGCCTGAGGAAACCGAGGATGAAAAGCCTCCCGTTGTCTTGCCCGTGATACGTCACATTGATTGCGGTCGACTGTGCGCTGCGCCTTGATATCGGCGATGGCGCGTGCTCCCGCATTGAAGGACAAGACATGTTTGATACACACACAGTGGAAATCGAGTGGGCTGGCCGCCCGCTGAAACTCGAAACCGGCAAGATCGCCCGTCAGGCCGACGGCGCCGTTCTCGCCACCTACGGCGAAACCGTCGTTCTCGCCACCGTCGTTTCGGCCAAGGCGCCGAAGGCCGGCCAGGACTTCTTTCCGCTCACCGTCAACTACCAGGAAAAGACCTATGCCGCCGGCAAGATCCCCGGCGGCTATTTCAAGCGCGAAGGCCGTCCGAGCGAAAAGGAAACCCTGGTTTCCCGCCTGATCGACCGCCCGATCCGCCCGCTCTTCCCTGAGGGCTACAAGAACGACACGCAGGTTGTCGTTACCGTTATCCAGCATGACCTCGAAAACGATCCCGACGTGCTGTCGATGGTTGCCACCTCGGCTGCGCTGACGCTGTCCGGCGTTCCCTTCATGGGCCCCGTCGGCGGTGCGCGCGTCGGCTACATCAACGGCGAATACGTTCTCAACCCGCATCTCGACGAGATGGACGAATCGAGCCTCGACCTCGTCGTCGCCGGCACCTATGACGCCGTGCTGATGGTGGAATCCGAAGCCAAGGAACTTAACGAAGACATCATGCTCGGCGCCGTCATGTTCGGCCACAAGGGCTTCCAGCCGGTTCTCGACGCGATCATCAAGCTCGCCGAAGTGGCCGCCAAGGAGCCGCGCGACTTCCAGCCGGCAGACTACTCCGCTCTCGAAACCGAAATGCTCGGCCTTGCCGAAGGTGAACTTCGCGAAGCCTACAAGATCACCCAGAAGGCTGATCGCTACGCCGCCGTCGACGCCGTCAAGGCGAAGGTGAAGGCGCATTTCCTCCCCGAGGAAGGCGAAGCCAAGTACACGGCCGAGGAAGTCGGCGCGATCTTCAAGCATCTGCAGGCGAAGATCGTCCGCTGGAACATCCTCGACACCAAGAGCCGCATCGACGGCCGCAACCTCGAAACCGTTCGTCCGATCGTTTCGGAAGTCGGCCTTCTGCCGCGCACCCACGGTTCGGCACTCTTCACCCGCGGCGAAACCCAGGCGATCGTGGTTGCCACGCTCGGCACCGGCGAAGACGAGCAGTATGTCGACAGTCTGACGGGCATGTACAAGGAGCGCTTCCTGCTCCATTACAACTTCCCTCCCTACTCGGTTGGCGAGACCGGCCGCATGGGCTCCCCGGGTCGCCGCGAAATCGGCCACGGCAAGCTCGCATGGCGCGCGATCCGTCCGATGCTGCCGACGCCTGAGCAATTCCCCTACACGCTGCGCGTCGTCTCCGAGATCACCGAGTCGAATGGTTCGTCCTCGATGGCGACCGTCTGCGGTACCTCGCTCGCTTTGATGGACGCCGGCGTTCCGCTGGCAAAGCCGGTTGCCGGTATCGCCATGGGTCTGATCCTGGAAGGCGATCGCTTCGCTGTCCTGTCCGACATTCTCGGTGACGAAGACCACCTCGGCGATATGGACTTCAAGGTCGCCGGTACCGCCGACGGCATCACCTCGCTGCAGATGGACATCAAGATCACCGGTATCACCGAAGAGATCATGAAGGTCGCCCTTGGCCAAGCCCAGGGCGGTCGTGTCCACATCCTCGGCGAAATGTCCAAGGCCATCACCGAAAGCCGCGGCCAGCTCGGCGAATTCGCTCCGCGCATCGAAGTCATGAACATCCCGGTCGACAAGATCCGTGAAGTCATCGGCTCCGGCGGCAAGGTCATTCGCGAAATCGTCGAAAAGACCGGCGCGAAGATCAACATCGAGGATGACGGCACCGTCAAGATCGCCTCGTCTTCGGGCAAGGAAATCGAAGCGGCCCGCAAGTGGATCCACTCGATCGTCGCCGAGCCTGAGATCGGCCAGGTCTACGAAGGCACGGTCGTCAAGACCGCCGACTTCGGCGCCTTCGTCAACTTCTTCGGTGCCCGTGACGGCCTCGTCCACATCTCGCAGCTCGCTTCCGAGCGTGTTGCTAAGACGCAGGACGTCGTCAAGGAAGGCGACAAGGTCTGGGTCAAGCTGCTCGGCTTCGACGAACGCGGCAAGGTTCGCCTGTCGATGAAGGTCGTCGACCAGGCCACCGGCCAGGAAATCCCGAACGAGAAGAAGAAGGAAGAAGCGGCCGAATAAGCCGCCTTCGAGATTCAATACCGGGCGCGGGAATGCTTCCGCGCCCTTTTTTGTATCCTAAAGCGCGGCGCGATCTTTCAGATCGCTAGCGCATAACCCCGAAAGTCGGAATCGATTTTCGGAAAGGGTTATGCGCAGATTCAAAGTGATAGAGCGTCCTTAGCGCGTCTGAAAAGACGCGCGGCGCTCTAGCCGCACTTCAGGTCTTTGGTTTTGCGCATGTCGTGCTCGCAAAACCGCTGAACACTTTTGCGCGACATGCTTTAGGACGAGACGAGACCATGAGCAGCGAGACGCTGAAGACCCTGTTCCATCCCTTTGCCAGCGGCACAGTCGCGGCGCCCGGCGAGGGCGAGCGCGTGCTCTTCCTCGGCGCCGAGGCAGGCTTTGCGCTGCCGGAAGGCTTTGCCGCCTCGCTCAGCGCCGTCCAGGGCTTCCGGCCGCTCTATCGGCAGCTGCTGGCCCAGCGGATCGAAGCGAAGCCGGAGATCGACGGCGAAGACTACGATGCGGCTCTGGTGCTCTGCACCAAGCACAAGGGCGAGAACGAGGCCAATCTCGCCGCTGCGATCGCCCGCACCCGGCTCGGCGGCCTGATCGTCGTTGCCGGCGCCAAGGAAGACGGCATCCAGCCGCTACGCAAGCGGATGGAAGGTTTCAATATTGCCGTCGACTATATGCCGAAATATCACGGCGTCGCCTTCTGGTTCGGCCGGCCGGCGGATGCAGACGAGATTATCTCCAAGCTGGCAAAGGCGCCGGTCCGCGTCGATGGTCGTTTCCAAGCGACTCCAGGCATGTTCTCGCATGACCGCATCGATGCAGGATCGGAGCTGCTGGCGTCGCGCCTGCCTGAGGATTTCACCGGCGACGTTGCGGATTTCGGCGCCGGATGGGGCTATCTCTCCGTCGAGCAGGCGCAGAAGTCGCGTGGACTGACGCGTCTCGACCTCTACGAGGCCGATCACGCGGCTTTGGAGGCTGCCAGGGGTAATCTGGCTAAGAACTGCCCGAACGCGCCTGCACGCTTCTTCTGGCACGATCTGGCGGGTGAGCCGGTCAAAGACAAATACGATCTCGTCATCATGAACCCACCCTTCCATGAGGGACACGCGGCCGATCCGGCGCTCGGCCAGGCAATGATCAAGACGGCCGCATCCGCCCTTCGCGGCGGCGGCCGCCTGCTGCTCGTCGCCAATCGCGGCCTGCCATACGAGCCAGTTCTGGCGGCGAATTTCAAGGAAAGCGGCGAAACCTGCCGCAACGCCCGGTTCAAGGTTCTCTGGGCGAAGAAATAGGGCTCAGGCGGCTTCGACGCTGATCCTATCATCGAACAACAAAAAGGCCGTGCGCATCATCTGCGCACGGCCTTTGAGTTTCAAATGGGGTAGCCGTTTACTCGACGTCCGCTTTGCTCAGCGTTTCCAGCGTCGGCATGGAGGTGACGTTGAAGCCGGCGTCGACGAAGTGGATTTCGCCGGTGACGCCGGAGGAAAGGTCGGAGAGCAGGTAGAGAGCCGAGTTGCCGACCTGATCGATGGTCACGGTCTTGCGCAGCGGCGCATTGCGCTGGTTCCAGGAGAGGATCGCGCGCGCATCGGAGATGCCGGCGCCGGCAAGCGTACGGATCGGGCCGGCGGAAATGGCATTGACGCGGATGCCGCGCGGGCCGTAGTCGGCAGCGAGATAACGCACCGAAGCCTCGAGCGCTGCCTTGGCAACCCCCATGACGTTGTAGTTCGGGATGACGCGCGTCGAGCCATTATAGGTCAGCGTCAGCATCGCACCACCATCTTCCATCAACGGAGCGCAGCGCTTGGCGATCTCGGTGAAGGAGAAACAGGAAATGACCATGGTGCGGCTGAAATTCTCCCGCGTCGTATCGGCGTAGAGACCCTTCAGCTCGTTCTTGTCGGAAAAACCGATGGCATGGACGATGAAATCGAGCTTGCCCCAGCGCTCCTTGATCGCGTCGACCACGGCATCGACCGAGGCGACGTCCTCGACGTCGCAGGGCAGCACGAAATCCGAGTTGACCTCGGCAGCAAGCGGCTTGACGCGCTTGCCGAGCGCATCGCCCTGATAGGTGAAGGCGAGTTCCGCACCCTGTGCGGCGAGAGCTTTTGAAATCCCCCAGGCGATCGAGTGGTTATTGGCGACGCCCATAACGAGCCCGCGCTTACCCTGCATGAATCCCGTCATATTATTATCCGTTATAACGCTGGAAGACGAGCGTGGCGTTGGTGCCACCGAAGCCGAAGGAATTGGAGAGGGCAATGTCGATCTTGGCGTCGTCGATGCGCTTGCGCACGATCGGGACACCTTCGAATTCGGGATCGAGCTCGGTGATATGAGCGCTTTCGCCGATGAAGCCTTGCTGCATCATCAGCAGGGAATAGATCGATTCCTGCACCCCGGCAGCGCCAAGCGAATGGCCGGTCAGCGACTTGGTCGACTGGATATGCGGGATCTTCGAGCCGAACACTTCGCGGATGGCGCCGATTTCCTTGCTGTCGCCGACCGGCGTCGATGTGCCGTGGGTGTTGACGTAGTCGACGTCGCCTTTGACGGTGGCGAGCGCCTGGCGCATGCAGCGGATAGCGCCTTCGCCCGAGGGGGCGACCATGTCGTAGCCGTCCGAGGTTGCGCCGTAGCCGACGATTTCTGCGTAGATCTTGGCACCGCGGGCCTTAGCGCGCTCCAGCTCCTCAAGCACCAGCACGCCGGCGCCGCCGGCGATGACGAAACCGTCGCGGTTGACATCATAGGCGCGCGAGGCGCTGTCCGGCGTGTCGTTATATTTGGAGGACATGGCGCCCATGGCGTCGAAGAGGTTGGACATCGTCCAGTCGAGATCCTCGTGGCCGCCGGCGAACATCACGTCCTGCTTGCCCCACTGGATCATCTCGGCGGCGTTGCCGATGCAATGCGCCGAGGTCGAGCAGGCCGACGAGATCGAATAATTTACGCCGTGGATCTTGAACCAGGTGGCGAGCGTGGCCGATGCGGTCGAGGACATCGCCTTCGGCACGGCGAAGGGGCCGATGCGTTTCGGGCTGTTATTTTTTATGGTGATCTCGGCAGCTTCGATCAGGGTGCGGGTGGACGGACCGCCGGAGCCCATGATGATGCCGGTACGCTCGTTCTGAGCGTAGTCTTTCTCTTCCAGGCCGGAATCGGCAAGTGCCTGTTTCATGGCGACATGGTTCCAGGCGCCGCCCTGCGACAGGAAGCGCATGGCGCGGCGGTCGACCAGTTCGGCAAGTTCCGCCGAACCGAGCTTCGGACTGCCCCAGACCTGGCACTTGAACCCATGTTCGGCGAAATCGCTCGAAAAGGAGATACCCGACTTTGCCTGCCGCAAGGATTCGGTGACTTCGGCCGCGTCGTTTCCGATCGAGGACACGACACCCAGGCCCGTGACAACTACCCGTCTCATCTGATCAAACCTTTGTTGTTTTCGTCAGCCGCTCGAAATGCGGTTTCAGGCCGCCTTGTCTTTCGATAGACCGACGCGAAGGTCGGCCGCCTGATATATGGTCTCGCCGTCCGCCTTTAGCCAGCCGTCGGCCGTGCCGAGGACCAGACGGCCGCGCATGACACGCTTGAAGTCGATGCCATATTCGATCAGCTTCGTCTGTGGCCGGACCATGCCCTTGAATTTCACTTCGCCGGTCGAAAGCGCCATGCCTCGGCCTTGCTCGCCGAGCCAGCCTAGAAAGAAACCGGTCAGCTGCCACATTCCGTCGAGACCGAGGCAGCCCGGCATGATCGGATTGCCTTCGAAATGGCAGGGGAAATACCAGTCGTCGGGGCGTACGTCGTATTCGGCCCGGAGGTAGCCCTTATCGAAGGTGCCGCCCGTTTCGGAAATGTCCGTGATGCGGTGAACCATCAGCATGGGCGGCAGGGGCAGCTGCGCATTGCCGGGCCCGAACAGCTCGCCATGTGCGCAAGCGATGAGTTCTTCATACGAGAAGCTGGACTGTCTGGTCGTCATAAAGTTTCTTTTCCTCCCGCATCAAGCCGATGGATGTGAACGTGTAGTCCAAGTTCTTCAGAAAATGAAGCACGAGCAAGGCAGCTTCATTCATCGCCCCGGACCAGGCTTGCGCCATTATTTGGTGGTCGCATACAGGAAGGCTAGGGCCGGGACCAGACCTATTTGCGTCAAAAGCCCGTTTTTGCCGCGTTTATCAGGCTCCTGTCCCCATTGAACTATTGAAAGGCTCCGATGCAAAAGTTATACCCCTTAAAGAAACATGATTGCTTATGCCAGAATAACCGGAGTTGGTTTTGATGACGGGTGCACTCCCGATCGCAATAGAGGTAAGGCTGCGCGGTGCAGGCCTGCGCCCCACCCGCCAGCGTGTCGCGCTCGGCGACCTCCTGTTTGCCAAGGGCGATCGGCATTTGACCGTCGAGGAACTGCATGAGGAGGCGGTTGCCGCCGGCGTGCCAGTCTCCTTGGCAACCGTCTACAACACGCTGCACCAATTCACCGAAGCCGGTCTCATCCGGGTTCTCGCCGTCGAGAGCGCCAAGACCTATTTCGACACCAATATATCCGACCATCACCATTTCTTCGTCGAAGGCGAGAACGAGGTGCTCGACATTCCCGTCAGCAACCTGACGATCGCCAATCTGCCGGAACCGCCGGAGGGCATGGAGATCGCCCATGTCGACGTGGTGATCCGCCTGCGAGCGAAGCAGGGCTGACGACTAAAGCGCATCGCACCGCATCGGGCTAATACGACGCCCTTTAAATCTTTATTTTTATGCATATTGTTGTCCCAAAACCGCTGCGCACTTTTGGGCGACATGCATTAGGCTTCACATGACATCGTCGGGATGCCGGCCGGGCTTGTGCCTGTAGGTCGGGAAGGTCCAGCCGAACCACAGGGCTCCACCGCGAGCGGCAAAGGCCGCCACGACGCCGCAGGCAGACGCCAGATAGAGCTGCATTCCGAGCGCATTCGCGGCCGTGAACACGCCGGCGCCGATAAGGGCTGCGGTCACGTAGATTTCCGGCCTCAACAACACCGAAGGCTCGTTTGCCATCAGATCGCGCAGGATGCCGCCGAAGGTCGCCGTCAGCGTGCCGGTGACGATCGCGATGGTCGGCGAACCGGTGGCGGCGAGGCCCTTGGCGGCGCCGATCACGCAATAGGCGGCAAGGCCGATCGCATCCAGCCAGATCAGCAGGCGATAGCGCGATTCCAGCAGATGGGCGGTGAAAAAAACGATGACGCCGACGATGCAGCAGACGAGGATATAGGCGGGGTTCAGCACCCAGAAGACCGGCACACGGCCGAGCACGATATCGCGTACGGTGCCGCCGCCCGTTCCCGTCACCATGGCGAAAAACAAAAAACCGATCAGGTCCAGTTGCTTGCGCGAGGCGGCGAGCGCGCCTGTTGCTGCAAACAGCGCAATGCCGGCATAATCGAGATAGACGAGCAGAGACATGCGAGCCCCGGAACCGGCGGAAGTTTTGCGGAATCAATCACGGCGGCAAGGGCGGCGCAAGGCGGCGCGGCCATAAAGCTGAAGTCTTTGATATAATGCATGTCGTTGTCCCAAAACCGCTGCACAGTTTTGGGCGACATGCATTAGGAGCCTTTATCCAAAGAGGAAAGCCGTGAAAACGCTGGTGCTCGCCGTTCTGAATATCGTCCTGCTGCTTGCCATGCCGGCTGTCGCCCTCAGTCAGCAATCGCTGATTTCCGATCCTGAGATCTACGAGAAGAAACATTTTCAGGAGCAGTGCAAGACGGCTGAATTTGCCGACGGCTTCATCATCCGGCAGGACATCAACAATGACGGCCTGATCGACGCCGTGGTCAACGAGGGCCAACTGACCTGCGACGGGCAGAAGGGGCCGCAATGCAATGACGACGGCTGCACCTATAATTTCTACCTGCAGGTTGCCGAAGGCGGTTATTTCATGATCGCGACCGCACAGATCTATGGCTACGATTTCGTCCAGCGCTTCGGCAACATGGTGCTGGCGATGAAGATGCATCCGCGTTTCTGCGACCGCACCGAAGGTGATCCCTGCATCGTG
Source organism: Rhizobium sp. WSM1328 (assembly GCF_057653715.1). NCBI lineage: Bacteria > Pseudomonadati > Pseudomonadota > Alphaproteobacteria > Hyphomicrobiales > Rhizobiaceae > Rhizobium > Rhizobium sp. WSM1328. The sequence goes on along the minus strand of NZ_CM172788.1, from coordinate 4,492,709 downwards.
ACGGCGCGTGTCCGCGGCACGAAATTCGTCACCATCTCGAAAAAGTAAATTTCAGCGCATAATCCCGAAAGATTTTCGGGATTATGCGCGAATTCAAAGTGATAGAGCGTCCTTTGCGCGTCCTATCGGACGCGCGGCGGTCTATTGCGGATAAAGTTCGGATGTGCGGCCGGCGAGATAATATCCTACCAGCCCGTACCATTCGCGGATCGCCGTCGCCATGTTCTGCGCATTGAGGTTCGGCTGAGTGAAATCGAGCCCGAGCCTCACCTGGCCGTCGGTGCGATAATCGGTCGGCCAGGGCACGATATCGATGCCGAGCTTGCGGAAGATGCCGACGGAGCGCGGCATGTGGAAACCCGATGTGATCAGCAGGCAATTTGAAAGACCCTGGCTTGCCAGGAATTCCTTGGTGTTGACGGCGTTTTCGAAGGTCGTGCGCGATTGCCTCTCCTCGATCAGGCGATCCCTGCCGACGCCGAAGAGCGGGAAGAAACGCTCGGATGCCGCCGCATCACCTTCATAGATGCCTGACATGGAGCCGTCGCCGCCCGACACCAGAATGCGCGACTGCGGAAATTTCTGCGCGAGCCGCAGGGCTTCGATGAAGCGATCGGCTCCGCCGTTGAATTCTATGCCGTGGCGCGCCGTGTTCACCTCGTTTTCGAAGCCGCCGCCGAGCACGATCATGCATTGCAGGCTATCGGGATCTGCGGCAGGCTTTGCGAAGCGCTGCTCGAGACCTTGCATCAGCAGGTTGCCGGCCGTGGTGTAGAGCGTGACGAAGAGGATGAGGGCTGAACCGGCTGCGCCGAGGATACTTAAGATACGCCAGCGCAGAAGGCCGGCAAGCAGGGCAAGGAAGACGAGGAAGAATGCCAGCGACAGCGGCTGAGCAAAAATCCAGACAAGCTTCGAAATCAGGAACAAGACCCACTCCTTGAGGATTGGCGGCGATCCTTCCTATCCGATTCGACGGTGACAGGAATGCGACGGTTTTATTTCGCGCGCGTGATGGCCGATCCGCTCGGTGCAACCTTCTGATTGAAGCGGCGCTGAAGCGGCCGCGGGATGAGCGTGGCGGCAAGTGCAAGCAGCATGGCGAAGAGGGAGACCAGCCACAGCGCGTGCGCACCGGTCAGCCGCGTCAGGACGGCGCCGGCGATCGCGCCGAGCACCATGCCGCCCCAGGGCACGATCTGGATCGTCCATTCGACACGACGATCGCCGATGATCCAGCGGCCGATGCCCCGGCCGAAGCGCGACAGGGCGCCGGTCACATAGGTCAGCCCGATCGGCAGGCCTTCGATATGCTCGACGGCAGCGTTCACCATGCCCATGGAAAAGACGATCATGTAGAACCGCGCGAACAGCATGTTCTGCACCGTCATCATCGAGGCGAGCGCCAGAACCAGCCCGACGCAGCCGAGCACCACAAAGATCCGGCGCTCGGAGACATGGGAGATGACGACGCCAGCCGCATTGCCGAGCACGAAAACGACGATGGCGGAGATCAGGACAGCCGCGTGATAAAGATTGCCCTCACTCAAGGCCAGTGCGGCCCGCGTCGTGTTCCCCGTCATGAAGGAGACAAAGTCGCCGGTCAGCAGAAGACCAGTCGCATCGGTCATGCCAGCCAGAAACGAGATCGAGCCGACCAGGGCGAGCCCGGTCAGGGTTCGTCGAGTCCGGATGATGCGGCGGCGTCTTGCTCTGGTCATTGGCTGAGGGTCCTGGAGCCGAATCGCTGAGATTCCAGCAACGAACATACATCCTCTCATTGAGGAATTGGCAAAGGCGATCCGAAGGGGATGGGGTGGACTTGAACGGCAACACATTTTCGGCCATAGAAACGGCGTTGCTTCAGATCGAAGCTCCGTAAGCGTTTACGTCAATCAACGCGCAACCCGCCGATCGGCGCTGCGCAATTGCCTGATCGGCACCTTACGGAGATCAAAATGCCCAAAGGCAAACTCCCCAAACGTTACAATACGATCGTCATGCCGCTCATTCTCTCGCTGCTGATGACATCAGTCGTCTCAGCGATCAGCATCGTCAGAGCACAGGGCCTGACCGCCCCTGCCCTTGCCATGTGGCCCTCCGCTTGGGCGCTCTCCTGGGCGATCGCCTTTCCCGTCCTGCTATTGATGCTGCCGGTGGTAAAGCGGGTGACGGCTGTTATCGTCGAGATGTGAGGTGCGAGGCGCCGGCGGGCTGTGAGAGCGGCCTGCCGGAGGTGATGTAGGGCGGCGCGATTTCAGGTTACTCGTCACGCCAACCTCGCCCAGACAAGCCTACCCCAGGCCTCAGATCATATACTCCGGTTCAGACAAGGTCTGGTCCATCGTGATGCCCGGGAGGTTGAAGTGGCGCTTGCCCACCTGCCTCGCCGGAATGCCGGCGACCGATGTGTAGGCTGCAACAGCATTTATGACCACGCTGCCTGCACCCACCTTGGCGCCGACACCAATTTCGATGTTGCCGAGAATCTTGGCCCCCGCTCCGATCAGAGCGCCGCGCCGTACCTTGGGGTGCCGGTCGCCGGTCTCCTTGCCCGTCCCTCCCAACGTGACGTTCTGGAGTATCGATACATCGTCTTCGACAACAGCCGTTTCGCCGATGACCAGGCCGCTCCCATGATCGAGCATGATGCTCCTGCCCATCTTTGCGGCGGGATGAATATCGACGCCGAAAACTTCAGAAATTCGGCTCTGGATGTGGCGCGCCAAATGGAGGCGGTCATGATGCCAAAGCCAGTGAGCGACGCGTTGTCCCTGCAGAGCCACAAAGCCCTTGAAATAGAGGAATGGCGTCAGGATTTCCGTGTTCGATGGATCGCGTTCCTTGATCGCGGTGAGGTCCGCCGCAGCATCGGCGACAATATTGCGATTGCCGACGAACGCCTGGGCAATCACCGCCAGCAGCTCGTCATGGTCGAGGTCGTGATTGGCCAGTTTGATCGCGACCCGCTGAGCGAGCGCCTGGGCGAAACTCGCATGATAAAGCACCGCGGAATTCATGGCGCGCGTGAGTGCTGCATCCTTGGCCGAAGCATTGACGGCCTCCGCGCAAAGAGCCTCCCATATCGCGGCGACCTGAGGCGAGGGGGATGGCTCCGTCGACAGATTGCTCAAGCTGACCAGTGGAACCGTCATGCTAGCTTCCTTCTGCATGCGGGATGTCGCGACATCCAGCATGCAGACGTTAGGTTAATCTGGCCGGCGATAGATGGTCTAAAATTACGTGGATCTTTGTAGCCGCTCTAAAATTCCTCTCTTTTTTCGCCGGAACCGGGAAAAAATTTCCAAGTCGCTGTATCGCCCGTCAGCCGTGCTCCGGAATGCGTAAAGCCGGCAGCCGGAAGGGAGGCCAAGGCCCGCCAGCCGCCAAAACCGCCCAGTCATCATTTCAAGTCGAATGGTGCTTGCGTTCGGGACATGGTTGTCTATTATTTTGATAGAGAATTATGCGACTGGTCGGATCGGGCGAATTTATGCCGACCGGTCCAACGCAGAAGGAGCCGATGAATGACTCTTCTCTCGTCACGTTCTTCGAATTCGGAGACCCAGGAAGCGGACCATCTCGCAAGGATTGCGATTGTCGGCCGAGGCTTCACGGGGATCATGACCGCAATCGCTCTGTTCAAAAGAGTTGAGCGGCCTTTCCATCTGGTGATGTTCGATCCGCGAGCAAAGATAGATATCGGCGAGGGCATAAGTCAGCCCGCGTCGACGGTGCTGACCAGCCGCGTTCGCGACCTTTCTGTTGATCCCGGCCTGCCGGATGATTTTCGTCGATGGCTCGAAACCGATGACACGTGGCGCGATCGCCTGATCTCGGATCCTGCAGGTCTCGAACACGCCTTTGTGCCCGGAGAAATTTTCAGCACCTATGTGTACAAACGCTTCTCCGAAGCTCTGACCCATCGGCCTGATGTCATCGTCCAGTTTGGCTCGGATACCGTAACGGCGATCGATAGGCATCTGGACGGAGGATATTCGGTTTTCCTTGGAGCGGAGCAGCGAACCCGCTTTGACGCTGTGTTTCTCGCGACTGGTTACGGAATGCGGGAAAGTTCGGACGTGGCTCCTGCCAGTGGAACGCAAAACGCTGTCGTGATCGGCGGCGGCATCCACGCGGTCGACAGGGCGCTCGGATTGCTGGCCGACGCGAAGATTTCCCATGTCACTTTGATCTCGGAATCGGGCTTTCTGCCTCAGTCGCATGCTCCTGCCGCCGTTGGATCTGTTGTCACCGACCAACCCATGCCGGGGACGCTCCGCGGCGCATTCCGTTTCCTGCGTGAGGCCGCCAACAGAGCCGATCTGGAAGGTTCGGGATGGCAAGGCATTATGAACGGCTTTCGTTCACGTGCGCGTGACCTTTGGGTGGGACTGACGCCGGAAGAGCGCGCACGGTTCAAACGCCATGTGAAGGCTATTTACGACAGTCATCGCAACCGCTTGCCGCCGGAGCACTATCAGCGCCTGCATCATGCGATCGCCAGCGGCGCGATCGCCGTGAGGAAGGGAAAAGTGAATTGCATCGCCACAAACGGCGTGCTGTTTTCGGCCCCGACCGGGCTTGAGGTCCTTCCCGCGGACCTGACGATAGACTGCCGCTTCCGGCCGTCCGGGACCGATAGTCCGCTTGTCCGTTCGCTTATCGTTGCGGGGCTTGCAACGCGTGACGAACTCGAGATCGGTATCGTCGTAGATGAATGCGGGCGGACCAAGGCGAGCGCGTTGCATGGGCTGTTCGCAATGGGACCGCTCGGCCTGGGCAGCCTTCCGGATATCGATCTGGTGCCTCAGATCGTCTCGCAAAGCCATGCGGCAGCGTCATTGCTCAACGGTTGGATTGGTGACGTGGCTAAAAGCGCAGCACGTCGTCAAAGCCTGTGACGACGTGGGAGAGTTATTGTTCCAACCTGTGAATGGACGGCAACAGCCGGCCAAAGCCGCATCGCCGCTCGGAGCGATGCGCTGGGTCGGGAATGGCTTGCCGTCAGGCCGTTCGCGATGCCCGGATGACTGTCGGCGGCGCAAGCGGCGGCAGTTCCAGATTGGAGCGGAAATCCTCTCCGACATAATCGGTGTCGATCAGTTGACGGCGCCGGAGCTCAGGAAGCAAACCGTTTACCTGGAGGTCCTCCTGGTCGGGATTGCCGAAGCCGTGCATCGATAAGACATCGAGAACACCTGACTTGACGCGCTCTTCGATCGCATCCGTCAGCTGTTCCGGCAACCGACCAGTGGCCGGTTTCCTGCGTTTGAATGATCAGTTCGCGCAGCGTCAGTCCCTGGCGCGCGCAGCGTCGAAAGATTTCCACTCTCCCGCGCCCGGAATGAGTCTCGCTGGGAGGAGACAGACGAAAGCCTCGCCATCCTGCCGACAGCACCGCATCGAGCAATTGTCTCGCAGATCTTCTCGCTGGCCGGTAACTCAGATCTTAAAGTGGGCATCACGCCTTGCCCTTGCGGACAACGTCGGCAATCGTCACCTCCTTGGGAATGAGCTTCAGTTTGAAAAAGGTGTCGGCGATGTTCTGCTGCTGCGCGACGACGGTGTCGTCCAGGCTCTTGACCCCGTAGGACTGGCGCTCGAGCGCCTTGACGAGGACAGGTTCGGGGATGCCGACCGATGGTGAGAGCTCCGCAGCCGCAGCCGCGGTGTCGGACTTGGTCCATTCGTCGATCTCGGAAATGGCGTCGATCACGACATCGATCGCCTCGGCGTGACCGTCGACCAGCGACTTGGTGCCGAGATAGAACTGGTGATTGGGGACGATGCCTTCGCCGTTTCTGAGTTCTCGCGCTTCGACCGCGACTTCCGCCGCGGCCTGGAAGGGATCCCAGATGACCCAAGCATCAACCGCGCCCTTTTCGAAGGCTGCGCGGCCGTCGGCCGGAGCGAGGAAGGATGATTCGACGTCCTCATAGGTCAAGCCGGCTTCTTCGAGCGCCTTGACGAGCAGGTAATGCACGTTCGAGCCCTTGTTGAAGGCGACCTTCTTGCCTTTCAGTTCCGCGACGGACTTTATGGGGCTGTCCTTCGGGACCAGTATGGCTTCTCCGCGCGGGGCGGGCGGCTCGTGTGCGATATAGACAAGCGGAGCGTTTGCGGCCTGGGCGAAGATCGGCGGCGTTTCGCCGGTCGATCCGAAATCGACAGCACCAGCGTTCAGGGCCTCGAGCAATTGAGGACCGCCCGGAAACTCGGTCCATTCAACGGTGTAGCCGATGGGTTCCAGTTTCTTCTCCAGCGTGCCTTTGCCCTTGAGAAGCACCAGCGTTCCATATTTCTGGTAGCCGATACGCACGGCCTTGTCAGCGGCGCCGGCCAGCCGAACGTGGGTCAAAGGTGTCGCGATGGCACCTGCCACCACTGCAGTGAAAGCTCGCCTTGTGATCTTCATCATACCCTCCGGAATAAGACGAGACCAAATTAAAGTGTCTCTATATTTTTGATAGAATATATGTGCTCCGGTGTCGGCCTCTTCGGGATTCGCTTTTTTGTTCTGTTCCGACCGTGAGCAAAAAGAACTGCGCCGCGAAATAGAGAACGCCGAGGCTATGTTCGGGGCGCGACGCGCACGATCAGCTTTCCGAAATTTTTCCCTTCCAGGAGGCCAAGGAAAGCCTCGGGAGCGTTTTCAAGGCCGTCAACGAGATCTTCCTTGTACTTGAGCCGCCCTTCCGAGATCCACGCTCCGGCCTGATGGGAGAAGTCGGGACGCTGGTCGGCAAATTCGCGCTGTATGAAGCCTCGTATGGTGAGGCTTTTCCGCAGGATGGCACGCATCACCGCAGGAAGCTGATCACCTCCGTTCGAGACAGAGGATCCTTCGTTGTAATGCGCGATGAGGCCACAGACCGGTATCCGCGCGAAGTCGTTCAGCAATGGAAACACCGCGCTCCAGACGTGGCCACCAACATTCTCGAAATAGACATCGATTCCGTTCGGACAGGCGGCTGCGAGTTGTGCCGGAAAATCGCTCGAATGATGGTCTATCGCGACATCGAAGCCGAGCTCTTGGCGTAAGTGGTCACATTTCTTGGACCCGCCTGCGATTCCGACAACACGCGCACCGTAAATCTTTGCCATCTGTCCAACTGCCGAGCCAACCGCGCCGCTCGCTGCCGCGACCACAAGTGTTTCGCCGGCTTTGGGTTTGCCAATATTGCGAAGCCCGGCATAGGCCGTAAAGCCCGGCATTCCAAGAATGCCGAGTGCTGTCGTGATCGGTGCGGTTTCCGGATCGAGCTTCTGCAAGCCCGCACCATCGGAAATCGCATAGCTCTGCCAGCCGGAATGCGAGAGGACGATATCCCCCGCCTTGAACGCCGTGTTGCGGCTGTGCGCGACCTGCGCAACCGTGCCCCCTTCCATCACACCGCCAATTTCGACCGGCTTGGCATAGGACTTGGCATCGTCCATGCGGCCCCGCATGTAGGGGTCAAGGGAAAGATAAAGCGTCTTGAGAAGAACCTCGCCCTCGGCGAGATCCCGAACCGTCTCCCGCTCGAGCCGGAAATTCGCAGCCACCGGCTTTCCGGATGGGCGCGATGCAAGGACGATGCGGGTGGTAACGGGTTGACTAACCATGGGTGTTCTCCTCTTCGAATTTCTCCTTGGTGTATCAGGAATTTGCTTGAAGCGAACTGAGCGCTCGCCATCTGGGCCGTACCGGCGCACCCCTGGTCGTCGTGTCGCGGGCGCGTTCACAACCAGCATGCCTGGAAATGTGACCGTGCTCAGTTCGCCCTTTATGACGCGCGTTCGCCGATCGAGTAGCGCGGAAAGCGCCGCGCTATATCAAGCTTCATGGTTGCTCCCTAGTCCAGCCGCGCTCACGCGGCCTTTGCTTTCGGCTTGGCGACCTTGACGTGGGTTACGCTGCGGCGGCCGTCGACGCTGACGGGGACGTCGCTGTCAACGGTGGCGCGGCGCACGACCCGGTGCTGGTCGCCGTAGTCGTTGACAGCGTAGTGCTGGGTCGCGCGATTATCCCAGATTGCGACGTCACCGGCTCTCCAGTGCCAGCGCACGGTATTTTCCGGCGCGGTAACATAGGACTGGAACACCTCGTAGAGTTTTGCGGAGTCGCTCTTCGACAAGCCGACGAGACGCTGAACGAAATTGCCGAGCAGCAGCGATCTTTCGCCGGTTTCGGGATGGACACGCACGACTGGATGCTCGGTCTCGTAGATGGTCGACGTGAAAACTTCCTCGAAATGCTTCTTCTCGTCAGCGGTGGCGCGAGGGCGCACGGCTGCGTAGTCATAGGCATTGCTGTGAATGGCCCACAAATTGTCCGCCAGCAATTTGAGCGATGCTGGCAGACTTTCGTATGCGGCATGGGTGTTGGACCAGATCGTATCACCTCCAGCCGCCGGAATGACGACGCCGCGAAGGACCGAGAATTTGGGATAGGCATCCACGAAGGTGACGTCGGTGTGCCACTGGTCCGCCCTGCCGCCTCCGCGGCTGGAATCGAGATTGAGGATGGAAGCCGTGCCGGCCACCGGACCCTGAGTTGGATGAGGCACAAGGTCGCCCAGGCGGCGCGCGAACGATTCCTGTTCGGAATCGCCAAGATGGTCCTGATCGCGGAAAAAGATGACTTTGTGTTTCAGGAGAAGCTGGTTGATGGCTGCGACCGTCGCGTCGGAAAGGTCTCCGCCGAGGCGAATACCCCTGATTTCGGCTCCGACGCGGCCGGTCAGCGGCACGACATCGGACTCGGGAATGATCTGATTGACGAGAACTGGATTGCTCATGGATATCTCCTGGCTGATCTTGGAAGAAGACGGCAAGTCACATGCGCCCAACGACGCATTCGCCGGACGTTCGAAAATCTTATTGTTAAAATCGACAGGGCTATGGAACGCTATAATCCATCAAATCAATAGACAAAATATTCTAATTTTGACTGTTTGCCCAAACAGCCGCCTTCGATATTTTCTTATTGCCGGTGAATTCTCACTTGGGCCTTCAGCGATGCATCTTTCGATAGCCAAGCGGCTTGCGCGTGGATGCCTCGTACGGGGCTCTCATTCATCGCGGTTCCAGCCTTTGCTTTCGGCTGTCTTTGTGACGCGCACCAAAGGATGCGGCAGCGCGTTTTAGTCCGCCTTGGAAGGTTGCGTCATCAAGGCCGCTATAAGGCTCTCCTTCGGAATTCGTCACATTGAGGAAGATCTGTTCGTCTCCGAACGCGGTATATCCGCCGCCCAAGCCCTTTTCGTTGCGTCTGCTGCCTCGAAGAATTTCTGCACGACGGTGGCGGAGATCAGGACCGCCGCGTGATAAAGATTGCCCTCACTCAAGGCCAGTGCGGCCGCGTCGTGTTGCCTGTCATGAAGGAGATGAAATCGCCGGTCAGCAAGGCGCCGGCGGGCTGTGGAGGCGTCCTGCCGGAGTTGAGGTGGGCCGGCTAGAGTCTTTTCTTTGCGAAAGCTCTGCCTCAAGCCGACTTCAGATATTTCTCGAAAGCGAAGGCCTGCGTTTCATCGGAGAAAGCGAGATAGGTCTTGAGAGACCAAGGAAGATATTTCGAGGTGTGAGAAACCTCGCCGGCGTTGTGTTTTGCCAAGCGCGACTTCAGATCACTCGTCACGCCAACATAATAGCGATCCGGAAATTCAGTGCTATGGAGAATGTAGACGTACTTCATGGAAGGATCGTAGCCCGCTATGTTGCTTCGCAACTTCGGCGCGGCAGCCTCCGCTTCCTTCTCGCCCTCGTCCCGTCAAGCCTGCCGGCTTGCCGAGCCGAAGCTCGAAGAGCGTAGGCTGGTGGAGCTAAGCGGGATCGAACCGCTGACCTCTTGCATGCCATGCAAGCGCTCTCCCAGCTGAGCTATAGCCCCATCAAGGTGGTCCGGCTCGCGGCCGGTCCTGGGATACTCCTCAAGGCGTGCCCTTCGGAGTGGCGGCTTATTACTTCCGGATTCCGGAGATAGCAAGCCTAAAAAATCTGGCCCGGAGAATTTTTTCCTCGCCGGGCCGAAATGCGGTCTCAGACTTCGTCGTCGTCGCCGGTCACGCCGATGATGTCGCTCATGTCGTCATCATCGTCATCCTCGTCGGGTGTGAGGAAGGTATCGTCGTCGTCGTCGCCTTCGATTTCGACATCGTCATCGCCGATATCGGGGATGTCGTCACCGCTGGCGGCGTCATCGGCATCTTCCAGCGAAACCAGTTCGACTTCGGTGTTTTCAGTATCGACTTCCGCGACCTCCTCTTCCTCGGCAACTTCGGCGATCGCCGAGGTTTCTTCGAAGAAGGACAGAGGGTAGGACTTGCCGGTATAAGGAGAGACGATCGGATCCCGGTTCAGATCATAAAACTTCTTGCCGGTTTCCGGATCGGTACGCTTGGTTCCAAGTTCCGCTTTCGCCACTATAAGCCTCGTGTGAATGACCGAATGCAAGATTCGGCAAATGCCGATCAAGCCGGCGTTCCATCGGAATTTATAAGCCGGTCCCCTTAATCGCTGTGGCTTCCCATGTCAAAGCCAAACTTTGCGAGCCGGGCGCCGGGTTTTTGGCAAGCCGACGGATGACCGCCCGGCGCGTTTATGTTAACGAGCCGCAACAGCTGCAGAAGCGGACGGGAATTGCGACCGGCCAAGCCTGTCTCGCGGCAAAAATAGACTGCATTTGCAAAGGATTGCGCCATGCTGAACGGCTCCGCGCCAAAGCCCGCCACCGCCCGCAAATCCGCCGGTCTTACGGGCAGCGTCCGTATTCCGGGCGACAAGTCGATCTCGCATCGTTCCTTCATGTTCGGCGGGCTCGCCTCCGGCGAAACGCGGATCACCGGTCTGCTCGAAGGCGAGGACGTGATCAATACCGGCCGGGCGATGCAGGCGATGGGCGCCAGGATCCGCAAAGAAGGCGAACAATGGGTGATCGACGGCACCGGCAACGGTGCACTGCTTGCGCCTGACGCGCCGCTCGACTTCGGCAATGCCGGCACCGGCGTACGTCTGACCATGGGCCTCGTCGGCACCTACGATTTTCGCTCCACCTTCACAGGCGACGCCTCGCTTTCGAAACGGCCGATGGGCCGCGTGCTCAATCCACTGCGCGAAATGGGCGTGCAGGTCAGCGCCTCCGAGGGCGACAGGCTGCCGGTGACGCTCAGAGGCCCGGGAACGCCGAGCCCGATCCGCTATCGGGTGCCGATGGCATCCGCCCAGGTGAAATCGGCCGTGCTGCTTGCCGGCCTCAATACGCCGGGTATCACCACGGTCATCGAGCCGGTGATGACGCGCGACCATACCGAAAAGATGCTGCAGGGTTTTGGTGCTGCCCTGTCCGTCGAGACCGATAGCGAGGGTGTGCGCACAATCCGGCTCGAAGGGCGCGGCAAGCTGGCGGGCCAGGTGATCGACGTTCCGGGCGACCCCTCCTCCACCGCCTTCCCGCTGGTTGCGGCGCTGCTTGTTCCCGGCTCCGACATCACCATCGTCAACGTGCTGATGAACCCGACCCGCACCGGGCTGATCCTGACGCTGCAGGAGATGGGGGCCGACATCGAGGTGGCGAATGCGCGTCTTGCCGGCGGCGAGGACGTGGCGGATCTGCGCGTGCGCCATTCCGAACTCAAGGGCGTCACCGTTCCCGAAGAACGTGCGCCGTCGATGATCGATGAATATCCTATCCTCGCCGTCGCTGCCTGTTTCGCCGAGGGCGCGACGATCATGAAGGGGCTGGAGGAACTGCGCGTCAAGGAGTCCGACCGTCTTTCCGCCGTCGCCGATGGCCTCAAACTCAATGGCGTCGACTGCGACGAAGGCGAGGATTTTCTCATCGTGCGCGGCCGGCCAGACGGCAAGGGCCTCGGCAATGCTGCCGACGGCAGGGTCAGCACACATCTCGACCATCGCATCGCCATGAGTTTCCTTGTCATGGGGCTTGCCTCGGAGCATCCTGTCACGATCGACGACGCGGCGATGATCGCGACCAGTTTTCCGGAATTCATGCAGCTGATGACCGGCCTTGGAGCGAAGATCGCGGAGGTGCCGGAATGATCTACCGGCCGCGGCAATCCGCGAAGACAAACTCATTCGCCGTTTCGGCGCTGCCGCAGGATTGATCGTATGACGAACGAGACCTTCACCATCGCCATCGATGGCCCGGCGGCGGCGGGCAAGGGCACTCTCTCGCGCCTCATCGCAGAGCGCTACGGATATCACCATCTTGATACCGGCCTGACCTATCGCGCCACAGCCAAGGCGCTGCTCGATGCCGGCCTGCCTCTCGACGACGAGGCGGTGGCGGAAAAGATCGCAAGAGAGGTTGAACTCGCCGGATTGGATCGCGATATACTTTCCAAACATGAGATCGGCGAAGCCGCCTCGAAGATTGCCGTCATGCCGGCGGTGCGCCGGGCGCTGGTCGAGGCGCAGCGACGGTTTTCGACGAAAGCGCCGGGAACGGTGCTCGATGGGCGCGATATCGGCACGGTCGTCTGCCCGAATGCGGCGGTGAAATTCTATGTGACGGCGTCGCCGGCAGTCCGCGCAAGACGCCGTTATGACGAGATCCTCGGCAAAGGCCTGACTGTGGATTTCGATGCGATCTTCGAGGACGTCAAGCGGCGCGACGAACGCGACATGGGACGGGCCGACAGCCCTTTGAAACCAGCTGATGATGCGCACTTGCTTGATACGTCGGAAATGAGTATAGAGGCCGCGTTTCAAGCTGCTCAATCGATCATCGATGCGGTCTTGAGCCGAAATGCCTAAATTCAAGCGATTTTGCGTGCTCTGAGCATGGATCGCTTCTAATACAGCAAGCCTGAAATTCCGTCCAAGCGCCGGATTGCCTTCGTCAGAGAGGGCGGACTGGGTTCAGGCCCGTTCAACGCAAACCAACCGGCGCATACGTGTCCGCTTCCATTTCAGGACACGCAGGAGATTTTATGTCAGTAGCTACCCCCTCCCGCGAGGATTTCGCGGCTCTTCTCGAAGAGTCCTTTGCCAAGAACGACCTGGCCGAAGGCTATGTCACCAAGGGCATCGTCACGGGCATCGAGAAGGACGTCGCCGTTGTCGACGTCGGCCTGAAGGTTGAAGGCCGCATCGCGCTGAAGGAATTCGGCGCGCGCGCCAAGGACGGCCTGTTGAAGGTCGGCGATGAAGTCGAAGTTTATGTCGAGCGCATCGAAAACGCGCTTGGCGAAGCCGTTCTGTCGCGCGAGAAGGCTCGCCGCGAAGAAAGCTGGGTCAAGCTCGAAGCCAAGTTCGAAGCTGGCGAGCGCGTCGAAGGCGTGATCTTCAACCAGGTCAAGGGCGGCTTCACGGTCGACCTCGACGGTGCGATCGCCTTCCTGCCGCGTTCTCAGGTCGATATTCGTCCGATCCGCGACGTGACCCCGCTGATGCACAACCCGCAGCCCTTCGAAATCCTCAAGATGGACAAGCGCCGCGGCAACATCGTGGTTTCGCGCCGTACGGTTCTGGAAGAATCCCGTGCCGAGCAGCGTTCTGAAATCGTTCAGAACCTCGAAGAAGGCCAGGTTGTTGACGGCGTCGTCAAGAACATCACCGATTACGGTGCGTTCGTTGACCTCGGCGGCATCGACGGCCTGCTGCACGTCACCGACATGGCATGGCGCCGTGTGAACCATCCGTCGGAAATCCTGAACATCGGCCAGCAGGTCAAGGTTCAGATCATCCGCATCAACCAGGAAACCCACCGTATCTCGCTCGGCATGAAGCAGCTCGAGAGCGATCCGTGGGATGGCATCCAGGCCAAGTATCCGGAAGGCAAGAAGATTTCCGGTACCGTCACGAATATCACCGATTACGGTGCATTCGTCGAGCTGGAGCCGGGCATCGAAGGCCTGATCCACATCTCGGAAATGTCCTGGACCAAGAAGAACGTTCACCCCGGCAAGATCCTGTCCACGAGCCAGGAAGTCGAAGTCGTCGTTCTCGAAGTCGACCCGTCCAAGCGCCGTATTTCGCTCGGCCTCAAGCAGACGCTGGAAAATCCGTGGGCAGCATTTGCCCGCAGCCATCCGGCCGGCACTGAAGTCGAAGGCGAAGTCAAGAACAAGACCGAATTCGGCCTGTTCATCGGTCTCGACGGCGATGTCGACGGCATGGTGCACCTCTCCGACCTCGACTGGAACCGTCCGGGCGAACAGGTCATCGAGGAGTTCAACAAGGGTGACGTCGTCAAGGCCGTCGTTCTCGACGTCGATGTCGAGAAGGAACGCATCTCGCTCGGCATCAAGCAGCTCGGCAAGGATGCAGTCGGCGACGCCGCTGCTTCCGGCGACCTGCGCAAGAATGCAGTCGTTTCCTGCGAAGTGATCGCGGTCAACGACGGCGGTGTCGAAGTGAAGCTCGTCAACCACGAGGACATCACTTCCTTCATCCGCCGTGCCGACCTCGCCCGCGACCGCGACGAGCAGCGCCCCGAGCGCTTCTCGGTCGGCCAGGTGTTCGACGCCCGCGTTACCAACTTCTCCAAGAAGGACCGCAAGATCATGCTGTCCATCAAGGCTCTGGAGATTGCGGAAGAGAAGGAAGCCGTTGCCCAGTTCGGTTCGTCCGACAGCGGCGCTTCGCTCGGCGACATCCTGGGCGCAGCCCTGAAGAACCGCGGCGGCGAATAAGCCTCGCATCCGCCTTTGAATTGAAGAACCCGCCGGAGCGATCCGGCGGGTTCTTCATTTTCAGCCAATGAAAATGTTATTCCCAACCGACCATGCGCTGATAGAGCGCGTAGACCGGGTCATCGTCCGGGCGACCTGGCTGATAAGCCGACGGTTCGGCATCAATCATCCTCGGCGTCCTGCGTTCGGGTGCCGCATCGGTCGTTTCGGCATCGGGCTCGGCATCCTCGCCACCGGACTGTGCCTGTTGCTGATCCTCGGACCCGTCGTCGCGTTGGTGCTGATGCTGGTGGTGCGTTTCGCCTGCCTTCTCGTTCGACGGTGTATCCTTGGCGAATTGGTAGGGCAGCTGGCTATAGGCAAATCCCTCCGGCATCCTTGCCGCCAGCGGCAGATAGGAAGCCTCGGACGTCTCGGGTATCGGCATCATCTGCGGTCGCGCGGAGATTTCTTTCGGCTGACGGGCTGCCGCCGCCGCGGCCTCATCCATCTGCGGTGGGCGGAGTGCTGCTGATTGGCGGGGATCGGGTGCGGTGAATTCGACCGGCTGCCTGGTCAAGGTCTCGGTCGCATCGCTGATGACGGCGTCGTCGAGGATCGTGTCGATCTCCACTGCCGCCTCGACGGGAACATCGTCCTGCACGGTTTCGACGTCTTGCTCGCGGATGATCGTGGCGATCAGCTCGGAGACTTCTTCGGTCATGGAGGCAACAATTCCTGCCCAGTTCCTGGGAATGACAGGATCGACCTTTTCCGACATCGCACTGGTTTGGATGGCAGGCGGCTCCGGCGTTGCCTGCGTATCGTCGGCTGCTGCGGCTTCCGTCGGCAGCGGTTGCCCGGCTTCGATCTCCTGCGGCGCAGATTTTTCCGGGGCGATCTCTCTTGCCGTCGCCGGGGCGGATTGAGCCCGGTTCTCAGCCTTCGGCGCTTCCGGATCGGCAGCTTCCACGGCTTCGGCGATGACCGCCTCTTCGGCCGCCGCCGATGCTGCGGCTTCGATAAGCGAATCGGCCGGCACGGGCAGCTTGTCTGCCGGCTGGCGCAAGGCGGCAGGCAGGCTGTCCTCATGCAGCCGGATCTCGGGCAGCCGGATCTCGGGGCGAGGTTCGGCGCGCATCGGCGATGCATCGTTCTGGCCATAGGAGCGGACGACCGCGCGGGCGGCGAGATCGCGATCCTTATAGCGGACAATCTCCAGATAGGCGACGATGCGAGCGGCTTCAGGGCCTGTCGGGTTCTTCAGGGCCTCGGCGATCGTCCGGAGCGGCACGCTATGCCCATTCTCGGTGAGCTGGCGCTCGACCTCGTCGATTCTCGCGGCCGGCAGCCGCCGGATCGCATCGGCAAGCCGGGAGGCGAAGGCAAGATTGCTCTCATCATCTCCACGATCCAGCGAAATCGAGCGGCCTGCCGCATCAATGACATCGAGAAGGGCTTCGACCATGCGCTCGCGCGCCGCAAGGAGCAGAATATTGAGTTTGCCGGCAATGGCGGAATTGAGGTCCGCGGCTTCGACGGCGTTGACAGGCGCGGGGGCAATCACCGAGTGGCCGAGACCACTGGCGACGATCGCCGCTGTCTGACCCTGGGACGAAAAGCTTGCATTGGACGCTGCACGAACGGGAGTCAACATGGCATGCTCCTTTCGTAAAGTGACGATGAAAGCAGGCTCTAGAAAAGGACCGCGCTCATCCGGTCCCCTTGCATCCCAGCAGATCCTCCTGTCCGCATGACGCAGTTCCGGCGCCATCGAATGCATAAAAATTAACAGGAATGTTAATAAACAGGCGTTAATGAATCGCTAACGGCCGCGGACAAGTCTGCCGCGCGGTTATTAGCAAACGCAGAATGAAAGCAATTCGCTCAGCTATGGGCGAAGATATCGGCCTCTTCCCAGCCGAGCAGGTCGAGCTTGGCGCGGGTCGGCAGGAATTCGAAGCAGGCCGTCGCATGATCATAGCGGCCGTCGCGGATCAGGCGTTCCGTCAGCTTATCGCGCAACGCATGCAGATAAAGCACGTCGGAGGCGGCATATTCGAGCTGCGCCGGAGACAGCCTCTCGGCCGCCCAATCGGAAGATTGCTGCGCCTTGGAGACGTCGACGTCGAGCATCTCCTTGAGATTGTCCTTGAGGCCGTGGCGATCCGTATAGGTCCGGATCAGACGCGAGGCGATCTTGGTGCAGAACACCGGGGTCGCGGTGACGCCGAAGGTATGGAAGAGCACGGCAATATCGAAGCGGCCGTAATGAAAGATCTTTTGATGGGTGGGGTCTTCAAGCAGGGCGACGAGATTGCGCGCCTCTTTCTGACCGGCGGCGATGCGGATGATATCGGCGGTGCCGTCACCCGGCGAAAGCTGGACGACGCAGAGCCGATCGCGGCGCGGCACCAGACCGAGCGTTTCGGTGTCGATCGCGATCGCGCCGGTGTAGCGGGCGGCATCGGCCGCGGAAATATCGCCTTCGTGATAACGTATGGTCGCCGCCATGAGACTGTCTTTCGTTCGATGCATCCCCTACAGCGCCGTAGCACTTTGAATGGCTGCATTATTTTATCCTTAAATCGATTCCGATTTAAGGAATTATGCAGCAGCGCTATAGCGCAAAGGCGCAGAGCGCGAAACCGCTTTCCCGCCGCTAGAGCGCCGTGCGTCCTCTTGGACGCACATAGGACGCTCTCCCTCTTTTATCTCCGCATCAAAATGTTGGCGGCGTATTGATCCAGAGAAGCACGGTTTCGCCGTCGTGACGGTTGCGCCAGGAATGATCGCGGCGGCTTTCGAAATAGAGTGAATCGCCGGGGCCGAGATCGAAGAACTGATCGCCGTCGAGCACCAGTTCGAGCCGACCGGACAGAACATGCATGAATTCCTCGCCCTCGTGGCGATAGGCGCCCTCGCTGGCAGCACCCGGCGCCAACACGAAACGATGGCAATCCATCATCCGGCGACCTTCGGCGAGGAGCTGCACCGCGACACCCGGCGTCGTTTCCGGCCAGGCGCGCCATTCGCCGGCGCGCACATGCGCCGATACCTCCCCGCTTTCCTCACCGGAGAGGCGGGAGACGGTGGTGCCGTAATATTCGGCGAGATCATGCAGCGTCTTGAAGCTGACGCCCTGCGAGGTGCGCTCCAGCGTCGAGAGCGTCGACGAGGTGACGCCGATGTCGCCGGCCACCTGATCGAGCGTCTTGCCGCTCGCATGCCGCAGGCTGCGCAGCTTGCGGCCGAGGCCGGTATCCTGGCTTGCCTCGGCGCCATCGGCGGAAGGTTCCTCGCTCTCCAACGCCTCGCGGATTGCCGCGGGATTGAGCCCGCGCTCGACACGATACCAGGAGATGCGCTTCAACCGCGCCACATCGTCGGCGCTGTATTGCCGATGGCCGGTTTCGGAACGACCGGGAACCACCAGACCCTGGCTTTCCCAGAGGCGCAGCGTCGAGGCCGAAACACCCGCCAGCCGCGCGGCTTCCGCCACCTTGTAGCGTACAGGCCCATTATCGTTCATTCGAAACTATCCCCGATTCCAATCCCCCCAGAACCTCCATCAAAAAGCGTGATGTTTGAAGCAAAAAATGCCTCTTGTTTTCTTGCAGGAAAAATGTAGGAGTTTTATATAGATCTTGCAGAAATTATACAAGATAGCTTTCCAACCCTTTCAGCGCAGGAGCCATCGATGACCGCGACAAGCCTTACCGACCGGAAGAACGCCGCTATTTCACGCGGCGTCGGCATGACCACTCAGATCTATGCCGATCGCGCAGAGAATGCGGAGATCTGGGACAAGGAAGGCCGGCGTTACATCGATTTCGCCGCCGGCATCGCCGTTCTCAATACCGGCCACCGCCACCCCCGGGTCATCGCAGCGGTCAAGGACCAGCTCGACCGCTTCACCCATACCTGCCATCAGGTAGTTCCCTATGAGAGCTACGTACACCTTGCCGAACGGCTGAACGCGCTGCTGCCTGGTGATTTCGAGAAGAAGACGATCTTCGTCACGACGGGCGCCGAAGCGGTTGAGAACGCCGTCAAGATTGCGCGCGCCGCAACCGGCCGCTCGGCCGTCATCGCCTTTGGCGGCGGCTTCCATGGCCGCACCTTCATGGGCATGGCGCTGACCGGCAAGGTCGTGCCCTACAAGGTCGGCTTCGGCGCGATGCCTGGCGACGTGTTCCATATTCCTTTCCCGGTCGAGCTGCACGGCGTCACCGCCGATCAGTCGCTGGCGGCGCTGAAGAAGCTCTTTGCCGCCGATGTCGATCCGCAGCGCGTCGCCGCCATCATCATCGAGCCGGTGCAGGGCGAAGGCGGCTTCTATGCGGCCCCCGCCGCCTTCATGAAGGCGCTGCGCGAGCTCTGCGACCAGCACGGCATCCTGCTGATTGCCGACGAGGTGCAGACCGGTTTTGCCCGCACCGGCAGGATGTTCGCGATGGATCATCACGAGGTGGCGCCCGACCTGACGACGATGGCAAAGAGCCTGGCCGGCGGCTTTCCGCTCGCCGCCGTCACCGGCCGCGCCGAAATCATGGATGCGCCGGGACCGGGCGGGCTCGGCGGCACCTATGGCGGCAATCCGCTCGGGATCGCCGCCGCCCATGCCGTGCTCGACGTCATTGTCGATGAGAATCTCTGCAATCGCGCCAACCAGCTTGGCGGACGGCTGAAGCAGCGGCTGGAATCGTTGCGCGAGACGGTGCCCGAGATCGTCGATATTCGCGGACCGGGCTTCATGAATGCGGTTGAATTCAACGACCGGACGACGGGACTGCCGAGCGCGGAATTCGCCAACCAGGTGCGGCTGATCGCGCTCGATAAGGGCCTGATCCTGCTCACCTGCGGCGTCCACGGAAATGTCATCCGCTTCCTCGCGCCGATCACCATCCAGGACGAGATCTTCGGCGAAGCGCTCGATATTCTCGAGGCCTCCATGCTGCAAGCAAGCGCGGCCAAGTGATCGCACCCTAGAGCGGTTCAGCTTTTCACGGAAGCGCAGAACCGCTCTAACTTTTTGTTTTACGCAATTCCGGACGGAAAACCGCTGCGCACTTTTCCTGGAATTGCTCTAGCCGGATTTCAATGGCTGCCGGCAACCGGCAGCCGCACTCCCAAGGAGGATATGACATGGCTTTCACCAGCGCACTGACCAAGCACGTTCCCTTCTCCTCGCCCCTGCTGCGCGATGCCGGCTATATCGACGGCGTCTGGACATCAGGCGATGCCACTCGGACTTTCGACGTGCTGAACCCGGCAACCGGCGAGTTGCTCGCCTCACTGCCCGATATGGGCGCGGCCGAGACGCGGACGGCAATCGATGCGGCCCATGCCGCCCAGCCGGGCTGGGCGGCCCGTCCGGCCAAGGAGCGCAGCACGATCCTGCGCAAATGGTTCGACCTGATGGTCGCCAATGCCGACGAACTCGCGGCGATCCTGACCGCCGAAATGGGCAAGCCGTTCCCGGAAGCGCGCGGCGAGATCCTTTATGCCGCGGCCTATATCGAATGGTATGCGGAAGAGGCCAAACGCATCTATGGCGAGACGATCCCCGCGCCTTCCGACGATAAACGGATGATCGTCATCCGGCAGCCAGTCGGCGTCGTCGGTACGATCACGCCGTGGAACTTCCCGGCGGCGATGATCACCCGCAAGATCGCCCCGGCGCTTGCCGTCGGCTGCACCGTGGTCTCGAAGCCGGCCGAACAGACGCCGCTGACGGCGATCGCGCTTGCCGTGCTCGCCGAGCAGGCCGGCATTCCGGCCGGCGTCTTCAACGTCATCGTCGGCGTGGATGGCCCGGCGATCGGCCGCGAACTCTGCGGCAATGAAAAGGTGCGCAAGATCAGCTTCACCGGCTCGACCGAGGTCGGCCGTATCCTGATGCGGCAGTGCGCCGACCAGATCAAGAAGGTGAGCCTGGAGCTCGGCGGCAACGCGCCCTTCATCGTCTTCGACGATGCCGATCTCGACGCTGCCGTCGAAGGCGCGATCGCCTCCAAATACCGCAATGCCGGCCAGACCTGCGTCTGCGCCAACCGCCTCTACGTCCAGTCGAACGTCTATGACGCCTTCGCCGCCAAGCTTGCCGCCAAGGTCGCCGAGATGTCGGTCGGCGACGGCTTCAAGCCAGGTGTCGTGATCGGGCCGCTGATCGACGAGCAAGGCCTTGCCAAGGTGGAGGACCATGTCAGCGACGCGCTTGCCAAGGGCGCCAAGGTACTGACCGGCGGCAAGCGCATCGACGGCGCCGGCACCTTCTTCACGCCGACGGTCCTGACAGGCGTTGCGCGCGGCATGAAGGTAGCGCGCGAGGAGACCTTCGGGCCGGTGGCGCCGCTCTTTCGCTTCGAGACGGTCGAGGATGTCATCGCCCAAGCCAATGATACGGAATTCGGCCTCGCCGCCTATTTCTACGCCGGCGACCTGAAGAAGGTCTGGCGGGTGGCGGAAGCGCTGGAATACGGCATGATCGGCATCAATACCGGCCTGATGTCATCCGAGACGGCACCCTTCGGCGGCATCAAGCAATCCGGCCTCGGCCGCGAGGGCTCGCGGCACGGCGCCGACGACTATCTGGAAATGAAATATCTCTGCATCGGCGGCGTCTGATTGATCATCCTAATGAGACGGGCACGCGGCATTGCGCCGCGTGCCGTCAATAATGCGGCGGGCGGGTAATGCCAGGCGCTTCCAATGACTGCTCTTCCAGCGACAGGAAGCGTTCGGTGAGCCGGTCGAGCTTGGTGCGCATCTGCTCGACCGTCTTCCATTGCTCGGCGAGCTGATCGGAAAGCTCTTCGATCGTCTTTGCCTGGTGGGCCAGCATTTCTTCCAGCTGGGTGATGCGGTTCGTCTCGTCGGACATCGATCCTCCTTTGCCGAATCCGGCAGAACAGATGGTTCTGCAAATCGGAAATAGGCCGCCGCGTCAATGCTTTCCATGCCCGACGCGGCCATGCGCAAAACTGTACCGTTTGGTTACTAAAAGACCTTGCCGCGCCGGATGTTGTGGGGTAGGCCGTTATCCATCTGGGAGGAATACTGATGGATGCAGGAAACGGCTTTCTTCATCCGGACCGGCTTTTTCCGGCTGATCCGGCAACACGGACCATCGCGCGAGATCTCTACGAGACGGTGCGCAATCTTCCGATCGTCAGTCCGCATGGGCATACTGAACCCTCCTGGTTCGCCGACGACAAGCCCTTTGAAGACGCGGCCTCGCTGCTGGTCATTCCCGATCACTATCTCTTCCGCATGCTGCACAGCGTCGGCGTCACGTTAGACGAGCTCGGCGTGCCGCGGCTCGACGGCAAACCTGACGCAACGGGACGGGCGATATGGCGGACTTTTGCCGCGCATTATCACCTTTTCCGCGGGACGCCTTCGAGCCTTTGGGTCGACCACGCCATGTCGGCCGTACTCGGCTGCACCGAGCCGCTGACATCTGACAATGCCGATGCGCTCTACGACCATATCAATGCCCAGCTTGCCCTTCCCGAATTCCGCCCGCGGGCGCTGCATCAGCGATTCGGCATCGAAACGATCGCGACGACGGATGGGGCGCTCGATCCTCTGGCGCATCACCAGAAGATGGCGGCCGACGGCTGGATCGGCAAGGTGCGCACCACCTACAGGCCAGACGGCGTCACCGATCCCGACGCCGTCGGCTTCCGCGACAATCTCGTCAAGCTCGGAGAGATCACCGGCACTGAGGTAACGCGCTGGGACGGCCTGATCGAGGCGCATCGGCGCCGGCGCGCCTATTTCCGCCAGTTCGGCGCCACCGCGACCGATCACGGCGTGCCCACAGCCTTCACCGCCGACTTGCCGCTCGCCGAAAAACAGGCGCTGCTCGAGAAGGCGCTGAAGGGCCCGCTTTCGGCCGGGGAGGCCGAGCTCTTCCGCGGCCAGATGATGACCGAGATGGCCGGGCTTTCGGCCGAGGATGGCATGGTGATGCAGATCCATGCCGGCTCCAGACGCAATACCGACCGCGGACTTTTCTCGACCCGGGGTCCCAATATGGGCGCCGATATCCCGACAAGCAGCGACTGGGTCGGCGGCCTGAATGCGCTGCTTTCCAGATACGGCCATGCGCCGGGGCTGCGCGTGCTGCTCTTCACGCTCGACGAGACGACCTATGCGCGCGAGATGGCGCCAATGGTCGGCCATTGGCCCTGCCTGATGATCGGACCGCCCTGGTGGTTCCACGACAGCCCGAACGGCATCCGCCGCTACCTCGACCAAGTCGTCGAGACGGCGGGCTTTGCCAATATGGCGGGTTTCAACGACGATACGCGGGCGCTGCTTTCGATCCCCGCGCGGCATGACGTCTGGCGCCGCGAAGTCTGCCGCTTCCTTGCCCAGCTTGCCGCCGAGCACCGAATTTCGAAGCGGGAAGCCGAGATCGTCGCGGGCGAGCTCTCCTATGGCAATGCAAAGAAGGCCTACAAGCTGTGACCGAACGACTGCAGACCCTTTCCGGCCTCGCCTCGACGGCGAAGCTTCCCGCCTATGACCGCGACCAGCTGAAAAGCGGCATCCTGCATCTTGGGCCAGGCGCCTTTTTCCGCGCGCATTTCGCGCCGTTTACCGATGCCGCACTTGCCGCAGTGGGCGGAGACTGGGGCATCGAGGTGGCAAGTCTGCGCACTGCTGATGTCGCCGATCACCTGAACGAACAGAACGGCCTCTATACGATGCTGATCCGCGATACGTCGGGCACGGTGGCGCAGGTGATCGGCCCCATTTTGCGGGCACATGTGGCGACACGCGATCCGTCAGGACTGCTGGATCGTCTGGAAGATCCGACCATCCGCATCGTCAGCCTGACGGTGACGGAAAAAGCCTATGGCATGGATACCGCGACGGGAGGGCTCGATCTCAACCATGCCGATGTGGCGGCCGACCTTGCCAACCGCCATGCGCCGCGCGGCGTCATCGGCTATCTGGTCGAGGGACTGTCCCGGCGCCGGGCGAAGGGCATCGCCCCCTTCACACCGCTCAGCTGTGACAATCTTCCGAGCAACGGCGCCGTCCTGAAGCGGCTGGTTCTCGATTTTGCCGAACGCGTCGACCCCTCGCTTCGTCAATGGATCGAGGCAAATGTGCCCTTCCCCTCGACCATGGTCGATCGCATCACGCCGGCCAGCACCGAGGCGACTTACCAGGATGCCGAACGGCTGACCGGACGGCAGGATCTGGCGGCGATCGAGACCGAACCCTTCACGCAATGGGTGATCGAGGATGATTTCGCCAATGGCCGGCCGGCCTGGGACAAGGCCGGCGCGCTGATGGTCACCGATGTTTCGGCTTACGAGAAGATGAAGCTCCGGATGCTGAACGGCGCGCATTCACTGCTCGCCTATCTCGGTTATATCGGCGGCTATGAATTCATCCGCGACGTGATGGATGATGCCGGCCTGGCGGCCCTTGCCTACCGCCACATGCATGCGGCGGCGAGAACGCTCGATGCGGTTCCCGGCATCGACCTCGATGACTATGCCAGCGAATTGATAGCGCGCTTTGCAAACAAGGCCATCGCGCATCGCACCTATCAGATCGCCATGGACGGCACGCAGAAACTGCCGCAGCGGCTGCTGGAACCGGCAACCGAGGCACTGGCGCATGGCGACAAGGCGGAGACCTATGCGATCGCCGTTGCGGCATGGATGCGCTATGCGATCGGCGAGCACGGCAACGGCGAGCGCTATGAACTGCGCGATCCCCGTGCTGGCGAAATCGCCGCTCTCATCGCCGATGTTCCACGCACCGGCCTGGCGATTTCGGCCGCTCTCTTCACCCTTCCGGGACTCTTCCCGGCAGCTTTGACAGAAAATCGGGCGTGGACGCAGGATGTCTCCGACAAGCTGGAGATCCTGATCCAAGACGACCGGCTGCCGCTGTTCTGAGGCTTGGAGCCTCTGGCTCAGGCTCTTCTTTAGCCGAGGAGAGTCGTTTTCCGCAAATATAGTAGGTCACGCCAACGCGGGGTGGCTGGGTTCTTGTAATGAGAGGGCGTGCCGCGGTCGCCCCCCTCTGCCCTGTGTCCGGCCGATAGATGGGTAACAGATTGAACCGGATAGATGGGTTACAGTTCTCCCCCTTGTAAACCAGTGTCCGCCCCTGCGCCGGCTGGTCGGGGTTGCAGGGCGCTGGGGCGGACAAGCCGCTTGGTCTTCTTGTCGATGATGCCGAGCGGATGGGCATGGAAGCGTAGCGTCCAGATGCCCGCTTCACTCTCCTCGATCGCCACGACCTCGCCGGCCAGCGCTGCTGCGACATAGACGAGGTCACCGTTCCATTTGATCTCGCCATTGGAGCGCACCCGGCGCACCGCCGCCTCGGCCGGATAGTCCGGTTCAGGCAGGCGGTCGGGCAGGCGCCGCAGTGATGGTCGGTAATGATCAGCAGGCACGTCCATAGCGAGCGCCTCGTGTGGACGCTCGGCGTTGTAATTCTGGCGAAATGCGTCAAAGACCGCCTGCTGCGCGGCATGGTCGACCTCCGGCGCCATGGCCAGCGGCAGCATCGTCAGATGGAAGCGTTCGTGGCGGCCGTTCTGCTGCGGTTTGCCCGGCTGGATGCGCTCCAGGCCGATGCCGAGCTTGATGAACCGTACAGCAAGCGTCGTCAGCCCGGTGACGCCGATCGCCGCGAAGGGCGAACCGTTGTCGCTGCGAAAGCGCTCCGGCAGTCCGTGCTCGGCAAACAGCCGCTCGAACACCGGCCAGGCCTCTACCTCGGCCGGCGTCGCGCAGGCTTCCAGCGCCAGCAGAAAGCGGCTCGCCGTATCCATCACCGTCAGTGGCTCGCAGCGCCGCCCATCGCGGGTCCTGAACCAGCCCTTGTAATCGGCGCTCCACACCGCATTGGGCCCGTTGGCCGGCGCGAACGGGCCGCAACCAGCCGCCCGCCAGCGATGCCGCCGGCGCCCGACCAGCCCGTGTCGCTTCAGGATCTCGCCTATCGTCGAGGCCGCCGGCCAGCAAAGCTGCGGCGCCGACCGCTTCAGCCGCGCCAGCACCTTCTTCGGCCCCCACTGCGGATTCGCCTCCTTCTCCGCCACGATCCGCGCCACCAGCTCCGCCGCCGTTGCCCGCCCGTGCTCAAGCGGCGCCCGCGGCAGGTCGATAAGCCCCGCAGGGCCGAGCGCCCGATACCGCTCCAACCATTTGTAGCCCGTCTTGCGCGATATCCCGTAGGCCGCACACAGCGCCGTCATCGTCTCCTCGCCCGCAAGACATTCCCCAACAAAGCGCAGCCGCTCGTCCATGATGCCAGTCTCTCTCCAAACCATCGCCGGGCCCTCCCGGCTGCTAGAGAACTGTCACCTATGTAAACGGTCCGTTCTGTTACCTATCTATCCGGGTCCGACACCTGCCGGCCATCTCCCCCACAGGTGGGGAGATTGGCTGGGCGCGACGGCTTCCCCAAACAACTGGTGTCACAGCAGGGCGAAACGGTAGATGGGCACGAAGGTTTAGCCACTTGTGATCTCCCCACCTGTGGGGGAGATGCCTGGCAGGGCAGAGGGGGCTCACACGGCGTGCCCTCTCCTCGTCATCTCTGTTCAAAGCTTCGCTCGAAAGCAAAGAATGAGAGAGTTCCGATCGTCAGGCCTTCACCCGCGCCATATCGGGATCGTAGAGCGGCGATAGCGACACCTTGCAGGGGATGCGTTGCCGCGCGACATCAAGCTCATAGGTGCCGGAGAGGACGAAATCTTCCGTCACTCCCTCGGGGCTGCGGACGTAGCCGTAGCCGATGGGCTTGCCCAGCGTGTAGCCGAAGCCGCCGCTCGACAGCCAGCCGACGCGCTTGCCGTCGCGATAGATCGTTTCGCGGCCGAGCAGCACAGCATCGGCATCCTCCGGAATGAAACAGGCGAGGCGCTTCTTGACGCCTCCCGAAAGCTGCCGCTCGATCGCCTCGCGGCCGCGGAACGGAATATTCTTGCGCATTTTCACCGCCCAGCCGAGACCGGCTTCAACAGGCGTATGGTCGGGACCTATATCCGAACCCCAGGCGCGATAACCTTTTTCCAGGCGGCAGCTCTCAATGGCGCGGTAGCCGGCATTGACGAGGCCGAGCTCACCACCCGCGGCCATCAGCACGTCGTAGACCGTGGTCGCATATTCAATGGGAATATGCAGTTCGTAGCCGAGCTCGCCGACATAGGTGATGCGCAACGCCCGCACCGGGCAACCTGCAATGCCGATGGTCACGGTCTTGCCGAAGGGGAAGGCAGCATTCGAGACGTCGCTGCCCGTCACCTTTTCCAACACGGCGCGAGAATTCGGTCCCATCAGCGACAGCACGGAATAGGCAGATGTGACGTCGACCAGCTCGGCATGCATCTCCGCCGGGATATTGCGTGCGATCCAGTCGAAGTCATGGGTGGCGAAACCGGTACCAGTGACGACGTAAAATTCGTTCTCGGCGATGCGGGCGACCGTCACGTCGCATTCGATGCCGCCCTTGTCGTTCAGCATCTGCGTGTAGACAAGCGAGCCGACCGGCCTTGCGACATCGTTGGCGGCGATCCAGGACAAGGCTGCCTCGGCATCCCTGCCCTTCAGGACGAATTTGGCAAAGGAGGTCTGGTCGAAGATGACGGCCGCTTCGCGCACGGCCTTATGTTCGCGGCCGACGGCGTCGAACCAGTTCTGCCTGGTGTAGCTGTAGACATCCTTCGGCTCCTCGTTGGCGAAGAGATCGGCAAACCAGTTCGGCCGTTCCCAGCCGAGCTTTTCGCCGAAACAGGCGCCCTGCGCCTTCAGCCGGTCATAGAGCGGTGATTTGCGGCAAGGGCGCCCGCTCGAATGTTCCTCGAACGGCCAGGCCATGGTGTAATGTTTGCCATAGGCTTCGAGCGTGCGCGTGCGCACCCAGTCGGTATCGAAATGCGGCCGGCCGAAACGGCGGATATCGACCGGCCAGAGATCATAAGGCGGTTCGCCCTTCGTCACCCATTCGGCAAGCGCCATGCCGGCGCCGCCGGCCGAGGCAATGCCGAAGGCGTTGAAACCGGCGCCGACAAAGAAATTCTTCAGCTCCGGGGCCTCGCCGAGAATGAAGTTGCCATCCGGCGTGAAGCTTTCCGGGCCGTTCAGCAACTGCTTGACGCCGACGCTCTCCAGCGCCGGAACGCGGCCGAGCGCCTGTTCCATGATCTGTTCGAAATGGTCGAAATTGCTGTCGAGCAGCGTGTAGTGGAAACCTTCGGGGATGCCGGCTTTCGCCCAGGGAATGGGGTTCGGCTCGTAACCGCCCATGACGATGCCACCGACCTCCTCCTTATAGTAGGTCAGGCGATCGGGATCGCGCAGCGTCGGCAGGTTGGAGGGCGCGCCGAAGGATTCGGTGATGATGTATTGATGCTCGACCGAGACCAGCGGCACGTTGACGCCGAAGCGGGCGGCGAAGGCGCGCGTCCATTGGCCGGCGCAGACGACGACGCGCTCGCATTCGATGCGCCCTTGCGCCGTGACGACGGCACGAATCCTTCCCTTGTCGATTTCAAGGTCGAGGACTTCGGTATCCTCGAAGATCGAAACGCCTGACATGCGGGCGCCCTTTGCCAGCGCCTGGGTGATGTCGGAGGGGTTGGCCTGGCCGTCGGTCGGGAGGAAGGCAGCGCCGACGAGATCGTCCAC
This sequence comes from Rhizobium sp. WSM1328, assembly GCF_057653715.1. NCBI lineage: Bacteria > Pseudomonadati > Pseudomonadota > Alphaproteobacteria > Hyphomicrobiales > Rhizobiaceae > Rhizobium > Rhizobium sp. WSM1328. The sequence goes on along the minus strand of NZ_CM172788.1, from coordinate 4,464,412 downwards.
CGTCATCAGCGGCCAGAGATCGAAGGCTTCCTGCGGCGTCAGCAATTGCATTTCGAGACCGAAGGACTGGGCGGTGGTCGCCTGGCGCCTGACCTCGGTCCAGCGTTCCTCATTGCAGGCAAGGCGCAGGCCGCCATTCATCTTCCAGCCGGTGCCGAGACCCGTTTCCGCCTCCAGCCGTTTGTAGAGATCGACGGAATAGCCGAGAAGCTGGGTGATGTTGGCGCTGGTGCGCAGCTGGCCGACGAGGCCGGCGGCGTGGAAGGTGGTGCCCGAGGTAAGCTTCTTGCGCTCCAGCAGGACAGTATCGGTCCAGCCGAGCTTGCCGAGATGATAGGCTGTCGAGCAGCCGATGATGCCGCCACCGATGACCACGGCTTTCGCCGTCTTCGGTAATTCCTTCGTCATTTATTGGTCCTGTTCAAAGGCTTGATAGGCGCGCTCGAAGCGCGCGAGATTTTCGGCCGTGTAGCCGGCGTAATCGAAATCGATGGTGGAATGGATTTCCGAAATCATGCTCCAGAGCGTCTCGCGCAGCAGCGAGGCGCATTTCATCGCGGTATAGCGCCGGCTGAGATTATCGGTCAGCGGCCGGTCGAAATAGGTTTCCAGCATCGCGCGCTCGGCCGCTTGCGAGAGTTCGTTGTTGGAGGCCAATCCGCCGAGATCGAAAAGCGGCGTGTTGAAACCGGCATAGTCCCAGTCGATCAGCCAGAGCCTCTTGCCGTCATCGAGAAAGTTGGCGGCCAACAGATCGTTGTGGCCGAAGGCGATCTCGAAAGGCCCTGCCGCTTCTTCCAGCGTCTCAGCCCTGCCGATGAGCCCCGACAGCAGAGGGAGATAGGCACTCTCCGACGCCTTCAGATTGGCGGCATAATCGCGGATGACGTGGAAGACCCAGAAGATCATCGCCTGGCCGCGGAAATGCCGGGCGATGTCGCGATGGCAGGCGCGGACGAGCGGAACGACCCGGGCGAGCGTATCAGGTGTCCTGATATCCTCCGGCGAAAGCGCTCTCGCCTCGATATATTCGAGCACCAGGACGCCCGGCGAATGGTGGATGACCGCCGGCGAAATGCCGGCTGCATGGGCGGCACGGCTTGCGGCAAGCTCGTTCTGCCTGGTGATGTGATGGATCGGAATATCGGTGCCGAGCCTGACCACACAGCGCGCGACGGCATCGCTGACCAGATAATTCCTGTTGGTGATGCCGCCTGCTATCGGCGAAATTTCGATCGGGCCCTGCCAGATGCCAAGTGCATGAATCCTATCTTCAGGCGTCATGCTCATCCCCTTCTGCCCCTTCCGAAATGATGGGGCAGAGGAGGATCTGATGTCAAGCGGCGGTGCGCTTAGATCGTCTTGCCGGCCGCGTCGAAGACGTGGCAGCGGGCCGGATCGAAGGAAGCCTTCACATTGGCGCCGCGCTCCACCTTCTGCTGGCCGTCAAGCGCGACGGTCAGGAGCTGGTTATCCGGCGTCGTGGTGTAGAGCATGGTGGCGCCGCCGAGATTTTCGACGAGATCGACGTTGACGGTCGAGAGCGCGATTGCGCCTTCGGCCAGCGAAAGATGCTCGGGACGGATGCCGAAGGTGACCTCCTCTCCGGCTCCGCCTTTCAGCCGGCGCGGCAGGCGGACGGAATTGCCGCAGACATGGATGCTGGTTTCGGTCTCGCCGACCTGCTCGATGCGGGCCTTCAAAAAATTCATCTTCGGGCTGCCGATGAAGCCGGCGACGAAGCGGTTGGCCGGGTTGTTATAGAGATCGAGCGGCGCGCCGACCTGCTCGATGCGGCCGGAATTCAACACCACGATCTTGTCCGCCATCGTCATGGCTTCGACCTGGTCATGCGTGACATAGATCATCGTATTGCCGAGGCTGCGATGCAGGCGGGAGATCTCGACGCGCATCTGCACGCGCAGTTCGGCATCGAGGTTCGACAGCGGCTCGTCGAACAGGAAGATCCGCGGCTCGCGCACGATGGCGCGGCCGATGGCGACACGCTGGCGCTGGCCGCCGGAGAGCGCCTTCGGCTTGCGCTCCAGCAGCTTCTCGATCTGCAGGATCTCGGCGGCGCGCTTCACCTTCGGCTGGATATCGGCCTTCTTGTAACCCGCCGTCTCCAGGCCGAAGGCGAGGTTCTTGTAGACCGACATATGGGGATAGAGCGCATAGGACTGGAAGACCATGGCGATGCCGCGCTTGGCAGGCGCCACCTCGTTCATGCGTTCGTTGTCGAGCAGCAGCCCGCCGCCGGTGATCTCCTCGAGACCGGCGATCATGCGCAGAAGGGTCGATTTTCCGCAGCCCGAGGGACCGACAAAAACGACGAATTCGCCGGGATCGATCGTCAGATCGATGCCATGGATCACATCCAGCGAGCCGTAGCGCTTCTCGACCTTCTGAAGAACGACACTGGTTGCCATCTTCTCAAAACCCTCTCTTCTTGTTTTATCGGTTACTTCGTTCTTGCGCGCCAATCGGCGTATTTCGGACTGTCGGGACCGACCGGCAGCGGCACGTCAGCGCCGCTGTCGGAAGATTGGTAGATGGCGGTGACGAGTTCCAGCGCCCGGCGCGCGTCCCAGCTCGTTACCGGCAGCGGCGCATGGCCACTCAAAAAGGCATGGAACTGGCCCATCTGCGTGGTGAAACGCGGCGCGACCGGCTGCCAGTCGCCAACCACCCGTTCGATCTTTTCCCGCACGTCGTCATTCGCGGCGATGATCTTCCAGGGGTCCTTGCCGGGGGTATAGGGTTCGTGGCTGCTTTCGAAAGTGACGTTCTCGAAGTGCAGCCTGAGCCGGCTAATCTGCTCCTGCGAACCAAGCGTGCAAGACAGCGAGACAAAGGCGCCGTTTTCCATCAGCAGGCTGGCGGAGGCACAATCCTCGACCTCGATATCGTTGACTCGGGTGGCGACGCGGCCGAAGACCCTTGCCGCCGGACCCATCAGATGCATGAGCATGTCGTGCAGATGCAGGGCATGGGTGACGAGCACGCCGCCAAGCTCCGTCGCCCATTTACCGCGCCAAGGCACAGCGTAATATTCCGGCTTGCGCAGCCAGAAGGTTTCGACCGAAGCGGTATAGGGCTTGCCGGCAATACCGGCGTCGATGATCCGCTTGGCCTTCTGAATGCCGTCACCGTAACGATACTGGAAGATCGGCATCAGCACGCCTTTGGCGGTCTTTTCCGCTTCCATGATGGTATCGACGGCGGCAAGCGAGCCTGTCAGCGGCTTTTCGCAGACGACATGTTTGCCGGCAGCCAGGGCCGCGACCACCTGTTCCAGATGGATGCCGGGAGGGGTGCAGATATCGATGATGTCGATCGTGTCGTCGGCCAGCAGTTCCGCAAAAGAGGTGGTGCGCCGTTCGATGCCGAACTCGTCGCCGACCGCCGCCATGCGCTGCTCGTTCAGGTCGCAGATCGCCACGACCTTGAACTTATCGGAATGCGGCAGGTAACCCTCGACGATGTGGGAGCGGCCGATACCGCAACCAACGATCGCCACCGTCCTGATGCTCATGTCGCTCTTTCCCGTTACCGCCATCAACGCTTCATACCCGTCGTGGCAATGCCCTCGATCAGCAGGCGCTGGAAGAACAGGAAGAAGAAGAACACCGGCACGAGCGTCAGCGTCGACATGGCGAACAAACCGCCCCAATCCGATGCACTGGTGGAATCGACGAAGGTGCGCAGGCCGAGCTGGATCGTATAAGTGTTCATATCGTTCAGGTAGATCAGCGGACCGAAGAAATCGTCCCAGGTCCAGATGAAGGAGAAGATCGCAGCCGTTGCCATCACCGGCAGCGACAGTGGCAGCATGATCTTCCAGTAGATGCGCCAAGCGCTGCAGCCATCCATCATCGCCGCCTCATCGAGTTCGCGCGGGATGCCGCGGAAGAACTGCACCATCAGGAAGATGAAGAAGGCATCGCTTGCCAGGAACTTCGGCACGACAAGCGGCAGGATGGTGTTGACCCAGCCGAGATCGAGAAAGAGCACATATTGCGGGATCAGCGTCACGTGATAGGGGATCATCAACGTGCCGAGCATGATCGCGAACCAGAAGTTCCGGCCGACAAAACGCAGCCGCGCAAAGGCGAAGGCTGTCAGCGAACAAGCGATGACATTGCCTGTCACCACCAGCAGCGAGATGACCAGCGAATTCCAGAAGAACCGGCCGAAGCTGACATCGAGGCCGACCCAACCGCGCGCATAGGAGGAGAAATCGATCGACGACGGGATGAGCGAGGTCGACGAGAAGATCTCGTTTTCCGGCCTGACCGATGCCGAAACCATCCACAACAGCGGATAAAGCATCAACAGTGAAGCAGCGATCAGCAGGGCGTGGATGATCAGCGACGCCGGCAGGCTGCGTTTGGTGATGTCGGATGGCGGCCTGGCCGCAGTGACGGAAGCGGTCATCTCAGTCATCGTAGTGCACCCAATAACGCGAGGTCAGGAAGGAGAAGGCGGTGAAGATCGCGATGATCACCACCAGGATCCAGGCGAGCGCCGAGGCGTAGCCCATGCGGAAATTGCCGAAGGCTTCCTGATAGAGGTAGAGCGTGTAGAACAGCGTCGAGTTGATCGGACCGCCGGTGCCGCCTGATATGATGAAGGCCGGCGTGAAGGCCTTGAAAGCATCAATCGTCTGAACGACGGCATTGAAAAAGATCACCGGCGTCAGAAGCGGCAGCGTGATCTTGTAGAATTGCCGGAACTTGGAGGCGCCATCGAGGCTCGCGGCCTCATACATATCCTGCGGGATCTGGCGCAGGCCGGCCAGGAAAATAATCATCGGCGAGCCGAACTGCCAGACGGAAAGAGCCACCAGCGTGTAGATCGAATAGTTCGGATGCGAGATCCAGCTTGGACCTTCGATACCGAAATATGAAAGCGCGGCATTGACGAGGCCATCGCTGGCGAAAAGCTGACGCCAGAGCACGGCGATCGCCACGCTACCGCCCAGCAGTGACGGCAGATAGAAGATGGCACGATAGACCGACAGCCCACGCAAGCCGCGGTTCAGCGCCATGGCGACCAGCAATGCGAAGGTCAGCTTGAACGGCACCGAGAAGACGACATAGGTCAGGGTGACATGCATGGCGGCCGAGAATTTCGGGTCCGCCGTGGCGATGCGCACGTAATTCGCCATTCCCACCCACCGCGGCGACTGAAGCATGTCGAAGTCGGTGAAGGAAAGGTAGAGCGAAATCAGGGCCGGCCCGAGCGTCAGCCCGAAAAAGCCGATGAGCCATGGAAGAAGGAAGAGATAGCCGGGAGCATTGGCATTCCAGAGACGCCTGAAGCGTCCTTCGGCCACGGCCCCCTGATATCTTTCCACATTGATGGCCCCTGCGGGCGTGCGCATCGCATTGCTCATACGGGATCAGCCTCGTGCGAGAATCTGCGTGATTTCAGCGACAAGCTGTTTGCCGCCGTCGGAGGGAGACAGCTGTCCGAAGCCGACCTGTTCGGCGATGTTGCGTAACATCAACTCACCTTCACCGGCGCCGGCAGGCGGCGGCGGCGGCAATTTGCCGGCGAGATCGCCCAGGCCGCTGACATAGGCCAGCGCAACCTTGCCGTTCTCATCAAGCTTCGCCGCGACGACCTCACGCATGGCGCTCGATTCCGGAATGCCGCGTTCGACATCCAGAAGCAGCGCTGCCTCGGGGTTCTTGACGAAGAAATTGACGTAGTCCACGGCCAGGTCCACGGCTTTCGACTGGGCGGAGACCGAGAAGAACATCGAAGGCTTGCGATAGTGGCCGCCCTTCGATTCCGGCTTAATGCGCATGTAGTTGGTCAGCGCCAGCTTGTCCTTGTTCATTGCCTGATAGGCGACGAACTGGTTGGAATGGGCAAAACCGGCGGCCGACTTGCCGAGCGAAACCGTGTTGGTGTCGATATCGTTCTTGTCGAGAGCCTGGACATCGGCAGGAACGCAGGCGCCGGCCGCACGGAACTTGGCCCACATGTCGTACCATTCGGAGGCATCGTCCACGTCGAAGGCGATCTTGCCGTCGGCGGTATAAAGCGCCTTGCCGCGCTGACGCAGCCAGTTTTCGAACAGCGGTTCGCCGCCGCTGCCGTCGGCCAAGCCGAACATGCCCTTGCGTTTGCCTGCCTTGGTGATCTCCGCACCCATGCGGGCGAACTCTTCCCAGGTGGTCGCCTGGGTCGGCAGATCGACGCCGGCCTCCTTGAAGGCGGTGGTGTTCAGGACCGTGGCGGCCGAATTCGCCCCGAGGCTGACGCCGTAGAGATGGCCGTCGACGCTGCCGCCTTCGATCTGCGCCTTGTCGAAATCGTCGAGGTTGAGTTTGGCCGGCATATAGGATTCGAGCGGGGCGAGCGCGCCGCGCCGCGCATACTGGACGATATAGCGATAATCCATCTGGATGACGTCGGGCGCGTTGCGGCCGGCGACCTGGGTCGCAAGGCGCGGCCAGTAGTCGCCCCAGCCGAGGAATTCGCCGGTCACCGAGGTGCCTGGCTTCTTCGACTGATAGAGCTGCGACACCTTGTTGGTGCGATCCGCACGCGGCTGCGAGCCCCACCACAGGAGACGCAAGCGCGTTTCCTGTGCCAAAGCGCTGGTTCCCAGCGCCGAGAGCGAAAGAAGCGTCGCTCCTCCCGCAACGAAATTACGTCTGCTTACACGGAATGTCATTTCTTTTCCTCCTCCAAAGGGAAGCGCCTCCACACGCTTCCGGACCTAGTTACCCTTGCATAAATAACTAATTGGTTACAAGCTACGGGCAAAGCGGCGAGCGTGTCAAGCGGTGTCGCTCGCGGGCTTTTCAAATTCGGTTTTTACAATTTCGCACCGAAGGCTTATGAGCGCAACATGGGAAGGCGGAGGTGGAGAAATGAACGACAGCGGCGAGAACGGGGAAAAGAAAAGGTCTCGGCGCCCACCTGCCGAACGAACGGCCCAACGCGATCCGGAGCGGACGCGCGCCGCGATCCTTGACGCGGCAACCCGGGAATTTGCCGAAAACGGCATGGGCGGGGCTCGTGTCGACGCCATCGCCGAGCGCGCCGGCACCAACAAGCGCATGCTCTATCATTATTTCGGCGACAAGGAGCAGCTCTACCTCAGAGTGCTCGAAGAGGCCTATGTCGGCATCCGGACCGCCGAACGCGCGCTGCATATCGGCGACCGCAGCCCCGAGGAAGGCATCGGCGAACTGGCGCTCTTCACCTGGCGTTACTTCCTCCAGCATCCGGAATTCCTCAGCCTGCTCGGCACGGAAAATCTGCATCGGGCCCGCTGGCTGCGCCAGTCCGTCCGGCTCAAGGAATTGCATTCGCATTTGATCGGCGAGCTTTCGGACGTGCTCGAGCGGGGAAAGAAGCAGGGCGTCTTCATCGAGACCGCCGATCCCTTGCATGTCTACCTGACGATCGCGTCGCTCGGTTATTTCTACCTGTCCAACCAGTACACGCTTTCGACGATCTTCGGCCGCGATCTGATCGAGCCGACCCATCTCAATGCCTGGGAAAGGCATATCGTCCACGTGACGCTGACCTCGATCAAGCGCTAGACCCTTTCCGGGTTAGATTGCAGCATTCTGTTGGCTCAAACGGAGTCGGATGGTCGACCGGCCCGTTTCAGCCAACCCGAAGGGCCGGGCATCTTTCCGCCAGGGCAAAGGCGATCGCCTCGGACGTACCAAGGTATGCCCTTCGCCAATCGCCTTTGCCCTGACGAAAACCTGCTCCGGCAGAATGCCGCAATCTGACCCGGAAAGGCTCTGATCTCGAAATTCCGATTTGACTATTGACAGCCGCGCTGCTCTTCTGCCATCAAGTAACTGTTTAGTTACCGGCTCGGGAGGACCGGACGAGGATGCCCGCTCCCGCCGCAAAAATCTGCTGGGAGGAAAAAATGGCACGCTTGGGGATCATCTTGCACGGGGTCACCGGCCGCATGGGTTACAATCAACACCTGGTGCGTTCGATTCTCGCCTTCCGCGACGAGGGCGGCATTACGCTGAAATCGGGTGAGAAACTCGAGATCGACCCGATCATCGTCGGCCGCAACGGCGCCAAGATGGAAGAGCTGGCGAAGAAGCACGGCATCAAGCGCTGGTCGACCGATCTCGATGCGGCTCTCGCCAATCCCGACGACACGATCTTCTTCGACGCCGGCACAACGCTGATGCGGGCCGAGCTGCTGTCCAAGGCGCTCGATGCCGGCAAACATGTCTATTGCGAAAAGCCGATTTCCGACGATCTGCAGGTGGCACTCGACCTTGCCCGCAAGGCGCGCGGCTCCGGCCTCAAGCATGGCGTCGTGCAGGACAAACTCTTCCTGCCCGGCCTGCGCAAGCTGGCGCTGCTCAGGGATTCCGGCTTCTTCGGCAAGATCCTCTCGGTGCGCGGCGAATTCGGCTACTGGGTTTTTGAAGGCGATTGGGGCGTACCGGCCCAGCGCCCGTCCTGGAACTACCGCAAGGGCGACGGCGGCGGCATCATCCTCGACATGCTCTGCCACTGGCGCTACGTGCTCGACAACCTGTTCGGGGAGGTCAAAGCCGTATCCTGCCTCGGTGCTACGCATATTCCGCGCCGCATCGACGAGCAGGGCAAGCCCTATGACTGCGACACCGACGATGCGGCCTATGCGACCTTCGAGCTCGAAGGCGGCGCGATCGCGCAGGTCAATTCTTCCTGGGCCGTCCGCGTCCGCCGCGATGACCTCGTCACCTTCCAGGTCGACGGCACGCATGGTTCGGCCGTCGCCGGTCTGACGAAATGCTGGAGTCAGCACCGCGTCAACACGCCGAAGCCGGTTTGGAATCCGGACCAGCCGCAGACGATCGACTTCTACAAGACCTGGGATGAGGTTCCAGACACGCAGGCCTTCGAAAACGGTTTCAAGGCGCAGTGGGAAATGTTCATCCGCCATGTCGTCGAAGACGCGCCGTGGCCCTATGGCCTGGAAGCCGGCGCCAAGGGCGTGCAGCTTGCCGAACTCGGCCTGAAATCCTGGGCCGAGCGTCGCTGGCTCGACGTTCCCGCACTGGAGTTCTGAGCCGTGACGACGATCAATCTCCCTCTCGACGGCAAGATCGTTCCCTACACGCTGACCGGCACGCCGATCGTGCTCGCCAAGCGCGACGCCAAGGCCTTTCCGCGCATCGCCTTTGCCGCCGCCCATGTCGTCGCCGATCCGCTCGCCGACAACGATCCCTGGCTGACGCCGGCGATCGATTGGGAGCGCACGCTCGCCTTCCGCCATCGGCTCTGGGATCTCGGCCTCGGCGTTGCCGAAGCGATGGATACGGCGCAGCGCGGCATGGGCCTCGGCTGGCCGGAAGCGCGCGACCTCATCCGCCGGGCGCTCAGTGAGGCGGCCGGCCGCAAGGATGCGCTGATCGCCTGCGGCGCCGGCACCGACCATCTGACGCCAGGACCCGACGTCACTATCGACACGATCCTCAGGGCCTACGAAGAGCAGATCGAAACCGTGGAGGCGGCCGGCGGCCGCATCATTCTGATGGCAAGCCGGGCGCTTGCCGCTGCCGCCAAAGGGCCGGACGACTACATCCGCGTCTATGACCGGATCCTCCGCCAGGTCAAGGAACCTGTCATCATCCATTGGCTCGGTGAAATGTTCGATCCGGCGCTCGAAGGTTACTGGGGCAATGGTGATCATATCAAGGCAATGTCCACCTGCCTCGAGGTAATCGAAGCCCATGCCGAAAAAGTCGACGGCATCAAGATCTCGCTGCTCTCCAAGGAGAAGGAAGTGGCGATGCGCCGCCGGCTGCCGAAAGGCGTGCGCATGTATACCGGCGACGATTTCAACTATGCCGAACTGATCGCCGGCGACGAAGAGGGCCATTCCGACGCACTGCTCGGCATTTTCGATGCCATCGCTCCGGCAGCCTCGGCGGCCCTCGAGGCGCTCGGCCGCAAGAGCAACCATGAATTCTTCGACCTGCTGGAGCCGACCGTGCCGCTGTCGCGCCACATCTTCAAGGCGCCGACCCGCTTCTACAAGACCGGCGTCGTCTTCCTCGCCTATCTCAACGGCCTGCAGGATCATTTCGTCATGGTCGGCGGCCAGCAGAGCACCCGCTCGCTGACGCATCTGGCCGAACTTTTCCGCCTGGCCGACAAGGCCCGGGTTCTCGCCGATCCGGAACTCGCAACGGCGCGCATGAAACAGGTGCTTGCCGTCCACGGCGTCAACTGAAGCAGGGGCTGCTGCATAATTTTGTCCTTAAGTCGGAACCGATTTGAGGACAAAATTATGCAGCAATTCAAAGTGCTACAGCGTCCTTTGCGCGTCTGAAAAGACGCGCGGCGCTGTAGTGATGGGAGGAGAATGACATGCAGGTCGAAGGACTTTCGATCAACCTGGCGACGATTCGCGAGCAATGCGGTTTTGCCGAAGCCGTCGATATCTGCCTCAAACACGGCATCACTTCGATTGCACCGTGGCGCGACCAGGTCGCCAAGGTCGGTCTCGACGAGGCGGTGCGGATCGTCAAATCGAACGGCATCAAGCTGACCGGCCTTTGCCGCGGCGGCTTCTTCCCGGCGGCGAACGATGCCGACTGGCAGAAAAACCTCGACGACAACAGGCGGGCCATCGATGAGGCGGCAGCGTTTTCCGCCGATTGCCTCGTGCTCGTCGTCGGCGGTCTGCCGGATAGTTCGAAGGACATCGTCGCCGCGCGCCGAATGGTGTTCGACGGCATCGCCGCCGTTTTGCCGCATGCGCAGGCTGCCGGCGTGAAGCTCGCCATCGAACCGCTGCATCCAATGTATGCCGCCGACCGTGCTTGCGTAAATACGCTCGGCCACGCGCTCGATATGTGCGAGCAGCTCGGCGAGGATGTCGGCGTTGCGGTCGATGTCTACCATGTCTGGTGGGATCCCGATCTTGCCAATCAGATCGCTCGCGCCGGGCGCATGAAACGTATTTTTGCCCACCACATCTGCGACTGGCTGGTGCCGACAAAGGACATGCTGCTCGACCGCGGCATGATGGGCGATGGTGTGATCGACCTCAAAGGCATAAGACGGATGGTGGAGGCCGCCGGTTTCTTCGGCGCTCAGGAGGTGGAGATCTTTTCGGCCGAAAACTGGTGGAAACGCCCGGCCGACGAAGTGATCGCCACCTGCGTCGAGCGCTTCAGGAGCTGCTGCCAGGCCTGATTTCAGTATCTGTTTCATCACGTATGCAGGAGGATCATTCGATGGAGAAACGCCGTTTTGCCTTGATCGGTACGGGAAACCGCGGCACCACCATGTGGGGCAAGGATCTGCTTGCCGGCTGGCGCGAGCATGTCGACCTGACCGCCATTGTCGAGAAGAATTCGCTGCGCGGCGAGCGCGCCCGCAACATGATCGGCAGTAATGCGCCGCTCTACGAAAACATCGATTCGATGCTTGCTGAGCAGAAGCCGGATCTCGTCATCGTCTGTACGCCCGACCATACGCATGACGATATCGTCGTGCGGGCGCTGGAGTCCGGCATCGACGTCATCACCGAAAAGCCAATGACGACCTCGGTCGAGAGGATTCGCCGGATTCTGGATGCCGAAAAGCGCACTGGTCGCCGGGTCGACGTGTCCTTCAACTATCGCTATGCGCCGACGGCCGCGAAGATCAAGGAATTGCTGAATGCCGGCGAGATCGGCCGAGTCACCTCAGTCGATTTTCATTGGTATTTGAACACTAAGCACGGCGCCGACTACTTCCGCCGCTGGCATGCCTATACGGAAAATTCCGGCAGTCTGTTCGTCCACAAGGCAACGCATCATTTCGATCTGCTGAACTGGTACCTCGACAGCGATCCCGATGCCGTCACCTCTTTCGCCGACCTGCAGAATTACGGCCGCAAGGGCCCGTTCCGCGGCCCGCGCTGCAAGCTCTGTCCGCACGCGCATGAATGCGACTATTATCTCGATCTCGAGGCCGATCCCTTCCTTGATTCACTCTACGAGGATCCCTCGAAGATCGACGGCTACTTCCGTGACGGCTGCGTCTTCCGCGAGGACATCGACATTCCCGATACGATGGTGGTGTCGCTCCGTTACCGCAACAATGTCCACGTCTCCTATTCGCTGAACACCTTCCAGCCGATCGAAGGCCATCACCTTGCCTTCAACGGCACCAAAGGGCGGATCGAGCTTCGCCAGTATGAAGCCCAGCCCTGGGAAGAGCCGAAGCAGGACACGATCCTGCTCATCCGCAATTTCCCTGATGGTAAGGAGGCAGTGGAGCGCATCGTTGTTCCGCATTTCACCGGCGGCCATTACGGCGGCGACGACCGGATGCGTAACATGATCTTCAAGCCCGATATGGAAGACAAGCTTGCGCAACGCGCCGGCACGCGGGCGGGCGCCATGTCGGTGCTTTGCGGCATTGCGGCGCTGGAGAGCTCGCGCACCGGCAAGGTGGTCAACATTGCCGATCTCATGCCCGAACTTGCCAATGACGGTTCGCCAAATTCGCTGAGGACGTCGCGCTGATACCCTTCGCCTGAGCCCGCCTCAGGCGATGTTTTCGAGATTTGCCTGGTGGATCTGGTAAAGCAGCGGCTGGCCGGTCACGAAGCGTTCTATTTCATCCACCGCCATCTCGCCGAGGCGCGCCCGTTCCAGCCCGATGGCGCCGGCAATATGCGGCGTCAGAAAGACATTCGGCAGATCGTAGAAAGCGGAGCCCGCCTCCGGGATCTCCGGGTCGGTGACGTCGAGGACCGCGTCGATACGGCGGGTCTTCAGCACCGAAAGCAGGGCGGCCTCATCGATGAGAATGCCGCGTGCCGTGTTGATGAGCGTCGCGCCGTCCTTCATCAGCGACAGCCTTCGCGCATCGATCATATGCTGTGTCGACGGCAGCGACGGCGCATGCAGGGAAACGATATCCGCCTGCCGCATCAATTCGTCGAGATCGACCTTTTCCGTTCCGAGGGCCGCTGCCTCGGCGGCATCAAGCGTCGGGTCGGCGAGCAGCAATCTATAGTCAAAGGGTTTCAGGAGCTCGATCACGCGCCGGCCAATGCGCGAAGCGCCGACGATGCCGACAGTGCGGCGGTAGTTTCCGATCGCTTCGCGCTGCATCAAATGTGTCCGGTTGCGATTTCGGTCGGCGACGTAGAGGTCGCGGAAACGGAAAACACGCTTGCCGGCGAAGATGATCGCCGCCAGCGTGAATTCGGCCACCGGCACGGCGTTGGCCTCGGCCGAATGGCTGACCGGGATACCGGCTTCGAAGATGGCGTCGTCGATGACGCCCTTTACCGTGCCCGCGGCATGAACGATGAGCTTCAGATGCGGTGCTGCGGCGAGGATTTCAGGCCCGACATAGGGCCCGCCCCAGCCGGTGATCAGGATTTCGGCTTGGGCCAGCAGACGCCTCGCACGCTCGTCGTCGAAGCGCTGTAGCGGCTCAGAATCCAGCAGGCGACCGATGCCGCCCAGGCGGCGCAGGACCTCATCCGGCAGGACATGCTGCGTGCGCGACGGTTGCATGGCAAGGATAATGGCCGGCTGGCTCATGGCATTTGTCCGGGCGCTTCGATGGCACTGACTGTCACGCCCTTTTCCCTCACCAGGGCCTCCAGCGCTGCAATCTCAGGCGCTTTCGGCGGTCTCGTCCAGGCAGACAAGAGGGCGGCGGGATCGTCAAGCGCCAGCACTGCCGTCATCAGGATGGTTTCACCGGTCGGAATCTGCCCGCGCAGCTGCGGCACGAGGGTTTTCGCGACGATCACATTGGTGTTGGGCATTGCCTTCTGGACAACACCCGAACGTTTGACCGAAGAGCCGAGATCGAGAATGCCTGTGAAGTCGGCTTCGCCGACCGCATAGGCAAACCCACCCGAAGCGGACAGGGTATCCAGCTCAAAGTCCCGGCGGCCGATGGCAAATCCGCCTTCGGCAATCCGTAGCGGCCGGCTTGTCCTGATCCTATGGAGGCGGATATGCCAAGGTGCAGCGGGCACGAGCCAGGTTTCAACGTCGACATCGGCAAAAGGCGACCATTTCGCATAAAGCACCTCCCCTGCGAGCTTGGCTTCCTCGTTCGTTTCGCGGACGCGGTAGTGCAGGCCGTCATCGCTGAAGGCAAGCGCTGAATCGAAGGCGGCAAGCGCAAAGGCACGCTCATCGGCCTCGACGCTGAAGCCGTAGCGGGCCGAATAGGCGAACTTCGCATATTTTTCCGTGCCGCACCGCATCTGCAGGTTTTCCTGGCCGGACGACAGCGCAATGACATCGCCGCCCGCCCGCATGATCACCATGCCGGGATGACGTTGGGGGACGATCTCAGGTGCTTGTTCCGGCACTTTCTCCTTCGCCGTCCAGAATGGGTGATCCTCAGCGATCGCCAGCGGCAGGAAGGCCTTGAAGGCCCAGTAAGGCGAGCCGGCGGAATTGTAACTCTCCGACATCAGCAGGTTCGGATAGCCGAAACCGATCGACAGCACACCGTCGCGATCGGCAATCGGCTTGTCCTTCCACCAGCGCAGATGCTGCAGGCAGAGATGCTTGACCTCGCCCCAGGGCAGAGCCTCGAGATCGGCAAAGGCGAGCGCCGACCAGAAGCCGGCGCAGGCAAAACGATAGGTCAGGCTGCGGCCGAAGGGGATCGTCGCCCCGTCGGCGGCAAACCAATGCCGGAAATCGCGAGCGAAGAGGACCGCGCGCTCGCGGTAGCGCTTTGCATAATCGTCGTCGACGAGCTTCGAATAGATCAGGCCATAGAAATGCATGGCGAAGGGAATGTAGTGGTCGATGCGGCGGACGTTTCCGTCGCGATACCAGCCGTCGCCGATATAAAAGCCTTCGAGCTCCTCAAGATATTGCCGCGTCAGGCTGCGGTCGAAATCGGCGCCGAGACGATCGAGCGCGATATCGACAAAGATCCGGAAGAATTTCCAATTGTTGTCGGCATAATCGAACTGCCGGGCATGCTTGAGATAGGCGATGACATTGCTACGGGCGCGCGCATCGAGCGGCTCCCAGATCTTTTCGGGCACCAGAGCCAGCGCAAAACCCAGAGCCGCAAGCTCGACCATCCGCTGGTCGCGGCCATTGACCGTTCCCCAATATTCGGGATGGGCGGGATCGGTGCCGTTTGCGAGACCTTCGGCAAAACGATGCCAGTGGGCGAAGTCGCCGTTGCCGGCGCCAAGCGGCGCCAATCCCCAGAGCGGGCGGGCGAACCCTTCCAGATCGGCCGCCGCCCGGTCGAAATGGGCGCCGCCGCCATTGAGCGTGACGCGGGCATTGCCGTTCGAGAAACAGGCAAGCAGCGGATCGAAGAGCGCAAGAAGGGCGCGGCTCATATCGGCGCGGGTTTCCAGCGGATTGCCGGCCAGCGGGTTGGCGCTGGCGGGATCATAGGGCATCGGTATCACTCACAGGTTCTAGAGCATGACGCCGAAAAAGTGTGAGCGGTTTTCGGACGCCATCATGCTCTAACTCTTTAATTTAGAACAGGATTCAGATTTTAGGCCTCGGCCTCAATCATCCTGTTCTAGGCGTTCGGAACGGTCCCTCCCGGAATGGGAACGACCGCCTGGCAGATGTGGCGCGCAGAGGCCGTCCTGTTGCGGAAACGGGACAGCATCAGCGAAACGGCCTCGCGCCCGAGGGCAGCGCGGTCGACACGCATGGTGGAAAGTTGCGGATTGGTCATTTGCGCGCAGGGCAGATCGTCGAAGCCGACAATCGCGAAATCCTCCGGCACACGCAGGCCGGCCTCGGTGACGGCTTCGAGCACGCCGACGGCGATGAAATCATTCATGCAGAAGGCGGCGGTAAAACCGGCATCCTCGGCAAGTGCTGCTACCGTGCGTTCATGCGCCTCTCGGCTGGCGCTGCCTTGAAGGGCCAGGGACAGGAGACGGCCCTCAGCGCCGGGGACGGCGGCGATCGCCGCCTCGAAACCGCGCACGCGCTCCCGGATCGTATGGCGGTGAGAACCGCTCAGATGCAGGATGCGGCGATGGCCGGCTTTTGTCAGCCGGCTGGTCGCCTCATAGGCACCAAAGAAATTAGCCGGCGAAACGCCATCGAACTGCATCCTCGGATCGGTGCCGTTGACAAGAACCGTGGGTGTCATGCTGGTTTGCAGCCAGTCGCGCAACGTCTCGTTCGGATCGATGCCGACGAGAAAGAGGCCTTCGGCGCCTGCCGTCTGCATATAGTCACGCACGGCATCCGGGGTGGTTCGGTCCTCGCGGACCAACCGGACTTCGAAAGGCATGCCCGCTTCGGCAGCGCCGGCACGCAGGCCGTCGACGATCGCTTCATAAAAGACGCTGAGAGTGCCGGTGACGCCGTCACTGGCAATCAGTGCCAGCCCCCCCGCAACGGCCTCGGAAGCAGGCTTGACGGGATAGCCGTTCTCGGCCGCCACCTTCAATATCTGGCGGCGCACCGTTTCGCTGATACCAGGTTCGTTGGCGAGCACGCGTGACACCGTGGAGACGGAAACGCCGGCCAATGTAGCTATATCGGCCTGACGCGGCCGTCTGATCTTTTGGTCGTTCATAGGCAAACATTATGCAAGTAATGCAAATTTGCAAGAAAATGGTTGCTTCTTGCAATAATATTTTTTTTGCGTAATCTGATTGCCGAAGTGCTCGATAATGCCGTTGGAGGATGGCAGCGGGCAGTTGGGACAAGGAGGATTATCAATGCAGGTCAATCGCCGTTCATTTCTGATGGGTTCAGCCGGTGCGGCCGCCGGTCTCGCCCTTGGTGCCGGAAGCGCCATTCCGGCTTTTGCCGAAGACGCACAGCTCCGCGCCATGTGGTGGGGATCCAACGACCGCGCCAAGCGCACGCTTGAGGTTGCCAAGCTCTATCAGTCGAAATCGCCTGGCGTCACTCTCGTCGGTGAATCACTTTCGGGCGACGGCTACTGGACGAAGCTCGCAACGCAGATGGCCGGGCGCTCGATCGCCGACATCTTCCAGCTCGAGCCGGGAACAATTTCAGACTACTCGAAGCGCGGCGCCTGCCTGCCACTCGATGAATTCGTGCCCTCCACGCTGGACGTTCAGTCCTTTGGCGCCGACATGCTGAAACTGACCACCATCGACGGCAAGCTCTATGGTGTTGGCCTCGGCCTCAATTCCTTCTCGATGTTCTTCGACACAGTCGAATTCGAAAAGGCAGGCATCCCATTGCCGACGCCCGACCTCACCTGGGATGAGTACGCCAAGCTCGCCGTCGAACTCGCCAAGTCTTCCGGCAAGGGCGGCGGCCCCTATGCGGCGCGCTACGCCTATGTGTTCGATGCCTGGCTGCGCCAGCGCGGCAAGAGCCTCTTTGCGAGGGAAAGCGTTGGGCTCGGCTTCACGGCCGACGATGCCAAGGAATGGTTCGACTACTGGGAGAAACTGCGCAAAGCGGGTGGCACCGTTGCCGCCGACGTGCAGACGCTCGATCAAAATACAATCGACACCAATTGCCTTGGTCTCGGCAAATCGGTGATTGGGATGGCCTATTCAAACCAGATGGTCGGATATCAACTGATCATCAAGAACAAGCTTGGCATCACCATGCTGCCACGGGACAAGAAGGGCGGTCCGTCCGGCCATTATTACCGTCCGGCACTGATCTGGAGTGTGGGCGCGACGAGCAAGCATGGCGAAGCTGCCGCGAAGTTTATCAGCTTCTTCGTCAACGATCCCGAAGCCGGCAAGATCCTTGGCGTGGAACGCGGCGTGCCAATGTCGCCTACCGTGCGCGAAGCCATCCTGCCGCAACTCAACCCGACAGAGCAGGAAACGGTCAAATACGTGAATCTGCTCAAGGATCAGGTCGGCGAATATCCGCCACCGGTGCCGATGGGCGCAACCCAATTCGACCAGCGCGTGCTGCGCCCGCTTTGTGACGAACTCGCCTTCGAACGGATTTCGCCCGCCGATGCGGCGACCCGGCTCATCGAAGAGGGTAAGGCAACGATCAAGGGATGATCGGTCGCCCGACATGCGGAGAGGCCCGCAACACCCCGGCGGGCCTCTCCGTTTTTCAAGCCTCTGTTTTCCGGACTATCAGTTGCCCAGGTTTTCGGCCACGCGCCAGTCCGGCCGGCCAAGATCGAACGGCCATGCATGCACATCCCGGTCGTTGAAATAGACGACCTCCTGCAGATTCGGGAAGGCGCTCTGCTTCAGTGTGGCAGTTTCGATCCACGGCCTGATATAGGCGTCGCCGCCTTCATAGCCCAGCTCCGCCACCCAGATTGGCTTTCCGTAGCCGGCGACGAGATCATATCCCTGCTTCAGCGCTTCCGAGAATGTTCGGTGCTCATTGTAGGCGAGTTCGTCGTAGCGCTGCAGGCCGAAGACCGAGAGCCCAACGAGGTCGACATAATCGTCGCCGGGATAATAGGCCTCAAGGCCAGGCTCTCCCTTTGGCGACCACATGAGCTCGGTGCTGGGCGCCTCCTGGCGGACGATGTCCATCATCCGCTTGTAGGCCGTGATATAGTCCTGCGGGCTCCAGCCGGACCATGAGAACCGCCCTGACTTGTCCTCCATCTCCTGTCCCCAGCGGACGATCACCGGGCTTTTCAGCTCAGATATCATATGCGCGATCGAACGCATGTTGACATCATAGTCACCGCGCAGAACCTTGGCGCGAAGCTCTGCGGAGGTCAGCCGCCAATCGACGTCCCAAGACCATGGCTCCACGGTGATCAGCAGGTTGCGGCCTCTGGCCTGCGCATAGGCATCGGCGACGCGCAACGTCTCGAGATCGACGTCCTCCCATGGCAGAAACAGGGCTTCGGTCGCGACATTCGCCTGCGCGCCGAAATCGCCGTGCGGATCGTAGGCCCCGAACTTAATGCCGTCGGTGTGAAGGACGGGGCGCTTATCGATGATCGTCCGCACGGCCGCCGCCGGGTTCGGGGCAATGCCGGCATATTGCACTTCGCTTCGGCCCGGCAGATCCGCGACGCACAACAGCAACAGCGCTAACGCGGCGGTCGAGAGGTTTTTTTTCATCAGCTTCTTCATGGCTCACCCTCCTTTTCGGGCTACTTCCTGGCTCAGCAGGATCTGCTTCACTTCGCTTGCCTTCGCGCTCACGGTGTCCATGGGAACGAGCTTGCCGAACTCGTCGTCCGGGAGTCCCGATGCATGGCGGAAGACGTACCACTTGCCGTCCGGCTGGCGCCGCTGATAGATCGTGTTGCCGATCTTGCGATGCCCGAAACAGGTGCTGGCGCGGGCCGCGCCCTCGGCATTCGTCCAGGTGGCGCGCATGCAGAGTTGGCCGAGATCGTCGACCACCCATCTGCCTTCGGCGAAGGACGGCCTCCCCTTATCATTGCTCCAGGCGACGAACCGTCGGCCCTCATCGAAGAAACGGCCGCCGCCGGTGTTCCAGGTCCAGGTCTTGTCGCCATAGATCCGATAGAGCTCATAGGCGCTGAGCGGCGTCGGCGCCTTCATTTTGGCAACCTCGGCGCCGTGCGCTGCCACCGGCAGGCACAGGCTGAGAGCAAGCGCTGCTCCCCATAGTCTCGATCCGATACCCATTACATCCTCCATACTCGACACCTGCCGGTTCCGCCGGCTCACGCACCCTGTTCGTCTCGGCCGGTTCTGCCGAAACCATTCCATCTCAGGTGGAATTTCACGATCCTGGTCTTGCCGCCGCCGAGGCCGGCGCCGGCCACGGCAAATTGCGTCTCGGTGAAACTGACAAACGTCTGGCCGTGCGAAAGAGCTTCGAGGCCGCGCAGGCCGTGGCTCCCCGCCTGCGTGCCGCCAGCGACGAAAATCGCCAGTCCGGTGGCTGTCGCAAGCCACAGCCCGCGCGATTGCGGCAGCAGCGGCAGATCGTTTTCGACCGCATGGCGAACGACGATCAGCACCGTCAGCGACAGGTAGACCGAGAGGTTGATCATGGCGAAAACATAAAAGCCCTGGGCGGCCGCGGCATCGGTCGCAAACATCATTGCAGCGGCGGAAAGGGCAGCGAGCCCGATATAGGGCGAGATGACGCGCAGCGGCAAAGACCGCTGCTGCTGCTTTCCCTTCGGCGTGATGCGGAAATCGACGAAGGAGCCGCAGATATAGTCGCGAACAGCAGCAAGACTGCCGGCCAACGACCACGGCCAGCGCAGAAAGATGAAGGCAAGCCCTTCCCAGCCGAGCAGTTTCGCATCGTGCGGCCTGAAGGTTGCCGTTGCCCGCCAGAAGAAGGCAAACAGCGTCAGTACGATCGACATCGGCACGAAATGCAGCAGGAAATCCGGATAGGTGACATTGACGAAGACACGGCCCGTCAGCAGCGCGGCAACCGGCAGCAGGAACATCATGGCCATGAAGACGGAAAAGAGCGGGTACCAGAGCTGCGAGAACACGAACTGGAACCTCAGCCGCCAAGGCAGGTGCATGATGTGGCGGCGGGAATGTTGCAGCAGAATGGTGACCAGGCTGCGCGACCACTGGAATTCCTGGACGACGAGATCGGCGAAGCTCGCCGGTCCGTCGCCATGAGCGATCGCATCGACCGCATGCACGCCACGCCAGCCGCCGGCATTCATCATCAGCGTTGTCGAATGGTCTTCCGCAAGTTCTGGGCCGAGGCCGCCGATCTGACGAAGGGCTGATGTGCGAACCGCATAATGGGAACCGATGCAAAGAGGCGCCCAGCCATTGTTGTAACCCGTCTGCAGCGAACCGTGCAGGCTTGCCTCGGCATAGAGCCTGCCGCGCGCCGCCCATCTTGCCCCGGCATTGGCATCGCAGATGCTGGGAGCGGAGACATAACCGATGCCGGGATCGGCAAAGGGGCGCAGGACTTCACGGAGGTAGGTCGGCGTCGGCACATGGTCGGCATCGAACTGGGCGACGAAATCGTAGCGCGCATAGCCGAAGTGGTCGTAGAAATAGGCGAGGTTGCCTTCCTTGCAACGCGTCCGGCGCGGCCAGGTGGTGCGATGATACTCCGCCACACCCTTTCGGGTGGAGATCAGCACGCCGTGCGCCGCACACCAACGCCTGGTTTCCTCCGAAGGGTCCTCGTCAGCCAACCAGACATCGAAATCGACGCCGATCTGGTCGAGCATCGCCTGCAAAGTGGTGCGGACGACGGCAAAGGGCTCGGACGGCGCCTTGGTGACGACCATAGCCACCCGCCCTTCTGGCAGCCCTGCGCGAGGGCTGACCGTCCTCGCATCGACAAAGATCAGGATGAAATAGGCCGGTACAAGCGTGATCCAGGCAAGCACGAGGGTGACGAGCACGAATGTGGCCCAAGAAATGATATGGGCGGACTGGCACCACCAGATCCAGAAAAAGCCGAGTGCCGTCAGCCAGCAGAGAATGCCGAAGCCATAGGCGACACGGTTCCAGCCGGTGAAAACAAGATCGAATGCATCAGCATTGACGGCTTTGGCGGTCCTGACGCCATGGCCGATTTGCGAAACATTGCTCATGCCCTCATCTCCAGCCCGAAGGTGGGGCCGGCAGTGCGGATGATCGTATCGATATCCGAGAAAGCCGGCGCGAAGCCGAGTTCCGCTTTCGCCCTTGCGGTATTGGCAAAGAGGATCGGCGGATCGCCGGCGCGGCGGGAGCGATAACGCACGGGGACTTCGCGGCCGCTGGCGCGACGGATCGCCTCGAGAATCTCGCGCACCGAGGTGCCCCGGCCGGAGCCGAGATTGACGCTGAGCGAGCCGCCGTCCGCCATCAGATGATTGACGGCGGCGAGATGCGCCTGCGCGAGATCGCTGACATGAATATAGTCGCGAACGCAGGTTCCGTCCTCGGTTGCATAATCGGTGCCGAAGATATCAAGCCGCTCCAACCTGCCGGCGGCAGCGAGAAGGGCGCGCGGGATGAGATGGGTCTCGGGTTGATGGCGCTCGGCAAGCTCACCATCAGGGTCGGCTCCGGCCGCATTGAAATAACGCAATGCGGCAAAGCGGATGCCGTAGGCGGCGGCAAAGTCCTCCAGCGCCATCTCGAAGATCAGCTTGGTGCGCCCATAGGGATTGACCGGATGCTGCGGGCTTTCCTCCCGTATCGGCAATGAAGCGGGGACGCCATAGGTGGCGCAACTGCTCGAAAAGACGATCCGATCGATCTCCTGATCGAGGCAGGCCTCGAGCAACGTCAGACTGCCGACGACGTTATTCCGGTAATATTTCCTGGGCATGTCGACGGATTCGCCGACATAGGCATTGGCACCACAATGGATGACGCAATCGGGCGAAAACTC
This sequence comes from Rhizobium sp. WSM1328, assembly GCF_057653715.1. Lineage (NCBI taxonomy): Bacteria > Pseudomonadati > Pseudomonadota > Alphaproteobacteria > Hyphomicrobiales > Rhizobiaceae > Rhizobium > Rhizobium sp. WSM1328. The sequence goes on along the minus strand of NZ_CM172788.1, from coordinate 4,442,165 downwards.
CGCAAGAGTCCGGCGCAACGCGGCGGCATCGGCAAGCTCAGCCCGGATGAGCGGCCCCCAGCGTACACTGTCGGCATGTCCCGTGGAGAGATTGTCGTAGGTAACCGGGATCATGCCGGCGCGCGACAGCGCTTTGCAGATATGACTGCCTATGAAACCGGCGCCGCCGGTGACGAGAATGTAGCGGGGCATCTCATAGGACCTCCGCCTTCTCTGTGCCGGCCAGCAGTCCGTCGAAATATTCGACGGTGCGAGCCAGGCCGGCTTCGAGCCCGATGCGGGGCTTCCAGCCAAGATCGGCCATGGCGCGGGAAATATCCGGCCGCCGCTGACGAGGGTCGTCGGTGACCGCAGGCAGGTGGACGATCCGGGAACGCGAGTTCGTCAGGTCCCGGATGATTTCCGCCAGGCGCCGAACGGACATTTCGGTTGGATTGCCGAGGTTGATCGGGCCGTTGCAGGCGCTGCCCGCGGCCGAAAAACGCAGGAAACCCTCGATGAGATCGTCGACATAGCAGAAAGAACGGGTCTGCTGACCATCGCCATAGATCGTCAGGTCGGCATTGCGCAGGGCCTGCACGATAAAATTGGAAACCACCCGCCCGTCGTCCAGGCGCATGCGCGGTCCGTAGGTATTGAAGATGCGGCCGACCTTGATGTCGACACCGTAAGTCCTGTGGTAATCGAAGAACAGCGTTTCGGCGCTGCGCTTGCCTTCGTCGTAACAGCCGCGCGGTCCGATCGGGTTAACATTGCCGCAATAGGATTCGTGCTGCGGGCTCTGGGTTGGGTCGCCATAGACCTCCGACGTCGACGATTGGACGACGATCGCACCGGTCTTTCGCGCGCAATCAAGGGTATTGACGGCGCCAAGCACGTTGGTGAGCAGCGTTCCCACGGGATCCCGTTGATAATCGGGCGGAGAGGCGGGGGAGGCGAAATTGAAGATGAGCGACGCGTCAATATCGAAGGGCTGCCTAACATCGTGCTCGACGATGCGGAAGCGGGTGTTCGATGCAAGATGAGCGACATTCGCACGACGGCCGGTCGAAAAATTATCGAGGCATGTGACGCTGTGGCCGCGCTGCAGGAGCCTTTCGCAGAGATGTGAACCGAGGAAGCCGCCCCCGCCATTCACAAGAACGGTGCGTCGCCCTTGGAGCACCGGTATGCCTGACACTTTAGAATAGCCTTCGTTGGGAACGAAACTACGCATTACAAACTCCTTCCCAGGTATTTAGTCTTTTGATTTATTTATGCGCCTCAAGTCTTCCTTATCCGCCTGGATGTTCGTGAACCCTCCTATCAAGACGCTAATAACTTTGTAGTTATTCTTCGGATAACTGAATTACTACTCAAATGATAAGACGATTAGCGTGGAGGTCAACTTTAAAAATTCCAAGTATCCAAAATAATTACACAAGTATTCTTCAAGATAACGAATGATTAATCACTCTAGTCATTTTTCCGATCCGCAACAACGCCTCTCACTCGCCGCTTAAGCTTCACTCAATGCAGCTAATATACGAGGGAAGGCGGGAGATTGGCCGCGCTCAACGGCACGGCCGGTCTTGCATCCTGAAGCGCCATATGCGAGGGGTTTTGGCCATGTTAGAAAAACAAGATACACCGCAGCTGAAAGGCCGGCGTTTCCGCTTGGCGATGTTCGTCTGGGGAACGGCGCTCGTTGCAATCGGACCAACGGCTTGCGCGGTCGTTGATGACGATATCGCGGTCGTCGCGAAAAAGAACATCGTCGTGGTCGAGGCACCGCGCGTCTCGAAGGCCTATGCCTATCCGGCAAATCGGGCCGAGCGCCCGACTGCAGCAACGGCCCGCAGCGTAGCCTATCATGGCTCGGCGCCTTATATCTGCTCTCCAAGCGGCTTCGGACAGAAGTCGCGTTGCTTTGCGCGTCCTTCGATCTGAAGCAAAAGAAAGCGTTAGATCAGTTGCGCCACCGACCGGACATGTCGCCTTCACCGGCGGAATGCTCATTGAAGAAGCGGGATGCAGCTTCCGTGCGGTTTCGGACGTTCATCTTCTTGTAGATGTTGCGGACGTGAACCTTCACGGTATTTTCGGAAAGATGCAGCTTGTCGGCGATGATCTTGTTCTGCGTGCCCTTGCATATGAGATCCAGAATCTGAACCTCACGGGTGGTCAAAGCAGAGATGCTGTCGCGTCTCAGCTTGAGCGCATTGCTGCGCGCCGCATCGACCGATTTTGTCTGATAGAGCGAAGGCTCCAGCTGGGCGTTATTGTTGGTGAGGCGATTGAGAAGTGCTGACGGAAAATGTTCGCCGCCCTTCATTAGCAGATCCACTGCAGCCATAAAGACATCGAGCCGCAGGTTGAGTGGCAGGACGCCATCGATGATCCGCGCCTCTACCAGCCGGCTGACATAGGGCTCGAGCATATCGATCGCTTCGACGACAAGTCCAATCGAGGTTTCAGGGTGGTTTTCGCGGGCAGCCTGCAGCGCTTCATGAAGCTCCGGGCCGGGTATATGATAGAATAAAACAAGCTTAAAATCGCTGGTATCTTTTTCCAGCATCGGCTTTGTACTCGTTATGCTTGCCACTTCACAGTTCGGAAATTTCTTTGCCAGTGCTTCTACCATGCATTCCGAAAACAGATCCGCCTTGGCTACCACTAGTATAGTATCTCCGGACGTACTCAACTTTCTTCCCTGGTCAGAATTCTCCATCCCTGAGCCTGTCATGAACATATACGCCTCCCCTAGCGTTACACTTTACTCAAACGTGGAGCGATGGCGGGTATAAGATAGTAAGAAATGCCGACCCCGGATGTCACCGCTTTATTTTTTAGACATTTCTTAATTATGTTAATACGGATTGAGAAGGAAGGAAATGGCCCAAAGTGATTAGTTTTCGCGGACGAAAAACGATACGATACAATGCCTTGGTTGTATTTTCACTATGATATATACTTCAAGGCTATATTTGCTTCGACTATAGATGTTCAGTTGAATGTAATATTTCAGTACAAATTGTCATATTTTCGTCATGCAGGGTGGGTCGGATATGAGACAGGGAAACGTCGAAAGGTGCTCCTCAACCCTGCAGCGAATGCCGGGAGCCCCGGATTGTCGCTGCTCGCCGACGCCGCTGCCGAACAGATCTTAGTACTCCGACGACAGGGACTATCTGCGGGCTATCCGGACAGGGCGGATCCGCCTTAGCCCGAATTGGTGTCTATCGGATCCGCATTTTTTCCAGCATTCTGTGATCGTCGTCCAAGTGGCGACTGGAAAATCCAGGTATCGTCATGCGTTTTTGATACATGGCTTCCATTTAGGGCAACTCAACGAAAAGAAAGCCTGAATACTCCTTATCCTTTTCAGGATTCGGAGCTGGATATGTGCGGCCTTGTACTGAGTACGTACGTTCCCAATACCAACGATTTGATCAACAAATCGCGACGAAGCTGCAGATGACTAGTATCGAATACATCTGCCGATCTTAACCGTATCGGAGCGAGCGCGAGTAAAATCCCATTTGAGATGAGAGGGATTTCGAAAAGCTGCTCCGGTTTTTTCTGGAGAATGCAATGTCTGACGACACCGAAATCACAAAGGTCGGGGCGCTTGCCGACGGCTTTGCCAATAGCGCGATCAATTCGACTGAAATCGAAGACGATTCGACCGGTTATGTCGGCGGCGTCGCCAATGGCGACAATCGCGACAATACCGACAATAGCGTCGACGTGGACGTCAAGGCGGAGATCGACGTCGCCGCCAACAATGGCGACAACCGCGACAACGAATATGACTGGAGCTACAAGTCCGACGACGATACGAGCACCAAGACCACGACGATCACCGATACCGACACCAAGACCGACTACGACTGGAGCTATGACAGCAAGTCGTACAGCGACAACGACACCGACACCAAGACGATCACGGACACCGATACGAAAACCGTGACCGACACCGATATCAAGACCGTTACGGAGACGGATACGGATACGAAGACGGTCTCCGACAGCAACAACACCTCCGACAGCTTCAACAAGACGGACACAGACTTCGCCGTCATCGAGGACGTCAAGGACTCCAACCTCGGCGTTGCCGGACACGACCTCACCTTCGACCTCGGCGACGACTTCTCCTTCACTCTCGACGTCGACAGCATCCTCAACAATTCGCTGACCGGCGAAGGCAATGACAGCGGCTTCAGCGCCGTCCAGGCGAACCATCTGGCTGACCAGGATAGCGCCTGGAACGTCAAGATGGACAACGAAGGCGCTCAGAACAACCTGAATGCCAATGGCGGCACCGCCGACAGCGCAGAAGGCATGGAGATGGACGGCAAAGGCTGGGATCTCAAGGCCGGCGACGACGCCACTGGCTCGAGCGCGGCCGATGCTTCGGCAATCCTTGCCAATTCGGGCTTCCACCTCGAGTTCGTTCAGGGTGCGAACCTGCTCAGCAATACGGTCGACTCCAGCGTCATCGGCGGCAATTCTCATGTCTCCGACGTCGGCGAGGATACCGGCACCTGACACCGACCTCCAGCGACCAAGACGAACTGCACCGGCTCTAGCCGGTGCAGTTTGACTGCTTGAAAACGATTTGACGACCACACGACGGCTCCCGGCGGGTGCCTCCAAGGCCGATCGTCATCTCGAATGGGAGGGCCGAACCATGCATATCGAGAAGATTTCGGAAATCATTGCGCACTTCATCGGTCTCTTCGAGATGACGACCGACGAGATGCGGTTGCGTACGAACTATGCCGAAGGTGCAGGACCGGGCGCGGATGGACCGGCTCTGCCGGATCAGGATGCCTTTACCGCCGCCTTCTCTTCCGATCTCCAGCTCAAGGACTACGATCCGGGCATCATCTACAAAAGCGGCAGCTACGACATCGAATTTGGCCCGGCGCGCCATTTCGGCCGCGTCTTCGAAGAGAGCCTCGAGAAGCTGGCGGCGATTGCCGGAAAGGACATCCCGTTACCGCATTTCGGCGATCCTACGGATATCGTGCTCACGGATGAGCCGGAACTGACAGTCTTTGCCGGGCCTGGTTCGGCGATCAGTCATGTCCTCCAGGTCAACGTCCTCTACGACGACGATTATCTGGATATGACGGACGGCGTCCATCCCCTTCGAGACACGAGTTTCGTCATCGAGCGGCTCGCGGATTTCAGCACCGAGGCCGAGATCTTCACGCCTTTTGCGAGCCTCCACCGGACAGATACCTATGATGGCGCGCTGAAGATCGCCGAGGATCTCGAAAGCTATATCCAGAATAGCAAGGACAGTGGGCCGGCCTCGCCCAGCAGCGGCGACGCGACGCATGATTTCAGCACCACCGCCCCCAAGAACGACACGGTCTATGTCAACGGCGAGGAGACGACCGATATCCCTGTCCTCGACGACTTCCTGCCCGACCGCGGTCTCGCCAAGCTCCAGGAAGAACCAGACGACAGCAGTACATCCGTCGAGCAGACCGACCCGAGTGGCAACAGCCTTGATGTGACCGCCGGTGCAAACCTCCTTGTCAACGTCGCCTCGGTGATCAATACCGGCGTCATCGCCTCGGTCACGGCGGTGATGGGCAACTATCACCAGATCGACGCGATCTCCCAAGCCTTTGTCTACAGCGACAACGACGAGATTGCTTCGACGCTGCATTCATCCGGCCATTCCGCCGATGACGCGGGAACGGTCGCCAAGAATATCGCCCTCTTCGAACACAGCACCTTCGAAGCATCGAGCCATGCCGACAACGATGCTGTCGAGCCGACTTTCCCGAACAGCTGGCGCGTCAGCGTCATCGACGGCGACGTCTCCTTCGTACAGTGGATCGAGCAATATCACTTCGTCACCGACAACGACACGATGACGGTCACCACTTCTGGATCCGAAGCCACGGTTCTGACCGGCGGCAATACCTCCATCAACTTCTCCTCCTTTTTCGGGATGGGCATGCAGTATGATCTGGTGATCATCGGCGGCAATGTGCTCGACATCAACAGCATCACGCAGATCTCGCTGCTCTACGACAATGACTGGGTGCGGGCCGAAGACGGCGTCGATCCCGGCGCCGACATACAGACCGGCAACAACCTGCTCTGGAATTTCGCCTCGATCCACAATGTCGGGACGGACAGCCCGTTCGCGGCCATGCCGGACTACATGGTCGCGACGCAGAAGGCGATCGAGGACCGCGATCCCGACATGCCGGAAGGGCTGTCCTTCGATATGAATTTCCAGGGCTATGCCGGCCTCAATGTGCTCTATATCACCGGCAATCTCTACGACATGACGATCATAAAACAGGTCAGCATCCTCGGCGATTCCGACGATGTGACCCTGGCGGCATCAACCATCCTCGAAAACAATCCCGACGCAACGGTTACGATCGACACGGGCAGCAATGCGGTCGTCAACATCGCCGAAATCGTCGACTACGACAGTTTCGGCCAGACGACCTATCTGGCAGGCCAGCTCTATTCAGACGCCATCCTCATTCAGGGCGGGCTGGTGGAGCATGACACGACACAGCCGCAGCCGGCCGACGACAGGCTCGCCAACGAAGTCATCGCCTTTCTCGACAACGACGATCCGGCGGGCGGCAATTGCGCTGACGGCGTCATCAATGCCGGGAATGATTTTTCATGGTCGTCGACGCACCCCGCCGACGTAATGCAAGCCATGGTCGCGTGACCTTGAGTATTGCGAGGGAACCACGATGAACCAGATTTCGAAACAAATCTTTGCGGCAGGCAGCGCCCTCGATCTGAGATCGGGCACTATTCCCTCCGCTGCCCCTTCGGAAGCGACGATGACCGATTTGTGCATCTCGGCGATCGACGAGGCGGTCGAGAACCTTCGCAGGCTGAGCGGTGCCGCTGCTTCGTCTGATGGCGGCAAGCAGACGTCCGAAGCTGCAGCAACCGAGGCTGCCGATACCGGACGCGCAAGCGCAACGCAGGCGCCCCTCCCGGAAAAGACGGCGGTGCCGGAAGCTAAAGTGGAAACGGCGCCTGCTGTCGCGGTGGCGCAGGGCCCGGCGACAGCAAAACCGGCGGAAGCGCCGGCCCAGCCGCAGATCGAAGCACGGGTGGCCCCCGAACTGCCGACAGAGAAGACCGAGCTTAAATCGAGCCCGACGATGCCTTTCGGCAAGACCATCGAAGGAGAAAGCGGTCCGATCAGCGAGAACGACAGGCGGCTGCGCACCGGCGGCGGCGGAAACGGCAAGAATTCCGATCCCGGGGGCGGCGGGGGCGGGGGCGGGGGAAGCGGCGGCGGTTTTCACAAGCGCAGCGAGCCTGTGAATTTCGCCGCCAGCCTCTCGCGCGGGATGGTGGCGGTACGGCGCAACATGGTGGTCGTAATGGTGTTTACGGTCGCCATCAACGTCCTTCTGCTGGCGATACCGCTTTATCTCTTCCAGATATCCGACCGGGTGCTGACAAGCCGCTCCGTCGACACGCTCGTCATGCTCTCGATCGCCGTGATCGGCGCCGTGCTGCTGCAGGCCTTCATGGATACGGTGCGGCGCTTTATCCTGATGCGCACCGCGGTGGAGCTCGAAGTTCAGCTCGGCGCGCCGATCCTCAGCGCCGCAGCGAGGGCGTCGCTGCATGGCAGCGGCAAGGATTATCAGACGCTGCAGGACCTGCAGCTTTTGCGCGGCTTCTTGACATCCGGCACGCTGATCGCGTTTCTCGATGCGCCGCTGATGCCGTTCTTCGTGGTCGTCGTCTATTTCGTGCATCCGCATCTCGGCATCATCATCATGGTCTGCTGCGCGGTGCTTTTCGTGATCGCCTATCTGAACCAGAAATTCACCGCCCGGCAATTTGCCGAATCCAACGGCTATCTCAGCCGGGCAAATTTCCATCTCGATTCCATGTCGCGCAATTCGCAGATTATCAACGCAATGGCGATGATCCCCGAGGCGGTGAAGATGTGGGGCCGGGAAACGGCGGGCTCGCTGAAATCGCAAGTCGAAGCGCAAGACCGCAACATCATCTTCTCCGGCATATCGAAGGCTTGCCGCATGATCACCCAGATCACCCTGCTGGGCTGGGGTGCGCATCTGTCGCTCTCCGGTGAGTTGACGGGCGGCATGGTGATTGCGTCCTCGATCATCTCGGGACGCGCCCTGGCGCCGATCGAAGGCGCCATCGAAGGCTGGCATCAGTTCAACCGATCGGCAGCCGCCTATGGCAGGATCAAAGGACTGCTGTTGAACTCCCCATTGAACTTCCCGCGCCTGCGTCTTCCCAATCCCGAAGGCCGGCTGGATGTCGAACGCATTCTCTTCGTGCCGCCGCCGCAGAAGAAGGTCATTCTCAACGGCATCTCGTTCTCGCTCAGGAAGGGGGAATCACTTGCGATCATCGGTAATTCCGGGTCCGGCAAGACGACGCTCGGCAAGATGCTCGTCGGCTCGATCGTCCCGACATCGGGGAATGTTCGCCTCGACCTGATGGATCTGCGCAACTGGGACCAGCGCCAGTTCGGCGAAAGCATCGGCTATCTGCCGCAGGATGTGCAGCTCTTTCCCGGTACGATCAAGGCCAATATCTGCCGCATGCGTGACGACGTCGACGATCACCAGATCTATGAGGCCGCTGTGCTCGCTGACGTGCACGAACTCATCGCAGGCTTCCCGCAGGGCTACGAAACAATTGTGGCGGGTGACGGCGCTCCGCTTTCGGGCGGCCAGAAGCAGCGCATCGCGCTGGCCCGCGCCTTCTTCGGCAATCCGAAGTTCGTGGTCCTCGACGAGCCGAACTCGAACCTCGATACACAAGGCGAGGCAGCTCTTGCCAAGGCGTTGATACACGCCAAGAAGCAGGGCATCACCACCGTCACCATCACCCAGCGCCCGGCCCTTCTCCAATGCGTCGACAAGATCCTCGTGCTCAAGGAGGGTACTGTCGCCATGTTCGGGGAAAGGATCGAGGTGCTGCAGGCGCTTTCCAAGAACAACGGCAATAACGGTCAACAAGCACCGCGCATCGAGGGATGAACGACATGGGACGGAAAAATCAGGAGACGGCCGGTCCGGTGCAGCTCGAATGGTATAGCGACGTGCCGCGCTCAATCCGGATGCACAGCATCGTCGGCCTGACGGTTCTCTTCACCTCGTTCGGAGGCTTCGGCTTCTGGGCGGCGACGGCGCCGCTCGCCTCCGCCGTTATCGCGCAGGGAAGCTTCGTCGCGACCGGCAACAACAAGATCGTCCAGCATCTGGAAGGCGGCATCATCAAGGAGATGCGCGTCAGCGAAGGCGATACGGTCAAGGAAGGCGATATCCTGCTGACCCTCGATCCTACAGCATCCCGCTCAAACGAGCGGATGCTGCAGCTTCGCCGTCTGCGCCTGGAAGCCATTGTCGCAAGGCTCCGTGCCGAAGCGCAGGGCCTGCGTGAACTCCAGCTTCCCAATATCGTGACGAAGGAGGCCAGCGATCCCGATATCAACGCGATCATCCAGAGCCAGAACGTCGTCTTCCACAGCAAGCAGATCAAGCTCGAAGAGCAGCTCAATCTGATCGGGAAGAACATCGCGTCGCTGGAATTCCGGTTCGCCGGCTATAGGGGCCAGAGAGATTCCTTCGAAAGGCAGCTGTCGCTGCTGACCGAGGAACGCGACTCCAAGGCTCGGCTGGTGAAGGTCGGCTATATGCGCAGGACGGATCTGCTGGCAATCGAGCGGGCGATCGCCGATGCGATGGGCGACATTGCTCGACTGAACGGCGAGCTCAACGAGAGCGAGGCCGAGATCGCCAAATTCCGCCAGGAAGCCGTCATCGCCGTCAACTCCAACAAGCAGGCGGCACTCGATGCACTCGAGACCGCCGAAACCGATCTGGACAGTGTGCGCGAACAGATGCGCGAGGCCGCCGGCGTGCTCGAACGGACCACTATCCGTTCGCCGGTGTCGGGCACGGTGGTGCGCTCCTATTTTCACACAGCCGGCGGTGTCATCACGACAGGAAAGCCGATCATGGAAATCCTGCCGTCGCACGTGCCGCTGATCCTGGAAGCGCAGGTATTGCGCACCTCGATCGACCAGTTGCATGAGGGAGAAACGGCCTCCATCCGCCTCACGGCGCTCAACCGGCGCACGACCCCTGTTCTGCAGGGCAAGGTCTTCTACGTCTCGGCCGATTCGATCGAGGAAAATTCGGGAGCTTCGGTCAAGGACGTCTATATCGTCCGCGTCGGCATACCCGATTCCGAGATTGCGCGGGTGCACAATTTCCATCCCGTTCCCGGCATGCCGGCCGAAGTGCTGATTCAGACATCGGAACGCACCTTCTTCGAATATCTGAGCAAACCGATCACCGACAGCATGTCCCGGGCATTCAAGGAGCGCTGATCGCTCGCGATCCGGCACGGGCGGACCTGTAGATATGACGGACTTGCGCGTTGTTCTAATGTAATGTCCACATGTCATCCCTTGAGGGATGGATTCCCTCCGGGGAGAAAGGGTCAAGCATGGCGGCGATGTCCGATGTCCTGCTGCGGGTCGGCCGCCTGAACTATGTCTGGACGAACACCGAAAGCCTGCTGATCTACATCATCGCCCATCTTCTCCGGGTGGAAAAGGATGCAGCAATCGTCGTGTTCCTGACGCTGAACACCACGCGCGCACGGATCGATCTCATCGAACGGCTGTCCAAGCTCGCTTCGACCTCCCCTTCCGACCGGAAGGCGATCCTTTCAGCCATGTCGCGGTTGAAGAAAGAATCCAAGATACGCAACAAGTACAATCACTGCATCTATTCCTTCGACGAAAAGGGAGAGATCTCGAGCACACAGCTGATGCGGCTCGTCGAGGACGACAAGCAGATCCGCTACGGCAAGATCGAACAGATGGACGCGCGCGAGCTCGACCTTCTGGAAAAGTCGATCGCCGAGATCGTCGCCATCAGCCGGACGCTCTGGGCCTTCATCCATGCGAGCCCGCGGATCTCCGGCGAGCTCTGATCTAATCCTTATGTACTCATGTTCTCAAAACCGCTGCACACTTTCGGGCGAAGTCCGTTGAAGCTCGGCATCCTTCAGGACGCGTTTGGCTCTATCGCTTTGAATCTGTATATGATTTTGACCAAACCGATTGCGATTTTGGGTTATGCGCCGGGCTCAGGACTAATCCCATTTAGGCGCCTCAAATCATCCGGACGGTTTATTTGAAGATCGGTGTTTCCCTTTAGAATGAAACCTCCCAAGTGACGTATGGGGTATTGGGGGGCGGACATGCGCATAGATATCATCGATACCATTGCGGGGTTCGAGGCGGTGCGCGAGAACTGGGATCAGGTCTTCCTGGAAGATCCAGACGCGCAGCATTTCCTCTCCTGGATATGGCTGAAGAACTATCTGTCGCGCCGACGCCGCTGGTTCATCCTCGCCCTTCGCGAACGCGATCCCGAAGCACCCTATGTCGCCTTCCTTCCGCTGCGCCTCATCACGCATCTGAACGAAAAGACCGGGCTCTTCTATGACGAGATCATCATGGCCGGGAATTTTGCGGCCGATTATACCGGCTTCATCGTCAGGCCGGATTACGAGCATCACGCCATTGCGGGCTTTGCTTCGTTTATCAAACATCAAAACTGGACCGACCTGAAACTCGAATATTTCAGCGGTCCTGCCAGCCGGCGCGAGAAGATGATCGAGGCGCTGCAGGGACCGGAAGTGATGTTTCGCGACAGCTCGCCCAAGAACAGCGAGAATATCGACAATACGATCTGTCCCATCGTCCCCCTGCCGGCAAGCTTCGACGACTATCTCGAGCAGCGCATGAGCAGCCAGACGCGCCAGAAGCTCCGGCGGTTCCTGCGCAAGGTCGAAGGCGACGATATTTACAGGATCACGATGGCAACTCCCGAGACCATCGATCGGGACCTGGACACCCTCTTCAATCTCTGGCGGATCAAATGGAGTGCCCGCAAGGGCGCAGAGCGGACCGAGCGGCTGATCGTCACCACGCGCGAGATGCTGATGGACAGCTTCAACTGCGGCAATCTCGAGGTGCCGGTCCTTTGGTATGGCGACCAGCCGCTCGGCGCGCTGGCGAATATCGTCGACCGGCAGAAGAAGGCCATCCTCTTCTATATCACCGGCCGCGACGAGAACTGGAAGACGCCGTCTCCCGGCCTCATCCTGCATGGCTACTGCATCCGGCGGGCGATCGAGCAGGGCTTCAAGACCTATGACTTCCTGCGCGGAAACGAACCCTATAAGTACATGTTCGGGGTGGAGGAAAGGCGGATCAGCTGCACCCTGTTCCGCACCCGCAACGGCCAGAACCTGCATGGCGCGCTCAACCCGCGCAGCATTCGTTTCGTCTATGAACAGGCGCTCGACATGTACCGCAATGGAGCCCGGAGCAAGGCGGAGATCGCCTTCAACCAGGTCCTGCAATCGGCGCCAGGCCATACCGGCGCGGAATTCGGGCTCGCCAATCTGCTGTTCGACCGAGGCAAACTGACGGAGGCATTGACTGCCTACAAGGCTCTCGTCGAGCAAGCACCCGACCCGACACCGATCCAAATGCGGCTTGGCGACACGCAACTTGCGCTGCATCAATATGAGCAGGCCGCAGAGACTTTCCGTCAGATCGGCGAGATCGGGCCGCATCTCATCCAGGCGCATTACAAGCGTGGTATCGCCCTTGCGGCGAGCAAACGGCTGGCCGAGGCGGAGGCGGTTTTCGCCGCGATCCAGGACGTGCATTCGGACGATCCGACCGCACTCGATTATGCCGCCAAGGCGGGCGTTGCCCTCGAACGCCTGCGCTCGATCACCGAGCCCGCCGCTGGCAAGACGGACGTCGTGCCGGAGACCATCGCCCGCTGGAACCGAGGACGGCAGCTCAGCGAGCGACGCCGGCCACGTCTGCATTGATGTGGTTTCGCCATGGTGCGGAAATGCGGTCCGGCAGCTCCGGGACGCACAGTCACCATGGTCTTTGATTTTGCGCTGCGATCGTTGCTAAAAGAAGCGCGAGCCTATTTTTGCAACTCCTCAGTGAGAAGTCATGCAGACGAATGCAGACGGCGCCGAAAGGGAACGGCTTCTGGCCATTCTCGATTTCTGGCACAAAATCGAGTTCTTCATTCCTTACGATCTCTCCAGTCGTATCGTCTCCGGTGAAGGCCGAAGTGTTTTCTGGTTGCATGCGAAAACGCTCGGCGATGACGGTGCCGCACTCAGTCGTCCAGCGATCCCCGAGGAGAAGCAGATCACGGGTTTTACCCTGTTCCTCGGCGTTTTCAGCAAATCCGAAATTGCCGATATTCGCAGACACTTCGATTGCGTTGCGACCGATACCGCCGAATATGACGACGCCGAACGCAGCGACCTCGATGGCGATACCTGCTTTGCCAGCTTGCAGCTCTCTCCCTTGGGACAGCCGCTGTTCGAAACATTTTCAGTTTCCACGCTGCCATGGGCTCTGGGACGGGTGCGGAAATCCGGCCTCTCCTCGCTCGGCTACCAGGCATTTGCCGACAGCAAGCGGCAACTCTCGGAATTGCTTCAAAACTTTCGGGCGCAGCGGCATCTGAGATCTTCATCCTCCGAGGACACGACCGATCAGCCGATCGATGCTGCCGAAATCCTGACGCTGCATGAATTGCTCTGCGATTGGGCCGGCTTTGCCTCGAAGCAGGAGAAACCCATTGCCGCTGTTGAAATGCGTTACCGGGACCGGGTGGAAAAATCAGAGTTCATCTCCTTGCCACCACCGCCGGAAAGCAATGCGCTCGATGCCGACGACGAGGAGGATGAGAGTACCAGTGCTGAAGACGATATCGGTATCTTGAACAGCTTCTTCATCGAGGACATCGAGCGGGCGATGATACGCGTCACGCATGGCGATATCCCCGCGCCGCTCAGGCAATATCTCACCCCGCTGGTGCATGAGAAACGGATCGACCTCTACTCGGAGGATGGACGCCGGGCGATCGTTCGGGCCTTGCATCCTGGAAAACTCAACCGCGGGCGCTGGCTCAGCGAACCTCACCACGCCATGAGCCTGATGCAACAGTTCGCGATCAATTCGGCAATCGACGAGCTGTCGGAAACGGGACTGTTCTCGGTCAACGGCCCGCCAGGGACGGGAAAGACGACGCTGCTTCGCGACATGTTCGCAGATAATATCGTTCGGCGCGCTCGCATCCTGGCCTCCTTGAAGACGGCGCGCGAAGCCTTCGATGGCGCGCCGCGCCGCATCATTTTCGCGGACCGGAGCACTGCCACGATATCGGCGCTGATCCCGGCCCTGGCAGGATTCGAAATGGTTGTCGCCTCCTCCAACAACGCCGCCGTGGAGATTATTTCGCGCGACCTTCCGAAGCGAAGCTCGGTCGCGAGAACGTCTTCCTTCCAATATCTGCAGACCATCGCGCACAAAGTCGCTTGCCAGAAGGACAATGGGGCGGTCGTCAGGCTCTCGGACGGCGACCGCCCATGGGGGCTAATCGCCTGTGCGCTCGGCAATTCCCGGAATCGCCGAGCTTTCAAGGAACGTTTCGCCTTCATGGAGATCGCCGAAAGGCCGAAGCCCGGCTGGTCCGGTGCCGACAAACCACAGACCATCTGGGAGTGGCTAAAGGGTTATAAGGGACCAAACTTCGCCGAAGCATCGGCGGCATTTCAGGCCGCCGACAAGGTGGTTCGCGACAAGATCGGCGAATATGCACGCTATGCCGATCTCCATGACGAAATCGCCCTGGTTTCGCAGGATGGTTTCTGCCGCGAGGCGCTTGAAAAGGTCAGAGCAGGTGCGGCCGAACTTCGACACGCACAGGACCGATGCGATATGGTTGCCGCCGACATGCTCCGCCTCAGGGAAGGGTTGTCTCCTCTGAAGGAGGAGGAACTGCTGCTCGACCGAGGCGCTCCTGCGTGGTGGGAGAAAGTGCTGTCGACCAACCCTGCCCGGCAGCATCGGCACAATGTCGTCGCCAATGCACGAAGACAGCTGGAACTGCGCAAGGCGCTGGCGGAATGCGAACATCACCTTACGAAAACCCTCAGACCTGCGCTGGAACAGTCTTTGCGGAGACATCGACGTGCCGAACAGGCACTGCGGTCGCAACGAGAAATCTGGTCCAGAAAAAGGGAGGAGTTTGGCCGCCTAGGGGAAATTCTCAATCACCCCACCCTACCTGGTCGCCTGACCGATCTCGAGACCGATCAGTTCCAGATTGACGGTCTGTGGCATCAGGACGAACTGGCAGGTCTGCGTTCGGCATTGTTGGAAGCAGCGTTGACGCTGCATGAAGCGTGGCTGGCGGATGTGGGCAAGAAAGGCGGAGGTTTTGGAGGGAACATCGTCGCCATCAACAAACTGCTTTCCAACAACGGTCCCGCCGACGGCGAGCACATTGCGTTGATCTGGCAGAGCCTTTTCATGATCGTTCCCATCGTCTCGACAACCTTCGCCTCCTTTGCCCGGCAGTTCCACGGTCTCGACACCGGCTCGGTCGGCTGGGTCTTCATCGATGAAGCTGGTCAGGCGGTGCCGCAGGCGGCCGTCGGCGCCCTGTTGCGGGCGCGGCGCGTCATGGTGATCGGTGATCCCCAGCAGATCGAACCGGTCTTCACGCTGCCCAGCGCGCTGATCACCGCCACCTCGGCTCTCTCGCCGCATACGGCGGCAGGACAATATTCGCCGAACAGTGCGTCGGTGCAGATGTTGGCCGA
Source organism: Rhizobium sp. WSM1328 (assembly GCF_057653715.1). NCBI lineage: Bacteria > Pseudomonadati > Pseudomonadota > Alphaproteobacteria > Hyphomicrobiales > Rhizobiaceae > Rhizobium > Rhizobium sp. WSM1328. The sequence goes on along the minus strand of NZ_CM172788.1, from coordinate 4,426,451 downwards.
TGCCAACAACCGCTATGGGACGACGGTCTCGGGCGAGGAGGCCGATGGGCTCTGGATCGGCAGTCCCCTCAGGGTACATCGGCGCTGCATCGATCCGATGTTTGGCCTTGCCAACCAGATCGCCTATCAGAACAAGATGGTCTTCGGGCTGGAAGAGCGCCGGCCGGCCGGTGACGCTCCGCCGTTTTATGGCGACAGCGCCTGGATCGACGTCAGGGGAAGGGTGTCAGGCAAACAGGCCGTTCCAGAACAAACGGGCTTCATCGTCGATCTCCTCACCGCCACTTATCGCCGGGACGGCGGATTGCCAGACCTCTATATCATTTCGCCGTTCAAGGAGATCAAGAACAGTCTGAAGCAGGCTCTGGCCCATGCAACATGGGTTGATTGGAACGGAAATACGCGCTCGGCTCCGCCAAGACTGTCGAAGTGGCTGAAGGAAAGGATCGGCACGGTGCATACCTTCCAGGGCAAGGAAGAAGACGTGGTTTTCATGGTGCTCGGCGCCGATGCCGCTCATAGCGGGGCTGCAGCCTGGGCCGCATCGAAGCCGAACCTGTTGAACGTTGCCCTGACGCGCGCCAAACGCCGCTTCTATATCGTCGGCGATCGCACCCTCTGGGAAACCCTGCCTTACTTCAGGGAGACAGCGAGTGCCTTGAAGACAATACAGGCAGCCGAATTCCTGGCCCGGAATGAATTGAACTGAAGGATCCGAATCCGATTACTGATCCTGGATGTTTGCCTCGACCACATCTGGCCAAACGCAAAAAGCCCGCACGAGGCGGGCTTTTGCGTATTATTGGGAATTTGGTTTCGGGTTGAGGCTTTGCCCCGTTGGGTCTTAAACAGTTCAGTGGACTGTTTTATCGGGCGGGCCCGATCGACCGCTCACCCTTCAGGTTATGGTGAGCTCTGCGAACGAGGAGCTACCATCGCCAGGGAAAGCGAAGCTTTTCCGCCAGCGATAAGAAGGTAGATGCTGATCTTTAAAAGGAAGGATTTGGTTTCGGGGGCAGGCTTTGTAGTTTTCTGTCCCGCTGCGTCGGCTTTGCCTTCTTGCGGGCCCCTGATTAGGCATTAAACCCTCGACCCGTTACCAAACAAAAAGCCGCCCTGAAGGCGGCTATTTGTTTGGTTGCGGGGGCAGGATAACGTAACCGCCCGATTGCTACCGCCGAGATTTTGCTTTGATGCGAGCGACGAGCAGCTCGTCGTCAACAAAGCTGTCGAGGACAGTCGTTCCATTCTTGGGGTGAGCGGCGGGCATCTTTGAGCATCTGCTCCAATTCGTCCATGCCGTCGTCCGTCAGTGCGGTCACCGATTCGTCGTCTCCGGTGTACACGGAGATGATGCTGCCGTAGCTCAGATTATCATCGTTGGAGACAATTGCCTGAAGAAGCTCCGGGTCCTCTTCGAGGATTTCGGCAACAAATTTGATCGTACGGACGTAGGTGACTGTCGCCATCAGGCTGCCTTCGCGTCGATTGTGGTGATCGCCGACCAGTTCCACGGAAGCAATTCGTCTAACCGATTGATCTTGTGATCGTGGATGCGATCGAGCACGTCTGCCAGATAGGCCTGCGGATCAAGACCATTCATCTTTGCCGTCTCGATGATCGTCATGGCGCGTGCCAAGGTCTCCGCTCCCGTATCGGCTCCCGCGAAGAGCCAGTTTCGTCTTCCCAGGCCTATCGGACGCAGTGCCCGCTCGGCGGCATTGTTGTCGATCGCAACGCGACCGTCTTCGAGGAACAGACAGAGCGAAGACCATCGGCTCAATCCGTAGCGGAAAGCTGTCGCCAGATCGCTTTTGCCCGGAATGCGCGTGAGTTGAGCTTCAGCCCAGTGGCGGAATGCATCGGCCTTAGGCTTGCTCTGCTTTTGACGCGCAGCAAGACGGATCTCAGGAGGCTGCCCATTGATGCCACGCTCGATGTCGTAAAGCGCTCCGATGCGATGAAGAGCCTCTCGCGCGATCTCGGACTTGTTTGATGTCCAGATATCGTGGAAGTCTCGTCGCCAATGAGCCCAGCAGGCGGCTTCCTTGAAGCGAGATTCTCCCTTTTCTCCAGGCGAGTATAGCTTGCCATATCCTTTGTAGCCGTCAGCCTGAAGGATGCCGCTTGATTGCTTGAGGTGGCGGTGGACGTGCTCTTCTTTCCAGTCAGGAGCAAAATAGTAGACTGCACCGGGCGGGGAACTGCCTGCCCATGGACGCTGATCGCGGACATACGTCCAGATCCTGCCCTTCTTCACACCCTTGCCCAACCCCTTGTCTCGCAGCGAGCGATCCAGCACCCTGATCGGGGTGTCGTCCGCATGAAGCAGGTCACTTGCCATGACCGCCGTTTCGATCCGCTCGATGAGAGGCTGCAGAACCTGCATGGCGCGACCACACCAATCAACCATCGTGCTGTCGGGAATGTCGGCGCCCATGCGGGCGAAGATCTCGTTCAGACGGTACAGTGGCAAATGGTCGTCGAACTTCGAGACCAGAATGTACGCCAAGAGGCCAGCGCCGGCCATGCTGCCCGGTATCGGGCGGCTGGGTGCTGCCACCTGCACCATTTTCTCGCAGCAGCGGCAGGACTTCTTCAGTCGAGCAACTTCGATGACTTTCATCTGCGCGGCGATCATGTCGAGGATTTCGCTGACGTCCTCACCGACAAGACGCAATTCACCTCCGCATTCCGGGCAGCAGGAGCCAGGATCGAGCTCTCGGCGCTCGCGAACCGCCTTGTCCGAGACGCGTGGGCGCCGGCGCATGATCTTTTCAGACGTATCCGCCAAGGGAACAACAGACGCCGCCTCATCAGGTTCATCGATTGGCGCCGTACTGCCTTCAGCGGCGGCGATCAACAGATCCTCAAGCGCCAGTTCCAACTGCTCGATTTCACGCTCAATCTTTTCAGACGACTTGCCGAAGACCTGTTTCTTCAGCTTGGCAATGCGCAGCCGCAGCGTTTGGATTAACTGATCATGCGCCTGCAATGTGGCCGACATCTTCGCGTTTTCCGCCTGCAAAGCGGCAATCATTGCCTTGAGAAAGGCTGGATCGTCCGGAAGATTTGTCGTCGCGCTAGACATGATCCTGACTACCACGAGACAGGATAAATTTCCATAAAAACCAGTGGTTTCAGTGGGATAAAATCACCCGACACGGGCCGGTGGCGCACCCCAATCAGGACGACGCCAATCGATCCCTTCCCACAACATCGCCAGTTGGGCCGACGTCAGCCGGGCAGTCCCGTCGGATGCCGAAGGCCAAGGAAACCGCCCCTTCTGCAAGATCTTGTAATACAGGCAGAAGCCCTGGCCATCAAAATACAGCAGCTTCAAACGATCGCCACGCTTGCCGCGAAAGGCGAAGACCGCGCCGCCAGTCGGCTTCTGACGCAAAACATCCTGCGCAAGCGCGGCAAGGCCTTCTACTCCCTTGCGCATATCCGTGATCCCGCACGCAAGATACACCCGAACGCCGGTCCCAGGCCCAATCATGCTGCTTCCACTGCCCGGATAATCTGCGTCAGGACATCGGGAGCCATAGAACTCTCGAAACGAAGCGTGCGGCCGCAGATCAATCGTAGCTCAATCATCCCGGAGCAGCTCTCCCTCAATTTAGGGGCATCGTTCTGCACGGCATTCAGATCGACGGGAATGAACAATGCATTCGAAGACACCGGGAGCAGCCCCTTCTTCTTGAGCTCGCTACGCCAGGCGTATATCTGCTGCCGCGTTACATCATGACGATGAGCAATCTCTGTGATCGTGGCTCCAGAAACCCCAACCGACATGACAATCGCAAGCTTGTCTTCTTCGCGCCACCGCCGTCGACGTTCCTGCCCAAGAATTTCAACGCGCATCGCAATCCTCGCCTAAGACACGTCGCTAACGACGTCGTTAAACACGTGTCTTAGGCCATCAGGGCGCTAGGCGGCAGGCGGTTCCAATCGGGCGGTTACATTTGAACCTGCGGCCTTCAGGTTATGGTCCGCAGGACGAGGAGCTACCATCGCCAGCGAAGATGAAGTCTTCGCGCCAGCGATATTGCTCTCTTCTGGCAACACAAAAAGCCCCTGCATGGCAGGGGCTTGGGAGTATCTAAGGGAAGGATTGGTTGCGGGGGCAGGATTTGAACCTGCGGCCTTCAGGTTATGAGCCTGACGAGCTACCGGGCTGCTCCACCCCGCGCCAGAGCAAATCATTGAGATTTGCTGATGTATTGTAACACAAAAGGCCGCTTGTGAGCGGCCCTTTTTGTTCGGCATGGGCCGCAGAGTTTGTGATGAGAAGATTGTTTTACATCAGTTGCGTTTTGCAGACCTGGCAGCGACCTACTCTCCCGCGTCTTAAGACGAAGTACCATGGGCGCAGGGGCGTTTCACGGCCGTGTTCGGAAAGGGAACGGGTGCAGCCACCCCGCCATAACCACCAGGTCGGCAAAGCGCAACTATATGTTTTGAGAAGCTGGTGAAGTGCTATGACTTCGTTTTTGAACACGTTTTAGAGCTCCAACCGGACGAACACTTCGTGTTCGCCGGGACCGGGCAAAGGCTGGCGCCTTCGCCTTGTCAGGACGACCGCTTTGCGGTCGCCTTGAGATGAGCATAGTCAATGAGAACGATCAAGCCAATCGAGCTATTAGTACCGGTAAGCTTCATGCGTTGCCGCACTTCCACACCCGGCCTATCAACGTGGTCGTCTTCCACGGCTCTGATAGGGAATACTCGTTTTCAGGTGGGTTTCCCGCTTAGATGCCTTCAGCGGTTATCCCGTCCATATGTAGCTACCCTGCTATGCCCTTGGCAGGACAACAGGTCCACCAGAGATATGTCCATCCCGGTCCTCTCGTACTAGGGACAGATCCTGTCAATATTCCTACACCCACGGCAGATAGGGACCGAACTGTCTCACGACGTTCTGAACCCAGCTCACGTACCGCTTTAATTGGCGAACAGCCAAACCCTTGGGACCTGCTCCAGCCCCAGGATGCGATGAGCCGACATCGAGGTGCCAAACAACCCCGTCGATATGGACTCTTGGGGGTCATCAGCCTGTTATCCCCGGCGTACCTTTTATCCGTTGAGCGATGGCCCTTCCACGCGGGACCACCGGATCACTATGACCGACTTTCGTCTCTGCTCGACTTGTCAGTCTCGCAGTCAGGCGGGCTTATGCCATTGCACTCGACGACCGATTTCCGACCGGTCTGAGCCCACCATCGCGCGCCTCCGTTACTCTTTCGGAGGCGACCGCCCCAGTCAAACTACCCACCATACACTGTCCCGGACCCGGATGACGGGCCGCGGTTAGACATCCATGACGATAAGGGTGGTATTTCAAGGATGGCTCCACGGAAACTGGCGTCCCCGCTTCAAAGCCTACCACCTATCCTACACATGCCGACACGAATGCCAGTGTAAAGCTATAGTAAAGGTGCACGGGGTCTTTCCGTCTGACCGCAGGAACCCCGCATCTTCACGGGGAATTCAATTTCACTGAGTCTATGTTGGAGACAGCGGGGAAGTCGTTACGCCATTCGTGCAGGTCGGAACTTACCCGACAAGGAATTTCGCTACCTTAGGACCGTTATAGTTACGGCCGCCGTTTACTGGGGCTTCGATTCAAAGCTTGCACCTCTCCTCTTAACCTTCCAGCACCGGGCAGGCGTCAGACCCTATACGTCGTCTTGCGACTTCGCAGAGCCCTGTGTTTTTGATAAACAGTCGCTACCCCCTGGTCTGTGCCACCCCATAATAGTTGCCTACCATGGGGTCACGCTTCTTCCGAAGTTACGCGTGCAATTTGCCGAGTTCCTTCAACATAGTTCTCTCAAGCGCCTTGGTATACTCTACCTGACCACCTGTGTCGGTTTCGGGTACGGTCTATACGGTGGAGCTATTTCCTGGAACCGCTCCGCTGCCCATCCAATCCAATAAGAATGAACAACTTGTGCAATCCGTCACTACCACCAGGCCCACGAATATTAACGTGGTTCCCATCGACTACGCATTTCTGCCTCGCCTTAGGGGCCGGCTAACCCTGCTCAGATTAACTTTAAGCAGGAACCCTTGGTCTTTCGGCGAGAGGGTCTCTCACCCTCTTTATCGTTACTCATGTCAACATTCGCACTTCCGATACCTCCAGGAGCCCTCACGGGTCTCCCTTCATCAGCTTACGGAACGCTCCGCTACCACGTGTATTGCTACACATCCTCAGCTTCGGTGCATGGCTTCAGCCCCGTTACATTTTCGGCGCAAAGACCCTTATTTAGACCAGTGAGCTGTTACGCTTTCTTTAAATGATGGCTGCTTCTAAGCCAACATCCTGGTTGTTTTGGGATCCTCACATCCTTTCCCACTTAGCCATGACTTGGGGACCTTAGCTGGAGGTTAGGGTTGTTGCCCTTTTCACGACGGACGTTAGCACCCGCCGTGTGTCTGCCGA
>NZ_CM172788.1:3870000-4415000 GCF_057653715.1 Rhizobium sp. WSM1328 | reverse complement strand
GGCGCCCATGGCGGCCGAAGCCATCACGCAGAAATCACGCTGTTCAAGTCGGTGGGTGCGGCGTTGGAAGATCTCGCCGGCGCCATTCTTGCCTATGAGACAGTGACGGGCCGAAAGTGACAATCAGTGCATCCTTGCCGGAGCTTCCGGTTTCACATGTCCTGCCGGCCGTCGCCTCTGCGCTGGAAAAGCAAAAACGCGCCGTTCTTTCCGCCCCGCCCGGCGCCGGCAAGACGACGCTGGTACCGCTTTACCTGCTTGGCCAGGCCTGGCGCGGCGATGGCAAGATCATCCTGCTGGAGCCACGTCGGCTGGCGGCGCGGGCAGCGGCAAGCCGGATGGCATCGCTCATCGGCGAACAGGTCGGCGGGACGGTCGGTTACCGCATGCGCCTCGACAACAGGATATCGGCCGCGACACGCATCGAGGTGGTGACCGAAGGGGTTTTTGCCCGGATGATCCTCGACGATCCGGAACTGACCGGTGTCTCGGTGGTGATCTTCGACGAATTCCATGAGCGTTCACTGGACGCAGACTTCGGACTCGCTCTGGCGCTCGACGTCCAGTCGGCACTGCGCGACGATCTGCGTATCCTCGTGATGTCGGCGACCCTCGACGTCGAACGCGTGGCCGCGCTGCTCGACCATCCACCTGTCATCGAAAGCCTGGGGCGCAGCTTTCCGATCGATATCCGTTACCAGGATCGGCCGGGCGGCGAACGCATCGAGGATGCGGTGACGCGGGCGATACTCGATGCCCATGCCAATGAGGCCGGCTCGATTCTCGCCTTCCTGCCCGGCCAGGCGGAAATCACCCGGACCGTGGAACGCTTGCAGGGGCGATTCGGAGCCGAGACGCTGATTGCCCCCCTTTACGGCAATCTCAGCCAGAAGGAGCAGGATGCGGCGATCCGGCCAGCATACCAGGGGACACGCAAGATCGTGCTTGCGACATCGATCGCCGAAACGTCGATCACCATCGACGGCGTCAGGATCGTGATCGACAGCGGCTTGCAGCGTCTGCCGGTGTTCGAGGCGTCGACCGGCATCACACGGCTGGAGACGGTGCGCGTGTCGCGGGCTTCCGCCGATCAGCGGGCGGGCCGTGCCGGACGAACGGAACCGGGCATCGCCGTCAGGCTGTGGCACCAGGGACAGACAGCGGCACTGCCGGCCTTCACCCCGCCGCAGATCCTTTCCAGCGATCTCTCGGGGCTGGTGCTCGACCTCGCACATTGGGGCGTTCAAGACCCGGCATCGCTTGCCTTCGTCGATCAACCGCCGGAAACGACGCTGAGGGAGGCGCGGGTTCTGCTCGGCCAGCTCGGCGCCCTCGACAAGGACGGAGCGCTGACAGCGCGTGGCAAGGTGATGCGCGATCTCGCTTTGCCGCCGCGGCTTGCCGCCATGGTCGTCTCGGCGGGAGAAGTGGGACACGCACGCGATGCGGCGATGATCGCCGTGCTTCTCACCGAACAGGGGCTTGGCGGAACGAGTATCGATATCGAGGAGCGGCTGCGACGCTTCAAGGCCGAGCGGGGCGAGAGAGCGGAGGCTTCAAGGCGGCTGGCAGGACGGCTGGCGAGCGGCCTCGACAGCGTTGCCTCAACGGCGCCGGCGCTTGCCGGCCAGTTGCTGCTGCATGCGTTCCCGGATCGAATAGCGATTCAGCGCGGCGGGCGCGGCCGATTCGTGATGGCGAACGGCCGCGGAGCGGAGCTGCCCGAAACCGAGAGGCTGGCCGGCAGCCAGATGCTGGTGATTGCCGACCTGACCGGACGGGCGGCGCGGGCGCGAGTTCTGGCGGCAGCCGAGGTGACACGCGGCGACATCGAAGCCGAGTTGCCCGGTGAGATCAAAACCGACGACCAAATATTCTTCGACCGACAGAGCCGGCAAATCCGGGCGCGGCGGGCAACCCGGCTCGGTGCGATTGTCTTCGAAGAGACGCCTTTGCCGCGCCCGTCCGGGGCAGCAGTCACCCAGGCGCTGGTGGACGGGGTACGCGAACTCGGGCTCGATCAGCTTGCCTTCTCGAAGGAGGCCATGCAGCTTCGCGAGCGGATTGGATTCCTTCACCGGACGATCGGCGAGCCCTGGCCCGATGTCGGCGATGATGCCCTGCTTTCCCGGTTGGACGAGTGGTTCGCACCCTTTCAGACCGAGGCCCGCGGCCTTTCCGAGATTTCCGCAGCCGGGCTTTCGAACGGGCTGATGTCGCTGGTACCGCATGAGCTGCAACGCGACCTTAGCCGGCTTGCGCCAACCCATTTCGAAGCGCCGACCGGCCAAAGGCATCCGATCCAGTATGAGGGCGAGGAGCCGGTGCTGACGATCCGCGTACAGGAGCTGTTTGGACTGAGGCAGCATCCTGCCATTGCCGGTGGCCGCCTGCCGCTGCTGCTCGAGCTCACCTCGCCGGCGCACCGGCCGATCCAGACGACACGCGACCTGCCGGGCTTCTGGGCCGGCTCGTGGAGGGATGTGCGTGCTGATATGCGCGGGCGCTATCCCCGGCATCCCTGGCCGGAGCGGCCGGAGGATGCGTTGCCGACGACACGGGCAAAACCGCGTGGTACATGAGGGCCGTTCAAGGAGCCCTCGGCATGATCGACAAGCCTGGCATGATCGACAACACGGAAGGCTATACACTGGAGGACCGGCACAACAGCCGCAGGCTGCGCCTGCAGACATTGGTGCGGCTGCGCTGGCTTGCCGTCGGCGGACAGGCGCTGACGGTTTTCATCGTTGCCTTCTGGCTGAACTTTCCCCTGCCGCTGATTGCCAGCTCTTCGCTGATCGCCGCCCTTGCCTGGGTGAATTTTTACCTGACGATCCGCTATCCACCGACGCATCGGCTGGAACCGCCAGCCGCCTTTGCCCTGCTCGGCTTCGACCTTTTGCAGCTCTGCGCGCTGCTGTTCATCACCGGCGGCCTTGCCAATCCTTTCGCCGCGCTCGTCTGCGTGCCCGTTATCATTTCCTTTGCCTCGCAGCCGATCCGCTACAGCACCGCGCTGATCGGCTTTGCGATGGTCTGCATCACGGTGCTTGCCTTTTCGCCCTTCCCGCTGCCCTGGTTCGACGGGGTCGAAATCAATGTCCACAACGTCATGCAGTTCGGTGTCTGGTGCTCGATCGCCTCGACCATGGCATTCGCCGCCTTCTATGCCTATCGGGTCTCGATGGAAGCGAGCCAGCTTGCCGATGCGCTGGCTGCGACCGAACTGGTGCTGCAGCGGGAAAAACATCTGTCGCAACTCGATGGGCTGGCGGCCGCGGCCGCCCATGAGCTCGGTACGCCGCTTGCGACGATCAGCGTCGTCGCCAAGGAAATGGAGCGGGAACTCAAGGATGACGATCGTTTCCGCGAGGACGTCATGCTGTTGCGCAGCCAGAGCGAACGCTGCCGCGACATCCTGCGGCGGCTGACGACGCTTTCCTCCGAAGGCGAGGCACATATGCGCCGGCTGCCGCTTTCGTCGATGATCGAGGAGATCGTCGCCCCGCACCGAGAATTCGGTATCGCTCTCGAGCTCATCGAAAAGAGCCCGCGCAAGGGTGAGCCGGTCACCGACCGCAATGCCGGCATCATGTACGGGCTCGGCAACCTGATCGAAAACGCCGTCGATTATGCGCGGGAGAAAGTGATCGTGACTGTCGAGCACGATCACGACAAAGTCCTGATCGTCATCGAGGACGATGGCAACGGTTATGCGCCTGACATTCTGACGCGGATCGGCGAGCCCTATGTGACGAAGCGGCAGAAAGAGGATACGGCTGGCGGCCTCGGGCTCGGGCTGTTCATCGCCAAGACGCTGCTGGAGCGCTCCGGCGCATCGCTGATTTTCGAGAACCGCGATCCGGAAAGTGCGGGCGCGCGCATCCGAATCGAATGGCCACGCATGCTGATCGACGCAAATTCGACAAAATGACTTTGTCGGCATAAACAGGATATAGCGGTTGACGCAGATCGGGCGTTCAACCGCCGGGGCCGAGACGATGACAGAACAGAATCATGACAATTTCACCGCGTCGGACGAGGATCATATCGGTCCCGACGCCAGCCTGCTGATCGTCGATGACGACGGGCCGTTCCTGCGCCGCCTGGCACGGGCGATGGAGACGCGCGGCTTCCAAGTGGAGACGGCCGAATCAGTAGCGGAGGGCGTTGCGAAATCGAGAGGCAGGCCGCCGAAATATGCGGTGGTCGACCTTCGGCTCGGCGACGGCAATGGGCTCGACGTCATCGAGGCGATCCGCCAGCGGCGCGACGACACCAGGATCATCGTGCTGACCGGCTACGGCAATATCGCAACGGCGGTCACGGCCGTGAAGCTCGGCGCCGTCGATTATCTTGCAAAACCTGCGGATGCCGACGATGTGTTTTCGGCGCTGACACAGCGGCCGGGTGAAAAGGCTGAGCTTCCCGAAAATCCGATGTCGGCCGACCGGGTGCGCTGGGAGCACATCCAGCGAGTCTATGAAATGTGCGAGCGCAATGTTTCCGAAACGGCGCGCCGGCTCAATATGCACCGGCGGACGCTGCAGCGTATCCTTGCCAAACGCGCGCCGAAATAGACGCGCACCTCGCGCGCTTATAATTAGACGTCGTCCACAGTGAACGGTTTTCCGTTCGCCCATTCGGCCATCATCAGCCTTTGCGCGGCAGCACGCGAGAAGTTGAGCGTGACGGATTTGCGCGTGGCCGGCGCCATGCGGTGTTCCGGCGCCTCGCGAATCATATGGGCGCCATAACCATCCGACAGGAACAGTCCGCATTCCTCGGGAAAGATCTCCAGCGGCACATCCTGGTGAGTCGCAAAGAACAGGCGGTCGCAATGCAGCCTGTATTCCGGCCATTTGCGATCCACCCTGAAATCCTCGATCGAGGTCTTGATTTCGATGATCCAGACCTCGCCTTTTTCCGAAAGAGTGATCAGATCGGCGCGGCGGCCGCTGGCCAGCGGCAGTTCGGGCAGCACGGCGTGGCGCATTTCATGCAGCAATATCTGCGTTCCACGCCGCACCATCATGGCCCTGTCCGATTGCCGGCCATCGATTAACGGATTGTTATTGTAAACGCTCAAAATCGTCATGGATAACCATCAGAGGGGCTGGCGTGTTGTTGCAAAAAAACCATGCGCTTCTAATTTGCGCGGCAGACGGATTTGTCGCGCTGCAGTAGCCTTGCAAAGCGCAAGTTAATCGAAAATAAACCATAATCAACGATGGTCGAAAGACCGTTCTCCTTGCCCCAAAACTTCAAGAGTCATCCATGCGCATCTGCAATGCATTCCCTGTATTTGGCCTGCTGGCGACGCTCGCTCTGGCCGGTTGCTCTACGACATCAGACAGCGCATCCGTCGACGACAAGGGCGCAGGCCCGACGGTACAGACAGCACAGATCTTCAATGACGCCTACGGCGTGACGAAGGATGCCGGATACTCCCTGCCGGCGATCCCGATCGACAGGGTCAAGCCGCAGTTCCGCCGTCAGGTCGTCAGCTACCAGACCACCGAGCGCCCCGGTACAATCATCGTCAATACGCGCGAGCGCTTCCTCTATTACATCCTGGCCAACGGCAAGGCGATGCGCTACGGCATCGGCGTCGGCAAGCAGGGCTTCGCATGGGCCGGCACCGCCTACGTCGCCTGGAAGCAGGAATGGCCGAACTGGCACCCGCCGAAGGAAATGGCCGTCCGCCGTCCTGATCTCGCCAAGTACGTCGAGGACGGCATGGGTCCGGGGCTGACCAATCCGCTCGGCGCGCGCGCCATGTATCTTTTCAACGAGGACGGTAAAGACACGCTCTTCCGCCTGCACGGCACGCCGGAATGGGCCTCCATCGGCACCGCCGCTTCCTCGGGCTGCATTCGCCTGATGAACCAGGACGTCATCGATCTCTACAGCCGCGTTCGTCCCGGCAAGGGCACGTCCAAGGTCGTCGTCATTCAATAAGCTAATTGCCGAATTCGGTATAAAAAAGGCCGCCGGAACTGTCGTTCCGGCGGCCTTTTCGCATTCTCCGGCAAGCGTCACGCGGCCTGTTTCGCCTTGAGCTCGCGGCGGCGGCGGTGAAGCACCGGCTCGGTGTAGCCGTTCGGCTGTTCCCTACCCTTGAGGACGAGATCGAGGGCAGCCTGGAAGGCGATCGAGTCGTCGAAATTGTCGGCCATCGGCTGATAGGCGGTATCCGACGCATTCTGACCGTCGACGACGGCGGCCATGCGTTTCATCGTCTCGACGATCTGAGCTTCGGTGACGACCTTGTGATGCAACCAGTTCGCCATATGCTGGGCCGAAATGCGCAGCGTCGCGCGATCTTCCATCAGGCCGACATTGTTGATGTCGGGCACCTTCGAGCAGCCGACGCCCTGATCAACCCAGCGCACGACGTAGCCGAGGATGCCTTGAGCATTGTTGTCGAGTTCGCGCTGGATTTCCTCCGGCGTCCAGTTCGGCCGCACCGCAACCGGCACGGAGAGAATGTCGGAGAGCTTGGCGCGAGCGCGATCCTTCAGCCCCTGCTGGACACGGGCGACATTGACGCGGTGGTAATGGGTGGCATGCAGGGTTGCGGCCGTCGGCGACGGCACCCAGGCGGTGTTGGCGCCGGCCTTCGGGTGGGTGATCTTCTGTTCGAGCATCGCCGCCATCAGATCCGGCATCGCCCACATGCCCTTGCCGATCTGGGCGTGGCCGGCAAGGCCGCATTCGAGGCCGATGTCGACGTTCCAGTTTTCATAGGCGGAAATCCACGCCGCCTGGCGCATGTCGCCCTTACGAATCATTGGGCCGGCTTCCATCGACGTGTGGATCTCGTCGCCGGTGCGATCGAGGAAGCCGGTATTGATGAAGACGACGCGCTCGCGGGCGGTACGGATGCATTCCTTGAGGTTGACGGTCGTGCGGCGCTCCTCGTCCATGATGCCCATCTTGATGGCATTGCGCAGCAGGCCAAGCGCATCTTCGACCCGCGAGAAGATTTCGACGGCGAAGGCCACCTCTTCCGGCCCATGCATCTTCGGTTTGACCACATACATGGAGCCGGTGCGGGAATTCTTCCGCCGGCCGGAGGGACCAATATCGTAAAGCGCGATCAGGCCGGTGATAACAGCATCCATGATGCCCTCAGGCACTTCATTGCCGTCGCGGTCGAGGATCGCCGGGTTGGTCATGAGGTGGCCGACATTGCGTACCAGCATCAGCGAGCGGCGGTGCACCTCGAAGGCGGCACCATCCGGGCCGGCATATTGCAGATCCGGATTGAGCCTGCGGATGAAGCTCGTTCCGCCTTTTGCCACCTCTTCCTGCAGGTCGCCCTTCATCAGGCCGAGCCAGTTGCGATAGACGACGACCTTGTCCTCGGCATCGACAGCGGCAATCGAATCCTCGCAGTCCATGATCGTCGTAATTGCCGATTCCAGCCAGACATCGGAAATATCGGCCGGATCGGCTTTCCCGATCGTCGTCGTCGCATCGATGACGATTTCGATGTGAATGCCGTTGTTCTTCAGGAGAATATGCGTCGGGGCGGCGGGATCTCCGCGATAGCCGGCAAAATGCTTGCCATCCGTCAGCATGGCCTGCTCGCCATCGATCGATCTGACAGAGAGCGCTCCATCCCTGACGGCGAAGCCGCCAACGTCCTTCCACCGGCAGTCCTGCAGCGGCGCTGATGTATCGAGGAAATCGCGCACCCAGGCGATGACCTTCTCGCCGCGTTTCGGATTGTAGCCCTTGCCTTTTTGGGCGCCGTCGCTCTCGGGAATGGCGTCCGTGCCGTAGAGCGCATCATAGAGCGAACCCCAGCGGGCATTGGCGGCATTCAGGGCATAGCGAGCATTCATGACGGGAACGACGAGCTGCGGGCCGGCGATCGATGCGATCTCCGGATCGACATTTTCGGTCGAGACCTGGAAGTCCGATCCTTCCGGCAGGAGATAGCCGATGTCGCGGAGGAAGGACTGGTAATCGTCCATATCTGCCGGGGCGCCGTGCCGGCGGTACCAGTCGTCGATCTTTACTTGCAGCTCATCGCGTTTTGCCAGCAGCGCACGATTCTTCGGGGCGAGATCGTGGACTACAGCCGAAAAATCGGCAAAGAACTTGTCCGCATCGACCGCCAGGCCCGGCAGCACCTCCTTGACGAGGAAATCATGAAGGACGGTTTCGATGGCAAGACCGTTCTTATCAACGCGGCTCATGCGACATTCTCCCTGGCAACGACTTTTGAATGCTGCCACTTTGCCCGGCTTTCATTCATAGTCAATTCTGCAATAATTCGAAAGATTTATGCCTTCGTGGAAATTATGCGCGGGGTCACGCGCATCGGCAATCCGTTCTGTGGCTGCGTCGTCAGCTTCTGCACCGGCCAGGGGTTGGTCTGATCGGTGGAATCGAAGCGATAACGATGCATCAGGACAGCAAGCGCGATCACTGCCTCCTGAAGTGCAAAGGTTGCGCCGATGCAGACACGCGGGCCAGCGCCGAAAGGCAGGAACTGAAAGCGGCCGATAGAGCCGCGATTTTCCGGCAGGAAGCGTTCGGGCATATAGGCGCGCGGCCTGTCCCAGTGAAGTTCGTGGCGATGCAGCGTCCAGGGCATGACGAGCACCGTGACACCGGCCTCAAGCTCGACCCGCTCGCCCTTGGGGCTTGTCCAGGAATCATCTGATATGGCAGCGCGATTGATCGATGGCGCCGGCGGATAAAGGCGCAAGGTCTCCTCAAAGGCGGCGCGCGTCTGCGGCATCATATCCAGCCATTCCACAGGTTTGGCCCCGGTAGCGAGCACCGCGTCGATTTCTTCCTCCATCCCCTCGCGGATATGCGGGCTGTTCGATACGCAATACAGCGTCCAGGCCAATGCCCGGGCTGTGGTTTCATGCCCCGCGCCGATGAAGGTCAGGATATTGTCTTCGATCTCTTCTTTGGTCAGCCCGTCGGGGCCGGCCTGCTCCAGGAGCAGTGTCAGGAAATCCTCGGGCGCGCTGCTGCGGTCTGCCTTCATCTTTGCAAGCCGCATATCCATCGTGTTGCGCACGATGGCTCGGAATTTCTCCAGCACTTTCTGACCGCCGATGCGTGTCACACGTGGAACCCATGAGGGAGCGCGCATCAGATCCATCGGATCGACGCGGCCCATGCGATGCAGGAGTTCATTGACGTCGTCGGCGAAATGGCCGCTCGAGGTGACGATTTCGCCGGAGAACAATGTGTCAGCCAGAATCGCGAAGGTCAGCTCGGTCATATCGGTGCTGATATCGAAAATTGCGCCTGCCTCGCCGGCGCCCTCATATTTGCGGGCATAGTCTTCGGACTGGCGCAGCATCTGCCCGGCGAAGCCTTGGGCATGGCGGGGCGTGAAAATAGGCGCCACCGCCTTGCGCGATCTTTTCCAGACAGGACCTTCGGCGGTCAGAAGGCCGTCGCGGAGGATCGGACGCAGGACGAGCTGGCGCACATCCGACATGCGGTAATTATTGGCATTATCGACAAGCACGTGCTTGATCAGGCCGGGATCATTGACGATCAGCGTCCTCTGGCCGAAGAAATTGGTGCGGATCCACGGCAGCGTGTAGGACGGCTCGCCCCAGAGTTCGAGCGGATTGCGCAGGATGATGCGAATGATTTCCAGCCGGCTCGGCGGCACGGTACGCGGCAGCGGTGCTGGCGGGACGAAGGGGTCCGGACGCATGTCCATCGTAAAAGCCTTTCGGGGAAGATCTAGGCCTTCCCGGCAAGCTTGAAGCTAGAGCAGGCCCTTAAGTTCGTCCAGCTTGTCGTTGATCAGCCAGCCGTAATAATTCTCTTCCGGCCAGATGGTCGTACCGGCGCCGCGGTTCTTCGCAGCAAGGGCTGCGGCGCGCTGGCGCGAATTGCCGACATTATAAAGCGTTGCCGTCAGGCCGGGATTGCCCGAGATATCCATGCCGGCGATCTCCTTGTAATCGTCGATCGACCTGCGGACCGAGGCCGCGACGAAGGCGAGCGAGATATCGGGATCCATGATGGCCTTGTAGACGGCGCCGGCATTCTTCTCATTCAGCTTCGGATAACCCGACACGCGGGTCACGAGATCGGAGAGCATCAGCGCCGTCAGCGGATTGACCTGGCCGAGGCCGAAGGTCTGACCGGCATAGAAGGGCTGGAAGAAGACTGCGCTGAAGCGGTTGTTGGGGAAGCTCGTACCACCCACCGTCTTGCCGCGGAAATCGGTTTCCCAGACATCTTCGCGGCAGGACCAGAGCGAGTAGGAATCGCTCTTGCCTTTGCATTCGGCAAATTGCGGCCGCGCCACGAATTCGTCGACGTTTTCGCCGTCATAGGCGAAGCGGAAGCTTTCTCCGGCGTAGGAGACAGCCTTGACATAATAGGCCTGCAGCCGGTCGTAGGCGTCGACATTATAGGTGTGTTCGCCGACGATCGCGCCGACGACATGGATGGGATTGATGCCGTAGGCGCTGGAGATCTTGCGGATCTTGCTCATCAGCTCGCGATCGGTTGCCAGAAGCTCATGAACCTTTTCGTATTTCAGATCGAAGCTGCTCTTGGTGCCCTTGGTGCGCCTGATGGAAGCACCCGGAATATCGGGCTGCTCGGCGTGACGATTGCCGGCCGGCACCGTCTGCATTGCGAAGGCAGGCGCCGAATTCACCAGGGCAACGGCAATCATAAGGCTTGTCAAAAGGCGTCGCACGATCCGTTATCCCGTCCGTTCCATCGTCTTGTTTGTGATGCGGCTGCCTGGACCAGAATCTTGGCCGAATAAAGCCGAGCAGAAAACAAAACGGGCCTTCACTAGAAAGTAAAAGGCCCGTTGTCGAGAGTCGCGTTCGTTACAATCCGTCATTCATGCCGGGAAGACATGAAGCGGTGCACCGATATCACAGAATGAAGCGCGAGAGATCGGTATTCTGCGCGAGATCTCCGACATGTTCGCGCACATAGGCGGCATCGATCGTTACGGCCGTCCCGCCCCGATCCGGCGCGTTGTAGGAAATATCGTCCAGCACCCGCTCCATCACCGTCTGCAGACGGCGTGCGCCGATGTTTTCGACGGAGGAGTTCAGATGCACGGCGACATCGGCAAGCGCGTCGATTGCGTCGTCGGTGAATTCGAGGCTCAGGCTTTCCGTCTCCATCAGCGCGCGGTACTGGCGGATGAGGCTTGCTTCCGTCTCGGTCAGGATCCGGCGGAAATCATCCTTGTTCAGCGCACGCAATTCGACACGGATCGGCAGGCGGCCCTGCAGTTCCGGCAGAAGATCCGAGGGCTTGGAGACATGGAAGGCGCCGGAGGCGATGAACAGGATATGGTCCGTCTTGACCGGCCCGTATTTGGTCGAAACCGTCGTGCCTTCGACGAGCGGCAAGAGGTCGCGCTGGACGCCTTCGCGTGAAACCCCGGCGCCCATGCCACCGTCGCGGGCGGCGATCTTGTCGATTTCGTCGAGGAAGACGATACCGTCATTCTCGGTGGAGCGAACGGCTTCGCGCTGGATCACTTCGTTGTCGATCAGCTTGTCGGATTCGTCGAGGATCAAGTCGCCATAGGAGGCCTTGACTGTGGTGCGGACCTTCTTGGTGCGGCCGCCCATCGCCTTGCCGAACATTTCCGACAGGTTCAGCACGCCGATATTGGCGCCCGGCATGCCGGGAATTTCGAAGCCACCCATGCCGGAACCGGCATCGGCGACCTCGATATCGATTTCCTTGTCGTCGAGCTCGCCGTCCCGGAGCTTCTTTCGGAAGTTTTCGCGCGTGGCAGGCGATGCCGTGGTGCCGACCAGCGCATCGAGAACACGCTCCTCGGCGCTCACATGCGCCTTGGCCTGCACCTCGGCCCGCTTCTTCTCGCGCACCAGGCCGATGCCGACCTCGACCAGGTCACGGATGATCTGCTCGACATCGCGGCCGACATAGCCGACTTCGGTGAATTTGGTGGCTTCCACCTTGATGAAGGGCGCACCGGCGAGTTTTGCCAGGCGGCGGGAGATTTCCGTCTTGCCGACGCCGGTCGGGCCGATCATCAGGATGTTCTTCGGCATGACCTCGTCGCGCAGGCTCGGATCGAGCTGCTGGCGGCGCCAGCGATTGCGCAGCGCAATCGCAACGGCGCGCTTGGCATCATGCTGGCCGATGATGTAGCGATCGAGCTCGGAAACAATCTCGCGGGGGGAAAAAGTGGTCATTGTGTATCATTCTCCTGGCGGTCCAGGGCCATCAACAGCGCCCGGCCGTATTTCGTCGTTGTTTCGCCAAGTCCTTGAAAGCCCGCCTTGGTATAGGCTCTGATTGCGAATGCATTGTCAGGATGCGGATCGACCAGGATCCGCTGCGCGCCCTTTGCAAAGAGCATATCGCAGAACCCTATCACAAAGGCCGGTCCATGACCCTTGCCCGCGAGTTCCTCGATGCCGATGAACTGGTCGATGCCGTAGGTGCCCTTCGGCTGACCGGCGAGCGCTTCATCGTCCTCGTCGTCGAGATCGGCCGCCTGGATAAAGGCGAAGTCCTTTCCATTCAGCGTGACGATGAAACACGAGACGGAGACCGCGTCGATATGCTTTTCCATCGAAGCCAGCGCCTTGGCCGGATCGCTCCACCAGCGCCTGACATGCCGGCTTTCCAGCCATTTGGCGAGGAGCGGCAGGTCAACCGCGGCAAGCGGCCGGAAGGCATAGGGTTCAGCCTTCGGCATCCAGCGATTCCACCACGACGTTGTGGTTCGTGTAGACGCAGATGTCGGCGGCGATATCGAGGGCGCGGCGGGCGATCTCCTCGGCTGATTTGTCGGTATCCATGAGTGCGAGGGCGGCCGCGAGGGCAAAATTGCCGCCGGAACCGATCGCCGTCGTGCCATGCTCCGGCTCCAGAACGTCACCATTGCCGGTGATCGCCAGCGTGATCGACTTGTCGGCGACGAGCATCATGGCTTCGAGATTGCGCAGGTATTTGTCGGTGCGCCAGTCCTTGGCGAGCTCGACGGCGGCGCGCATCAGCTGACCAGGATATTGCTCCAGCTTCTTTTCGAGCCTTTCGAGCAAGGTGAAGGCATCGGCGGTGGCGCCGGCAAAACCGGCGATGACTTCGCCCTTGCCGATGCGGCGCACCTTGCGGGCATTGCCCTTCATGACGGTCTGGCCGAGGCTCACTTGGCCGTCGCCCGCCATCACCACCTTGCCGCCTTTTCGAACTGTAATGATTGTTGTCATAAAACACCTGTCTGCCGGGCCGCATGCCGGCCCTGTTGAGCCCTATGTAAGTGGGCCGGAGCGGATTGCAAATGGGCCGGCTTTTCTCTTGCCCGGCTTCTGGATATTTCCCGATGCGCCTGATAAGGAACGGCCTTATTCCCGATGGAGGGCCATATGGCCGAGACCGCAGCAAGCCGCACGGGCAGCGTTTCCCGCAAGACCAACGAAACCTCGATTTCCGTTTCCGTCAATCTCGACGGCACCGGCAAATCGACGATCTCGACGGGCGTCGGCTTCTTCGACCACATGCTCGACCAGCTTTCGCGACATTCCCTCATCGACATGGAGATCGATGCCAAGGGCGACCTGCATATCGACGACCATCATACGGTCGAAGATACCGGCATCGCCATCGGCCAGGCGATCTCCAAGGCACTCGGCGACCGGCGTGGCATCACCCGCTACGCTTCGATCGATCTCGCCATGGACGAGACGATGACCAAGGCTGCGGTCGATCTTTCCGGCCGGCCGTTCCTCGTCTGGAATGTCGCCTTCAGCGCTCCGAAGATCGGCACTTTCGATACCGAGCTCGTTCGCGAGTTCTTCCATGCGCTCGCCCAGAATGCCGGCATAACCTTGCATATTCTCAACCATTATGGCGCCAACAATCACCATATTGCCGAGACATGCTTCAAGGCCGTTGCGCGTGCACTGCGCACGGCGACAGAGATCGATCCGAGACAGGCGGGCCGTGTTCCCTCGACCAAGGGCACGCTCGTCTGAGCCCTTCAAGGGAGCGGCGGCAATGACATCCAGCTATATCTTTCTGACAGCGCCCGGCAGCGCGAACGCGACGGCCGATGAGACGCGAACCATCCGTGATGGCTTCACGTTGCTCGGCTTCTTGTTTCCATGGGTCTGGCTGCTGGCGCATCGGCTTTGGCTGCATGCGGCCGCCGCCTTTCTGCTACAGGGGATTGGCGGTGCGCTGATGGACGAACCGGGCCTCGGGCCGGCGGGAACGGCAATCCTGCTGGGCGTGAATATTCTGGTCGGTCTCGAGGGCCAGAATTTCCGTGTCCGCAACCTTGCTGCCAAGGGCTGGAACGAAGACTCGCTCATTGCCGCGGATACGATCGGCGTTGCCGAGCAGATCTATTTTTCGGACCGGGCGGTCATCGCCGCTAGTGACGACGCCGCGGCACCGGACTGGCAGAACAAGGCCCGTCCGATGGGCCCGCACGGCGATGCAACATCGCTTGGTCTCTTTGGTTTTGATGGAGGACGCTGACGATGCGCGTCGCGATTATCGACTATGGCTCCGGTAACCTGCGCTCGGCGACCAAGGCTTTCGAGCGTGCCGCCCACGAAGCTGGCATCGATGCCCATATCGATCTTACCGACAGGGCGGAGGATGTTGCCGCGGCCGATCGTATCGTGCTTCCCGGTGTCGGCGCCTATGCCGATTGCCGGCGCGGCCTCGATACCGTGCCTGGGATGGCCGAGGTGTTGATCGAGGCTGTCGAGAAGAAGGCGCGGCCGTTCCTCGGTATCTGCGTCGGCATGCAGCTCATGTCCTCGCGCGGCCTCGAGAAGACCGTGACGCGCGGTTTCGGCTGGATTCCCGGCAATGTCGTCGAGATGACGCCGGATGATCCCGCCCTCAAGATCCCGCAGATCGGCTGGAACACGCTCGACCTGAAGTGCCAACATCCGCTCTTCGAAGGAATTCCGACGGGGTCGCAGGGACTGCACGCCTATTTCGTGCATTCCTACCATCTTGCCGCCGTAAACGCCGAGGATGTTATTGCGACGGCGGACTATGGCGGTCCGATGACCGCTTTCGTCGGGCGCGACAACATGGCCGGAGCACAGTTTCACCCGGAAAAGAGCCAGAAGCTCGGCCTGGCCCTGATCGCCAATTTCCTGCGCTGGAACCCGTAGAGCATTGTTCACCCAATTCCGGAGACAAAACCGCTACACAGTTTTGCTGGAATTGCTCCAAGGGCTGGCTTTTAATACAGCCGCCTTATTTCCCTTGTATGGAAACGGCGGAACAGGAGTGAGCTCGATGCCGGCTTCACGGAAATCAGCCAAGGTGTTCTACACGTTGCGGCCCTCCAGGGAAGGCTTGCCCCCCTTTACCGATATCAAGCTTCCCGGCGGCACGATCATCCGCCGCGTCGACGAAGCCATCCATAGGAAAGCGCTTTCCAACGCAGCCAAGGCGCTGAAAGAAAGGCTGGACCGATGATCCATGAATCTTTCCCCGCAAACGACGGTCCGAGCCGGCGGCAAAACGGCGTCAGCGCCGGCGACATCGCCGAGGCCGTGCTGGAATTCTATATCGAAGGTGAGGACGATCTGATCGGCCTGCTCGCCTACGCACTCTACGAGCGGCAAAAGCGCGATTTCGTTCTCAGCCATCGCAAGCGGAACGCCGGCCGTTCGCCCGATGAGGCCGAGCTTGCCGCCGTCAACAGCAATTATCTCTCGACCGACCTGCGCAATACGTTGCGCGACCGCGCCTCGCAGATCCTTTCGAGTTATGCCGAAACCTATGTCGAGGCGATGGAGCCGCAGATCCGACTGACCGCCGTCAACAGCGATGCGTTGCGCCAGGTGCGAAACATCGAGAAATCGATCAAGAGGCGCCTGGGCTTCTGGCGTCAGGTCCGGGCCGGCTTTGCCGTCACCCTGCTGCTGCTTCTGCTCTTCGGCGCGGCTACCATTGCCGCTGTCTTTTTCCGCTCGGATATCGTAGATGCGTGGAATGCGCTGATGGTACCGACCAGTTTACGGACGTAAGACGAGATGATCCTTTTTCCCGCGATCGACCTGAAAGGCGGCCAATGCGTCCGCCTGAAGCTCGGCGACATGCAACAGGCAACGGTCTACAACACCGACCCGGCCGCCCAGGCGAGATCCTTCGAAGATCAGGGTTTCGAATGGCTGCATGTGGTCGATCTCGACGGCGCCTTTGCGGGACATTCGGCCAATGGCGATGCCGTCGAAGCGATCTTGAAGGCAACTGACAATCCCGTACAGCTCGGCGGCGGCATTCGCACGCTCGATCATATCGAGGCCTGGCTGTCGCGCGGGCTGCGGCGCGTCATTCTCGGCACCGTCGCGGTCAGAAATCCGGCGCTGGTGATCGAGGCCTGCCGGAAATTTCCTGGTCATGTCGCCGTCGGCATCGATGCCAAGGGCGGCAAGGTGGCCGTCGAGGGTTGGGCGGAGGCCTCCGAACTCGGTATCATTGAACTCGCCAAGAAATTCGAGGGCGCCGGCGTCGCCGCGATCATCTACACCGATATCGACCGTGACGGCATCCTGGCCGGCATCAACTGGACTTCGACGCTGGAACTTGCCGACGCCGTTTCCATTCCCGTCATCGCCTCGGGCGGCCTTGCCTCTCTCGACGATATCCGCCGCATGCTGGAGCCGGATGCTCGGAAGCTGGAAGGGGCGATTTCAGGCCGTGCGCTTTATGACGGCCGTATCGATCCCAAGGAAGCGCTGGCGCTGATCAAGGCGGCCCGGACCAAGGAGACCGTGTAAATGACCCTCAAGGCCCGTGTCATTCCCTGCCTCGACGTCAAGGACGGCCGCGTCGTCAAGGGCGTCAACTTTCTCAATCTCGTCGATGCCGGCGATCCCGTCGAAGCCGCGAAGGCTTATGACGCGGCCGGCGCCGACGAACTCTGCTTCCTCGACATAACCGCTTCCTCGGACAATCGCGAGACGATCTTCGATGTCGTATCGCGCACCGCCGACCAATGCTTCATGCCGCTGACGGTCGGCGGCGGGGTGCGTACCATCGCCGATATCCGCAAGCTGTTGCTGTGCGGTGCCGACAAGGTCTCGATCAATTCGGCAGCGGTCAGCAATCCCGACTTCGTCACCGAGGCGGCCGACAAGTTCGGCGACCAATGCATCGTTGTTTCGATCGATGCCAAGCGCCGAAGAACGCAGGCGGTCGGCGGCGACAATCTCAGCGCCTGGGAGATCTATACCCATGGCGGCCGCAACGCGACCGGCATCGATGCCGTCGAATTCGCCCAGAAAATGGTGGCGCGCGGCGCCGGCGAGCTGCTGGTCACCTCGATGGACCGCGATGGCACCAAGGTCGGCTACGATCTGGAGCTGACGCGGGCGATCGCCGATGCGGTGCGTGTGCCGGTCATCGCCTCCGGCGGCGTCGGCGATCTCGACGATCTCGTCGCCGGGGTGAAGGAGGGGCATGCCAATGCCGTTCTCGCCGCGTCGATCTTCCACTTCGGAACCTATTCCGTCAGCGAGGCGAAGCACTATATGTCGAAGTGCGGCATCGCCATGCGTCTCGACTGAACCTTGAAAGCAGACCTATGAGCGGATTTTCCCTTTCCGATCTCGAGAGCATCGTCGAAGAGCGATCGAAAGCCTCGCCGGAGCAATCCTGGACAGCCAAGCTCGTGGCTGCCGGTCAGCCGAAAGCGGCAAAGAAGCTCGGCGAAGAGGCGATCGAAGCCGTGATGGCGGCGGTGACCGGCGACCGCGACAACCTGACCTACGAGGCCGCCGATGTGCTCTATCACCTATTGGTCGTATTGAAGATTGCTGAAATACCGTTAGAGGATGTCATGGCCGAGCTCGAGCGCAGAACCGCGCAGTCCGGCCTCAAGGAAAAGGCCAGCCGGCAGAGTTCATGAGTATCGCGACTGAGATTATCGGGGTGCCGGAAACATTGGATCACTTCCAGTCGGAATCCTATTCGCCCTACCACTTCTTCTCTTCCGAACAATGGGCGAAATTCCGCGCCGATACGCCGTTGACGCTGACGAGCGACGAGGTCAAACGGCTGCGTTCGATGGGCGATCCGATTGATCTCGACGAGGTCCGGCGCATCTATCTTTCGCTGTCGCGGCTGCTCTCGGCACATGTCGAATCCTCGCAGATGCTGTTTGAACAGCGCAACCGCTTCCTCAGCCTGTCTGATGTGACGAAGACACCCTTCGTCATCGGCATCGCCGGCTCGGTCGCTGTGGGCAAATCGACCACCGCCCGTATCCTCAAGGAGCTCTTGGGGCGCTGGCCTTCCAGCCCGAAGGTCGATCTCGTCACCACCGACGGTTTCCTCCACCCCAACGCCGTGCTGCAGCGGGAAAAGCTGATGCAGCGCAAGGGTTTTCCGGAAAGCTACGACACGGCTGCGATCCTGCGTTTCCTCTCGGCGATCAAGGCCGGGCGGCCGGATGTGAAGGCGCCCAGCTATTCTCACCTCGTCTACGACGTGCTGCCGGACGAATACAAGATCGTCGACCGGCCCGACATCCTGATCTTCGAAGGCATCAACGTGCTGCAGTCGCGCGACTTGCCGGCCGGCGGCAGGATCGTGCCGATGGTCTCCGACTTCTTCGACTTCTCGATCTATATCGATGCCGCCGAAGACGAGATCCATAACTGGTATGTCACGCGCTTCATGCGGCTGCGCGAGACCGCCTTCCGCGATCCGAATTCCTATTTCCATCGCTATGCCTCGATCAGCGACGCGGAAGCGCTTGATATCGCCGAGGATCTTTGGGCAAACATCAACCTGAAGAACCTGCGCCAGAACATTCTGCCGACGCGTCCGCGCGCCGATCTCATCCTGAAAAAGGGCAAGGATCACCTGATCGAACAGGTTGCGCTGCGAAAACTATAGTAGGCTCTAGGGATTGACGCGGCGGAGCGTCAGATTGATGCGGCCGCCATTCTTCAGCAGCGTCGAAGTCGCCGGATGGATACGGTCGACGCCATGGAAGCACAGCCTCCCCTCGCCGCCCAGTACGACCAGGTCACCGCTCGAAAGCTTGAAAGATAGCGTGCGATCATTGTGGCTGAGGCCGCCGACGCGAAAGAGGCAGCTGTTGCCGAGCGAGATCGAGACGACAGGCGCCTTGAAGTCCTGTTCGTCCTTGTCCTGATGCAAGCCCATGCGCGCTTCGTCGGAGTAGAAATTGACGAGGCAGGCTTCCGGCGGCCTGTCGTACCCTGAAATGTCATTCCAGATATCGAGCAATTGCTGCGGCATATCAGGCCAGGGTCTGCCGGTTGCTGGGTGTGTCGGCTGGTAGCGATAGCCGTGCTCTTTGTCCGTCACCCAGCCGAGCGGCCCGCAATTGGTCATGCGCACGGACATCGGCTTGCCGGTGCCGGGCATGGCGGGCACATAAAGCGGCGCTTCGGCGACGACGGTGCGGATCGCCTCGACCAATGCCTCCTGACGCGCTCGATCGAGGTAACCGGGGAGATGGCGGATGCCGCTCAAGAGCTCCGGCATATCACTCACCGCTGCCGCCGCCGGGGCGGCCGCGCATTTTCTTGACTTCCGAGCGACCGGACTTTTCCTTCAGGCGGCGTTCGACCGAACCCTTGGTCGGCCTGGTCTTCTTGCGTGGCGGCGGCGGCGGCTTGGCGGCCTCGAGGATCAATTCCTTCAACCGGTCGCGCGCATCCTCGCGGTTGCGGTCCTGGCTGCGAAACCGGCTCGCCTCGATCATCAGCACGCCATCCTTCGACAACCGCCGACCGGCGAGCTTGATCGCATTGGTTTTGACACGATCATTGAGGGACGGCGAATTCGCGATGTTGAAGAACAGCTGGACAGCGGTCGAGACCTTGTTGACATTCTGCCCGCCGGGACCGCCCGCCAGAACGAACTGTTCCGTCAGTTCCCATCCGGCGATGGTGATCCTGTCATCGATATAGAGTGCGTCGCTGGCCATGCGGCGTTCTATCTCACATCGGCGGCGAATTGAAAATATCGGCTGTGACATGGAAAACCCGGCGATCTTGCGATGCCGGGTTTCACGTGAGTCAGAGGTTTGATCTACTTATTCGGCAGCGAGCTTTATGCCGGGGGCCGCATCACGGACGCCGCCGTCGACGTGGTCCTCGAACTTGGCGAAGTTCGCAATGAACATCGAGACCAGCTTTTCGGCCTGCGCGTCGTAGGCTGCCTTGTCGGCCCAGGTCGAGCGCGGATCGAGAATGCTGCCGTCGACGCCGTCGACGGAGACCGGCACGGCGAAGCCGAAGTTCGTGTCAGCACGGAATTCCGCCTGTCCAAGTTCACCGCTAAGGGCAGCAGCGAGAAGCGCACGCGTCGCCTTGATCGGCATGCGCTTGCCGGTGCCATAGGCGCCGCCGGTCCAGCCGGTATTGACAAGCCAGCATTGGACGTCATGACGACCAATCAGCTCCTTGAGCAGATTGCCATATTCGGCCGGGTGCCGCGGCATGAAAGGAGCGCCGAAGCAGGTGGAGAAGGTCGCTTCCGGCTCGACGACACCCTTTTCGGTGCCAGCCACCTTGGCGGTGTAGCCGGAGAGGAAGTGATACATCGCCTGATCCGGCGTCAATCGGGCGATCGGCGGCATGACGCCAAACGCATCGGCAGTCAGCATGATGATCGTTTTCGGATGCCCGGCGCGGCCTGTTTCCGAAGCGTTCGGGATGAAATCCATCGGATAGGCGCAACGGGTGTTCTCGGTCAGCGACCCGTCGTCGAAATCCGGCTCGCGGCTTTCGTTCAGCACGACGTTTTCCAGCACGGTGCCGAAACGCTGTGTCGTCGCATAGATTTCCGGCTCGGCTTCGGCCGAGAGGCGGATGGTCTTGGCGTAGCAGCCGCCTTCGAAGTTGAAGATGCCGTTTTCGCTCCAGCCGTGTTCGTCATCGCCGATCAGCGTCCGGGCCGGATCGGCCGAAAGCGTCGTCTTGCCGGTGCCGGAAAGGCCGAAGAAGACCGCCACGTCACCGTCCGGGCCGACATTGGCCGAGCAGTGCATCGGCATCACGCCCTTGGCCGGCAGCAGGTAGTTGAGCACGGTGAAGACCGATTTCTTCATTTCGCCGGCATAGGAGGTGCCGCCGATGAGGACGAGACCGTTGGTGAGATCGCAGGCGATCACCGTTTCCGAACGGCAGCCGTGGCGGGCCGGATCGGCCTTGAAGCTCGGCAGATCGATGATCGTCAGCTTCGGCACGAAGCTGGACAGCGCTGCGGTATCAGGGCGGATCAGCAGATTGCGGATGAACAGCGAATGCCAGGCGAATTCGGTCACGACGCGGGTCGGCAAGGCATGGCCTTCCTCGGCGCCGCCGACGAGATCCTGGACAAAAAGCTCCTTGCCCGCGGCATGCGCCAGCATATCGTCGCGCAGCACGGCGAAATGCTCCGGCGAGATCGGCTTGTTGTTGTCCCACCAGATTTCGCCATCGGTATTGATATCGCGAACGACGAACTTGTCGCGCGGCGAACGGCCAGTGTGCTGGCCGGTGAGAGCCCGCAGTGCGCCCTGAGCGGTCAGTTCGGCTTCGCCCCGGCGGATCGCTTCTTCATAGAGCGCGGCGGCGGAAAAGTTGTAGCGAACGCTGGATGCGCCGCCCAATCCAACCGTTGCCAGCTCTATTGCCGGGTTATGAACTCCGAACATTTCCATGGCTAGTTCCCTTCACTCAGGCTCGTTGCCGTTAAAACTAATCGCGAAAATACGGGCAGAAATTTTAAAACACAAGATGGAAAATCTGAGAAAATGCAGTGATATCAAATAATTAATCGATTTAAATTTATCGTTCTAATTTTAAATCGTTTGAATAGGTCGCGTTTAGACCATCGGAAGCACCACCTAAGATTGCCAGCGAATTTTACGGCAATCCTCCCCTTTATCTTTGCCACAATTTGTTCCACCTTTATCCTCCATAAGCGCATCCGGTCACTGAGACCGCCTGGGGAGAGCAAATCCGGGAGATTGCGCACTGATGACGGAGACCAACACCATGCCGACAATCGCGCTCGTTGATGACGACCGCAACATCCTCACCTCGGTGTCGATCGCACTGGAGGCTGAAGGATATAAGGTCGAGACGTATACGGACGGTGCTTCGGCGCTCGACGGCCTGCTGGCGCGACCGCCGCAGCTGGCGATCTTCGACATCAAGATGCCGCGCATGGACGGCATGGAACTGCTGCGCCGCCTGCGGCAGAAGTCGGACATTCCCGTCATCTTCCTCACCTCCAAGGATGAGGAGATCGATGAACTCTTCGGCCTGAAGATGGGCGCCGACGATTTCATCACCAAACCGTTTTCGCAGCGTCTGCTGGTGGAGCGCGTGCGCGCCGTCCTGCGCCGCGCGTCAAGCCGCGAAGCCGCTGCTGCCGGCACCAGCCCCACCGGCGCCCCGAAGACCGGCGCGGTCCAGCAGGCCCGCTCGCTGGAGCGCGGGCAGCTGGTCATGGACCAGGAACGCCACACCTGCACCTGGAAGGGTGAGGCAGTGACGCTGACGGTGACCGAATTCCTGATCCTGCATTCGCTGGCGCAGCGCCCCGGCGTCGTCAAAAGCCGCGACGCGCTGATGGACGCAGCCTATGACGAACAGGTCTATGTCGACGACCGGACCATCGACAGCCACATCAAGCGGCTGCGCAAGAAATTCAAGATGGTCGACAACGACTTTGATATGATTGAAACACTCTACGGAGTGGGATACCGCTTCCGCGAAGCAGCCTGAGCCCCGAGCGGCGCAGCGCACTCCTGCATAATTTCCTCAATCGGCATCGATTTAAGGATTAAATTATGCAGCAGTTCAAAATGTCACAGCGTCCTTTGCGCGTCTGAAAAGACGCGCGGCGCTGTCGGAAATGTTGAGGGCTGCGGGCCGGTCCATCCGGCCCCGCCCTTCGAAAGGGCCTGTCATTGGCACAGTTGGTGCAGGAAAGGGATCTGGACGATGCGGAGGGCGTGAGCACCCGTCGCGTCCGAGGCCGCCGTTGGTCGCATCCCTTCACCCTGATCCGCCGGATCTTCGGCAATGCCGTCTTTTCGAGCCTGACACGGCGCATCCTGTTCTTCAATCTCGTTGCGCTGGTGGTGCTCGTCGGCGGCATCCTCTACCTTAACCAGTTCCGCGAGGGATTGATCGACGCCCGCGCCGAAAGCCTGTTGACGCAGGGCGAAATCATCGCCGGCGCCGTTTCGGCCTCCGCGTCGGTCGATACGAACTCGATTACCATCGATCCGCAGAAGCTGCTCGAGCTGCAGGCCGGCCAGAGCATCACCCCGGTGCCGAACGATGAGGACCTTGAATTCCCGATCGATCCCGAAAAGGTCGCGCCGGTCCTGCGCCGGCTGATCTCTCCGACGCGCACGCGCGCCCGTATCTTCGATGCCGATGCCAACCTGCTGCTCGATTCGCGCCATCTCTATTCGCGCGGCCAGGTGCTGCGCTTCGACCTGCCGCCGGTGGAGGAAGAGAAACAGACCTGGAGCGAGTGGTTCGCCACCCTGTTCAACAAGGCGCTGCAGCCCGGCAATCTGCCGCTCTATAAGGAAGCGCCGGGTGGCGACGGCTCGATCTATCCCGAAGTGATGAACGCGCTCACCGGCGTGCGCGGCGCGGTCGTGCGCACCACCGAAAAAGGTGAACTCATCGTTTCCGTCGCCGTGCCGATCCAGCGCTTCCGCGCCGTGCTCGGCGTTTTGCTACTATCGACGCAGGCGGGCGACATCGACAATATCGTCCATGCCGAACGGCTTGCCATCATGCGCGTCTTCGGCGTGGCGACACTCGTCAACGTGCTGCTTTCACTGGTGCTGTCATCGACCATCGCCAATCCGCTGCGCCGTCTTTCGGCAGCGGCCATCCGCGTCCGCCGCGGCGCCAAGACGCGCGAAGAGATCCCCGACTTCTCTGCCCGCCAGGATGAAATCGGCAACCTTTCCATCGCATTGCGCGAGATGACGACGGCGCTCTACGACCGCATCGATTCGATCGAGAGTTTCGCGGCCGATGTCAGCCACGAGCTGAAGAACCCGCTCACCTCGCTGCGCAGCGCCGTCGAAACGCTGCCGCTTGCCAAATCCGACGATTCCAAGAAGCGGCTGATGGACGTCATCCAGCACGATGTCCGCCGCCTCGACCGGCTGATCAGCGATATCTCCGACGCCTCCCGTCTCGACGCCGAACTCGCACGCGTCGATGCCGGCTCCGTCGACATGGAGGTGCTGCTGCGCGACCTCATCGAGGTTTCGCGCCAGGTCAGGAGCACCAAGAAGCAGGTGGAAATCGAATATGCGATCGAACGCAAGCCGAACGTCAAGACGCGCTTCGTCATCAACGGCCACGATCTACGCATCGGCCAGATCATCGCCAACCTGATCGAGAATGCCCGCTCTTTCGTGCCGGAAAAGGGCGGCAAGATTATCGTGCGGCTGGTGCGGACGCGTTCGCGCTGCGTCACCACGATCGAAGACAACGGCCCCGGCATCCAGGCGGAAAATATCGACCGCATCTTCGAGCGCTTCTATACGGACCGACCGGAGGCGGAAGGCTTCGGCCAAAATTCGGGGCTCGGCCTTTCGATCAGCCGGCAGATCGCCGAGGCGCATGGCGGGTCGCTGAGAGCCGAAAACATCACCGATGCCGAGAGCGGGCATGTGCTCGGCGCGCGCTTCATCCTCTCTTTGCCAGTCGGCGCCGCAGCATGACCGAGGCAGCCTTCAACATCCATGCGACGGCGATCGTCGTCGGCAAGACGGGGCTGTTGTTCAGCGGCCCCTCCGGCTGGGGAAAATCGATGCTGGCCTTCACCTGCATGACCGAGGCGCGCCGCCTCGGACTGTTCACGGCGCTGGTCGCCGACGACCAGGTTCTTCTCTCAGCGGAGGCCGGCGCGGTGATCGCCACGTGCCCGGCGTCGATCACCGGGCTGATCGAGCTTCGCGGCACCGGCATCGTTCATCAGGACCATATTCCCAAGGCGACCATGCATTATGCCGTGCTTCCAGGCAGCGCTACCGGTGAAAATCGGGTGCCTCCCGAGGGCGAAATGGTGAGCCTTGTCGCCGATTTTTCGCTCCCCGCATTGCGGTTGCTCACAGGCGTCTGCTCACCCCTTGCGATCCTGATGGCAAAAGTGCCGGATATCGGGCGCTGAGGCCTTCCGGATTGGTCAATCTGCCTTATATATTCGCATTTTTATCTTGCACTTCGGCTTTTCATAGCCAAGATGTGCCCCCACCGGTGGACGTAATTGCTGCATTGCGATATTGGGTCCACCGTTTCGTCTATGGGAGCAGTAATATCATGATCGGACTTGTGCTTGTCACGCATGGCAAGCTGGCTGAAGAGTTTCGTCATGCTGTCGAGCACGTCGTCGGTCCTCAGAAATTCATCGAGACGGTTTGTATCGGTCCCGAAGACGACATGGATCAGAGACGGCAGGACATTCTGGAAGCCGTTTCCGGTGCCGATGATGGCCATGGCGTCGTCATCCTGACCGACATGTTCGGCGGCACGCCGTCCAATCTCGCCATATCAGTCATGAGCAGCGGCCATACCGAAGTCATTGCCGGCGTCAACCTGCCGATGTTGATCAAACTTGCCGGGGTGCGCGGCGAGAACAACATGGAGAAGGCGCTGGTGGAGGCCTCCGAAGCTGGGCGGAAATATATCAATGTCGCGAGCCGTGTGCTCAGCGGAAAATAACGGGCCTTCATGACATCGCTCTCCCGGGAACTCCTTATCATCAACAAGCGCGGTCTTCACGCGCGCGCTTCCGCCAAATTCGTGCAGATGGTCGAGACCTTCGATGCCGCCATCACCGTTTCCAAGGATGGAATGACGGTCGGCGGAACCTCCATCATGGGCTTGATGATGCTTGCGGCAAGCCCCGGCTCGAGCGTCGTCGTCTCGGCGAGCGGCAGCCAGGCCGAGGAAGCGCTGGAGGCCCTGGACCAGCTGATCCAGAATAGGTTTGGCGAAGAGATGTGAGCTCCGATCGAGCTCATATAAACATATAAAGACTTCTTTATATCCTTATTGCCATCACCGGCGAAGCCTGCTAAACGGCCAACATGCCGTGCGCTTGCACGCGGGTTATTTTCGCGCCTGCGCCAATTTTGAGACGTTTTCAGCCTGGAGGCCTCTATGAGCACTGAAAAAGATTATGTCGTCGCCGATATCGGGCTTGCGGATTTCGGCCGCAAGGAAATTACGATCGCCGAAACCGAAATGCCGGGCCTGATGTCCTGCCGCACCGAATTCGGCCAGACAAAGCCGTTGAAGGGCGCGCGCATCACCGGCTCGCTGCACATGACCATCCAGACGGCCGTGCTCATCGAAACGCTGGTCGCGCTCGGCGCCGAAGTCCGCTGGGCCTCGTGCAACATCTTCTCGACGCAGGATCATGCCGCTGCCGCGATCGCCGCTTCCGGCGTGCCTGTCTTCGCCATCAAGGGTGAGTCGCTCGACGATTACTGGGTCTACACCGACAAGATCTTCCAGTGGGCCGATGGCGGCCTTTCCAACATGATCCTCGATGACGGCGGCGACGCCACCATGTACATCCTGCTCGGCGCCCGCGCCGAAGCCGGCGAGGACGTGCTGTCTCATCCGCATTCCGAAGAAGAGGAAATCCTCTTCGCACAGATCAAGAAGCGCCTTGCCGCTTCGCCTGGCTGGTTCACCAAGCAGCGCGACGCGATCAAGGGCGTCACCGAGGAAACGACGACTGGCGTCAACCGCCTTTACCAGCTCAGCCAGAAGGGCCTGCTGCCCTTCCCGGCGATCAACGTCAACGACTCGGTGACCAAGTCGAAGTTCGACAACAAGTATGGCTGCAAGGAATCGCTGGTCGACGGCATTCGCCGCGGCACCGACGTCATGATGGCCGGCAAGGTTGCCGTCGTCTGCGGATACGGCGACGTCGGCAAGGGTTCTGCCGCTTCGCTCTCCGGCGCCGGCGCCCGCGTCAAGGTGACAGAAGCCGATCCGATCTGCGCATTGCAGGCTGCGATGGACGGTTATGAAGTCGTTCTGCTCGAGGACGTCGTTTCCTCGGCCGATATCTTCATCACCACCACCGGCAACAAGGACGTCATCCGCATCGACCATATGCGGGCGATGAAGGATATGGCGATTGTCGGCAATATCGGTCACTTCGACAACGAAATCGAAGTCGCTGCACTGCGCAATCTCAAGTGGACCAACGTCAAGCCGCAGGTCGACCTGATCGAATTCCCCAAGGGCAACCGCATCATCCTCCTTTCCGAAGGCCGTCTGCTCAACCTCGGCAACGCCACCGGCCATCCGTCCTTCGTGATGTCGGCTTCGTTCACCAACCAGACGCTGGCGCAGATCGAACTCTTCACCAAGCCCGACCAGTATTCCAACCAGGTCTATATCCTGCCGAAGCATCTCGATGAAAAGGTCGCACGCCTGCATCTCGACAAGCTCGGCGTCAAGCTGACTGAGCTTTCTGCGGAACAGGCTGCCTATATCGGCGTCTCGCCGAAGGGGCCGTTCAAGTCCGACCACTACAGATATTGATCTGATCGTTAATATCCACAAGATGTAGAAGCCGCGGCATTGACAAATGCCGCGGCTTATTTTTTGGACGCTCCCTTCCCGCCGATTCCCTTCCGAAGTATTGTTTTAAGACTTGATTCGTGACGCCGGACCCTGTCCGGCCGCTGCGAAAATGGGATGTCTTGTCGTAATGCGGCACATTGAAGGACGGAGACATACCGCGGATGTCGGAAATAAAAAGCAGCCTGCCCGGTCAGGCGGATGATGGCGCACGCGCCCATCGCCGTCCGCTGATGGCAGGTCAAGGATATAAATCTGCAACGGCACACGAGGCCGCAAAGCAAGAGCACGGACCATTGGCGCGCTTCCTGAAAAGCTGCGCGGCCGGCACGGCGCTTGCCGCGCTGGCGCGGCCGGCCCTGGCACAGGCGGAGCAGCAGGCGGCGGCGACGGCTCACCTCTTCACATCCTCGCAAGTGATCGGTGTTTCCGTCGTCATCGGCGTCATATCGGCAGCACTGCTGTCGACGCTGTGGCTCGTGCGTCAGCGCGGCAACCTGGAAAACGAGAGCCGGGAAATCCGCTCGGCGCTCTCCGATGCCCAGCAGCGCATTTCGCAATACCAGGCTCTGATCGCCGACAAGAACCGGCGGATCGTCATCTGGGACGGCAATGCGCGCCCCGAACTGCTCGGCCAGCTTCCGCCTGAGACCGGCGCGCCGCAGGACGGCGAATTCCTGGCCTTCGGCCTGTGGCTGAAGTCACGTTCGGCTTCCGAGCTGGAAAAGGCGATCGACCGGCTGCGCGACGAGGCACAGAGCTTCGACATGGTGGTCGAAACCATCCGCGACGAAATCCTCGAGGCGCAGGGCCGGGTTTCCGGCGGGCGTGCCTTCGTGCGTTTCGTGGCGCTCAACAATCTGCGCGCCGAGCTCGCAGAACTCAGGATCGAGCGCGACCGGCTGATGACCTCGATCTCCGCCTTCCAGACCATGCTCGACGCGATCGACATGCCGGCCTGGCAGCGCGATCCGGTGGGTCGCCTCACCTGGGTCAACCAGGCTTATGGCGAGGCGGTCGAAGCGCGATCGCCGCAGCAGGCGATCAATGAAGGCCGCGAGATGCTGACGACCGTGGCGCGCGAACGCATTCGCGCCACGACGACGCCGGAGTCGCCCTTCCACGACAAGATCTCGACGGTCGTGCACGGAAACCGCACATTCTTCGACGTCGTCGACGTCAGGGTTCCCGGCGGCTCGGCCGGCATCGCGATCGATGTGTCCGACATAGAGGCCGTGCGCGCCGAGCTGGAACGGACGCTGAAGAGCCATGCCGAAACGCTCGACCATCTCGCCACGCCTGTTGCCATCTTCGATGGCGAGCGCCGGCTGCAATTCTACAACCAGGCCTTCGTCGCGCTCTGGGAGCTGGATATCGCCTTCCTCGAAGGCCGGCCCGACAATAGTGAGCTGCTCGAGCGGCTGCGGGCGGCCAAGAAACTGCCGGACCAGCTCAACTGGAAAAGCTGGAAGGAAGCCGCACTTTCCGTCTATCGCGCGCTCGACACGCAAACCGATCTCTGGCATCTGCCGAACGGGCAAACGTTGCGCGTCTTTGCGACCGCCCATCCGCAGGGCGGCGCCACCTGGGTGTTCGAAAACCTGACCGAACAGGTCGATCTTGAAACGCGCTACAACACGCTGGTCAAGGTGCAGGGCGAAACGATCGACCATCTTTCCGAAGGTGTGGCGGTGTTCGGTCCTGATGGACGCATCCGCCTTTCGAACCCGGCCTTCCGCGCGCTCTGGGGGATCACCGAAACCGAAGCCAAGCCCGGCACCCATATTCGTGCGCTGGGCGAGGCCTGCGCCCCGTCCTATGACCAGCCGGACGGCTGGAAGACCTTCGCCGAACTGATCACCAGCTTCGACGACGAACGCCGCTCGGGCCAGGGAACGCTGGAACTCTTCTCCGGCCTGGTGCTCGACTACGCCGTCATCCCGCTGCCGAACGCGCAGACCATGCTGACCTTCGTCAATATGACGGACAGCGTGCGTGCCGAGCGCGCGCTGACCGAGAAAAACGAAGCGTTGCGCAAGGCCGACGAGCTGAAGAACGACTTCGTCCAGCACGTTTCCTATGAACTGCGTTCGCCACTGACCAACATCATCGGCTTCACCGATCTCCTGCGCACGCCGGGCGTCGGGCCGCTTACCGAACGGCAGGCCGAATATATCGACCACATTTCGACCTCGTCCTCGGTTCTGTTGACGCTCGTCAACGATATTCTCGACCTTGCGACCGTCGACGCCGGCATCATGCGCCTCAATTATGCGGATATCGATCTCAACGACCTGCTCGACGACGTCTCGATGCAGATCGCAGATCGCCTGCACGAAAGCGGTGTCGCGCTTGAAATCACCGCACCCGCCTATCTCGGCTCGATCGTTGCCGATCCGCAGCGGCTGAAGCAGATCCTTCTGAAGCTTCTGTCCAATGCGGCGAATTTCTCGCCCGAAGGCACCTCGATCTCGCTGGAATGCCATCGCGAAGGCACGGATTTCGTCTTTTCCGTCGGCGATCGCGGCCCCGGCATCTCACCTGACATGATCGCGACCGTCTTCGACCGGTTTGCTACGGGAGCGAAAAGCGGCAAACGCGGCGGCGCCGGCCTCGGCCTCTCGATCGTCGACAGCTTCGTCAGTCTGCATCATGGCGATGTGACGATCGACAGCGAGCCGGGCAAGGGCACGACCGTCGTCTGCCGTATCCCCTCGGTCGATGTCCCGCATTCCGCCGCCGCCGAATGACGACCAGCGATGCGATCTCGCTTTTCCTGAAAGACGAGGCGGCTACCATCCGCCTCGGTGAAGACCTGGCGCTGGCGCTGAAGGCCGGCGATTGCCTTGCCCTTTCAGGCGATCTCGGCGCCGGGAAATCCTCGCTCGCCCGGGCGATCCTGCGCGCGATGGCCGATGACGAGGGGCTCGAGGTCCCGAGCCCGACCTTCACGCTGGTGCAATCCTACGATCTGCGCATCGCCGTTTCGCATTTCGATCTCTACCGGCTCGGCGACCCTGCCGAACTGACGGAGCTTGGCTTCGACGAGGCCCTGCAGAACGGTATCTGCCTCGTCGAATGGCCTGAGATGGCGGAGAGCGAACTGCCCGCGGAGCGCATCACCCTGACGCTGGCGCATGAAGGCAGCGGCCGCCGGGCAACGATCGAAGCCGCTGGCGCGCAAAATACACGCATCCGCCGCGTCCTGGCGATCCGCGAGTTCCTTGATACCGCCGGTTACCCCACTGCGAAACGCCGATTTCTGACCGGTGATGCCTCGCTGCGCGCCTATGAGGCGATCTATCCGAAGGCCGGGAACCAGCGCATCATCCTGATGGACTGGCCGCCGCTTGCTGAAGGCCCGCCGGTTCTCGACGGCAAACCCTATCCCAAAGTCGCGCATCTTGCCGAAAACGCTTATCCGTTCGTTGCGATCGCCGATACGCTGCGCAAGGACGGTTTTGCGGCGCCCGAAGTCTACAAGGTGGATTATGATCAAGGTATCCTGCTGATCGAGGATCTCGGCAGCGACGGCGTGCTGGATGCCCACGGACAGCCGGTTATAGAACGCTATCGCGAAAGCGTTGCCTGCCTGGCCAGACTGCACGCCCTGAAATTTCCGCAGGACATCTCCGTTGGAAAGGGCCATGTCCACCATATTCCTGATTTCGACCGCACGGCGATGAAGATGGAGGTGCGGCTGGTGCTCGACTGGCACCTGCCCTGGAAGCGCCAGGGTGCACCTGCAACGGACGCCGAACGCGCGGATTATCTAGCGATCTGGGATGCGCTCATCGACGAGCTCGCAACGGCCGAGAAGAACCTACTGCTGCGCGATTTCCACTCGCCAAATATCATCTGGAGACCGCATGCGAAGGGCGTCGAACGGATCGGCCTCATCGATTTCCAGGACGCGATGATCGGCCCGACGGCTTATGACCTCGCCTCGATCGTCCAGGATGCGCGCGTAACGATCGAGCCGGACCTCTTCCGGCAGCTGATGGATGATTATCTGGGGCTTCGCCGCGCGCAGGGCTGTTTCGACGAAGCCGGATTTATGAAGGCCTGGGCGATCATGTCGGCGCAGCGCAACTGCAAGCTTGCGGGTCTTTGGGTGCGCTTGTTGCAGCGCGACGGCAAGCCGGGCTATCTGAAACATATGCCGCGGACGCTTTCCTATCTGAACGTCGCGCTCGAGCATGAAACGCTTGCCCCCTTGCGCGATTGGTGCGCAAGGGCTGGAATAGGCCAGAGCGAATCATAAGTTCCGGATCAGAATGACCATCAGACAAGCCATGGTACTGGCCGCGGGTCTCGGAACCCGCATGCGCCCGATCACCGATACGATCCCGAAGCCGCTGGTGAAGATCGACGGCAAGCCGATGATCGACTACACGCTGGATTGCCTGGTCGCGGCCGGCATCGAACGCGCCGTCGTCAACGTTCACCACCACGCCGACCAGATGCTCGACCATCTCGGGAATTATCACGGCCTCGACATCGTCATATCGGACGAGCGGGACGCACTGATGAATTCCGGCGGCGGCCTGGCGAAGGGGCTGAGGCTGCTTAGCCGCGACAATATCTTCGTCATGAACGCCGATCTTTTCTGGATCGGCGAACAGCAGGGGCGGCCGACGAACCTAGAACGCTTAGCCGGATTCTTTGATGCCGAACGCATGGATATGGCGCTGCTTTGCGTTGGGATCGAGGATACGACGGGTCACAACGGCAAGAACGACTTCAGTCTCGCGGTCGATGGCCGGCTGACGCGTTATCGCGATGATCCCTCCAATCCCGTCGTCTATGCCGGGGCGATCGTCATGAACCCGTCGCTGCTCGACGATGCACCGAAGGATGCCTTCAACCTCAATATCTATTTCGACAAGGCGATCGCGCGCGGACGGCTTTTCGGCATGGTGCTCGAAGGCCATTGGCTAACGGTCGGCACGCCCGACGCGATCGGCGAGGCGGAGGAAACGATCCGGCGACTGCGGACGTTTGCGTAAGCCATGGCGGAGCGGCACCAGCCACGCATCGTGACGATCCCCGCAGGCCTCTCCTTCCTGAAAACGCTGGCGACGACACTTTGCGACGGCCGATTGACGCCGATTTTCCGGCACGACGCCGATGATCCGCTATCGCTTGCCAAAGTCACGATCTACCTGCCGACCCGGCGCGCCGTGCGTGTGCTGCGTTCCGAATTCGTCGACCTGCTCGGCGGCCGCTCGGCGATCCTCCCCATGATCCGCCCGCTCGGCGAAACCGATGACGATAGCGGCTATTTCGACGAGGCGCTGCCGGCAACGATCGATCTCGCCCAGCCACTGTCGAATACCGCCCGTCTGCTGGAGCTTGCGCGCCTGATCCTCGCCTGGCGAAACAAGCTGCCGGAGATCGTCCGCCACATCCACTCGGACTCGCCGCTCGTCGCGCCGGCAAGCCCGGCGGATGCGATCTGGCTCGCCCGCAATCTTGCGGAATTGATCGATTCCATCGAGACCGAGGATCTTGACTGGTCGGAGCTGTCGAAACTCGATACCGGCGATTATGCCGCCTGGTGGCAGTTGACGGCGGAGTTCCTGCAGATCGCCAGCGCCTTCTGGCCCGAGCGGCTGGCCGAACTCGGCAAATCCTCGCCGGCGCGGCACAGAAACGCCATTCTCCGGGCCGAAGCAAGCCGGCTTTCGGCGACGAAACCCGCCGGGCCGATCATCATCGCCGGTTCGACGGGTTCCGTTCCCGCCACCGCCGATCTCATTGCCGCCGTCGCCCATCTGCCGGAAGGCGTGATCGTGCTTCCAGGTCTCGATCTCTCCATGCCCGAAAGGCACTGGCAGATGGTCGCGCCGGAACCGGCGCCCGGCCAACATGCCAATCCGGCAAGCCGGAGCCATCCGCAGTATGGTCTGTCTTCGCTGCTCAAGCGGCTGAAGCTGACGCGGGCCGACCTCACGCTCCTCGACAGACCGGAGGCCGATCTTGAGCGGCGTGCCGAAATCCTGTCGCAGGCCCTTGCTCCGGCGGAGGCGACCAGTGACTGGGGAGCTTGGAAAACCGACCTGCCGGCAGGCGCGCTGTCTTCGTCCTTCTCTGATGT
This sequence comes from Rhizobium sp. WSM1328, assembly GCF_057653715.1. Taxonomy (NCBI): domain Bacteria; kingdom Pseudomonadati; phylum Pseudomonadota; class Alphaproteobacteria; order Hyphomicrobiales; family Rhizobiaceae; genus Rhizobium; species Rhizobium sp. WSM1328. The sequence continues at coordinate 4,381,301 of NZ_CM172788.1, read as the reverse complement.
CTCGCTGATTGAAGCCGCCAATGAGCGCGAGGAAGCAACCGCGATTGCCATCGCGCTCCGGCTGGCGCTGGAAAGACCGGGACAGGACAGCGAGAGCCGGGCAGCACTCATAACCCCGGATCGCAATCTTGCGCGGCGGGTGATGGCCGAGCTTTCCCGCTTCGGCATCCTCGCCGACGATTCGGCCGGTACGCCGCTTTCGGCCATGCCGCAGGGCACCTTGCTGCAATTGCTGCTGGAGGCAGCGCTGCGGCCGGGCGATCCGGTGGCGATCATCTCGCTGCTCAAACATCCGCTTGCCCGCTTCGGCCTGGAACGCGGCGCGTTGATTTCCGCTACCGAGGCGCTCGAGCTGCTGGCACTGCGCGGTGGCGTGGCAGAGGTGGATATCAGCACGCTGGAACCGCTGCTCGCTCACCAACTTGCCGAACAGGCCCTGGACAGGCACGCGCCGCAATGGCGAAAAGCGCTTTCGCCCGAGGCCGCCGACGCCGCATACGACCTTGCCCGGCGGGTGACACAAGCGACCGAGCCTCTGGCTTCGGCGCTGATGCGGGAGCGGCCGGAAGATCGTGGAAGAACAGCGCGCTTCACATTGTCGGAATGGGCGAAGCGCACCGGCCGTTCGCTTGAAGCGGTCGCGGTTGATCCGCACGGCAATCTCGCCGATCTCTGGTCGAACGAAGCGGGAGACGCCCTCGCCGCCCTGCTTGGTGAAGTGATCGACACGGACGGCCAGATGGAGGCCGACGGACCGCAATGGATCGACATCATGGCAGCCCTTGCCGCCGGTCATGCGGTGAAGCCACGGGCGCTCAGCCATCCGAGGCTCTTCATCTTCGGCACGCTGGAAGCCCGCCTGCAGAGCGTCGATACGTTGATCCTCGGCGGCCTGAACGAAGGCACGTGGCCGGGACAGACCGCCAATAATCCCTTCATTCCGCGCATGATGAAGACGGAGATCGGCCTCGAGCCTCCGGAGCGGCGCATCGGCCAGCTGGCGCATGATTTCGAGATGGCAAACGGTACGCGCCATCTGATCTATTCGCGCGCGCTGCGCCAGGGCTCAACGCCAACCGTCGCCTCGCGTTGGCTGCAGCGGCTGCTGGCGCTCGGCGGAGAGGCGTTCGAAGCGGAATTGAAGGGACGCGGTAATCGGTTCCTCCAATGGGCCGCTCTCATCGATCGAGGAGATGCTCAGGCGCCGGCGCAGCGCCCCTCGCCGAAACCGCCGCTGGCGCTGCAGCCGAAATCCTATTCCTTCAGTGAAGTCGGCCGGCTGCGCCGAGATCCCTATGCCATCTATGCCCGCCGTGTGTTGCGGCTCGACCCGGTCGAGCCGTTCAATCGCGATCCAGGGGCCGCCGAACGCGGAACGCTCTACCACAAGATCATCGACCGTTTCATCCGCGAAGCCCATATCGCCGGCACGCCGGATGCGGCAGCAGCGATGGAGGCCATCCTTTCAGAGCTTTTCGACATGGAAAAATTGCCGCCGCATATCGATGCCGTGTGGCGGCCGCGCTTTCGCGCGGTGGCCCGCGCCTTCCTTGAATGGGAGGCTGGACGCCGGCATGGCATCCTGAAAACGCTGACGGAAGTACGGGGCGGCATGGAGCTGGAGCCGATCAATATCCGGCTCACCGGCGTCGCAGACCGGATCGACGTCACGGGGCCACACTCGGCCGATATCATCGACTACAAGACCGGCTTCAATCCCTCGCCGGCGCAGGCACGCGTGCTTCTCGATCCACAGCTTGCGCTTGAAGCGGCCGCCTTGAGCGCCGGTGCCTTCCGCGATGCCGGCAGCCTCATGCCGCAGGACCTTCTCTATGTGCGTCTGCGTCCGGGAAGCCGCTTCCAGGTCGATACCGTCAACAATGAGAGTTCTGCCCGCAGCGACAAGGCGAAATCGGCGATGGATCTCGCCGCCGAATCGATCGACCAGCTGGTCAAATTCGTGGGGTTGCTGCAATCCAACGAAAGAGGCTTTACCTCGCGGCTGATCCCGGCCCAGCAATTCGATTTCGGCGGCGACTACGATCATCTCGCCCGCGTTTCCGAATGGTCGACGGCCGAAACCGAAGAGGGCGGCGGCGATGAGTGATGTGACCGCCATTCCCAACGACGACGATCCGGGCGCCTGGATCGGCTGGACGACGATCCAGCAGGCGATTGCCTCCGATCCGCTGCGTTCGGCATGGGTCTCGGCCAATGCCGGTTCCGGCAAGACGCATGTGCTGACACAGCGCGTCATCCGGCTGCTGCTATCAGGGGCGCGGCCTTCCGCCATTTTATGCCTGACCTACACCAAGGCCGCAGCGTCGGAAATGTCGAACCGCGTCTTCGAACGGCTGGCGGAATGGGTGGTGCTTGACGATGAAGACCTCGGACGGCGGATCACACAGATCGAAGGCATGGCTCCTGACGGACTGAAGCTTGCCGAGGCCCGCCGGCTGTTTGCCAAGGCGCTGGAGACACCCGGCGGACTGAAGATCCAGACGATCCATGCCTTTTGCGAGGCACTGCTGCATCAGTTCCCGTTGGAGGCCAACGTTGCCGGGCATTTCTCGGTTCTCGACGATCGCGCGGCGGTGGCGCTGCTTTCCGATGCGCGCCGAGCGCTGCTGACGGCAACGGCGCCTGACGAAGACAGCGCCCTTTCCGAGGCATTCGCCTACGTGCTCAATCTCGGCGATGAATCCGGACTGGAGAACCTGCTCGGCGACATCGTCGCCAACCGCAATGCCATTCGTCGTTTCACCGCGACGGCGGAACAGCAGGGCGGCGTCGAAGTGGTTCTGCGCAAAAGGCTCGGCCTTGCCGCCGGCGACACCGAAGACCGGATCGCGGCGCAATATTGGCCATTGCCCGCGCTTTCGGGCGGCACGCTGGAGCTTTATCTCTCGCTCGCCGACCAGAAAGGCGGTGCGAAGGCGCAAGAGGTTGCCTATGGCCTCAGGCTCACCGGGCGGGAGCGCGACGACGCAAGGCGCGCTGAGATCCTCGAAAAAATCTTTCTGACCGTGAAGGGCGAGCCCAAGGCGGACTCGCAATTCTTCGTCAAGGCCATGCTTGCCGAGGCACCGCAACTGGCGGAGGCTATCGCCATCGCCCGCGCGCATGTCGCAGCAAGCCGCGACCGGCTGAAGCTGATGCGGATGTACGGCGCCACGCATGCGGCGCTCGTGCTCGCCGATCGGCTGAATCACGACTATGAGGAGTTGAAGAAGCAGCGCAGCCAGCTCGATTTCGAGGACCTGATCACCCGCACCGCCGACCTCCTGACGAAAAGTGGCGTCGGCCCCTGGATCCACTACAAGCTCGATCGCGGCATCGATCATATCCTCGTCGACGAGGCCCAGGATACCAGCCCGATCCAGTGGAGCGTCATCCAGTCGCTCGCCGAAGATTTCTTCTCCGGCGAAAGCGCCCGGCCGATCGTGCGCACGCTATTTGCCGTCGGCGACGAAAAGCAGTCGATCTATTCCTTCCAGGGGGCGAGACCCGAGCGTTTTTCCGAGGAGAGCGACCGGACGCGGCGGCGCGTTTCCGACAGCGGGCAGAGTTTTTCCACCGTGCGGCTGCCGCTGTCGTTCCGCTCGACCGCCGACGTGCTTGAGGCCGTCGACCACATTTTCAAGGCACCCGAGAACGCGCGCGGCCTCAGCGCGCTCGGCGAACCGGTCGTGCATCGCTCCAGCCGCATCGGCCATCCCGGCGCCGTCGACCTCTGGGAGATGGTCGCGCCGGAAGCGGTGATGAAGGAGGAGGACTGGACGGCGCCCTTCGACGCGACGCCGGAAAGCGCGCCGGCCGCGATCCTCGCACGGCGGATCGCCCATTCGATCGGCAGTCTCGTCGGCCGCGAAACGATCGTCGACAAAGGCAAGGAGCGCCCGATCGAGGCTGGCGACATCCTGGTGCTGGTGCGTAAGCGCGACGCCTTCGTCAATGCATTGACGCGCGCGTTGAAGCGGCGCGGCGATATTCCCGTCGCCGGTGCGGACAGGCTCGTGCTGACCAGCCATATCGCCGTGCAAGATCTGCTGGCGCTCGGCCGTTTCCTGCTTCTGCCGGAAGACGATCTTTCGCTCGCCGCCGTGCTCAAGAGCCCGCTTTTCGACCTTTCGGAGGACGACATCTTTGCGGTCGCCGCGTTGCGTGGCGACAATCAGAGCGTCTGGAGCCATCTCAAAAGCTTCGCCGCCGACGGCACCGAGCGTTTCCGCGCCGCCGTCGAGAGGCTGGAGCTGTTTCTCCGGCAGTCCAGGAGCCTTTCGGTTCACGATTTCTATGCGCGCGTGCTGGGCAGCTACGGCGGGCGGCGGCAATTCCTTGCCCGTCTCGGCACCGAGGTCAGCGATATCCTCGACGAATTCCTGACCTTCACGCTCGACCACGAGACCTCCGGCCTTCCCGGGCTGCAATCCTTCATCTCGACGCTGGAACTCGAAGCACCGGTGATGAAGCGCGAGCAGGACAAGGGGCGCAACGAGGTGCGGATCATGACGGTGCATGCCTCCAAGGGTCTTGAAGCACCGATCGTTTTCCTCGTCGACGGCGGTTCGAAGGCCTTCACCCATACCCATCTGCCGAAGCTTCGTCTGATCGAGACCGGCCCCGACGAACCGCCGATGCCCGTCTGGGTTCCTGTCTCCGATCTCGCCAATTCGCTGACCCAGGATGATGCCGCGCGTATCCAGATGCTGGCCGAAGAAGAATATCGTCGGTTGCTCTATGTCGCCATGACGCGTGCCGCCGACCGGCTGGTCGTCTGCGGCTATCGTGGCGTGCGTGTGAACAACGACACCTGGCACATGATGATTTCGACGGCACTGCGCGACGACCATCCGCATGTGGAGGCGACCACATTCTCCGGTCCCGATGGGGAATGGCCGGGCATCAAATGGCGCGTGCCGCGGGTGGAACGAAGCTTCGAGCGTATCGGCCGCAGCGAAGAGCGCGGCAGCGAGGAGACCTTGCCGGACGGCCTGTTGCGGCCATTGCCGCCGCAGGCTGAGCTGCCCCGGCCGCTCAGTCCTTCCGGCGCCGGGACGATTATCGATGAAGACGCGGGTGGCCTGCTGGTCGTCTCGCCGCTGTTCGGCGAGACGGAGCGCAGCGATCGTTCACTGGAGAAAGGCAGGCTGATCCATCGCATGCTGCAGGCGCTTCCCGAAATTCCACTTGCGGAGCGACCTGATGCGGCCAGCCGTTATGCTGAACGGGCAGCTCGATTCTGGCCGGAAGCCGAACGGCGCAAGCTTGTCGATTCGGTTCTGAAACTATTGGACGAGGAAGGTCTGCAGGCCGTCCTCGGTGCGCAGGCCCAGCCAGAAGTTTCGATCATGGGAACATTGACGCTCGAAGATCGGCGCTATGCCGTCTCCGGCCGCATCGACCGTCTTGCCGTCCTTGCCGATCGCGTCGTCATTCTCGACTACAAGACCAATCGGGTGCCGCCGGCAACAGAGGAGGCTATCCCCTTCGCGCACCGGGCGCAGCTGGCGATCTATCGCGAGATCCTGACGCCACTCTATGCTGATAGGCGTATCGATTGCATGCTTGTCTATACCGAGAACGCCTCACTCTTCACGCTGAGCGAAAAAGCGCTCGGTTTGGCGCTTGCAGCGGTCAAGACAAAGTGAAATACCGGACATTGAAAATTCGGCACCGCACCATCACATGTGGTTCAACACCCAATTCCGTTAAAGGAGCAGCGCATGGCTACCGTGAAAGTCGATATCAATAACTTCCAGTCGGAAGTTCTGGAATCCGCAGAACCCGTCGTCGTCGATTTCTGGGCCGAATGGTGTGGCCCGTGCAAGATGATTGCTCCGAGTCTCGAAGAAATCGCCGTCGAGATGGAAGGCAAGGTCAAGGTCGCCAAGCTGAACATCGATGAGAACCCGGAACTCGCTGCACAGTTCGGTGTGCGCTCCATTCCGACCCTTGCAATCTTCAAGGGCGGCGAAGTTGCCGATATCTCTGTCGGCGCAAAGCCGAAGACGGCTCTGTCGAACTGGATTTCGAGCGCCGCCTGATTGATATCGGCCAACTTATATTACTTGACGAAAAAGCCCGGTTCGACCGGGCTTTTTCATTTCGCGGCCTTCATTTCGGGGGCGTGCCGTTGTCGGCAAGCACATCGCCGACAAGATAGAGAGAGCCGCCGACCAGGATGCGCGGCGGCAATGCCTCCGGATCGACGACGGCTTTTATCGCTTCCAGCGCATCCCCGACCGTCGACATCGGTTCGGCAACCAAGCCGGCATCATAGGCGGCATTCGACAAGATCACCGGGTCGATCATCGCTTCACTGCCGCGGATCGGCACGCAGAATATCTTCTCGACCAAGCCGGCAAAGGCCTTGAAATAGCCGACCGGATCCTTGGTGTTGATCATGCCGATAATCAGAAAAAGTGGCCGAGACTGGCGCTCCTCGAAATTGGCCATGGCTTCGGCGATCACTTCGCCGGCACCCGGATTATGCCCGCCATCGATCCAGATCTCGGCGCCGGCGGGCGCATGCGACAGCAGCCGGCCCTCGCTCAGACGCTGCAGCCGGCCCGGCCATTCGACCGAACCCATCGCCTTTTCCATCATCGTCTCGGTGACGGTAAAACCCGCCGCCTTGACGGCCCGAATGGCGGCAGCGGCATTGGCATATTGATGCCGGCCGGGAAGGCGCGGCAGCGGCAGGTCGGCAAGACCGAACTCGTCCTGGTAGACGAGCCGGCCATATTCCTCATGCGCCATGAAATCCTGCCCGAAGACGGCGCTCGGGCAATGCAGCCGTTCGGCCGTCGACATCAGCACGTCGAGAGCTGCGTCATATTCCTGATGACCGATGACAACGGGAAATCCCGGCTTCATGATGCCGGCCTTTTCGGCCGCGATCAGCTCGACCCTGTCGCCGAGATAGGGCTGGTGATCCAGCGAAATCGGCATGATCACTGAGACGGCCGGATCGGAAATGACATTGGTGGCGTCGAACCGGCCGCCGAGACCGACTTCGAGGATCGCGGCATCGGCCGGATGTTCGGAAAACAGGATGAAGGTGACCGCCGTCAGGATTTCGAAGACGGTGATGTGCTGTCCTGCATTGGCAGCGGCCACGCGACGCACGGCCTCGGCAAAGACGGCGTCATCGACAAGCTGCCCGCGTCCACCCTTGACACCAATGCGATAACGCTCGTGCCAATTGACCAGATGCGGTGAAGTGTGGACATGAGCGCTGTAGCCGCCGGCTTCGAGCAAAGCGCGGCAGAAGGCGGTGACTGACCCCTTGCCATTGGTGCCGGCGACATGGATCACCGGCGGCAGTTTCCTGTGCGGATTGCCGAGCACATCGAGAAGACGGGTGATGCGATCGAGAGACAGATCAAAACCCTTGGGATGCAATCCCATGAGCTTGTCGATCTCCTGTGCTGCCTCACTCACCGCGGTTTGGCCTCTGGGTATCAATTCGGCACCCCGCCTGCTTGTCGGTTATCAGGCGCTTGCCGCCAGAGCAATCGCGCCGCTATTCATATCGTTCGCCGCAGAAACCGGCTTCTTGGTCAGGATCTTCAAGAGGCGCGCCAGCGTTTCCGGAATATCGTGACGTTTGACGACCATATCGACCATACCATGCTCCAGCAGGTATTCGGAGGTCTGGAAGCCTTCGGGCAGTTTTTCACGCAGGGTCTGCTCGATCACGCGCTTGCCGGCAAAGCCGATTTCGGCGCCGGGTTCTGCCAGATGAATATCGCCAAGCATGGCATAGGAGGCCGTGACGCCACCCGTTGTCGGATTGGTCAGCACGACGATATAGGGCTGGCCGGATTCCTTCAGCATGTCGACGGCAACCGTCGTGCGCGGCAACTGCATCAACGACAGGATGCCTTCCTGCATGCGCGCGCCGCCGGAAGCGGGGAACATCACCAGCGGGCACTTTTCAGCCGTCGCACGCTCGAAAGCCTTGACGATCGCCTCGCCGGCGGCCATGCCGAGCGAACCGCCGATAAAGTTGAATTCGTGCACGACGGCCACGAGTTTCAGTCCCTGCACCTTTCCGACACCAGCAAGGATCGTATCTTCCTGTTCGGTCTTCAGGCGGCTGTCGCGCAGGCGATCGCTATATTTCTTCGAATCGCGGAACTTCAGCGGATCCTGCGCGACCTTCGGCTGCGGCAGCGATTCGAACTCGCCATTGTCGAAAAGATCGGCCAGGCGGGCCTTGGCCGGCATCTTCATGTGATAACCGGACGCCGGAATGACCCATTTGTTGCCTTCCAGGTCCTTGTGGAAGACCATCTCGCCCGTTTCCGGGCACTTGATCCAGAGGTTCTCCGGCACTTCGCGACGGCCCAGCATGGAATTGATCCGCGGGCGAACGTAGTTGGTGATCCAGTTCAACTCGAATACTCCTGATAGTCTAAAGCGCGTCGCGATCTGCCACGCTTTAGGTCCTAGTTTTCCGCATGTCGTTGCCGCAAAAACGCTGCACACTTTTGCGCGACATGCTTTATTGCCAATGTGGGCAAACTATTCGGCAGCAACAAGGCGCGCCGAACGTGTTCCCGTGGAAAGGCCACGCACCAGCGTGGCAACGGCCTGAACGGTGTCCGCCGTTGCCTTTCCGTCATGCGTCAAGCTGGTCGCGACCTGATTGACGATCGCGGTGCCGACGACGACGCCGTCGGCCGAACCGCCGATGACCTTTGCATGTTCCGCCGTCTTGACGCCGAAGCCGACGCAGACGGGCAGGCTGGTATGCTGCTTGATGCGCTCGACCGCGCCCGAAACCAGCGACGGATCGGGCAGCGCCGAACCGGTGATGCCGTTCATCGAGACGTAGTAGACGAAGCCGGAGGTGTTCTTCAATACCTTCGGCAGGCGCTTCTCATCGGTCGTCGGCGTCGCCAGGCGAATGAAATTAATGCCCTTGCGGATCGCCGGAATGCAGAGTTCGTCATCCATCTCGGGCGGCAGGTCGACGACGATCAGGCCGTCGATGCCGGCGGCGAGTGCGTCGTCGAGGAATTTCTCGACGCCGTAAATATAGATCGGGTTGTAGTAACCCATCATCACGATCGGCGTCGCATCGTTGGTCTTGCGGAAATCGGCCGCCAGCTGCAGCGTCTTCTTCAGCGTCTGGCCGCCTTTCAGCGCGCGCTGGCCGGCCAGCTGGATCGCCGGGCCGTCGGCCATCGGATCGGAAAAGGGCATGCCGAGCTCGATAATGTCTGAGCCCGCCTCCGGCAGCGCCTTCATGATGCCAAGCGAGGTGTCGTAGTCAGGATCGCCGCCCATGAAATAGGTCACAAGCGCCGGACGGCCCTCGGCCTTCAGCTCGGCAAAGCGTTTGTCCATGCGTGCGGTCATGTCTTACAGTCCCATTCCCAGAAGCTTGCCGACGGTGAAGATATCCTTGTCGCCGCGGCCGGAGAGGTTCATTAGGATGATCTCGTCCTTGCCCATCGTCGGTGCCCGCTTGATGACCTCGGCAATCGCATGCGAGGGCTCGAGCGCCGGGATGATGCCTTCGAGGCGGGTCAGGGTCTGGAAAGCCTCGAGCGCTTCGTGGTCCATGATCGGCACATAGTCGACGCGGCCGGTATCGTTCAGCCAGGAATGTTCGGGGCCGATGCCGGGATAATCGAGGCCGGCCGAAATCGAATGGCCTTCCTTGATCTGACCGTCACCATCCTGCAGCAGGTAGGTGCGGTTGCCGTGCAGCACGCCCGGCGAACCGGCGGTGATCGAGGCGCAATGTTCGTCGCCCTGCAGACCCTTGCCGCCGGCTTCGACGCCGACGATCTTGACAGAGGGATCATCCAGAAAAGGATGGAAAATGCCGATGGCGTTCGAGCCGCCGCCGACGGCAGCGATGACCAGATCCGGAAGACGGCCTTCGGCCGCCAGCATCTGCTCCTTCGCTTCGATACCGATCACCGACTGGAAATCGCGGACCATCTCCGGATAGGGATGCGGACCGGCGGCCGTTCCGATCAGGTAATAGGTATCTTCGACATTGGTGACCCAGTCGCGAAGCGCCTCGTTCATGGCGTCCTTGAGCGTGCCACTGCCTGCGGTGACCGGTTTGACTTCCGCGCCGAGCAGTTTCATGCGGAAAACGTTCGGCGCCTGACGCTCGACGTCGGTGGCGCCCATATAGACGACGCAGGGAAGGCCAAAGCGGGCGGCCACGGTCGCGGAGGCGACGCCGTGCTGGCCGGCCCCGGTTTCGGCGATGATGCGGTTCTTGCCCATGCGCTTGGCGAGCAGGATCTGGCCGATGCAGTTGTTGATCTTGTGCGAGCCGGTATGGTTCAGCTCCTCGCGCTTGAAATAGATCTTCGCGCCGCCGAGTTCGGCCGTCAGCCGCTCGGCGAAATAGAGCGGGCTCGGGCGGCCGATATAATGCGCGCCGAGATGCTTCAATTCGGCCTGGAATGCCGGATCGTTCTTCGCCCTGTTCCACTCGTCCTGCAGATCCAGGATCAGCGGCATGAGTGTTTCGGCGACGAAACGACCGCCATATATGCCGAAACGGCCATCTTCATCGGGGCCGGAACGGAAGGAATTCGGTTTAGGCGTCTCGTTCACTCTCAACTCCCTGAGGCCATCATCGGCGCATTCGCCTTTTCGACCGCGTCAAAAAATTCATCGATCTTCGCGACGCTCTTCACGCCAGGCGCAGTTTCGACACCCGAGGAGACGTCGATACCCGGTGCCTTGGTGACGAAAAGCGCCTCGGCGACATTGTCCTTGTTCAGCCCGCCGGAAAGCATGTAGTCGACGCTGCCGTCAAGCCAGCTGAGAAGGCTCCAATCGAAGGAAATACCGTTGCCGCCAGGCAGTTCCGAACCCTTCGGCGCTTTGGCGTCGAAGAGGAAACGGTCGGCGATGCCGATATAGGCCTCGACGCGCTTCAGGTCGTCTGCCGTGCGGACCGAAAAGACCTTCATCACAGGCAGACCATAGACCGCCTTTATGGTCAGCACATGTTCGGGGCTCTCGTTGCCGTGAAGCTGGAGCATATCCGGCTTCAATATCGACACGATCTCGTCGAGTTCGTCATTGGTCGGATCGACGACGACGGCGACGATTTTCGCCTTGCCACGCGCAGGTTCGGCCAGTTTTGCCGCCAGGTCCGGCTCGATATAGCGCGGGCTCTTTTCGAAGAAGATAAAACCGATATGGGTCGCGCCGCGTTTCAGCGCGCGATCGACAGCGTCGGGCGTCTTCAAGCCACAGATCTTGATATCCGGTCTCATGGCAGCGAAGTGACACGAAATGCAGAAAGAGTCGAGCCAATTTGCGACGGACGCTGAATTTAGCGCGGCTCTCGGCCAGAGCGCCGCGCGTCCAAAGGACGCCCTAGAGAAGCTCTATCACTTTAAATCTGCGCGTAATCCTTTCCGAAAAATCGATTCCGATATTCGAGTTTATGCGCTAGTCGAAATCGATCGCGTGCAACTGGCTGCCATGCCGCTTGAGCCAGGATTTCGCCTCGTCCATGCCGGGGCAAAGTTTGCCACAGAGGGCCCAGAAGTGCGGGCCGTGGTTCATTTCCTTGAGATGGGCGACCTCGTGGGCGGCGAGATAATCGATCACCGACGGCGGCGCCATGACGATGCGCCATGAAAAGCTCAGATTTCCCTCCGACGAACACGAGCCCCAGCGGCTGCGAGTATCCTTCATCGAGATCGAGCGGATCGGCGCCCGGATCGCTGCGGCGTGCATCGTCGCCAGTCTTGCGAGATCGGCACGCGCCTCTTTCTTGAGAAAGGCCGCAATGCGCCGTCCGACATGTTCCGGCATGCCGCTGACGCGCAGCACCGGCCTGCCGTCTATTGAAACCGCCTCCGTCAGCCCGCGCAAGCTGCCGCTATGCTGGATGCGATGGGAAACGCCGCGAAGGAGGATTTCGCCGCCGTCACGCAGGCCGGTATCGGTCGAAAACTTGGCAAGCTTGGTGAGCAGCCACCCCTGATGACGGTCGAGGAAGGCATTGACCTCGCGCGCGGCAAGGCCTTTCGGCACCGTCATCTTCAAGGCGCGGCCACCCGGCTCGATGCGCAGCGTGATTCGTGTCGCCCGGTCGTGCTGCTTGATCGTCAGCGGCATGAGCCGGCCGGCGACATCGAGCGTCCGCATTTCGGGCGGAGCCGGCTTTCGCGCCTTCGACATTGTTTTCAGAAGCGAGAACATGCGTGTTTTCTATACGATTCGCCGGCAAATCTAAATGATCGGCGGAAGGGCAGACATGGAAAAACCGGCATCGACAGATGCCGGTCATCATTTCATCGTTCAGGCGTTTACGGCGTCTGATATTCGGCGACCGGGCCGTTGTCATCGCGCTTGGCGTTCCTGCGGTCGCGCATGAAGCGGTCGAACTCTTCCTGATCCTTGGCCCGGCGGAGCTCGCGCAGATACGAGTCGAATTCCTCGCGCATTTCGTCAAGCTTGCGGCGCTCTTCCTCCATCCGGTCGAGTTCGGCCTTACGCCAGTCGTCGAAGGCGCCGTTGCCGGTCGAGAAGTGTGGGCGGTGACGGCCATGCGGGCGGCGGCAGGAGGCGAAGAAGCCATCGGTCGCCTGGTTGACGTCACGCTTGAAGCCGCGCAGACGGTCGCCGAAGATGATGTAGGCAAGCATGGCAAGACCCAGAGGCCAGAAAACCATGAAGCCGAGAATCATCAGGGCAATGGTAGCCGGAGTCCAATCCGGTCGAAGCAATGCTGACTGGTTCATCGTGCGGGTATCCCTCGCTTTCCGCGCCCGGCAGAATACCGAACGCTGAAATCGATGTGGTAACCGCAATAAGCGCCTTCAAGACGATTGCCCGCGAAATCGGACAAAGCCTTGAATTCGTTTTGCTAATTCAGCTGCCCCTGATTCAGCCCGTCCGGCCGCCCTTGATGACACGCGGGATCGGAGGCTTGACGGCGGAACGGGAATGCTTTCGGACGAAATCGATGATGCGCGGCGCGATCTCGCGGCGGAAACGCGAGCCGTTGAAAACACCATAATGGCCGACATCCGGCTGGAGATAGTGCATGCGCATATCTTCGGGAATGTTCACGCAGATAGTCTGCGCCGCCTTTGTCTGGCCGACACCTGAGATATCGTCATTCTCACCTTCGACGGTCAGCAGCGCCACGTTACGAATTGCCGCCGGATCGACGCGTTTGCCGCGATGCATCAGTTCGCCCTTCGGCAGCGAATGCTTGATGAAGACTTCCTCCACCGTCTGCAGATAGAATTCGGCGGTCAGATCCATGACAGCGAGATATTCATCGTAGAAATCGCGATGTCTTTCCGGCTCGCCGTCGTTCTTCACGAGATGCATGAAGAATTCCTTGTGCGCCACGAGGTGGCGATCAAGATTCATCGACATGAAGCCCGAAAGCTGCAGGAATCCCGGATAGACCGGGCGCATGAAGCCCGGCTGCGGCCAGGGCACGTTCATGATGACGTTGTCGGAGAACCACTGCAGCGACCGCTCCTGGGCGAGCTTATTGACCGCCGTCGGGTTGATGCGCGTGTCGATCGGGCCGCCCATCAGCGTCATCGACGCCGGCGAAAGCGGATCCCTGGCTTCCTCCATCACGGCAGCGGCTGCCAGCACCGGAACGGAAGGCTGACAGACGGCGATGACATGCGTGTCCTGACCGAGGAAATGCAGCATCTCGATGACGTAGTCGACGTAATCGTCGAAATCGAACGTGCCTTCCGTCATCGGCACCATGCGAGCGTCGATCCAGTCGGTGATGTAGATATCGGCACTCGGCAGCAGCGCCTCGACCGTGCCGCGCAGCAGCGTGGCATAGTGGCCGGACATCGGCGCGACGATCAGGATGCGTGGGTCATTGCCGCGGGCGGCTGGAATACCGCGGGCGAAATGCAGAAGATTGCAGAAGGGTCGCGACCAGACAACCTCTTCGCGGACGGAAACCGTCTTTTCACCGATCGTCGTCTGCTTCAATCCGAATTCCGGCTTGCCATAGCGGCGCGTCGTGCGTTCGAACATTTCGAGACTTGCCGCCATCGTCCGGCCGAACGGCGTATGGGAGAACGGATTCAGCGGATTGGCATAGGCAAATCGCATGATATCTGCCGCGGCGCGAAACGGCGCCATGGCGGCATGGTTCAATTCATAAAGCTGATAAAACATGGAAGGCGCCACCTTTCTCTATCGAAAAGATAACACCGATTGAAAGGCATCGACTCTTTTCGTAACGCGGGCACGTAGCGCAGACTAACAGTTTTTTGTTGCACAGCAACATTGACGAACCAGACCCACACAAAAAATGCCGGAGAATTGATCTCCGGCATCATAATCGACCTGAAAACTTAAGTTTCTCAGCAGGAAGCGTTATTAACGATCCGCTACGAAAGTCTGCTTCTGCGTGCCGAGACCTTCGATGCCGAGTTCGACCACGTCGCCGGCCTTGAGATAACGCGGCGGCTTGAGGCCCATGCCGACGCCCGGAGGCGTGCCGGTGGAGATCACGTCACCGGGATGCAGCGACATGAACTGGCTGAGGTAGGAGACGAGAAACGCAACCCCGTAAACCATCGTTTTCGACGAGCCGTTCTGCATCTTCTGGCCGTTGACCGTCAGCCACATGCCGAGGTTCTGCGGTTCGGCAATTTCGTCCTTGGTCACGAGCCAGGGGCCGATCGGGCCAAAGGTGTCGCAGGATTTGCCCTTGGTCCACTGACCAGACCGCTCGGTCTGGAAAGCGCGCTCGGAAACGTCATTGGAGACGCAATAACCGGCGACATAATCCAGCGCTTCGGCTTCCGTCACATATTTGGCGGTTTTGCCGATGACGACGCCGAGCTCAACTTCCCAATCGGTCTTTTCCGAACCGCGGGGAATGACGACATTGTCGTTCGGTCCAACGATTGCGGATGTCGCTTTCATGAAGATGATCGGCTCGGGCGGCACGGTCGCACCGGTTTCGGCAGCATGATCCGAATAATTCAAGCCGATGCAGATGAACTTGCCAGTGCCCGCGACGCAGGCGCCGATGCGGCCGGGTGCGATTTCCGGAAGGCTCTTCGGATCGATCGCCGCTATCTTTGCAAGGCCTGCCGGTCCGATCGCTTCACCGCCGATATCGGCGACATGACCGGAGAGATCGCGGATCTTGCCATCGGCATCGAGAAGTGCTGGTTTTTCACTGCCTGCTTCGCCAACACGCATCAGCTTCATGGAATTTCCTCCTCATCGAAAACGGATTTGCAGCCACCTATGAACGAATTATTCATCGGTGTCATTACGGCTTTGCCGGGAAGCGGTACGGCTTTGCCGCGATTCGGATGATTTTCTGCCGAAAACCGCCCGTATCTTTCGGCATCATGCTCTAAAAATTTCCGTCAGATCCGGGCCGGAGGGAATGATCTTCGTCGGATTGAGGCTTTCGATCGAATAGTAGCCGCGCTTGATATGATCGAGGTTCACCGTTTCACCGATGCCCGGCCAATCCAGCATGCGGCGGCAGAAAGCGCGCAGCTTGGCATAGTCGGAAAGCCGGCGCAGATTGCATTTGAAGATGCCGTGATAGGCGACGTCGAAGCGCACCAGCGTTACGAAAAGCCGGATATCGCTCTCGGTGGGATGATCGGCGAACAGAAAAGACCGGCCCTCGAATTGCCGCTCGACCCAGTCGAGGCAGGAAAAAACATCGGCAAAAGCCTCTTCATAGGCGATCTGCGTGGTGGCGAAACCGGCGCGGTAGACGCCGTTGTTGAGATCGGGATAGATGCGATCGTTGAAAGCATCGATCTCGGTGCGTCTCTCCGCCGGGTAAAGATCGATCGGATTTTTTGCCAGACCACCGAAGCCGCTGTTCAGCATACGCAGGATATCGGCGGATTCATTGTTGACGATGGCCTTTCTCTCTCTGTCCCAGAGAACCGGCACGGTCGCCCGGCCGGTGAAATCGGGTGCTGCCCCGGTATAGATTTCATGCATATAGGTTACGCCGTTGACGTGATCCTTCGTCGCGCCGGGATAATCGCCGAAGCGCCAGCCCTGCTTGCCCAGCAGCGGTTCAACGACCGAGACGGAGATGACGTCGTCCAGGCCCTTGAGCTTGCGGCCGATCAGGGTACGTGAGGCCCAGGGGCAGATATATGCGACATAAAGATGGTAGCGGCCGGCCCTGGCTGCAAAGCCGCCTTCGCCAGTCGGCCCGGCGCTGCCATCCCGGGTCACCCAATTGCGGAAACTTGAGGTCTGGCGGACGAAGCCGCCCTTTTCGTCCTTTGCCTGAACGGGCTGCCAGTCTTCCGTCCATTTTCCGTTCACCAGCATGCGCAACTCCCCGAGCGATTGACTAAACGGTTTATTATCCTGCTTCGACGCCGGCGTGAGGCCGCTTTTGTGGAGACAGTCTGTACACCCAAGCTGCGACGATGCTGCGCTTGCCAAGCCGGTGAAGCAGGAAATATGTCTCTGCTATACAAAATGACGTGGAGTTCGAAATGCATCTCTCGAAGGCCGTCGTGCGGACCGAACATGCAAGCCGCTACCTGCAGCAACTCTGCAAACACTGGAGCCACAAGTTCAGCGTCGATTTTGATCCTCTGAAGGGCCGGGTGCCGTTCAGCGATACGACCGAGGTGACGTTTGCGGCCGACGATGCGGCGCTGACCTTGACACTTTCCGTCGCCGATTCCTCGCAACAGGAAAGGATGCAGCACGTCATCGGCGATCATCTAAAGCGCTTCGCCTTCCGCGAAGAACTCGACATCGTCTGGACGGACTAAGCCCAGCCCCCGATCCAAATTTTCTGCAAACCCTGGAACAAGCATGACGAAGAGCAATAACCGCGAATCCGAATATCCGGTCGATCCGATGTTTCTTGACCGCTGGTCGCCGCGCGCCTTCACCGGCGAAATCATCGAGGAGGCGCAGCTACTCGGTCTGCTCGACGCCGCCCATTGGGCGCCGTCCTCGGCCAACCACCAGCCCTGGCGCTTCATCTATGGCCTCAAGGGTTCGGAGCATTGGGAGAAATTCGTCGCTTTGCTCAACGATTCCAACCAGGAATGGGCCAGGAATGCATCAGCGCTGATCTTCGTCGTGTCGCGCACCTTCACCGGGGCTGCCGGCTCGGCTGAGGAAAAGCCGAGCTACACTCATTCCTTCGATGCCGGTGCGGCATGGGGGCATCTGGCGATCCAGGCGCGCCTCTCCGGCCTTTATGCCCATGGCATGGGCGGCATCAAACATGAGGAGATCAGCCAGGCTTTCGCCATTCCCGAGGGATACCGGGTCGAAGCAGGCGTCGCCGTCGGCCGCCTGGCCGACAAGAGCGTTCTTTCCGAACGCAATCAGGCGCGCGAATTCCCCAGCCAGCGCAAGCCGCTCTCCGAGGTCGCCTTCAACGGGCGCTTCGTCGCGAATTGAGCGAAGCCAAAGGCCAAGCAGATATCGGGCAAACGAAAGCCCCGCCATCCTAAAGATAGCGGGGCCATTTATTTTGAAATATCAATTAGATATCGAGGTTTGCAACGCTCAGCGCATTCTCCTGGATGAATTCGCGCCGCGGCTCGACTTCATCGCCCATCAGTCGAGCAAACAGGCCGTCGGCATCGGTGGCATCATTGACCCTGACCTGCAGCAGTGAACGCACATTCGGATCGAGCGTCGTTTCCCAGAGCTGTTCGGCATTCATCTCGCCAAGACCCTTGTAGCGCTGCATGGTCAGGCCCTTGCGGCCGCTTGCGAAGATCGCGTCGAGCAGGGCGCGCGGGCCGGAGATTTCGATGTCGCCTTCGCGGCGATGCAGCGACGGCGGCGTCTGATAGATTTCCTTGAGGCGCGCCGTCAGCTGGTCGATGTGACGGGCATCCGAGGAACCGATCAGCGCCATATCCAGCACGACGAGTTCCCTGACGCCGCGGACCATGCGCTCGAGGCGCAGACCGCCATCGGTTGTCACATCGCCCCGCCAGCCGCGCTCGGTTTCCTCGGCGATGATGTCGAGGCGCCCGGCCACTTCGTTTGCCAGCGCCAGCGCTCTGGCCGGGTCGCTGGCGAGCTCGGCGTTGAGGGCGCCGGCAATCGCGGCTTGTTCGACGGCGGAACGATTGTAGCGCGAATGGAGATTGTCGAGCAGCGCGCGCATACGCAGAGCATCGAGGATGACCTCGCGCAGATCCTGGCCGGCGCGAACCTCGCCGCTGCCGAGCCTCAGCGAAGCATCTTCCAGGCCCTGGCTGATGAGATATTCTTCGAGCGCCTTCTCATCCTTCAGATACTGCACCGACTTGCCGCGCGAGACCTTATAGAGCGGCGGCTGAGCGATATAGAGATGACCGCGCTCGATCAGTTGCGGCATCTGGCGGAAGAAGAAGGTGAGCAGCAGGGTGCGGATATGGGCGCCGTCGACATCGGCGTCGGTCATGATGATGATCTTGTGGTAGCGCAGCTTTTCGACATTGAACTCGTCCTTGCCGATGCCGGTACCGAGCGCGGTGATCAATGTGCCGATTTCCTGGCTCGACAGCATCTTGTCGAAACGGGCGCGTTCGACGTTCAGGATCTTGCCGCGCAGCGGCAGGATCGCCTGGTTCTCGCGCGAGCGGCCCTGCTTGGCCGAGCCGCCGGCAGAATCGCCCTCGACGAGGAAGACTTCGGATTTTGTCGGATCACGCTCGGAGCAGTCAGCAAGCTTGCCCGGCAGCGAAGCGATATCGAGTGCGCCCTTGCGGCGGGTCAACTCGCGGGCCTTGCGCGCCGCTTCGCGTGCGGCGGCGGCCTCGACGACCTTGCCGACGAGGATTTTGGCTTCGCTCGGATGTTCTTCGAACCAGGTGCTCAGCGCCTCGTTGACGAGACTTTCGACAACAGGACGGACTTCCGAGGAAACGAGCTTATCCTTGGTCTGCGAGGAGAATTTCGGATCCGGCACCTTGACCGACAGAACCGCAGTCAGGCCTTCGCGGCAATCTTCGCCCTGCAGCGTTACCTTTTCCCTTTTGGTGATGCCGGAACTGTCGGCATAGGAAACGACCTGGCGCGTCAGCGCCGCGCGGAAGCCGGCCATATGCGTGCCGCCGTCGCGTTGAGGGATGTTGTTGGTGAAGCAGAGCACGTTCTCATGATAGCTGTCGTTCCACCACATCGCGACTTCAACGGTGATGCCGTCCTTTTCGCCGTGGATGGCAACCGGCTTGTCGACGAGCGACTTCTTGGCGCGGTCCAAATAGGCGACGAAAGCCTCGAGGCCACCGTCATAACGCAGCTCTTCCTGCTTGATGTCGGAATGGCGCTTGTCGGTCAGCAGGATGCGGACGCCTGAATTCAGGAAGGCGAGCTCGCGAAGGCGATGCTCCAGCGTGCCGTAGTCGAACTCCGTCATGGTGAAGGTGCCGGTGCTCGGCATGAAGCTCACTTCCGTGCCGGTCTCATTCGGCGCGTCGCCCGTAACCTTCAGTGGAGCATCGGCCACGCCATGGGTGAAGCTCATTTCATGGATCTTGTCGTGACGGCGGATCTTCAGCTTCAACCAGACGGACAGCGCGTTGACGACGGAGACGCCGACGCCGTGCAGGCCGCCGGAAACCTTGTAGGAATTCTGGTCGAACTTACCGCCGGCATGAAGCTGCGTCATGATGACTTCGGCAGCCGACACGCCTTCGCCGGTGTGGATGTCCGTCGGGATGCCGCGACCATTGTCGGTGACGGTTACCGAGCCATCCGGATTGAGGGTCACCGTGACGATGTCGGCATGGCCGGCAAGCGCTTCGTCGATCGCGTTGTCGACGACTTCATAGACCATGTGATGCAGGCCGGAGCCGTCGTCGGTATCGCCGATATACATGCCGGGGCGTTTGCGCACGGCATCGAGGCCCTTCAGAACCTTGATGGAATCTGCGCCATATTCGGTGCTTACGCCGTTTTCCGTCGCGGATGTATCGCTCATTCTGTCGAGATTTTCCCTGTTGTCGTAAAGCTGCGGCGCGCCTTGCGAATCACCGGCTTTCTTCACTCTCGTATATAGGTTTTTTGAACCCACTTCCCAATGGCAAGCCCCTAAAACAAGGCATAAAACAGGGGATTATGACGCTTTTCCGTCGCCTTTGCCGCCATTTTCGAGAAGAGCCGATAGCCGGCCTATCTCTGCACTGTCAAGGTTGCGAATCCGCCGGGCCAGCCGGTTGGCAAATTCGGTATATTCGGGGGGCAGTCCGGAGGTGTCGATCACGACGCGCGGGTCGGACGAGCGGGCGAGCAGGAACAGTTCCTCAGCCTCATCCCAGATGATGTTGAAATAGCCGGCGATGCGCTGCAGCAGATCGAATGTCGGCAAACCACGCTTTCCATGTTCGAGCGCCGAGAGATAGGCGGGGGAGACATTCAGTGCCTCCGCCATCTCCTTCTGCGAGACGCCCTTGCGCGCTCTCAGCCTGCGAACCGCCTCTCCGAAGGGTGTCATGGCCTTTCCCCATGCCGCCGCGACAGGCGAATGTAGAGCGCGCCCTCACCGCCATGATGCTGTGCGGCCGACTCATAGGAGGAGATCAGGTAACGGAATTCCGGCTTCGAGAACCAGAGAGGCACCGCCCGCTTCAGCGCACCCTCGCTGCCCATGGAGCTGCCCTTGCCCGTAATGACCAGCACATGGCGCATGCCGCGCTCATGGGCGCGGATCAGGAAATCGAGAAGGATGGCATGAGCCTGGCTCTGCACCAACCCGTGCAGGTCGATCCGCGCTTCGAGCGCCAGCCGGCCCTTGGCGATCTTCCGCTTGACCGGCTTTTCCAGCGGATGATGCACCCCGGCCGATGGCTTCGCCGTTGACGGTGCTGTCGCCTGCAGCGGCGTGGGTGTGGCTGGCGTCTGCTTTTCCTGTTCCCGTTCGGCCGCCGCCTCGGCCTCGGCAAGAAAGGCGTCGAGTTCGGTCAACGCCCCCGCCTTGCCGGGCATCGGCCGGGTGCTGCGGGCAACCTTGCCCCAGAGGATCCTCTCATCCGCGCTCAGCTTGCGATCCCTGGCCATCAGTCGAATCTTCCGGCGGCGGCATTGGGAATGAGGATGGTGAAATCGGCCTCGTTGCGGACGGTGCCGGCACTTTCCCCGGCCATGTCCCCCGAGCCGGTGAAGATATCACCCCGCGCCGGCCCGATAATCGCCGAGCCGGTATCGAGCGCCAGCATCAGCCGGTGGAACGGGCGGCCTTGGTCGAGATGGGTGAGACTTTCGGCGCGAATGAAAAAAGGAAAGCCGAAGGTATGGATCATCCGGTCGACCGCAAGCGCGCGCCCGGCGAGAAGCGGCACCTTGGCGGCCGCGATCGGGCCTGCCTGTGGATCGGCAACCGGCGCTTCGCGGAAAAAAATATAAGAGCGGTTATGCCATAATACCTCGTCGACGCTCTCGGGATTGCGCGCCAGCCAGGCACGGATCGCCTGCATCGAAATCTCCGTCCGATTGATCTCCCCGCGCCCGATGAGCAGCTTGCCGATCGCCGAGAAAGCATGGCCGGCCTTCGCCGCATAGGTGATGCGGCCGATACGACCATCCGTATAACGCAGACGGGCAGCACCCTGCACATGCACGAAGAAGACATCGACCTTCGACTTCGCCCAGGCAATTTCGAGGCCGCGGCCTTCGAGAAAACCCTGATCGATGGCGCGGCGGTCCGGATAGGCAGCGACGCGGCCCTCATGCAGACGGCCGAAAACATAGGCCTTGTCGAGCTCGGCGGGGCGATTGGCGTCGTCGAGATCGATCAGATCGCCCGGACGCCGGTAGAAAGGAAAACGGAAAATTTCGTCCGGCCGCTCGGCCACGTCGATATCGGGTTCGTAGAAGGCGGTGACGAAGCCGGAATTGCCATCCTTGCGGCGAATCAGAAAGGGCCGACAGTGCGTCTCGAAAAAAGCGCGCGCCAACGCCGGAGATGGCGGAGTGAAATCTTCGGCAGCGGCGAGAAGCGGAAGCAGGTCTTCCGAGCTCAGGCCCAGCGATCCGGTACGGTACGATTTGACATCGGTGATTTGCCGGCGGCAGCTTCGCATCACTTCAAAAAGGCCGGAGGGATCATCATCCTTCCAGCCTTCCAGAGAGTCGAAGCTTATGGCCTGCAGGACGAAGTCCGATGCGTGGTCACTCATGTTCCGATTCGGTCGCCACGAGTTTCCAGTTCGGATCGCGCGAGCGGGTGTCGCGGGCGAAGGTCCAGACGTCGTTGACCTCGGCGACGTTTTCGGCGTCGCCTTCAATCAGCACATCCGCCTTGTCGTAGGTGGCCGATATCAGCTGGCTGGCGATGCGCACGGTGATCTGCGCTTCGCTGCCCTTTGTTTCCGCATGGGTGATTTCGGCCTTGTCGATGCCGACGAAGGTGGACTTCACCTTCTCGCCCCGGGCTTCGCGCTCGCCGATCGCCGCATCGAACCCGTCATAGACTTCGCGGGACAGCAAGTTCTTCAGCGTTTTCCGGTCGCCATCGGCGTAGGCCATGACGATCATCTCGTAAGCCATGCGGGCGCCGTTCAGAAACTCCTTCGGGGTGAAGGCGGGATCGGCCTTGTTCAGCGCGCGCAGCGATTCGTTGAGCGGCGTTCCGGGTGCCGCGAAAGCATCGATGGCGGCGAAGCGATCCTCGTCCTCCGTCGTCGCATCACGCCGCGGCAGCGTCACTACCTTGCCGGCATCGGCGGCTTCGGCCGGAGCCGCATCCCGCGGCGTATAGAGATCGCGCGGCGGCTTCTCATTTCCTGTACGGCGCCCGAGCACGGAGCGGAGCTGAAAGAAAATCAGCACAGCCGCCACCAGGAAAAATAATGTGATGAAGTCGTTCGAACTCATATCGTATCGCAGCCGCCCGTTAACATCTCTGATTTGTACTCCCATATAGTCTGCCTATACAGATGATTCAAATGATGGCTGGCATCTTCGCCGGCGCCAAGAGGAGACCGGCGAGCCCGGGACATGACCGACATGCGTTTTTCGATCCTGCCAGCCTTCATTCTGCTGCTGCCGCTCGCCGAAATTGCCGGTTTCGTCGTCGTCGGCCGGGCTATCGGATTGTGGCTGACGCTGGCGCTCGTCATGCTCGGTTTCGTCCTCGGCGTGATTCTGCTGCGCCGGCAGGGCATCGGTATTTTGCGCCGCATGTCGAGCGAAGGACGAAACGGGGTGATGCCGGGCCGCGACCTGCTGCGGCCGGCGATGAACGTCATCGCCTCGCTGCTGCTGATCATTCCCGGCTTCCTGTCCGATATCATCGCGATCCTCATTCTTATTCCGCCGGTGCGCGATCTCGTCTGGCGGGCGATCGCCAAACGCTTCGTCGTCGTCAATGCTAAGGGCGCCTCTTCCTCGGGCCCGCAAGCCGATTTCCGCGACCGCAAGCCGAACTCGAAGGTGGTCGATCTCGACGAAGAGGACTATCATAGAGAGCCGGATCGCAACTCACCGTGGTCCGGCAAACATCTCGGCGATTGAGGCACTGCGGCTGATCAACCGCGCCAAGCGCCCAGGGTTGTAAGCCCTTCCCTGAAATGTTAGATGGCGGCACCATTCCCATGCCCCTCGAGGAAAAGCCAATGGCAGACGATAACAACAGCAACGGTGCGGCCAACCCCACCCTTTCGATCCTTGCGCAATATACCAAGGATCTGTCCTTCGAAAATCCGGGTGCGCCGCGTTCGCTGCAGGCCCGCGACAAGGCGCCGACGATCAACATCAATGTGAACGTCAACGCCAACCCGCTTTCCGATACGGATTTCGATGTCGTGCTGTCGCTGAATGCCGAGGCCAAGGACGGCGACAAGACGGTTTTCCATACCGAACTCACCTATGGCGGCGTCTTCCGCGTTGCCGGTTTCCCGCAGGAACACATGCTGCCGGTTCTCTTCATCGAGTGCCCGCGCATGCTCTTCCCCTTCGCCCGTCAGATCATCGCCGACGTCACCCGCAACGGTGGTTTCCCGCCGCTGATGATCGACCCGATCGACTTCACGCAGATGTTCGCTCAGCGTGTTGCCGAGGAACAGGCCCGCGCCAAGGTTCAGGCCGTTCCGAACTGACCGGCTCTTTCTTGTCTGAAATGCGGATGCCCGGGCTGGTCCCGGGCATTTTCAATTGAGGACCGGTTCAATCGAGGTTTGCGTATTTCGCCCAGACGCTTTTTTCACCGAGCTTGGCGACGAGCGCCTCATGTGCCTGCTCCTCGATATCGCTGACGCGCGGGGCTAGCGGCCGGGGCCGCTCGAGCACTGCGGCAATCACCACGTCGTCTTCCATCCCCATGTCACCGCGGGCTGCCTGGTTGGACCTGCCGACCATGCCGAGCCCGAGCGCTGCCTGTCTGCCACCGATCATCTCGATATAGACTTCGGCGAGCAATTCGGAGTCGAGCAGCGCGCCGTGTTTGGTGCGGTGCGAATTGTCGATGCCGTAGCGCCGGCAGAGCGCATCGAGCGAATTCGGTCCCATCGGGTGTTTGCGACGCGCCATCGACAGGGTATCGAGCACCCTTTCCGGCAGGATTGGCGGCAAACCGATCCGTGCTAATTCCGCGTTGATGAAGCCCATATCGAAGGTGGCGTTATGGGCAATCCACTTCGCATCGCCGAAGAAGGTAAGGATTTGTTCGGCAACCTCCCCAAAAGGCTGCTTGTCCTTCAGGAATTCATCGGTGATGCCGTGCACGGCGAGCGCATCCGGATGAACCTTCTGATCTCCAGGATTGATGAAGATATGGATCGTATTGCCCGTGGGGAAATGATTGAAGAGCTCGATGCCGCCGATTTCGATGATGCGGTCGGCGCGGTTGTCGAGGCCGGTTGTTTCCGTATCGAAGATGATCTCACGCATTCCGGAAATCTCCCTTGGCAATCCGCGTTTTCAGGTCGGCGACGATCTCGAGTACACGTTCTCTCGTCGTCGCGATACTGTGACTGGTGTCGATTACATAATCGGCCCGCCGCCGTTTTTCCGTGTCCGGCGTCTGGCGTGAGAGAATCATGTCGAATTTTTCCTCGGTCATGCCTTCGCGCGCAAGCACCCTTTGGCGCTGAAGCTGTGGATCAGTGCTGACCACGACGATGACGTCCACTCTTGCCTCGGCGCTGGTTTCGAAAAGTAGTGGGATATCGAGCAATACCATGTCGGCGCCGGCGGCGCGCTGTCGCTCCAGAAATTCCGTCTCGCGTTTGCGAACCAGCGGATGGACTATCGCTTCCAGGCGTTTGAAGCCACCGGGATGAAAAGCGAGCTGGCGGCCGAGTTCATGCCGGTCGACGGCCCCATCCTTCATCGTACCGGGGAAGGCGGCATTCACCAGTGATGCAGCCTCGCCGGCATAGAGATCGTGGACCACGGCATCCGAATCGTTCACCGGGATTCCGGCATCGGCGAAGAGCTTTGCCGCCGTCGATTTTCCCATTCCGATGGAGCCGGTGAGACCGATCTTCAGCATCAGTGTGCTTCCATATCCGCGATGACGAGCGCGCGCAGCGCAGCGTCGACGATGGGACGCCGGCCGAACCATTGCTCAAATCCAGGCACGGCCTGGTGCAAGAGCATGCCGAGACCATCGACGATGGGAAATCCTTGCTCTTCCGCCTGTGCCAGGATCGGCGTCTTCAAGGGCACATAAACGATATCGGTGACGACCGCATCGGCTGCAAGTGGCGAGAAATCGAGTTGCGGCGCCGCCTCGCCGTCCATGCCGAGCGAGGTGGTGTTGATGAAGAGGCCAGCACCCTTCATCACTTCGGCAAGCGCTCCGGCCGGATGGGCCTGGACACGCGGGCCAAAACGATCCGCGAGTTCACGCGCGCGTTCGACGGTACGGTTGACGACATGGATCTCCTTGAAACCGCGATCACGGACCGCCTGGATGATCGCCCGGCTGGCGCCGCCGGCGCCAAAGACGACGGCCGTGCCATGCCGGTCCCAGCCCGGATGACGTTCGTCGAGATTGGCAATGAAGCCTCGACCGTCGGTATTCGTCGCATGCAGAGCGCCATCCTCCAGCCAGAGCGTGTTCGCGGCGCCGAGCTCGCGCGACAGCGCGTCCGGTTCGTCGGCGAGCCGGAACGCCAATTCCTTATGGGGAATGGTGACATTGCCTCCGGTAAAGCCGGAACTGCCGTCCTTCAACGAGTGAATGAAATCGGCAAAGGCCTCGGGTGCCACTTCATGAGCGCGGTAGCTGCCTGGCAGGCCAAGCGTCTTGAGCCAATATCCGTGGATCAACGGCGAGCGCGAATGCTTGATGGGAAAGCCCGTGACAAACGCTTTCGGCCCCAATGTTTCACGTGAATCACCCATCGACTGCTCCGAGTTCTCGCAATTTTTTTAGAAGCGGCAGCATCGGCAGGCCGAGAATGGTGAAATAATCACCCACGATCTTTTCGAAGAGCTGGATGCCCTCCCCCTCCAATTGATAGGCGCCGACGCTGAAAAGCGCCCGTTCGCCAACCCGCGCCAGATGTCTGGCGATGAACTCCACCGTTAGCGGCCGCATCGTCAGTTCGGCATGCGCGAGATGTTCCCATAAGACCACGCCATTGCTGACGATCGCAACGGCGCTGTTCAATCGATGGGTGACCCCCGAAAGGGCTTGAAGATGGCTAGCCGCGTCGGTCATGTCCTTCGGCTTGTGGAAGACGCTGTCGCCGAGCGACATCGTTTGATCCGAACCGATGACCAGGCTATCCGGAAAACGGCTGCTGACTTCTTCGGCCTTGGCCCTGGCCAGGACGAGGGCCACGGCATCAGGCTTGGTGCCGGCTTTTTCCAGCGGCGCTTCGACGGCCCGTTCATCGATCCTTGCGGCATGCGCCTCGAAGGACAGACCGGCATTTTCCATCAGCATCCGGCGATAGGGGCTCGACGATGCAAGGATGAGTTTCGGCGTCATGGGTTCCTCGGCGTGCCAGCTTTTCGCCAGCGCTTAGCGCAGCTTCGGCCGCAGGGCAACGATCGCCGCTGCTGTTTCCTCGATTGAGCGGCGGGTGACGTCGATCAGCGGCCAGTTATGACGGGCGCAAAGCGAGCGGGCATATTTCAGTTCCTCCGAAATCGCGGCGCGATCGGTGTAGTGTTCGCGATCGAATCCCTGCGTCACCCCGAGCACACGATTTTCCCGCACCTGGGAAATGCGGTCGGTGGTGGCGATCAAGCAGACGATCAGCGGTTTACTCGCGACGAAGAGGCTCTCCGGCAATGGCACGCCATAGACGATCGGAATGTTCGCCGTCTTGATACCTCGGTTGGCGAGGTAGATGCTGGTGGGTGTTTTCGATGTACGACTGATACCGATGATGACGACATCGGCGTCGTTGTAATCGTCGGGCATCTGGCCGTCATCGTGATCCATGGTGAAATTCAGCGCTTCGATGCGGGCGAAGTAGCCGGCATTCATCACATGCTGAGCTCCGACCCGACGGCGCGATGGAGCGCCGAGATAGATCTGGAAGGCATTCATCACTGGCTCCAGCACATTCACCGAGGCGACACCCATCTCGATGCAGCGCTCATCGATCAGGCTCGCAAGCTCCCGGTCGACAATGGTGTAGAGTACGATGCCGGGGGCGTCATCGATCGCCTGCAGAACCGGCAGCAGCTGCTTGCGATTGCGGATCAGCGGATAGACATGTTCAATCGGCTGCGCTGATCTGAACTGCGCCGACGCGGCGCGCCCGGCGGAGATCAGAGTCTCTCCCGTTGAGTCAGAAATCAGATGCAGATGAAAGAAGTTCGTTCTGTTCTCCACGCTATTTTCCGCTGCCTGTTGAAAACACTGGATGAAACAGAGCTACGGCGGCGAGGCAGTCTCCGGCAAGGGAAAACATGCCTGCTTATCCACATTTCGGATTTTGCCGAACGGTTTCGGTTGGCCCTGTGGACGATGGGGAAGGGGTGGGCTTCTTGAAAGCTCGTCCACAGCCTGTCCACAGCTATGAGAAAAATTGCCGATCCGGAAGGATTTGGAATCATTTCCGGATTCGGCTTCTCCCCGAAATTTGGACGAGATCGACAAATCTTTCCGATGTTGTTTTGCGGGCGCGCGACAAATGGCATCGGCGGTGGATGGATTTTAATCCTTGATAGTCACCGACTCTAAGAAATAGAAACCTTTTAAAATATCTTTGTTTTATTATAGGGAAGAAGCGCTTGAGCGATACGCGCCGAAAGATCATGAGGGTTTTGAGTGGCGAAAGTCTCTCCCCTCCTCCTCTCTGGCTGATGAGACAGGCAGGACGTTATCTCCCGGAATATCGGGAGACGCGGGCAAAGGCAGGGAGTTTTCTCGATCTCTGCTACACGCCTGACCATGCCGTCGAAGTGACATTGCAGCCGATCCGCCGCTATGGCTTCGATGCGGCCATTCTGTTTTCCGATATTCTGGTCATTCCCGATGCAATGAAGCGGAACGTCCGGTTCACCGAGGGTCATGGTCCGGAGATGGATCCGATCGATGAAGCTGGTATCGGCAGATTGAATGGCGAAGAGGTTGTCGATTATCTCAGGCCGGTTCTGGAAACGGTGCGGCGGCTGCGCGAGGAGTTGCCAGTCGAGACGACGCTGCTCGGCTTCTGCGGCGCGCCATGGACGGTTGCGACCTACATGATCGCCGGTCACGGCACGCCGGATCAGGCCCCTGCCCGTCTCTTCGCCTACAGGCATCCCCGCGCTTTCGAGCATCTGCTGATGCTGCTTGCCGACGTATCGGCCGATTATCTCGTCGCCCAGATCGATGCCGGCGCCGATGCCGTGCAGATCTTCGATTCCTGGGCTGGTGTTCTTGGCGAGAAGGAGTTTGAAGCGTTTGCGGTCAGGCCGGTTGCGCGGATGATCGCTTCCGTCAAGTCGCAACGGCCACATGCTCGCATCATCGCTTTTGCCAAGGGCGCCGGCTACCAGCTGAAAACCTATCGCCAGAAGACGGGCGCAGATGCAATCGGCCTCGACTGGTCGGTCCCGCTGGCTTTTGCCGCCGAACTTCAAAAGGATGGACCGGTTCAGGGCAACCTCGATCCGATGCGCGTCGTTGCCGGCGGTCGGGCGCTGGAAGACGGCATCGACGATATTCTGCAGCATCTCGGCAATGGACCGCTGATCTTCAATCTCGGTCACGGCATTACACCGCAGGCCGACCCCGAGCATGTGCGTCTGCTGGTGGATCGTGTACGAGGCGGTGCGTGACGATGGAAAAACAGACCGATCGGAGATCTGGCGCTTACGCCCGGCGCCGGGCTCATTTTGCGCTGGCCTCCTTTTCGCTGATGGCGATCGGGCTTTTTGCTTGGAACCCCGATAATCTCTACCTCTGGATCAAGGCGCTGCACATCATCGCGGTCATTTCGTGGATGGCCGGGCTGTTCTATATGCCGCGGCTGTTCATCTATCACACCGATGCGGAGCCGGGTTCGGTGCAGTCGGAAACCTTCAAAGCGATGGAGCGCCGGCTGCTTCGAATCATCATGACGCCGGCGATGATGTTGACGTGGATTTTCGGCCTCTATCTCGCCTGGTCGGTTTATGGATTCCAGGGCGGCTGGCTGCATGCCAAGATCGGTCTCGTCATATTGCTGACCGCTGTTCATATGTTCTTCAGCCGCGCCGTCGGAGCGTTCGAGCGGGATGAAAATCGCCGCTCGGCGCGTTACTGGCGGTTCATGAACGAGGCCCCGACAGTGCTGATGATCCTGATCGTCATCCTCGTCGTGGTGAAGCCGTTCTGAGGAAAATCGTCCTCAGGTTAAATTTGCTTCATTTTAAGCAGCCCTCTTGCGGCAGCGATTGCGAGTCGCTATTTTCCGCGCATCTCATCTACGTGGCATGTGTGTAGAGTTCAGTCGTCTGCGAGCCCTTTCGCGGTACCGAATACGACCCAACATCGCCTTTCCCCTTTGAAATTAAAAAGAGTATTGGTCACTTCATGGCTGAAATGAAGCTTCAGGAACTTAAGAGTAAATCCCCGACGGATCTGCTGGCATTTGCCGAATCGCTCGAGGTCGAGAACGCAAGCACGATGCGCAAGCAGGAGCTGATGTTTGCGATCCTCAAGATGCTTGCCAGCCAGGATGTCGAAATCATCGGCGAAGGCGTCGTCGAAGTGCTGCAGGACGGTTTCGGCTTCCTGCGGTCGCCCAATGCGAACTACCTGCCGGGCCCGGATGATATTTATATCTCCCCGTCGCAGATCCGCCGTTTCTCGCTGAAAACCGGCGATACGGTCGAAGGCCCGATCCGTGGACCGAAGGAGGGTGAGCGCTATTTCGCGCTGCTCAAGGTCAACACCATCAATTTCGACGATCCGGAACAGATCCGGCACAAGGTCCATTTCGACAATCTGACGCCGCTCTATCCGAACGAGCGCTTCAAGATGGAACTCGATATTCCGACCACCAAGGATCTGTCGCCACGTGTAATCGACCTGGTGGCGCCGCTTGGCAAGGGCCAGCGTGGATTGATCGTCGCGCCGCCGCGTACCGGCAAAACCGTGTTGTTGCAGAACATCGCGCATTCGATCACCGCCAACCATCCGGAGTGCTATCTGATCGTCCTGCTGATCGATGAACGCCCCGAAGAAGTGACCGACATGCAGCGCTCGGTTCGCGGCGAGGTTATCTCCTCGACCTTCGACGAACCAGCCGTCCGTCACGTGCAGGTGGCCGAGATGGTCATCGAGAAAGCCAAGCGCCTTGTCGAACACGGACGCGACGTTGTCATCCTGCTCGATTCGATCACGCGCTTGGGCCGTGCCTATAACACGGTCGTTCCCTCTTCAGGCAAGGTCCTTACCGGCGGTGTGGACGCCAACGCTCTGCAGCGGCCGAAGCGCTTCTTCGGCGCGGCCCGTAACATCGAGGAAGGCGGCTCTTTGACGATCATCGCGACCGCGCTGATCGATACCGGCAGCCGCATGGACGAAGTGATCTTCGAAGAATTCAAGGGCACGGGCAACTCGGAAATCGTCCTCGATCGCAAGGTCGCCGATAAGCGTATCTTCCCGGCAATGGACATCCTGAAGTCCGGAACGCGCAAGGAGGACCTTCTGGTTCCGCGCCAGGATCTGCAGAAGATCTTCGTGCTCCGCCGCATCCTTGCTCCGATGGGCACGACCGATGCGGTCGAGTTCCTGATCGACAAGCTCAAGCAGACAAAGAACAATTCCGACTTCTTCGAATCGATGAACACATAATCCTTAGCCGGATTCAACCCCTGAAGCTGGAGGCATTGTCACGATGCCTCCAGCTTTTCTATTTGATAGGAATCGATTTCGATTCCAACCGATGAACCAGGCGATATGGCCATGTTGAATGATACCATATATGCGCTATCGAGCGGTGCCCTGCCGTCGGGTGTTTCGGTCGTTCGAATCAGCGGGCCGCTGACCAGAGACATATTGGTAAGCCTCGCCGGATCCGTCTCGGCAGCCCGGCATGCATCTCACCGAACGATTCGGAGTCGTAACAATCAGCCGATCGATAGCGGCTTGGTGCTGTTTTTCCCTGCTCCGAATTCGTTTACCGGCGAGGATGTTGCCGAGCTGCAGATCCACGGCAGCAAAGCCGTACTTGCGGCGCTGTTTCACGCACTTGGCGATATTCCGGGTGTTCGGATGGCGGTCGAGGGCGAATTCTCCCGCCGAGC
Source organism: Rhizobium sp. WSM1328 (assembly GCF_057653715.1). Classification (NCBI taxonomy): domain Bacteria; kingdom Pseudomonadati; phylum Pseudomonadota; class Alphaproteobacteria; order Hyphomicrobiales; family Rhizobiaceae; genus Rhizobium; species Rhizobium sp. WSM1328. Next base: position 4,349,663 of record NZ_CM172788.1, on the reverse strand, counting down.
TTTCGAGAACGGCAAACTTGATCTTGTAGAGGTTGAGGGCCTGGCCGACCTTATCGGCGCCGAGACCGAGATGCAGAGACGCCTTGCGGTCGAACATAGCGCAGGCGGACTCTCCAGAATTTACGATTCGTGGGCGGAACGATTAACGCGCGCCCGGGCGCTGATCGAGGCGGAGCTTGATTTCCCCGATGAGGATGATGTTCCAGGCTCGGTATCGGATATGGTCTGGGCCGATATGGCGAAGCTTCGCAGTGATATCGAGAATCACCTGGCGACAGCTTCTGCCGGGGAGATTATCAGAGACGGCTTCAAGGTGGTCATCGCCGGCGCTCCGAATGCTGGAAAATCGAGCCTGTTGAACACTTTGGCGCGTCGAGACGTGGCAATCGTGACAGAGATCGCCGGAACCACCCGTGATGTCCTGCAGGTTGATCTCGATATTGATGGTTACCTGATCAAGCTCTATGACACCGCGGGCCTTCGCGAGGCGGACGACAGGGTCGAGATGGAAGGAGTGCGGCGCGCGCGCGCGGCGCTTCGTGATGCCGATCTTGTCCTGCTGCTGGTTGACATGACTAATCCTCTGGTTCCCGACGAGTTGGAGCAAGCCTCGCCACATGTTATTGTCGGGACGAAGAAGGATCTCATCGGCATTGCCGAGGATCGGTACGACTTGCAGATTTCGACAACGACCGGTGACGGCCTGCCGGAATTGCGCCGATTGATCGGCGACATCATCGACAAACGTTTTGCTGGTCTGTCTATGGCAATTCCCAGCCGACAACGGCATAAGGATTCTCTGGCGAAATGTTTAGCGGCACTCGATGCGGCGATATCGCAGACAGATGTGAATCTCGAACTGCGGACTGAGCAGCTGCGAATTGCCGCTGAGTATTTGGGCAGAATTACTGGACGAGTCGATGTTGAGCAGCTGCTCGGCGTGATCTTCTCAGAATTTTGTATCGGCAAATGATTCACGTGAAACCTTGGCGCCAAAACGCCCTAAATGGTTTCACGTGAAACGTCCGCCGCATGTGGAGTGCCTGAATGACGGATAATGTTTTCGATGTAATTGTGATCGGTGGCGGCCATGCGGGCTCGGAGGCTGCCAGCGCAGCTGCGCGCCTCGGGGCAAAAACCGCCCTCATTACGCATAGGCGGGACACGATCGGGGTCATGTCCTGTAATCCGGCGATTGGCGGCCTAGGCAAGGGCCATCTTGTTCGGGAGATCGATGCGATGGATGGCCTGATGGGTCGCGTCGCCGATGTTGCAGGCATTCAATTCAGGATACTCAACAAGAAGAAAGGTGCGGCTGTCCGAGGACCGCGGACGCAAGCCGATCGAAAGCTTTATCGCCTAGCAATGTTGGCGGCGATCGAAGCGACGCCGGACCTGGATATCATCGAGGGCGACGCGTTTGATCTGGAGGTCGTCGATGGCTGTGTCGCCGGCGTGATTATGAAGGATGGTCGAACCCTGAAAGCGCCGGCCGTGGTTTTGACCACTGGGACCTTTCTGCGCGGTCTTATTCATATAGGGTCGGAAAAGACGCCGGCCGGGCGCGTCGGCGAAGCGCCGTCAATCGGATTGTCCGCCACCCTTGCCCGGCTGGGACTGCGGCTGGGACGTCTGAAGACCGGCACTCCCGCCCGGCTGGACGGAAAAACAATCGACTGGCAATCCGTCGGTCGACAGGGGGCTGACGAGGAGCTTGTCCCCTTCTCCTTCATGACAGACACGATTACCACGCCACAGATTGAATGCGGGGTCACCAGGACGACCGAAGCGACCCACCGTATCATTGTTGACAACATTATGCGCTCGGCCATGTATTCCGGGCAGATCGAAGGGGTCGGGCCTCGTTATTGCCCGTCGATCGAAGACAAGCTGGTGAAATTCGGAGAGCGGGATGGACATCAGGTCTTTCTCGAGCCTGAGGGACTGGACGACGACACGGTTTATCCGAACGGGATTTCCACCTCCCTGCCGGCGGAGGTGCAGGCAGCCTTCATCAAAACGATTCCCGGCCTGGAAACGGCAAGAATACTGCAACCGGGCTATGCGATCGAATATGATCATGTCGATCCGAGAGAGCTGACTCTATCACTGGAGGTCAAACGGCTAAGAGGGCTATTTCTCGCAGGCCAAATCAATGGCACCACCGGCTACGAAGAGGCGGCCGCGCAGGGGCTGGCAGCCGGGTTGAATGCTGCATTGCGAAGCAGCGATTCGCATCCGTTCCATTTTAGCCGGACGAATTCTTATATTGGCGTCATGATCGACGATCTCACGTCACGCGGCGTTACGGAACCGTATCGAATGTTTACATCGCGTGCGGAGTATCGGCTGACGTTGCGGGCTGATAACGCCGATATGCGCTTGACGCCGCTGGCCATGCGGCTCGGGTGCGTCAGTAACGCGCGAGTGCAGCGATTCACATCCTATCGGGCGGAGATCGACACCAGTCGGGCGCTGTTGCAGTCGCTGGCGCTTACACCGAATGAGGCGCGCCGCGCTGGCTTGAATATCAATCTCGATGGCCAGCGCCGAACCGCGTATGATTTGCTGTCCTATCCGAATTATGATTTCGTCGCGCTCCGGCATGTTTGGCCGGAGAAGCTCGGCGTGATTGGACCGAAGATCGCCGAAGCGTTGGAAATTGAGGCCGGTTATTCGGTTTATCTGGATCGACAAGCCGCGGCGATTGTCGACCAGCAACGCGACGAGCAGCGGCAGATTCCGCCTGATTTCAACTATGACGCACTGTCCGGTCTCTCAAACGAGCTAAAGCTAAAACTTAGCGCTGCTCGCCCTTTCAGCATTGCTCAGGCCGCTATCGTTGAAGGAATGACGCCGGCAGCGGTGGCATTGCTGCTTGTGCATTTGCGTCGCCTATCCTCTGCCGAGCGTCATAGCGCTTGATTGCAAGATTTGAGAGTCTTTCAGAATGGAATTAAACGGTTTGCGTGTTTCACGTGAAACACAGGAACGGCTGCAACACTTTGCAGTGCTGTTTCAGAAGTGGGCAAAAGCAATTAATCTGGTGGCGCCGTCGACACTCGATGATCTATGGCATCGACACATCGCCGATAGCAGCCAAGTTTTCCAGATTAATCCTCAAGCGATAAGCTGGGTCGACCTCGGCAGTGGCGGCGGTTTTCCCGGTGTTATCACGGCGATTTTTCTGGCCGAGCTGAAGGACGGATGGGTCCATCTGGTTGAAAGCAACCATAAAAAGGCGGCGTTTCTGCGGACAGCGTTGCGGGAGACAAATGCGCGCGGCAGCGTTCATATCCTGCGAATCGAAGACGCTTATGCGGGGGTTGGCGAATGTGATGCGATTTCAGCGCGCGCCCTTGCCGATCTTGATGGGCTTATCGAGTATTCAGCCCCCTGGATGCTTGGCAAGGAAAATTGTCGAGGCTTTTTTCACAAAGGCCGGGATTACCTGAGAGAAGTCAACAAAGCACGTGGTCGGTGGGAATTCGATCTGTTAGAACATAAGAGCGCCGTCGAGCAGGAATCTGTTATTTTGGAAGTATCAAATCTCCGGCGCTTGGTTTAACAGATCGGATATTGCGGCAATGGCTGGCGAACGACATCGGATTATCACCATCGCAAATCAGAAGGGTGGCGTTGGCAAGACGACCACAGCAATCAACCTGGCAACGGCGCTTGCTGCAATCGGCGAGCGCGTCTTGATTGTCGATCTCGACCCGCAAGGCAATGCCAGCACCGGCCTGGGTATTGATCGTCGTGATCGCAAGCTGTCCTCCTACGATCTGATGATTGGTGATCGTGGAATCCCCGAGGTGACTCTCGAAACAGCGGTTCCTAATCTGTTTATTGTCCCGTCGACAATGGATCTTCTTGGCATCGAGATGGAAATCTCGCAGCAGAGCGATCGGGTGTTCAAGTTGCGGAAAGCGCTGTCTTCGCCCGAAGCGATGGCGTTTTCTTATATTCTTCTGGATTGCCCGCCATCGTTCAATCTGCTGACGATGAATGCCATGGCAGCGGCCCATTCGGTCCTCGTTCCGCTGCAATGCGAATTCTTTGCGCTTGAGGGATTGAGTCAGTTGCTTGAGACCGTCAGCCAGGTTCGGCGGACTGTTAACCCGCGTCTGGATATTCAGGGTATCGTCTTGACGATGTTCGATGCGCGCAACAATCTTGCCCAACAGGTTGTCAATGACGTGCGCACGCATCTCGGCGACAAGGTTTATCACACGTTAATTCCGCGCAACGTCCGGGTTTCCGAGGCTCCGTCCTACGGTAAGCCGGCTATTCTCTATGACTTGAAGTGCGCGGGCAGCCAGGCCTATCTGCAGCTGGCCTCTGAGGTCATCCAGCGAGAGCGCCAAAGATTGGCCGCGTGATATCATTTTAGGGGTGTAGGTGAGTGTAGATCATGAATGACGATGTATCAAAGAGGCGATTGGGCCGCGGCCTTGCGGCGCTGATTGGTGAAATGGATCAGCCCGTCCCGGTCGAAGCCGAGCGGGTTATCAGCGCCGACAGAATGATCCCGATCGAGTTCGTCAGCCGCAATCCCCGCAATCCTCGTCGGTTCTTCGATGACTCGGAACTGCACGATCTCGCAAGTTCCATTCGTCAACACGGCATCGTTCAGCCCATCGTTGTGCGGACGATGTCGCGGGATCGATATGAGATCATCGCCGGCGAACGACGTTGGCGCGCGGCTCAGCTTGCCGGGTTGATCGAGATTGCTGTCATTGTCCGTGATGTGGATGACAAGACGGCGCTGGAAATCGCCATTGTCGAGAACGTGCAACGCGCGGATCTCAATGCCCTCGAAGAGGCGTTGGGCTACGAGCAGCTTATCGCTGAATATGGTTACACCCAGAACGACCTCGGCGAAATCATCGGCAAAAGCCGCAGCCACGTTGCCAACTCGTTGCGCCTGTTGAAGCTGCCTGATCCGGTTCGCGATCTGCTTGCCTCCGGCAGCCTATCAGCTGGGCACGCACGCGCCCTGGTTTCGACATCCGACCCGGCAAGTCTTGCCCGCACGATCGTTGCCAAGGGCATGTCGGTGCGTGATGCCGAGAAGCTGGCGCAAAACAATATCAAGGCCCAATCGGAGCCACTGCAGGCGACGTTGCAGCGAGATCAGAAAGATTCCGACACGCTGGCGCTGGAACGGACACTTTCCGATGCACTCGGCCTTGATGTTGCGATCAATCACAAGGCAAGCGGCGGCCAGATCAAAATTTCCTATAAGTCGTTAGAGCAGCTCGAGGAAATCTGCCGTTTGCTTGAGAGGCGCTAGAGCGTTTTCGTTTTTCTCCGAATCACGGAAATATTCTATCTCTTTGTTTTCACGCAATTCCGGATGAAAAACCGCTCCGCACTTTTGCCGGAATTGCTCTAGAACGCCGTAGGACGTCTAATCCCTTGCATCTTTGCTTTCCGAAGATCGGTTCTGATTTTGGACCGATGCGCTGATCAGCCGGATTTCCGGCCGGATTGAAGGGTGGTGGAGAGAAGCGTTTGCATCGCAACGCTGTCCTCCAGCACCTGTCGCCGTCGGCTTTGCAGAATAGCGGCCTGCAGCCGATTGCATTCACGGGCGATGCTTTCCGCGGTCCATTGGCGTAGCGCCTGTTCGATGATCGGCTTGCGCCGGAAATGCAGATGCCGCCCCATCGTCTGCATAATCTGAGGTGTCTGCAGCCGCTTTTCATCCATTTCGGCGCGCATCGAATCGAGAAGCTGGAATTGTTTCAGGCATGCCTGCAGAACGAGAAAGATCGCGGTTTTCGAGCTGCTGATTTTTTGCATGGCGTGCAGAAAGGCGTTTAGATCGCCCCCGAGGATAGCGTCGACCGCGTCTTCAACCGAGATGGCGCTGGCGTCACCGATTATTTCGGTAACGTGATGTTCTTCGACGGTATCGAAACCCCGGCAGTAAAGAGCGAGCTTGCGCACCTCGTTGCGGGAAGCGATCCTGTCACCGCCGATCAAGGCGATCAGTGCTTGGCGCGCGGCCGGCGTAATGCCGAGCTTCTCTGCACCGAGCTCCGTATCGATCAAGCCATTCAGGGCGCGGCTGTCATCGGCGTAGGACGGGATCGTCATGACAGAACGGGCGGATTCCGCAGTCTTGCGCAGCAGGGAACCCTTCTTCAGGTCGCCGGCCTCGACGATCAGATAGGCTGCTTCGAGTGGTTTTTCGGCCAGCAGCGCCAGGGAATCAACGAGGTATTTCTCGTTGGCGGCGCCGCGGATCCAAATCAGTTTCTCACCGCCGAACAGCCCGATGGATTGGACCTCGTCGACCAATCGACCCGGGTCTTTCTGGAGGTCGCCAATATCGAGTTTCGTCAGCGAGAAGGGATCATCGAGAGCAACACCGCTCTTACCGGCAAGCTGGCTTGCCCGTTCGGAAACAAGGCCGCGATCCGGCCCGTAGATGACGAAAATCCGATAGTTCCGCGTCGATTTCTGCAGAAAACTCTCGAATTCGTGGGATTTTATCTCTGCCACATCTCCGCCCTCAGCGGCTGAGGGCGGCGGCGATATCGGCTCCCACGAATTCCGCCGTCTGATCGGCCGCGCGGTTCTGAGCATCGCGGATCGCCCGCTGCTTGGCAAATTCCTGCTCGGAGAAATCCACCAGCGCCGTGGCCTGGCGGCTGCCGGCCTTGATGACATGATTGTCGGCCGTGGCACGCAGCGTGTAACTGACGTTGACGGTCACACGGCCGGCTTTCGACGTGTCAGAGGATTCGGCCAGCAGCGTATCGGCTACAGCCGACGTGGCGTGTATTTCGACCAGATATTGCGGGTTTACCGCTTCGCCTGCACCGCGTGACGCAAGGAAGATCAGGCGATTGCGAACCTGCTGCTCGACCCGGCTGCCTGCCTCGGAAAAGCCGACCGAAGAAAGTTTTTCAACCACACCTGAACTCTCTGAATAGAGCGGACGGACCTGGCAGGCCGAGAGAAAAGCCGCGGAGGCAAGGATCATGGCGATGCCGGCATTGCGGGCCAGCTTGCAAGCGATATCAGACGACAATGTTTACAATCCTTTGGGGAACCACGATGATCTTCTTCGGTGCCTGTCCGTTCAACGCGTTCTTCACCGCATCCAGATTCAGCACGGCGTCGGTGACGGCATTCTGATCTGCATCGCGAGAAATTGTCAATTCAGCGCGTTTCTTGCCGTTGATCTGTACCGGCAGGACCACATCGTTTTCGATGACGAGTGTTTCGTCGTACCGCGGCCAGTTTGTCCGGGCAAGCAGGCCTTCATTGCCGAGCGCAGCCCAGCATTCCTCAGCCAGATGCGGTGTCATCGGAGAGACGAGTTGGATCAGGATCTCGGCGGCATCGCGCACCGCCGCGCGATAGGTGGCATTACCCTCGCCTGCGGCAACCCTCGTCATCGGTGCGGCCAGCGCGTTCACGAGTTCATAAATTCGGGCAACGGCCTTGTTGAACCAGAGTTTGTCATAGTCGTTCTCGACAGCCTTCAGCGTCTTGTGGGCGGCCTGCGAGATTGGCAACGCTTCCCCATCGGCAGCCGGCGCAGGTGCGACGGCGGAGAGCGCGTCCGCGGCTTCGGAAATCAGGCGCCACAGCCGCTGGGTAAAGCGATGGGCGCCCTCGACGCCTGCCTCGGACCAGATGACGTCACGCTCGGGCGGAGAGTCGGACAGAACGAAGAAACGGGCGGTATCTGCGCCGTAGGAGGCGATGATATCGTCGGGATCGACGACATTCTTTTTCGATTTCGACATCTTCTCGATCGAGCCGATCGCGACTTCCTCGCCCGACGTCAGCAGGAAAGCCCGTCGTTTGCCGTCGAGTTCGTCGATGCGGATATCGGCGGGTGCCACCCATTCGCGGCTGGCGCCGGCGCTGCGGCTATAGGTTTCGTGGACCACCATGCCCTGGGTGAAGAGACCCTTGAAAGGTTCGGTGGCCGCGACGTGACCGGTCTCGCGCATGGCGCGGGTAAAGAAGCGCGAATAGAGCAGGTGTAGGATCGCGTGCTCGATGCCGCCGATATACTGGTCGACCGGCAGCCAGCGGTTCGCCGCCTCCGGATCGGTCGGCCTTTCTTCCCAGGGCGCGGTAAAGCGGGTGAAATACCAGCTCGAATCGACGAAGGTGTCCATCGTATCCGTCTCGCGGCGAGCATCCTTGCCGCAATTCGGGCAGGAGACATGACGCCATGTCGGATGGCGGTCGAGCGGATTGCCGGGCTGGTCGAAGGTGACGTCGTCGGGCAGCTTGACCGGCAGGTCCGCCTTCGGCACCGGCACGACACCGCAATCATCGCAATGGATGACCGGGATCGGGCAGCCCCAATAACGCTGGCGGGAAATGCCCCAGTCGCGCAGGCGGAAATTGACCTTGCGCTCGCCCTGCGGCGCATTGCCGAGCGAAGCGGCAGATAGCCGATCGGCAACGATGTTGAAGGCTTCGTCGGTGGTCTTGCCGTCGAGGAAGCGTGAGTTGATCATCACGCCATCACCGTCATAGGCGGTGTCGCCGACGGAGAAGCTTGCGGCATCGCCATCCCTGGGCATGACGACGGCCACGACCGGAAGGCCATATTTGCGAGCAAAATCAAGGTCACGCTGGTCACCCGAGGGGCAGCCGAAGATCGCGCCCGTGCCATAATCCATCAGGACGAAATTGGCGATATAAACCGGCAGCTCCCAGGAAGGATCGAGCGGGTGCCTGACGCGGATACCGGTATCCATGCCCTTCTTTTCAGCGGTCTCGAGTGCTGCGAGCGAGGTCCCGGCGCGGCGGCATTCGTCGCAGAAGGCCTCGATATCAGGGTTCTTTGCAGCGGCATCCTTCGCCAGCGGATGATCGGCGGCGATTGCCAGGAAGGAAGCGCCGAACAGCGTGTCCGGCCGGGTAGTATAGACCGTCACTTCGCTCTCACCGGCAGGCGCCGATTCCGGTACGATCTCCCAGCGGATCGTCAGGCCTTCCGAACGGCCGATCCAGTTCTTCTGCATCAGCCGCACTTTTTCCGGCCACTGGTCGAGCGTATCCAGCGCGTCCAGCAGATCCTGGCTGAAGTCGGTGATCTTGAAGAACCATTGCGTCAGTTCGCGCTGTTCGACGAGCGCACCGGAACGCCAGCCGCGGCCATCGATCACCTGCTCGTTGGCCAGCACAGTGTTATCGACAGGATCCCAGTTGACCTTCGACTGCTTGCGATAGACCAGGCCCTTCTCCAGGAAATCCACGAAGAGATGCTGCTGGTGCTGGTAATATTCGACGTCGCAGGTGGCGAATTCGCGGCTCCAGTCCAACGAAAGCCCCATGGCCTTCAGCTGCGCCTTCATCGAGCCGATATTCTGATAGGTCCAGGAGGCGGGATGCACGCCGCGCTCCATCGCGGCATTCTCCGCCGGCATGCCGAAAGCATCCCAACCCATCGGATGCAGGACGTTGTAGCCGCGGGCGCGTTTGTAGCGAGCCACGACATCGCCCATGGCGTAATTGCGGACATGACCCATATGGATGCGCCCCGACGGATAGGGGAACATTTCGAGGACGTAATATTTTTCGCGCGGATCGGCATTGTCGGTCTCGAAGACCTTGTCTTCATTCCATTTCTGCTGCCAGCGGGGCTCGGCATCGCGCGGATTATAACGTTCGGTGGCCATGGTATTCGTATTTCCGGAACATCAGGGGAGGTTGGTCGAGACCTTCACCATGAAACCACCGTAGCGTCAAGTTTTGCAGGCGCTGCAAGCGTCCGATCTTGATCGTGACAAGGCGATTTCGCCAAGGCGGGACTTGGCAAGCACAGATTGGCTCGTTAGGCATTGCCGATCCTTTCATGCGGATATGCCGAGGCAGATAGATGGAACTTCAAGAGCGCTTAGACGACGTGCGGTCGCGGATCGCCGCTGCGGAACGCGAAGCAGGTCGTCCGGCGGGTTCCGTTCAGCTCGTCGCGGTGTCGAAGACCTTCGAGGCGGACGCGATCCGCCCGGCCATCGAAGCCGGACAGCGTGTCTTCGGTGAGAACCGGGTGCAGGAAAGCCAGGGCAAGTGGCCGGCGCTGAAGGCCGAGCATCAGGATATCGCGCTGCATCTGATCGGACCGCTGCAATCAAACAAGGCGGCGGATGCGGTGGTGCTTTTCGACGTCATCGAGACGGTGGATCGGGAAAAGATCGCCCGCGCACTTGCCGAGGAGATGAGGCGGCAAGGCAAGGCGCTGCGGCTCTATGTCCAGGTCAATACCGGGCTCGAACCGCAGAAGGCCGGCATCGCTCCTGACGACACGCCAGCCTTCGTCGCTCTCTGCCGCGACGAACTCGGCCTTTCCATCGAAGGGTTGATGTGCATTCCGCCGGCCGAGGAAAATCCTGGGCCGCATTTCGCCCTGCTGGCAAAGCTTGCGCTCAAATGCGGCGTCGAAAAACTTTCCATGGGCATGTCGGGCGACTACGGGACGGCGATCGCCTTTGGCGCCACCAGCGTGCGTGTAGGGTCAGCGATTTTCGGCACGCGCTGAAACGCTGCTTTGGTCGGGCTTCCTGTTCCCCTTAATGCCGCCTAGATTGATATCGAGGTTTGCATGTCCTGGGGAGGAGCAGATGCGGAACGGCTATCATCAGGTCTATGCGGCCTGGAAACGCGATCCCGAAGCCTTCTGGCGCGAAGCGGCCAGTGACATCGACTGGTTCAAGCCGCCAGAGCGGATTTTTTCACCCAATGAGGGCGTCTATGGCCGTTGGTTCTCAGACGCGGAAACCAATACATGCCACAATTGCCTGGACCGGCATGTGGCTGCCGGCCGCGGCGGCGAGACGGCGGTCATCTTCGACAGCGCAATGAACGGCGAGAAGCGCCGTTTCACCTATGATGAGGTACTTCGGGAGGTGATGGCCATTGCAGCAGCGCTGGTCGAGCGCGGCATCGGCAAAGGCGATCGCGTGATCCTTTATATGCCGATGGTGCCGCAGGCGGTCTTTTCGATGCTCGCCTGCGCTCGCATCGGTGCGGTTCACTCCGTCGTTTTCGGCGGATTTGCCGCCAGCGAACTTGCAGCGCGCATCGACGATTGCGGTGCGAAGCTGGTGATCGCCGCGAGCTGCGGGCTCGAGCCTAGTCGCATCGTCGTCTACAAGCCCCTGGTCGACCAAGCGATTGCGATCGCGCGTTCGAAGCCGGAGCGCTGTCTGGTGTTGCAGCGGCCCGAGCTTCAGGCAGATCTCGTCAGCGGCCGCGATCAGGATTTCGAGATCGCGGTGGCGCAGCATCGTGGCGCTGAGATCGCCTGTGTCTCCGTCAAGGCGACCGATCCGCTCTATATCCTCTACACCTCGGGCACGACGGGCCAACCAAAGGGCGTCGTGCGCGACAATGGCGGCCATATGGTCGCGCTCAACTGGTCGATGCGGAATATCTACGGCTTGAGGCCCGGCGAGGTCTTCTGGACGGCTTCGGATATCGGCTGGGTCGTCGGACACTCCTATATCGTCTATGCCCCGCTGCTATCAGGCGTAACCACGCTGATCTTCGAGGGAAAACCGATCGGCACTCCGGATGCCGGCACATTCTGGCGCATCGTTTCAGAGTATCAGGTGCGGGCACTGTTCACGGCGCCGACAGCATTCCGCGCCATCCGGCGGGAGGACGGTGACGGTGAACTGATGCGCCAATATCCCATGCCGGATCTGCGGGCGCTGTTTCTGGCCGGCGAAAGAGCGGATCCGGAGACGTTGAAATGGGCCGAGCGCATGCTTGGCATACCCGTCATCGATCACTGGTGGCAGACGGAGACCGGCTGGCCGATCGCCGCAAATCCGCTCGGTCTCGGCGCCCTGCCCATCAAGCACGGTTCGCCGACACTGCCGATGCCCGGCTATGATATTGCGGTGCTTGACGATGCCGGTCATCCGATCGAGGCGGGAACGCTCGGCAATATCGTCGTCAAGCTGCCCTTGCCGCCCGGCTGCCTGCCGACCCTCTGGAATGCGGACGACCGTTTTCGCTCGGCCTATCTCGATGAGTTTCCCGGTTACTATAAGACGGCCGATGCCGGCTATGTCGACGAAGACGGCTATCTCTTCATCATGTCGCGCACCGACGACATCATCAATTGCGCCGGGCATCGGCTCTCGACCGGGGCGATGGAGGAGGTCTGTGCGCGTCATCCCGATGTCGCCGAATGTGCTGTTATCGGCGTGATCGATGTGCTGAAGGGTCAGGCTCCCTGCGGTTTCCTGGTGCTGAAACGACATGTTTCCCGTGACGCGACGGTGATCGAATCAGAGGTCGTGGCGATGATTCGTGATTCGATTGGACCTGTCGCCGCCTTCAAGACCGCCATCACCGTTAACCGGTTGCCGAAGACACGCTCCGGCAAAATCCTGCGCGGTACGATGCAGAAAATCGCCGACGGCATACCCTGGAAAATGCCTGCAACCATTGATGATCCAACGATTTTAGAGGAAATTGCCGAGGTGCTGCGTGGGCGCGGTTTAGGCTCCTTGCCGATGTGAATTAAACTTTCGGTAAGCCTAATTGAGGAATTGTTAACCATGTTGATGCAAGCATTTGTTAACGGCAATGGCTTGCATAGCAGGCTTTGCATGACGCGGTCGCCGTTACCGGCCTACTGCATAATTCCTTAAATCGGAATCGATTTAAGGGGCAAAATTATGCAGCAGTAGAAGTGCTACAGCGTCCTTTGCGCGTCTGAAAGACGCGCGGCGCTGTAGTCCGGATTGCCCCTTTCTCAACGATTGTGGAACGGATCATGACAAGCATCCTTACCAACAACGCTGCGATGGCAGCGCTGCAGACTTTGCGCGGCGTAAACGATAGCCTCAAGGACACCCAGGGTCGCGTTTCATCGGGTTATCGTGTCGAAAAGGCGGCTGACAATGCCGCTTACTGGTCGATTGCTACGACCATGCGTTCTGACAACAAGGCGCTTTCGGCCGTCTCCGACGCGCTCGGTCTCGGCGCGGCCAAGGTCGACACGGCCTATTCGGCTATGGACAGCGCGCTCGATGTCGTCAGCGACATCAAGGCCAAGATTGTCGCCGCCACCGAAAAGGGCGTCGACAAGACGAAGATCCAGCAAGAACTCGACCAGCTGCAGGAGCAGCTGCTCAGCATCGCTCAATCGGCGTCCTTCTCCGGCGAAAACTGGGTTGCCGGCGCCTCCGGCACGAAGAGCGTCGTCTCGTCTTTCGTCCGCGACGGCAGCAATGCCGTCTCCGTCAAGATGACGGATTATGTGCTCGATTCGGGCTCGCTTGGAAACGTGCTTTTCGGCATGACGAGCACCGGTGCGATCGAGACATCAAGCGGTATCATCGGCACGGCCTTCAACGGAACCTATGGCAGCACCGTCATCGTCATGGCGTCAATATATGATCTCGACATCACCGGTTTCACCCAGGGTCAGCTTGACGCAGCCCTGACAGGCGTCGAACTGGTTCTCGGCGCTATGACCGCCGCCGGCTCGGCATTGGGCTCGATCTCGACCCGTATCCAGTTGCAGGAAACTTTCGTCAGCGGTCTTCACGATTCGATCGACTCCGGCGTCGGACGCCTGGTCGATGCCGATATGGAAGAGGAATCGAGCAGGCTCTCTGCGTTGCAGACGCAGCAGCAGCTCGCCATCCAGTCGCTCTCGATCGCCAATAGCTCGGCGCAGAACATCCTCACCCTGTTCCGCAGCTAATCGGAAACAGGCCATCTGCAACAAAAAACCCCGCCGGTCAGCTCATACCGGCGGGGTTTTTCATGAGATCGCTGATATCTCAGTACTGATCGTCGTCCTCGTCCTTCGGGGCCGAGCGCAGCGAGCTCAACTTGCGGAAGACGGCATCGGCGTCGATTTCCTTTTCCTTTTCCTCCTCGCGCTCGTAGCTCGGGGTCAGGCGTTCGGTTTCCTGTGCCGATTGCAGCGTCGCGCCAAGCTCGGCAGCGGTCGGCAGCGGACGGCCCTTGGAGGCCTTTTCCACTTCCATGTCGAGATCGATCTGGCTGCAGAGGCCGAGCGTGACCGGATCCATCGGCGCCAGGTTGGCGGAGTTCCAGTGGGTGCGCTCGCGGATTTGCTCGATGGTCGACTTCGTTGTGCCGACGAGGCGGGAAATCTGCGCGTCCTTCAGTTCCGGATGGTTGCGAACGAGCCAGAGAATGGCGTTCGGGCGGTCCTGACGCTTGGAAACCGGCGTATAACGCGGACCGCGGCGCTTGGATTCCGGCACCCGCACCTTCGGTTCGGAAAGCTTCAGCTTGTGGTTCGGATTGGCCTCGGCGCGGGCAATCTCGTCGCGGGAAAGCTGTCCTGTCGAGATCGGGTCGAGGCCCTTGATGCCCTGCGCCGCTTCGCCGTCGGCGATCGCCTTGACTTCGAGCGGATGTAGTTTGCAGAACTGGGCGATCTGATCGAAAGACAGTGCCGTATTGTCGACGAGCCAGATGGCTGTCGCCTTCGGCATGAGCAGTGTTTGAGCCATGGATATAGTCCTTCTATCGTCCGCGCCGGTCGCGGTCCGTGGATTGTCACCACAATGTCCGGGAAATATGGCGCTATATAACCGCACTGTCGCAGAATTGCAATTCTTCCGAAATGAAATGACCTTTGTCTAATTGCCGTGGCGATGCGAACTGCTATGAATTGCCGTGATTTCAAGTCCGGGCCTTCCTAGCTCACGCGGCCCGTCGCATGTCCCATGAGGAGGAGTTGCATGTCGGAGAAGATCTATCCGGTCACGAAGCCGGTGAAGGCGCGCACCCTGATCGATAAGGAAAAGTACCTGAAATGGTACGAGGAAAGCGTCGAGAACCCGGACAAGTTCTGGGGCAAGCACGGCAAGCGGATCGACTGGTTCAAGCCCTATACCAAGGTCAAGAACACATCCTTTACCGGCAAGGTTTCGATCAAGTGGTTCGAGGACGGTCAGACAAACGTCTCCTACAACTGCATCGACCGTCATCTGAAAACGAATGGCGACCAAGTGGCGATCATTTGGGAAGGCGACAACCCCTATATCGACAAGAAGGTCACCTATAACGAACTCTACGAGCACGTCTGCCGGATGGCGAATGTGTTGAAGAAGCACGGCGTCAAGAAGGGCGATCGCGTCACCATCTATATGCCGATGATCCCGGAAGCGGCTTATGCGATGCTCGCCTGCGCCCGCATCGGCGCGGTGCATTCGGTCGTCTTCGGCGGTTTCTCGCCCGAGGCGCTGGCCGGGCGCATCGTCGACTGCGAATCCACCTTCGTCATCACCTGCGACGAAGGCCTGCGCGGTGGCAAGCCGGTGCCGTTGAAGAACAATACCGATACCGCAATTGACATTGCGGCACGCCAGCACGTGATCGTGGAGAAGGTTCTGGTCGTTCGCCGCACCGGTGGCAAGACCGGCTGGGCGCCGGGTCGCGATCTCTGGCATCACCAGGAGATCGCCACCGTGAAGGCGGAATGCCCGCCGGTGAAGATGAAGGCGGAAGATCCGCTCTTCATTCTTTATACGTCCGGCTCGACCGGCAAGCCAAAGGGCGTGCTGCACACGACGGGGGGTTATCTCGTCTATGCAGCGATGACGCATGAGTATGTCTTCGATTATCACCACGGCGACGTTTACTGGTGTACAGCCGATGTCGGCTGGGTGACCGGCCATTCCTATATCCTCTATGGGCCGCTTGCGAACTGCGCAACGACGCTGATGTTCGAGGGCGTGCCGAACTTCCCGGATCAGGGTCGTTTCTGGGAAGTCATCGACAAGCACAAGGTCAACATCTTCTATACGGCGCCGACGGCGATCCGCTCGTTGATGGGTGCCGGCGACGACTTCGTCACGCGCTCCTCGCGTTCTTCGCTGCGCCTGCTCGGCACGGTCGGCGAGCCGATCAATCCCGAGGCCTGGGAGTGGTATTACAATGTCGTCGGCGACAAGCGATGCCCTGTCATCGATACGTGGTGGCAGACGGAAACCGGCGGTCACATGATCACGCCGCTGCCCGGCGCCACCGACCTGAAGCCCGGCTCGGCGACGACGCCGTTCTTCGGCGTCAAGCCGCAGCTGGTCGACAATGAGGGCAAGGTGCTGGAAGGTCCGGCCGACGGTAATCTTTGCATCACCGACAGCTGGCCGGGCCAGATGCGCACGGTCTATGGCGATCACGAGCGCTTCATCCAGACCTATTTTTCTACCTACAAGGGCAAGTATTTCACCGGCGATGGCTGCCGGCGCGATGCGGACGGTTATTACTGGATCACCGGCCGGGTCGACGACGTGCTGAACGTCTCCGGCCACCGGCTCGGTACAGCGGAGGTGGAATCCGCTCTCGTCTCGCATAATCTGGTTTCGGAAGCCGCGGTCGTCGGTTATCCGCATCCGATCAAGGGCCAGGGCATCTATTGCTACGTGACGCTGATGGCCGGTCATGAGGGATCGGATACGCTTCGCCAGGAACTGGTAAAACATGTGCGGGGTGAAATCGGCCCGATTGCTGCGCCTGACAAGATCCAGTTTGCGCCCGGCCTGCCGAAGACACGCTCCGGCAAGATCATGCGCCGCATCCTGCGCAAGATTGCCGAAGACGATTTCGGCGCTCTCGGCGACACTTCGACGCTTGCCGATCCGGCCGTGGTCGACGATCTGATCGCCAACCGGCAAAACAAGGCAACCACCTGACATATCGAGCCGCTCCCGTCCGTTCGGTTCCGGAGCGGCTCTTTCGTTAGCCGGATTCTTGGCTATTCCGACCGTAAGACGCCAATGGCAATATTGACTTAGAAATCAATCGCTCGGCCATTGATTTCGTAATCGCCGAAGCGCGCCGGCTCGGCTCCGCCGCGGCCGCCGATCTCCGGCGGCAGCTCCAGCGGCTTCTGCTTCTGTCGCCGCTCCTCGGCTTCGGCAAGGGCGCGTCTGGCAGCCGGGGACAGCATCTTGCGCGGCGGCTCCGTTCCCTCGGCCATCGGCGTTTCGCTATTGTCGTTATCGGCGTCCTGCATGGCCGTCTCCTGCCGGAAATATTGAAAATGGCTGGTTAATAACCAAATCATAATGCGCCGGTGTCGGGATTGAAAGCTTGTGACGCCGAAATCGGAGATGGAGATCCGCCATGAACCTCGTTCGCACTGCCATGTTGCTTGCCTTCATGACGGCGCTTTTCATGTTTGTCGGCTTCCTGATCGGCGGTCGGGCCGGCATGATGATCGCGTTCGTCATTGCCGCCGGCATGAATTTCTTCTCCTACTGGAATTCCGACCGCATGGTGCTTTCGGCCTATCGCGCGCAGGAGGTCGACGAGCGCAACGCGCCGGAATTCTTCCGGATCGTGCGCGATCTCGCCCGCAATGCCGGCCTGCCGATGCCGAAGGTCTATCTCTACGACAGCCCTCAGCCGAATGCCTTCGCCACCGGCCGCAATCCCGACAATGCCGCCGTCGCTGCCTCGACCGGCCTGCTCAGCGCCTTGTCTGCCGAGGAGGTCGCAGGCGTGATGGCGCATGAACTGGCCCACATTCAGAACCGCGACACGCTGACGATGACGATTACGGCAACGCTTGCCGGTGCGATCTCCATGCTCGGCAACTTCGCCTTCTTCTTCGGCGGCAACCGTGAGAACAACAGCAATCCCCTTGGCTTCGTCGGCGTCATCGTCGCGATGATCGTGGCGCCGCTTGCCGCCATGCTGGTGCAGATGGCGATCAGCCGCACGCGCGAATATTCGGCCGACCGCCGCGGCGCCGAGATCTGCGGCAATCCGCTCTGGCTCGCTTCGGCGCTCGGCAAGATCGCGCGCGGCGCTGCCCACGTGCCGAACGAAGACGCCGAGCGCAATCCGGCAACGGCGCATATGTTCATCATCAATCCGCTCTCCGGCGAGCGCATGGACAATCTGTTTTCCACACATCCGAACACGGAAAACCGCATCGCTGCGCTGCACGACATGGCGCAAAGCGGCATGAATGTCTCGACGTCGCCGGCTCGTGCTGCTAATCCGTCGCGCAAATCGCGCTCTGTTCCGGATACGGGTCTTGGTCGCGGTGGTTCGCAACCGCCAAAAGGTCCGTGGTCTTGAATTCAAACGGCACGAAGAAGCCATTCCGCAAGCATAAGCCCTCTACTGAGCGACCTGCGCCTGATAAGCCTGGCCTGCAGGCCCGGGCCGCGGCGGCAAAAATTCTTGCTGCCGTCGTCGACCGCAAGCTGCCGCTCGATGGCGCTCTCGATCATGAACACGGCAATCCGGCCTATAGGGCGCTCGGCGAAAGCGACAGGGCGCTCGTTCGCGCCATCCTGAACACGACGCTGCGCCACCTGCCGCGCATCGATGCCGCGATTGCAGGGCTGCTGGATTCGCCGCTGCCGGAGGGCGCAAGGGCGCTGCATCACGTGCTCGCAATCGGGGCGGCGCAGATCCTCTATCTCGACGTGCCGGATCATTCGGCTGTCGATCTTGCCGTCGAGCAGGCCAATCTGGATCCACGCAACCGCCGTTTCGCCAAGCTGGTCAATGCCATACTCCGCCGGCTCGGCCGCGAGAAGGAGCAGGTGCTTGATCAAATCGGCAAGGTCGCGCCGATGCCGGCCTGGTTCATCGCCAGGCTGGAAAAGGCCTATGGCCGGGACGCGGCGCTGGCGATTTCGGAATCCCAGCTCGAACCGGCGGCAATCGATCTGACCGTCAAGTCCGACCCTGAAGATTGGGCGAAGCGGCTGAATGGTGTCGTCCTGCCCACGGGCAGTGTGCGGCTCGCCGCCTTCGACGGCAGCATTCCTTCGGTCGAAGGCTTCGATGAGGGCGCGTGGTGGGTGCAGGATGCAGCGGCAAGCATCCCGGCGAAGCTTTTTGGCGATCTCTTGGGCAAACGTACCGCCGATCTCTGTGCTGCGCCCGGCGGCAAGACGGCGCAGCTCATCCTTGCCGGCGGCGCAGTCACCGCACTCGACCAGTCGGAAAGCCGGCTGAGACGGCTGCGCTCGAATCTCGACCGGCTCGGCCTCAAGGCGGAGACGATTGCGGCAGATCTGACGACATTCGAGCCGGCGGAACGTTTCGATGCGATCCTGCTCGATGCTCCCTGCTCTTCCACCGGCACGACACGCCGGCACCCTGACGTGTTGTGGACCAAGGGACCTGAGGATATCGCCAGGCTGGCGGCGCTGCAGGAACGGCTGCTGCGTCATGCGCTGACATTGCTGAAGCCGGGTGGTACACTGGTTTTTTCGAATTGTTCGCTCGATCCTGTCGAGGGTGAGGACGTCGTCGCCCGCGTTCTTTCCGATACGGATGCGGTCGAGCGCGTTCCGATCGGCGCCAGTGACTGGCCCGGCCTTGAGGCGGCGATCACGCCGCTCGGCGAATTCCGCACGCTTCCCACTATGCTGAAAATGCCCGAAGGCATTGCCTCCGGCCTCGACGGCTTCTATGCGGCTGTGCTGCGGCGCGTGGCCTGATTGCAAGGTTTTAGCGCTCGCGGCGATCTGGCCTATACGAGGTGCTGCATAGCCTCGTATCACGCATGCCGTTCTCTCCAAAACCGCTTGCATGACTTCAGGTAAAACACGCTAATTTGCGTATATTCGAACCTTGTCACGAATTAATTCATTGCGGGCGATGAAATCGGCCGCTTTTCACCTATTCTTAACCACGAGGGTCAATAGACAATAGAATATGCAGTCCGGTCGGCGTTTTGCGAGCATGTATGTTCGGGAGGCTTGGCGGCGCGCCTTGCGCCGCGTCGCGTTGCTGCGCCTGAAGCTCTTTCGCCATTCGATCAAGGTGCCCGAGCGTCTGATCGTGGCGCCGACCGATCTCCGTAGCATCGATCCGCATGTGGCCGACGAAATCCTCAACGGACGGTTTCTCCTGGCCGGGCGCATGCTGGAAACGAACGGAAAGTCGCCCTTCACCTTCACCCTGCCCTCACGACCCTTTGCGACCCGTCTTCACAGCTTCGGCTGGCTGCGTCACATGCGGGCGAACAAGACGGAGCGCAACTCGGCTGCCGCCCGCGCGATCGTCGACAGCTGGCTTTCCATCCATGCCGGTCGCATGGAGGGGATTGCCTGGGAGACCGACGTCACCGCGCAACGCGTTATCGCCTGGCTGTCGCATTCGCCGGTGGTGCTGCAGAATGCCGACCGCGGCTTCTATCGTCGCTTCATGAAGTCGCTGGCGTTCCAGGTGAGGTTCCTGCGCCGCATGGCGCCGTTTACCCTCGGCGGCTTGGAGCTGTTTCGGTTGCGTATCGCGCTCGCCATGGCTTCCGTCGCCATGCCGACCCGCGCCTCTACGCTCAGAAGGGCGGCGCAGGCGCTCGACCGCGAATTCGATAGCCAGATTCTGCCGGATGGCGGCCATGTGTCGCGCAATCCGCGCGTCGGGCTGGAATTGCTGCTCGATCTGCTGCCGCTCCGGCAGACCTATGTCAATCTCGGCCATGACCTGCCGCAGAAGCTGATCTCCGGCATAGACCGCATCTATCCGGCATTGCGGTTCTTTCGCCATCAGGACGGGGACCTGGCGCTCTTCAACGGGGCGACCTCGACGCTCGCAAACGAGCTGATGTCGGTGCTGCGGTATGACGAGACCGCCGGCCAGCCGTTCAAGGCTTTGCCGCATTCGCGCTATCAGCGGCTTTCCGGGGGAAAGACGGTGATCATTGCCGATACCGGCACGCCGCCTTCTGGAGGCGCGCTTCGGACCGTCCATGCCGGCAGCCTCTCCTTCGAGATGTCGTCCGGACGCCATCGATTCATCGTCAATTCCGGTTCGCCGAAATTTGCCGGGCACCGTTATGTCCAGATGGCGCGCACGACGGCGGCGCATTCGACCGTCATCCTCAACGACACCTCGTCCAGCCGTTTTTCGCCCTCGCCCTTCCTTAACCACGCAATCACCGAACCGGTGAGGACAATCACCGTCGAGCGTGCCGAAACCGAGGACGGACGCGACGGCATCAAGCTCAGCCATGACGGTTATCTCAGGGTGTTCGGGGTGCTGCACGAGCGTGAGCTGACACTCAATGCTGCAGGCTCGATCGTGACCGGCCGCGACCGGCTCGTCGTCCGCGAAGGATATGAGCATGACGAACCGTTGAAGGCGGTCGCCCGCTTTCATATCCATCCTTCGATCGTCCTGCATCAGAGTGATGGCGAGTCCGTGCTGCTGACGGCGCCGGACGGCGAAAGCTGGCTGTTTTCCGCACCTGGCAATGAAGTGCTGATCACCGAGGACATCTTCTTTGCCGACAGCTCCGGCATTTGCGGCTCGGACCAGATCGAGATCGATTTCGATCTTGCCGAGAAGATGGAAATCCGCTGGTTTTTGTCCCGCAAAAGCTAGGGGTGGATGATCTTGGGCCGAATGGCCAAAGATTGGGATCGCATCCACATCAAGGAAGTAAAGTACGATGCCGTCCAAAAATGGCTCGTGCTTTCGACATCTGCTCTGAGGCCTGTTTGCGCGGCGGCAAACCTGTGCTAACGCGACGCCAGCATGCGAACATCCCTTGCGGATGTCCTCCCGAAGCCCGAACGGAGAAGGTTTCATGGCCGTCATTTCCAAGAAGATCCCCGCCCCCGACAAGGTCGAAATCAAGACCGCGCTCATCTCCGTCTTCGACAAGACCGGGATCGTCGACCTCGCCCACGCCTTGTCTGCCAGAGGTGTGCGCCTGCTTTCGACCGGCGGCACCTATAAAGCGATCACTGCTGCCGGTCTTGCCGTCACCGATGTTTCCGAAGTCACCGGTTTTCCGGAGATCATGGATGGGCGTGTGAAGACGCTGCATCCGACGGTGCATGGCGGCCTGCTGGCGATCCGTGACGACAGCGAACACCAGGAAGCGATGAAAACGCATGGCATCGAGGGCATCGACCTCGCAGTCATCAACCTCTATCCCTTCGAGCAGGTGCGCGCAGCCGGCGGCGATTATCCGACGACGGTCGAGAATATCGACATTGGCGGCCCGGCGATGATCCGCGCATCGGCCAAGAACCATGCCTATGTGACAACCTTGACCGATCCGGCCGATTATGCCGAGCTGCTGGAGCAGCTTTCCGCAGATGACGGCAAGACCGCCTATGCCTTCCGCCAGCGTATGGCTGCCAAAGCCTATGCCCGCACCGCCGCCTATGATGCAATGATCTCCAATTGGTTTGCTGAGGCGCTGTCGATCGACACGCCGCGCCACCGGGTCATCGGCGGCGCGCTGAAGGAAGAGATGCGCTACGGCGAAAACCCGCACCAGAAGGCCGCCTTCTACGTAACCGGCGAGAAGCGTCCGGGTGTTTCGACGGCCGCTCTTCTCCAGGGCAAGCAGCTCTCCTACAACAATATCAACGATACGGATGCGGCCTACGAGCTGGTCGCCGAGTTCCTGCCTGAGAGGGCGCCGGCCTGCGCGATCATCAAGCATGCCAATCCCTGCGGCGTCGCCACCGGATCGAGCCTGGTCGAGGCCTATCGGCGGGCGCTCGCCTGCGATTCCGTTTCCGCCTTCGGCGGCATCATCGCGCTGAACCAAACGCTGGATGCCGAAACGGCCGAAGAGATCGTCAAGCTGTTCACCGAAGTGATCATCGCGCCGGATGTCACGGAGGAGGCGAAGGCGATCGTCGCCCGCAAACCGAACCTGCGACTATTGTCTGCCGGTGGCCTGCCCGATCCGCGTGCCGCGGGCCTGACGGCAAAGACCGTTTCCGGGGGCCTGCTCGTCCAGAGCCGCGACAACGGCATGGTCGAGGATCTGGAACTCAAGGTCGTCACCAGGCGTGCGCCGACGGCGCAGGAACTTGATGACATGAAGTTCGCCTTCAAGGTCGGCAAACATGTGAAGTCGAACGCCGTGGTCTATGCCAAGGACGGCCAGACCGCTGGCATCGGCGCCGGCCAGATGAGCCGGGTCGATTCCGCCCGCATTGCCGCGCTGAAGGCCGAAGAGGCTGCCAAGGCGCTCGGCCTCGCAGTGCCGATGACGCATGGCTCGGCGGTCGCCTCCGAAGCCTTCCTGCCTTTTGCCGACGGTCTTCTGTCGATGATCGCCGCGGGGGCGACGGCGGTTATCCAGCCGGGCGGTTCGATGCGCGACCAGGAGGTCATCGATGCCGCTAACGAACACGGCGTCGCAATGGTCTTTACCGGCATGCGCCATTTCCGGCACTGAATGAGGATTGGGCGCGGTCACACGCTCATCTCCGGTTTGATCGGGCTCGTTCCTATGCCCGGGCGGCCGGATAGGGTGTACGGAACAAGAGCACCAGTCCGCCGGCAAGAAAGAGGATCAGCGTTGCCATCCCGAGCCGCGGTGATCCGCTCATATAAGTCACCAGAGAGAAGAGCAGCGTCGCCATGAAACTGGTGGCGCGGCCCGAAAGCGCGTAGATGCCGAAGTAGCGGCCGGCTTCCTCCGGGCTGACGCTGCGGGCGAGATAGGAGCGCGACGAGGCCTGCACCGGCCCGAAGGCGAGCCCGATCAGCAAACCATAGAGGATATAGGCCTTTTCCGCGGCAGTACCGAAAAGGCCGCCGGAATCGGCCGTCGGCAGTGGCATCAGTCCGAATAGGGTGTAACCCGGTCCTGTCGAGATGATGCCGATGGTGGCGAGAAGCAGCATGGTGAGGCTGATGACGACGGTCACCTTCGAACCGACGCTCTTGTCGACGCGGCCGGCGATCAGGCAGCCGAAGATCGCGACAACATTCAGGATGATGCCGTAGATACCGATCTCGATCGTCGCCCAGCCGAACATGCCGGCCGCGAAGATACCGCCAAGGATCAGCAGGCCGTTGACGCCGTCCTGATAAATCATGCGGGCGATGAGGAATGTCAGGATGCCGCGGCGTTCTCTGAGTTCGCCAAGCGTGTTTCTGAGTTCCCGCAAGCCGGAGCGGACGGCGGTGCCGAAGGGAAGACCCCTGCCGACATCCGGCGTAAAGAAGAACATCGGCAGGATGAAGATCAGATACCAGACGGCCGAGATCGGCCCGGTGATGCGTGCATCCTGACCGGTCTGAGGATCGAGGCCGAATAGCGGATCGAGACCGAGGATGGTCTTGCCGGTCTCGGGGCTCGCCGCCAAAAGCGTCACGACGGCAATGAGCACAATGATGCCGCCGAGGTAACCGAGCCCCCAGGCGGTGTTGGAAAGCTTGCCGACTTCGTGCTTGCTGACCAGGCGCGGCATCATCGAATCATTGAAGACGATCGAAAACTCGGCCGAGATCGAGGCGAGGATCATGAAAATGACGGGATAGACAATAGGCGAACCGGGTGCGGCAAACCACAGGCAGGAGAGGCTGGCGATCTTGATGATCGCGAAGAAGCCGATCCAAGGTTTGCGTGCGCCGGACTGGTCGGCGATCGAACCGAGAACGGGTGAGAGCAGGGCGATGATCACAGAGGAGATCGTCGCCATGTTGCTCCACGTCGTCTGCGCGGAAACCGGGTCATCGGTCAGGCGGGAAACGAAATAGGGGCCGAAGATAAAGGTTGTGACCACGGTAAAGAAGGGCTGTGCTGCCCAGTCGAAGAACATCCACCCCCAGATGCCCTTCTCCGTGGCCTTCGGCGGTTGCGTTCCTGTCCAGTCAATGCGATTCAACATCCGCTCCTTGTTTTGACGCGGACTGTCTCACCTCGCCCGGTCGCGCGCAAGATCGGTCAGGATACCTGCAGCAACGGTAATACGCGCGAGATTGGGATCGCCGCCGTCGCTGAGGCTTGAAAGCTCCTCGAGGATGCGGTTGATGCGGATGCGATCCTGCGCATGCCAGGCTTGAACGGGAAGCTTCTCCTTGCCGTGATCGGAAAGGGCCGAGATGACGATGTCGCGCCTTGCGCTGGCGATTTGGTCGATGCTGCGGGCAAGCGCCAGATTCTCGTAATGGTCTGAGGTGAGGATCCGCCCGCCCGCCGCCAGCAGCCTGCCGATACGGAAGGTCTGCGACACGGCGATGTAGTTCTCGGCGGCGCGCACCAGCGGTTCACCAGTGCGTTCTGCGATCTGCATGATCTCCGGCACCAGTGCGAAGATCGGGAGGCTGGCGATCTCGGCCGCAAGTTTTTCGGGCAGGCCCGCCTGGCTGTACTCCGCCTGGCGCACGGCGACCTCGCCGGCCACCTGTCCGGCGAAGGCGGTTTTCAGCTTCTTCAGGGCCGCCTGCAGCCGGCTAATCACTTCCGCCATATCGGCCTTGGTCATGCCCGTCTTCAGCAGCAGGCGCGTCAGCACGACAAAGCTGTGGCCGATCTCCTCGTAGATGCGGTTCTGCATCTCGCCTGCTATCTTGCCGTCCAGGGCGTCCGTCTCGGCCCAGAGGCGGGTCAGGTCGAAACCGTCGCGGGCAACGATTGCGGCGCGCACCACTTCCGGTGCCGAAGCTGCCGTCGCGTCCATCATGGCGACGGTGAAGCTTGGTCCGCCACGGTTGATCGCTTCGTTGGCAAGCACGGTCGCGACGATTTCGCGCTTCAGGCGGTGGCTGGTGATATCGCCGGCATTCGACTTCTGCATCTTCACAGGGAAATAATTCAAAAGCGTGGCGATGAAGTAGGGATCGTCCGGCAGATCGCTTGCGGCCAGCGCGTCGAAGAGTACGATCTTGGCATAGGATACCAGCACGCCGATTTCCGGCCGCGTCAGCGGCTTGCCGGCTGTATAGCGTTCGGCCAGGGTCTGGTCGTCCGGCAGCGTCTCGACTTTGCGGTTCAGCTGGCCGGCGCCCTCAAGCACAGTCATGAAGCGGCCAAGCTGCAGACCGTTTGCTGTGCCCTTGCGTTCTGTCAGTGAGATCGCCAGCGACTGCAGGTAGTTGTTGCGCAGCACCAAGGTCGCCACTTCGCCGGTCATCGAAGAAAGAAGCTGGTCGCGCTTCGCACGCGTCAGGCGTCCGTCATGCATGGCGGCTGCCAACGCGATCTTGATATTGACCTCGACGTCCGAGGTGTTGACGCCGGCCGAGTTGTCGATGGCGTCGGAATTGCAGCGCCCGCCCTTGAGACCATAGGCGATGCGGCCCTTCTGGGTGACGCCGAGGTTTGCGCCCTCGCCGATCACCTTGGCGCGCACCTCTGTCGCCGCGACGCGAATCGGGTCGTTGGCGCGGTCGCCGACTTCGGCATCGGTTTCGGACGGCGCTTTCACATAGGTGCCGATGCCGCCGAACCAGAGCAGATCGACCGGGCTCTTCAGGATCGCCGTCATGATCTCGAAGGGCGTGGCCACGGCCTTGTCGATGCCGATCGCGGCAACCGCTTCCGGCGTCAGCGTCACCGATTTCGCTGCGCGCGAAATGATCATTGCACCCTTCGACAGTACGCTCTTGTCGAAATCCTGCCAGCTTGAACGCGGCAGGTCGAAGAGCCGCTGGCGCTCAGTCAGTGTCTTTTCCATATCGGGGTCGGGATCGATGATAATGTCGCGGTGATCGAAGGCGGCAATGAGCCGGATCTTCGGAGAGAGCAGCATGCCGTTGCCGAAGACGTCGCCGGACATGTCGCCGACGCCGGCGACAGTGAAGGGCGTCGTCTGGATATCGATGTCCATCTCGCGGAAATGGCGTTTTGCGGTTTCCCAGGCGCCGCGGGCAGTGATGCCCATCTTCTTGTGGTCGTAACCGGCCGAGCCGCCGGAGGCAAAGGCGTCGTCCAGCCAGAAGCCGGCTTCCTGCGCCAGTGCATTGGCGGTGTCGGAGAAGGTCGCAGTGCCCTTGTCGGCCGCGACGACGAAATAAGGGTCATCACCGTCGAGCCTGACCGTATCCTTCGGCGGCACGATATCGGCGCCTGATATATTGTCGGTGATCGAAAGCAGCGTGCGGATGTAGGTCTTGTAGGCCTCGCGGCCGGCGTTGAAGATCTCGTCACGGCTGCCGCCGACAGGGAGCTTCTTCGGATAGAAACCGCCCTTGGCGCCGACCGGCACGATGACAGCGTTCTTGACCTGCTGCGCCTTGACGAGGCCGAGCACCTCGGTGCGGTAATCCTCGGCGCGATCCGACCAGCGCAGGCCGCCGCGCGCCACTTTGCCGAAGCGCAGGTGCACGCCTTCCACCTCGACGCCGTAGACGAACATCTCGCGGAAGGGTTTCGGCTGCGGCAGCCCGTCGACCAGATGCGGATCAAGCTTGAAGGCCAGCATCGGTTTCGGCGAACCATCCGGGTGCTTCTGGAAATAATTGGTGCGCAGCGTCGCATCGACGATGTTGACGTAGCGGCGCAGGATACGGTCGTCGTCGAGGCTCGGCACGTTGGCAAGCTCGGCCTCGATCGCCTGGTGCAGTTCGGCAAGCTTCTTGACGCGGATCTTCTCCGAAAGCCTGGTGTCGAGCGTGTCATGGAAGAGACGAAAGATAGCGGCGGCGACACCGGGATATTTGTCGAGCGTCGTCGCGATATAATCCTGCGAATAGGCGATGCCGGCCTGGCGGAGATAACGCGCGTAGGCGCGCAGTACGTTCGTCTCGCGCGCCGAGAGCCCGGCCGAAAGGATCAGCCGGTTGAAGCTGTCATTGTCGATCGTGCCGGCGAAGGCGGCGACGAAGCCTTCCTCGAGGGCGGCGCCGTAACGCTGCAGATCGATCTCGCCGCCATTGCGGGCCTCGAGCTCCATATCGTGCAGCACGACGAGTTTCTTTTCTCCATCGGCGGCCGGCACCCCGATGTCGAAAGTGCGTTCACTGACGACATTGAAGCCGAGATTCTCGAGAAGCGGCACGCGGCGCGACAGCGCCAGCTGGCCGCCGGCGTGGAAGATCTTCAAGGAAAGGGTGCGGCCCTGTTCTTGCTGACGATGGTAGAACTGAATGCGAAGCGGCTCGCCGGCGGCGCAGGCCCCGATATCGGCGAGGTCAGCCACGGTTTCTTCCGGCGTGAAGGAATCCTGGAAGGCTTGGTCGACGGATATCTTCGGCGCCTTGGCGCCCGCCAGCGCCTCGAAACGGTCGTCCCAGCGGGCGGTGATTTCGCGGATCACCTGCTCGAGCTTTGCCTGCGGAATGCGTGGCGTCTTGCCGCCCGAGCGGCCGATGATGAAATGCACGCGCGCCACGCCGCCTTCCGGGAAAGCCGGATAATAGGCCGAGACACGGCCGTCGTAGACAGTCTTCAGATAGGTGCCGATCCGTTCGCGGACGATCGAGTCATACTCCTCGCGCGGCACGTAGATGATCACCGAGACGAAGCGGTCGAAATGGTCGATGCGCGGCAGGACGCGGACGCGCGGCCGATCGGCCAAGTCGTTGATCTGTTCGGCAAAACTTGCAAGCAGCGTAGTGTCGATCTGGAAAAGATCGTCGCGCGGATAGGATTCCAGCGTGTTGTCGAGCATGCGGCCGGAATGGCTCATCGGGTCGAAGCCGAAATGTTCCTTCACCTTCTCGATCTTGGAACGCAGCAGCGGGATTTCCGAGGCGAGCGAGGTATAGGCGGTCGAGGTGAAAAGGCCGACGATGCGCAGTTCGCCGGTGACGTTGCCCTCCGCGTCGAAGCGCTTGACGCCGACATAATCCATATAGGCCCGGCGATGGACGATCGATTTCACGTTCGCCTTGGTGACGATCAGGAAGTCCGGGCCGTCGAGGAAGGCAAGGATTTCAGGTGTCGTCGTCACGGCGTCCTTGCCGGTGCGCAGCACCAGTACATCGGGATTGGAAAGGATGCCGAGGCCAGCACCCTTGTCGCGTTCGACCCTGGCATCGGTCCCCTTGCCGGAATAGACGTATTCTCGCATGCCGAGGAACGTGAAATTCTCATCGCGCAGCCAGGTCAGGAAAGCGACGGCCTCGTCGCGATCGGCCTTCTTCCGGCTGGCGCCATTGGCCGCAAGCTCGGCGATCACGCCGTCGATCTTGGAAAGCATCGGCTTCCAGTCGGAAACCGACAGGCGGACCTGTTCGAGGACTTTTTCGATACGTTTCACGAGATCGGCGGCCTGGGCGGAATTGAGCGGCGCGACATGAAGCTGGATATGGCTGACGCGGTTGACCGGATCGCTTGGGTGATCGGCGGAATAGTGCGCCGGCGCCTTGCCCTTTTCCATGATCAGGATGGGATGCACGGCCATGAACAGGTCGCGATAGGTGCTCGTGACTTCGCCCATGACCGATTCAAACAGAAAAGGCATGTTCTGGTCGGTGACTGAAAGCACCGAAACCGCGATGCCACCGGGCGTTACATCGGCAATGGTGTCGATGCTGACGCGAGGCGCCTTGCCGTTCCAGGCGTCGAGTTCCTTTGCCGAATGCACGGCGGAGAGTGCCAGCATTTCCGGCGTGTAGAGCTCGAGATCGTCATTGCTTGCCCGGCCGAAGAGAATTTCCGGATCGAGATGCGCCTCACCCGTCGCTTTGGCGATCTTGCGCGCGCTTTCGACCTGCTTTTCCCGTTTCGGATTGTTTCTGGCAGCCATGGATCGCCTCCCTCAATGTCTGATTTTTCGCAAGCTAGCAGAAGATTCCTCGAAAAAATCTCTAAAAGAGCGGTCCGAAGAGATGTTTTGGTGATTTTTGATGCTTGAAACGAGAGATTTTTAGAGATTTTCCGCTCTCGTCGCCATTCGAAAGGGAAGCCCGTCTGTGGTTCTTTTCGTTCTGCCGCACATTTCCATGCTCGCATGAAGAATGGTTGACAGCGTGGCGTCAAAAAGATCATCAACGGCGATCGTCATTCGGATATCGAGTATCATGTCGGAAAATGCAGCGGGCGCAGTCATCGTCATTTCCAGCCATGTTGTGCGTGGCTCGGTCGGAAACCGGGCAGCCGTCTTTGCTTTGGAGACGCTCGGTCATCCGGTCTGGGCCATGCCGACCATCGTGCTTCCCTGGCATCCCGGCCACGGCCGCTCGACGCGACTGACTTTTGCGGAAGCGGATTTCGACGCGGCGATCGACGACCTGATCCGCGCACCCTGGATCGGCGAAGTCAAGGCGGTGCTTTCGGGCTATTTCGGCAATGCTGCCCAGGCGCGCTCCGTCGCCCGGCTGATCGGTGCGCTCCGGCAAAACAATCCCGAGCTGCTGTATGTCTGCGATCCCGTCATGGGCGATCTCGGCGGCCTTTATGTGCCGGAAGCGACTGCAGAGGCCATTCGCGATCATCTTATTCCGCTTGCCTCGCTCGCGACGCCGAACCGGTACGAGCTCGCATGGCTTTCGGGGGCGGCGCTGGAAGACAACAGCACGATCATGGAGGCGGCGCTCGCGCTCGGACCATCGCGCATGCTCGTCACTTCAGCCGTTCCGATGATGGCAGGCGGTACCGGCAATCTTTATCTTTCCGGTCGCCACGCGCTTCTTGCCGAGCACCGTGTCGTCGAAAACCCGCCGAATGGTCTAGGCGACCTACTTGCCGCCGTCTTCCTGTCGCGCCTGCTTTCCGGGCTCGAGGACGAAAAGGCGCTGCAACTTGCCACGGCCAGCGTCTTCGAGGTGCTTGCGCGGGCCGTCAAGCGCGGCAGCAACGAGTTGATGCTGGCGAGCGATGCTTCCAGCCTTTCGACGCCGATGGCCATGGTGCAGATGCGCCGGCTCGTGCACCCGGCGCAGCGACGGAAAAAGTGACCCATCTGCCAATATGTTCATTTTGCGGTGCAGCAGTTGATCTTGTCGTCCGCGCGCGCTAATCCAGAAGCATGCAGCGTTTTCCAAACCCTCTTCTGGACGGCTATCGCAACTTCATGAACGGGCGCTATTCCGACGCCCGCGACAGGTATCGGCAGCTTGCCGAAAATGGTCAAAGTCCCCATACGCTTGTCATTGCCTGTTCGGATTCTCGCGCGGCACCGGAGCTGATCTTCGATGCCGGCCCGGGCGAGCTCTTCGTCATTCGCAACGTTGCCAACATGGTCCCGCCCTACGAGCCGGATGGCCATTTTCATTCGACGTCGGCCGCACTCGAATTTGCCGTGCAGGTGCTGAAGGTCTCGGATATCGTCGTGATGGGTCACGGCCGCTGCGGCGGCATCCGTTCAGCGCTCGATCCGAATGCCGAGCCATTGTCGCCCGGCGATTTCATCGGCCGCTGGATGTCGCTGGTCAAACCTGCCGCCGAGCAGATCCAGAGCAACGACGTGATGACGGCCGCCGAGCGGCAGACGGCGCTGGAGCGTGTCTCCATCCGCAATTCGATCAACAATCTCAGAAGCTTTCCCGACATCAAGGCGCTCGAGGAAGCGGGAAACCTGCATCTCCACGGCGCCTGGTTCGACATTTCGACTGGTGAACTCTGGGTCATGGACGCCGAGACACGCGACTTCATTCGTCCCGAAATCTAGGGACATGCCGGTTTATCAGTTTTTTAAGGATTGTTGTTAAGCTCGCCGTCAATTGGTCGCGCACGACCGACGTTTTGATCACCGTGGCGATTGGCGATGAAGTTCGAAACCATTAAAAAGGTTATCCTGGCCGCCATCATGCTGCCCTTCGTCTTCATGCTCATTGAAGGCGTCGTCGTCATACGTTCTTCGGTCAATCATTACTGGAACCTCGAAAAGGACCGGCAGTTCGCCGATGTGCTTGCCCGTGGCGGGTCGATCGCCGCCACGGAGATTCTGACTGAAATTGGCGCCACCCGCCGCTACCTCGCAGATCCCAGCGACATGACTGCTATCGACATGCAGCAAAGCCGGGTGACGCTCGATCGCGAACGCCGCGCTTTTTATGCCAGCCTGCCCTCCCGCGAGGCGCTCGACGAGGGGCTCGTCGGCGAATTATCGATTCTCAGCCTTGCCTACAGCCGTATCGTCGCGGCGCGCAGCGCCGTCGACCAGGGCCGTTATGCCGGCAGCGATCCCGGTTCCATTTACTGGTATGCGGCTCTCAAGCAGCTTGCCGTCGTCGATGCGCTTTCACCGCTGATCAGCGATCCGGTGCTGCTTGAGAAATCCAACCAGCTGATGGGCATCCTGCTGACCTATTACGGCGAAAGGCTGATCACCGGGATCGGCACCCGTTATCTCAACCAGGGGGTTTCCGCCAGATTGCCGGTCGAGCTCTTCGTGCAGGGCAAGGTCATGCTCGGCGAGGGCATGGATCACATGGTTTTCCATTCCTCCGCGCCGGTCGTGCGCAACATCGTCGCTTATCTTGGCAGCGCCAGCCAGGTAAAGGCGAATGCGATCACCGATGCCATTCTCGCCGGAGCGCGGCCGACACGCGCGGTGCATGACGTCTGGGCCGCCGCGCAGAGCGAGCGCATGAGCTTCCTGCAGCAGAGGATGATCGAGGCCGCACAGGATATTCACGAGACCGGCGAAAACCTGTCGACGCGCTCGCACATACACCTGACGCGGATCCTGGCGCTGTGTGCCGGCCTGCTGATTCTCGCCACATTGGTGCTGCTGCTGGCGGCAAAGGGCCTTCGCCTGATCGACCGACTGACCCAGGATCGGGAGACGCTGGTCGGCGAGCTGCGCAGCGCCGCCCAGACCGATCTTCTGACCGGGCTTTACAACAGGCGCGGCTTCGAGGTCGCCGCATCCGCACTTCTCACACAGGCCGAGCACGGATCACGCTGGATTTCCGTCGTGCTCTTCGACCTCGATCATTTCAAGAAGATCAACGACGTTCACGGGCATGACGCCGGCGATGCTGTGCTCCGGCATGTCGCGGGCGTCGCGCGTAAGAATTTTCGTTCCTTCGATCTGCTGGTGCGCCATGGCGGCGAGGAGTTCCTGGCGCTTCTGCCGGATTCGACGCCTGACGATGCTGCAATCGTTGCCGAGCGTGTGCGGCTGGCGATCGAGGCGGCGGAAATCCCCCTGCCGAGCGGCGATGTTCTCAAGGTGACGGCAAGTTTCGGATGCGCCGGACGGGCAAATGAAGCCACCAACCGGAACTTCGAGGATCTGGTCAAACGCGCCGACCTGGCGCTTTACGCCGCCAAGGCCTCCGGCCGCAACTGCGTCGTCTCGGGACCGACCCTGCCGGCCCCGGCCCAGGAGGAGCGACGCAAGGCGGTGTCGGGCGGTGGCTTTGATTCCCGCATATGAAAAACGCCGCATATCGCAGCGGCGTTTTGGCGTATTCAGTCGAGCTTATTTGCCGTCGATCTGCTGACCGATATAGGCGATCGCCTGCTGGTAGACGCTGGCGGCGTTCCAGCCCTGGATGGCGACGAAATTCGGCTCTCCCGGCTGATAGCCGGCGCCGGCGCGCCAGCCGTGGCCCTTGAGGAAATTCGCCGTTGAGGCCAGTGCATCGGCGCGGGAACCGACCATGTCGACGCGGCCGTCGCCGTCGCCGTCGGCGCCGAAGCGCACGACATTACGCGGCAGAAACTGCGTCTGGCCGATTTCACCATGGGCAGCGCCCTTGGCCTGTGGGCTCAGATAACCCTCGGAGACGAGCTGGAGTGCTGCATAGAGCTGGTCGGTGAAATAGTCCGAGCGACGGCAGTCATAGGCAAGGGTCGAAACAGCCGATAGCGTATGCTGGTTGCCCATATAGCTGCCGAAACCGGTCTCCATGCCCCAGATGGCAACCAGCGGGCCGGCCGGAACGCCGAAACGGCGCTCGATCGAGGCAAAAAGCGCCTTATTGGCTGCCTTCATGCTGCGGCCGCGGGAGATGACCGTGGCACCGCCGCGCTTCTGCATAAAAGCGTCGAAGGAGAGCTTGAAGCTCTTCTGGCCGCGGTCGGCGGCGATCGTCGGTCTGTTGTAATTGACGTTGGCGAAGGCGCGGTCGAGGACCGAGCGGCTGACGCCGTTTGCCGCCGCTTCCTGCTTGAAGTCGGCGACCCATGCACCGAAACCGCTGCTATTATTGCCGCATTGAGCGCCCTGGGCCGCTGCCGGCAACGCGTGGAGGACGCCCGCCGCCGTAAACGCCGCCAGAAAAAATGTTGTCATGCGCATGAGAAACCCCGCTCCGGTCTGCTGAAGCGCGCCGCGGCCGATCGAGGCCATGCGACGCGCTCAAAGTCTTCATTCTGTTCATGTCGCTGTCCCGAACCGCTGCACGGTTTTGGACGGCATGCTTTGGCTTGATGCCGGGCAGAATGCCAGCCGAAGGCGATCTTGTCACGATCACCTTTTTCAGCCAGCGCTTATGGACAGAAGCGTCCACAATTCGGCAAAAAGCCCTGCCTTCATCATCAGCAGGGCTTTAGCATATTATGGTTTACAAATGGTATCAGGCAGCCTGCTTGCGCGGCTTGACGAGACCACGATTGACGAGCAGCTCGGCGATCTGGATGGCGTTCAACGCAGCGCCCTTGCGCAGATTGTCGGAAACTACCCAGATGTTGAGGCCGTTTTCGACCGTCGCATCCTCGCGGATGCGCGAGATGTAGGTCGCATCCTCGCCGGCGGATTCATATGGCGTGATGTAGCCGCCATCCTCGCGCTTGTCGATGACGAGGCAGCCCGGTGCATCGCGCAGGATGTCGCGGGCCTGGTCGGCGGTGATCTCGTTTTCGAATTCGATGTTGACCGATTCCGAATGACCGATGAAAACCGGCACGCGCACCGCGGTGCAGGTCACCTTGATCTTCGGGTCGAGCATCTTCTTCGTCTCGGCCAGCACCTTCCACTCTTCCTTGGTGTAGCCGTCCTCCATGAAGACGTCGATGTGCGGGATGACATTAAAGGCAATACGCTTGGTGAACTTCTTGTTCTCGATCGGATCGGCGACGAAGACGGCGCGCGTCTGGTTGAACAGCTCGTCCATGCCGTCTTTGCCGGCGCCGGAAACCGACTGGTAGGTCGAGATGACGACGCGCTTGATCTTGGCGAAGTCGTGCAACGGCTTCAGCGCCACCACCAGCTGGGCGGTCGAGCAATTCGGATTGGCGATGATGTTGCGCTTGGTGAACTGGCTGATCGCATCCGGGTTCACTTCCGGCACGATCAGCGGCACGTCGGCGTCGTAGCGCCAAGCCGAGGAATTGTCGATGACGATGCAGCCCTGCTGGCCGATCTTCGGCGAGAACTTCTTGGAGACCTCGCCGCCGGCCGACATCAGGCAGATGTCGGTATCGGAGAAATCGTAATTCTCCAGATTGGAGACCTTCAGCGTCCGGTCACCGTAGGAAACCTCGGTGCCCTGCGAACGCGAGGAGGCGAGTGCCACGACCTCATCGGCGGGGAAGCCTCGCTCGGAGAGGATATTGAGCATCTCCCGGCCAACATTTCCGGTCGCTCCTGCAACTGCTACTTTGAAACCCATTTCTCAAGCTCTCTTTCTCTTCGCTCCTCTTGTCCGGTGAGGGGAAAGGCGCGATTAATCGCGTCTTCCTGTCCCCAGCCGAGCCGGGGAGAGAGCGGCAGGCCAGAGACGTCAGACGGTTTTCGTCGTCGTTTTGGCCTTGGTTTTGGCAGAAACCGGAACGGCAATGTCCACCCCGGCAACTCGTGCCCGGTCATTGCATTCGGCAATGGCGTGTTCGTCGCGAACCATGGAGATTCCTTTTCCGAAGTTGCTCTTAGAAGGTTTTCCACAGGAGTCAAGGTTTTTGCGCTTTGAGCCGGCAGGCGAAAGCAGCGCCGCAATGCTGCGACGTTTTGTCATGCCGCTGTCATCCTCGGGAGGTATCCCGACCCGGTTGTTAATGTCTGCAACGAAAACGGGGGTTTTCCATGCGTACGCTTCTTGCCGCCTTTGCGGCTACCACCATCCTTGCGGGCGCTGCTCAGGCGACGACGGTCTATCCGCTTGATCGCGCGACGATCCTTGCCGGTTCACCGTTCGATTTCAAGGTCGAGCTCAACAAGCAGGTCAAGCCCGAAGACGTGAAGATCACGGTCAACGGCCAGGACTACAAGACCGTGCTTGGGGGCGAGGCGCAGTTCGTCGAACTGGAAAAGGGCAAGGACGACAAGGCTCTCGGCTCCGCTATCCTGCTGCGCGGCCTGAAGATTTCGGCTCCGGGCGACTACAAGATCGAAGTC
Source organism: Rhizobium sp. WSM1328 (assembly GCF_057653715.1). Classification (NCBI taxonomy): domain Bacteria; kingdom Pseudomonadati; phylum Pseudomonadota; class Alphaproteobacteria; order Hyphomicrobiales; family Rhizobiaceae; genus Rhizobium; species Rhizobium sp. WSM1328. The sequence goes on along the minus strand of NZ_CM172788.1, from coordinate 4,313,769 downwards.
GCTGCCGGCGACGAAACGAAGTCCGTCACCTGGAAAGTTTACGAAACAGCCGCCCAGCCGAAGGCCAAGAACATCATCTTCCTGCTGGGTGACGGGCTTTCCGTTGCGCATCGCACCGCTGCCCGCATCATGTCCAAGGGCATGACCGAAGGTAAGGCGAATGGCCGCCTGAATATGGACGATCTCGAGCGTATGGCTTTTATCGGCACGTCGGCGACGAATGCCGTCGATACGGACTCAGCCAACACCATGTCGGCCTACATGACGGGTCACAAGACGGCCGTCAACGCGATCGGCGTTTACGCGGACCGTACGCCGGCCTCCCTCGATGATCCGCGTGTTGAAACCTTCGCAGAAGCCGTTCGCCGCCTGACCAAGAAGTCGATCGGTATCGTTGCAACGGCCGAGGTCGAAGACGCCACGCCGGCTGCGGTCGTTGCTCACACCCGCAACCGCAACGACAAGGCCGACGTCGTCGGCATGCTGCTTGACGTCAAGCCGGAAGTCCTCCTTGGCGGCGGCTCGGCCTATTTCCTCGGCAAGGAAGTCGCCGGTTCCAAGCGCAAGGACAATCAGGACTACATCAAGCAGTTTCAGGATGCCGGCTATAAGCTTGCCACCGACAAGAACGAGCTCGCAGCCAATGCATCGGCTGAAGGCAATCTCCTCGGTCTCTTCCACACCGGCAATATGGACGTCACGCTTGATCGCGAGTTCCTGAAGAAGGGCACCGTCGACAAGTTCCCGAACCAGCCGGGCCTCGTCGCCATGACCAAGGTTGCGCTCGACCGCCTCTCGAAGAATCCTGATGGCTTCTTCTTGATGGTCGAAGGCTCCTCGATCGACAAAATGTCCCATCCGCTCGATTGGGATCGTGCCGTCTACGAAACCATCGAATTCGACCAGGCCATCGGCGTTGCCCGCGAATTCCAGAAGGCCCATCCGGAGACGCTGATCGTCGTCACCGGCGACCATACGCACGGCGTATCCATCATCGGTACTGTCGATGATGAAAAGCCGGGCACGGACATGCGCGAAAAGGTCGGGACCTATGCCGAAGCCGGCTTCCCGAACTACAAGGACGAAAACGGCGACGGTTATCCCGATAAGGTCGACGTCAGCCGCCGCCTGTTCCTGAGTGCCAACAATGGCCCCGATCACTACGAGACCTTCCGTCCGAAGCTCGGTGGTCCGTTCGTTCCGGCTGTCCAGAACGAAAAGAAGGAATATGTCGCCAACGAGCAGTATAAGGATGTTCCCGGCGCGGTCTTCGTTCAGGGCAATATTCCGAAGAGCGGCGATAGTGGCGTCCACGCCGTCGATGACGTCGTTCTGCAATCGGCTGGGCCGGGCGCCGAAGGCTTCCATGGTTACATGGAACAGAGCGACGTCTATCGCGTGCTCGCCGACACCTTCGCTCTCGGCGCCGAGCAGACGAACTGATCTGCGGATCCGGCCAGGCCTGTTGCCGGCCTGGCCTCTTTTATCGATCAAGTCCCGGCCGTTCAGCGGCCGGGATTTCATTCTTGGAGATCGCCATGGAAAAGCTCCCTTCGCTGTATCTCAGCCGCCGCGGCCTGATCGGCACCATCGGCACGCTGGCCTTGGCCGCTGTTGCGCGCCCGAGTTCTGCTGCGGATTCCTTGATCAGCTTCGATGAACTTTACGGCAAGTTCGGCGTGCTCGGCCTCGAATTCTCCGACAAGGTGAAGCGCCTTGCCGGCGAAGGGATCAGCATGGAAGGTTTCATGGCGCCGCCATTGAAAGCCGAGGCCCAGTTCTTCGTGCTCACCGAGGTGCCGATGTCGCTCTGCCCCTTCTGTTCCTCGGATGCGGACTGGCCGGACAATATCGTCGTCGTCTATCTCGGCGAGAAGCAGACCTTCGTGCAGTCGCGCCAGACGATCGAAGTGCGTGGGACGCTTGAATACGGTTCGTGGACGGATCCGGAGACAGGCTTCGTCAGCCTGCTGCGGATCCGCCAGGCCGAATATTCCGTCGTCTGAACCGATATGCTCGCTCTCGATATCGAAAACCTGACCGTTGCCTTCCCGGGCCTGTCCTCGCCGGCACTGGCGATCGGCCGCCTGTCGATCGATGCCGGCAGCAGGGTCGCCATTACAGGCGCTTCCGGCTCCGGAAAGAGCACCTTCGTCAATATTGTTGCCGGGCTGGAGCGGACACGGCAAGGCCGCATCCGCTGGAACGGCGAGGATATCGCGGGTTTTTCAGAAAGCCGGCGCGACCGGTTCCGTGCCGCCAATATCGGCCTGGTCATGCAGGAGTTTCATCTCTTTGCCGGCCTGTCGGCGCTGGAGAACGTACTCCTGCCGGCGCGGCTTGCCGGCGCTGCCACGGCTGATGTCATCGAGCGGGCGCATGCGCTTTTGAGCACGGTCGGTCTTTCCCGCCCCGGCCAGAAAATCGAAACCATGTCGCGCGGCGAGATGCAGCGCGTGGCGATCGGCCGAGCACTGCTGCGCAAGCCCGGCGTCATCATCGCCGACGAGCCGACCGCAAGCCTCGATGCCCAAAGCGGCGAGGCGGTCGGCGATCTCATCCTCGATCTGGCCATTTCCGAAGGCAGCACGCTGATCGTCATTTCACACGACCACCGCTTGGCCAGCCGCCTCGACCGGCGCATCACCTTCGGTTCCGGCCGGATCCGCGAAGATTCCGCGGCAACGGCGGGAGAAGCTGCATGATCTGCTTCATCCTTTCCGATCTTCGTCGCCTCTGGGTGGGATCGCTGGTGGTCGTGCTGCTGGTGGCGCTTGCGACCGCGCTTGGCGTTTCTGTCGTCCTGCAGGAGCGGGCGCTTCGTCTCGGCAGCGCACGCGCTGCCGACAAGTTCGATCTTGTCATCGGCGCCGGCGGCAGCGAGACGCAGCTCGTGCTGTCCTCCGTCTTCCTGCAGCCCTCGCCTTTGCCGCTGATGCCAGGCGAAGTGCTGGGCAAGCTTGCCGCGGATCCACGGGTCGATTGGGCAGCTCCGATCGGCTTTGGCGATTCCTTCTCCGGCTATCCGATCGTCGGCACGACGACCATGCTGGCGCAGAACCTGTCCGGCGGCTTGGCCGAAGGCGAGATTTTCTCACACGAGGGCGAAGCCGTGATCGGCGCGGCCGTCAAGCTGTCGCTCGGCGGCGAGATCAAGCCGATGCACGGGTCGCTGGAAGAGGGCGGAGAGACCCATACAGAGCTTGTCTATCATATCGCCGGCCGCTTGCGGCCGACCGGCACCGCCTGGGACCGGGCGATTCTCGTTCCCATCCAGGCCGTCTGGCACATCCATGGCATGGAGGCGGAGGAACATGCGGAAGACGGTGAGCACGAGCATGAAGCGGCGTCCGGAACGGATAACGCTGAACCTGCTCATGCGCCTGAGAAAGCCGGCGCTGACCACGATGGGCATGAGCATCACGGCGAGGCCGATCCGGATGCCGCGCTTGATGAGAGCTGGACTGCGGGCGCTCCAGGCCTTCCCGCCATTCTGGTCAAGCCGAAGACGATTGCCGATGCCTACAAGCTGCGGCAGGACTATCGTAGCGGCAATACCGTCGCCGTTTTTCCCGGCGAGGTGCTGACCAATCTCTACGCCACGCTCGGCGACGCCAAACAGATCCTCGTCGCGGTCGCCTCCGGCGCGCAGGCTCTCGTCGCAGCCTCGCTGGTGCTGGTCACGGTCATCCATATCGGCCAGCGCCGTCGGCAGATCGGCGCGCTGAGGGCCTTCGGCGCCCCGCGCGGGGCGATTTTCGGCATCGTCTGGCTGGAATTCTTCTTCCTGATGGCGGTCGGCATCGCCCTCGGATTCGTACTCGGTTATGCCGCGGCTCTCATCTTGTCCGGCATGTTTTCGCAAACGAGCGGGGTCGCGATGCCGGTCGGCTTCGCCCGTGAAGACGCCTGGCTTGCGGCAGTGCTGCTTGCCTTTGCCACAATTCTCGCTGCGCTGCCGGCAGTGCTCGCCTATCGGCAATCGCCGGCGCAGGCGCTGAGAGCGTAACGGGTCCACATCACAAACCGCGTGAAACCTGCTTCGAAAGCTCCGGCAGCGCAATCCTCGCGGGCGGCGGCGGGCCTGATACGCATGAGAACCGCGCGTCATTCTTAGACTAAAGTCATAATCCGAAAGCCTCTCTCTTTTTGATCTGTCGTTTCTGGCACACTCCCGTCAGGCGTGTCGCGGCCAGGGGTATGCTTTGAGGAGAGTAGGTCGCGCGCGTGATCATCACTCTGTGGAGGACAGACAATGGCAAATGTCGCAAGCATCGACGGCGCAAAGGCCGGTCCGATGACCGGTGAGGAGAAGAAGGTCATCTTCGCCTCTTCGCTCGGCACCGTTTTCGAATGGTACGATTTCTATCTCTATGGTTCGCTCGCCACCTATATCGGCGCGACCTATTTCACCCAATATCCCGAGGCAACGCGTAACATCTTCACGTTGCTCGCCTTTGCCGCCGGCTTCCTGGTGCGCCCCTTCGGCGCGCTGGTGTTCGGCCGTCTCGGCGATCTCGTCGGCCGTAAATACACCTTCCTGATGACGATCATGATCATGGGTCTGTCGACCTTCCTCGTCGGCATCCTGCCGGGTGCCGCCACGATCGGTATCGCAGCCCCGATCATCCTGATCGCGCTCCGTCTGCTCCAGGGTCTGGCGCTGGGCGGTGAATATGGCGGCGCGGCCACCTATGTCGCCGAACATGCGCCGAACGGGCGCCGCGGCTACTTCACCTCGTGGATCCAGACGACGGCAACGCTCGGCCTGTTCCTGTCGCTGATCGTCATCGTCCTGGTTCAATATCTGATGGGTGCGGCTCAGTTTGCCGCCTGGGGCTGGCGCATTCCGTTCCTGGTCTCGGTCGTCCTGCTCGGCATTTCCGTCTGGATCCGCCTGAGGATGAACGAATCGCCGGCGTTCCAGCGGATGAAGGCAGAAGGCAAAGGCTCCAAGGCGCCGCTGACCGAGGCCTTCGGGACGTGGAAAAATGCCAAGATCGCGATCATCGCGCTGCTCGGCGCCACCATGGGCCAGGCGGTCGTCTGGTACGGCGGCCAGTTCTATGCGCTGTTCTTCCTGCAGAACGTGCTGAAGGTGGACCTGTTTTCGGCCAATGTCATGGTGGCCATCGCACTTCTCCTCGGCACGCCCTTCTTCGTCATCTTCGGCGGTCTCTCCGACAAGATTGGCCGCAAGCCGATCATCATGGCAGGCCTTTTCATTGCGGCGGTGACCTATAATCCGCTGTTCAAGGCGATGACCTGGACGGCGAACCCGGCGCTTGCCGAAGCGCAGGCTTCGATTCGGGCAACGGTGACGGCCGATCCGGCTGATTGCAGGTTCCAGTTCAACCCGACCGGGACGACGAAGTTCACCAGTTCCTGCGACGTGGCAACGGCGTTCCTGACCAGGAACTCGGTGCCTTACGACGTTGTGCCCGGTACCGCCGGACAGCCGGCAACGGTGAAGGTCGGCAACGCGACGATCCCAAGCTTCGACGTCGTCGCTGCCGGCGACAAGGCGAAGGGGATGACCGCCGCCTTCGAAAAGAGCGTCAACATCGCGCTCCACGATGCCGGCTATCCGCTGAACCGCGGCGCCGTCAAGGTGCCGGATGCCAAGCTCGACGCCTTCATCGCAGCCAATCCCGAGCTGTCGCTCAACGCCGATGCCGTGCGCGCCGGCGAGAAGGAAACCGTGCCTGCGGCCAAGCTGGTCGAGACCAAGCTGCTGACCGCGGATGAGGCCAATGGCGTCACCGACATGACGGTCTACAATATCGCCAATGGCGGCACCTTCGCCATGGTCGCCGATCCGGCTCGCGTTAACTGGATCGGCACGATCGCCGTGCTGTTCGTCCTTGTCTTCTATGTGACGATGGTCTACGGCCCGATCGCCGCTCTGCTGGTCGAGCTTTTCCCGACCCGCATCCGCTATACCGGCATGTCGCTGCCCTATCACATTGGCAACGGCTGGTTCGGTGGCCTGCTTCCGGCGACGGCCTTCGCGATGAGCGCTGCCGCGGGCGATATCTACTACGGTCTCTGGTACCCGATCGTCTTTGCGACGATCACGCTGGTGATCGGCTTGATCTTCCTGCCGGAAACGAAGAACAGGGATATCCACGCCATGGATTGAGCGGCGGATTGAGCCAATCCTTGCTTAGAAAAGGCCCGGCGCACAAGGCGCCGGGCTTTTGCATATTACAGCGCCGCGCGTCTTTTCGGACGCAAAGGACGCTGTAACATTTTGAATCATGCAGTGCGAAACAGCCGCTTCGAGAGCGGCCAGCCATCCGGCGCCAGCTTGAAGAGCAAGCCGCAGCGGGCAAAGACGATCGCCGTCAGCAGCGAGAACCAGGCGCCGAAGGCAAGGCCGGCGATGACGTCGCTCGGATAATGGGCGCCGACCATGACACGCGTCATGGCGAGCCAGATGGCGCAGGCTATGAAGGCAACACGGTAGCGTGGAAACAGCAGGGCGAAGGCGGCGAAGAAGGCGCCGACCGTGGTGGAATGGCCGGACGGGAAACTTTCGAAAGCGGAATGGCCCGAAAAGGGCGTGAAGGAAAACATACCGTAGTCATGGAAATGATCGGGACGTGCCCTGCCGATCGCCCGCTTCAGCAGATTGGCGAGAAGCCCGGAGAAGACGACCGTGATGAAGAGATAAGCGCCGATCCAGCTGACATAGAGCGCCTGCGCCTTGGAGCGCGCTGTCTTCACAAGCTTGTAGCCTGCCCGGCCCTGAAAGAACAGCAGGATGCTGGTGTAGATCAGCCAGGCGGAATTGCCGAAACCGGTCAGCATTTCGCCGAGGTGCTTCACCGGTGCAGGAGCCTTGCTGGCGCCGATCGGTGCATCGAAGAGCAGCATGGAAAGGATCACGGCATTCAGCGTGATGAAAAGGCAGGTCTGCCAGCGCAAAGGCGGCATGCCGGCATTGCTCCGGTGCCAGCGCCTGTTTAGGGAAGCCCAAAATGCCCGCATTCCGTCGTCCGTTCGAATTTTGCTCTAGAGCGCCGCGCGTCCAACAGGATGCACTAAGGACGCTCTATCACTTTGAATTGGCGCACAATGCTTTCCGAACATCGATTCCGATTTCGAGGTTATGCACTGGTTAAAATCCGGCGCAAAAATACACGAGATTGTGGCCGAGGATAGTCTGCTTGGGATAATTCGACCGAGCCGATAGGGCTCGCGGTCTTGAGAAAAAAGCCCTCCGCAAGAATCCTGCGAAGGGCCGGAACTGTTTCACGTGAAATATCAGGCGGAAAGCGTCTTGAACTCGGCGAGGATCGCGTCGCCCATCTCGATGGTGCCGACCTGCCTTGCACCATCGGCCATGATGTCACCGGTGCGGATGCCCTTGTCGAGCACGTTGGCGATCGCCTTTTCCAGATCGTCGGCTTCCTTCACCAGATTGAAGGAGTAGCGCAGGCACATGGCGAAGGAGGCGATCATGGCGATCGGATTGGCGATACCCTTGCCGGCGATGTCAGGGGCCGAGCCGTGCACCGGCTCGTAAAGCGCCTTGCGCTTGCCGGTCTTGCCGTCAGGCGCGCCGAGCGAGGCCGATGGCAACATGCCGAGCGAACCGGTCAGCATGGCGGCGACGTCGGAGAGCATGTCGCCGAAGAGATTGTCGGTGACGATCACGTCGAACTGTTTGGGCTGGCGCACCAGTTGCATGCCGCCGGCATCGGCCAGCATGTGTTCGAGCTGGACGTCGGAATATTTCGCCTTATGCGTTTCGGTCACCACCTGGTTCCAGAGCACGCCCGACTTCATGACGTTGCGCTTTTCCATGGAGCAGACGCGATTCTGCCGCGTGCGGGCCATTTCGAAGGCGACGCCGGCGATGCGCTCGATCTCGTAGGTATCGTAGACTTGCGTGTCGATGCCGCGCTTCTGGCCGTTGCCGAGGTCGATGATTTCCTTCGGCTCGCCGAAATAGACGCCGCCCGTCAGCTCGCGGATGATGAGGATATCGAGGCCTTCGACCAGCTCCGGCTTCAGCGACGATGCCGCAGCAAGGGCCGGATAGCAAATGGCGGGGCGCAGGTTTGCGAAGAGCTGCAGATCCTTGCGCAGGCGCAGCAGGCCGGCTTCCGGGCGCACTTCATAAGGCACGCTATCCCATTTCGGGCCGCCGACGGCGCCGAACAGAACGGCATCGGCGGCAATCGCCTTCTGCATGTCGGCTTCCGAGATCGCAGCGCCATGCGCATCATAGGCGCAACCGCCGACAAGGCCTTCGTCGGTGACAAAACCGGCATTCATCGCCTCGTTCATATAGGCGATGATCTTGCGGACCTCGCCCATGGCCTCGGGACCGATGCCGTCACCCGGCAGCAGGAAAAGATTGCGCGCTGTCATGAAACCCTCCTGGGAAAAACAAGTTGCGGTTTCTTAGACCCCGGAATTGGGCATTTCAAGCGACAGAAGCGGTGAATCGGTACGCTTCGCTCTGAGCAGTGACGGTTGCTCCTGCGTCCGCAAACGGATTAAACGGTTACCCTATCTTTATCCTGGATGGTTCCCATGCCTTTCGTACCTCTCCATCTCGACACGCCCTTGGTTCAGACGGCACCTGGCTATAGCGCCAGCGGCAAACCTCTCTGGCTGAAGCTCGATGCTCTGCAGCCTTCCGGCAGCTTCAAGCTGCGCGGCGTCGGCCGGCTTTGCCAGCACGAGGTGGAAAATGGGGCGCGCGAGATCTTCTGCGCTTCCGGCGGCAATGCCGGCATTGCCGCGGCTTATGCCGGCCGGGCGCTCGGTGTGCCGGTCACGATCGTCGTGCCGGAGACGACGGCGGCCGATGTCCGGCAGACGATTGCCGCAACGGGTGCGAATGTCCTCGTTCATGGTTCGGTTTTCGATGAGGCCAATGCTCATGCAGTCGAACTCGCCCGGAGCCGCAAGGCAACCTATGTTCACCCCTTCGACCATCCGCTTCTGTGGGATGGCCATGCCACGCTGATCGACGAGGTGGTGGCGAAGGGGGCAAAATTCGATTGCGTCATCACCAGCGTCGGTGGCGGCGGGCTGCTTGCCGGCATTGTCGAGGGATTGAAGCGCAACGGGCTTTCCGATGTGCCTGTTATCGCCGTCGAAACGGAGGGGGCGGCCTCGCTGAACGCCAGCCTCAAGGCGAATGAGCGTATCACCCTTCCCGCCATTACTTCGATTGCCAATTCGCTCGGGGCGCGGCAGGTGGCGCAGCATGTCTTCGACTTGCCGAAGCAGCATCCGATCGAAAGTGTTGTCGTCAGCGACGCCGATGCCGTTGCCGCCTGCCTGAAATTTGCTGATGCGCAGCGCATTCTGGTCGAGCCGGCTTGCGGTGCGGCCCTTGCGGTTGCCGATGTACATGCCGGGCTGCTTCAGCGCTTCGATAATCCGCTTATCGAAGTCTGCGGCGGCATCGGCGTGTCGCTCGAAAAACTCAGGGGCTGGAAAGAAAAATTTCTTTGACCCAACCAAAGAAAAAGCCGGGCGAAAGGCCCGGCTTGATCGGTAACCGATTGGATAGGTTCAGGCTGCCCAGGGGTGCGAAGCAGCGTTCTTCTTTTCGAAGCTGTCGATCGCCTTGCCCTTTTCCAGCGTCAGGCCGATGTCATCGAGGCCGTTCAGCAGGCAGTGACGCTTGAACTCGTCGAGATCGAACTTGATCAAACCACCATCGGGGCCGGTGATCTCAAGATTCTCAAGATCGACGGTCAGGACGGCGTTGGAGCCGCGCGAGGCGTCGTCCATCAGCTTGTCGAGATCTTCCTGGCTGACCTTGATCGGCAGGATGCCGTTCTTGAAACAGTTGTTGTAGAAAATATCGGCAAAGCTGGTCGAGATGACGCAGCGGATGCCGAAATCGAGAAGCGCCCAGGGCGCGTGCTCGCGCGAGGAGCCGCAGCCGAAATTGTCGCCGGCAACGAGGATCTTGGCATCACGATAGGCCGGCTTGTTCAGCACGAAATCCGGGTTTTCTGAGCCGTCTTCGTTATAACGAGCCTCCGCGAAGAGGCCGGTGCCGAGGCCGGTGCGCTTGATCGTCTTCAGATAATCCTTCGGAATGATCATGTCGGTGTCGACGTTGACAACCGGCAGCGGCGCTGCAACGCCCGTGAGCTTCACGAATTTATCCATGACCTATGCTCCATTTCAGCAAATCTACTTTCTGAATTTGCATCTAGTCCAGTTTTTCGCCGAAATGAAGGAGAATCTTTCACAGATGGCGGCCACGCGACGTTTCGCGCGGTCCGCCGATTGCGGCCTGTCCCTTATTTGGACGGTGCGTTCAACCCCCAGAGGACGCCGAACGGATCACGAAGCTGGCCATAGCGATCGCCCCAGAACATCAGTTCGACCGGCATGACGACTTCGGCGCCGGCGGCAACCGCGCGATCCCACCAGAAATCGATATCATCGATCACCAGTTGGATGGCAAAGCCTTCATGGCCTTTGAAGGCATGGCCGTATTCGGGATAGGCGTCCGACAACATCAGGGAACTGCCGTTGATGTAGAGATGCACATGCATCGTTCTGCCGCTCTCGTCGACCGGCACGAGATATGCCTCTTCGGCGCCGAAAGCCTTCTTGTAGAATTCCGCAGCTTTCACCGCGCCATCGACCGTCAGATAAGGCAGCAGGCCATTCTTGACCGGCGGCATCTTGGTCGAGTTGCTCTCTGTCGTCGTATCCATGCTCGTCCTCCATACGTTTTTCACGAGCCGGCGGAATGCCTGGCTGTTTCAAGGACGCATGATGGAATCTGGAGCCGACAGTGTCGGTCAAAATTTTTGGAAAATCCGGTGATCAGAGATCGATGATCGTGCCGCGGCCGTCGTTCCACACGCGCATCTCACGCTTACCGTTGTTTGCCTTGGCGCGGACCGGAACGGGCTTCATCTTCATCGAAAGCGCACGTCCGACCATGAGCACGGTCAGGATGCCGCCGACGGCGAGCGTCACCGAAAAGGTGAAAAGCAGCATGGCCACGAAAACGGTGGCGCCGGCAAGCATGAGGAAGATGGAGCGAATGTTCTGCATGGTTAGACCTTTCTTCGGAAAGGAATGTGGTCCTTCTCCTTCCTCTCTGCAAGGCAAGCATGGCTTTTTGTTGTTCTGCTAGATGTTCTGGGGTGGGCTGCTTGCTTCGGCTTTCAAAGCTTGGCACTAATTCGCCATGAGCCGAAACCCCACGACCCGCTCCATGCGCCTGCGCCGTTCGGTGCTGAGCGTGCCTGCCATCAATCCCCGCGCCCTCGAAAAAACCCATGCGGTCGATTGCGATGCGGTGATCTTCGATCTCGAGGATTCCGTGGCGCCGGAAAAGAAGGCGGAAGCGCGGGAAAACCTGAGGAATTTCTTTTCGGCTCGACCGCTCGAAGGCAAGGAGCGGATCATCCGTATCAACAGCCTGTCCACCGATTTCGGCCTGGCGGACATGGAGCTGGTGACGGCGCTTGCTCCTGATGCCGTGCTGCTGCCGAAGGTCGACGAACCGCAGGATGTCATGGCGCTCAGTGACTTTCTCTCCGAGGCGGATGCGCCGGAAGATCTGCGCATCTGGGCGATGATCGAGACGCCGCGCGGCATCCTCAATGCGGCTGTTATCACCGAAGCCGGGCGCACGCCGGGCTCGCGGCTCGATTGCCTGGTCGTCGGGCTCAACGACCTGCGCAAGGAAACCGGCGTGCTTCCACAGCCAGGGAGGAACTATCTCGTGCCGTGGCTGATGCAGGTCGTCCTTGCTGTCAGCGCCTACGGGCTCGATGCGATCGACAGCGTCTTCAACGATTTCAGGGACGAACAGGGTTTTGATGCCGAATGTCTGCAGGGCCGGGCCATGGGCTTTGCCGGCAAGATGCTGATCCATCCGGCGCAGATCGAGCCCGCCAACCGCCATTTCGGTCCGGATCCGGCAGCGATTGCGGAAGCGGAGGCGATCATGTCAGCCTTTGCCGACCCCGCTTCCGATGGGCTGAACGTCATCAATGCAGGCGGGCGGATGGTCGAGCGGCTGCATCTTGTCCAGGCGGAAAGTCTGGTCCATAAAGCCCGCCTGATCGCAGCCCGCCAGGCTGCAGCACGAAAGACGATGTGATGAAACTCTACCGCTTCCTGACCGGTCCTGACGATGCTTCCTTCTGCCATAAGGTCACCGCCGCCCTCAACAAGGGCTGGTCGCTGGAGGGCTCCCCGACCTATGCCTTCAATGCCGCAATCGGCGCGATGCAGTGCGGCCAGGCCGTCGTCAAACATGTCGAAGGCAAGGATTACGATCCTGAGATGAAACTCTCCGAGCAGTGAGGTTTTAGCGCATAACCCCGAAAATCGTAATCGATTTTCGGAAAGGATTATGCGTGATTGAAAGTGATAGAGCGTCCTTAGCGCGTCCTTGGACGCGCGGCGCTCTATCGCTCGGCTGCTTCCTCGGCGCTTGCCTCGATCCGCTCCATGTCATCGTCGCTCAGCCCGAAATGGTGGCCGATTTCGTGGATCAGGACGTGGGTGATGATATCGCCGAGCGTCTCGTCGTTCTCAGCCCAGTAATCGAGGATGGGGCGGCGGTAGAGGCGGATGCGGTTCGGCATCTCGCCGGTTTCCACCGTGAAACGTTCGGAAATGCCCCTGCCCTCGAAAAGGCCAAGCAGATCGAAAGGGGTTTCCAGCGCCATGTCCTCGAAAACGTCGTCATCGGGGAAATCTTCGATCTCGATCGTGAGGTTGGTCGTCAGCTGGCGGAATTCATCCGGCAGATGGCTATAGGCCTCCATCGCCAGCGACTCGAAGGCGCTGATCGTCGGCGCATGGCGGTCCCGCCAATCATCGCTCTGGTCTATGCGGGCCATGAATATTCCTTCCTTTGCGGGCCCATATAGAACCTTTATCGCCGATTTTCGAGTGCGGAATCAAAGGCAGGAATATTTTCATAGAAAATGGCCGTTGACTCTTCATTAGCTCTCTGGAATCTATAAGAACATAACAGGAACAAGACGGATCGGAGAACGCCATGGCGCAGCACGCCCTGGCGCGCGAGCGGCTTTTTGCGCTCCGCGAAACCATCGCCAGACTGGAGGGAAGACTCGCGCCGGCACTTGCCGCAGCGGAGCGGGAAGCCCTGGCAGAAGGACGTAAGACCCGCCAGGAGCGCATTCTGCCGCCCCTGGCGTTTGGGGTGGAGTTGCTCGACGGCGCCCTGGAAGGCGGCTTGCCGCTCGATGCGATCACCGAATTCCGTTCCGCTCTGTCTCGCGATGCCGGTGCTGCAAGCGGGCTGGCGATGGCTGTTGCCGCGCGGCTGCAAAAACAGGAGGCGGATGCCGGCCGCCTTCTGCCGTTGCTCTGGATCGGCGATGCCGTCGGCACGCTGGAGGCCGGCCGTCCCTATGCTCCCGGGCTTCGGGATTTCGGGCTGAGCCCGGAGCGGTTTCTCCATGCCGCGCCGCGCAAGCTGGACGAGGCGCTCTGGCTGGCGGAGGTGGCGGTGGAAAGTGCTGCCTTCTCGGCCGTCATCTTTGAAGTCCGGGGCAATCCCGCCCATTTCGGCCTGACCGAAAGCCGCAGGCTCAGTCTCAGGGCGCATGCTGCCCGCCGTCCGCTCTTTCTTGTCCGTCAGGCCGGGGCGGAGGAGGCAAGCAGTGCGGCCTTCCGTCTGCATGTCGAACCGGCCCCGTCCGCTCTGCGGTCGTTGCCGGATGGATCGACACTTTCCGGCAGCATCGGCAATCCGATTTTCCGTCTGACGCTGGAGAAGAGCCGAAATCCGGCCCCGCTCTCCTTTCTTCTGGAGTGGAATCCCCATGAACGCGAATTTCTCCCTGTCGCCGAACCAAACCTCGTTCGTCCTCCAGGCGAACAGTCAGCGCATTCTGGCGCTCAGCTTCCCGCATCTGCCAACGGACCGCATCGCCCGCAAGCGATGGGGGCTCTCCTGGCGTTCGAAAGGGCGTCCTGAGACGCCGCCTATCGTCTGTTCCGGCAAGCTCAACAATGCCATGCGGCTAACGGCACTGGACGAGTTGGCCGAGAGGCTGGGGTTGAGGAAGGAGCTCGGCGTTGCCGAAGCGCGCGCCATGTACCCCATGCTCGAGGTCGCGGAAGAGGATCCGGCGGTCGACCGCCGGTTGCTGGAGGCAATTGCCGACTGGTGCGACCGTTATACGCCGCTGGTGGCGTTCGACGGCAAGGACGGCCTGTTTCTCGACATTAGCGGCTGCGCCCATCTTTTCGGCGGTGAAAAGGCGCTTCTTCGGGATGTGCTGTCGCGGCTTTTTCATATGGGGTTCGATGCCCGCGGCGCGATCTCATCGTCACCCGGCCTTTCCTGGGCCGCGTCCCGCTTCGGGCAAGGCGGCGTGATCGAGGACGAAGAGACGGAACATGTGCTGGTGTCCTTGCCGGTTGCAGCCTTGCGGCTGGAAGGACGGACCGTCGATGCTCTGAAGAAGCTCGGTCTGAAATATATCGGCGACGTCATCGATGCGCCGCGAGCGCCATTGACCCGCCGGTTCGGCCCGGAGCTGCTTCTGCGTCTCGACCAGGCGCTGGGACGTGAAGAGGAGCCGGTCTCGCCCCGGCGTCCTGTTGCCAGCCTCTCGGCCGAAAGCCGGCTGATCGAGCCCATCGGGACGGAAGAACAGATCCTTGCCGTCACCAGGCAGGTCGCCTTATCGCTGCAGCCGTCGCTGGAGGCGCGGGGTGCTGGCGGGCGGGTGTTCGAACTGGTCTTGTTCCGCGTCGACGGCAGGGTCTTTCGTATCTCCGTCGGCGCTTCGCAGCCGCTTCGCGAACCAAAGTTCATCGCCGGACTTTTTTCCGAGCGATTGCAGGCGGTCTATGACGATCTCGATGCCGGCTATGGTTTCGAGATCCTGCGGTTGAATGTGTTGCGGCACGATCCCTTCAACGAGGCGCAGGGTGATTTCGAGGGCGACCGTCAGGGAGAGGTCTCGCTTTCGGCCTTCGTCGACCGGGTCTCGGCCCGACTTGGTGCGGATTGCCTGCAAAGCTTCCAGCTCCGCGAGAGCCATGTTCCGGAACGCGCCGTCATCACGGTTCCTGTGATGGAGAGCCTTCCCAGGCGGAAGGCAGCGCAGGACATCCAGCTTCCTTTCCGCGAAGAGCGCCCGCTGCGGCTCTTTGCAACGCCAGAGCCCGTCGAGACCATCCTTGCCGAAGTGCCCGATGGTCCGCCGCAGATCTTCCGCTGGCGGCGCATTCAGCATCAGGTGGCAAGAAGCGAAGGGCCGGAACGGATCGCCATGGAATGGTGGATCGATGGGAATGACGCCGAGTCGCGCGACTATTTCCGCATCGAGGATGAGACCGGACATCGCTTCTGGATCTATCGGCGGGGCTTTTATGGTCAGGCGCTTGATCCTCGCTGGTTCATGCATGGCGTGTTCGCATGACAATCGCGCGCGCACTCTTCGAGATCGGCACAAGGACGAATTTCTCGTTTCTTGAAGGCGCCTCCGGCCCGGAGGAGATGGTCGTGCAGGCTGCTCGTCTACGGCTCGGCGGTCTCGGGATTGCGGACCGGAATTCGGTTGCCGGCGTGGTGCGGGCGCATGCGCAGGCGGAGCAGCTTGAGGAGAGATACAAGAACAAGGATGCGATTCTGGCCCAAGCGAAGAAGGAAGGAAAAAAGGAGGAGATCCTCGATCCTATCCGGATTCAGCCGGGCGCCCGTCTCGTCTTTTCCGATGGAACGCCTGATATCCTCGCCTATCCCCGGAGCCGGCGAGGCTGGGCGAACCTTTGCCGTCTTCTGAGCGCCGGCAATCTGAAGGAGGAAGCGGTCAAGGGAAGCTGCATTCTGACGGAAGCGGAACTCATGGAATGGGGGGACGAGATGATGCTTGCTCTCGTTCCCGATCGCACCCTTGTCGGTCATCAGGCGGGTCAGCCGACGCTGGAAGATTACCTGGAACGGTTTCGCAGGCGCTTCCGCAAGGCTTTTTATATGGCGCTGGCGCCAGCCTATGATGGCCGCGACAGGCAGGTCTTTGCGGTGCTTGCCATGCTTGCCGCTCGAAACCGTGTGCCGCTGATTGCAACCAACCAGCCGCTTTACCATCATCCTGAACGCCGGCCGCTTTCGGATGTCGTGATCGCGATCCGGGAGCATGTGCAGATATCGCAAGCCGGGTTCCTGCTGGCGCCGAATGCTGAACGTTACCTCAAGGATTCACGTGAAATGGCCCGGATCTTCCGGGAGTATCCTAATGCGATCGAGAATACGCAGACATTCTTCGACAGGCTGACCTTTTCGCTGAAGGAACTGGAGCACAATTATCCGCCGGAAAACGATCCTGGTGAAACGCCGCAGGAGACTCTCGAAAGGCTGACGAGAGCGGGAGCCGCAAGACGCTATCCCAAGGGTATCCCGCCCAAGGTGGCGCCACAGATCGAGTATGAACTCGATCTCATTAAAAAAAAGAAATATGCCTCTTATTTCCTGACGGTTCACAGGATTATCCAGCACGCCCGCTATGAACTTAAGGTCTTGTGTCAGGGGCGCGGATCGGCGGCAAATTCGGTCATCTGCTATTGCCTCGAGATAACGGAAGTCAATCCTGAAAAGAGTACGCTTCTCTTCGATCGCTTCATTTCGATGGACCGGGACGAGCCGCCGGATATCGATGTCGATTTCGAGCATGACCGGCGTGAAGAGGTCATCCAGTTCATCTATAAAAGATACGGCATAGAACATGCTGGGCTGACGGCGGGGGTGACCACCTACCGTACGCGCTCGGCGGGCCGCGAGGTCTCCAAGGCCTTTGGGCTGTCGGAGGATGTCCAGTCGGCGATCAGCAGCCTCGTCTGGGGCTGGTCGGAGGATAATCTCTTGGAGCGGGACGCGAAGGCGGCGGGTCTCGACATCAAGGATCCGGTGACCCGAAACGTTCTTCAGTATGCGACCGAACTTCTCGGCTTCCCGCGCCACCTCACCCAGCATGTCGGCGGCTTCGTCATCACGCGCGATAGGCTCGACGAGGTGGTACCGATCATGAAGACGGCGATGCCGGATCGCTACATGATTGAGTGGGACAAGGACGACCTCGATAACGTCAAGATCCTCAAGGTGGATGTGCTGGCGCTCGGCATGCTGACCTGCCTGCGGAAGGCCTTCTCGCTGCTTGAATTGCATTACGACGTGAAGAAGACGCTCGCAGACCTCGGCAACAAGGAGCATGGGGATGAAGGCGAGCCGGTTTACGAGATGATGGGCCGGGCCGATACGCTCGGCGTCTTCCAGATCGAAAGCCGGGCGCAGATGAGCATGCTGCCGCGTCTTAAGCCGAAGGTGTTCTACGATCTCGTCATCGAGGTGGCGATCGTGCGGCCAGGACCGATCCAGGGCGACATGGTGCATCCCTATCTGAAGCGCCGGGAGCAGCGGGCCAAGAACATTCCGATCAAATATCCGAGCAAGGAGCTGGAAACGGTTCTGGAAAGAACCCTCGGCGTGCCCTTGTTCCAGGAACAGGCCATGCAGATCGCCATTACCGCCGCAGGCTTCAAACCGGCGGAAGCCGACAAGCTTCGCAGAGCGATGGCGACATTCAAGAGAACGGGTACGATCGGCAACTTCGAAAAGCGGTTTATCGAGGGAATGGTTTCAAAGGACTATGATCCGGAGTTCGCGAAGCAATGTTTCAACCAGATCAAAGGCTTCGGCGAATACGGTTTCCCGGAAAGCCATGCCGCCTCCTTCGCACTGCTCGTCTATGCCTCCTCATGGCTCAAGGCCTATTATCCCGACGTCTTCTGCACGGCGATGCTGAATTCCCAGCCGATGGGCTTTTATGCGCCGGCGCAGCTGGTGCGGGATGCACGCGAGCACGGGGTAGCGATCCTGCCGGTCGATATCAATGACTCGAACTGGGATTGCGGTCTGGAAGAGGCCGCTTTCGATCGGAATGCTATCGATTTTCGGCATCATGAGATGCGCGAGATCATCAAGACCCGGCATGCGGTGCGGCTCGGCTTCCGGCAGATCAAGGGCCTTTCGACAGACGATATGGAACGGCTCGTCAGCCATCGCGGCGAAGGCTACAGCTCGGTGCGTGATCTCTGGCTGCGGTCCGGTCTGCAGAAATCGGTCATCGAGCGACTGGCGGATGCCGATGCGTTCCGATCCCTCAAACTGTCACGACGCGACGCGCTCTGGGCAGTGCGGGCGCTGGATGTGAGGAGTGCGACCGAGGAGCTGCCGCTTTTCGAGCAGGTTCGTCATGTCGACCTCCAGGCCGAGCCTGCGGCAAAGTTGCCGGAAATGCTGCCCGGAGAGCAGGTTATCGAGGACTATCGTTATCTCTCACTGTCGCTGAAGGCGCACCCCGTCTCCTTCCTGCGTGAGGAATTGCGCAAGGCCGGCATCACACGCAATGTCGATCTGTTGAAGGTCGCGAACGGAAAGAGGGTGACGATCGCGGGCCTCGTGCTGGTGCGCCAACGGCCTGGTTCGGCCAAAGGCGTGATCTTCATGACGCTGGAAGACGAGACCGGCGTGGCCAATGCGATCGTCTGGTCGAAAATGTTCGACAAATACCGCTCGGTCGTGATGGGCGCTCGGCTGGTGAAAATCCGCGGCAGGCTGCAATGCCAGAGCGGGGTGATCCATACCGTCGTCGAGCATATCGAGGACATGACGCCGGCACTCGGTATCCTGCAACGCGAGGTCCGGCGTTTCGGAGTCTGCGAGCGAGCAGACGAGGTGCTGAGGCCGGGTGCCGATCAGCGGCAGAAAAAGCTTGTAAATGCGCAGGAAACGGCGGACCCGGAAAAACGCATGGTTGCCACAGGCCGCCATGCGGGCGCGGCGGAAACCGCTGAGGTGATGCCGCGCGGACGCAACTTTCATTAAAAATGCATCGCACCGATCGAGACCATGCGGCGCACCTTCATTTGGCTTATGGCGTCATCATCCTGAAACCGCTGCATAATCCCGAACAACATGCATGGAGGCCTCACCGTACATCGCTGTTTGACGCTGTGGGACTCGAATTTTTTCTTGACAGCCACCATCTTCTTTAGCAGAAAACACGATAGTCAGTGTCATGTTTGGAATGAAGACGTGCTTGTCTGCAGCTGCAATTATATAACCGATAAGGAAATCCGGGAGGTTATCACCAACCTTCTCGATGAAGACTGTTGGCAGCTCATCGTGCCTGCGAAAGTCTACCACGCCATGGAAAAACGCGGCCGCTGCTGCGGCTGTTTCCCCAACGTCGTCGACATCATTATCCAGACAACCGAGGAATATCACGCCCGTCGCCACTCGACGGAGACCGAAATATTTGATTTCATGTCCCGCTTGAAACAATTCCATGAGGAAAACAGGAGAGCGGACATTGAAAGGCGACAAAAAGGTCATCGAGCGGCTTAACGAGGCATTGTTCCTCGAACTCGGTGCGGTCAACCAATACTGGGTTCATTATCGTCTTCTTGAGGACTGGGGCTATACCAAGCTCGCCAAGAAGGAGCGCGCCGAATCCATCGAAGAGATGCACCATGCCGACCGGCTTGTTGCACGCATCATCTTCCTCGAAGGCCATCCCAATCTGCAGACCCTTGCACCTCTGCGCATCGGCCAGAACGTCAAGGAAGTTCTGGAAGCCGATCTTGCCGGCGAGTACGACGCTCGCGCGGCCTACAAAAAGTCGCGCGATATCTGTCATGACGCCGGCGACTACGTTTCCATGAAACTTTTCGAGGAGCTGCTGGCGGACGAGGAAGGTCATATCGACTTCCTCGAAACACAGATCGACCTGCTCGGGAAAATCGGCGAGAGCAAATACGGCCAGCTCAACGCCGATTCCGCCAACGAAGCCGAATAATACTCGAAAGAGATGCCGGCCGCCGATGGCGGCCGGTGTTACCTCTCGAATTATCAGCTGCCGTCCTCCGCGATCGGCTGCATCAAACCGGATCGAAACCGGTGGCCCTCATTTCCATCTGCTGAAATCAAAAACGGACCTGATCAATCGCGATCGTGCTGTATCGATCAGTCTTCCGATTGTAGTGCTGCCAGATGCTGGAACTCGGCCACCACCTGGTCATAGACGGCGCGCTTGAAGGGCACGATCAGCCCCGGCAGCTGCCGCATCGGCTTCCATTCCCAGGCATCGAATTCCGGCTCATGGCCGCCAGGCGGCGGATTGATGGCGATCTCGCTGTCGTCGCCATCGAAGCGGAAGGCGAACCAGCGCTGTGTCTGGCCGCGGAACTTCCCCCTGAGCCCGATGCCGATCAGTGCCGGCGGCAAATCATAGTTGATCCAGTCTCTCGCTCCGGCAAGCAGGGTCACCGTCTTCATACCGGTCTCCTCGTAAAGCTCGCGGTAGGCAGCGTCCAATGGATCCTCGCCCTTGTCGATGCCCCCCTGCGGCATCTGCCAGAGCTGCGGCGAGCCGTCATATTCGGAATTGCCGTCGGCGATGCGCCGTCCTGCCCAGACGAGGCCATCGCGGTTCAGGATCATCACGCCAACGCAGGGGCGGTAGGGCAGATCCTCGGCTTTCACGGTCGCCTGGCTCATCATCTTCTCCGTTCAGGAATTCTTCTCAAGGATACTCTCAAGGATTCCGGGGGTCGTTGGAAAGGGCGGCAACGCCGACAATCTCGATGCCGCGCATCGCGGCCTCCTCGCTCCATTTGGCGATGGCGTCAACGCTCTCATCGAAAGCCGAGGCGACGCCGATCGCCTGACCGTTCTTGCGGGCGATGCGCTCGAGTTCGTCGAGCTTCTTCAGGACGGCATTGATATCAAGCTGGCCGTCGAGCTGCAGGTCGGCGAAGGCATAGGGCAGTTCGGTTCCCTTGGCGATTGCCGCCGTCTTCGACTGCGCCGAAGTGCCGTCGTCGAGAAACAGCAACCCGCGCTTGCCGATGTCGCGCATGACAGGTTCCATGGCGGCGGGATCGGACAGGAAACGGCCGCCGAGATAATTCATGACGCCGGTATAGTTGGTGATCTCGCCCATCGCCTTGTGCAGGTTTTCGATGTTGCGGGCGGCAGGTTTCGTGGTCAGCAGCGTTTCGGGGCCCGGATCGTTCGCCGGGTAATCAAAGGGTTCGAGCGGCACCTGGAGGAGGATTTCGTGACCGCCGCGGCGGGCTTCCTGCATCCAGCGCTGCAGGCTGTTGCCGCTTGCAGCAAAAGCGAAGGTGATCTCCTCCGGAAGCTCCGCGATGGCGCGCTGCGTTCCGGTCTGGCTGAGCCCGAGGCCGCTGACGACGATGGCGATGCGGACGCCGCGCGCGCCGGACGAAGGACGCGCATATTGATCCATCGGCCGCCGGCCATCCGGGCCGACGATAGGCAGCCTGCCAAAAGGCGTCTCTTCGAGCAGCGCATCATTGGGTTGGGCTGCCATGCGCGGATCCTGGCCGATCTGCATGGCGTCGACCAGCACCGGCCCGCCGCCGTCACGCGGGCGGGGACTGTATTTGGTGACGACCGAGCCGTCGCCGGTGACCATCTGCTCGACATTGGCGCCCGAGCGCGGGTCGGCGCGGGGCATGCCGTCAGCAGTTTGGCCCGTGGTGGCCGTCGGCGGCTGAGGCGTATTGGCAGGGGGGGGTGCGGCTTGTTCGGCCGCCGGCGGTTTGGTGCGTTCGAGCCCATCACCGCGAAACGCCGTATAGAGGGAAAAGCCGCCTATGGCGAAAAGGCAAAGACTGGCGGCGATGCGGCCAAGGCGCAGAAAACCCGGACGCTTGCGGCCGGTTTTGCGGTTGCGGCCCAGAGGCGTATGCAGGTCCGTTCCCAATTTTTCGCCCGCTCCAAAACCGGGAAACAGCAGAAAGGGTCAAGGCCGGGCGAGGTGCCCGGCCTTGACGTGATCGATTACTTGGCGACGACGGCCTTGTCAGGATTCGGCGGGAAGGCCGGATCGGTCTTCTTGCCGCGCAGGAGGTCGAGCGCGTAATTCAGCTGAACGTCGTCCTTCGGGTCCGGCGGGACGTAGGCAACGGAGCCCGAACCTTCGTCCGTCTCGCTTTGGCCCTTGATGTGGCCGCGCAGGCTGGATTCGCCTTCGGTCACCATCTTGCCCTGCAGTTCCTGCGGCAGCGGCTCCTCGACCTTGATGTCGGGGGTGATGCCGGTGCCCTGGATCGAGCGGCCCGACGGCGTGTAGTAGAGCGCTGTGGTCAGGCGCAGCGCGCCGTTTTCGCCGAGCGGGATGATCGTCTGGACGGAGCCCTTGCCGAAGGAGCGCGTACCGAGAACGGTGGCACGGCGCAGATCCTGAAGAGCGCCGGCGACGATTTCCGATGCGGAAGCCGAACCGCCGTTGATCAGCACGATCACCGGCTTGCCATCCGTCAGGTCGCCCGGGCCGGCATTGAAGCGGCGGGTTTCATCCGGATTGCGGCCGCGGGTCGAAACGACTTCGCCGCGCTGCAGCAGGGCATCGGAGACGTTGATCGCCTGGTCGAGCAGACCGCCCGGATTGAGGCGCAGGTCGAGAACATAACCCTTCAGCTTGTCGGCCGGAACGGTGTCCTTGATCTTCTTGATCGCCTTTTCCATGTCAGGATAGGTCTTCTCGGTGAAGGAGATGATGCGGAGATAACCGACATCGTCCTCGACACGCGACTTGACTGCCTGGACGGCGACGACGTCACGGACGATCGTCAGCTCGATCGGCTTGTCGGCACCCTTGCGGATCAGCGTCAGCTTGATCGGCGTGTTGACGGCGCCGCGCATCTTCTCGACTGCGTCTTCCAGCTTCAGGCCGCGCACGGATTGGCCGTCGATCTCGGAGATGTAGTCGCCGGCGAGAACACCGGCCTTGGCGGCGGGCGTATCGTCAATCGGGGTAATGACCTTGACGAGTTCGTCTTCCATCGTGACTTCGATGCCGAGGCCGCCGAACTCACCCTTGGTCTGGGTGCGCATGTCCTCGGCGTCCTTCGCATTCATGTAGCTCGAATGCGGATCGAGCGAGGAGAGCATACCGTTGATGGCGTTCTCGATCAGCTTGTCTTCCGCAGGCGGTGTCACATATTGCGCACGCACACGCTCGAAGACATCTCCGAAAACCGAAAGTTCCTTGTAGGTCGAGGATCCGGCCGCTTCTGCCGGCACACCCGCCGAGTAAATGACGCTCATTGCGGTCGCACCCATCAATGCGCCGACCAGAACAAGAGAAGCCCTACGAATCATTGCGTGCCTTTCCAGTGTCTTTGGCGGTCCACCACGGCCGGGAATCGACCGGTTTACCGTCCTTTCGAAATTCAATGTAAAGCGTTGGCCGGTTCGTTTCCAGCGCCAATGCAGTTGCGCTTGCCACTCTTTTCGCGCCCATCACGGCAAGCGGCTCGCCGGAGAAAACGAATTTTCCCTGACGGGTATTGATCGTATCCATTCCCGAGAGAACCAGGTGGTATCCATCACCCGTGTCGAGGATGATCATCTGGCCGTAACTGCGGAATGCGCCGGCGAAAACCACCAGACCATCCGCAGGCGCCGTCACCACTGTCTCTGGATTGGTGGCGACCGTCATTCCCATGGCCTCGTGCCCGGTGCCGTCGGCGTCGCCGAACTGGCGCAGGATATCACCCGTAACGGGCACCTCCAATTTCGCCTTCAATTCTCCGAAGGGATATGCGGGCGCAATGCGGTTTTTATCGGGCACGCCGCTGTCGGCAAGCGCCTTGGCCTGGGCGCGCTGCTCGTCCGTCATAAGCTTGCGGTTCTCCTCGGCCAGGCGGGCGGCAGCGGCGGCATCCCGCACCGAAGCGATCTCGGATTCCATCGAGGCGACGAGGCCTTCGAGGCTGGTCGCCTTGCCTGCCAGTTCCTCGGAACGTTTCCTTTCGGCCCCGAGTTCGGCGGCGTTGCTGCGGCTGAGCTTGTCGTTTTCGGCAAGCAGCAGGTCCATGCGCCGCTCTTCCTCGATGCCATCAGTCATCGTCCCGGTCAGCGAGGCCTTCTCGGCAGCACTTGCGGTCTGCAATGCGGCAAGGCTTGCGAGGTCTGCGGCAAGCTTATCGGTCTCCTTGCGGATGCCGGGCACGACGGCGCCGAGCAGAATGGCGCTGCGCACGGAGGCCAGCGCGTCATCAGGGGTGACGAGCAAAGCGGGCGGCGGGTTGCGGCCCATGCGCTGGAGTGCTGCCAGCACCTCGGCCAACAAGCCGCGGCGCTCGTGCAGGGAACGGCGGATGCCATCCTCCTTGACGCCGAGATCGGCAAGCTTCTTCTCGCTTTCGAGGATCTGCTTTTCGAGCGCCTTGCGGCGGGCAGCGGAATCGATCAGTGCCTGGCGGACGCTTTCCGTGCTCTTTTCCAGATCGGCGATGCTCTGCTGAAGCGCGCTCACCTTGTCGGTGGAGAGGCTGATCGTCTTCGACAGGGTTTCGAGTTCGGCACGGGTCTGATCACGCTTGGCGGCAAGTTCGGCCGCCGGATCGGGCGGCGGCGGCGGCTCGGCTGCCGGCTGCGGTGCGGATTGTGCCGCCTCGGGCGCGGCATCCTGCGCCCGGACGATGAACGGATTTGCCGACACGACAATCACCGCCACACCGACGCCGGCCGCGATAGCCGGCAGGATCATGCGGTGTCGCCTGGTGGATGCTCTCGACATGCGTGTTGGGGCACTTTCTCAAATCGCGCGGAGACTAAGCTGATTTGGTGCACTTTGCCATAAGGTTTGCAGGAGAACGGGTGGCCAAGCAAACACGGCTGCGTGACATTGCGACGCATTGCCGGGGTATCGGGCCGACGCATCAGGCCGATGCGGCATCAGACGCGGTGATAGGGGTGACCGGACAGGATGGTGACGGCACGATAGAGCTGCTCGGCGATCAGCGTGCGCACGAGTTGGTGCGGCCAAGTCATCTTACCCAGGCACAGCGTCGCGTCGGCACGGTCGTAAAGCGAGGGATCGAGGCCGTCGGCGCCGCCGATCGCGATGGTCAGCTCGCGTTTGCCCTGGTCGCGATAGGAGCCGAGCAGGTTTGCAAAGGATTCGCTGTCGAGCGCTTTGCCGCGTTCATCGAGAAGAATGAGGATGCTGCCATCGGCAAGCGATTTCAGAAGCATCGCCGCCTCTTCGCGCTTGCGGGTCTCCGCATTGGAGGCCCGGCTTTCGGCAACTTCGGCAACGCGGGTCAATTCGAGGCCGACGGCAGGGCCGGCCTTGGCGAAACGGTCGAAATAACGGGCGGCAAGATCCTTTTCTGGGCCGGACTTCAGCCGTCCCACCGCAAAAAGACCTATTCGCATTCATCCGCTCCCGCTCATGCAGCACATCGGGCGCACGTTACGCCACCGGCCGGCTTGTGATGTTTGCCGGCCAGCCAATGCCACGTCTCAGGCGCCGGACAAAATGCCGGCCCGCCTGTCAGTGCCGTGTTTCTTCATCCATATCCGGAGCCGCCCACATCTTTTCGATGTTGTAGAACTCGCGGATTTCGGGACGGAACACATGCACGATAATGTCACCGGTGTCGATCAGGACCCAATCGCCGCCTTCCTGACCTTCGACGCGGGCCGTACCGAGGCCGTCGTCCTTGAGGTCGGTGAGCAGGTGATCCGAGATCGCCATGACATGCCTGTTCGAGCGGCCGGAGACGACGATCATGTAGTCTCCCAGCGCCGATTTTCCGGCAATGTCGATGGTGACGATATCTTCAGCTTTGGAGTCCTCGAGGCTGGCGAGGACGGTTTCTAGGGCACGGGCGGCGGCATCGGCGCCACGTTCCGCACTCTTCGGGATAACGGCGAACGTTTTTCCCTTGGCGTGTACTGTTGTCAGTGCTTTCCCTTTCCTGGAATGACAAACTATGCACAACACAGATCCGATCGCGACCGGATCATGGTTAAGATAGGCATCAAACCATTAATGTTTCAAGACATGCTAAGGTACAGAACGGCCGAAAATCCGATCTGCCGTTCGAATTGAAGTATTTGACTGCTCGGGGCGGCCTCGTGCGGGCGGTGTACAGTTTCCATGCCGCAGCGTAAAGTGCGGCAAATTCCACGATCTCCAGATTCAATGACCGACTCAGCCGCAAAAACACTCGTGCCCGTTCTGCGAATCAGCTTCCCGGATGAGGATCGTCTCGGCCATGGCAAGATGGAACTGCTGGAGCATATCCGCCAGACCGGATCGATCTCGGCGGCCGGGCGGGCGATGGACATGTCCTATCGGCGGGCATGGCTGCTGGTCAGCGAGATGAACCGGATGTTTAACGAACAGGTGGTGGAATCGCAGCGCGGCGGGCAGAAGGGCGGCGGTGCGGTGCTGACGCCGTTCGGCGAGGAACTGCTCGAGCGTTTCCGTCGGATGGAAAAGACGGTGCGGACCAGCCTTGCTGAGGACCTCGCCTGGCTCGAGGCCAAGCGCAACATGCAGCAGGGCGAGCGCAACTGATCAGGCCTCCAGGGCAACTGTCTTGATGACGGCGAAGACCGCCCTTCCCGGTCGAAGATCCAGACGCTCGCAGGACAGCGTCGTGATCCGGGAAAGAATGATATCGCCGCCGCAATCGAGCCGGATTTCCACCGTTCCGTCCTCGGTCGACGAGATCCCCTCTATCCTTGCTTCCAGGATATTCAGCGCGCTGAGCCCCTCGGGTCTTGCGGTCGCCAGCATGACATCGCGGGAGGGAATGCGGATGCGGACCGATTTGCCGGGCGCAAGGGCAGCGCCCGGAATATGGAGCTGACAGGATTTCAGCGCCACCGTCGATAGACGATGACTCACATCGAAGCTTTCCACTGTGCCTTCCAGCAGTGCGCCGGCCTCGCGCCGGTCGGAGATGGTGGAGGGGCGGCTCAATATGTCGACGGCGGGGCCTGTCGCTTCCACCTTGCCGTCACGCATGACGACGACCTGGTTTGCCAGCCGCGCCACCTCGGCGATCGAGTGGCTGACATAGACGATCGGGATGTCGGTCTCGTCGCGCAACCGCTCGAGATGAGGCAGGATCTCGGCCTTACGCAGCTCATCGAGGGCGGCGAGCGGCTCGTCCATCAACAGCAGGCGCGGCGAGGAGAGAAGCGCGCGGCCGATGGCGACGCGCTGCTTCTCGCCGCCTGAGAGTTTCGAGGGGCTGCGCTCCAGCAGCGCCTCGATGCCGAGCAGGTCGACGATGTGGTCGAAGCTCTCGCCGCGCGCCGTTCTCGCCGCGAACCATCGCCCGTAGAACAGATTGGCGCGAACGCTGAGATGTGGGAAAAGCCGCGCTTCCTGGAAGACATACCCGAAGCGGCGGCGATGTTTCGGGACGAAGATGCCGGTTGCGGTTTCGGTCAGGGGCTCGCCGTCGAGGACGACGCGGCCTTGGTCCGGGCGGGCAAGGCCGGCGATGATGCGGATCATCGAGGTCTTGCCGGAGCCGGAGCGGCCGAACAGCGCGGTGACGCCACGTTCGGAGGTGAAGGCGGCATCGAGCGAAAAGGCGCCGAGCCGCTGTTTTGCCTCGACGATCAGCGTCATTCCGGATCGATCCTCCGGCCTGCGAGATGGGCGAGGAATTCGGAGGCGAGCAGGGCGGCCATGGAAATGACGACGGCGACGAACGTCAGGCGGAGCGCGCCGGCATCGCCGCCAGGTACCTGGGTGAAGGTATAGATCGCCGCCGACAGCGTCTGGGTTTCGCCTGGAATGTTGGAGACGAAGGTGATCGTTGCGCCGAATTCGCCCATCGCCTTGGCAAAAGAAAGGATCATGCCGGCGATGATGCCGGGCAGGGTCAGCGGCAGGGTGATCGTCAGGAAGATCCAGGCAGGGCCGGCGCCGAGCGTTCCGGCCGCCTCTTCCAGCTTGCGGTCGACCGCCTCGATCGACAGGCGGATGCTGCGCACCATCAGCGGAAAGGCCATGATGGCGCAGGCCAGTGCAGCACCCGTCCAGCGGAAAGACAAGACGATGCCGAAATACTGGTCGAGCAGGCTGCCGATCGGACCGCGGCGGCCGAACAGGATGAGGAGAAGAAAACCGGTGACGACCGGGGGCAGGATCAACGGCAGATGAACGACGCCATTCAGCACCGACTTGCCCCAGAAGCGGCCGCGGGCAAGCAGCAGGGCGACGAGGATGCCGAAGGGCAGGCTCGCCAACATGGCGACAATCGAGACGCGCAGGCTGAGCAGGATCGCCGTCCATTCCTCATTGCTCAAGCCCAATATGTTCAAATGCGATGGTCTCCCTGGAAATCCGGCATCACCCGATGCCTGCCCCTCATCCGCCTGCCGGCACCTTCTCCCCGCTCGCGGGGCGAAGGGGAATAGCCGCAACCTCTCCGTCCGTCGCTAACGTCTCGCTGGGCACGTCCCCTCGCCCCGTTTACGGGGAGAGGGTTAGGGTGAGGGGCAACATCGGCACGAACCAGACTGCTATCTGCGGCTCGCCTTATTGAGTCTTCACGCTAAGCGGTCACTGTCGATTCCGCAATCATCTCAACTTCTCAATCATTTCAGGATGGTGAAACCCTGCGCCGTGAAGAAGGCGGCCGCCTTGTCCGATTTCAGAAAATCGAGATAGGCTGATGCATCCGAGTTCTTGCTCTCGGCGAGGATTGCAATCGGATAGATGATCGGGGGATGGGACTCGGCGGGGAAGGTGCCGACGATGGCGACACCCTTATCGGCTGCGGCATCCGTCTGGTAGACGATGCCGTAGGGCGCTTCGCCGCGGGAGACGAGGGCCAGGGCGGCGCGCACGCTTTCAGCGCCGGCAACCTTGGTTTCGACCGATTTCCAGACGCCGAGCTTTTCGAGCGCGGCCATGCCGTATTTGCCGGCCGGAACCGATTTCGGCTCACCCATGGCAAGCTTGCCGTCACCGAGGAGTCCGGCAAGATCGAAGCCCTGTTTGATCTCAACCGGCTTTGCCTTGTCCTTTTCGGCAACGAGCACAATCTTGTTGCCGAGCAGGTTGGAGCGGGTATCGGCCTTGATCAGGTTCTTCTTGGCGACATAGTCCATCCAGTCGAGGTCGGCCGAGATGAAGATATCGGCGGGTGCGGCACTTTCGATCTGCTTGGCCAGCGCGCCGCTCGCCGCATAGGAGGCGACGGCTTCCTTGCCGCTTTCCTTTGCCCAGGCGGCATTGGCGGCGTCGAGCGCATTCTTGAGGCTCGCCGCCGCAAAGACGGTGAGCTTTTCGGCTGCGGCGGCAGGCGCCGGCAGCGCTGTCGCGCCAAGCCAGAGGCCGGCGATCGCAGCGGTTGCCAGTTTCATCCATTGGCGGCGGTTTTGCATGACTTATTCCCCAGGGTTCGAAATATTGCGACGAATATAACGGGCGAGGCATCTTGGCTAGGGATATATCCAGGAAAATATAACCGTATCGGGTGCTCGCGTTCGCAGCGGCGCAATGTTCACGCATTCGTGAGGTGCATGGCTTCCGGCGAAAGTCAGATCAGCATGGCGAAAATACCCAGAGTCAGTTTGCCAACCGCAAGGACTCCGGGCAGCGGGGGATGTTTCCTTAATTTTTGCTAATAAAAGCGGCAATGATGAAGCCAAATCCGCCTCGAGATTTGCGCACAATGCATTGCTGCAATGCACCAATCGATGTTCATCTTCCTGCGAAATATGGTACAACATACTCATCGAACGGCTTCTCCTCCTCCCATAGCCGTTCGATAGGGTCGACAACACTCCTCCTCCCAGTTGTCGATCGAGTTTATAAGCCCGACGGATCCTCCCCCGTCGGGCTTTCTCGTTTTCGGGATCTTCTGAAATCAGGCCGGCGCATGCGTCTTGCTGGGCGGCGGCGCTCTATTCGACGTCGCCGTGCGACGAGCCGTTGCGGATTGCCGTCGAGCTCAGGCCGGAGCGTGGTCCGTGGATGAAGGTCCAGGCCGGTGCACGTTTCTTCCAGAGAACACGGGCATCATCCTCGTCGACACGGGCGAAATCGAAGGTCCTGGCCATTTTCGAGGACAGGAAGGACAGCGTCGCGCCCGGCCGATCGATCACCGCGATCGGGAAGGTGCGGGCAATTTCCTGCCATTTCTGCCATTTGTGAAAGGTCTGCAGGCTGTCTGCGCCCATGATCCAGATGAAATGCACATGTGGATTACGCGCCTTGACGCGGGCAAGCGTGTTGGCGGTGTAGCTGGTGCCGAACGCCTGTTCGAAGGCGGTGACCTTGATGCGGGGATCGGCGGCAACACGTTCGCTTTCGGCGAGGCGCTCGGCGAGTGGTGCGAGCTGGTTGCGGCTCTTTAGCGGATTGCCCGGGGTGACCATCCACCAGAGCTGGTCGAGGCCGAGCCGCTTGAGAGCGATTTCGGCGACGAGCGCGTGGCCCTGATGCGGCGGATTGAACGAGCCGCCGAACAGACCGACGACCATGCCGCGCTCGCTGTGCGGCATGCGGAGATAGTGCCGGTCCACATTCTCGATCGCTACGTCAGGCTCGGTCGTCACGTCAGGGCCGCGTCTGTCCGGCACCGTGCACCCGATATTTGAAAGAGGTGAGCTGTTCGACGCCGACGGGGCCACGGGCATGCATCTTGCCGGTGGCGATGCCGATTTCCGCACCCATGCCGAACTCGCCGCCATCGGCAAACTGTGTCGAGGCATTGTGGAGCAGGATCGCCGAATCGACTTCGGTGAAGAAACGCGCCACGACGTCGGGGTCCTCGGCGATGACGGCCTCGGTGTGGTTCGAGGAATATGTCTGGATATGGGCGATAGCGCCCGATATGCCGTCGACGACGGCAACTGAAATGATCGCGTCGAGATATTCGGTCGACCAGTCCTCCTCGGTCGCGGGCTTCAAACCCGGTGCGACCTTCAGCACTGTTGGCGAAGCGCGGATCTCGCAGCCGGCCTCCGTCAGAACCTCGAGCAGCGGCGTCAAATGCGTACCGATCGCGGCGCCATCGACAAGCAGGGTTTCGGCTGCGCCGCAGATGCCGGTGCGGCGCATCTTGGCATTGACGATGATCCTCTTCGCCATCTCGATATCGGCCGAGGCATCGACATAGATATGGCAAAGGCCTTCGAGATGGGCGAATACAGGCACGCGGGCCTCGCTCTGCACGCGGGCAACCAGGCTTTTGCCGCCGCGGGGCACGATGACGTCGATCGCCCCGTCGAGGCCGCGCAGCATAGCGCCGACGGCAGCGCGGTCGGTGACCGGCACAAGCTGGATAGCATGCTCTGGAAGTTCCGCCGCCTTCAATCCTTCGACAAGGCAGGCATGGATAGCCTGCGATGAACGGCGCGAGTCCGAGCCGCAGCGTAGGATGACGGCATTGCCCGCCTTGAGGCAGAGGGCGCCGGCATCCGCGGTGACGTTCGGGCGGCTTTCGAAGATCACGCCGATGACGCCGAGCGGGGTGCGGACGCGCTCGATTTTCAGCCCGTTCGGCCGGTCCCAGGCAGCGATGACTTCGCCGACCGGATCTGCAAGGGCGGCGATGGCGCGGATTCCCTCGGCCATCTCGGCGACGCGCTTGTCGTTCAGCGTCAGCCGGTCGACGAAGGAAGCGAGCGTCTCGGTGCCTTCGATATCCTTCAGGTCCCTGGCGTTCTCGGCAAGAATATGCGCCTTGTTCGCTAGGATCGCATCGGCCATGGAATTCAGCGCGCTGTTCTTCGCCTCAGTGGACGCAAAGCTCAGCGGTCGCGCGGCAGCCTTTGCCTTGCGGCCGATGTCGTTCATCAGCACATCAATGTCAGGGCTTGGCGCAACGGTATCAAGCATAGCTCGCGTCCTTCTTCTGCCTTTCCGATTTCGAACCGATCTGCGCGGTCATCACCATGTCGTCGCGATGGACCATGGCGGCGCGCCCGGCATAACCGAGGATGGCCTCGATCTCCGCCGACTTGCGGCCGGCAATCCGACGGGCGTCGTCGGCATCGTAGCTAACAAGGCCGCGGGCGATCTCGCGGCCGGCCGGGCCGATGACCGCCACCGTATCGCCGCGGCTGAAGAGGCCGGAAACGCTGCGCACGCCGGCGGGAAGCAGGCTCTTGCCGGCGCCGAGGGCTGTGACGGCGCCGTCATCGACATGCAGTTCGCCGGCCGGCTGCAACTGGCCGGCAATCCAGGTCTTGCGGGCGGTAACGGGTGTGCCCGACGGCGCGAACCACGAGGAACGCGCGCCGTTTTCGATTGCCGACAGAGGATTGTCGGTCTTGCCGGAGGCGATGATCATGGCGCAGCCTGATGCCGTCGCAATCTTGCCGGCATCGATCTTGGTGCGCATGCCGCCGCGCGAAAGCTCGGAGGCCGCACCGCCGGCCATCGCCTCGATCTCGGGGGTGATTTCGGCAATCGTTTCCAGGAACGTCGCGTTCGGATCGAGATGCGGCGGCGCGGTGTAGAGGCCGTCGATGTCGGAGAGAAGGATGAGCAGATCGGCGCCGGTCATCGTCGCGACGCGGGCGGCGAGGCGATCATTGTCACCATAGCGGATCTCGCTGGTGGCGACGGTGTCGTTTTCATTGATGATCGGCACGGCGCCGATCTTCAAAAGCTGATTGATGGTGGCGCGCGCATTGAGATAGCGGCGGCGCTCCTCGGTATCGCCGAGCGTCAGCAGGATCTGACCGGCGACGATCTCGTCGCGTGACAGGCTCTCCGACCAGGCACGAGCCAGCGCGATCTGGCCGACGGCGGCGGCCGCCTGGCTTTCCTCCAGCTTCAGCGCGCCCGAGGGCAGGTCGAGCACCGAGCGGCCGAGCGCGATTGCCCCCGAGGAGACGACGAGCACATCGATGCCTTTAGCCTTCAGGCCTGAGATATCGGCGCACATGGCGTCGAGCCAGGCCTTCTTCAGCCCGGCCTTGCGGTCGACCAGAAGCGCAGATCCGATCTTGATGACGATGCGGCGGTAGCGGCCAAGCGGCTTACGGCTGGTCATCGTCCTCGTCCCCACCCTTGTCCTCGCCCTCATCGGTGACGACCATGTCGCGATGGCGCAGCTTCGGCACCTTGGCCGGCTTCTCCTCGGTATTGGCTTCGACGATGATGTCGCGCAGCGCACGCAATACCTCGGTCATGCCCTTGCCGGTGACGGCCGAAATCTGGAACGGCGTCTTGCCGCAGGCCTTGGCCAATTCCTTGGTCTTCTTCTTCAATTCAGCATCGTCGAGCACGTCGATCTGCGACAGCGCCACGATCTCCGCCTTGTCGGTCAGATCGTTTCCGTAGGCTTCGAGTTCGTGCTTGACCGTCTTATAGGCCTTGCCCACCTTTTCTTCCTGGGCGGAGATGAGGTGGAGCAGCACGCGGGTGCGCTCGACATGGCCGAGGAAACGGTCGCCGATGCCGACCCCTTCATGGGCGCCTTCGATCAGGCCCGGAATGTCGGCCAGGATGAATTCGCGCTCGTCGATCGTGGCTACACCGAGATTAGGATGCAGTGTGGTGAAGGGATAGTTGGCGATTTTCGGCCGGGCCCGGGTGACCGATGCCAGGAAGGTCGACTTGCCGGCATTCGGCATGCCGACGAGGCCGGCATCGGCAATCAGCTTCAGGCGTAGCCAGATGGTCTTTTCCTCGCCGGGCAGACCGGGATTGGCCCAATCCGGCGCCTGATTGGTCGAGGTTTTGAAATGGGCGTTGCCGAAGCCGCCATTGCCGCCATGGGCGAGACAGTAGCGCTGGCCTTCGACGGTCAGGTCGCAGATCAGCGTTTCCTGATCTTCCTCGAAGATCTGGGTGCCGACCGGGACCTTCAGCGTCACGTCGCTGCCGTTGGCGCCGGTGCGGTTCCTGCCCATGCCATGGGTGCCGATCGTCGCCTTGAAATGCTGCTGAAAGCGGAAATCGATCAGCGTGTTGAGGCCGTTAACGGTCTCGACCCAGACGTCGCCGCCGCGTCCGCCGTCGCCTCCGTCAGGGCCGCCGAACTCGATGAATTTCTCGCGTCGGAAGGAAACGCTGCCGCCGCCGCCGTCCCCGGACTTGATATAGACCTTTGCTTCGTCGAGAAATTTCATTTTACTTCCAATATTCAGTGGCAGTTGGACGGCCCGTCTTGGCCCATTCGATATAGGCGGTTCCGACGGAGGTCAAAGATTATCGTGAATTTTGCGAGCTATAACATACAGTACGGCTTCGGTCTCGACGGCAGATACGATCTGGCGCGCATTGCCCGGAGCCTCGAGGGTGCCGATGTCATCGCGCTGCAGGAGGTGACCCGCGGCTTCTCCCGCAACGGTTTTGCCGACATGGCAGCCGATGTTGCAGCCTTCTTTCCTGGGTGTATGGGCCAGCCTGCGACATGCATGTCGAAGCTGATGAAGGCGGGTTCCAGCCGGTGCGCGGGACCCGTTTCCAGTTCGGCAACATGGTGCTGTCGCGCTGGCCTGTTGTCTCGACCCGGACGCTGCTTCTGCCGCGCAGCCGGACGATCGGCAAGATCAACCTGCAGCGTGGCGCGACCGAGGCGGTGATCGACGCACCCGGCGCTGCGATCCGCGTCTACTCCGTCCATCTCGACCATGTCTCTGCCGACGAGCGCATCCGCCAATTGGAATTCTTGAACGCGCATATCAATGCCTTCGTCCAGGAGGGTGGGTCGCTGACGGGGGGTGGTGAATTCGACCTGCCGGAGCCGCCGCTGCCGGAGGATTATGTCATCATGGGGGATTTCAACATGGAGCCGGAATCGCCGGAATATTGCGCGCTTGCCGGTGCTGGCGGCGGATATTACGGCCGTGTGGCGAGGATCGGCACGCCGGTCGACGCTTTTGCGGCGCTGGAGGCTTACTCTCCGGAGAGCTACAGCTGGATGGATCCCGAAGATCACGGCAAACGCATGCATCTCGATTATTGCTTCGTCAGTTGCGGCCTGCAGAGCCGGTTGAAATCCGCCCGGATCGATACGCAATCCGTCGCTTCCGATCACTTTCCTCTATGGGTCGAGATCGGCGTTTGATGGAGACGCCGCCAGTACGGCGACGTCTCCTTTCTAGTTCTGGAGCATGATGTTGTCCGAAAACCGCGTACACTTTTCGGCACCATGCTCTATCAGGCGACCTTTCGCGGCTGCAGCATGCCAGGCTGCAGCACGGTCTCGATGTGCGACACCATGGTATTGCGGGCGAAACAATAGATTTCGCCGCAGCCCGTCATGCGGAAACCGAGCTTCTCCTGCAGTCGCAGCGAAGCCGGGTTGTCGGCGAAAACGCCGGAATGAACCGGCGTCTCCGGCATGCGGCGCGAGAAGCGCTCGATGATCGCCGCCACCGCCTCACTCATATAGCCGCGCCGCCAGTAATAGCGGTTCAGCCAGTAGCCGAGGTGCCAGCGACCGTGGCGCAGCTCGATCGAGACGTTGCCGATATGGACGTCGTCCTTATCGGTGATCGCCAGCGGCCAGTCGGGCAGGGTGCCCGAGGTGACCGGGATCAGCCAGTCCAGCGCATCCTGCCGGTCGAACGGCGCGGGTACGCGGGACAACATGCGCGTGACCGCGAAATCCGAGAGCGATTCCGCGATCGCAGGCGCATCGCTCAGCCTGTGGGGGCGGAGCGTCAGCCGGGCGGTCGAGATAACCGGCGCGGGGCCGGGCATCATCGGCTTGACCTCCGGCCTTTGCAGCGCAGTCGTGCTCATGCGATGTTCCCCCAGCTTCGGAGGGACATCCAGGTCTTGCGGTCGAGCCTGTACCATTCGACCGGCACGTTGCTGCCGAGCGCCAGCGAGGCGGCGAGCCCCGATCCCTGGAACTGGAAGCCGCACTTCTGGATGACGCGGCGCGAGGCGACGTTCATGACCCGGCAACGGGCGTCGATCTGATCGACGTCCTGACGGGTCCTGAACACCATATCGACCAGGGCATGGCAGGCCTCGGTGGTATAACCCTTGTTCCAATAGGGCTCGCCCAGCCAGTAACCGATCTCGACGGTTTTGCCGTCTGTTTGCGGCTCCACGCCGCAGCAGCCGATAAAGGCGCCGTTTTCGGCTTTGGTGATCGCATAGACGCACTTGCCAATCTCGCCATTTTTCGTGCGACGCACGAAGTCGGCAGCATCATCGGCGGTATAAGGGTGCGGCATACGCGATACCATGGTGGCGACTTTGGCGTTATTGGCGAGATGGGCAAGGGCGTCGATGTCTTCTTCGTGGGGCGCGCGCATGACGAGCCTTTCCGATAACAAGACAGGGCAATCGGTCCTTAACCGTTCCGGCCTCAGCCGCTCCGTGGAAGACCGCTGGTCTTCCTGGGGAGACCGTGATTGGTCTACCCTTAACAATTCGCCTTGCATGGTTCAGTCCTCCTTGAGGGGTAAAGAAAAAGGGGAGATGGCGCCCCATCTCCCCTGTTTTCTAGACTGAACCTGATACGGCCAGCCGGGTCGATGAGACGCCGGCTGTTTTTGAGCGCTACCGGCTTATTCCGCTGCTTCCGCTTTCGGCATGACAGACACGTAGACGCGACCGTTGGCCTTGGTTCGGTAGTTCACATTGCCGGCGGTAAGCGCAAAAATCGTGTGATCCTTGCCGAGGCCGACGTTGGAACCCGGATGCCACTCAGTTCCGCGCTGACGCACGATGATGTTGCCTGCGATGACGGCTTCGCCGCCGAACTTCTTCACGCCAAGGCGCTTGGACTGAGAATCGCGACCGTTGCGCGATGAACCGCCAGCTTTTTTGTGTGCCATTGGAGTTCTCCTTTAAACCTTGTCCCGTTGATCTTACTTGGCAGCCACGATGTCCGTGATACGGACGACCGTGTGATGCTGACGATGGCCGCGCGAACGCTTCGAATTCTGACGGCGGCGCTTCTTGAAGGCGATGACCTTCCTGCCGCGGTTCTGTTCGACGACTTCTGCCTTGACAGAGGCGCCGGTTACGAAGGGCGCACCGATCGCAGCGTCGGCGCCTTCGCCGATCACGAGCACTTCGGTGAATTCAATGGAGTCGCCAGCGGTGGCTTCCAGCTTTTCGATGGTCAGCACGTCGTTGGCTGCCACACGGTACTGTTTACCGCCGGTCTTGATGACTGCGAACATTTTTTATCCTTTCATGTTCGTTCCAGCGCTCCCCGCTAATTGAGCAGGTGGCTGTCTTTTTATCAGTCGAAGTTAAGCAGGGATTTCAGAGGTCTAATCCTCGAACTCGTCCTGCCGGTGAAGCCCCGCGCGAGCGCGGGATTGCCAAGGCGCGGATTTCTCCAAACCTATTGCGCAGCCGGGATACGCGAGTGACAAAAAGGTGTCAAGGCAAAAGGATGGAATGCTTCGACTTTTCGGCTTGCCAGCCTGTCATTTGCCCGTTATGAGAACGCCCGCGCCGAACAAGCGCCGACCAGACCGCGGAGAGGTGGCAGAGTGGTCGAATGCACCGCACTCGAAATGCGGCATACCTGCAAGGGTATCGTGGGTTCAAATCCCACCCTCTCCGCCATAAGCTTCCCGGGATTATCAGCGCTTTGTGATTGCCGGGATACTTCCGTGACTGGCCGGTAGGATCGCATCCATCCCAGGGCCACACCCGCGGTGTTTCCTGAAGTCCAAAGTTGGAAAATCCCTGCTGCTTGCACTGATTCCTGCATGGTATTCATGGCAGGAGACAAATAGGCGGGCGGGACCGTCTCTGGCACTCGGCCAGCGTCAGTTGCCCAGTGCCTTCTTCACCCAGACGACAACCTCATCGCCGCTGCTCATATCTGCCTGCACCAGCCCGTCGATCATGAAGGTTGGCGAGACGTGGATGCCGTTCTGCCGGGCATATTTGCAGTGCCACTTGATCTCCCGGTCGAGATCCGGGGTGGCGAAGGCCTCTTTCAACTTGACGCCGCTGTAGCCTTCCAGGCGCTCGATGATCTGGTTCGGCGTCGCATCCATATTTGGGCCGCCGGCATGGCGTTCAAACTCGAACTCCTCGCGATGGGCCGCAATGGCTGATATCACTTTCTTTGCTGTCTGCTTGCCGCCTTCCAACGTTGAGGCTGCGATGATGCAGCGGACGAGGACACCCGAATACATATGCCAGGGTTGCGACTGCAGGCGGATCTTCACGGTGATCTTGTCTTCGCCGGCTTGGCTCAGCAGGTCATCGAGCTTGTTGAACGTTTTGACCGAATAGGGGCAAGTCGGCTCCAGAAAGGCTTCGAAGATGCGGGGTCCAGTGCCCCAAGTCAGTGGATCGGCGTGCCAGGCGGTGGTCGTCATGGAATTCCTCCGAAGGTGATATATCTGAAGCGACTTAGGTCACCAGGCTCCAGAAGCCATGCCTCTTGCCGTGTCGACGCTTAAGTTCTGCGACATAGATGTCATGGGGTCTTGTGTCGCCGAAGTCATTGATATGAGGCGCAAGCGATGCGCAGTCCGCAAGATGCCTCGCCGCATGCTTATAGCGGCTGGACCGGCCGCTATCGAGCGCGAAATCGATCATGGAGCGCAAGAGGATGGTTGCCGCAAGCGGATGTTTCTCCGCCAGAGCTTCGGCCGCCGCCGGCATCAGCTCATAGAGATTGCCATCCAGTTCCGCCTTCCGCCTCATCACGAGTTTCGCTGCCTCGGCGGGTGCCGGCCAATTCAGGAAAAATGTAAGCGCCTGGTGGACCTCCGGGAAAGCCTGGGCATAAGCGAATGCCTTCTCCTCTGCCTCCAGATCATCGAAGTCCGGCAGTCGCTTGAGGAAGGCGCGGAGATGCTGATCGTGCAGCGACTGCTCGAAGCACGTCCATCTATAGGTTTGAGCTTCCTCTCGCCGCCCCAGGGCCTCGAGCGTCTCGACGCGCGCGCGCTGCCATTCGAATGGCATGCCGGCCTGGCCTGTCGCATCGACCTCATTCAGCACCTCAATTGCCTCCTTGGACCGGCCGGCCGAGACCAGGCGATTGGCGATGTCGGCCGCAATCATCGGCATCTTGCGCGTTTTCTCGGGTTGCAGAGCGATGTAGTCATCAACATCGCCCTGGGCATCGGCAATTTCCTGCAAGGCTATGCGCACCGTCAGATCTCGCTGAGTGCCGTAGATCTCATCTTCGTAAAGGGGGCCTGCGCTGCCCCAGCCGATGATCTCGCGCTTGTCATTAGCCGGCTTGTCTTTCGGCTCCTTTGACCATTGGACGAAGAGGGTTTTCAAGCAATCGAGACCATCCTTGCCGAGAGCTGGCGCCATCGCCGCAATCAGGTTGTCGTACTGGCCGTAACCATCGTCTTGGACGGCTTTAAACACCTTGTCGGCCAGGACATTGGAGCCGATCTTGGCGGAGGCGGCGATTGCGGCAGCATCCTCGCAAGCCTGATGAAAACTTTGGATGAGAGAACTGCTGCTGTCACTGGATCTCTCAAAGATCGGATTCGCCAATGCGAGGAACTGCCAAATTAGGTCGAACGCCTCCTGGGGATCATCGGCGGCAACCGTCTCTGCGATCGTCTTGCGCTGCGTTTCCAGGTCGTTCTTCAGCGCTTTCACTTTGCGCCAGTTGATGACGGTGCGGGCGCGGGCAATGCTGACAAGTCGCTTTCGCACCTCACGCGCCACCTCGGCGCTGCCGTGATTGCCGGCAAGCTCCATTCGAAGCCGTCGCTTGTGGGCAGCACTGCCCATGCTGATCTCGATCAGCAGCTCGGCAAGGCGCTGCGCACCAAGGGATTCGAGATTCTTCGCATTAAGTGTTGTCTTGGCTGCCATCGGTCATCGCTGTCGTTTCTGCGGTTGACCCTACCCTGCAGGCGATACGAGGCCAAGGTCCCGGAATGTGTGCACGGGATAATCCCTCGGGCACCTCGGATTAGCTAAAAACTAACGCTGCCTCGTAACGACTCCTAAAGCCGGTTTTGGCACCTTGTTGCTTGTCGAATATTGCTTCCAAATTTCTCGCTGGGGTTGATTATGAGTCATAATAAAGACGCCTGGGTCAGCCAGCGCGCTTATTCACTATGGGAATCGGAAGGCAGGCCGGATGGGCGTGGGGAAAGCCATTGGGCGCAGGCGCTGCGGGAGTTCGAACAGCTGGAGCTGACGAAGGCCTCGCCTGATGGAAACGACCTCATCGAGAAGCTGAAGGCAGCCGGACGGCTGCTGCGGATTTATGACGAGGCGGCTCCCGCCGTCGAGAACGACCGGCAGATCAAGGCGGCCCGCTAAGCCATATTATCAATCCCTGGGTTGCCGAAATATTCAGCGGCATTCCAGACGGACCACAGGTCTGGCCGGCAGGCGTCTTGCCACTTCGGTGAAACCGGCATCCAGAAACATCGATAGCGTTCCCGGATAAAGCTCGGCTCGGTTCGAAGCACGGGCTGCCTGGTCGACGGGATAGGCCTCGAGACATTCGGCGCCGTTTGCCGTCGCAAATTCGACCGCATTTTTCAGCAATAGTTGCGATAATCCCTGTCGCCGGAACGGCTTGCGGACGATGAAGCAATTGATCGACCAGACCGGCCTGTCATCGACCGGCGCAAAGGGCTTTGAACGGCGCAGCCGGTCGAACACGACGCGCGGTGCGACCCCGCACCATCCGGCCGGCTCATTGTCGTGATAGCCGAGAATGCCGGGCGGACGCCATTCGGCGAGCAGGCTTCGGAACCAGTTGCGATTTCCCTCGCCCCATCCTGCCTTGTAGTCGGCATTCGGAAGATACCAGTAGGCACAGCGACAATTCCGGCCGTCGGCGCAATCGTCGAAGACCGCTTCTATGTCGGCCAGGCGGTCGGGGGTGGCGGGGAAGAAAGAGAAGCGATCCTGCATCCGGGGAAATTATGGCGCGGGCGGACGATCGGCAAGCGGCCGCCCATGCCGGCCGATCAGCCGAGGCTGCCCTCCAGCCTGAAATGCGCGTTCTTTAGCCGCCGAAGTCGCCCGGATATCGTTGCCGATCCTCATCCGCGGGCGATCGTTCTGACGCTACTGACGTGCGGCCCAGCTCAGGCCACGGCGCAGGATGAGGGGCATGTAGGGATGGTCGAATTCGGCCGCGACATGGCCGAGGGCGGAATAGAAGATGCGGCCGGCGCCGAAATGGCGCTTGAAGACGACGGGCATCACCACATTGCGGGCCGCCGGATCGTAGGCGCCGGTGAAGGTGGTGGTCGCGAGGATTTCGACGGTCGGATCGTAATGGAGATAATATTGCTCCGAACGATAGTCGAAATCGGGAATGCCCTCCATGACGGGATCGTCCTGGCGGGTGACGGCAACGCGAAAGTCGATGATATTGCCGGGATGGGCGACCCAGGTGACGCCGGAGATATAGCGGAAAGGCGCGCTTTCCTTGAAGGATGTGGCGAGCGCGCCGTGATGGCCGGCAAGTCCGAGCCCGCCGCGCACCGCTTCGACGAGGCCGATGGCATGCTCCTTCTCAAGCTTTTCGCCGGTAATGATCGGCACCAGCAGATCGGCTTTCGCCAGCGTCGGAGATCCGAATACGCCGAGATCGCCGGTCACCTCGACGGTAAAATCGTCCTCGCGCAAGAGATCGGCGACGATATCGGCACATTGCTCCGGCTCATGGCCTTGCCAGCCGCCCCAAACGACCAATGCCTTCCTCATTCGCGCTCTCCTGTCTGATGGCTGCGGACCGTTGATCATCACATGGTGGTGCAAGCGCCTTAGATCGGGCCGCTATGCAAATCACGCGAATAATTTATGCTTCCTTCTGATCCGGCATATATTGCGCAGGCGGATCGCACCCGGTCGAACGTGGCTTCGGCATTTGACGTATTGTCCGTTGACGCCGATCGCAGTTCCTTCTTTTTATTGACGTGTATCTCGTCTAGGTTTCTCCCATCTCTCAACGAAAAATAAGGGTGGTGCATGGCAGGTGAAACGGTTCTTGTCGTCGGCGGCGCCGGCTATATCGGCTCGCATACGTGCCTCGACCTGGCGAACAAGGGCTATACGCCTGTCGTCTTCGACAATTTTTCGAACGGCCATCGCGAGTTCGTCAGATGGGGGCCGGCCGAGGAAGGCGATATTCGCGATCGCACCCGGCTGGACGAGGTGCTGGCCAAACACAAGCCGGCGGCGATCCTGCATTTCGCGGCGCTGATCGAGGTCGGCGAATCGGTCAAGGATCCGGTTTCCTTCTACGAGAACAATGTGATCGGCACTTTGACACTGCTTTCGGCGGCACAGGCGGCCGGCATCAACGCCTTCGTATTCTCCTCCACCTGCGCCACCTACGGCCTGCCGCAGAGCGTGCCGCTCGACGAGACGCACCGGCAGGTGCCGATCAATCCCTATGGGCGGACGAAATATATCGTCGAACAGGCGCTTGCCGATTACGACCAGTACAGGAGCCTGCGCTCGGTGGTACTGCGCTATTTCAATGCGGCCGGCGCCGATTTCGAGGGCCGGATCGGCGAATGGCATCAACCGGAAACGCATGCAATACCGTTGGCGATCGACGCGGCACTCGGCCGCCGTCAGGGTTTCAAGGTGTTCGGCAGCGATTACGAAACACGCGACGGCACCTGTGTGCGCGACTATATCCACGTGCTGGATCTTGCCGATGCGCATGTGCGCGCCGTCGAATATCTACTGAAGGGCGGCGATTCCGTCGCGCTCAACCTCGGCACCGGCACCGGCACGACAGTCAAGGAATTGCTCGGCGCGATCGAGGACGTATCGAACCGGCCTTTCCCGGTCGAATATATCGGCCGTCGCGAAGGCGATTCGCATACGCTGGTCGCCAATAACGACAAGGCGCGCGACGTGCTCGGCTGGGTGCCGCAATATGATCTGTCCGAGATCATCCGCTCCGCCTGGGACTGGCATGCAAAATCCAACCAGCATTGAGCCAACCAGCATCGAGAAAGCGCGCCGGCCGAACGTCCTGCTGATCACGGCGGATCAGTGGCGCGGCGATTGCCTGTCGGCTGTCGGTCATGCCTGTGTAAAGACACCTGGCGTCGATGCTCTGGCGCGGGAAGGCACCCTGTTCCGGCGGCACTATGCCGGCGCGGCGCCCTGCTCACCGGCGCGGGCCACGCTCTATACCGGTCTCTATCAGATGAACCACCGGGTCTGCCGCAACGGTTCGCCGCTCGATGCCCGCTTCGACAATCTGGCCCTGGCCGCCCGGCGGGCGGGATACGACCCGACGCTGTTCGGCTACACCGATACGGCGCCCGATCCGCGCGGGATGGATGGCGGCGATCCGCAT
Organism: Rhizobium sp. WSM1328; assembly: GCF_057653715.1. NCBI lineage: Bacteria > Pseudomonadati > Pseudomonadota > Alphaproteobacteria > Hyphomicrobiales > Rhizobiaceae > Rhizobium > Rhizobium sp. WSM1328. The sequence continues at coordinate 4,270,701 of NZ_CM172788.1, read as the reverse complement.
CTAACGAGCTACGAAGGCGTGCTGCCGGGCTTTACGGCCCGCCAGCTTCTGCCCGAGCACGAAAGACAGTGGCTCTCCTGGCTCAGGTCTCGCGGCCATGCCGATGCCGTCAGCCGCGATATCCATATTCCTGTTGGTGCTGGAGCCGGAGAAATTTCAAATGCGGCGCCGGCCTATTCGCGCGACGAGACCCAAACGGCTTTCCTGGCCGGCGAGTTCATCCGCTGGATGGGCGAACAGGACAGGCCGTGGTTTGCGCATGTCTCTTTCTTACGTCCGCATCCGCCGTTCTCCGTGCCGGAGCCGTTCAACCGGATGGTCAAGCCAGGCGAGGGACCGGCTTTTGCCCGCGCGACAAACCGCGAAGCGGAACCGGTCAGCCATCCCTACCTCGCCTATGCCATGCCGCGCGCTGACAAGGGCAGCTTTATCCACGGCGCAACGGGGCCGCTCAGCGGCTGGAACGCCGAGGATTTCGCCGCGATCCGGGCGATCTATTACGGCATGATATCAGAGGTCGATGCGCAGCTCGGCCGCATCTGGCAGGCCCTCAAGGATGCGGGCGCCTGGGACGATACGCTTGTTGTCTTCACCTCTGATCACGCCGAGATGGCGGGCGATCACTGGATGCTCGGCAAGGGCGGTTTCTTCGACGGCAGCTATCATATTCCTCTGGTGATCCGCGATCCCGCAAGCAGTGCTGCGGGTGGGGTCGTCGACAAATTCACCAGCGCTGCGGATATTTTTCCGACACTTTGCCAAAGGTTTGGCATCGACGCGAAGAACGGGCTCGATGGCCGGTCGCTCATGCCGTTCGTCAGGGGTGGCAGCGGAAAGGGCTGGCGGGACGCGGCATTTTGGGAATTCGATTTCCGCGACATTGCGCATGGTGAGGCCGAGCAGCATTTCCGGCTGCGGTCCAACGAATGCAATCTCGCGGTGATCCGCGACGCGCGGTTCAAATATGTGCATTTCACCGCCTTGCCGCCGCTGCTCTTCAATCTTGCCGACGACCCGATGGAACTCGACAATGTCGCGGCGGATCCGGCCTATGCGGCGATACGGCTCGACTATGCCGAGAAGCTGCTGTCGCTCCGCGCACGCCATCTCGATCAGACTCTCGCCTATACTGAGCTGACGGAAAGAGGGCCGGTGACGCACCGGCCCTGATATTATAGCGCCGCGTGTCTTTTTAAGATCCACAAAGGACGCTGTAACACTTTGAATCGCTCCATAATTTTATCCTTAAATCGATTCCGATTTAAGGAATTATGCAGTGGTCTAGCCGGGCCGAACCGGGGGTTCAGCCGGGCCGAACCGGGGGTTCAGCCGAGATAATCGCGTTTGCCGATCGGTGCGCCTTGGTTGCGCAGGATGGCGTGGGCCGTCGCGACATGGAAATAGAAATTCGGCAGGGCGAAGGTGGCGATATATTCGTCACCCGGCAGTACGATACCACTCTTTCCCGGCAGGGTGATCTGGCGGGTTTGCGTGCCTTCCAATGCTTCCGCCGAGAAGCCGGCGAGATAGGCTTCGGTCTTTGCCAGGCGCTCGCGCAGGTCGTCGAACGTCGTTTCGTTATCCTCGAACTTCGGGGCGTCGGTCGCCGTCAGGCGGGCGAGCGCAAATTTGGCGCTGTCGCTGGCGCGCTGATACTGGCCGGAGAGCGGCAGCATGTCGGGCGCCAGGCGAGCGGCGGCTAATATGGCGGGATCGATATTCTTTTCCTTCGCATAGGCTTCGGCCTTGTCGAGGTAGGTTTTCAGACTGGCGAGGCCGCGCTGGAACATTGGAACGGTGAGGCGATACATCGAAATGGACATTTGTCCTGTCTCCAAAATCTTCAAATGATTGGGTCGCGGCGAGAGGTCGAAGGCGCCTGCGGCCGTGAGCCTGCCTTCGATCCTCCCATAGATGGATGCTCGCTTGGTCTTTCACAACACGAGGAATGTGGGCGTCGGTCGTGAGGCCCCGCGGCATTTCGTTCTCATCCATATCTCGTCGCCGCTAAAGATACTTGACGCCGTTCCCAGAAAATGGAATGAATATTCCGCAGAACAGATTTAACGGTTTGTTTGTTCCGTTTTGCGGAGCGCCGCGGGAGAGGTGGCGCAGGGGAATTGCGGCTTCAGAGCAAATGCCTGGAGCTCCGGCGTGAGGAGGGTGCAGCCGGGCACCGCTTTGTGGAGGAAGTGAAAATGAAAAAGTTTATCCTGGGCACTGCGATGGCGCTCGTCATGTCGACGGCCGCTCACGCGGAAACTGTCGGCGTCTCGATGGCGAAATTCGACGACAATTTCCTGACGGTTCTGCGCAACGGCATGACCGATTATGCAAAGACACTGAGCGGTGTGACGCTGCAGGTCGAAGACGCACAGAACGACGTTTCCAAGCAGCAGAGCCAGATCCAGAATTTCATCGCCTCCAAGGTCGATGCGATCATCGTCAACCCTGTCGATACCGATGCGACTACGGCAATGTCGAAGCTCGCTGCCGATGCCGGCATCCCGCTGGTTTACGTCAACCGTCAGCCGGTCAACGTCGACACGCTGCCGGACAAGCAGGCCTTCGTCGCATCCAACGAACAGGAATCCGGCACGCTGGAAACCAAGGAAATCTGCCGCATTCTCGGCGGCAAGGGCAAGGCCGTCGTCATCATGGGCGAGCTTTCCAACCAGGCTGCGCGCATGCGCACCCAAGACATCCACGACGTCATCAAGACGGATGAATGCAAGGGCCTGGAGATCGTCGAAGAGCAGACGGCCAACTGGGACCGCACCCAGGGCGCCGACCTGATGACCAACTGGCTCTCGAGCGGCATCGAATTCGACGCCGTGATCGCCAACAACGACGAAATGGCGATCGGCGCCATTCAGGCGCTGAAGGCGGCCGGCAAGGATATGACCAAGGTCGTCGTCGGCGGCGTCGACGCCACGCAGGATGCACTTGCCGCCATGCAGGCGGGCGATCTCGACGTCACGGTGTTCCAGGATGCCGCCGGCCAGGGCAAAGGCTCGCTGGATGCAGCGCTCAAGCTCGCCAAGGGCGAAAAGATCGAGAAGAAGGTCTACATTCCCTTCCAGCTCGTCACGCCTGCCAACGTCAAGGACTTCGTCACCAAGAACTGAGGCGAACGCTAAGAGGATGCGGGCTTTGTCCGCATCCTTTTCGCCTGCCCGTATCCGGAGGAGATGATATGGCCGTCAGCCCGACAACCATGGCCGCCGTGCGCGCGAGCGGCGCGGTCCCGAATGCGGAATATCTCTTGAGCGCCGAGGGTGTCCGCAAGGAATTTCCTGGTGTCGTCGCACTCGATGACGTGCAGTTCCGGCTGAAGCGCGCCTCCGTGCATGCGCTGATGGGCGAAAACGGCGCCGGCAAATCGACATTGATGAAGATCCTCGCCGGCATCTACACGCCCGATAAGGGCGATATTCGGCTGAAAGGGATCGAGATCCAGCTGAAGTCCCCACTCGACGCGTTGGAGAACGGCATTGCCATGATCCATCAGGAACTGAACCTGATGCCGTTCATGACGGTTGCCGAAAATATCTGGATTCGCCGCGAACCGAAGAACCGCCTCGGCTTCATCGATCACGGCGTGATGCATCGCATGACCGAGGAACTGTTTACTCGGCTCAATATCGCCATCGACCCCGATATCGAGGTCCGCCACCTCTCGGTCGCCAACCGGCAGATGGTCGAGATCGCCAAGGCGGTTTCCTATAATTCCGACGTGTTGATCATGGACGAGCCGACTTCGGCGCTGACGGAGCGCGAAGTCGAGCATCTTTTCCGTATTATCCGCGACCTCAGGGCCCAAGGCATCGGCATCGTCTACATCACCCACAAGATGAACGAGCTTTTCGAGATCGCCGACGAGTTCTCCGTCTTCCGCGACGGACGATATATTGGCACGCATGCCTCGACCGACGTCACCCGCGACGACATCATCCGCATGATGGTCGGGCGCGAGATCACCCAGATGTTTCCCAAGGAAGAGGTGCCGATCGGCGAGGTCGTGCTCTCCGTCAAGGATCTTTGTCTCAAGGGCGTCTTCAACAACGTCTCCTTCGAGGTCAGGGCCGGCGAAATCCTCGGTGTGGCCGGCCTCGTTGGCTCCGGCCGGTCGAATGTCGCCGAAACGCTGTTTGGGGTGACGCCGGCAAGCTCCGGCTCGATCGAGCTCTACGGCAAGCCGGTGACCATTTCTTCGCCGACCGAGGCCATCCGCAATCGGATGGCGTTCCTGACTGAGGACCGCAAAGATACCGGCTGCCTGCTGATCCTCGATATTCTCGAGAATATGCAGATCGCCGTTCTACAGGACAGATACGTCAAGGGCGGCTTCGTGCAGCAGGGCGCAGTCGAGGCAACCTGCGAAGACATGGCAAAAAAGCTGCGCGTGAAAACGCCCAATCTTTACGAGCGGGTGGAAAATCTTTCGGGCGGCAATCAGCAGAAGGTGCTGATCGGGCGCTGGCTGCTCACCAATCCGCGCATCCTCATCCTCGACGAGCCGACGCGTGGCATCGATGTCGGCGCCAAGGCGGAAATCCACCGGCTGGTCACGGAGATGGCGCGAGATGGCGTGGCGGTGGTGATGATCTCATCCGAGATGCCCGAAGTTCTCGGGATGAGCGATCGCATCATGGTCATGCACGAAGGACGCGTGACCGGTTTCCTCAATCGCGACGAAGCAACGCAGATCAAGGTGATGGAGCTGGCTGCGCAGTGATGCGTTGACGGCGATTGCCCAAGGGAGGTTTGACATGACTACCAAGGCAGCAGAGGGCGCGGCTCCGCTCGCAACCCGGCAAAGGCGGCGGCGCATACCGACGGAGCTCAGCATTTTCCTCGTGCTCGTCGGCATCGCGCTCATCTACGAAGTGCTCGGCTGGATGTTCATCGGCCAAAGCTTCCTGATGAATTCGCAGCGTCTGACGATCATGATCCTGCAGGTCTCCGTCATCGGCATCATCGCCGTCGGCGTCACGCAGGTCATCATCACCGGCGGCATCGACCTTTCATCAGGGTCGGTCGTCGGCATGACGGCGATGATCGCAACAAGCTTTGCTCAGTCCTCCACCTGGGGACGAGCCGTTTTTCCCTCGCTGACCGACCTGCCGGCTTTCGTGCCGATCGTCGTTGGTCTGCTGATCGGGGCGGCGGCCGGTCTCGCGAACGGCGCGCTCATCGCCTACACGAAGATCCCGCCGTTCATTGCCACGCTTGGCATGTTCGTTTCGGCCAGGGGCGTGGCGAAGTGGTATACGAAGGGGCAGCCGGTTTCCGGGATCACCGAGCAGTTTCATTTCATCGGAACGAAAGCCTGGCCGGTTGTCGTCTTCCTGGTGGTTGCGCTGATCTTTCATATTGCGCTGCGCTACACCCGTTATGGAAAGTTCACCTATGCCATCGGCGCGAACCCGCAGGCCGCACGCGTTTCCGGCATCAACATCGAGGCGCATCTCGTCAAGGTCTATGTGATTGCTGGATTGCTCGCCGGCCTTGCCGGTATCGTCACGGCGGCACGTGCTGAAACCGCACAGGCCAGCATGGGCGTCGGATATGAACTCGACGCGATCGCCGCGACCGTCATCGGCGGCACCTCGCTCACCGGCGGTGTCGGGCGCATCACCGGCACCGTCATCGGCACGATCATTCTCGGCGTCATGACCTCGGGCTTCACGTTCCTCAGGATCGACGCCTATTACCAGGAGATCGTCAAGGGCCTCATTATCATCGCGGCTGTCGTCATCGACGTCTACAGACAGAAGAAACGCCGCAAGCACTGATTTCTGGCATGCAATGATTTTTTACGGGAGCTTCGGCTCCCGTTTCATTTCAGCATCGACGGATTTCTGAAAAAAGAGGTGGCGAATTCCGTCAGCTTTTCTATTCTGCCGCTTCATTCGCCCGCCCGGGCAGCGCAGGAAGACAGATGCAATTCGTATTTGACGGTCACAACGACGTTCTCCTTCGACTCTGGACACATTCAAAAGACGGCAGCGACCCGATCGCGGAATTCGCAGACGGCACGACGGTCGGCCATATCGATGCGCATCGGGCTAGAGAGGGCGGTCTTTCAGGCGGCCTCTGTGCCATCTATATTCCCTCGGGCGATCTCGTCTTCGCCGATCCGGATGCCCACGGCCGCTATATGACGCCGATGGCGGCCCCTCTCGATCCGCTGCCTTCGCTTGCCATCGCCAATGAAATGGCGGCGATTGCGCTGCGGCTCGACCAGGCCGGCGCCTGGCGGCTCTGCCGGACGGTGAAGGATATCCGCGGCGCCATGGCGGACGACATTTTCGCCGCCGTCATGCATATGGAAGGCTGCGAGGCGATCGGCGCCGATCTCTCGGCGCTCGAGGTGTTCTACGCGGCAGGGCTGCGGTCGCTCGGGCCGGTCTGGAGCCGGCACAATGTCTTCGGTCACGGCGTGCCCTTCGCCTTCCCGATGTCGCCGGACACGGCGCCGGGCCTTACCGATGCCGGCTTCGCGCTGGTCAGGGAATGCAATCGCCTCGGCATCCTGATCGACCTTGCCCATATCACCGAGAAGGGTTTCTGGGACGTGGCGAAGAAGACGGACCAGCCGCTGGTCGCCAGCCATTCCAATGCCCACGCCCTGACGCCGGTCGCGCGCAACCTGACGGACAGGCAGCTCGATGCGATCCGCGAAAGCCGCGGGCTCGTCGGCATCAACTATGCCACCGCCATGTTGCGTGCCGACGGCCGCTCAGACAGCGACACGCCGCTTGCCGACATGATCCGCCATATCGACTATCTTGTGAATCGCATCGGCATCGACTGCGTGGCGCTCGGATCGGACTTCGACGGGGCCACCATTCCGGAGGAAATCGGTGATGCAGCCGGTAATCAGAAGCTGATTGCCGCTCTCAGAGAGGTTGGCTATGCTGACGCCGACCTGGCAAAACTTGCCCGTGAAAACTGGCTTCGCATTCTGGCCCAGGCTTGGCGGGAGGACCACGCCTAAGCCTTTCGTATTCAATCAAAAAACAGGGGAACAGACCATGATGATGACCAAACTCAGCCGCAATTTTCGCCTGCTTTCCGCGGGAGCCGCTCTTTCGCTCCTGATGATGGCGGCACCCTCGGCCTTTGCCGAGACACCGAAGGATACGCTGGTCGAAGGTTTCGCCATCGACGATATCATCACGATGGATCCGGGTGAGGCTTTCGAGCTTTCGACCGCCGAAATCACCACCAACAGCTACAGCCTGCTCGTCCGTCTCGACATGGACGACACGTCCAAGGTGAAGGGCGATCTGGCCGAGAGCTGGAGCGTTTCCGATGACGGCCTTACCTATACGTTCAAGCTGAAGTCAGGCCTGAAATTCGCCTCCGGCAACCCGATCACCGCCGAAGACGTCGCCTGGTCGTTCGAGCGTGCCGTCAAGCTCGACAAGAGCCCAGCCTTCATCCTCACCCAGTTCGGTCTGACCGGCGATAACGTCGCGGAAAAAGCCAAGGCGGCCGATGCCGGCACTTTCGTCTTCACGGTCGACAAGGCCTATGCGCCGAGCTTCGTGCTCAACTGCCTGACGGCAACCGTCGCTTCCGTCGTCGACAAGAAGCTGGTGCTGGAGCATGTGAAGGCGGTGGCGCCCGATGCCGACCACAAATACGACAACGACTTCGGCAATGAATGGCTGAAGACCGGCTATGCCGGCTCCGGCGCCTATAAGATGCGCGAATGGCGCGCCAACGAAGTCGTCGTGCTGGAGCGCAATGACAATTATTATGGTGACAAGGCAAAGCTCAACCGCGTCATCTACCGCTATATGAAGGAAAGCGCTGCCCAGCGGCTGGCGCTCGAAGCCGGCGACATCGATATCGCCCGCAACCTCGAGCCGGGCGACATCGACGCGGTTTCGAAGAATGCGGATCTGGCGACAACCAGTGCGCCGAAGGGCACGATCTATTATGTCAGCCTGAACAACAAGAACGAGAACCTGAAGAAGCCGGAAGTCCAGGAAGCCTTCAAATATCTGGTCGATTACGATGCGATCAGCGCAACGCTGATCAAGGGTATCGGCGAGATCCATCAGACCTTCCTGCCAAAGGGTCAGCTCGGCGCACTCGATGAGAATCCCTACAAGCTCGATGTCGCCAAGGCCAAGGAACTGCTGGCCAAGGCCGGCGTACCCGACGGTTTCTCGATCACCATGGACGTACGCAACAGCCAGCCGGTGACCGGTATCGCCGAATCGATGCAGCAGACGCTGGCGCAGGCCGGGGTGAAGATGGAAATCATCCCCGGCGACGGCAAGCAGACGCTGACCAAGTACCGCGCGCGTACGCACGACATGTATATCGGCCAGTGGGGTTCGGACTATTTCGACCCGAATTCCAATGCCGACACCTTTACCGGCAATCCTGACAATTCCGATGCCGGCACGGTGAAGACGCTCGCATGGCGCAACACCTGGGAAGCGCCGGAACTCGACAAGCAAGCCAAGGCAGCCCTTCTGGAACGCGACGCTGCCAAGCGCGCCGCCATATATCAGGACATCCAGAAGAAGTATCTGGCAAACAGCCCCTTCGTCTTCATCTTCCAGCAGACCGAGGTGGCCGGCTACCGCAAGAGTGTGAAGGACTTCAAGCTGGGTCCGAGCTTCGACACCAATTTCGTCGGTCCGATCGCCAAGGAATAGTCCGGCAGGATTGGTCGCTTGAGCACCGTCGAAACAACGCAGGAGGCGCGGCCCCGAAAGGGCCGTGCTAGGGCCTTTGCAAAGGCGTTAGGGCGGTTTCTGTTTGCCGCCGTCACCACCTATCTCGGCCTGCTGGCCGTCACCTTCTTCATCGGCCGCGTCGTGCCGATCGATCCCGTGCTCGCCATTCTCGGCGACCGCGCGCCCAACCACGTCGTCGAGCGGGTACGACAGGAGATGGGCTTCAACCTGCCGCTCTATCAGCAATTTTTCCTTTATATCAAAGGCATCCTGTCCGGCGATTTCGGCAATTCGGTGCTGACGACCAATCCTGTCATGGTCGATATCCGCCGTGTCCTGCCGGCGACAATCGAGCTCGCAACGCTCGGAACGCTCATCGGCGCCCTCGTCGGCGTACCGCTCGGCGTTCTCGCCGCAGTGCGCCGCGGCAGCATTGCCGACCAGGTGGTGCGCGTCGTCGGCCTCGTCGGCTACTCGGTGCCGATCTTCTGGCTGGCGCTGATCTCGCTCGTCATCTTCTATGCGCGGCTGCGCTGGGTGGCCTTTCCCGGCCGCATCGACATCGTCTTCGAATATACGTTCACGCCGATCACCGGCCTCTACCTGCTCGACAGCGCCTGGCAAGGGCAATGGGACGTCTTCTATGATGTCTTCCGCCACATCATCCTGCCTGCCTCGCTGCTCGGCTATTTCTCGCTCGCCTATATCAGCCGCATGACGCGCAGTTTCATGCTGAACGAGCTTTCCCAGGAATATATCGTTGCCGCGCGCGCCAAGGGGCTTTCGGAAACGCGGGTGATCTGGGGGCATGCGCTGCGTAATGCCGCCGTGCCGCTCGTCACCGTGATTGCGCTTTCCTATGCCGGCCTGCTTGAAGGATCGGTGCTGACCGAGACCGTCTTTTCCTGGCCGGGCATCGGGCTCTACATCACCAATTCGCTGCAGAACGCCGATATGAACGCCGTGCTCGGCGGCACGATCGTCATCGGTACGGTCTTCATCGGCATCAACCTTCTGTCCGATCTTCTCTACCGGACGCTCGATCCGAGGACGCGAAACCGATGACGGCCAATGCCAGCCCATCTCCTGCGATGAGCCGCCGCGAATGGCTGCTCTCCGACCGGCCGCAATCGCGCCTGCAGGCCCGCCTCGGCCGCACCTATGTCACCTGGCGGCAGTTTACGGCAAATAGGCTCGCCGTCGTCGGCCTGCTGATCATCGTGGCGCTGCTTTTCATCGCCGCCTTTGCCGATGTGCTCGCCACGCACAATCCCGTTGTCGGCGATCTGCGCAATGCTCGGCTGCTGCCGCCCGGCACGGGGGAATTCTGGCTCGGTTCGGATGACCAGGGCCGTGATATCTATTCGCGGCTGATCTACGGATCGCGATTGACGCTGCTCGTCGTCGTGCTCGTCGCCGTCATCTCGGCGCCGGTCGGGCTGATCGTCGGCACGGTCTCCGGTTATGCCGGAGGCTGGGTGGATGCGACGCTGATGCGCATCACCGATATTTTCCTCGCCTTTCCGAAGCTGGTGCTGGCGCTCGCCTTCGTCGCAGCCCTCGGTCCCGGCATCCAGAACGCGATCATCGCCATCGCCATCACCTCCTGGCCGCCCTATGCCCGCATCGCGCGCGCCGAGACGCTGACGGTTCGGCGTTCCGACTATATTTCGGCGGTGAGGCTGATGGGAGCCTCGCCGCTTCGCATTATTGTGCGTCATGTCATGCCGCTCTGCATTTCCTCGCTGATCGTGCGGGTGACGCTTGACATGGCGGGCATCATCCTGACGGCAGCCGGTCTCGGTTTCCTCGGTCTGGGGGCGCAGCCGCCGCTGCCGGAATGGGGTGCGATGATCGCCTCGGGACGGCGCTTCATCCTCGATCAATGGTGGGTCGCAGCGATGCCCGGCATCGCCATCCTCATCGTCAGCCTCGGTTTCAATCTCCTCGGCGACGGCTTGCGCGACGCGCTCGATCCAAAGGAGAGCGGCCAATGACGACGCTTCTGACGGTCGATAACCTCAAAGTCAGCTACCCCACGCGCACCGGCGTGATCGAGGCCGTGCGCGGCGTCTCCTTCACGCTCGGCAAGGAAAGGCTCGGAATCGTCGGCGAATCCGGTTCCGGCAAGTCTCAAACCGGACGGGCAATCATGGGCCTGACGCCGAAACACGGTATCGTTACGGCCGACAGGCTTAATTTCAACGGCATCGATCTCATCAATGCGTCTGCCGGCGAAAGGCGCAGGCTGCGCGGCAAGCGTATCGCCATGATCCTGCAGGATCCGAAATATTCGCTCGATCCCGTCATGTCGATCGGACGGCAGATCTGCGAAACGCTGCGCACGCATGAGAAGGTCGGCAAGGCGGAGGCGCGCGAGCGCGCGCTCGCCATGCTGGAAGCGGTGCAGATCCGCGATCCGAAACGTGTCTTCGACCTGCATCCGCACGAGGTCTCGGGCGGCATGGGGCAGCGGGCGATGATCGCCATGATGCTGATTGCCGGGCCTGAACTGCTGATTGCCGACGAGCCGACCTCGGCGCTTGACGTGACGGTGCAACTCGACGTGCTGCGGATCATGGACAGGCTGGTGTCCGAGCGCGGCATGGGGCTGATTTTCGTCTCCCATGATCTGAGGCTGGTCTCGTCCTTCTGCGACCGCGTCATCGTCATGTATGCCGGCAAGGTCGTCGAGGAGCTGGCGGCGGCCGATCTCAAACATGCGCAGCATCCCTATACGCAGGGGCTCCTGAACTGCATGCCCGAGATCGGTGCAAACCGCCATCCGCTGCCGGTGCTCGACCGCAAGCCGGAGTGGGCGGCATGAGCGCAGCTCTCGATATCGACGATCTCAGCGTCGTCTACGACCATTTTCATGCGCTGAAGGATGTCAGTATCGCCATCGAAAGCGGCGAATCCTTTGGTCTTGTCGGCGAGTCCGGCTCGGGAAAATCGACCTTGCTGCGAGCCGTTGCCGGACTTGCACCGATCAGCGGCGGGGCGATCAACATCGATGGTGAGCCGCTGAAAGGTTCGAAGCGCAGCAAGGCCTTCTACCGGCGCGTGCAAATGGTCTTTCAGGATCCTTACGGGTCGCTACATCCGCGCCAGACGATCGATCGGCTTCTGCTCGAACCGCTTGCAATCCACGGCATCGCCGACAGCGAGAAGCGCATCGCCCGAGCGCTCGACGAGGTCGGCCTCGGCAATGGTTTCCGTTTCCGCTACCCGCACCAGCTCTCCGGCGGCCAGCGCCAACGCGTGGCGATCGCCCGGGCGCTGATCGTGGAACCGTCGATCCTGCTGCTCGACGAGCCGACATCGGCGCTCGACGCCTCGGTGCAGGCCGAGGTGCTGAACCTGCTGGAAGAGATCCGACGCGACCGCAAGCTTACCTTTGTTATGGTGAGCCATGATCTCGGTGTCGTCACCCATATGTGTGAAAGGCTCGCCGTGATGCGCAACGGCGCCGTCGTCGAGCGGCTGAGCTCACAGGCACTGGCAGAAGGCGCGGTTCACGAGGACTATACGAGAAATTTGATGATCGCGAGCAAGGGTTTCGTCAAAGCGTGAAAGCCAATCTTTTCAAACCTTTGAAAAGAAAAGACCGGCGGCGGTGTTAAGGATAATGGTTTCCTAAAAGACGACCATTCAACTAGACTATTGACAGCTGCCTTGCTTCTGTCATGATCCTGTTAACGTTTGTTAGCTTTCGTGATCGATGGAGGTTGATTGCATGTTCTTTCTCGGTGGGATGACCATGGGTTACCTCGATCCTCCTGTTAAAGCCGATTGCCGGGAACAGATTTCGGCATCCATTCCTGCGGAAAAGGACCGTCGGCTGATCGAGACTTCCTCCAACCCGCCCCAGACCGAGAACGCTGTCGAGCGCTCGTTGATCTGGGCATGGCGCACGCTCTGCTAAAAGGTCTGGTTGAATTTTCTCTTTCGTTCGCCCTGGACGGAAATTTATCTCTACCTACTTGATAGACAAAATACGAATATAAGCGCGAGCCGCACAACCGGCCGAACGAGAACAACGGAGGCGACATATGGCAGATTTGGGTATTTCGCATGCTCACGTGAACCAATATGGTTCCGTACCGACCAAGAAGCCGCTCACCACGCGCCACAGGCTTCAGACGATGCTCCATGGCGCGATCTTCACCGCAGCATTCCTGTTCGTCGTAGCCATGGTTTGCGGCGTCGTCGGGTAATCCGGCGGATGACTAGCGTCGGCAGGTGCCGGCGCTGCGGCGGTTTCCGCCTTTATTGAATTCCGGAACATTAATTTGTCTCGGTTTTCCGAGACTCTTCATCATCATTCTTCTGTACTTTTTCACGCCATCCAAAGCGCGCCACGGCGAACTTGCTCATGCGTGGCGCGCAAGCCGGCCCAATTCGCCGGCAGGCGCATGATCCGGCGATTCTTCTTTCCTTTTTCTGAAATCGAAGCCGTTGATCGCCGGGACCAGGTGCCGGCACTTTCGTCATTCCGACCGCCCACGCTAGCCCGCCGGGCGAGTGGCGAACGCCTCTTGACTTGAATTATCCCGATAGTGTCCAAATTTCCGACATAGCTTTCGCGGAGAGGGTATCGATGGTCTCGATCCCCTCGGGCCACGTCCTGAACCAGGGCTTGGCCCGTTTGCATCGCTTGGCCCGAGTGTCGTTCACCCCGGCTTCATCGATCTTTGAAGAATAGGGCTCCGTTCATGTAGCAGTCATGATAAGCAGTGCAAAAGGCTGAGCAAAACAGCCATAACTTCGTTTGGATCCAGAACCGAACCCATGTCTATTTCTCATCTTTCTCCGAGCCTTCCGCGCGAACCCGATATGAAGCAGATCGATCACAATGGTTCGATCCGTTCGACCTATCTGTCGATCGAAGACATCAAGGCGATGGGCGATGCGGTCGCCCGCAACGGCGTCGACCAGCTGCCGGCTTTCGCCCCCTTCGATTTCTTCGCGCGCCATAAGGAAAACGAGAAGGAAATCCTGCGCGTCTACCGGACAACGGCGACCGACGTCGAGGCCGGCGAGACGATCACGCCGGCGGCAGAATGGCTGCTGGACAATCACTATATCGTCGAAGAGGCGATCCAGGAGGTGCGGCGCGACTTCCCCCGCCGCTTCTACCGCGAATTGCCGACCATGGTCGTCGGCGGCGTCGAGGTACCGCGCACCCTCGTGCTTGCCTGGCTCTATGTCGCTCATACCCACAGCACGATCTCGCAGGAAAGTCTGACGGCGCTGGTCGACGGCTTCCAGGCTAGCGAGACGCTCAGGATCGGCGAACTCTGGGCGTTGCCCTCTCTGGTGCGCTACGTGCTCGTGGAAAACCTTCGCCGCATTTCGAGCCGTGTCGAAGCCAGCCGCCGGCTGCGCCGCCGCGCCAACGAGGCGGCCGACGAATTGGTGCGCCTGACCGACCCGGCCGGGGCGGCCGCCTATCTGAAGACGCTGGAACCGCTTGCCGAGGACAATACCTTCTCGACGCAGTTCCTCTATCGCCTGCGCGACGGCTCGCAGACGTCGAGCCTGGCGATCACCTGGCTCGACGAGCGGCTGGAAGAGCTCGGCCGCAACACCGAAGAGGCGACGACGGCCGAACACAGCCGGCTCTCGTCCGGCAATGTGACGATGGGCAACATCATCCGCAGCCTTCGCGAGATCGATGATGCCGAATGGTCGGTCTGGGTCGAGCAGGTCAGCCATGTCGACAAGCTGCTCTGGGAGCATTCGGATTACGGCATCCTCGATTCCGGCTCGCGCAACAAATATCGCAAGCAGATCGAGAAGCTGGCCAAGCGCTCGCCGCTGTCGGAAATGGAAATCGCCCAGCTGGCGCTCGACATGACCGATGCCGCCAAAGCCTCCGACGAGCCGCAGCCGCATGAACCGAATGTCGGCGGCTTCCTGTCAGGCGCGCAGCGGCCGAAGCTCGAGGCGCGGGCGAACTATCGTCCGACGGTCACCCAGCATTTCGTGCGCGCCGTTCGCCGGTTCAACTGGCTGGCGATTGCCGTGCCCGTCATGCTGCTGACGGTCATCGCCATGGCAATCGTCGGCAAGTTCATGGCGAATGCCGGCATGGGGGCGGTCGAAATCGCCCTGCTGCTGATCATGTTCTCAGTGCCGGCGTCGGAGGGGGCGACGGGTCTCTTCAACACCTTGCTTTCCTTCTTCGTGACACCGGCGCGCCTCGTCGGCTACGAGTTCAAGGACGGCATTCCAGAAGATGCGCGCACGCTGCTCGTCGTGCCCTGCCTGATCTCGAACCGCGACAGCGTCGACGACCACGTGCGCAATCTCGAGGTCCATTATCTCGCCAATCCGCGCGGCGAGATTTATTTCGCGATGCTCAGCGACTGGCCGGACAGCGAGGTCGAAGAAACGCCTGCCGATCTCGAGGTTCTCGATTATGCCAGGCGCGAGATCGCCAATCTCTCCGCCCGTTATGCCTATGACGGCAAGACGCGTTTCTATCTGCTGCATCGCCGCCGCCTCTATAATCCCTCGGAAGGCGTCTGGATGGGCTGGGAGCGCAAGCGCGGCAAGCTGCACGAGCTGAACATGCTTCTGCGCGGCGACCGCGACACGACCTACCTGCCGGGCGCCAATACCGTGCCAGCCAATGTACAATATGTCATGACGCTCGATGCCGATACGCGCCTGATGCGCGATGCCGTCACCAAGCTCGTCGGCAAGCTCTATCATCCGATCAACCGTCCGGTGATTAATCCGAAAACCGGCCGTGTCGAAAGCGGCTACGGCGTGCTGCAGCCGCGCGTCACCCCGTCGCTGACGACGGGCAAGGACGCGTCGGTCTTCCAGCGCGTCTTTTCGATCAACCGCGGCCTCGATCCTTACGTTTTCACCGTATCCGACGTCTATCAGGATCTCGCCGGCGAAGGCACCTTCACCGGCAAGGGCCTTTACCATGTCGATGCCTTCGAAGCGTCGCTGAAGGGCCGGATTGACGAGAACTCCGTGCTCAGCCACGATCTTCTCGAAGGCTCGATGGCGCGTTGCGCGCTCGTTACCGATCTCGAACTGGTGGAGGATTTCCCGATCCGCTACGAGGTGGAAACCTCGCGCCAGCATCGCTGGGCGCGCGGCGACTGGCAGCTTCTCCCCTACATGTTCAATCCAAAATATGGCGTCACGGCACTCGGCCGCTGGAAGATGTTCGACAATCTGCGCCGCTCGCTGACGCCGATCGCCTGGTTCTTCGCCTCCGTGCTCGGCTGGTATTTCATGGGTCCGCTCGGCGCGCTCATCTGGCAGATTCTGCTGATCTTCTGCCTCTTCGTCGCGCCGACGCTATCGCTCATCAACGGCATCATCCCGCGCACCAGCGATATCATCGCCCGCGCCCATCTCTATACGGTCTGGGCCGATATCACGGCTGCCAATGCGCAGGTTGCGCTGCGCATCGTCTTCATCGCCGATTCGGCTTGCATGATGGCGGATGCGATCGGCCGGTCGCTCTACCGCCTGTTCGTCAGCCGCAAGCTGATGCTGCAGTGGCGGACCGCCGCCAGCGTTCAGGCCGGCGGCCAGGGCACGCTGATTTCCTATTACAAGGCGATGTGGCATGCACCGGCGCTGGCGCTGCTGGCGCTCGGTTTTGCCGCTCTTCCCGGCGACAACGCCTTCCTCGTCGGCATTCCCTTCGCGCTGCTGTGGATCCTGTCGCCTGTTGTCGCCTGGTATGTCAGCCAGTCGGCGGAGACCGAGGACCGGCTCGAGGTCGCCGATTCCGTGTCGAGCGAACTGCGCAAGATCGCCCGGCGCACTTGGCGTTATTTCGAAACTTTCACGACCGCCGAGCAGAACTATCTGCCGCCTGACAATATCCAGGAAACGCCGCATGTGATCGTCGCGGCGCGCACCTCGCCGACCAATATCGGCGTCTATCTGCTTTCCGTCGTTTCCGGCCGGCATTTCGGCTGGTTCTCCTTCGAGGAGACGCTCGAGCGGCTGGAGCAGACGATCGCGACGATCGACAAAATGGAGAAATTCCGCGGTCACCTGTTCAACTGGTACCACACCGATACGCTGCAGACGCTTGGGCCCCGCTACGTCTCTGCCGTCGACAGCGGCAATCTCGCCGGCCATCTGATCGCCATTTCGTCGGCCTGCCGCAACTGGGCCGAGGCGCCGTCCGCTCATATGCAGGGCAATCTCGACGGCGTCGGCGACACGGCCGGCATTCTCCGCGAAGTGCTGGCGGACCTGCCCGATGACCGCAAGACCGTGCGCCCGCTGCGCCGGCGCCTGGAGGAGCGCATCGTCGGCTTCCAGAACGCGCTTGCCGCCGTCAAGCGCGAGCACGAATTTGCCTCGATCCGCATCATCAACCTCGCGGTTCTCGCGCGCGATATCGAGAAGCTCGCCGCCAATCTCGACCATGAGGTCAAGTCGAAGCAGAGCGAAGAGGTCACCCAATGGGCGGCATCGCTGGTGAAGGTCTGCGAGGCGCATATTTCCGACAGCACCTTCGACCTTTCCAAAGTCGATGCACTGAGGCCGCGTCTGGTGGCGCTGCGCGACAAGGCGCGCGACCTCGCCTTCTCGATGGATTTCGGCTTCCTGTTCCGGCCGGAGCGGCGTCTGCTGTCGATCGGCTATCGCGTCGAAAGCGGTGAACTCGATCAGGCCTGCTATGACCTTCTCGCCTCGGAATGCCGCCTGACCAGCCTCTTCGGCATCGCCAAGGGCGACCTGCCGACGGAACACTGGTACCGCCTCGGCCGCCAGGTCGTGCCCGTCGGCTCGCGCGGTGCGCTGGTGTCCTGGTCCGGCTCGATGTTCGAATATCTGATGCCGCCGCTCGTCATGCAGGAGCGCGGCGGGGGTATTCTCAACCAGACCAACAATCTGGTCGTCGTCGAGCAGATGAATTACGCCCGCAAGCTCGGTATTCCCTGGGGCATTTCGGAAGCTGCCTTCAATGCCCGCGACCATAACCTCAATTATCAGTACACGAATTTCGGCGTGCCGACGCTCGGCCTGAAGCGCGGTCTCGGCCACAATGCCGTTATCGCGCCCTATGCCTCGCTGCTTGCCAGCCAATACGATCCGCCGGCTGCGCTGGAAAACCTGCAGAGGCTGCGCAAGCTCGGCGCACTCGGCAAGTTCGGCTTCCACGACGCCGTCGACTTCACGCCGACGCGCGTGCCGGAAGGCAAGAAATGCGCGGTGGTCTACAATTATTATGCCCACCATCACGGCATGTCGATCGCGGCGGTTGCCAATGTCGCCTTCAACGGTCATCTGCGCGAACTCTTCCACGCCGATCCTGTCATCGAGGCGGCGGAACTGCTGCTGCAGGAAAAGGCGCCGCGCGACATTCCCGTCATGAGCGGCAAGCACGAATCCGATACGCCCGCCAGCATCCAGGACGATCTCCTGCGGCCGGAACTCAGGAAGATCAGCGATCCGGCTTCGCGCGACCGCGAACTCGTCTTCCTGTCGAACGGCCATTATTCGGTGATGCTGACGGCGACGGGCGCCGGTTATTCCCGCTGGAACAATCTTTCCGTTTCCCGTTGGAAGCCTGATCCGACTGAAGACCGCTGGGGCAGTTTCATCTTCCTGCGTGATACCGCCACCAACGAATGGTGGTCGGCGACATCAGAGCCGAAGGGCGTCGAAGGCGAAAAGACCATGGTCGAATTCGCCGACGAGAAGGCGCAGTTCACCAAGATTGTCGGCGACCTCACAAGCGAGGTGGAGTGCATCGTCGCCACCGAGCATGATGCCGAGGCCCGTCGTGTTACGCTGCTCAACATGGGCACGGAAGACCGTTTCATCGAGGTCACCTCCTATCTCGAGCCGGTGATCACCTCCGACGATACCGACAATGCGCATCCGGCATTTGCCCGCATGTTCGTCAAGACAGAGATCGGCAAGCGCGGCGACGTCATCCGTGCCGAACGCAACAAGCGCGATCCGAACGAGCCGAACATCAGCATCGCACATCTGATCGTCGACAATGCCGGCGACACCCGCCATACCGAATTCGAGACCGACCGGCGCAAGTTCATCGGCCGTGGCCGCAGTCTTGCCGATGCGGCCGCCTTCGACCCGGGCGCTACGCTTTCCGGCAGCGACGGCTTCATGCTCGATGCCGTGATGTCGCTGCGTCGCACCGTCCGCGTACCGGCCGGCAAGAAAGTCAGCGTGATCTTCTGGACGATTGCGGCGCCAAGCCGCGAGGAAGTCGACAAGGCGGTCAATCGCTACCGTCATCCCGACGCCTTCACCCACGAGCTCGTCCAGGCCTGGACACGCACGCAGGTGCAGATGCGCCATGTCGGCGTCACCTCCCAGCAGGCGGCGGCCTTCCAGCATCTTGGACGCTATCTCGTCTATCCTGATATGCAACTGCGCAAGGACGAGGCGACCGTCGAGGCCGGCCTGCAGTCGCAATCGGCGCTCTGGCCGCTGGCAATCTCCGGCGACTTCCCGATCTTCACGCTGCGCATTAACGACGACATGGATCTCGACATCGCCCGCGAGGCGCTGCTGGCGCAGGAATATCTGCGCTCGCGCGGCGTCACCGCCGATCTCGTCATCATGAACGAACGCGCTTCGTCCTATGCGCAGGACATGCAGCATGCGCTTGACGCCATGTGCGAAAACGTACGTCGCATGGGCCAGGCCGACGGGTTGCGCCAGCATATCTTTGCGGTTCGCAAGGACCTGATGGAGGAAGCCACTTATCATGCGCTGATCGCGGCTTCCCGCGTCACGCTGCACACCAAGAACGGCAAGGTGGTCGACCAGATCAACCGCGCCGTCGCGCTGTTTGCACCCTCGAAGGAGGAACTGCAGGAGATGGAACGGGCCGAGCGCAACAAGGCCCCCGTCAAGCGTATTGCGCCGGTGCCGCCACCTGTCGTGCCCGCCGTCGTCATCGAGGAGGAAGGCGATCTCGACTCCTGGAACGGCATCGGCGGCTTTGCCCGCGACGGACGCGAATATGTCGTTCGGCTGCCTGGAGGTCATGCGACGCCGCAGCCCTGGATCAATGTCATTTCCAACGACAGCTTCGGCTTCCACGTGTCGGCCGAGGGCTCGGGCTTCACCTGGAGCGTCAATTCGCGCGACTATCAGCTGACCTCCTGGTCGAACGATGCAGTGGTCAACCGTTCGGGCGAGGCGTTCTATCTCACCGATCTGGACAGCGGTGCTGTCATGACGCCGTTCGCAGCGCTTTCCCGCCGTCCGGACATCCGTTTCGAAGCCCGCCACGGGCTCGGCTATTCCGTCTTCTCCAGCGTTCAGCACGATATCGCGCTCGAGCTGACGCAGACGATCGACCGCGAAAAGCCGGTGAAACTGCAACGCCTGCGCCTGCGCAACACCGGTTCGACCAGTCGCAAGCTGCGTCTCTACGGCTATGTCGAATGGATCCTCGGCAGCAATCCGGGACGCACGGTGCCTTTCATCCTGTCGAGCCATGATGAGGAGACGGGGGCGCTATTTGCCACCAATCCCTACAGCATCGATTTTTCCAACCGTACTGCCTTCTTCGCGGCGAGCGAGACGCTTTCGAGTTTCTCGGCAAGCCGGCGCGAATTCATCGGCAAGGCGGGGACGATCCAGGCACCGCAGGCCGTCATTTCCGCCGCCGCCCTTTCCGGCGCGACCGAACTCGACGGTGATCCGGCCGCGGCGCTTGCTATCGACATCGAGCTCGGCGCCGGCGAGGAGCGCGACTTCACCTTCTTCCTCGGCGATACCCCGACGGAAGAAGAAGCGCGGACTGTTATCGCCGATATCCGCAAGGCTTCGTTCGACGAGACCGTCGAGGCAAACCGCGCCTTCTGGCGGGATTTCACCGGCAGGCTGCAGATATCGACTCCGGATCGCGGGATGAACAATCTCGTCAACACCTGGCTGCCGTATCAGAGCCTCGGCTGCCGCATCATGGCCCGCACCGCCTTCTACCAGGCAAGCGGCGCCTTCGGCTTCCGCGACCAGCTGCAGGACACGCTGGCCTTCGTGCTGCACGAACCCTCGCTTGCCCGCCGGCAGATCCTGAATGCCGCTTCGCGGCAATTCCGTGAAGGCGACGTACAGCATTGGTGGTTGCCGGGAACGGGTGCGGGCGTGCGCACGCTGATCTCCGACGACGTCGTCTGGCTCGCTTACGCGATCCATCACTATTGCAGCGTCACCGGCGACAAAAACGTCCTCGATGAGGAGATCGCCTTCCTGGAAGGGCCAGCACTGCTCGAAGGCCAGCACGACTCGTTCTACAAGCCGGAAATTTCCGAGGACAAGGCGAGCGTCTACGAACACGCGGCGCTGGCGCTTGATCTTGCCATCGCTCGCAAGGGGGCAAACGGCCTGCCGCTGTTCCTCGGCGGCGACTGGAACGACGGGATGAACCGCGTCGGCATCGGCGGGCGCGGCACCAGCGTCTGGCTCGGCTGGTTTCTGGCGGGCGCATTGCGCTCCTTCATTCCCTATGCCGAAGAGCGTGGCGACACGGCCCGCATGGAGCGCTGGGCGGCGCATCTTACTGAGCTCAAGAAGGCGCTCGAAACTGCGGCCTGGGACGGCGGCTATTATCGCCGCGGCACGTTCGACGACGGTGCACTGCTTGGCTCCAGGGAAAGCCCGGAATGCCGGATCGATTCGATCGCGCAGTCCTGGAGCGTGCTGTCGGGCGAGGGCGATCCGGACCGCGCCGTCACGGCGATGGAGGCTGTGCTCGACCAACTGGTCGACGAGGATGCCCGCATCATCCGGCTGTTCACGCCGCCTTTCGTCAATTCTGCCAGGGATCCTGGCTATATCAAGGCCTATCCGCCGGGTGTGCGTGAAAATGGCGGGCAATATACCCATGCGGCGACCTGGGTGGTGATGGCGCTGGCGGAGCTGAAGCGGGGCGACGATGCCTTCCGCTGCTTCCAGATCCTCAATCCGATCACCCATGCGCTCGACAAGGCTTCAGCGGAGCAATACCGCGTCGAACCCTATGTCGTGGCGGCCGACGTCTACGGAAACGAGCCTTATACGTCACGCGGCGGCTGGACCTGGTATACCGGGTCAGCCGGCTGGCTCTACCGCGCCGCCGTCGAGGGCATCCTCGGTATCCGGCTGAAGGATGGTCGGCTCTATGTGCGCCCGTCGCTCCCGTCGGAATGGGACGGTTTTGCGGCAGAGGTGGAGCAAGGCGGCGGGAAATACCGCATTTCGGTCTCAAAAGCGTCCAATGACAGCGGCTACACTCTGGCAATCAACGGCTGCGAAGTCACCGATCCCGAAGAGGGATATCCGCTCGGATAACAGCGTTCTCCACGCTGAAAAACACGGCGATTCGCGACGGCCAAAAGGGAACCCTTTTGGCCGTCGTCGCGTTTGCAAATCGGATAATAAGGAGAAACCCATGGCAAGCACGCCGACCCAAGCCATCGTCACGGGGCGCAGTTCCCTATCCGCAGCTGCGCCGGTGCGTGACACGAGGCTCGACGTCTTGCGCGGCGTGGCGCTGATCATGATCTTCATCAATCATGTTCCCGGACAGATCTTCGAATATGTGACGACGAAGAATTTTGGTTTTTCCGATGCCGCCGAAGCCTTCGTGCTGATCTCGGGCATTGCCGTCGGCCTTGCCTATGGGTCCCGCTTCCAGCCGGGCAACCGGCTGACGGTGGCGATCAAGGCGGTAAAGCGCGCCTTCACGCTCTATCTCGCCCATATGATCACCACCTTCATGACGCTGGCGCTCTTCATCTGCGGTGCCTGGCTGTTCCATCGGCCGGGCTTGCTGGTCGAGATTAATATCCTGGCGGTTCTGATGAACCTGAAGGAAGGCATTCCGGCGCTGCTCCTGCTCGGCCACCAGATCGGCTACAACAATATCCTGCCGATGTACGGGGCGCTGATGCTGATGGTGCCGATTATCCTGCTGTTGAATGCGCGCAGCCCTTGGCTGGCGCTCGGCGTCTCGGCTACGGTCTGGCTGCTTGCGGGAATCTATGAAGTGGCGCCGCACAACATGCTGATCGAGAGCTACTGGTTCCTCAATCCGCTCTCCTGGCAGTTCCTGTTTTCGATCGGCATCGTCTCGATGCTGCATATCAAGCGCGGCGGCACGATCCCGCAGCACCCGCTGCTGCTGACGGTCGCTGCCGGTTACGTCGTGCTGTCCTTCATCTGGGTGACCGGCCATCTCTGGATTTTCGGCAACTCGCTGGCAGCACTCGGCCTGCCGACTGTCATCACCGGTTTCGACAAGACCTTCCTGTCGCTGCCGCGGCTGCTGCACGTTCTGGCGCTGACCTACCTCGTTATCAGCATTCCCGCGCTCTCGCGTATCCTGCGCCGTCCTGTGGGCCATCCGCTGACGATCCTCGGCCGCCATTCGCTGAACATCTTCGTCGCCGGCACGATCCTCGCCATGATCGGCCAGGTGGTGCTCTACATCACCAACAAGGACCAACTGGTCGGTCCGCTCTTCGTGATTGTAGGGATCGCGATACAATTCGCCTATGCCTATTATCTCGAGCGCAAACGTCAGCAGGGCAAGGTTAAGGGGAAACTCGTCACCGATACCGCCACCATCCCCGTTCCCGTCCGCATTGGCGGAACGGCAAATGCCTATCGCCAGAATGATCGGAAATAGGGCTGGGATTTTGCTCGACATGAAGGAGCCGGTGGCCGATGGCCGCCGGCTCAATTTTTATGCATGAGGATGTTCACCAACTTGCCGAAGGGATCTCGGACATAAAAGCGTCTGACGCCCCAAGGCTCATCGGCCGGGCCGTACTCGATCGGGAAGCCTGAAGCCGACATCGCCTCGAAAGCGTCATCGAGGTCATCAACCTCGATCGAGAGGTCCGGCACCTCCGTTCCGGAACCGCCTTCACTGGCGATGCTGAGCTGAATATTCATTGAGCGTGCGGCGCCGAACGTCGTGATCCAGCCGTGGTCCATGATGACGTCAAGACCGAGGATATCCTGATAGAAGCGCCGGGCCGGGGTGATATCCGCTGCCTGGATATTGGCGACGATGCGCAGGACCTTCATGGGTTTTCTCCCTATGCTCCGTTGACTGGCGAAGGATAGGGAAGATCGGCGGGGTGATCAATCATGTGGGTTGGAGCGGAGATGTTGTGCCGTGCACTACCCCCTCTGCCCTGCCGGGCATTTCCCCCGACAGGTGTACGGTCTTGATGCATACGTGACAGATGTTCGGAGACATGCCTGACACTTCCGCGATGATTTGTCGGGAGGTTCGGCATGGTTTGGCGGAGAGATGCGCGGCAGGGCGCGACGCCCGTCTCTCGGTTTTTCGAGAACGGTCTGAGGCTATGACTGCCTCGGCTTCCATCTTTGCGATCGTTGCGCGCAAGGCATTGCTGTCATAGGCTTTATCGCCCAGATGGCTTGAGCTGTCTGGTTATTGAGCTTGCGTGATGTCGCGACCTGGCCGGCCATCGTGATGAAGAGCAGGGGCGCTCGAGCGTATCGACCGGCATATGGGCCTTGGGCCGTCAGTCCACCTCTGGAACGCCCCAGCGCCTGATCCTTGGCCCCCCTTTTCCGCTCACCGCCTGTTGATGGGCACGCACGATGGTACTGTCGATCATTAAGTACTGATTGTCCCGGTCAGCAGTGAGGGCATCAAAGACCCGCTCCCATACGCCGGCATGGCACCAACGACTGAACCGGCGATGGACCGTCTTCCGCTTGCCGTAGCGCCCCGGCAGGTCCTGCCAGTGTGCGCCCGAGCGCAGAATCCACAAACATCCGTTCACAAACGTCCGGTTGTCTACTCCCGTTCGACCCGGATCGCTGGATTTGTCTGGCAACAAAGGCGCAATTCTCGACCATTGCGCCTCGTTCAACTCGTATCGCTTCACGCCCATCAAAGGCCTCCGTGCTGCACACGGTACCTTATGAATCAGTGATCAACCGATTTGGGAATCCGGAATGTCGATCGGTCCTCAGCCCCAGAGCAAACGAAAAGGCCAGAAGGAGTTACCCTTCCGGCCTATCTCGAACCCAAACCGATCAGGCGGCTTCGGTGGTATGGGCCTTGCGGACCTCTTCGTCCGTCAGGATGCCGCTGGCGCGCAGCAGGGCGGCGAAGCGGCCGTTGCTGTGGCTGAGTTCGTCGAAGCTGCCCTGTTCGACGACACGGCCGTCATCCAGGAAGAGCACCATATCGGCTTCGCGGACCGTCGACAGGCGGTGGGCGATGATGAAGGTGGTGCGGTTCTGGCGCAGATTGTCGATTGCGGCCTTGACGCGGTTTTCGGTTTCGACGTCGAGCGCCGAGGTCGCCTCGTCGAGCACCAGGATCGGCGCGTCCTTGAGGATGGCGCGGGCAATCGCGATGCGCTGGCGCTCGCCGCCGGAGAGCTTGTTACCGCGTTCACCGACATGCGTATCGTAGCGATCTTCACGGGTCTCGATGAAGTCGGCGGCGGCGGCGGCTTCGGCCGCACGGCGCATTTCCTCTTCGCTGGCGCCTTCGCGACCAAGGCGGATATTGTCGCTGATCGAACGGTTCAGCAGGCCCGCATCCTGGAAGACGGTGGCGATGTGGCGACGCAGCGACTTGCGGGTCACCTTGGTGATATCGGTGCCGTCGACGAGGATCTTGCCGCCTTGGGCATCATAGACACGCTGCAGCAGGTTGACGAGGGTCGTCTTGCCGGCGCCGGTCGGGCCGACGATCGCGACCGTCTGGCCTGCCTTCACCGAGAAGGAGACGTTGTGCAGGCCCTGTGAGCTGTTGCCGAAGCCGAAGGAGACGTCGCGGAATTCGATCGCACCCTTGACGTCCTTGATCTCGCCGTTGCCGGCCGGCTCTTCACGTTCACGTACCGAGTCTTCCAGCGCATAGAATTCCTCAAGCTTGGAACGGGCCTCGAAAATCTGCGTAGCGAACTGGCGCATCAGGTCGAGACGGCCGATCAACAGGTTGGCAAAGCCGATGAAGGCGATGACTTCGCCGACGCGCAGCTGGCCGGCCTGGACGAGCATGGTGCCGATGATCAGAACCACCATCATCGCGATGGTCGACGCCATGCGGTTCAGTGCGCCGGCGATCGCCCACCAGTCGAGCACCGGATACTGGGCTTCGAGCAGACGGTCGGCGAAGGATTTCAGCGCCCTGGTTTCGGCCTCGATGCGGTTGTAGCTGTGCAGGACAGAAACGTTGCTAATCGAGTCGCTGACATGCGAGAAGACGGTGTGATAATGGTTCTCGACCGAAGCCTGGCCGTCCTTGGTGCGGCTCATGACGACGCGGCCGATCAGCCAATAGGCGATGGCGAGCACCATGAGTACTGCGGAAAGGCGCAGATCCATCGACATTGCGGTCGGTATCAGAAGGGCAAGCGCGATGACCGTCGACAAGTGGTTGCGCATGAATTCCAGCCAGAGGCCGAACAGTGTCTCGCAGGCGCGCAGCAACGTATGCAGCGCGTTAGAGGTGCCGCGCTGATGATGCCAGCCGAGCGGCATGGAAATGATGCGGCCGAAGGCTTCCGTCAACAGCGTCGCTCGCCGGCCATGGGCCAGCCTGTCGGCCTCGCGGGCCACCAGAACGAAGGCAATGGTGTTGAAGACGGCGAAAGTCGCCCACATGAAGAGGATGGGCTTGACCTCACCCTTGCCCGAAATCGCATCGATGATGCGACCGAACAGGATCGGCTCCGCGATGGTGATCGTCGCAAGAACAATGTTTGCGACAACGACTAGGGATACGCGCAGCTTGTAGGCGCCAAGATAGCGCAGAGCCCTTGCATAGACCTTGAATAGCGTCACGTCGAACCTCTTGTGCATCTGCGAAAACGGGATGATGCGATGCTACAAAAGGCTACCTGAACGGGCGATTAACGGAGTATTCAGGGTTCGATCGATGTGATGATTGCCGCGATCATATTATGGCAGGATCCGACGAGTGGCCATGACGCCGAAATTGCCGCCTGACTATATCTCGCAACAATTTGCGCTTGCATTTTATTAAATGTTTAGCGCAGCATTAAATTACAGACTGCATTTATTGAATAAGACCGTTTCGCGACCAGTTTGACCAGCCGCCAGCGGCATCAGGTCCGGGCAAGGGGCATTTTTGTGAATATTAATTCGTTAATTCAATTGCTTGTAATTCTGGAAGAATGCTCAAATCCTGAAGCTGTCATCACCGAACTGGAGCAGATCCTCCGCGGTTGCGGCTTCGAATATTACGGCTTGCCGCACCATTTGCCGCAGAGCCCGCTGCAGCAGAATCCAGAGCCTTGGGCTGCGGCGCTTGCCGGCCGCTGGCCGGAACAATGGCCGCAAATATATGCCGCGAAAAAATATGCGCTGATCGATCCGATGGTGCGCTATCTCGCCCATGCGCAGCGGCCTTTCCGCTGGCGAGAGGCGATGGCGGCCTTCCGCAAGGACGCCTATCATCGGCGCATGGAGCAGATGATGGTCGATGCCTTCGGGCACGGGTTGGAGGACGGCTACATCTTTCCCATCCACGGACGCAGCGGCATTCTCGGCAGCCTTAGTCTCGCCGGCAAGCCGATCGAGCTGTCGCCGGTGGAAATCGCATTGCTGGAGGCGGTGGCGCGCAAGGCCTTCTGGCGGTTGCTCGATCTGAAAGGTGAGGCGCAGGCACTGGAAACCGTGCTGCCGGCCGATACGCCGCTGACACGGCGCGAGATGGAAATCCTGCATTATCTCGCCGAAGGCATGACTTCGATGGAGATCAGCAAGATGCTGAAGATCTCAAACCACACCGTCGACTGGTATATGAACGGCCTACAGGACAAGCTGAAGGCGAAAAACAGGCAGCATGCGGTGGCGCTTGCCTTCCGTCATGGCCTGATAAGGTAGAGAAACTCCGCTTCTCATCGAAGCGGAATTGCTCTGGTTTTTTATTTTTGCGCAACTCCGAACGGAAAACCGCTTCGCACTTTTCGCGGAGTTGCTCCAGCATGTCGAAAAATTGCATTTCGCAGTCGCAAGATAAATTGAACTTTCTGTGACAAGAAGTTAAGAATTTCCTTCGCGGGTGCAGCAATCCCGCGTCTGAACGTCTGAGGAGACCGTTTTGCCCATTTCCAAGATTCTCGTTGCCAATCGCTCTGAAATTGCCATCCGCGTGTTCCGCGCGGCCAACGAGCTTGGAATAAAAACCGTGGCGATCTGGGCGGAAGAGGACAAGCTGGCGCTGCACCGCTTCAAGGCGGACGAGAGCTACCAGGTCGGCCGCGGCCCGCATCTGTCCAAGGACATGGGCCCGATCGAGAGCTATCTGTCGATCGAGGAGGTGATCCGCGTTGCGAAACTCTCCGGCGCCGATGCCATCCATCCCGGCTACGGCCTGCTGTCGGAAAGCCCCGAATTCGTCGATGCCTGCAACAAGTCCGGCATCATCTTCATCGGCCCGAGGGCCGATACGATGCGCCAGCTTGGCAATAAGGTTGCGGCGCGCAACCTGGCGATCTCGGTCGGCGTTCCCGTGGTGCCGGCCACCGGGCCGCTGCCGGAGGACATGGCCGAAGTGGCGAAGATGGCGGAGGGGATTGGCTACCCCGTCATGCTGAAGGCCTCCTGGGGCGGCGGCGGGCGCGGCATGCGCGCGATCCGCGATCCAAAGGATCTCGCCCGCGAGGTGACGGAAGCCAAACGCGAGGCGATGGCGGCCTTCGGCAAGGACGAGGTCTATCTGGAAAAGCTCGTCGAGCGCGCCCGCCATGTCGAAAGCCAGGTTCTCGGCGATACGCACGGCAATGTCGTGCATCTCTTCGAGCGTGACTGCTCGATCCAGCGTCGCAACCAGAAGGTCGTCGAGCGCGCGCCAGCGCCCTATCTCTCGGAGGCGCAACGCCAGGAACTCGCCGCCTATTCGCTGAAGATCGCGGCCGCGACCAATTATGTCGGCGCCGGTACCGTCGAGTATCTGATGGATGCCGATACCGGCAAATTTTACTTCATCGAAGTCAATCCGCGTATCCAGGTCGAGCATACGGTGACCGAAGTCGTCACCGGCATCGACATCGTCAAGGCGCAGATCCACATCCTCGACGGTTTTGCGATCGGCACGCCGGAATCGGGCGTGCCGCGCCAGGAGGATATCCGTCTCAACGGCCATGCGCTGCAGTGCCGCATCACCACGGAAGATCCGGAGCATAATTTCATTCCGGATTACGGCCGCATCACCGCCTATCGCTCGGCGTCCGGTTTCGGCATCCGCCTCGATGGCGGCACCTCCTATTCGGGTGCAATCATCACCCGCTTTTACGATCCGCTTCTCGTCAAGGTCACGGCATGGGCGCCCAATCCATCCGAAGCGATCGCCCGCATGGACCGGGCGCTGCGCGAATTCCGTATTCGCGGCGTGGCAACCAACCTGACCTTCCTCGAAGCGATCATCGGCCATCCGAAATTCCGGGATAACAGCTACACGACACGCTTCATCGACACGACGCCGGAACTCTTCCAGCAGGTCAAGCGCCAGGATCGCGCCACGAAGCTCCTGACCTATCTCGCCGATGTCACCGTCAATGGCCATCCCGAGGCCAAGGATAGGCCGAGGCCGCTGGAAAACGCTGCCGAGCCGGTGGTTCCCTACG
The DNA here is from genome assembly GCF_057653715.1 of Rhizobium sp. WSM1328. Taxonomy (NCBI): domain Bacteria; kingdom Pseudomonadati; phylum Pseudomonadota; class Alphaproteobacteria; order Hyphomicrobiales; family Rhizobiaceae; genus Rhizobium; species Rhizobium sp. WSM1328. The sequence continues at coordinate 4,241,384 of NZ_CM172788.1, read as the reverse complement.
CCAACGGCAATGCGGTCAAGGATGGTACAAAGCAGCTCCTCGACACGCTCGGCCCGAAGAAATTCGGCGAATGGATGCGCAACGAGAAGCGCGTGCTTTTGACCGACACGACGATGCGCGACGGCCACCAGTCGCTGCTCGCCACCCGCATGCGCACCTATGACATCGCCCGTATTGCCGACACCTATGCGCATGCGCTGCCGAACCTTCTGTCGCTCGAATGCTGGGGCGGCGCGACCTTTGACGTCTCCATGCGCTTTCTGACCGAGGATCCGTGGGAACGCCTGGCGCTGATCCGTGAGGGCGCCCCGAACCTTCTGCTGCAGATGCTGCTGCGCGGCGCCAACGGCGTCGGCTACACCAATTATCCCGATAATGTCGTCAAATATTTCGTCCGCCAGGCAGCCAGAGGCGGCATCGATCTGTTCCGCGTGTTCGATTGCCTGAACTGGGTGGAGAACATGCGCGTCTCGATGGATGCCATTGCCGAGGAGAACAAGCTCTGCGAGGCGGCAATCTGCTATACCGGCGATATCCTGAACTCGGCGCGTCCGAAATACGATCTGAAATACTACACCGATCTTGCAGTCGAGCTCGAGAAGGCAGGCGCGCATATCATCGCGCTCAAGGATATGGCGGGCCTTCTCAAACCTGCGGCTGCGAAGGTTCTGTTCAAGGCGCTGCGTGAGGCGACCAGCCTGCCGATCCATTTCCACACGCATGATACATCGGGTATTGCGGCCGCGACCGTTCTTGCCGCCGTCGATGCCGGCGTCGATGCCGTCGATGCGGCCATGGACGCACTTTCCGGCAATACCTCGCAGCCCTGTCTCGGTTCGATCGTCGAGGCGTTGCGCGGTACGGAGCGTGATCCGGGCCTCGATCCGGAATGGATCCGCCGTATCTCCTTCTATTGGGAAGCGGCGCGTAACCAATATGCCGCCTTCGAAAGCGATCTGAAGGGGCCGGCATCCGAAGTCTATCTGCACGAAATGCCGGGCGGCCAGTTCACCAACCTCAAGGAACAGGCCCGCTCGCTCGGCCTCGAGACCCGCTGGCATCGGGTGGCGCAGGCCTATGCCGACGCCAACCAGATGTTCGGCGATATCGTCAAGGTGACGCCGTCTTCCAAGGTCGTCGGCGACATGGCGCTGATGATGGTGTCCCAGGACCTGACGGTCGCCGATGTCGTCAGCCCCGACAAGGAAGTCTCCTTCCCGGAATCGGTGGTCTCGATGCTGAAGGGCGATCTCGGCCAGCCGCCGTCGGGATGGCCCGAAGCGCTGCAGAAGAAGGCGCTGAAGGGCGACAAGCCCTATACCGTGCGCCCCGGCTCGCTGCTCAAGGAGGCTAATCTCGATGCGGAGCGCAAAGTTATCGAGACGAAACTCGAGCGCGAGGTCAGCGACTTCGAATTTGCCTCCTACCTGATGTATCCGAAGGTCTTCACCGACTTCGCGCTCGCCTCCGATACCTACGGCCCGGTCTCGGTGCTGCCGACGCCCGCCTATTTCTACGGTCTCAAGGACGGCGAGGAACTGTTTGCCGATATCGAGCGCGGCAAGACGCTCGTCATCGTCAACCAGGCGATGAGCGCCACCGACAGCCAGGGCATGGTGACCATCTTCTTCGAGCTCAATGGCCAGCCGCGCCGCATCAAGGTGCCGGACCGGGCCCATGGGGCGACGGGTGCGGCCGTCCGCCGCAAGGCCGAACCGGGCAATGCCGTTCATGTCGGCGCGCCGATGCCGGGTGTCATCAGCCGTGTCTTCGTCTCGCCCGGCCAGGCCGTCAATGCCGGCGACGTGCTCGTCTCGATCGAGGCGATGAAGATGGAAACGGCGCTGCATGCGGAAAAGGATGGCACGATTTCCGAAGTGCTGGTACGGACCGGCGATCAGATCGATGCCAAGGACCTGCTCGTCGTCTACGCAGGCTGAAGCGCTGCCATCCTTGGCAAAGGCGCCCATCGGCCGGCTTTTCGAGCGGGCTCCATTCACTCGATTGTGTACGATCGGCCTGTCAAAAAGCTGATTTTTCGAAGCCTTCGCGCCTTGCCCGGCGCGGAGGCTTTCTCATAAGCTTGCGCTCCCACCATCCGCCCCCAAGACCAATCAGGAAATGATATCAATGAGCAAGTTGAAGATTGCCGTTATCGTCGGCAGCACGCGTATTGGCCGTTTTTCCGAGCATCCGGCCAAGTGGATTGCCGCTATCGCCGCCGAACGGCAGGACATTGAGGTCGAGGTTCTCGACCTGCTCGACTACCCCATGCATTTTTTCGGTGAGCAGCGTGCCACGACCGCTGAAAGCGAAACGGCAGAGCGCTGGAAAAAGAAGCTGCGTGAATTCGATGGCTTCATTTTCACAGTTGCCGAGTACAATCACGCGCCGACTGCGGTTTTGAAGAACGCCATCGACCTCGGCGAGTTCATCCACAAGCCGGTCGGTTTCGTCGGTTACGGCGGCGTTGGCGGCGCACGTGCGGTGGAGCATCTTCGCCTGATCTTCGTGGAAATGGGGGCGGCTTCGGTGAAAACGGGCGTGCATATCGCGCTTGGCGAATATCTCGGCGTCCTCAAGGAAGGCAAGAGCCTCAGCGATTACGCCCATCTCAACGAAGCGGCGAAGAACCAGCTCGATCAGCTCATCTGGTGGGGTAATGCGCTGAAGGCGGCGCGTGCCGTCGTCACGGCCTCCTGATTGGAGTTCCAGCCATGCCGGGATCTTCGCATCCCGGCATTAGTCTAGATCCGGATGATTTTAGGCCAGGTCGGCCTAGAATCTGAATCCGGATCTAAATCAAAGAAATGGAGCATGATGTCGTCCGAAAACCGCTCACACTTTTCGGCATCATGCTCTAGCTCAGATATCGTAAGTATGGGCGGCGTTAATCGTCGAGATGAAACGTTTGGTGCGTTCCCGCTCCGGCGCGCTGAAGATCGCTCTGGCGCTGCCCGTTTCCACCACGATGCCGGCTTCCAGGAAAACAACGTCATTGGCGATCTTCGAGGCGAGCCGAAGATCGTGGGTCGCCATCACCATCGTCGTGCCTTCGCTGGCAAGTTGGCCCAGTACATCGACCACTTCGGCCGAAAGCTCGGGATCGAGGGCGGATGTCGGCTCGTCACAGAGAAGCACGCGCGGCGAGGGCGCCAGTGCGCGGGCGATCGCAACGCGCTGCTGCTGGCCGCCCGACAGCGTCGAAGGCCAGGCATCGGCCTTGTCGGTCATGCCGACCTTGGTCAGCAATTCCATCGCACGCTCGTGGGCCTTTTCCCTCGGCCATCTCAGTACCGTCACCAGGCCTTCCATGACATTCTCGATCGCGGTCTGATGCGGGAAGAGCTGGAAATTCTGGAAGACCATGCCGGTCTGGCGGCGGATCTTCTGGATCGCCGGCCAGCTCGTTCGTTTGCCCGGTACAAAGGCCAGCTTCTCCTCTCCGAGGCGGATAGAGCCGGCGGTCGGAATTTCGAGCAGGTTGATGCAGCGCAGCAGTGTGCTCTTGCCGCCGCCGGAAGGCCCGACCAGCGCGGTGACGCTGCCTTCGGGGATACGGATGCTGATATCCTTGAGGATGACGGCGTCGCCGAAGCGCTTTTCGATGTTGGAAAGCTCGATCATGCATTTGCCTCCAGCATGCCGCCATAACGCGCGAAGCGGCGTTCCAGCCGCACCTGCAACTGCGAGAGGACGGAGCTCAGGACGAGATAGATCAGCGCCGCCTCGATATAGAGGATCAACGGCTCATAGGTGGTGGCGACGATGCGCTGTGCTGCCTGGAAGAGCTCGGGCACGGTGATGGCCGCAGCAAGCGAGGTGTCTTTGACCAGCGAGATGAAGGTGTTCGACAAAGGCGGCACGGCGACGCGGGCGGCCTGCGGCAGGATGGTGCGGCTCATCGCCTGGCGCCAGCTCATGCCGATCGAATAGGCTGCTTCCCATTGGCCCTTCGGCACCGAAGAAATGACGGCGCGGATGATCTCGGAGCTGTAGGCGCCGATATTCAGCGTGAAGCCGATGAGGGCGGCCGGAAAGGCATCGAGCAGGATGCCGAGGCTCGGCAGGCCGTAGAAGATCACGAAGAGCTGCACCAGCAGCGGCGTGCCGCGGATGACCCAGACATAGAAGCGCGCGACGGCCGAAAGCGGCATCGGCCCGAAGAGCCGGGCGATTGCGGTGGCGAGCCCGAGGGCCAGGCCAAAGACGAAGGATAGCAGGGTCAGCGGAATGGTGAAGATCAGCCCCGCCCACAGGAGCGAGGGTAGCGATTCCGCCATCAGTTGGAGCCAGTGCGCCAAGGGAGTTGCCTCTCGTCAGTTGGGTCGTGATATCCGAAATACCCCTCCCCAACCCCTCCCCACAAGGGGGAGGGACTTATCCAGGTGCCGGCTCACACGAAATAGCGACCGAGCGGCAGGCCGAAACGTTTATTTGGAGATGAGACGGCCCGCCGGCTAAGCCCCTCCCCCTTGTGGGGAGGAGTTGGGGAAGGGACTTTTCTTCAGTTGAACTTACTTGGAAACATCCTGGCCGAAATACTTGTCGGCGATCTTCTTGTAAGTGCCGTCGGTCTTGATGTCGGCAAGCGCCTTGTTGATTTCGGCGAGAAGCTCCGGCTCGTTCTTGCGGATGATGACGCCGGAGTAATCGGCGTTTTCCTGCTCGGCCACGATCTTCACCGGCGCGTCCGGCTTGTGCTTCTTGAAATCGAGGAAGGAGAGGCTGTCGTTGATCGTGGCGTCGGCGCGCTTGGTCAGCACCAGCTGGATCGATTGATCGAAACCGTCGGTGCCGACGAGCTCGGCACCGGCTTCGGTTGCGAGCTTGCCGAAGTTGCTGGTCAGCGACTGGGCGGACTTCTTGCCCTTCAGGTCGGCGAAAGACTTGATGCTGTCGTCGCTATCGCGGGCGATCAGCACGGCCTTGGAGGCGATATAGGGCTCGGAGAAATCATACTTCTGCTTGCGGGTTTCGGTGATGCCGACCTGGTTGATGACGGTATCGTAGCGCTTGGCATCGAGGCCAGCGATCAGGCCATCCCACTTGCCTTCGACGAACTCGGCTTTGACGCCGAGCTTGGCGGCGATCGCTTCGCCGATCTCGACATCGAAGCCGACGAGCTTGCCGCTTTCGTCATGATAGGTGAAGGGCGCATAAGTGCCTTCGGTGCCGATCTTGAAGACGCCGGCCGATTTGATGGCGGCGAGGTTTTCACCTGCATGGGCAGGCAGGAGGGCCGCGGCCTGAATGAGGGCGGCGGCGGCGACGGTTTTCAACCAGTTCATTGTTTCATCCATCCTTGGGAGTTGTTATCGGATGGGGATAGTTGTCAGAAAATTATGGCGCCGGAAGCGTAGAAAACTGCGAATAAAAGCAGCAACTGCAAATATTTTTCTCAAACGGCCGCTCGAACCATGAATCCCGCAGAAACAGGCATCAGGCGGTGATGCGGCGGCGCAGTTTTTCGCTGATGATGATGATCAATCCGGCGCCGAGGATTATCGCCGCGCCGACGACCACATTCTGCGTGGGGATGTCGGCCCAGATCAGATAGCCCAAGAGGAAGGCCCAGATGAGAGAGCTATACTCGAATGGCGCAAGCACGGAGACGGGCGCCTGACGCATGCCTTCGAAAAGGGCGAACTGCGCGCAGCCGGCAACGATGCCGGTGGCGATGAGGAGCGCGAGCTGTGTCATATCGGGGGTCTGCCATGTCCAGATCACGGCAACGCCGGTCATGGCAAGGAAAAAGACGTTGGAAACGGTGAGCTGGATAATCGTCTTCTCATGCAGCGAGGTCTTGCGCAGCAGCACCATGGCAGAGGCCCAGAGCACGGCCGCCTGCAGCGCCAGATAGACCGGCCAGGAGATGGTGAGGCCGACCGGATTGCAGGCGATGAGGACGCCGACGAAGCCGACGCCGACCGCCAGCCAACGCGCCGGCGTGACCTTCTCCTTCAGGATGAACCAGGCAAGCAAGGTGCCGACAACAGGTGCGGCGTAATAGAGCGTGGTCACTTCGGCAAGCTGCAGGCGGCTTGCGGCGGAATAGTAGGAAAGCCAGGCGCAGAGAAGAAGGATGCTGCGGGCAATCATCGGCTTGATGATCGGCGATGTCATCGTCTGGTGGACGAGCTTGCCGCGACCATAGGCGAGACAACCGACGAGGATGGTGAGACTGCGGAAAAACAGGATCTGCCAGACGGGAATGCTTGAAGCCAGGATCTTGATGATCGCGTCATGGAAGGTGAACGCCATATAGGCGAGGCTCGTGAGCAGGATGCCCAGGCTGACGGAGTTTTTCACGGGGAGAACGGACCAGGTGGCGGATATGCCGGCGGGAATCGGGAATGACCAATCGATATTCCCGCCTCCCGGGCCGGTCAATAGGGCATATTCGCTCTGGTGGTGGAGCTTTGTTTCGAAACGTCAGAAAACGTGTGACCGTGCATGTTGCCTGCATGATCATAAGCGTTTATGCACGTTTTCGGTTTGTGAGGTCTCGATCCGGTAGGAACATGCAGGATTTTCTGTTGCGAGAGCGCCAAGGCGTGATTTCCGAGAGGCTGCGGCTGAATGGCCGCGTGCTGGCGACGGAGCTTGCGCTCGAATTCGGCGTCTCCGAGGATACGGTGCGGCGGGATCTGCGGGAGATGGCGGCGGCAGGGCTCTGTGAGCGGGTCTATGGCGGCGCATTGCCGGTCTCGCCGGCGCACGGAAGTCTGACGCAGCGCATCGGCTTTGCCGCTGACCGGAAACAGGCGCTGGCGCGCGCTGCGGCAAAGCAGATTGCCGCCGGTTCGACCGTGTTCTTCGACGCCGGCAGCACCAATCTGGCGATTGCCCACGCATTGCCGGCCGAACTTGCGCTGACGGCTGCGACCAATGCGCCGGCGATTGCCGCAGCTCTGATCGACAAGCCTGCCGTCAACGTCATTCTGATCGGCGGGATGGTGGATCGGCAGACGGGCGGTTCGCTCGGCGCCAAGGCCTTGCGGGATATGGAGCAGATTTCGCCCGATCTCTGCATTCTCGGCGCCTGCGGCGTCGATCTCGAGGCCGGCATCACGGTGTTCGGCTTCGAGGATGCGGAGTTCAAGCGGTTTGCGACATCCAGGAGCAAAAGGGTGTTGGTGGCTGCAACCTCGGAGAAATTCGACACGGCTGCCCCGCATAGCATCCTGCCGGTTGCGCATTGCGAATGCCTGGTCGTCGAGCACGATGCCGATCCGGCCATTCTCGCCCGTTACCGCGAGCGCGGATGCAGAACTGTTCTCGCCGAGAAAACGAACTGAGGCGCCATCATAGAGTTTAGGGAAACCGGGCGGGTGAAAGCCCGGCAATGAGGAAGACCGGAAATGGATAGTCATGTGAGTGCGCCGGGAGCCCGGAGCGGCTTCATTACCAGAAGCAGGGCGGCGGTTTCCCTGCTCTTTCTTATGAATGGTTTTGTCGTCGGCTGCTGGGCGCCGAAGATCCCGGATTTTGCCGAGCGTCTGGCGCTGACCAAGTTCGAGCTTGGGCTGATGATCCTCGTCTTCGGCGTCGGCTCGCTGGTCATGATGCCGATCGCCGGTGCGCAGATCGCCAAACACGGCTCGCGTGTCGTCGTTCAGGTCCTGGCCGTCTCTGTGCTGCCGTTGCTGCTGGCATTGACGCTGGCGCCAAATGTGCTGACCGGGGCAATCTCGCTCTTCCTGTTCGGCGGCTTCATCGGCGCAATGGATGTGGCGATGAATGCCAATGCAGTGTCGGTCGAGAAATCCATGCGCCGCGCCATCATGTCGTCCTGCCACGCTTTCTGGAGCCTTGGCGGACTGATCGGCTCAGGTCTCGGCGGCATCGTGATCTCCAAGCTCGGTATTCTCGGCCATGCGCAACTGGCGACGGTGCTGGCGGCGATCTTCCTTGCCGTCGCCTGGCCGATGATCCTTGCGGATCCGCCGCATCCCGACGCCAAGAAGGAAAAGACGAAGCTGCCGATGGTACCGCTGCCGTGGCTGCTCGGATTGATGGCGCTGTTCAGCATGGTGCCTGAAGGCGCTGTTCTCGACTGGGGCGCGCTCTATCTCCGGCAGGAAATGGGTGCATCCGTGGCGCTTTCCGGCCTTGGTTTCGCAGCCTTTTCGGCGACCATGGCAATCATGCGCTTTGCCGGCGACCTGGTGCGCGACCGCCTGGGCGGCGTCAAGACGCTACGCATCTGCACTTTGTTTGCCATTGTCGGCATGCTGCTTGCCGGCCTGGCGCCCAATGCCGAGCTTGCCATCCTGGGCTTTGCGTTTTGCGGTATCGGCATTTCCAACATGGTGCCGATCGCTTTCTCGGCGGCGGGCAATATTCCCGGACTCAAGCCCGGCATCGGCATCTCGGTGGTCACGACCATGGGCTATTCCGGCATGCTGGTTGCGCCATCGTTGATCGGCTTCGTCGCCGAGCATATCGGTTTTGCCGTCGTTTTCATGGCGCTGCCGGTGCTGCTCATCGTCGTTCTGCTGCTCTCCAACCTGGCCCATTATGCCGATGAGACCTCCGGAGGCGGTCACTGAGCCGCCTCCCAACAAAAGTGATATCAGGGGCGGTTGACAAGCAGCCGGCCTTGATCCACCTGAAAAGCACCGTTTCTAAAGCGCGTCGCAATCTTTCAGATTTGCTCCTCACGCTTTAGGTTTTTATTTTTCGCATGTCGTTATCGCAAAACCGCTGCACACTTTTGCGCGACATGCTTTAGGGGTGCAAGAACTCTCCATGTTGTCAGCCGCCGATTTTGATCCGAAACCGCGCCGCGCTTCCGTTGCCGTCGATGTCGGCGGCGTCATCGTCGGCGGCGGGGCGCCGGTCGTCGTGCAGTCCATGACGAACACCGATACGGCCGATATCGATTCCACCGTCGCGCAGGTCGCCGCTCTCCACCGGGCGGGCTCGGAACTGGTGCGCATTACCGTCGACCGCGACGAGAGTGCAGCCGCCGTGCCGAAGATCCGCGAGCGGCTTCTGCGCCTCGGCATGGACGTGCCCTTGATCGGCGACTTCCACTATATCGGCCACAAGCTGCTCGCCGATCATCCGGATTGCGCCGAAGCGCTGGCGAAATACCGCATCAACCCCGGCAATGTCGGCTTCAAGGACAAGAAGGACAAGCAGTTCGCCGAGATCATCGAGATGGCGATCCGCTATGACAAGCCGGTGCGCATCGGCGTCAACTGGGGCTCGCTCGATCAGGATCTGCTGACGGCGCTGATGGACCGGAACGCCGAAGCCGGATCGCCGCTTTCGGCCCGGCAGGTGACGCGCGAGGCGATCGTGCAGTCGGCGCTGCTTTCGGCAGCCCTTGCCGAAGAGATCGGCCTGCCGCGCAACCGCATCATCCTGTCGGCCAAGGTCAGCCAGGTGCAGGACCTGATCGCCGTCAATTCCATGCTTGCCGAACGCTCCAATCATGCGCTGCATCTCGGCCTGACCGAAGCCGGCATGGGCACCAAGGGCATCGTCGCCTCGTCTGCGGCGATGGGCTTCGTGCTGCAGCACGGCATCGGCGATACGATCCGCGTGTCGCTGACGCCGGAGCCGAACGGCGACCGCACGCGCGAAGTCCAGGTGGCGCAGGAAATCCTGCAGGTCATGGGCTTTCGCCAGTTCATACCCGTCGTTGCGGCCTGTCCGGGCTGTGGACGCACGACGTCGACGGTGTTCCAGGAACTTGCCCAGAATATCCAGAACGACATCCGCAAGAACATGCCTGTCTGGCGCGAGAAATATCCTGGGGTCGAGGCGCTGAACGTCGCCGTCATGGGCTGCATCGTCAACGGGCCGGGCGAAAGCAAACATGCCGATATCGGCATTTCGCTTCCGGGCACTGGCGAAACGCCGGCCGCCCCCGTCTTCATCGACGGCCGGAAGGCGCTGACTCTGCGCGGTGCCAATATCGCCGCCGATTTCGAGGCGCTGGTTGTCGACTATATCGAGAAGCGTTTCGGCCAACGGACGGCGGCGGAATGAGCGCCCGCAAGTTCGGATGAGCCGGTACTGGTCGCCTATCGTCAGTAAGCTTCGGCCCTATGTCGCGGGCGAGCAGCCCCGTATCGCGAACATGGTCAAGCTCAATACCAACGAGAGCCCTTACGGTCCGTCCCCGAAGGCGCTTGAGGCGATCCGGGATGCGGCGGACGATCGTCTGCGGCTCTATCCCGATCCGACTGCTGCGGAATTGCGCGAGACGATCGCGGCCCATTTCGGCCTGACCGCAGAAGAAATATTCGTCGGCAACGGCTCCGACGAGGTTCTCGCGCATACGTTCCAGGCGCTGCTGAAACACGAGCGGCCGCTTCTCTACCCCGATGTGACCTACGCCTTCTATTCGACCTATAGCCTGCTATACGGCGTCGAAGCGATCGAGGTGCCTGTTGACGATGGGTTTCGGATCGGGCTGGAAGATTACGACAGGCCCTGCGGCGCGATCATCATCCCCAATCCGAATGCGCCGACCGGCATCGGCTTGCCACTTGCCAGTATCGAAGCACTTCTTGCCGCCCATCCGGATGCGGTCGTTGTCATAGACGAGGCCTATATCGATTTCGGCGGCGAGAGCGCTGCCGGGCTCGTTTCAACCTATCCCAACCTACTGGTGATCCAGACCCTGTCGAAGTCCCGTTCGCTTGCCGGTCTGCGCATCGGCTTCGCGCTGGGGCAGCGGCCGCTGATTGAGGCGCTGGAGCGGGTCAAGGACAGTTTCAATTCCTATCCGCTCGATCGTCTGGCGCAGCTTGCGGCGACGGCGGCGATCAAGGACGAGGCGTGGTTTGAGACATGCCGGAGGAACATCATCGCCAGCCGCGAAAGCCTCGACTCTGAACTTGAAGTTTTGGGTTTCGAGGTCTTGCCGTCCCAGGCGAACTTCGTTTTCGCGAGGCACCAAAGCCGTTCCGGGGCAGCGCTTCAAGCCGCTCTGCGGGAGCGCGGCATTCTCGTCCGGCATTTCGCCAAACCGCGTATTTCGGACTTCCTGCGGATCAGCATCGGCACGGGCGAGGAGTGTGCCCGTCTGGTTTCCGCCCTCAAAGAAATACTGACAGCCTGACCTGCCGCTTCAGCTCTTCCGGTCGGCGATGAAATGCGCCGCAGCAATGAGGGTCGAGGCACGGGGGCCGTAGGGGGCAAGCAACGCCTCTGCATCGCGGACATGCTCGCGGAGCTGGGCTTCGGCCCATTCCATGCCGCGCAGGGCCACAAGCGTTCCCTTGCCGCGGGCCGCATCCTTGCCGGTCGCCTTGCCCATGGTCGCCGCATCCGAGGTCAGGTCGAGAATGTCGTCGGCCAGTTGGAAGGCAAGGCCGATCTTTTCGCCGAAGGCGCGCAGGCGACGGCGATCTTCCGGCCGGCTTGCCGCGATGACGGCGCCGGCTTCACAGGCGAAGCGGATCAGCGCGCCTGTTTTCATCGCCTGCAGGCGGATGATGCCGGCCTCGTCGGGGGCCTGCTTTTCCGCCGCGAGGTCGAGCGCCTGGCCGCCGGCCATGCCGCCGAGACCGGCTGCGCGGGCAAGGGCCAGCACCAGCGATGCCTTGCTCGTATCGGCAAGGGTCGTTTCCGGCGCGGCGATGATGTCGAAGGCATAGGTCAGCAGGCTGTCGCCGGCGAGGATCGCCGTCGCCTCGTCGAACTTGATGTGTACCGTCGGTTTGCCGCGGCGCAGGTCGTCATCGTCCATGGCCGGCAGGTCGTCATGCACGAGGGAATAGCAGTGAACGCATTCGAGGGCGGCGCCGACGCGAAGCGCCGCCTCTGCGTCGCCGCCGAGAAGGGCTGCACTTTCGACGACGAGAAACGGGCGCAGCCGCTTGCCGCCATTCAGCACGGCATAATGCATGGCATCGCGCAGCGTCTCGGGCCTGGCGATTTCATCGGAAAGGGCACTCGGTGAAAGCAATGCGTCGAGCAGCGCCTCGATGTCGCGGGCGTTGTTCTTCAGCCTCGTCTCGAAAGTGTCCCGGTTCGCGTCCATGGGCGCTGTTTGGCATGAGCGCCCCCGGGCTTGCAACGGAATTGTCGATGGCGGCAGCAAGATTCGCCGCGCACTCTGGCATAAGCTCTGCACAGGCGTTATGAGAACGACAGGAGCGAAATCGGACTGGGGACATTGGATATAGCGCCGGAGAGAGAGGACAGCGTCGACATGCCGGCTCGTCGGCGATGGTTCGGAGACGGGCGTGTGTTGAAACGCATTGTTCTTGCCGTGCTGGTCTTGCTGATTCTTCCCTATGCGCTGATCTTTTTCTATCTGCTGCCTTTCATTCATCCCGTCTCGACGCTGATGCTGCGCGATCTCGTGCTGCTGCGGGGTTACGACAGGCAATGGGTGTCGCTTGATAAGATTGCCCCGGTTGTGGTGCAGTCGGTGATGATGTCAGAGGACGGGCAATATTGCTTTCACGGCGGTGTCGACTGGGCGGAAATGCGCATGCTGGTCGAGGATACGCTGAAAGGTCAGGCAACACGGGGCGGTAGCACCATCCCGATGCAGACGGCGAAAAACCTCTTCCTCTGGAACGGCCGCTCCTTCGTGCGCAAGGCGCTGGAACTTCCGCTCGCGGTGAGCACGGATTTCGTCCTGTCGAAACGACGGCTGATGGAAATCTATCTCAATATCGCCGAATGGGGTCCCGGCATTTACGGTATCGAGGCGGCGGCCCAGCATCATTTCAAGGTGCCGGCCTCGAAGCTGACGCGGCGCCAGGCATCGCTGCTTGCCGTCTCGCTGCCGAACCCCATCGACCGCAATGCCGGCAAGCCCGGACGAGGTCTTCGCCGGCTCGCCGGCGTGATCGAGAGACGCGCACAAGGTTCGGGCGATTACATCCGGTGCATCTATGATTGAGATCAGAACTTATCGCTAGAACAGGATGTCGTCCGAAAACCGCTCACACTTTTCGGTATCGTGCTCGAGACGTGGCAAGTGTCATCTGACATTCTTGGTTCTGCCATATGGGCGAATGCAGTCCAACCAGAGCCCCCGAGTCGCCCATGACCATCACGACATTTTCGCCCGAGCTTCTCTTTTATTCGAAGAGGCACAATCCAACCCCGCCCGCCCATCTCGGCAGCCGTTATCGCAAGGTCGGCGGCTTTCTGCCGGAAGCCGGCAACACCATCGTTTGCCATATCGAGAAGGGTTCGCAAACGCAGGCGGTGCTGATCGAGGCGCGTGAGAAATATCTGGCGATGCCCGAAGCCCCGCAGTTCCTCTTCACGCCGATATCAAGCATTCACATGACACTTTTCGAAGGTGTCATCGAGACCAGGCGCCGCCAGGATTGCTGGCCGGGCGATCTGCCTCTCGATACGCCGATCGACGACATGATAGCGCTGATGGCGGCCCGGCTCGAAGGTTTCTCGATGGCCGATCCCTTCAAGGTCGCCATCGTCGAAGCTCGCCCGTCGGGCCTGCTCGTCGACGGGGCGACGGAGAGAGACCGCAAGGTCATGCGAGCCTGGCGCAATGCGCTGGCCGAGCTTCTGGGCTATCGCCAGCCGAACCATGAGGACTATAAGTTCCACATGACCTTCGCCTATGCGATCGAACGGTTGGAAGACGAAGCCTTGCCGCGCTGGCAGGCAATGCTCGACAACGTCGCCGACGATGTCCGCCGCAAGGCCCCTGTTTTCGAGCTGACCCCGCCGGCATTCTGCGCGTTCGAGGACATGAACCATTTCCACGAATTGTTGATCTTCGATTTCGAAGCCTGAACCGGAGAGGCCCATGGATAGACCGACGCTCTACATCGCCAACAAGAACTATTCCTCCTGGTCGTTCCGGTCGTGGATGGCGCTGACGGGCGCCGGCGTCGATTTCGAGGAGGTTCTGATCCCCTTCGACTATCCTGGTGGCAATCGCGATATCAAGGCGGTCTCACCGACCGGGCGAGTACCACTTCTGCAGCATGGTGCATTGAAGATCTGGGAATCGCTGGCGATCATCGAATATGTCGCCGAGCTTTATCCGGACGCCGCCCTTCTGCCGAGGGATCGCGCCGAGCGAGCGCTCGCCCGTTCGGTTTCGATGGAAATGCTTTCGGGCTTCCGGGCGCTGCGCGGTGCCTGCCCGATGAATATCCGCCGGCCGAAGGGCAAGATCGCGTTGCCGGAGGGTGTCGACGCCGATATCAGCCGCATCGAGACGATCTGGCGCGACCTCCTGCAGCAATCCGGCGGACCGTTTCTGTTTGGCGCGTTCAGCGGGGCGGATGCGATGTTTGCGCCTGTCGTCAACCGGTTCGAAATCTATGATCTCGTCAGCCAGAACGATACGCTGGCCTATATGGAGACCATGAAGGCGCATCCGGCCTGGCGGAAATGGGAAGAGGCGGCTCGAGCCGAGCCTTGGATCGTGCCGGAAGACGAAGTCTGAGCCTGGAATCATCGGCTTTGCAAAAAATACGCATGGGGACTGGTCAAGGTCACCCCTTGCATGTATAAGCGCGCCAAATTCCGAAATCGCGACATGTCCGTTTCGGCCGCCGGTGTGGCCGTGGGAATGTTTTGCCCGCAAGTGGAGTAAGAGAAATGGCTGTACCGAAGAGAAAAACAAGCCCGTCCAAGCGCGGTATGCGCCGTTCGGCAGACGCCCTGAAGGCTCCGACCTACGTCGAAGACAAGAATTCCGGCGAACTGCGCCGCCCGCATCATATCGATCTGAAAACCGGTATGTATCGCGGCCGCCAGGTTCTGACGCCGAAGGAAAGCGCATAATTTCGCGATCCGGCTTGTCCGATCGAAGTTTCAAGGCCGGCGTCACGCCGGCCTTTTGCATTTCGACAATATAATATTTGCAATGACTTGCGGTGGGGCAAGGGTTTGCGGCAGTATTGTTCCATGATGCACTGGGAGATTGCCGATGATAGCCGCCATGCCCCTGATGATTATCCCGTTTATTCTTTACAATCTTGCGATGCTGGGCCTGATGGGCAATGGCGGAATTCCGGCACTGCAACATGATATCATCGTGCTGTCGATGATCTCGGGCGCGATCTGGAGCATGGCGCTCGGCGATCTTTTCATCGTCATCGCACTTGTCGTGCTGTTCTTCGAAATCCTCAAGGCGACCAGAACTGGTTCCGGCAATCTCGTCAACCACATGCTGTCGATGCTGGTGTTCATCGCTTTCCTGGTCGAGTTTTTGCTCGTCCGGGATGCTGCGACGCAGGTCTTCTTCATTTTGATGACGATCGCTCTGATCGATGTCATCGGCGGTTTTGCCGTGTCGATCCGAAGCGCCGGGCGGGATGTCTCGATCGGATTATAGGTTGTCGAGTTTGTTCTGAAGGGCGCGGAGCTGTTCCTTCAGCTCGTCGATATCCTTGGCCTCGGCCTTGCGGCTTTCCTTGGCAGGCGGCGTCATGAAGGGCGAGAACATCTGCATCGCCTGCTGAAACAGCTCGGTGTTGCGGCGAACATGGTCCTCGACCATCTGCATCGGCAACTGCAGGTTCTTGCCGAGCGGCGTTTCGCCGAAGGCGCGGTTTACTTGCTCGCGCATCTGGGACTGCTGTTCGGTGAAGGAGCGCATCGAATGTTCGAGAAAGCTCGGCACCACCATCTGCATCTGGTCGCCGTAATAGGTGATGAGCTGGCGCAGGAAAGAGATCGGGAGCAATGTGTTGCCGGTCTTCGATTCCTGTTCGAAGATGATCTGGGTCAGCACCGAATGGGTGATGTCATCTCCGCTTTTTGCATCTTGTACGTTAAATTCTTCGCCCTTCTTCACCATCTCCGCCAGGTCTTCCAGCGTCACGTAGGTGCTGGTGCCTGTGTTGTATAGGCGGCGATTGGCGTATTTCTTGATAACAATCTGACCCTCATGCTTCGCCATATCAGTCTCCTGAACCCCCGTCTGATTTATGGATATTCCTCCACTTGAGACTGTAAACGCAAAAGAAGGCCGGTGACAATCTCTTTGTGCGATGCGGCAAACCTTTAACAGAGCAGATGAATCGGGCTTCGACGGGCTTTACCTAAAATGACGGCGGCCGGTCTTCGCGTTTGACTTGTGCTCCAAGCTTTGCCAGTTTCCACTTATGTAAGTGAGACGAAAACGAGGAGCGTCCCCATGAGCAATCCATCCATCGTCATCGCCAGTGCAGGGCGAACAGCAGTCGGCGCCTTCAACGGTGCTTTCGCGACGGTCCTCGCGCATGAGCTCGGGGCGGCCGTCATCAAGGGCGCGCTCGAGCGTGCGGGCGTCGATGCCGGCGAGGTGGATGAGGTGATCCTCGGCCAGGTGCTTGCCGCCGGCGAAGGTCAGAACCCGGCCCGCCAGGCGGCGATGAAGGCCGGCATTCCGCAGGAAGCAACGGCCTGGGGCGTTAACCAGCTCTGCGGCTCGGGCTTGCGCGCCGTCGCGCTCGGCATGCAGCAGATCGCCACCGGCGACGCCAAGATCATCGTTGCCGGCGGCCAGGAATCCATGTCGATGGCCCCGCATGCCGCGCACTTGCGCGGCGGCGTCAAGATGGGCGACATGAAGATGATCGACACGATGATCAAGGACGGCTTGACCGACGCTTTCCACGGCTACCACATGGGCATCACCGCCGAGAATGTTGCGCGCCAGTGGCAGCTTTCGCGCGACGACCAGGATCAGTTCGCCGTCAGTTCGCAGAACAAGGCGGAGGCAGCGCAGAAGGCCGGTCGCTTTGTCGACGAGATCATCCCCTACGTCATTAAGACACGTAAGGGCGACGTTACGGTCGATGCTGACGAATATATCCGTCACGGCGCGACGATCGAGGCGATGGGGAAGCTGCGCCCGGCCTTCGACAAGGACGGCACGGTCACGGCCGCGAACGCGTCCGGCCTCAACGACGGTGCCGCTGTGGCGGTGCTGATGAGCGAAGCGGAGGCGGTCCGGCGCGGGGTCCAGCCGCTCGCCCGCATCGTTTCCTGGGCAACGGCGGGTGTCGATCCGCAGATCATGGGCACCGGACCGATCCCGGCTTCGCGCAAGGCGCTCGAGAAGGCCGGCTGGTCGGTCAACGATCTTGATCTCGTCGAAGCCAATGAGGCCTTCGCGGCGCAAGCCTGTGCCGTCACCAAGGATCTCGGGTGGGATCCGTCGATCGTCAACGTCAATGGCGGAGCGATCGCGATCGGCCATCCGATCGGCGCCTCCGGTGCGCGCGTTCTCAACACGCTGCTGTTCGAAATGAAGCGCCGCGGCGCTAAGAAGGGTCTCGCCACGCTTTGCATCGGGGGTGGCATGGGTGTGGCCATGTGCTTTGAAGCGCTTTAAATAGCATACGATCCATGTTTGATTGAAGATCCCGCCACGCGACGGGGCGAAAAACAAAAGGGGAGCGGAACATGAGCAGAGTGGCTTTGGTCACCGGGGGTACACGCGGCATCGGCGCGGCAATATCCATGGCACTGAAAAATGCCGGATACAGGGTCGCTGCCAGCTATGCCGGCAACGACGAGAAGGCCAAAGCCTTCCACGACGTTACCGGCGTTCCGGTGTTCAAATGGGATGTTTCGGATTACCTCGCTTGCGGCGAGGGAGTTGCCAGGGTCGAAAGCGAGATCGGCCCGGTCGAAATCCTCGTCAACAATGCCGGCATCACCCGCGACGCGATGTTCCACAAGATGACGCAGCAACAATGGCACGAGGTGATCAATACCAACCTCACCGGCCTGTTCAACATGACGCATCAGGTCTGGACCGGCATGCGTGACCGCAGCTTCGGTCGTATCGTCAATATCTCGTCGATCAACGGGCAAAAGGGCCAGATGGGCCAGGTGAATTATTCGGCGGCCAAGGCGGGCGATCTCGGTTTTACCAAGGCACTGGCTCAGGAGGGGGCGAACAAGAACATCACCGTCAACGCCATTTGCCCCGGTTACATCGGAACGGAAATGGTGCTTGCCGTGCCGGAGAAGGTGCTGAACGAACGTATCATTCCGCAGATCCCCGTCGGTCGGCTCGGCGAACCGGAAGAGATCGCGCGCTGCGTCACCTTCCTCGTCTCCGACGATGCCGGCTTCATCACCGGTTCGACGCTGACGGCCAATGGCGGACAGTTCTTCGCCTAGGCATTTCTGTCTTCACGTCGACAGTAGGAATTAGATTCAAAGCGATGGCGCGTCCGGCAGGATCGCGCCATCGCTGTTTGTGGGCGTCTCGTGATGCCGGTTGCGACTTTGTGACCGGAGCAGTCGCGCTGTTTCGGGAAGATCAAGAGCGGCGGTCTGTGTTCGGACGTCGCTGTGGCCTAACTCTGGCCGGTATTTTGCGCAGCGAACGATCATCGCTGCTGAACGCTGATATCGCGGTTGTCAGGAAAGCCGACGCGATGAGGGAATTCAGCAAAATCTGAATCATGGAAGCGTTTCCTTTTGGGTGCGCCGGGCGGCCCTGCCTGTCCGTTGCGCTCCAGAACAGGATGATCTTAGGCCGGGTCGGCCTAGGATCATCCTGTTCTGCATTTATAGTGAGAGCATGATGTCGTACGAAAACCGCTCACACTTTTCGGCATCATGCTCTGAAGGAAATATGTTACTCCCCGTTGGGCGGCGCTAGGTTTGACTTTCGCAACCGATTGTCAACGTCTCGTTGACGGATCGACCGACAAAGAAAACGGGCGCCGAAGCGCCCGTTGGGAGTCCGATATGCTTGTGCCGATTAGCGGCAACGAGCCTCGTAGCGGCGGCCGTAGCGGTCGCGATAGACGCAGTAGCCGCGGCGTTCGACCGACTGGCCGATCAGAGCGCCGGTCAGGCCGCCGGCAACGGCGCCGACGGCGGCACCACCCCAGCTGTTGGTGACGACACCGCCGATAACCGCGCCGGTGCCGGCGCCGATCGCCGTGCCTTGCTCGGTCGCTGTGCAGGATGCGAGCGCGCCGACGAGCGCACCAATAAGAACAATCTTCTTCATCATGTCGTAACTCCCTAGGTTAGTTGGCCTTTAGACGCGGCCCATTAGTACAAGGATAATGATAATCACGAGAACTAGCCCCAAACCGCCAGAAGGTCCATAGCCCCAGCCACGGCTATAACCCCAATTCGGCAAGGCTCCGATCAAGAGCAGAATGAGGATAATAAGTAGTATCGTGCCAAGCATGGTGTGTTTCCTTCATTTCATCCGCAATTTGGATGGACTAGAAACACGTATTGGCGATTTTTGTTCCCGGTTAAGCTCTGGAAATGTGACGAAGCCTGATTCACGGTTTAATTTCCGTCATTTCCGAAAATTGCCGCTATGGTTAAAAAGACATTTAAATACAATATGTTGCGGTGAACAAAGCGGGAAAATCGCGATGTCGCCGATTCGTCAGCGATTCGTTCCGTTTTTGATCGGCGCGCCACAATTGGCCGTCCCCGACTTAACGCCGTCTGAATCCGGCTCCCAAAAAGATTAATTTTGGTGCGGCGGAGCGGGACGAAGGGCTCTGCCGCTGATCCGCGTCTAGTGCCGGGGCCTGATAGCGCTACCAGATGTGGCCGTGAACGAAAGGCGAAAACGATGGAGTGAGCGATTCGTCTCCGATTCGTTCAGGCTTTGGTCGAGAGGTTAATTTCGGGCGGATTTTTGCCTGTTCAAAATCGGGCGAAGATTGTCGCTCACGACGGCGAAAGTGCGAACAGGAGAGAGTCTCGCGATTCAGCATCTAGTGGGAAAAAGTGATTCAAAATCAATACTTAGCCGTGAACAAAAGCTGAATCAGCGAGAGTCATCGATTCGTCGCTGATTCGTTCTTGCGCTGTTCCGAATCGGAAATTCGGGCGTTCCGCAGGACTCGCAAAGGTCGTAATCCCCGAGGCATTTTGAAATCTGCCCTTGCGTTTGCGACGGCAGCTGTCCATGTGTTGTCCAGCTTCCATCGAGGAGTCGAGATTTTCTGGGGCCACCCCGCCTCATTTGCATGGACTCATGACTCTGATTTCGCAGCCGATGATTCTGAGTGGGCGCGGTGTGACCGCGGTGCTCGGACCGACCAATACCGGCAAGACCCATTATGCCATCGAGCGCATGGTTGCGCACGGGACGGGCGTGATCGGCCTGCCGCTCCGGCTGCTGGCGCGCGAGGTCTATACGCGGGTGGTGGAGAAGGTCGGCGCACAGAATGTGGCGCTGGTCACCGGCGAGGAAAAGATTTCGCCGCCCAATGCGCGTTTTTCCGTCTGCACTGTCGAAGCGATGCCGCGCGAGACCAGGGCCGCCTTCGTCGCGATCGACGAGGTGCAGCTCGCCGGCGATCTCGAGCGTGGCCATATCTTCACCGACCGTATCCTGCATCTGCGCGGCCGCGAGGAAACGCTGCTGCTCGGCGCGGCGACGATGCGGCCGATCCTGCAGCAGCTCCTGCCCGGCATCACTATCGTCGAGCGGCCGCGGCTTTCGCATCTTTTCTATGCCGGGCAGAAGAAGATCACCCGGCTGCCGCAGCGCTCGGCCATCGTCGCCTTCTCTGCCGACGAGGTCTATGCCATCGCCGAGCTCATCCGCCGGCAGCGCGGCGGCGCGGCGGTGGTGCTCGGCGCGCTCAGCCCGCGCACCCGCAATGCGCAGGTGGCGCTTTATCAGGCGGGCGACGTCGAATATCTGGTGGCGACCGATGCGATCGGCATGGGCCTCAACCTCGATGTCGATCACGTCGCCTTTGCCCAGGACCGGAAGTTCGACGGTTACCAGTTCCGCAATCTCAATCCAGGCGAACTCGGCCAGGTCGCCGGGCGCGCCGGGCGGCATGTGCGGGACGGGACCTTCGGCGTCACCGGACAGGTCTCGCCCTTCGACGACGAACTGGTGCAGCGCATCGAGGGGCACGAATTCGACAACGTCAAGGTTTTGCAGTGGCGGACGACGGAGATGGACTTCTCCTCAATCGCATCGCTGCGCGCCAGCCTTGAGGTGGGACCGCGCGTGCCGGGGCTGACGCGGGCGCTGCCTGCGGTCGACCAGCAGGCGCTGGAACAGCTTTCGCGCTATCCCGAGGTCATCGATCTCGCCGACAGGCCGGCGCGCGTCGAAAAACTCTGGGAGGCTTGCGCGCTTCCCGATTATCGGCGTATCACCCCAGCACAACATGCCGATCTTATCGCGACCCTCTTTTCCGATCTTGTCCGCTATGGCACGGTGAATGAGCAGTTTCTTGCGGAGCAGGTTCATCGCTCCGATCGAACAGATGGGGAAATTGACACGCTTTCGGCGCGAATCGCGCAGATAAGGACCTGGACCTACGTTTCGAATCGGCCCGGTTGGCTTGCCGATCCGACACACTGGCAGGAAAAGACGCGGGAAATCGAAGATCGATTGTCCGACGCGTTACATGAAAGGTTGACGAAACGCTTTGTTGATCGCAGGACATCTGTGCTCATGAAGCGCCTGAGAGAGAATGCGATGCTGGAAGCTGAAATCAGTGTGAATGGTGATGTCTTCGTTGAAGGACATCATGTAGGG
Organism: Rhizobium sp. WSM1328; assembly: GCF_057653715.1. Classification (NCBI taxonomy): domain Bacteria; kingdom Pseudomonadati; phylum Pseudomonadota; class Alphaproteobacteria; order Hyphomicrobiales; family Rhizobiaceae; genus Rhizobium; species Rhizobium sp. WSM1328. The sequence continues at coordinate 4,219,927 of NZ_CM172788.1, read as the reverse complement.
CAATTGAGCGGGTTCCGTTTCACGCCGGTGGCGGGAACGGACGGACCGGATGCCAAGGCGGTTCAGGCTGCGTCGCAGAAGGCGCTCGGGCTCGAGTTCGAAGCCCGCGCGGCCCGGATGCATGCCGCCGGCAACAGCGATCTTGTGATCGGTTCGGATGGGTTGATCCGTTGGCTGGGCGACCCGGTGGCGCGGCTTTCGGGCAGCGATCACATCATGCGTCCGCGCGTGATCCTGCTGGCCGACGAACAATTGACGGGCAATGCCCGCGATCACGTTGCTGCCCGCATCGAGCGCTTCGTCAATCATCATATCAGCACGGTGCTGAAGCCGCTCGATGATCTGTCGCGCGCCGAAGATCTGCAGGGTCTCGCCAAGGGGCTTGCCTTCCAGCTCGTCGAGAATCTCGGGGTGCTGTTCCGCCGCGAGGTGACCGAGGAGGTGAAGTCGCTGGACCAGGAGGCCCGTGCCTCCATGCGCCGCTACGGCGTGCGTTTCGGCGCCTATCACATCTTCGTTCCCGCACTTCTGAAGCCGGCGCCGGCCGAGCTCATCACGCTGCTCTGGGCGCTGAAGAACGACGGTCTCGACAAGCCCGGCTACGGCGATCTCATTCCGGTGCTTGCCGCCGGCCGCACCTCCGTCGTCACGGATCCGACCTTCGAGCGGATGTTCTACAAGCTCGCCGGCTTCCGTTTCCTCGGCAAACGTGCCGTACGCATCGACATCCTGGAACGGCTGGCCGATATCATCCGTCCGCTGCTGCAATGGAAGCCCGGTCAAAACAACCGTCCGGAGGGCGCCTATGACGGCCGCCGCTTCACGACGACGACGGCGATGCTGTCGATCCTCGGTGCGACGCTCGAGGACATGGAAGAAATCCTCAAGGGTCTCGGCTATCGCGCCGATGCCGTGAAGGCGGAAGAGGCATCAGTACATCTTGCGACGCAGGATGCGGCCTCAGTGCCTGCTGCCACTGCGGAAATGCCTGCGGAAGAGACAGCCGAAAAGGCCGACCACGACGATGCCGACGGTGCGGCGGAAGAGACTGTTGCCGAAGCGTCTGCAACCGAGGCGGCTCCGGCAGTTGCTGACGCGCCCGTGGCCGAAGCGGTCCAACCCCCCGCTCCGGTCGAAGCGATCGAGACATCGGCTCCGGTCGAAGCGTCTGGGGAAGCGGTGCACGCTCCCGAGGAAGCAGCACCTGCTCCTGGGGAAGCCGGCGAGCCGGTGGAACCGAAGCCAGTTCTTCTGTGGCGTCTCGGCGGCCGCAACGACAATCAACGCCAGGCGCGCGGCGGTCATGGCGAACGCCGTGGCGGCCAGGGCGAGCAGCGCGGTCAGAACCAGGAACGCGGCGACCGCAATCGCCGGCCGGGCGGCGGTGAAGGCGGCGAGGGCAATCGCAATGGCGACGGCCGCGACAACAATCGCCAGAACCGCGGCAAGGAAGGCGGCGGTCGCGATGGCGGCCGGCCGCAGCAGGCAAGAGGCGACCGCAACAACCAACCACGGGGCGACCAGCCGCGTGGCGACCGGCAGGACCGTGGCGATCGCAAGGATCGCGGTGACCGCAACGATCGCAACGACCGCAACAACAATCGCGGCGGCTCGCAGCCGCTGCGCTTCGAGGCCAAGCCGCCGCGTAAGGAGAAGCCGATCGATCCGGATTCGCCTTTCGCCAAGCTCGCAGCCCTCAAGGAGCAGATGAAGAAGTAGTCATGAGCGGGGAGACACAGCCGACCAGCGGTTCGCGCCAGCGCATCGACAAGTGGCTGTTCTTCGCGCGCATGGCGAAGTCACGCTCGGTGGCGCAGAGCCATATCCAATCAGGCCATGTGCGCATCAACGGCGAGCGCTGCAGCCAGCCGAGCCAGATGGTCAAGCCGGGTGACCGTATCGAGCTGACGCTGGAGCGGCGCGATGTCGTTCTCGTCGTGCGCCTTGCCGGCGAGCGGCGGGGGCCTTACGAGCAGGCGCGCCTGCTTTACGACGACCAATCCCCGCCGCCCGATGAGGCAAAACGTCTCACGCCCTACGAGCAGGCAATCCGGGCGACCGGCACCGGCCGTCCGACCAAAAAGGAAAGACGTGCAATCGACAGGCTGATGTCGGACGAGGATTAGAAAACTCTGTCTGCGGCGTCGGCTTTTGCAGATCGTTTATCCTTGAAATCCGGCGATAAAGCCGATACGTCACTGACAACCTGCCGGAAGCGTGCTTGCCTCCCAAGCGTGCTCACGCTTTTCCTCCGGCACGGGGATAGGCGCGACGTTCCAGGTTGCCCGGCCCCATCCGCATGGAAATCCTGGAGTTCTTCATGACCTATGTCGTGACCGACAATTGCATCAAGTGCAAATACACCGATTGCGTGGAAGTCTGCCCTGTCGACTGCTTCTATGAGGGCGAGAATTTCCTCGTCATCCATCCCGACGAATGCATCGATTGCGGCGTCTGCGAACCGGAATGTCCCGCCGAGGCGATCAAGCCCGATACCGAGCCTGGCCTCGACAAATGGCTGAAGATCAACACCGAATACGCAACGATCTGGCCGAATATTACGGTCAAGAAGGAGCCGTTGCCTGAGGCCAAGGACATGGATGGCGAGACCGGAAAATTCGAGAAGTATTTTTCCGAAAAGCCCGGTTCCGGCGATTGAGACAGCGCCTACATTCGGTCACCGGGTTCGGGCGAACGTAGGGCAAAACGTTTTAAAAGCTGCGTGAGGCATATGGGTGACATGTGTTGCCCGCATGACTCAAGCGAAGCAAATTATTGATTTCCTCATATTTTTATGATAGGTTTCGTCTACTGTTCCATTTGTGGCATGACGCATGCCCAAAACCATCACGAAAGCAAAACAAATCCGTACACGGTTTCCGTGACATATCAACGCTTTGAGCGCCGGGTCCCAAGATCGTGCGCAAGAAGTCTTTGCTTTTGCCCGATGGGACCAGAGTGAAGTCACCCGACGGATACTACCGTCTCACCCGGGCCTGACTGACCCGGCTCCGGCCGCCGCCGGAAGCGTAACAGGGAGTTTTTGAATAGAATGACGACTCAGCAGAAAAAACCTTCTACAGCACGTCACGGCTTCAAGACCGGTGAATCGATCGTCTACCCCGCTCATGGCGTCGGTACCATCACCGCTATCGAAGAGCAAGAAGTTGCCGGCATGAAGCTCGAACTTTTCGTTATTGATTTCGAGAAGGACAAGATGCGTCTGAAGGTTCCGGTCGCGAAGGCGATGAGCATTGGTATGCGCAAGCTTTCGGAAACGGATTTCGTCGAGCGTGCTTTGAAGGTCGTGCAGGGCAAGGCGCGCGTCAAGCGCACCATGTGGTCCCGCCGCGCCCAGGAATATGATGCCAAGATCAATTCCGGCGACCTGATTTCCATCGCTGAAGTCGTGCGCGATCTCTATCGTGCCGAGAACCAGCCCGAGCAGTCCTATTCCGAGCGCCAGCTTTATGAGGCTGCGCTCGACCGCATGGCGCGCGAAATCGCCGCGGTCAACAAGATGTCGGAAACCGAAGCCGTCCGCCTCGTCGAGACCAATCTCAACAAGGGTCCGAAGCGTGGCAAGGCCATCGAAGAAGACGATTCACAGGACGAAGCCGCATAAAGCGACCCTGTTTTTCTGTCAAAAAACCCGGCCTTCGAGCCGGGTTTTTTTATTGGAACTTTTTGCCGACTGCCGCGTTTATCACACGTAATTGCGGACTGCTCGTCGGGCAATGGCCTCACGGGCGAACTGCTATTCCGTCAATGTTCGATGAGGAGCGGATCATGCCTTTTCTATATTGCCCATCCGGCAAGGTGAAAAAACAGGTCCTGCCCAGCCGTCTTACCGGCACATGATGAAAAATAGGGCCTCCCCCTGAAAAGTCCAGGGGCGGGGCTTTTATGCATTCAGAACTCCATTCAATCCGGACAGCGATGTTCCGGGAGAAGAGTTTTATTGTTCATTTCAGGGCGAGAGGCCTGTTTCGGGAGATCGAAATGAAGAACATGTCTGCAGATCGGCGCATGATCAAAATCGCGATGGCCGCGCCTTATCTCGCCCGTCAGGAAGAGCACGATCTCGCCACCCGCTGGAAGGATCATGACGACCGCGGCGCGCGCAACCAGATTGCCATGGCCCATATGCGCCTCGTCATATCCATGGCCGGCAAGTTCCGCAATTTCGGTCTGCCGATGAGCGATCTGGTCCAGGAGGGCTATGTCGGTCTGCTCGAGGCCGCCGCCCGCTTCGAGCCGGAACGCGACGTGCGCTTTTCCACCTATGCAAGTTGGTGGATCAGGGCATCTATCCAGGATTATATCCTGCGCAACTGGTCGATCGTGCGCGGCGGTACGAGTTCGGCGCAAAAAGCGCTGTTCTTCAATCTGCGCCGTCTGCGCGCCAAGCTCGCCAAGGGAGACACGCAGCTGACGCTGCAATCCATTCACCAGGAAATCGCCGCGGCCCTCGGCGTCAGCCTCTCGGATGTACAGACGATGGATGCTAGGCTTTCCGGCAACGACGCCTCGCTGCAGGCGCCTTCGGTCTCCGGCGATGCCGAGAGCGCGGAAAAGATGGACTTCCTCGTCAGCGACGATCCCCTGCCGGACGAGCAGGTGTCCAACATGATCGACGGCGAGCGCCGCCGCGTCTGGCTCGCCTCGGCGCTGAAACATCTCAACGAACGCGAGATGAAGATCATCAGCGCCCGGCGTCTGGCGGAAGACGGTGCCACGCTCGAAGAGCTCGGTGCCGATCTCGGTATTTCCAAGGAGCGCGTGCGTCAGATCGAAAGCCGAGCGATGGAGAAGCTTCGCAGCGCGCTCGTCAGCGCCGATCCGCATATGGCGGCCTACGCCTGAACCGAAAGCGCGTCGCCGATTTAGCTCGTTGTCGCAAAACCGCCGCACAATTTTGCGCGAGATGTTTTATCCCTTCCAGCAGCACAGACTGGCCCGGCGCTAGCCGGGCCTTTTTTATTCGGCGATGATCTTGACGCGATCGCCTATAGAAACGGCTGCACCCGTGGGCAGGGCATTGATGAGCTTGAAGAGATCGAGCTTGCGGTCTGTGCCCATCATGCGGGCGGCGAGCGTCGAGATGTTCTCACCCGGCCGGACGGTGACGACGCGGATGCGCAGCGGTTTCAGCGAGGCGGCCTCTGCCGGCGTCATGCGGCGGAAACTCGCGCGCAGCACATTCGCCGTTGGCTCAAGGGCGCCGCTGCCTTTCGGCACGGCGGTCAGGAAACGGAAGATCTGCGAATTGTTGCGGATCACGGTGACATCGAAATCCCAGCGGTCGGCGCTGGCGCGCGCGGTGGCTGCTTCCATGCCGTTGATGGTGATCGGTTGGATGGTCGACGGGTCGAGGCCGGTTACCCAGCCGCTGGAGATATAGTTGGTGAGGCTCTGGTTCTGATTGTCGGCGACGCCGTCGAAGCGGACGGCGATGTCGTTCGGACCGGTGGCCATCACCGCCTCGACCTTGTTGTCGATGTGGAAATCCGGCGGCACGTCGAAGCGGATGCCGAGGCCGCCATGCAGGAAGGTCTGGCCGCGCACATAGCCTTCTTCCGGGCTGTCGCCGTAGAGCAGTCCGTCTATGCCGTCGAGATAATAATCGCGGCCCTTGTCGCCGACCGAGCCTTCCTGGCCGAAGGCGCGGGCGTGGGTGCGGGCGAGCTCTATGCGCTGAGCCGAATTCGGATGGCTCGACAGGAAGTCGAGGCTCTGGTCGGCTTCGGGATCAACCGACATGAAGCGACTGTAAGCCGCCATCGAATCGAGGAAACGGGCAGCGGCATAGGGATCATAGCCAGCTTCACCGAGCATGCGCACACCGATGACATCGGCCTGCAGCTCCTGCTGGCGGGAGAAGGCGGCGAGCCGCAGCTTGCCGCGGGCAAGCGCCTGCTTGCCGGCGATGTCGCTGGAAAGGACTTCGGCGACGACGCGGCTGGCGATAACCTCAGCCTCTTCGCGCTTCTGCCGCTCGATGCCGTGGTTCGCCGTCACATGGCCCATTTCGTGCGACAGCACGGCGGCAACTTCCGAAGCGTCGTTGGCAAGGGCGAGCAGGCCGCGGGTGACGTAGAGATAACCGCCCGGCAGCGCAAAGGCGTTGATCGCCGGCGAATTCAGGATGGTGATGCGGTAGGACTGGCTCGGATTTTCCGACACCGCCGTCAGCGCGCCGGCGATGCGGGCGACGAGGCGCTCGGTTTTGGCGTCCTTGTATTCGCCGCCGTAGCTTGCCACGATGCGCGGATGCTCGCGGGCGCCCATCGCCGCGCGCGGGTCGTTTTTCTGCACCTCGTCGACGATCTGTGGATTGGAAGACGGCGAAACACTCGGCTGATAGGATTGGTCGATCAGCGTTTGGCAGCCATTCAGCGCCATTGCGACGGCCGAAAGCAGCATCATGCGACGCGCGAAGCGCCGCGGCGCGGAAATGGCATCACTGGAAAGCGCGGGGGATTTCCACGTCGTCAAGCTGTCCAGTCTGTTTCTCCGCATCATGTCGCTGTTTTGCCGGTTTGCCGCAGATTCGGACCGACCGTGGCAAGGGGAATTCAACAGGTGCGCACCCCTGATCTCGCGCTGCACAATCGGCCAATACAAGTCGTTGCTGTAGCTGATTTACGCATCGGTTGCATAGCGAGACTCTGTTTAAATGTGGCGCCGTTGCATTTTAGCAAGCCTCAGGCATTAAGGCTTCCCTTCGCTCGGATGAAATTATGGCGAAAGTTCCGTCACAAAGCCGAGATTCGTCGGCGGTGCGGAAAAAGAACGGCCCGATTGAAGCAACCGGCTCGATAGCGACAGTCTTGCGAGAAAATCGCAACCTTTGATGTATGCACGTCGAGAGAGAACGCCTCCTGATAAAGCATTCTCTCGCGTGACGATTCCACTATTCGGCAGCTTCCGCCGTCGCCGGTTGCGGCTTTATCGTCTCGCCGGCACGGGGCAGTTGCACGGGTTTCAGCATGATGGCGGCGGCAAGGCCGATCAGCGCAATGGCGCAGGAGGTCATGAAGAGCGGCGAGAATGCGGCGGCATAGGTATCGGCGACCGCTTGGCGGCTCGCTTCGGGAAGGGCGGCCATCATTTTCGGCGTCAGCTGCTTGATATCGGCGACGCCAGGAATGGAGACGCCGACCTTGCCGAGCTCAGAGGCGATGATGGCGCCATAGATGGAAATGGCGATCGAGGCGCCGCCCATGCGCGACAGCGTCACCGAGCCGGTGGCGGCGCCGACGTCGCGGGCGGGTGCTGCATTCTGTACGCCGATGACGGGAACCTGCTGGGCAAGGCCGATGCCGATGCCGTGCAGCATCATGACCGCGCCGATGAAGGCGATCGGCGTTCCGGCGTGGATCTGCGACATCAGCGCAAAGGCGATGGCGCTGCAGGTGAGGCTGGCGATGGCGAAGGGCTTGTAGCGCCCCGTCTTCGAGATGATGCGGCCTGCGGAAAGCGACCCGCAGACGAGGCCGCCGGTCAGAAGGATGAAGAGCAGGCCGGCGGCAGACGGCGAAAGGCCGGTCGTTGTCTGCAGAAAGAGGGCGAGATAATTGACCATGCCGATGGCGATGGCGCCGCCCATGATCGAGATCACCAGGAGCAGGCTGAAGGTCGAATTGCGAAACAGCTGCAGGGGAACGATCGGTTCCGGCGCGCGGCGCTCGACGAACACCCAGGTGACGGCGCAGACGACGCCGAAGGCGACGATGCCGATACTCTCCGGCGAGATCAATGCGCCGAACAATTCGCTGCTGTCGGTGGCAAGCACGATGCTTGTCGTCGTCATGGCAAGCAGGAGCGCACCGGCATAATCGATCTTGGGGCGACGATGCGGTTTGCGGTACGGCAGCATGAAGGCAAGGCCGGTGAGCACGATGAAGCCGATCGGCACGTTGACGAGGAAGATCGAGCGCCAGCCGAAGAGATCGCTCATCGTACCGCCGAGCACCGGGCCGATCGCGCCCGATGCCATCAGCACAAGGCTGGAATAGCTTTGGTAGCGCGCCCGCTCGCGCGGCTCGAACAGGTCGGCGTTGACGGCGAAGATCGACACCATGATGCCGCCGCCGCCAAGACCCTGCAGCACGCGGGCGGCGATCAGCGTATTCATCGAGACCGCAAGGCCGCAGACTGTCGATCCGACGGTGAAGATCATGATCGCCGTCATCATCACGTATTTTCGGCCGAACAGGTCGCCGAGCTTGCCGTAGACCGGCATGACGGCGCTCAGCGACAGGAGATAGGCCGAGCCGATCCAGCCGAAGCGCTCGAGATGGCCGAATTCGCCGACGATCGTCGGCAGCGCCGTGGAGACGATCTGATTATCAAGCGTCGCCATGAACATGGCGGTCATCAGGAAGAAGAAGAGGATAAGCCGACGACGAGGATCCGTCACGAGCGGCGCAGGCGCGAGTTGCATGTCCATGGGAGGCATCGTTCCGGGTTGATGTGCTTTTATGTGCTAATAGCATATAGTTGTCAATGGCACATTAATGACATCGGCATATTCAATTTTTGAATCGGCTCTGTTATGGTCCTGTGATGAGCGACGTTCTGACCAAGACCCCTTCTGTGGAGCCGGCCGAGCCGGATCGTGAAAACGTGCCGCGTATCGGCCGGAGCATGGCGCGCATGCGGCTGATGACCGGGCGGCGGCTGATCGGCCGCCTGGCGATCCAGAGTGCTGCACCGGGCCTCGAGCTTTCGCATCTCGACGTGCTCGATGCCGTGCGCAGGGCGCAGCCTGCCGGCGAGGTCACGGTCGGCATGATCGCGGAGATGCTGCGCATCGATCCGTCACGGGCAAGCCGGGTGGTGGCCGACATGGTCGGGCGCAACGTGCTGCGCCGCGAGGCCTCGCAGGCCGATGCGCGGCGGATCGTCGTCGTCATGACCGAGGTTGGCCAGGACCTGCTTGCCGAGATCGTCGCGCAGAAGCTTGCGATCATTTCCGAGATCGTTTCCGACTGGCGACAGGAGGATGTCGAGCGCTTCGCAGCGCTTTTCGAGCGCTTCATCGGCGGCTACGAGGCGGTTTTCCTGTCGCGCGACAAGGATATGCCGGGCTGAGGCAGACGCCGGCGTTCGCCGGCCCTTCCCCTCGACCCCTCGTTTGCGCTAAGGGCAATGCCCATGAGCCAATCCACCTTCACCATTCTCCTTGGCGGCGAACTCAGCCTGACGGAGCGCCTGCGCGATGCCATCGAAAACAGCCGCTTTATTGCGGCCGATGGCGGCATGCGGCATGCGGCAGCACTCGGTATTACGCCGGAGCTCTGGGTCGGCGATTTCGATTCGACGCCTGATGATCTCGCGGGTGCATTTCCCGATGTGCCGAAACAGCCTTATCCGGCCGCGAAGGCGGCGACGGACGGCGAAATCGCCGTGGCGGAAGCAATCGCGCGGGGCGCGCGGCGGCTCATCCTGGCCGGTGCGCTCGGCGGTGAACGCTCCGACCACGCGCTTCAACACCTGTTGTCGGCCGTCAGCCTGGCGGAAGAGGGTTTCGACCTGCTGCTGACCTCGGGCAAGGAAGAGGCCGTGCCGCTGGTTGCCGGTACGATCGAACTGGACCTTCCCAAAGGCAGCCTGTTTTCCGTGCCCGGATTCAGCGAGCTGAGAGGGCTTTCCCTCGAAAATGCGCGTTATCCGCTCACGGATTTCCATCTGCCTTTCGGCTCGTCGCGCACCATTTCCAATGTTGCGGAAGGCAAGGTTCGCTTTTCGCTCCGCAGCGGCCGGGCAATCGTGCTCGCCCGGCCCTATGATCTTTCCGGAGTCTGATTTTTGGCCCCTCCCATTCTGAAACTCGACGATATCTTCCTGAGCTTTGGCGGCGCACCGCTTCTGGCCGGTGCTGGCCTGCAGATCGAGCCCGGTGACAAAATCTGTCTCGTCGGGCGTAACGGCTCGGGGAAATCGACGCTGCTGAAGATTGCCGCCGGCCTGGTCGAGGCGCAGTCCGGCGAGCTCTTCCGCCATCCGTCCTCGACGGTGCGTTATCTCGAACAGGCGCCGGATTTTGCCGGCTTCAACACGGTGCAGGCCTATGCCGAGGCCGGCCTCGGGCCAGGCGATGACCCCTATCGTGTCACCTATCTGCTGTCGCATCTCGGGCTGAGCGGCGATGAAGACCCCAAAATGCTGTCCGGTGGCGAATCACGGCGCGCAGCCCTTGCCCGGGTTATGGCACCGGAACCGGACATTCTTCTGCTCGACGAACCGACCAACCATCTTGACCTGCCGACCATCGAATGGCTGGAAGGCGAGCTGCAAAAGACGCGCAGCGCCTTGGTGCTGATCTCGCACGACCGGCGTTTCCTCGAAAAGGTCTCGACGGCAACCGTCTGGCTCGACCGCGGCACCTCGCGCCGGCTCGAGAGAGGCTTTGCGCATTTCGAAGCCTGGCGCGACCAGGTGCTGGAGGCCGAGGAACTGGAACAGCACAAGCTCGGCAAGTCGATCGAGCGCGAGGAGCACTGGCTGCGCTACGGCGTCACGGCGCGGCGCAAGCGTAACATGCGCCGTCTCGGCGAGTTGCAGACGATGCGCTCGAACTATCGCGGCCACAAGGGACCGCAGGGCACGGTGCAGGCGACGGTTTCGGACGCGCAGGAATCCGGCAAGCTGGTGATCGAGGCCGACAAGATCACCAAGAGCTTCGGTGAGCGGGCTATCGTCACGCCGTTTTCGATACGCGTGCATCGCGGCGACTGCATTGGTCTCGTCGGACCGAACGGCGCCGGCAAGACGACGCTGCTGAAGATGCTGACCGGGCAGCTTTCACCCGATAGCGGCATCGTCAAGCTCGGCACCAATCTGGAGATCGCGACGCTCGACCAGAAACGCGAGGATCTCGACCCCGAGGATACGCTTGCCAACTATCTGACGGATGGGCGCGGCGAAAACCTGCTCGTAAACGGCGAGCAGCGCCATGTCACCGGCTACATGAAGGAATTTCTGTTCCAGCCGGAACAAGCGCGTACGCCGATCAGAAACCTCTCCGGCGGCGAACGCGCCCGGCTGATGCTGGCGCGCATCCTTTCGCGCCCGACGAACCTCTTGATCCTCGACGAGCCGACCAACGATCTCGATATCGAAACGCTCGATCTCCTGCAGGAGATTGTCGCCGGCTTTCCCGGCACCGTCATTCTCGTCAGCCACGACCGCGATTTCCTCGACCGCACCGTGACCTCGACGATCGCACCGGCCGTGCCGGATGCGCCTGATGGTCGCTGGATCGAATATGCCGGCGGCTACTCGGACATGCTTGTACAGCGCAAGGGCGCGCTCGAGGAGCGTAAGAGGGCCGAGAAGGCGGCGGAGAAGCCGAAGACGCAGCAAGCAACAGCTTCAGGCAACTCGAAGGTCAAGCTCTCCTTCAAGCAGAAATTCGCACTGGAAAATCTGCCAAAGGAAATGGCGAAGGCCGAAGCCGAAATCGCCAAGCGCGAACAGGTGATGGCAGATCCCAATCTTTTCACGCGCGATCCCGCAGCCTTCAACCGGCTTGCCGGCGAGATGGAGAAACTGCGCGCCAGCCTGACTGACATGGAAGAGGAGTGGCTGGAGCTCGAAATGCTGCGGGAAGAGCTGGAAGGCTGAGATTTTCTCGGGGCTGAAGGCTCACTTTTCCTTGATTCGTCAGTGTGTCGTCCTGCGGCATAAGGTGCCGTCCGGCAGCCGGGGATATTGCCGATCGCAATGGCGACAAGGAAAAGTCATATGTCTCGCAAGCCTCATTCCCGTTTTCTCACAGCACTTACTGCCGGCAGCCTCGTCGCGCTTGCCCTGTCGCAAGCCGCACAGGCGCAAGATGCCCAGCGCATTCGTGTTCGCGGCGCAATCGAAAGCCTCAGCGGCGATACACTCGTCGTCAAGACGCGCGAGGGCAGCGATGCGACGGTCGCGCTGAAAGCCGGCTGGAAGGTCGGCGGCATCAAAAAAGCTTCCGTCGAGGATATCAAACCCGGCGATTTCGTCGGCGTCGCTTCGCTTCCGAAGGGCACGGGCCCGGACGGGGCGATCGAGGTGCTGATCTTTCCGGCGTCGATGAAGGGAACCGGTGAGGGCAACCGTCCCTGGGATGCGCAGCCGAACAGCCAGATGACCAACGCGACTGTCAGCAACGCCGTCAAATCCGTCGACGGCCACACGATCACGCTGACCTATCAGGGCAAGGAAAAGACCATCACGATTGCCGATGGCACGCCGATCGTGACGTTGGCGCCTGCGACCAAGGATGATCTGAAGGCCGGTGCCGGCGTCGTCGTCACTGGCGAGAAGGCGGCGGACGGCAGCATCTCGGCCAGCCAGATCGCCGTCGGCCTCAACGGCGTCATACCGCCGATGTGACCAGCGGCTCAAATCCTCGTCTTATGCATGCCGTCATCCCAAAACCGCTCCACACTTTTGGACGGCATGCATTAAAGCGCCGGCGCGGGCACGGCGGCAGCGCCCGCACTGGCGCTGGCGCCGGTCTGGACGGCAGGTGGCTCCTCGGATGCTGACGGCAGCGCCTGCAGATGCAGCACGCGCGGCTTCAGCGCCTCGAGATAGGCCTCGGAGCGGCCGATATAGATCATGCCGCTTTCGGGCATCGAGGTGAGCAGTTTGGCCATTGTTTCCTGCAATTCCGGCTCCATGCCTTCCAGCACTTCGTCGAAGATGATCCAGCGCGGGCGCACGAGAAGCAGCCGGGCAAATCCGATCGCTTTCTGCTGGTCGCTGTCGAGCAGCTTGTCCCAGCGGGCGCGGGTTTCGAGCCTTGCGATCAGCGAATGCAGACCAACCTTGTCGAGGGCCGCCTCGACGTCGGCTTTCTCGTAGGCTTCGGGACGTTCGGGAAAGGCCAGCGCCTCGCGCAGTGAGCCGCCGGGGACATAGGCCAACTGGGGAACGAAGAGCATGTCGTCGATCGGCGGCAGGCCTATCGTGCCGCTGCCGCACGGCCAGAGGCCGGCCATCGCCTGGAAGAGCAGCTTGCGATTGACGCTGTGATCGCCGTTGATCATGATTTTTTCGCCGGCCTTGATCACGACATCGGTTTCACGCAGACGGAAACCGCCGCATTCCTCGATGTCTTCACCGATCTTGGCGACGATCACCACGTCCTTCAGCGTCAGCGTGCCGGGCGCGGCGTTTTCATAGGCGATGCTGTCCTTGAGGTCGAAGTCCTCTTCCATCTCGACCAGCGCCTGGCGGAAATCGGTGACGCGCATCAGCGTGGCGCGCCATTCGGCGATCGGGCCGAAATTGGAGACATACCAGCGCAGCGCCGTGTTGACCTGGTTGAAGGCGCCGACCGACATCATCAGCTGGCCGAGGGTGAGGCCGCCGGAGAAATAGGCGGGGGCGGCAACGATGATCGGGATGACGATCACCAGCCAGCCATAGCCGGCCGAAACCCAGGTGAGATTGGTATTGGCCATGGCAAGCCGCTTGACGACTGTCAGGACCGAGCTGATGTCGGTGTTGATGCGCCGGCGTTCGTTCTCCTCGCCGCGGGCAACAGTAATTGCCGGCATGTTCTCATTGGCATGCATCAGCGTGAAGCGAAGCTCGGCCTCTTTCGAAAAACGGTCGGCATTGAGCTTCACCAGCTTGCGACCGACGACCTGGCTCAGCACCGAGGCGGAAGCGGCATAGAAAATCGCCGCCCAGACCATGTAGCCTGGAATGGAGAAGCTATGGCCGCTGATGCGGAAGATGAAGCCGCTGGAAAGTTCCCAGAGCACGCCGATGAAGCTCACCAGAAGAATGGTCGACTGCAGCAGGCCGAGAACCAATCCCGTCGTGCTTTCGGCGAGGTTGCGGGAATCCTCGTGCAGGCGCTGGTCCGGATTGACGCCGATCAGGCCGCTGGAGGCAAGCCGCAGCGCCCGCTTGCGCTTCAGCCACTGGTCAACCAGATCGCGCGACAAGCCTTCGCGCATATAGAGCGCCGTCATCTGATTCAGCCAGGCCTGCAGCACGTTGAGCAGCAGCAGCGTGCCGGCGATCATCGCGAAGATTTCGAGTTGGTGGAAGAATTCGCCGAGGTCGCGGCGCTCCAGCGAGTCGTAGAAGGGCGCATTCCACTCGTTCAAAATGACCTGGCCGTAGGACGTCGCCAGGATAACGAGGATCAGCACGGTCGCCAGAAACAGCACCTTGCCACGCACTTCCGAATTCCAGAATGCTGAGAACATGACGCCGAGGCGATATGTCAGGCTTAAATCATACCCTACCCTATCCTGCCTCCGGATGCCCGGCCTCCCCTCGATTTTATCTGCCATTACGCTTTTCCAAATCGCCCATACCCTTATAAATAACATGGTGGCGTTACCGGTCTATCAACAGATTCTATCAGTCATTAAAGTGTGATGATGCTTGCATGAGTCTCTCCTGCATGTATTCGCCAGTTGATTCGCAATCCGACTGGGTCTAATTAAGGCCTCCGTGGTGATTTGGCCGGCCGGCTTGCAGCCACGTTAAAAAAGTCGCTAAAGGGCCGCGTGCGGACCGGTAGCGATTTTTGTCGCCGCCGGTTTTTTGTTTTTGATCGAGTGACCGCAATGCCCATCAAGATCCCCGATACGCTGCCCGCCTTCGAAACCCTGGTTCAGGAGGGTGTGCGGGTGATGACCGAGACGTTGGCGATCCGTCAGGATATCCGACCGTTGCAGATCGGGCTGCTCAATCTCATGCCGAACAAGATCAAGACCGAACTGCAGATGGCCCGCCTCGTCGGCGCCTCGCCGCTGCAGGTGGAGCTGTCGCTCATTCGCATCGGCGGCCACAAGGCGAAGAATACGTCCGAGGATCATCTTCTAGCCTTCTACCAGACCTGGGAGGAGGTAAAGCACCGCAAGTTCGACGGCTTCATCATCACCGGGGCGCCGATCGAGCTTTTGCCCTATGAGGACGTCACCTATTGGCCGGAGATGCAGGAGATTCTCGACTGGACGGAAACGAATGTCCATTCGACGATGAACGTCTGCTGGGGCGCGATGGCGGCGGTCTATCATTTTCACGGCGTTCCGAAATACGAGCTGAAAGAGAAGGCCTTCGGCGTCTACCGCCACCGGAACCTGAAACCTTCCTCGATCTATCTCAACGGCTTTTCCGACAATTTCGAAGTGCCGGTGTCGCGCTGGACCGAAGTGCGCCGCGCCGATATCGAGAAATCCGAAAGCCTGGAGATCCTGATGGAGTCCAGCGAAATGGGCGTCTGCCTCGTGCACGAGAAGAGAGGCCGGCGGCTCTACATGTTCAACCATGTCGAATATGATTCCACCTCGCTTTCCGACGAGTATTTCCGCGACGTCAATGCCGGGGTGCCGATCAAGATGCCGCACAATTACTTCCCGCATAACGATCCGGCGCTTGCGCCGCAGAACCGCTGGCGCAGCCATGCGCATCTTTTGTTCGGCAACTGGATCAACGAAATCTACCAGACCACGCCCTTTGATGTGGAAGAGATCGGTACCGATCTCTGACCGTTGCCGATCAACCCGCGAGCCGATGCCGCCGCATCACTGCTGCGGCTTTTCTTTCTGATCCGCCGGTTGCGGATCGAAGCAAATCCGGGCAGGTTCCTGCCCTGAAGCCTACCACACCGCGCGTCTTTGTCGGACGTGCAATGCACAATTTCAATCGCTGCACATTCCTCAAATCGATTCCGAATTGAGGAATTTGCAGCAGGGACAGAATGGACGGTCGATCATGTCGGATAAGTTGGAGCGGGACGTTTTCGGGCAGACGCAGGCGGGCGAGACCGTCTATCGCGTCGTGATCAAGGGCGGTGGGCTGACGGCCAAGATCATCAGCTGGGGCGCGGTCATCCAGGATCTGCGTCTCGAGGGACATGATGCGCCGCTGCAGCTCGGCTTTGACGATTTCGACAGCTACCCCCTCTATTCATCCTATTTCGGCGCGACACCCGGCCGCTGCGCCAACCGCGTCGGCGGCGGCAGGTTTACGCTTGACGACAAGGACTATCAGCTCGAACTGAATGAAAACGGCGTGACGCATCTGCATGGCGGCAGCGACAATATCGCAAAACGCAATTGGACGATTGTCGAGCATGACGTCGACCGCGTAGTACTGAAGATCGTCGATCCCGATGGCCGCGCCGGCTATCCCGGCAATTGCACCATCCAGGCGACTTTCTGGGTGCATGGCAACGGTGAACTGTCGATCACCTATGAATCGACCTGCGACCAGCCGACGCTCGCCAATGTCTGCCAGCACGCCTATTTCAATCTCGACGGCCGGGAAGATGCGCTTGGCCACGATATCATGATTGCCGCCGATCGCTATCTGCCGACCGATGAGAAGCAGGTGCCGACCGGCGAGATCTGTTCCGTCGAGGGCACGGAATTCGATTTCCGCGAGATGGCGCCGATGAAGCGTTTCGTCGGCAGCGAACAAGCCTTTTACGACCATAATTTCTGCCTGTCGGGCGAGCGTACCGCCAAGCGGAGCGTCGCGCTTGCCCGCAGCCTTTATTCCGGTGTGTCGCTGGAAGTGCGCAGCACCGAGCCAGGCGTGCAGTTCTATGCCGGCTTCAAGCTCGATACCGCGGCCCCCGGCATCGGCGGGCGCAAATACGGCCCATTCGCCGGCTTCTGCCTGGAGACGCAGGTCTGGCCGGATGCCATCAATCACCAAGGTTTTCCGAATGCGGTTCTGCGCCCCGGCGAAGTGCTGCGTCAGGAGACGGATTATATCTTCACCAAGAACTGAGCATCCTCCAGCGCCGGCGCGTTTCTAAACGCGCGGCGCTGCGGACGCACGACTGTCAAATTTGAGCGCTATGAAACCCTTGCCGGTCCGCCCGGCGAGGGTTTTTTGATTCCATGCTCGATTCCGACTTGCCGATTGGTTCTATATAGGTTCTATTGTGTGCCCATGGATAGAACCAGTCTGATAGCGGAACTGAACAGCCGCGGCCTGCGTGACGAGGCACTGACCGGGCCGCTTTACAAGCGGCTGGCGCAGACGCTGACTGGCCTCATTCAGGAAGGGCTACTGAAGCCCGGCACGGCGCTGCCGGGCGAGCGCGACCTTGCCGAGGCTCTGAAGCTCGGCCGTGTCACCGTGCGCACCGCCTATCGCGATCTGATGGCATCCGGTGCACTGGAATCGCGCCATGGAAGCGGTACTTTCGTATCGAGCAGGGTGGAGCGCATGGAACAGTCGCTGTGGCGGCTTTCCTCCTTCTCCGCCGACATGCGCTCGCGCGGGCGTCTGCCGGCCGCACGGATATTGTCGCGGGCGGTCAATACGCCGTCGCCGGAGGAATCCTTCCTGCTCGGCCTCGGCGGTGACGAGCCGGTGCTGAGACTCGACCGCTTGCGCCTTGCCGATGGCCTGCCGCTGGCGATCGAACGCGCCGTGGTGCCGATCAAGTTCCTGGGGCACGATGCCGGCGGCGAGGGATCGCTTTACGATGCGTTGACGGCCAGCGGTCACAGGCCCGTCCGCGCGCTGCAGCGGCTGACGGCGGTCACGCTCGACCCGTCCTCCGCCGCGATCCTGAACGTCAAATCAGGCGCGCCGGCGCTTCTGATCGAACGGGTGTCGCGCCTGGAAGACCAGCGCGTCGTCGAATACACCCGCTCGCATTATCGCGGCGACGCCTATGATTTCGTTGCCGAATTGAGAATCGGAGATGACCTATGAATGACAACCAGTCACTGATGCTGCAGGAAGCCGGCCAATCGCCCGAGGTGGTGGCCATGCTGCTCGAAAAGGAAAAACCGGTCTTTGCCGAGATCGCCCGGCTGTTTTCGTCCGCCCGCCCGAGCGTGGTGACGACGGCGGCGCGCGGCTCCTCGGACCACGCTGCCACTTTTTTCAAATATCTCTTCGAGATCACCTGCGGCGTTCCGGTCGCCTCGGTCGGCCCGTCGATCGCTTCCGTCTATGGTGCGGCGCTGCATCTGAAGGGCGGTGTCCATTTCACCGTCTCGCAGTCGGGTGCCAGCCCCGACATCGTCGCGCTGCAGGATGCGGCGAAGAAGGGCGGAGCGACGACGATCGCCGTCGTCAACGTCACCGACAGCCCACTTGCGAAGCAGGCCGATATTGTTCTCGGTCTCAATGCCGGCGCGGAAAAGAGTGTCGCGGCGACAAAATCCTTCATCGCCTCGGTTGCAGCCCTTTCCGGGGTAACGGCTGCGATCGGCAGTGCGTCCGATTTGGCGGCTGCGCTCGGCAAGCTGCCGGAGGCACTGTCGGCGACCGCCGGGATCGACACGGCGGCAGCCGAGGAGGTGCTCTTCAACGCGACCTCGCTTTATACGGCCGGCCGCGGCCCGGCTTTCGCGATCGCGCTCGAAGCGGCGTTGAAGGCCAAGGAAACCTCCGGCCTGCATGCCGAGGCCTTCTCGCTGGCGGAACTGATGCATGGTCCGATGCGTCTGGTGCAGCCGGGCTTCCCGATCGTCGCCTTTGCGCCCGACGATGCGGCCTTCGCCAACAATGTCCAAGCGCTGGAACGCCTGCAGAAACTCGGCGCCACCACCGTCGGCTTCTCGACGCAGCCGCTCTCCGGTGTCCATCTGCGCGCGCCGACGACGGGCAACGGCCTCGTCGATCCGCTGGTGTCGCTGCTCGTCTATTACCGGCTGATCGAGTCGGTGACGCGCCGCAAAGGCTTTGATCCCGACAAGCCGGCAAACCTGCTCAAGGTGACGGAGACGGTCTGATGGTCCGCAAGATCTTCCTCGGCGCCCGCATCTTCGACGGCGAGCACTTCCATGACGACAAAGCCCTCATCGTTGCCGGCGGCCGCGTCGAAGCGATCGTCGCGAGAAACGATCTGCCGGACGGCGAAGTGGTGACGCTTGCCGGTGGTGTTCTGTCGGCCGGCTTCATCGATGCGCAGGTCAATGGCGGCGCCGGGCGGATGCTGAACGACGAGCCTTCCGCCGCCTCGATGGACATTATCGCCGGCGGGCACCGGCCCTATGGTACGACGTCGCTGCTGCCAACGCTGATCACCGATACATCAGAGGCCTCCATTGCCGCGATCGAGGCGGCCAAGGAGGCAGTGAAAATGAACCGCGGCGTCGCCGGTCTGCATCTCGAAGGTCCGCACTTGGCGCCTGCGAGGAAGGGCGCGCATCTGGCCGAACTGATGCGGCCGGTGGAGGACCGCGACGTCAAGGCTTTCATCCGGGCGCGCGAGGCGATCGGCACGCTGCTGGTCACCATGGCCGCCGAGCAGGTGACGGTTGCCCAGGTGCGCGAACTTGCGGAAGCCGGCGTCACCGTCAGCATCGGCCATTCCGATTGTTCGAGCGAGGCGGCGGAAGACCGTTTCGATGCCGGCGCGCGGGGCGTCACGCATCTCTTCAACGCCATGAGCCAGCTGGGACACCGTGCGCCCGGTCTTGTCGGCGCGGCAATCGATCATCCCTCAACCTGGTGCGGCATCATCGCCGATGGCCATCACGTAGATCCGAAGGCCTTGCGCACAGCGCTCCGCGCCAAACGCGGCGAAGGCAAGCTGTTCTTCGTCACCGACGCGATGTCGCTCGTCGGGTCGGAGAAGGATTCGTTCACGCTGAACGGGCGCACCGTCCGGCGTGAAAGGGGCGGCTTTTGCTCGAAGCTGGTGCTGTCCGACGGCACGCTGGCCGGTTCCGATGTCGACATGATCTCGACGATCCGTTACGGCGTCACCTATCTCGACCTGACGCTCGCCGAGGCCTTGCGCATGGCGACCCTTTATCCCGCGCGGTTTCTCAGGCTTGCCGATCGCGGCCATCTCTCGCCGGGCGCGCGTGCCGATCTCGTGCATCTCACCGATGCGCTTGCCGTCACCGCCACCTGGCTCAGCGGCGAAGCGGCCTAAAATCAAGGAGAAGTGGGATGACCGACATTACCGATGCCTATTTCTCCAACCTCATCGGCCGGCTGGAGGAACTGAAGCAGACGCTTGCCCAGCCGATGGCGCAGGCAGCAGCCGTCATCCTCGATGCTGCCCGAGGCGACAAGCGTGTCTATGTCTTCGGCACCGGCCATTCGCATATGCTGGCGGAAGAGGTGCACTATCGTGCCGGCGGGCTCGCCTTCACCGTGCCGGTGCTCGTCGGCTCGGCCATGTTGCATGAGGGCGCGGTCATCAGTTCGGTTTATGAGCGCACGCAAGGCCTGGTGCGGCCGATGCTGGAGCGTTACGGGATGCAGCCGGGCGATGTCATCATCATCGCCTCCAATTCGGGCGTGAACGCCGCGCCGATCGAGGCCGCCGACTATGCGCGCGAAATCGGCGCAAAGGTGATTGCCATCACGTCGATCGCCTATTCCTCAGCGATCGCCAATGGCCGCCGGCGGCTTGCCGACGTGGCCGATGTGGTGCTCGACAACGGGCTGCCGCCGGGTGACGCCGTTGTCGATCTCGAAGGCACGGGGCTCCGGGTTGGGCCAGTCTCGACGGCCGTCGGGGTGACCGTCATCAATGCGATCTTCGCCGAAGTCGCCTCGGAGCTTTCGAAATCGGGCGATGCGCCAATTTATCTCAGCGCCAACATGCCGGGTGCCGCCGAGATCAACCAGAAGCTCGTCAAGAAATACCGTCCGCGCAACCCGCATCTCTAGAGCACGATGCCGAATAGTGTGGCGGCGGATACAAAAAAGGCCGGCGCGAGCCGGCCTCTTCGATAGGCTGAAACTAGGATCAGTCCTTGGCGCGTTCGACGTAGGAATTGTCTTCCGTGGCGATGACGACGCGGGTGCCGGCATTGATGTGCGGCGGCACCATGGCGCGCACGCCGTTCGACAAAATCGCCGGCTTGTAGGAGGACGATGCCGTCTGGCCCTTGACGACCGGTTCCGTCTCCATGATTTCGAGCGTGACGTGGCGCGGCAGTTGGAGCGCCAGCGCAATACCTTCATGCATCGAGAGGATGCAGGACATGCCTTCCTGCAGATAAGCCTTGTCGTCACCCATTGTGGCGACATCGACGACGACCTGATCGTAGCTCGCCGGGTTCATGAAGTGGAAGCCTTCGCCGTCTTCATAGAGAAACTGGAAGGAGACGTCTTCGACGAAGGCGCGCTCGACCTGTTCGGTGGTGCGCCAACGCTCGGAAACCTTCACGCCGTCGACGATGCGGCGCATGTCGACCTGGGTGACCGGCGTGCCCTTGCCCGGATGAAAGTTCTGGGCGGTGAGAACGACGTAGAGCTTGCCGTCGACATCGAGAACGTTGCCCTTGCGGACCGAAGAGGCGATGACCTTGACCATAAGACTTCCTTGTAACTCGGCTTTCGGCGTCGTAGATGACTGTCGAGACGCCCCGAAGACGCAAATGTTTTTCTTTGGGGCGCAACTAACCTAAAATCCGGGAAATAGCCACCCCCCAATACCGGCTTCTCCGGCCAAGAAAGCTTGGAATGAACTCTTCGGCGAAAGCGTCCCCCTGGTGGACCCCGTCCGTGCATGCCGACCGCCGTCCGTTCCTGATCGGACGCAATGCGATCCAGGCGGCGTTGCGCGGGTTTTTCGCGCGCGAGGATTTCATCGAGGTGGATACGGCGGTGCTGCAGGTCTCTCCCGGCAATGAGGCGCATCTGCATGCCTTCGCCACGGAAGCACTGACGACGGATGGGCAAAAGGCGCCGTTCTACCTGCACACCTCGCCGGAATTTGCCTGCAAGAAGCTGCTTACGGCGGGCGAGGAGCGCATCTCGTGTTTCGCCCATGTCTATCGCAACCGCGAGCGCGGGCCGCTGCATCATCCTGAGTTCACCATGCTCGAATGGTATCGGGCCGGCGAAAGCTACGAGAGTCTGATGATGGATTGCGTGCGGATCCTGGCGCTGGCGGCGGAAACGGTGAAGACCGGGAAGCTTGCCTATCGCGGCGGCGAGAGCGACCCTTTTGCCGGGCCGGAGCGGATCAGCGTTGCCGAAGCGTTCCAACGTCATGCCGGCATCGATCTTCTCGCCTCGGTCGCCGCCGACGGTTCGACTGACCGCGACCATCTGGCGGCCGAGACGAAGCGCGTCGGCATGCGTGTTGCCGATGACGACGGCTGGGCCGATCTCTTCAGCCGGGTGCTGGTCGAAAAGATCGAGCCGCATCTCGGTTTCGGCCGCATCACCATTCTCGACGAATATCCGGTCTCGGAGGCGGCCCTTGCCCGTCCCTCGGCACGCGACGCGAGGGTTGCCGAGCGTTTCGAGCTCTATGCCTGCGGCGTCGAGCTTGCGAACGGCTTCGGCGAACTCACCAATGCTGCCGAACAGCGGCGACGGTTCGAGATCGAGATGGCCGAGAAGGCGCGGGTCTACGGCGAGACCTATCCTATCGACGAGGATTTCCTCGCCGCGCTATCGCTGATGCCCGAGGCAAGCGGTATCGCGCTCGGCTTCGACCGGCTGGTGATGCTGGCGACGGGAGCATCACACATCGACCAGGTGCTTTGGGCGCCGGTGGCGGAGTACGGACGATGAATGTCGTCAAACCGATCAAGAGCGTCGACGATCTTGTGAAAGCAGGGCTGGTCGCGCCTGCCGATCGCGTAGCGCTCGAGGAGGTGGCGGCGCGTTACGCGGTTGCGCTGACGCCTGCGATCAGCAAGCTCATCGATCGAGCCGACCCCGATGATCCGATCGCTCGGCAATTCGTGCCCGATGCGGCCGAACTCACGATCGCCCCGGAAGAACGCGCCGATCCGATCGGCGATCATGCCCACAGCCCCGTCGAAGGCATCGTTCACCGCTATCCCGATCGTGTCTTGCTCAAGGCCGTGCATGTCTGCCCGGTCTATTGCCGCTTCTGCTTCCGGCGCGAAATGGTGGGGCCGCAGGGCCTCGGCACGCTCGATGCGGCGGCGATGCGGGCAGCTTTCGATTATATCCGCGGTCACGAGGAGATCTGGGAGGTCATCCTCACCGGCGGCGATCCGCTGGTGCTTTCTCCGCGCCGGCTCGGCGAGATCATGGAGGCGCTTGCCGGGATCGCGCATGTGAAGATCATCAGGTTCCACACGCGTGTTCCGGTCGTCGACCCCGAGAAGATCGATGCGGCGCTGATTGGCGCGCTGAAGGCGAGCGGCAAGACGGTCTATGTCGCGCTGCATGCCAACCATGTCCGCGAACTGACGCCGGAAGCGCGGGCCGCTTGCGCCCGTCTCGTTGATGCCGGCATCGCCATGGTCAGCCAGTCGGTGCTGCTTAAGGGTGTCAATGACGATCCCGACGTGCTGGCGAAGCTGATGAAGGCCTTCGTCGAAATCCGCGTCAAACCCTATTATCTGCATCATCCGGATCTGGCGCCCGGCACCAGTCATTTCAGAGTGACGATCGAGGAGGGGCAGGAGATCGTCGAGGCGCTGCGCGGGCGGATTTCCGGTCTCTGCCAGCCGGCCTACATCCTCGATATCCCCGGCGGTCACGGCAAGGCCGTCATCAGTGGAAGCGCGATGCGGGCGACAGGCGACGGATGTTATTCCGTCACCGATTATCGTGGCGGCGAGCATTCCTATCCGCCGGCCGATTGAGACAAACGCGGCGTTTGCGTGTCATTTCTGTACTCTCCACGCCAGAACCCAGACGGTGTCGCAGTATCGAAATTATCTTAAGTCATTGATATAATGTGGTTGTTTACGACAATCCGGGAATGATCGCTAAAATCGTAACTATGAGCCTCAGTCATATTTAACTCAATAAATTAGCGGAATGTTCTGTTTTCCGCACTAAAAGAACGCTCATGACAAGGCGATGAACGCCGGTTCGGGATCATGAGAATCTTGGAGTGATGGGATGAATAAGGCAATCCGCGACCTCGTAGCCAAATTCGGCAAGCTTCCTGGGTCGATCGACCAGGTCGCCGACGACGCCGATCTTTATGCGGCAGGTTTGACGTCCTTTGCTTCTGTGCAGTTAATGCTTGGCATCGAAGAGGCCTTCGACATCGAATTTCCCGACAATCTCCTCAACCGCAAATCCTTCGCGAGCATCTCGGCCATCGCCAGGACCGTCGATCTCATCCGGGACAGCCGGAAGGTCGCCTGATGAATTTCCCCGTCAAGATCATGCAGGACGGTCTTGTTGCAAGGGTGGCCCGCGTTGCTGAAATCGCGGCGAAACACGCCGATGCCGTCGACGCCGAAGCCCGTTTCCCCAGGGAAGCCGTGGACGCGATGAAGGCCGAAAGGCTGCTCGGCATCCAGGTGCCGCGCCATTTCGGCGGCGAATCCGCCTCGATCACCGAGATCGCCGAATTGTGCTCGATGCTCGGCCAGGCCTGCGCCGCGAGCGCCATGGTCTTCGCCATGCACCATATCAAGCTGTCGAGCCTCGTTGAACACGGCGCCGACAGCGAATGGCATCGCAGCTTCATGCGCCGCATCGCCGCCGAACAGCTGCTGATCGCATCCGCCACCACCGAAGGCGGTATCGGCGGAAATCTGCGCAACAGCATCTGCGCGGTCGAGGTCGATGGCGACACGTGCCGCCTCGAAAAGGATGCGACTGTCATTTCCTATGGCTCGCACGCCGACGCCATCCTTATCACCTCGCGTGCCCACGCGCAGGCGGCTTCCTCCGATCAGGTGCTGACGGCCTTCCTCAAGGACCAGTACACGCTCGAGAAAACGCATGTCTGGAATACGCTCGGCATGCGCGGCACTTGCTCCGACGGCTTCCTGTTCAAGGGCGAAGCGCCGGCTTGCCAGATCCTGCCGAAGCCTTTCGCGGAGATCGCGGCGCAGTCCATGCT
Source organism: Rhizobium sp. WSM1328 (assembly GCF_057653715.1). Taxonomy (NCBI): domain Bacteria; kingdom Pseudomonadati; phylum Pseudomonadota; class Alphaproteobacteria; order Hyphomicrobiales; family Rhizobiaceae; genus Rhizobium; species Rhizobium sp. WSM1328. The sequence goes on along the minus strand of NZ_CM172788.1, from coordinate 4,195,176 downwards.
TGCCTCCTCGCACCTCTTATGGAGCGGCGTCTGGTACGGCATCGCCGTCGACGCCGTTGTGCGCGCCCAGGCTTTCGTGCGTGCTGCCGCCCGCAAGGCGCCGGATGCCCAGCCGCCGGGCGCGCTACGCCTCGCCGAGGTTTCGAACCTGCTGCAGATGGTGAAATCCAACGTGGTTGCCGGCCTCAAGGCCTATGAGGATGCCAAGGCCGATGCCGACAGGCTGTCTTCGATGGGATTTGCGGTGGCGATGAACAACGTCAAGATCGCCTCGTCCGAGATGATCCTGGAAATCGTCAACCATGCCATGCTGATCTGCGGCATCATGGGCTACAAGAACGGCACGCCCTTCAGCCTCGGACGCCATCTGCGCGACGCGCATTCCGCACAGCTCATGATTTCGAATGACCGCATCCTCGGCAACACGTCGAGCATGCTTCTTGTCCATAAGCAGGACACTAGCCTACTGGGGTGACAGTCATGGATATGCAGACCTCGTTTCTGGACCGGCTTTTCGAATCCGGTCTGCTGATCGATACCGGCATCGACGGGCTCTACGGCCGCAGCGGCCAGTTCGAAGACGTGATCGCTGCCTTCGAGCGCCTGATCGACACGTTCGGCGGCGCCGATGGTGCCGAAGCCATGCGCTTTCCGCCCGGCATGAACCGCGCCTTCTTCGAGAAGAGCGGCTACATGAAGAGCTTTCCGCAGCTCGCCGGCACGGTGCACAGCTTCTGCGGCAGCGAGCTCGATCATGTCAGCCTGCTGCAATGCATGGAAGTCGGCGAAGACTGGACCAAGGGGCAGGAGGCGACCGACATCGTGCTGACGCCGGCTGCCTGCTATCCGCTTTATCCGACGATCGCCAAGCGCGGCAACCTGCCGAAGACCGGCGGCCTCTTCGACCTGCAATCCTATTGCTTCCGCCATGAGCCGTCGAAAGATCCTGCCCGCCAGCAGCTGTTCCGCATGCGCGAATATGTGTGCATGGGCACAGAGCTGCACGTTACCGACTTCCGCCAGCGCTGGATGGATCGCGGCGTCGAGATGATGAAGGCCGTGGGCCTCGAGGTGACGATCGACGTTGCCAATGATCCGTTCTTCGGCCGCGCCGGCAAGATGCTCGCCAATAATCAGCGCGACCAGAACCTGAAGTTCGAGCTTCTGATCCCGATCACCTCGGCTGCCAACCCGACCGCCTGCATGAGCTTCAACTACCATCAGGATGCCTTCGGCACGAAATGGGGTCTCAATCTCGAAGACGGCAGTGTCGCGCACACCGCCTGCGTCGGCTTCGGACTGGAGCGCATCGCCCTTGCCCTCTTCCATCATCACGGGCTCGATGTGAAGCAATGGCCGGCCAGCGTACGGAAAGCGCTGTGGGGCTGAGCAAATCGATGACGTCGTTATTTTCGGGGGTATTTTCGGGAATCGACCCGGAAACCTACCGGGCGCATGCGCTGCATTCCGGCGAGCGCGCCTGGCCGGAAACCAATTGTTATGTCGATCTCTGGATCGAGGTTCTGGCGACATCAGGCGTTGCGCCAGAGGCGATGCTGGGTTTTACCCTGACGCAGGATTTCGAGGGCGACCAGTTCACCTTCTTCAAGGTGCCGCTCGAGGATCTCGAAGCGCTCTACGGCATTCGTGCGACTGAGCTTGCCATCTACGACCGTGTCGAACGCCATGTCGAGGTTCAGATCGCGCGTGCCCGCCTTTGCCTGATCGAAATGGATTCTTTCTACATGCCGGATACGCGCGGCACCGCCTACCGGCAGGAGCACGGCAAGACGACGGTTGCGATCAACCGGCTGGATGTTGCGGCCAAGCGCGTCGATTATTTCCACAATGCCGGTTATTTCCGTCTCGAAGGCGAGGATTTCGACGGGCTGTTTCAGCTGCATCTGACGGAAAACGACGCGCCGTTTCTGCCCTATACGGAATTTGCACGATTCCCGGAAAGGCCGGCAGACGACGCGCATCTGCGCGCGACCGCGCGGCGACTTGCCGGTTTTCATTTTGCCCGGCGTCCCCGCGAAAACCCGATCCGCGCCTTTGCCAGCGTCTTTCCGCAACAGGTCGAAGCGGTGGCGGAACGGCCGTTCGGCTTCTTCCATAAATACGCCTTCAACACGCTTCGCCAGGTGGGCGCCAATTTCGAGCTGGCGGCCGATTACCTCGCCTGGCTTTCCCCTGGTGAATTCGCGGCTGCCGCCGAGCATGCCGGGCGTATTTCGGAGGTGGCGAAATCGGTGCAGTTCCAGCTTGCCCGCGCCGTCACCCGCAGGAAGTTCGAGCCGTTGCAGGCAGCACTTGATCCGGCCGCCGATGCATGGGATTCCATGATGGCGTCGCTTGCGGGGCGAATCTGAGGCCGGAGATCTGACCATGCGGGGGCGTTTGGCGAGCATCGGTGCCGAGGAAAGTCTACTTTCCGAAGGCTGGAACCTGATCCTGACGGAGCCGGGCGCCTGCGCCGTGCCGCACGACATCCCGCTCTCCGCACAATTCATTCCAGCACCCGTTCCCGGCACCGTCGCCGCCGCGCTCGAAAAAGCCGGGCTCTTCGACCGGGAAAATCCCGAGCCGCTGAACACGCGGGATGCCTGGTATCTCTGCCGGCTTTTCGATGCCGAGCCCGGCGACGCGATCCTGCGTTTCGCAGGGCTGGCAACGCTCTGCCATGTCTTCCTGAACGGCCAGGAAATCCTGTTTTCCGAGAGCATGTTCACGGCGCACGAGATTCCGGTGACGCTTTCGGGCGGCGACGAACTGGCGCTGTGCTTCCGGGCGCTTGGGCCCCGCCTGTCGGAGCCAGGCCCGCGCGCGCGCTGGCGGCCGCAGATGATCACGCCGGCGGGCTTGAAGAATTTCCGCACGACGCTGCTCGGCCATATGCCGGGCTGGTGCCCCGATATCCATGCCGTCGGGCCATGGCGGCCGATTTCGATGGTGCGGCGTCATCCCGTCTCGATCGACAATGTCTCCATCCGCGCCGTATTGGAGGAGAGTGGCGTCGGCCGTCTCAGCGTGTCCCTGCATAGCAATGCCGAGGATCCGGCGATGCTGCTGCGCTGCGGCGGGATGGAGCAGCCCTTCGAGAAGGTCGGCGACAGTCATTACTCGGCTATCCTCAAGCTTTCCGACATCGAGGCCTGGTGGCCGCATACGCATGGTGCTCCGCGTCTCTACGCGCTGACACTGGTTTCGGACGGGGTGGAATATCCGCTCGGCAGGACCGGCTTTCGACGTATCGACGTCGACCGTGGTGCCGATGGCGACGACTTCGCGCTTCTCGTCAACGGCGAACGCATCTTCTGCCGTGGTGCCGTGTGGACGACGGCCGATATCGTGCGATTGCCGGGCGGGCGGGCGGATTATGAGCCGCTCCTGCGGCTTGCCGCTGCAGGCGGCATGAACATGATCCGCATCGGCGGCACCATGGCCTACGAAACGCCTGATTTCTTCGCACTCTGCGACGAGCTCGGTCTGCTCGTCTGGCAGGACTTCATGTTCGCCAATTTTGATTATCCACGCAACGACAAGGCTTTTCTTGGTCACGTGCATGCGGAGGTCGAGGAATTCCTCCACGGCGTGCAGGCGTCGCCTTCGTTGGCCGCGCTCTGCGGCGGCAGCGAAGTCCACCAGCAGGCGGCAATGCTCGGCCTGCCGGCGGAATTCTGGAGCGGGCCGGTCACCGATGAAATCATCCCGGCGGTCGTCGCGCGCATGCGCCCCGATGTGCCCTATGTGCCGAACTCGCCCTATGGCGGAGCGATGCCCTTTTCGCCGAATGCCGGTATTGCCCATTATTACGGCGTCGGCGCCTATATGCGGCCAATTGCCGATGCGCGCCGCGCCGATGTGCGTTTTGCCTCCGAAAGCCTCGCCTTCGCGCATGTGCCGCAGCAAAGGACGCTGCAGCGTCATCTCGATGTGCCCGCCGTCCACAGTCCGCTGTGGAAGGCCCGCGTGCCCCGCGACCGCAGCGCATCGTGGGATTTCGAGGATGTTCGCGATTTCTACCTGCAGCTTCTCTACGGTTTCGATCCGGCTGAGCTGCGCCGCGAAGATCCGGAACGCTATCTCGATCTCTCCCGCGCCGTTACCGGCGAGGTGATCGAGGAGACTTTTGCCGAATGGCGGCGCAAGGGCTCCGCCTGCAACGGCGCACTCGTCTGGACGCTGCAGGACCTGTTGCCCGGTCCCGGCTGGGGAGTGATCGATTCCACCGGAGAGCCGAAGCCTGTCTGGTATGCGATGCGCCGTGCATTCCGGCCGGTGCAAGTGGTCTTCACCGACGAGGGAACGAACGGTCTCGACGTGCATGTCGTCAACGAGACGGATGCCGCGCTTGACGTGGAGCTCGAGGTCGTCTGCCTGCGCGGCGGAAAACAGCAGGTCGTCAGCGGCAGCAGGGCCTTCAAGCTGGCGGCAAGAGACACGGAGCGTCTTGCCTGCACCGCGCTGTTCGGCGCCTTCTTCGATACGACCTATGCCTTCCGTTTCGGGCCGCCGGCGCATGATGCCAGTGTGGCGCGCCTGCGCTCGCTGGCAGACGGCGCCATTCTCGCAGAGAGCTTCCACTTCCCGTGCGGACGGGGGAAGGCGCTGCATGACGCAGGGATCGAAGCATCATTCACCAGAGACGGCGACGACTGGTTCGTCGATCTCAGGACCGACCGGCTGGCGCAATCGGTGCATATCGACGTCGAAGGCTATCGGGCCGACGACGACTGGTTCCACCTTGCCCCCGGCGCGATGCGGCGTGTGCAGCTCCACGCGCTGTCCGGCGTGGAAAGCGATACTCCGCCTGCGGGCGAGATCAGAAGTCTAGGCAGTTCGCATCGTGTCGCAATCGAGGGCTGACGCCCCTGCGAAGGATGATGCCGATCCATTGGGAAAGAGCGTGATTTGAGAACGATATACCGCTTTCTGCGCGCCCATGTTCTGCAGCGGCTGATCCCGCGGTCGCGTCTTGCCTTCAATCCGCGCAGGCCGGTGGAAATCGTCGGCTATCTCTCGATGGCGGTCGGCGTTGGCGAATCGGCAAGGCTCTGCGCCGGCGCATTGACGGAAGCTGGGCGGGCGATTTCGCTCTCCGACGTCAGCACGCATCCTGACGAGAATTCCTTCGCCGGATGGACACCGTCGCATCTCTCCGCCGAACCCGCGGGGAGCCGGATCTGGCATCTCAATCCGCCGATGCTGCCGCGCGCGATCCTGAAGAAGGGCGTTGCGAATTTCACCCGCGCTTTCAACATCGGCTATTTCGCCTGGGAGCTCGAAGTCGTGCCGGCGGAGTGGCGCAATGCGATGCATTACATGAATGCCGTCTTCGTGCCGTCGGAATTCACCAGGCGGGCGATTGCGCCCCTCACTGCGGCACCGGTCATCGTCGTTCCGCATCCCGTCACCGAGAAGCCGGCGACCGAAGGAATGCGCCAGAAATTCGGCATCGAGGAAGACGCGTTTCTCGTCAGCTTCATCTTCAGCGCCGGGTCCTCGATCAACCGGAAGAATCCGCAGGCCGTCATCGAGGCCTTCAGGATATTTGCCGCCGAATGCCCCAGCGCCTTCCTGTTGATGAAGGCCAGCGGCAATATCGACAAGGATGAAGGCCTGCGAGAACTGATCGGCTCGGTCGCTGGCGACAGCCGGATCAGGATCGTCACCGACAGGCTGTCGGACTCCGAGATCAACGGCCTGATCCGCTGTTCCGACGCCTATCTTTCGCTGCATCGTTCCGAGGGTTTCGGGCTGACGGTGGCCGAGGCGATCATGCAGCGTACGCCGGTCGTTTCCACGGCCTGGTCGGGCACGGTGGATTTCTGCGATCCCGACAATAGCTGGCTGGTTGCCTCTCCCCTCATTCCGGTGGTCGATACCCATCCCGAATTTGCCGGGCTCGAAGGCGCGGTCTGGGCCGATCCCTCACCCGAGGCAGCAGCCGGGCATCTGAAGGATATCTTCCTCGCGCCTGAGCGAGCGCGTGAGAAGGCCGAGAAGGCGCGGGAGTTCCTGCTGCGCTACCTCGCCGAGAACAGCTATGACAAGGCGCTCAAGGCGCTGGAGGCGATGCAGACCGCCTAAGGTGACGTCGTCACTCCGCTTTATTTTAACATTTTCGCATTAGAGATGGCAGGTATGCGGCGGTAGGCCGATCCTGACGGATGGACAGATGTCGAAGGGTATTATCGCAAACTCGGTGATGAACGGGGCGGCAGGCATGCTGCTGCTTCTGACGGGCTTCGTTTCCTCGATCATAACCGCACGGTTGCTCGGGCCGGAAGCCAACGGCATCGTCGCCTTTTCGCTCTGGCTGGTGGTGACCGGCGCCTCGATCGCCGAGCTCGGCTCCAGCATCACGCTGCTGAAGACATTGCCGCAACTTTCGGCGGAAGGCTTCGACGCGCGCCGCCGGCGAGGTTTTGCCGCCATCCTCGTCAGCTTCATGATGTTCTCGACCGTCGTGCTGCTGGCGCTCTACGCGCTGTTCTTCCTGACCTCCGAAAAGATGCACTGGGCCGACACGGCGCCATCCGTCGCTCTGGTCACGGGCGTGCTGTTCTTCGTCCAAGCGATCGGTTCCTTCGTCAAATTCTACCTGATCGGCGAAAAGAAGCTGGGCGCCTTCTTTAAGCTGACGGTCGCCGTCTCGATCGTGCAGCTTGCCGGCGTTGCCGTCGGCGCCGTTTTCTACGGCGTCGAAGGCGTACTCGTCGGCTATGCGCTCGGCCAGCTGGTGCTGTTTTTCGCCACGCTGCCGATCCTTCTGGCGCGGCGCGACTGGTGCGGGGTCTCGCTGAAATATCTCGCCTCCTCCTCCGTCATCCTGTCGATCCAGTTCATCATCGATTCCATTTTCCTCAACCGGCTCGAGCTGCTCTTCCTGCAGCAGTTCTGGTCGGTGGAGATGGTCGGCTATTATGCCGTCGGCCTGTCGATCGCCAATATCGCGCTGCAACTGCCGATCCAGATGACCGGCAGCCTGCTGCCCTATTATTCCGAGCGACGGCACAGCAGCGACGATTCGACATTGCCGGTCGAGGTCTTTACCGCCGTTACCCGCAGCATGGCCTATATCGTGCTGCCGATGAGCCTGGGGCTTGCCGCGATCTCCAGCGAACTGGTGCTCGTGGTGTTCGGCGAAGCGTTCCGCCGCAGCGGGACGGTGGTGGCGCTGCTTGCGCTTGTTGCTCCCGCCTATACCTTCATGCAGATCCTCAGCCTCTACCTGCTGTCGATGGACAGGGCCCGCTCCCGCCTGAACATCAGTGTGATAGGTGGCCTACTGATGGTAGCGGGTTGTTTACTGATCGTACCTAGGCTTGCGGCCGAGGGCGCCGCACTCGTGCGCATCCTCGTATTCGTAGCGATGTCGGTGATGATGATCAGACAGACAGGATTCGGATCCCAGCTTTCGGGTCTCTACGCAAGCTTGACGAAGGTGACGCTCGCCTCCGTGCTGTGTGCTTGCGGAGCGATTTCCGTGCTGGAATTCGTCCATGGTCCGGCCGGATTGGTCGGCGCGATCATCGCCGGCGCATTCGCCTATTTTGCAGCACTCCGGGTGCTGCGCGCCGTGCCAGGCGAGGATGTCGAAGTCATGCGCTCCATTCTCGAGAAGATGCCATCCCTGCTGCGGCGACCGGTCGGCCAGGCGATCAATTTCATCGCGCCACGGCTTCCCGGCGATCCCGATCGCGCCAAGGTCGCGCCCGGCGAATTCTCGCTGGAACCGGCCGAGGGCGCGGGACGCAGCGCCGCCCTGCCTGTGGTCTTCGACGGTACGATCGGGCTGTTCATGCCTGAAAATCCTCTCGCCAAGAAACGTTCGGCCGCCGTGCTTTTCGTCAGCCCCTGGGGCTTCGAGGAGATGTGCAGCCGCAAATTCTTCCGGGTCGCGGCCGAGCACTTCTCGGATATCGGCGTGCCGAGCCTGCGCTTCGACTATCGTGGCACGGGCGATGCGCTTAATTTCGACGCACTGCCGGCGAGGCTGGAAACCTGGGAAGATTCGATCCGCGCGGCCGCCGACAAGTTGAAGTCGCTGAGCGGCTGCGACCGTATCATCCTCATCGCACAGGGCCTCGGCGCGACGCTTGCCCATCGCGTCGGTTCCTCGATCGAAGGCGTCGACAGCCTCGTCATGCTGGCGCCGGTGCTGAGCGGCCGGGCCTATCTGCGCGAACTCAACATGTGGTCCAAGATCATCGATGCCGATCTCGGCCTCGGCAAGGAGCATGTCCAGACCACCAAGGTGCAGATCGCCGGGCTCGTCATGCCCGAAGAGATCGCCGCCGAGCTCGGCAAGCTCAACATCACCTCGCCGCAGGGGCTCGCAACCTCCCGCTACCTGATCCTCGAACGTCCTGCCAAGGCCGACGATACCGGCTTTGCCGATGCGCTGAAGGCGCTTGGTGCCGATGTCGAGCAGAAGGCCTTCGAGGGCTATGACGAGCTCGCCACCAATCCGCTGTTTGCCAAGACGCCGATGGCTGTCGTCGGGCTGCTGACGACATGGCTGGAGACAACGACGACGCAGACATCCGCCGCCCATTCGCCGGCGGCGATCGACAACCCGCTGCTTGCCGGCGATGATTTTGCGGAAACGCCGGTCCGTTTCGGAAGCCACAATCATCTCGTCGGCGTCGTCAGCCGGCCGCTCGGCGAGATCAAGGGTAACGCCGTGCTCTTCCTGTCGACAGCCTATGACCGGCATGCCGGCTGGGGACGGACGACGGTAGACATGGCGCGCGAGCTCGCCCGCCAAGGCGTCGTTTCGCTGCGCTTTGATTCCGCCAATGTCGGCGACAGCCCGCCGCGGCCGGATGCGCCGGAACAGGTGCTTTATTCGGATACCCAGACCGGGGACGCGGTCGCCGCGCTCGACCTGCTCGAAAGCGTCGTCGCCGGCCCCGTCATGGTCGCCGGCCGATGCAGCGGCGGCTATGTCGCCTTCCGCGCCGGCGTTGCCGACGAGCGCTTGAAGGCTGTCGTGTCGATCAATCCGTTCGTCTATTACTGGGATCCTGACATGCCGGTGCGCAGGGAGCATGTCGTCTCCGTTCCCCGCAGCCTCGATGATTACAGCCAGCGCCTGGCGCGGCTCGACACGCTGAAGCGGCTGCTGCGCGGCCAGGTGGATGTCGTCTCGGCGTTGCAGAACATCGTCATCGCCGCCGGCCGCCGGCTGTCGCCGTGGATCGCGCCGGTGCTCGAGCTGCTTCCCGACCGGCGCCATATCGCCCGCGAGGTCCGGCACTCCTTCGCGCTGTTCGGCAAGCGCAAGGTGCCGCTGACGCTGATCTACAGCGAGGGCGATGTCGGGCTCGACCATGTCTACTTCCACTTCGGGCCGCGCGGCGCCAGGCTTTCCCGCTATCCGAACGTGCGCCTGCTGATGCTGCCGGATGCCGACCACAATCTGACGCCGCCGCAATCGCGCAAATTCGTGCTCGACGAGATCATTCGTCTCGCCAGAGCATGACCGGATTTCAGCTAAAGCATGTTGCGCAAAAGTGGGCAGCGGTTTTGCGCCGAAGACATGCGGCAAACAAAGACCTGAATTCCGGCAAGCGAATCTGAAAGATCGCGGCGCGCTTTAGGCGGGATCAGCTGCTTTCCGCGGCAACGACATCAAGCGATCTGTAGAGATCGATATAACGTCCGGCGACGATATCCCAGGAATAGCCGCGGGCGGCGTCGAGAAGCTCGGTGCGAACGGTCTCCGGCTGGCGCGAAAGGCCTTCATAGGCCGCTTCGATCGCCGTGGCGGCGCTCTCAGGATTGGTGAAATCGGCAAGCATGATTGCGGGATGCCGGGCGGCAAGCGTCGCAAAGGCATCGTTGGCGTTCAGCACCGGCAGGAGGCCGGCGCTCATCGCCTCCAGCGCCACCAGGCCGAAACCTTCATATTCCGAGGCGGAGGCGAAGAGCGAGGCTTCTGCGATGATGCGCCGGATGGTGTCGTTCTCGGGCGACACATGCAAGGTGACGCGGCCGGAAAGATGACGGCTTTCGATTGCGCCTTCGACATCCGCCCGGTTCAGGTCGGATTCGGCGCCGACAATGTCGAGATGCCATTCCGGGTCGCGGGTCTTCAGCTTGGCCATCGCATCGAGCAGGTGATCCAGCCGTTTGTTTACCGAAAACCGGCCGATCGTGACGATGCGGCGCTTTGCCCGACGCGAAGCGGTGTCGGCGAATTTGGCGATATCAGCGCCATTTTCGATCAGAAGGCTGTCGGGCACGATCTCGGAAAACTGCTTGAGGTCGGAGGCGCTGCAGCAGACGACGCGGCGGTAAGCCATCGCCGAAGCGCGGGTCAGCGTCCGGAACCAGATCTTCTTGATCGTCGCGTATTTCCGCGTGTGGAAGAAGCCGCCATGAGTGGTGACGATCATCGGCTTGCCGTGCAGCAGCCGGCCCCAGGCGAGCGCATCGAAGAAGAAGTCGATGGCATGGACATGGACGAGATCGGCATCGGCGAGATGGCGGAAAACCTCAGGCGCCAGCGGATAACGGCTGGTGCCGAACCAGGGAATGCGCACCACCTCGATACCGTCGATACCTTCGCGAGGCGGCAGCTTATCCTCTGGGGCGGTGAAGAGCGAATCCAGCGTGACGACGCGCACGCGATAACCGCGGCGTACCGTCTGGCGGGCGAGATTGGCGACCACGTCTTCGAGGCCGCCGCGGTTGGGCAGGAACTGGCGCACGACATGGACGATCAGCGGGGCTGTTTCCAACTGCGGCTTCGCGCGCGCCCAATCTGCCTCGACGATCGACATTTTCCACCTATCGCTGCACGTGCCGGCCTGCGCTGACGCGGGCCCGTGATAGCAACGACCAGACATGCCCGGCGTTAAGGCGCGGTTTAGGCGACGTCCTGCCAAGGCGATTCTTCGCGAAAAAGGTTAACCGTGTCTGACGGGGATTCAGAGCGTTTCCGTTTTTCTCGAATCACGGAAACGCTCTATCTCTTTTGTTTCACGCAATTCCGGACGCAAAACCGCTGCGCACTTTTGCTGGAATTGCTCTAGAACGCCTTGAAGGTTAGCGTCGTCAGCGAGCGGATGATGCCGGGAATATTGGCGATGTTGTCGTTGATGAATTTGCCGATATCCTGGCCTTCCTCGATATAGACCTTCAGCAGCAGATCGTAGTCGCCGCTGGTCGAATAGAGCTCCGAGACCAGTTCGGTCTGGTAGATGGCGTCGGCGACATCATAGGTCTTGCCGGGTGCGCATTGGAGCTGGACGAAGATCGGCTTCATGGAGATTTCCTGCAAAGTTGTTTGGATCGCATAATGGTCGAAAGCGCCATGCCGATGCAAGCCGTTCGTCACGCAGTCAGATTGGCGGCCGCTTCGGCGATGATCCAGTCGCGAAAGGCGGCAAGTGGCGCATAATCGGCACGCTCGGGCGGAAAGGCGAGATAATAGCGCTCGCGGCTCTCCATTTCACGGTCGACAGCGGCGACGAGATCGCCGCGCCTGATCTCCTCCTGCATCAGGAATGTCGGCAGCAGGGCGACGCCGAGGCCGGCGATCGCCGCCTGCGCGGCGGTGGCGAACTGATCGAAGAGCATGCCGTGCACATTTTCGAAGGAAACGCCGTTGCCGGCGAACCATTGCTCCCAGGCGTCAGGGCGCGTCGTCAGGTGCAAAAGCGGAGCAGCGAGCAGATCCTCTGGCGCTTTGATCGCATATCGCTTCAGAAAATCCGGACTGCAGGCCGGCACCGTGCGCTCCGACATCAGAAGCGCGAGTTCGGCGCCCGGCCAGTGCGGGTGGCCGAAATGGATGGCGGCGTCGATCGAATCGAGGCGAAAGTCGAAAGGCGAAAGCCGGGTCACCAGATTGATGGTCACGCCGGGATTGGCGACGAGAAAGCGTCCCAGGCGCGGCGCCAGCCAGCGCGTGCCGAAGGTCGGCAGGATGGCGAGATTGAGCGTGCCGCCATGCGGATTGGCGCGCAGGTTCAGCGAGGCGCTCGATATCCGCCGCAGCGCTTCGCGAATCTCGCGGGCATATCCGTCACCGGCAAGCGTCAGCAGCATGGTCTGGCGTTCGCGCAGGAAGAGCTCGACGCCAAGCTGCTCCTCCAGCGCGCTGACCTGGCGGCTGACGGCGCTCTGCGTCAGATCGAGTTCGCGCGCCGCTGCCGTCACGCTGCCGGTGCGGGCAACCGCCTCGAAGGCGGCGAGATGCGAGATCGATGGCAGAAAACGTCTAGACGTCAGCATGGTCATTCCGTTTCAGAATGGGCTATTTCCGAAATAGCGATATTTGCCGCTTTCTGGCGCGTGTAAAGAGGTTCATCCTGCAAAAACGGAATGAGCCGGAGTTTCCCAATGCCGCAAGCCTTCGTTTCCCCAGACCGCATCCGATCACTGTTTACCGAGTCGATGTCGCAGATGTACCGGGCGGAGGTGCCGCAATACGGCACGCTGATCGAACTGGTGGCGGATGTGAATGCCGGCTGCCTCGAAAACGATCCTGACCTGCGCGATCGCCTGGCCCGCGCCGGCGAGCTGGAGCGCATCGATGTCGAGCGTCACGGCGCTATAAGGCTCGGTACGGCCGACGAGCTTTTCACCATCCGCCGGCTGTTTGCGGTCATGGGCATGCAGCCGGTCGGCTACTACGATCTTTCGGTCGCCGGCGTGCCGGTTCATTCCACCAGCTTCCGGCCGATCGACGAGGCAGCACTCAACGTCAATCCATTCCGCGTCTTCACCTCGCTGCTGCGACTGGAACTGATCGAGGACGAAGGGCTGCGCGGCGAAGCCGAAGCCATTCTGGCGAAACGGCGGATCTACACGCCGCGCGCCGTCGCGCTGATCGAGCGCCACGAGCAGAACCGCGGCCTGACCGAGGCGGAAGCGACGGAATTCGTCGCCGAGGCGTTGGAAACCTTCCGCTGGCATGGCGAAGCGACAGTCAGCGCCGACACCTACAAGCGCCTGCACGACGCCCATCGGCTGATCGCCGACGTCGTCAGCTTCAAGGGACCGCACATCAACCATCTGACGCCGCGCACGCTCGATATCGACGCCGTCCAGGCCCGCATGCCGGAACGCGGCATCACGCCGAAGGCTGTCATCGAAGGGCCGCCGCGCCGTCATTGCGATATCCTGCTGCGACAGACGAGCTTCAAGGCGCTGGAAGAAACGATCGCCTTTTCCGATGATGACGGTGCGATTCAAGGGACACATACCGCCCGCTTCGGGGAGATCGAACAGCGCGGCGTGGCGTTGACGGCGAAGGGCCGGGTGCTCTACGACCAACTGCTCGCCTCGGTTCGCGGCGAGGTGCAGGTGGGCGCCGGCGGCGCCAAGGCCGGCGCCTACGATCACGAACTCGCTGCGCGTTTCAAGGCACTGCCGGATAGTTGGGACGAGCTGCGCAGGGCGGGTCTGGCCTTCTTCCGCTATTCCGCGACGCCTGCGGGCATTGTCGCCGCGGCCGGCAGCACGCTGCCCGGCGATCCGGAGGCGCTGATCGCCAAGGGTTATCTCGCCTTCACCCCGATCGTCTACGAAGACTTCCTGCCCGTCAGCGCGGCCGGCATCTTCCAGTCGAACCTCGGTACCGACCAGCAGCAGAACTATGCGACCCGCTCGAACCGTGACGCCTTCGAGGCAGCACTCGGTGCTGCCGTTCAGGACGAGCTGGCGCTTTACGCCGAACGCCAGGCCGCATCGCTGGATTCGGCGCTGGCCGCGCTCGGCCTTGCGGGCCTGCCGTTGAAGACCGTTGCGTGAAATGGCAGGTTCAACACTTTCTTTTTTGCATTAGAGTATCCGCGATTTCGCTCTGATCGGACTGAGCCATGCTGAATGATCCGCGCTCCCACGGCCTCTGGGAAAAGACAGCGCCCGAAGCGCCGACGACCTCGCCTCTCGACGGCGCGGTATCGGCCGACGTCGTCATCGTCGGCGGCGGTTACACCGGCCTCTCTTCCGCCCTGCATCTTGCCGAAGCCGGGTCGAAGGTGGTGTTGCTGGAGGCGAAGGAGATCGGCTTCGGCGGTGCCGGGCGCAATGTCGGGCTGATCAATGCCGGCATGTGGGTGATGCCGAACGATCTGCCCGGCGTGCTCGGCCCGGTGCATGGCGAACGTCTGCTCGATCTGCTCGGCAATGCGCCGAAGCTGGTCATGGAGCTGATCGACAAACATCAGATTGCCTGCGAACTCGAACGGAACGGCACGCTGCATTGCGCGGTCGGCGCGGGCGGTCTGAAGGAGATCGAGGATCGCGCGGCGCAATGGTCTGCCCGCGGCGCAGCCGTGACGCTGCTCGACGCGGCGGAGACGGCAAAACGCATCGGCAGCGATGCCTATTCGGGTTCGCTGCTCGACAAACGCGCCGGCACGCTGCAGCCGCTTGCCTATGCGCGCGGCCTTGCCCATGCCGCCGTCAAGGCCGGCGTCGCCATTCACACATCCAGCCCGGTCATCGCGACGGAGCGCAATGGCAGCCGCTGGACCGTGAAGACGGCAAGCGGCGAGGTCAGCGCGGAGTGGATCATCGTTGCAACGGATGCCTACAGTACCGGCCCGTGGGAACAGGTGCGCAGCGAACAGGTGCATCTGCCCTATTTCAATTTCGCCACCGTGCCGCTGGGCCACAATCTGCGCCAGTCGATCCTGCCTGGGCGAGAAGGCGCATGGGATACCAAGGAAATCCTCTCCTCCTTCCGCATGGACCAGGCCGGCCGTCTCGTTTTCGGCAGTGTCGGGGCGCTGCGCAATACCGGACTGGCCGTACACAAGGGCTGGGCCAAACGCGCATTGAAGCGGCTCTTCCCTGTAATCGGCGACGTCGAATTCGAGTGTGAATGGTATGGCCAGATCGGCATGACCGACAATGCGCTGCCGCGCTTCCACAAGTTCGCACCTGGTGTCGTCGGCTTTTCGGGCTACAATGGCCGCGGCATTGCCCCCGGTACGGTCTTCGGCCGTACGCTGGCGGAGCATATCCTCGGCCGGCTTCCGGAAGCCGATCTGCCGTTGCCGCTGACTTCGCCCACCGAGCCAAGCTTCCGTGCACTCAAGGAAATATGGTACGAAGCCGGCGCTCAGGTCGCCCATTTCGCCGATGCCCGCTTCTGAGAAGCGATGCACGCTTCTGAGAATAATAAGATTGGAAACACGACAATGACCATCGCCGTCCTCGATCTCGCCACCGAAACCGCCAAGCTGCTTGCCGAACTCGGCGTCGATGCCGGCCGCTATCACGGCGGCACGCTTTCCGTCACCTCGCCGGTCACCGGCAAGGAAATCGGCAAACTCAGGGAACATTCCGTTTCCGAGACGAAGGCGGCGATCGAAGCGGCGCATCAGGCCTTCCTCGAATGGCGTGCCGTGCCGGCGCCGAAGCGCGGCGAACTGGTCCGCCTGCTGGGCGAGGAACTGCGCGCCTCCAAGGCGGCGCTCGGCCGTCTCGTTTCGATCGAGGTTGGCAAGATCACTTCGGAAGGTCTGGGCGAAGTGCAGGAGATGATCGACATCTGCGATTTCGCGGTCGGCCTTTCCCGTCAGCTTTACGGCCTGACGATCGCCACTGAGCGATCCGAGCACCGGATGATGGAAAGCTGGCATCCGCTCGGCGTGATCGGCATCATCTCCGCCTTCAACTTCCCTGTTGCCGTCTGGTCGTGGAATGCCGCACTTGCGATGGTCTGCGGCAATTCCACCGTCTGGAAGCCCTCGGAAAAGACGCCGTTGACGGCGCTTGCCGTGCAGGCGCTGTTCGAAAAGGCGCTGAAGCGTTTCGTCGCCGAGGGCGGTAGCGCACCGGCCAATCTGTCGACGCTGATCATCGGCGGCCGCGAGGTCGGCGAAGTGCTGGTCGATCATCCGAAGATCCCGCTGGTTTCCGCCACCGGCTCGACGGCCATGGGCCGCGCTGTCGGTCCGCGCCTGTCGCAGCGTTTTGCCCGCGCCATTCTCGAACTCGGCGGCAACAATGCGGCGATCGTCTGCCCGTCGGCCGATCTCGACCTGACGCTGCGCGGCGTTGCCTTCTCCGCCATGGGTACGGCCGGCCAGCGCTGCACGACGCTGCGCCGTCTCTTCGTCCACGAGAGCGTCTACGATCAGCTGGTGCCTAGACTGCAGAAGGCCTACGGCTCCGTCACCATCGGCAATCCGCTCGAAACCGGCACGCTTGTAGGACCGTTGATCGACGGCCAGGCTTTTAAAAACATGCAGGCAGCGCTTGGCGAGGCGAAGTCGGCCGGCGGCACGGTGATCGGAGGCGACCGCGTCGAAAGCGGTTCGACCGAGGCTTTCTACGTTCGCCCGGCGCTCGTGGAAATGCCTGATCAGACCGGACCGGTGGAGCACGAGACCTTCGCGCCGATCCTCTATGTGATGAAATACAGCGATTTCGACGAGGTGCTGGCGCTGCACAATGCCGTGCCGCAGGGGCTGTCGTCGTCGATCTTCACCAACGACATGCGCGAGGCCGAAACCTTCGTCTCCGCCCGCGGTTCGGATTGCGGCATCGCCAACGTCAACCTCGGGCCATCGGGCGCCGAGATCGGCGGCGCCTTTGGCGGCGAGAAGGAGACCGGCGGCGGCCGTGAATCCGGCTCGGATGCCTGGAAGGCCTATATGCGCCGCTCCACCAACACGATCAATTACGGCAGGACGCTGCCGCTGGCGCAGGGCGTCAAGTTCGACGTCGAATAAGCTGGCGGCAAAAGGCTGCAAAAGAGAGGCGGCGCTCGGGAAGCGCCGCCTTTTTTGACAAATCGAGATTTATTCCCCTGTAATATGAAATATTTAGTCAAGATATTGTGATGGCTTTTCCGACCAAGCCAAACTTGAAATCGGCAGTCAGGAAAAATATACGCCTCTCATCGCCCTTGGAGAGCTCGGGTGACATCGTCACGGAGGCCATCATGAAAATTGCTCTTAACCGTTTTTCGCTCGCGCTTGCCGCTTCGCTTCTCTCCGCCACCGCGCTCGCAGGCAGCGCCCAAGCGCAGGACGAAGGTCTCGTCGTTTACAATGCCCAGCACGAAAGCCTCGGCCGCGAATGGATCGACGCCTTCTCCAAGGAGACCGGCATCAAGGTCACCATGCGCCAGGGCAGCGACATGCAGTTCGCCAACCAGATCATCCAGGAAGGCGACGCCTCCCCGGCGGATGTCTTCCTGACCGAAAATTCGCCGGCAATGACGCTGGTCGATGGCGCGGGCCTCTTCGCCCCCATCGAAAAGGAAACGCTGGATCAGGTTCCGGATCAGTATCGCCCGGCTGACGGCATGTGGACCGGCATTGCCGCCCGTACCACCGTTTTTGCCTATGACAAGACCAAGCTCACCGAAGACAAGCTGCCGAAGTCGATGCTCGATCTGGCAGATCCCGCCTGGAAGGGCCGCTGGGGTGCAGCACCTGCCGGTGCAGACTTCCAGGCCATCGTCGCTGCCCTGCTGCAGCTCAAGGGCGAAGATGCCACCAAGGCATGGCTGAAGGGCCTGAAAGACAATGCCACGCCCTACAAGGGCAACAGCGTCGCGATGAAGGCCGTCAATTCAGGCGAAGTCGAAGGCGCTGTTATCTATCACTATTATTGGTTCGGCGATCAGGCCAAAACAGGCGAGAACAGCAAGAATGTTGGTCTGCACTACTTCAAGAACCAGGATCCGGGCGCTTTCGTCAGCGTTTCGGGTGGCGGCATCCTGAAGTCCACGCAGCACATGAAGGAAGCCCAGGCTTTCCTGAAGTTCCTGACAAGCAAGGCCGGCCAGGCAGTCCTCAAGGCCGGCGATTCCTATGAATATGCCATCGGCAAGGATGCGCCCTCCAACGACAAGCTCACTCCGCTTGCCGATCTCAATGCCCCGAAGGTCGAAGCTTCGACCCTCGACAGCAAGAAAGTCGTGGAGCTGATGACGGCTGCCGGCCTGATCTAAAGCGTGGCGCGCCACACTTTAGATCTTTCGTTTTCCGCATGTCGTCGTCGCAAAACCGCGGCACACTTTTGCGCGACATGCTTAGACCTTTCTGCCGCAGGCGTCTTCCGGCCAAAACTATTGCATTTGGCTCAAGAAAACCTTAGGGCATGACGATATCCGGCAACCGCCTTTCAAAGGCGGTTGCCTTCCTTTTTCAGCGTGTAAAGGCATCGGCCTTGCTGCAGGACAACAGATTGCTCGCATCCGGCAACCAGGCGCCGGTCGCGCCGAGGGCCACGCGAATGGCTTTGCCGCGCGGACGCATGCCGCACGCTTCGGTGATCCTCCTCGCAACCGTCGTCGCGATCTTCAGTCTCGTGCCGCTCGGCTTCATCGGCTGGGTAACCTACGATGTCGGCTGGGAAACGGTGAAGGCCCTGGTCTTCCGGCCACGCGTCGGCGAACTTCTCGTCAATACGATTCTTCTGGAATCGATCACCATCCCGGTGTCGATCGCGCTTGCGGTGACGCTCGCCTGGCTGACCGAGCGGACGGACATTCCTTTCGGCCGGCTCTGGGCCTGGCTGGCGATCGCTCCGCTCGCCGTGCCTGCCTTCGTGCACAGCTATGCCTGGGTCAGCCTCGTTCCCGGCATGCGCGGCCTGCAGAGCGGTGTCTTCGTCTCGGTCATCGCCTATTATCCGTTCCTCTACCTGCCGGTCGCCGCAGCGCTGCGCCGTCTCGATCCGGCTATCGAGGATGCCGCGGCCTCGCTGGGCCTCAATCCCTGGCGCGTCTTCTTCCGCGCCGTGCTGCCGCAGCTCAGGCTCGCCATCTGCGGCGGTTCTCTGCTGATCGCGCTGCATCTGCTTTCGGAGTACGGCCTGTTCGTGATGATCCGGTTCGACACGTTCGCGACGGCGATCGTCGACCAGTTCCAGTCCTCCTACAACAGCCCGGCCTCCAACATGCTCGGCGGCGTGCTCGTCGCCTGCTGTCTTTTTCTGCTCGGATTCGAGGTGTTGGTGCGCGGCAACGAACGTTATGCCCGCGTCGGCGCGGGTTCGCCACGCCCGACGGACCGCCGCCGCCTGGGCTGGTTGGTGGTGCCCGCCGTTTTGCTGCCTGTCCTCCTGGCGGTTCTGACGCTCGGCGTCCCGTTGGTGACGCTTGGCCGCTGGCTCTATCTCGGCGGCACCGATATCTGGCGCATCGAGGTCGGCAGCGCCTTCCTGCAGACGATCGTGCTTGCCGTCGTCGGCGGCGTGCTGGCGACGATTGCGGCAGCACCGATGGCCTGGCTTTCCGTGCGGGCGCCCGGCCGCCTCCAGCGCGTGCTCGAAGCCTGCCACTATTATGTCGGCTCGCTGCCGGGCGTCGTCGTGGCGCTGGCGCTGGTGACCATCACCGTGCGTCTCGTGCTGCCGCTCTATCAGACCTTCGCAACGCTGCTCGTCGCCTATGTGATGCTTTTCCTGCCGCGCGCCATGGTCGGGCTGCGTGCCAGCATCGCCCAAGCGCCGGTGGAACTGGAGCGCGCCGCGATGGGTCTCGGCCGCACCCCGGGCCAGGCGGTGCGGCAGATCACCATGCGGCTTGCCGCACCCGGAGCGGCTGCCAGCGTCGCGCTGGCCGCACTCGGCATCACCAATGAACTCACGGCGACACTGATGCTGTCGCCCAACGGCGTCGACACGCTGGCGACGAAATTCTGGTCGCTGACCAGCGAGATCGATTATGTCTCGGCCGCCCCCTACGCCTTCATGATGGTCGTGCTGTCACTGCCGCTCACCCTGATGCTCTATACCCAATCGAAACGGACCGCCGGCCAATGACGCTGCTCACGATCGAAAACATCAGCAAGCGCTATGGCCCCGTCCAGGCGCTGAAGGATATTTCGCTCGAAGTCTCGGCCGGAAGCCGCACGGCCGTCGTCGGCCCGTCCGGTTCAGGCAAGACGACGCTGTTGCGCATCATTGCCGGCTTCGAGCAACCCGATGTCGGCAGGGTGACGCTGGACGGCGACCTGCTCGCGGACGGTCCGGCGACAGTACCGGCGCATAAACGCGGCATCGGCATCGTCTCGCAGGACGGCGCGCTGTTTCCGCACTTAAGCGTTGCAGAAAATATCGGCTTCGGCTTCGAACGAAGGGCAGCCGATCGCGAGAAGCGCATCGTCGAGTTGCTCGATATGGTCGAACTCGACCGCGGCATGCTGGCGCGGCGTCCGCATCAGCTTTCCGGCGGGCAGCAGCAGCGCGTGGCGCTCGCCCGCGCGCTCGGCCGTAAGCCGCGGCTGATGCTGCTCGACGAACCTTTCTCGGCACTCGATACCGGCCTGCGTGAAAATATGCGCAAGGCGGTTGCGCGCGTGCTGCAGGCGGCCGGCATCACCACCATTCTCGTCACCCATGATCAGGAAGAGGCTCTGACCTTTGCCGATCAGGTCGCGGTTCTGAGGGAGGGACGGCTGATCCAGGCCGGGTCGCCGCAATCCTTGTACCTGCATCCGCGCGATCGCGAGACGGCACTGTTTCTCGGCGATGCCGTGCTGCTTCCCGCCATCATCCGCAACGGCTTGGCAGACTGCGCCCTTGGCCATGTCGCCGTCGAAGGCAGCCGTCAGGGCAAGGCGGAGATCATGCTGCGTCCCGAGCAGATTCGCGTCGTTGCCGATGAAGGCGATCGCAACTATGGCGGGCGTGTCGTCGAAGTGGAATTCGGCGGCGCAGTCTGCACCGTCGCCGTCTCGCTCGAAGGTGTGGCGTTGCCGCCGATCCTTATCAAGACCTCGAGCGTCGCTCTTCCGGCGCGGGGAGACCTCGTTCGCCTCGATATCGCCGGCAAGGCGCATGTCTTCGAGAACTGATACCATGCGACAGCTCTAAAGCGCGTCACGATCTTTCAGATTCGCTCCTCGCACTTTAGGCCTTTGTTTTTACGCATGTCGTTGTCGCAAAACCGCTGTACACTTTTGCGCGGCATGCTCTGGACCTAGCCGACCTTGCGTACCACTTCTTCGGGCTCGATGCCTTCGAGCCAGCCACCGGTAAAGCCGGCGCGCTCGAGCCCGAGGCGGATGACCGGCGATTGCCGCATCAGTTTCCAGATGAAATCCGAACGGTCGTTCTCGATGGTCATGACGACAAGGCCCTGGTCGATGCCGACGGTGCGGTCGTCGACCCAGCCTTCCGGCCGCTTGGTCTTGACCGTCGGATTGAAGCCGCCGGGAAAACCGCCTTCCAAGAGCAGGTTCGGATAGGTGGTCAGAAGCGCCTTGGTGCCGTCGAGAGCCGCCTGCTTGTCGTAGGGCAGGCAGGCAAGGGCTGCCCAGGGTGCGATCGTGCCGTCATCCGGGCCGAGCGGCGCTCCGCGGGCGGCGTAACCCAGAACCTTCGGCTGGCGGCCGCCACGCATGCGCCG
The DNA here is from genome assembly GCF_057653715.1 of Rhizobium sp. WSM1328. Lineage (NCBI taxonomy): Bacteria > Pseudomonadati > Pseudomonadota > Alphaproteobacteria > Hyphomicrobiales > Rhizobiaceae > Rhizobium > Rhizobium sp. WSM1328. The sequence continues at coordinate 4,173,833 of NZ_CM172788.1, read as the reverse complement.
TGTCGGCGGCGGGCCGTCACAGGCAGAGAAACCCCAGATATTCCTGTTGTAGCCGACGAACTGGCCGGGATTGCGTTCGGCATAGTCACGCTGGACGTTGATCATCACCTGCGTGTTGCGGAAATAGTCCCAGTTTCGCTCCGCCATCGGCTTGTCCTGAATGGTGCGGAAATCGATCCAGGCATGCGAGAAGAGGTGGATGAACAGCGGCCCGGCATAGAGATAGGACTGCTCGCCATGCAGCATCCAGGAATAGCTTGACGTAAAGGCGTCGTAGCTCGATTGCGGTATCGGGTGCGTCGGCGAAGCGAGCGCCAGCGTATAGAGGATGATCGCCTCGTCGAAGCCATGGTAGCGCCAGCGCAAGAAGCCGGAAGAGGGCTTCCAACCCATGGCAATGGTGTCGCCCTTGTTCAGCGCCCAGCGCCAGTCGACGCGCTCGTAGATGAAGGTCGCGAGTTCCCGGATTTCGGTTTCCGTCTCGTCGTCTTCCCGATTGAAATATTGCGCAGCCGTCAGGATGCCGGCGACGAGCAGCGCCGTGTCGATGGTCGAAAGCTCGCTGTTCCAGGCGCGATGGCCGGTATCCATGTGCAGGAAATGGTAGAAGAAACCGCGGTGGCCGGTCGCGTGGCGTTCCTCGCCCTGGCGCGCCTCGGCAAAGAACCGCAGCGTGTTGACCGTGCGTTCGGCTGCCTCCTCGCGGCTGATCCATAAACGCTCGACACCAACAGGATAAGAGGAAAGCGCAAAGCCGACGGCTGCGATGCTGCACGGAACCCCGCCGATCGACGTATCCGCCACCAGGCCATTTTCGGGATTGGTATATTTCAGGAAGTACTTGAACGCCGAATGCTGCAGCCTGTCGACGAGTGCTGCATCAATGTCTTCAATCCGTTGCAGCATAGGCTCCTACCCAACTGTTGCATCGCCCCATGCTTCAACATGGGGGCCGTCCCCGGGCAAATCAAACCTTTTTGATTCGCAAGGATAAGAGAACACAAAAGGGTGGAATCGGTCGTTAATAATTATCGGCAAAATAATATCTAGCAGAAGTCATATAAGCGGTGCAGCAAAAAAGACGGTCCGCGCGCCACCGGCGCGGGTTATTTTCCCGCAATACTTGTTATCCTGATGCTTTGGAGAGTGGTTTTTTCGCGTTCAGGCGGCTTCATCGACCCTCACCAGATGGCCTGCCGTCACTTCCCGGTATCGGCGTGGCGGCGCGACGTAGCCGACCGGGCGGACAGGGCTCTTGAGCTCGTCGGTTCCGAGGTTGCGCTTGATGCCGCGCCGTGAGGGGTCGGGAACCGGCACAGCTGCCATCAGCTTCTTCGTGTAGGCATGCTGCGGGTTGCTGAACAATTCCGCACGTGGACCGATCTCGACGATCTCGCCGAGATACATCACCGCGACGCGGTGGCTGACGCGCTCGACCACCGCCATATCGTGAGAAATGAACAGGAAGGCGAGGTTGAGGCTTTGCTGCAGGTCCATCAGCAGATTGCAGACCTGTGCCTTGATCGAGACATCGAGGGCTGAAACGCTTTCGTCGGCGACGATCACCTTCGGATCGAGTGCGAGCGCGCGGGCGATGCAGATGCGCTGGCGCTGACCGCCGGAAAATTCATGCGGATAGCGTTTCATCATATCGGGTTTCAGCCCGACGCGTTCGAGAAGATCGGCCGCCTTGTCGCGGGCCTGGGCGCCGGTGCCGAGGCCGTGTTCGGTGATGGGTTCGGCGACGGCGGCGCCGACGGTCATGCGCGGGTTGAGGCTGGCGAAGGGATCCTGAAAGATCATCTGGATGCTGCGGCGCATCCGTCTGAGACTGGCCGCGTCAAGGCTCAGCACATCATAACCGTCGAGGCTGACACTGCCGCCGTTCGGCTGGACGAGGCGGGTAATCGAGCGACCGGTGGTCGACTTGCCGCAGCCGGATTCGCCGACGAGCGACAGCGTCTCGCCCTGGAGGAGATCGAAGGAGACGTCCTCGACCGCATGGATCGCGCCGGTCTTGCGGCCGAGCAGGCCGCCACGGATGTCGAAACGGGTAACGAGATTCTTGACTTCGAGGATCGGCGTCCGGCGGCGGTCGACGGTATCGGCCACCTCGATCGGTTCGCGGCGTTCGCCGGTCGTGGTATCGACGACCGGGAAACGCAGCGGCCATTTCCGGTCGGCCATCGAGCCGAGGCGCGGCACGGCCGAGAGCAGAGCGCGGGTATAGGGATGCCTGCCGCGATGGAAGATGTCGTCGGTCGTGCCGGTTTCCACCGCCTCGCCGCGATACATGACGATGGTGCGGTCGGCGATTTCGGCGACGACCCCCATGTCGTGGGTGATGAAGAGCACGGACATGCCCTCTTCTTCCTGCAGCATCTTGATCAGGTCGAGGATCTGGCCCTGGATCGTCACGTCGAGCGCCGTCGTCGGCTCGTCGGCGATCAGCAATTTCGGCCGGCTGGCGAGCGCCATGGCGATCATCACGCGCTGGCGCATGCCGCCTGAGAACTGGTGCGGATATTCGTCGAAGCGCGAGGCGGCGTTGGGAATGCGGACCTTCTCCAGCAAGCGCACGGTTTCGGCCCGCGCCTCGGCCTTGCCGATATCGCCGTGGCAGGTGAGCGCTTCGGAGATCTGGCGGCCGATGGTGAAGATCGGATTGAGGGACGTCATCGGCTCCTGGAAGATCATGGCGGCGTCGTTGCCGCGCACCCGGCGCATCTCCTTTTCCGAAAGAGCGAGAACATCCTTGCCGTTCAAGGTGATGGCGCCATCGATGCGGCTCGATCCCTTGGCGAGAAGCCGCATGATCGAAAGGGAGGTGACGCTCTTGCCCGAGCCGCTTTCGCCGACGATAGCCACCGTCTCGCCTGGCATGACGTCGAAGGAGACGTCGCGCACCACCGGCTTCCAGTCGCCATCGACGAGGAAGGAGGTCGTCAGGTTCCTGACCGAGAGAACCGGGGAGGCGGGGGCTGAAGAAACATCAAGCATGTCGTTGCCTTGTTCTATCTGGTTCACGTCTTCAAAGGCGTGGCGAAGGAGGCCGAAGGCCTGCCTTCAGCAATGCGGGCCGCTTCCAGCGCCGCGATCTTTTCATCGATCTCGCGCCTGTCCGTCATGCCGTTCGGATTTTGCCGCGTCGCCATCGTCTCGGCGACATGCAGGTAACGTTCACCCGCCACCGCGTGCAGGCGAACAAGTTCGGCGAGCGGATCGGGATGATCGTCGGCGCGGAGGCTGAGCCACGGATAATCCTGGTCGCGATGGATGATGAGGGCGGCGGACTGCCTGCCGCGCTTGTCGCCGCCGGCATCCTCGCCTACCTGCATCGCCAGCAGCAGGCGTTCGGCCAGCGGCTTGTCCATTGCCTTGTTGTAGGTGGCAAGTGTTTCGGCGACGACGTCGGGACCCGCGAGCATGTTGCCGGCGACCGAGACGTTTTCGTCGATCAGATGCCCCGCCCAGTCGATGCATGCGGGACCGGTGAAGGCGGCGTTGCGCCCCTTCGCATCGATGAGGTGCAACTGCCGCTGATTGCGGCCGGCGTCACGCCCAGTGAGCTGGGTGATGATCTCCTCCGGCGCCTTGCCTGCAGCCAGCAGCGACAGGCCGTCGACGCCGTAAAGCGGGCTGACGAAGGCCTGGGTAGCAACGGCGCCGATGCCGCCGCGAATATGCGGCACCAGGGCGCCGACGGCAAAGAAGCGGCTCGCGACGGCGATGCCGAGATGACCGGTCGAGGGATCACGGGCGACGATAGACCAGGTCATGACTATCTCCCGATCGCATAGGCCTGCATCAGGCGCGGGGTGGCTGCAGCGCGCAACAGTCCGTCGGCATCGCGTCTCGCGGCGGTCAGCCGGCCGATCGTCCAGGGATCGGCGACCGTCAGCTTGTGACCCTTGCGACGCAGGGCATCAAGGACATCAGGGCCGAAATTCGCTTCCGCCATCAGGCTGCCGGGTTCGCGGGTGCGCGGATAGAAAGAGCCCGGAAAATGCGAGGTGTGGAACAGCGGCTGGTCGATCGCCGCCTGCAGGTTCAGCTTGTGATTGATATAACGCAGGAAGAAGGAAAGCTGCCACTGCTCCTGCTGATCGCCGCCGGGTGTGCCGAAGGCCAGTGTCGGGCGGCCCTCATAGAGGCCGAGCGACGGTGTCAGCGTCGTGCGCGGCCGCTTGCCGGGCGCAAGCGACGTCGGCAACCCTGGTTTCAGCCAGAACATCTGGGCGCGGGAATTGAGGCAGAAGCCGAGGCCGGGCACGGTCGGCGAGGATTGCAGCCAGCCGCCTGATGGCGTGACGGAGACTATGTTGCCGTGGCGGTCGATGACGTCGATATGCACGGTGTCGCCGCGCTTTTCGGAAAGATGCGCCATGGTCGGCTCGTAGACGGCGCCGGTCTTGGAATCCGCGCCGAGCATCTTCATCGTCAGATCATGCTGCGCTTCGAAGCCAGGCACGATGCCGGGGCGAAGATCGAAGGAGGCGTCTGTGCCGACCAGCTTGCGGCGCTCGGCGGCATAGGTCTCCGACAGCAGATGCGCGATGGGAATCTCCGAAAAGTCAGGATCGCCGTAATAGACTTCGCGGTCGGCGAAGGCGAGCTTCATCGCCTCGACGACGGTGTGGACGAAATCGGCGCCAGCGGGATCCATCGCGGCGAGATCGAAGCCTTTGAGGATCGACAGGGTCTGCAGGAAGACCGGACCCTGGCCCCAGGGGCCGATCTTGGCGATCGTCCAGTCATGATAATCATAGGTCAGCGGCTCCTCGATCGTCGCCGACCAGTTCGCCATGTCGGCGGCAGTCAGGACGCCCTTGTGGCGGCTGCCGCTTGCATCCATCACCTCGGCGGTCTTCAGATAATCGTCGATCTTCTCGGCAACGAAGCCGCGATAGAAGGCGTCGCGGGCCGCCTGCACTTGCGCTTCCCGGCCGCTTTTCACTTCCGCCTCGGCGATGACGCGCTTCCAGGTTTCGGCAAGCACCGGATTCCTGAAATTCGCATGCGCTTCGGGCGCGCTGCCGCCTGGCAGCCACGTCTCGTAGGAGGTCGGCCATTCCTTCTCGAAGAAGGCGGCGAGCCCCTTGATGGTGGCGGAGACGCGCGGCAGCATCGGATGGCCGTGCTCGGCGTAATAGATCGCCGGTTCCAGCACACCGCGCACGCTCATCGAGCCATAGTCGCGCAGCATCAGCATCCAGCCATCGAAGGAGCCGGGGATGACGGTCGCAAGCAGCCCGTCGCCGGGGATCAGGCTCAGGCCCTCTGCCGTATAGTGTTCGATCGTCGCACCGGCGGGGGCAGGGCCTTGCGCGCAGATGACCTCGACCTTGTCCTTCTTCTTCGAATAGATCACCGCCGGCATATCGCCGCCCGGACCGCAAAGATGCGGCTCGACGATCTGCAGCACGAAGCCCGTCGCCACTGCCGCGTCGAAGGCATTGCCGCCCTTTTCGAGAATGCTCATGCCGACGGCCGAGGCGATCCAGTGCGTCGAGGTGACGACACCGAAGGTGCCGAGGATCTCGGGACGGGTGGTGAATGCGGTCATGTCAAATGTCCTTTCGAGAAATCATGCTTCGCGCGGATCGAGCGCATCGCGCAGGCCGTCGCCTAAAAGATTGAAACCGATGACGACGAGGAAGATCGCGGCACCCGGCCACATCGCCATCCATGGCGCCTGGGAGAGGAAATTCTTGGCGACGTTCAGCATCGAGCCCCAGCTCGGCGCCGGCGGTTGTTGCCCGAGACCGAGAAAGGAGAGGCTTGCCTCGGCGATGATCGCGGTGGCGATGGTCAACGTCGCTTGCACGAGGATCGGTGCAAAGACGTTCGGCAGGATGTAGCGGGTGATGATGCTCGAGGACCGGAGGCCGATCGAGCGGGCACCCTCGACATATTCTTCGATCTTGACCGAAAGCACCTGGCCGCGCGTCAGCCGCACGAAGACGGGCATGGCGGAAAGGCCGATCGCAATCATCGCATTGGTCAGGCTCGGGCCGAGAAAGGCTGCGAGCGCGATCGCGGTGATGAGGAAAGGCATGGCCAGAAAGGCTTCGGTGATGCGCGAGATCACCATGTCGATCCAGCCGCCGAAATAACCGGAGATAAGGCCGAAGGGCACGCCGATGACAACGGCGATCGCCACCGAGAAGACGCCGGCCATCAGCGAAGCCTGCGCGCCCCAGATCATTCGGGAAAGAATGTCGCGGCCGATGTCGTCGGTGCCAAGCCAATGGGCGGCGGACGGGGCCTTGCGGATCGCCGACCAGCTTGTGGCGTTCGGATCGGGAATCGGAAGGAGGGGGGCGGCAATGGCGAGGATTGCGAAGAAGGCGATGATCGCAAGGCCGACGAGCGCACCCTTGTTGGCCTTCAGCTTGCGCCAGGCACGGCTCGGCGAGCGGTCGATCGCAGAGGGAATGACGGTCTCTCCGATCGCGGTCATAGGGCGGCCCTCATGCGTGGATTGAGCAGGACGTAGAGAATGTCGGCCAAGAGGTTCATCAGGATGAAGCCGATCGCGGTGCAGATCACCACACCCTGGACGACGGCGTAGTCGCGGTTGAAGACGGCGTCGACGATGAGCTTTCCGAAACCCGGAATGGTGAAGATCTGCTCGGTCAGCACGGCACCGGCAAGCAGTTCGCCGAAGAGCAAGGCAGTCAGCGTCACGATCGGCAGCATGGCATTGCGGAAGCCGTGTTCGAGCACGACCGAGCTTTCAGCCAGCCCCTTGGCGCGGGCGGTGCGGATGTAATCGGTGCTGAGGACGCTCAGCATCGCCGAGCGTGTATGCCGCATTAGGGTCGCGGCCAGCGCATTGCCGAGCACGAAGGAGGGCATCAGCATGGTTTCCAGCGAACGCAGCGGATTGCTGAAGAAGGGTTCGTAACCTGATGCCGGCAACCAACCGAGATTGACCGAAACCAGCAGGATCAGCATGATGCCGAGCCAGAAATTCGGGATCGACAGACCGGTCAGCGCGATGATGTTGGCGAGATAGTCGATCATCGTGTTCTTCTTGACGGCCGCCAGGATGCCCATCGGCACGCCGATGACAAAGGCGAAGATCATCGACATGATGGCGAGCTGGATGGTGACCGGCAGCTTTTCGGCGATGAGCTGCAGAACCGGCTGGTTGGTGCGCAGCGAAATGCCGAGATCGCCTTGCAGGGCCGCACCCAGCCAGCGGACATATTGATAGGGCACGGGATCGTTCAGCCGGTATTTCTCGCGCAGGAATTCGAGAACCTGCGGGTCGCGTTCCTCACCGGCCATGGCGAGGATCGGATCGCCGGGCAGCAGCTTCTGCAGCGAGAAGACGAAGACCGAAATGATCAAAAGCGTCGGTATGGCGACCAAGAGCCGTTTGGCGATGTAGGTGTACATGGGCGATCCTGACACGACTGGGGTCATGCGGCGGAGGGTTTCCGCCGCATGATTTGCTGGATCAAAAAGTAGAGCATGATGTCGTCCGAAAACCGCTCACACTTTTCGGCATCATGCTCTAGGGATCAGCCGGCTTTCTTGACGCCGACGAGGCGGATCATGCCATCCGGCGACGGAACGAAGCCGGTGATGTTCTTGTGCAGCGCCCAGATCCAGGACTGATGGCCGAGATAGATGATCGGCAGATCGTCGTTGAGGATGACGGCGGCGGCATCGTATTTCTGCTTGCGCACGGCATCGTCGGTCGAAGCACGAGCTTCGTTCAGCAGCTTGTCCACCTCGGCGTTGCAGTATTTCGTGTCGTTGATGCCGCCCTTGCAGGTGATGAACTGATGGATATTGCCGTCGGGATCGACGCGGCCGGACCAGTCGGAACGGCTGAGCTGATAGTTGCCGGCGGTCTGCTCGCTCAGCAGCGTGGCGAATTCCGTCGACTTCAGGCTGACGTCGAAGCCGGCTTCGCCGACCATCGACTGGATGATCTGCATCATCTGCATGGCAACGGGATTGTTCGGGATCTGCAGCTCGATCGGCACGCGGTCGAAGCCGGCTTCCTTGATCAGCGCCTTGGCCTTGTCGAGATCGCGGGCGGGGACGGGAATATCCTTGTCGAACCACGGGCTGCTCGGCGGGAAGGGCTGGTTGCCGGAGACGGCCGTGCCTTCATAGACGATCTGGTTGACGGCATCGCGGTCGATCGCCAGCGAGAAAGCCTGGCGCAGGCGTTTGTCCTTGCCGAAAGGATTGTCGGCACGCGCGCCGTTGCCGATATTGGTATAGAGCGCCATGTAGCCGGTGCCGACGGCGTCGGCATAGACCAGGCTCGAATCCGCCTTCACGGCTTCAGCATCGGTCGCGGCCAGGCGCTCGATCATGTCGAGATCGCCGGAACGCAGATTGGCGAGGCGCACCGTCGTATCCGGGATCGGCAGATAGGTGAGCTTGTCGATGAAGATCTTGTCCTTGTTCCAGTAGTCCTGGAACTTTTCGAGCACGATGCGATCCTGCTGGATGCGTTCGACGAACTTGAACGGACCGGCGCAGACCGGGTGATCGCCGAACTTGGCGCCGAGCTCCTTGGCGGCCTTCGGCGAGACGATCATGCCGGCGCGGTCGGAAAGCTGGGCAAGAAGGGTGACGTCAGGCGCCTTGAGGGTGAACTTGACCTCGTATTCGCTTGTCGCCTCGACCTTTGCGACCGAGGTCAGCTCGCTCTTGCGGCGTGATTCCGGCAAGGTGATGTTGCGCTCGATGGTGGCGACGACGGCTTCGGCGTTGAACGGGGTCTCGTCATGGAACTTGACGCCTTGGCGCAGCTTCATGGTGAGCTCTTTGCCGTCGGCCGACCAGCTCCATTCGGTGGCAAGCTGCGGCACGATCTTCAGATCCGGCGAGACGTCGACCAGCTTGTCGCACATTGCAGTATAGACGATGCGGCCGACGAAGGTGCGTGACTGCGCGGGATCGAGCACGTCGGCATCGTCCTGCAATCCGATCTTCAGGTCGACGGCGAAGGCAGGAAGCGCAAACAGCGCGCCGGCAACGGTGGCGGTCAGCAATTTGGCGATCTTCATTCCATTCTCCTCTGTTCTGTTTGTTTGGTTTTGGCTTCCATTCCGGCGGTTATGGCCCGCCCGTCTCTCTTCTCCCTGCTCACCTCGCTGTTCAGGCGAGGGTCTTGTCGACCTCCGTTTCGCTATGATCGAGCGAGGTGATGCGGATGAGGCTTTCCTGCAGCGTCAGCAGATGCTGGCGCATCGCTTCGCCCGCCCTGGCAGGATCACGAGCGGCGATCGCATCGACGATCGCCGTGTGCTGACCGAAGGTGACGGGCCGCGTCCGGCTGGCGCTGCGGGCGCGCTCGCGGATCGTCTGCCAGGCCTCGTCCTGGCGCACCCGGTTGATGACGTCGAAGATGGTGAGGAAGAAGCCGTTGCCGGCGCATTGGGCGATCTGGCGGTGCAGCGCCCCGTCCCAGAGTTCGCGGCCGTCGGCATCGGTGCTTTCGTAGATCTTCTTCACCAGATCATACATGCGCTCGATATCGGCGGCCTTGGCGCGCATGGCGGCAAGCTGGGCGAGCTGCGGTTCGATGCGCAGGCGCACTTCCATGACTTCCATGAGATCGGTGCCGGCAACGATCGAGCCGACATGATCGCTCCAGCCGTCGGGGCGCGGGCCGGCATAGGTGCCGGAGCCTTGGCGGCGCCAGATGCGGCCCTCAGCCTCCAGCACTTCGAGGGCACGGCGGACGGCACGGCGGCCGACGCCAAGCATTTCCGAAAGGGTGCGCTCGGTCGGCAGCTTGCCGTCGGCGTCGAGACTGTCGGACCGCAGCAGAGCCCTCAGCCTCTCCAGCGCATAATTCGAATTGCCCTGCGTCTCATCCATCGGCATTCGCTTAAATGGTCCGTACCAATTTTCTATTGGTTCAGTCCAAACCAAATAGCGCCGACCGTCAAGCGCTTTTTTGTGCAAATCCAAATCTGCCCGTTTTTTGCTCAAATCCCGCTATTGCCGCGATACGGGAAAGCAGTCGATCGCGGCGACAGGGCGGCGCCGCGATCGACAATGTCATCCAGAAAATGCAATTGGTTCAGCTGAAGCTCAGGCCAGCGTCGAGCGTGCGGAGAGAAAAACCTGCGGCTCGAAGGCAAAATCCTTGTCGAAAGGATAGGTCGGACGCTGCTTGCGCAGCCGCGGCAGGCGCTCGACGAACTGATCGACGACCCCTGTTGATAGCGCCATCAGGTTCGGATTGGCGATCGGCGCCAGTTCCGGCGAGAGATAGCCCGATTTGACGACGATGATGCTGGCCTTGTGTGGGTCGAGGCCGAGCCGGGTGAAGTCGACGATGTTGTGATAGGGCCGACGCTTGGCGGAGAGCACGAGATCGATACCACTGACCGAAACTACCGCCTGGCGGTCTGTGGGATCTGATGTCTCATGCAGGAACTTGACCGTGAAGCGGCCGTGAACGGGCTTGCTACCCTGGGTGTCGAGCGAGGCGCCGACACTGAGCTCCAGTTCCGCACCGATGCCAGCGGCATAACAGGCCTCGGTCGCCGCCTTGTCGGCGATGCCGGCAAAGACGACGCCGGTGGCGCCCCTGGCAATCAGCTCTGCCAGCACATCAGCCCGGTCCCCAACGCCGCCGCCGGTCGGGTTGTCGCCGGATTCGGCAAGCACCACAGGAGCGGTCGGGCTTGCGATCGCCCTTTCGACACATTCCTCGAGCGTGCCGGTCTTGCAGCCGAAGACAAAGTCTTCGCGCGCATCCCAATAAGCCCTCGCGAGGCGTTTGGCCTCGCGCTCCAGCACGGTGCGGTCGGTGCCGGTCATGATCGCGGCGGCGGTGGCGCGCGGTTCGTCGGCCCAGACATAGCCGACCATCAGCGATGCATCCCAGACGCCGTCGATCGCATCGATCCCGGGCAGCATGTCATAGAGGCTCTTTGCCGGCTCATCGACGGTGCTGGTGCGCTCGCCGGGCAGCACGACCGGGATCGGCACCCAGAGCACGACCGGCCTCTCGCCGGTTTTCAGGCTCTTTACCAGCATGGAAACGGAGCGGCGCATCGTCTCTTCGACATCAATATGCGGCGCAGTGCGGTAGGTGGAATAGATATCGAGCGCATCGATGATGCGTTGCGTGACGTTGCCGTGCAGATCGTAGCTTGCCGAGACCGTGCAATCCTTGCCGACCAGCGCACGGGCCGCGCTGATCCAGTCGCCTTCCGCATCCTCCATGCCCTCGACATACATGGCGCCGTGCATGGCGAGATAGAGACCGTCAAGCGGCAGCATCGGCTTCAGCCGCTCGAGGAATTCACCCTTGAAGGCCTCGTAGGTGGCACGCGAAACCGGGCCGCCGGCGATGGCGCGGGCATGGATCGTCGGCAGAAATTCGGCAGCGTAATCCCTGAGGAAGGCGAAATACGGCGCTTCCAGCAGCGCCGCGCCGCGCAGCACGCGGAAATCCTTCTCCTCGTTCAGGACGGGGTTGTATGTGCTGCATTCGATATGAATGCCACCGACGGCGATGCGCATGGGAAACCTCAGTTGATGTTGGGAGCAGTCAGAAAGTTATGGGCGATGCTGGCAACCCGGCTCCAGCGCCGGTATCGACGCGCCGGGTGCGGATCTGTGTCGGTCGACTGAGTTGTGCTGCGATAAACTGAACATTCGGGATCCGATCCGCAGACGCGTCCTTTTGCCTCGACAATAAGTTTACAAACGAACCAATCAACCAAAATAAATTACAATCTTGATCTTCTAAGCCGGCGTCGAGGTCGAAAGTGCCGTAATCGGTGAGCCTCCGACCGGCTCGGTTTCTTCCGTCGGATGCCGCGGGCCGATTGTTGCCGACAAACGCGGCCGCATCGCCATAAAGAAAAAATCCCACTTCGGGATCCCGAAATTTCCCCGCTTCGGGATCCCGAAATTCGTCGCGTTTTGGGTGGTGTCGCCGCGAGGAAACATCCAATGATTTCAACACCGCAACCAATTTCGGGATTCCGAAGTGCTATATAGATTATGGTGGGGGTCTGGCTGGCCGATGAATTCAGCGCAGCGCCTCGACAGGTTCGCCGAACAGTAAGTCGATGCGCCCACCCACTCAGAGGCTATCGTCGTATTCTTCGAGAATGGTTATCCAGCTCATGGATTCCTGCCAAAATGAGCTCGGAGCAGCGCAAGGCGTCAAATCTGCTCTTGCCGTGCGTCGGCGCAAGGGCGTCTATCCCGGCGCTAAGCAGACATTTAATTTTATTTGAGAAACTGGAGCGGGCGAAGGGATTCGAACCCTCGACCCCAACCTTGGCAAGGTTGTGCTCTACCCCTGAGCTACACCCGCTCAATCCACATCGGTCCGGGGTAGTTGTTGGACCGTGGGCGCCGCCTCGCGGCGACCGGCGCTATATGGCCTAACGGGTTTTCAAATGCAACAGGGAAATGACGGAGAGGCGAAGAAAAATTCTGGTGTTCGCTGACGCCCGGCAGAAAGGCCGCAAATGCGGGGCAAAGCGTCGGTCGCAAAGATTGCCAAACGATGTGGACCGCCTTAATCAGGACGCCTCGCTTTTTTCCCTTCCTGTCCAATGGATTGCCCGATGTCCGAAAATGCCCCGAAGACAAGAGAAGAATTGTTTGCCTTTCTCGACGGGCTCGGGATCGCCCATAAGACGGTCGATCATGCGCCTGTTTTCACCGTGGCGGAATCGGTGTCGCTGCGCGATGAAATCCCCGGTGGCCACACCAAGAACCTGTTCGTCAAAGACAAGAAGGACAGGTATTTTCTGCTGACCGTGGAGGAAAATGCTGCCGTCGACCTCAAGCAGGTGCATAATGCGATCGGCGGGTCGGGCCGGGTTTCCTTTGGCAGACCGGAGAAGCTGATGGAGTATCTCGGCGTCGCTCCGGGTTCGGTGACGGCCTTCGGCGCGATCAACGATACCGCTGAGAATGTCACCTTCGTGCTCGATGCCGAGCTGATGGCGTACGAGATCGTCAACTGCCATCCGCTATCCAATGATGCGACGACCTCGATTGCGAGCAGCGATCTTATCCGTTTCATGGAAGCGACGGGACATAAGCCACTTGTCTTGAAAGTGACGTCCTGACATACGATTTTAGCGCTAAAGCGCGTCTCGATCTTTTAGATTCGCCTGCCGCGCTTTAGTCTTTGGTTTTGCGCATGCCTTTATCGCAAAACCGCCACACAGTTTTGCGCGACATGCTTTAGCAAAGACGCCGGCAGGATCGGCGCGGCGGGAGATACCTATGAGCGGCAGCGACAACCCCTATAATGCTTCCTTCGGAAATCAGATGACGGCGACGACAAACTTCGGTGCTGCGCCGGAACCCGCGGCTGCGGCCGGCAGCTACATCACGGAGACGACGACCGCGAATTTCGCCAAGGACGTCATCGAGGAATCGCGCAAGCAGCCGGTACTGGTCGATTTCTGGGCACCCTGGTGCGGCCCGTGCAAGCAGCTGACGCCGGTCTTGGAAAAGGTCATCAACGAAGCCAAGGGCCGCGTTCGGCTGGTCAAGATGAATATCGACGACCATCCCTCGATCGCCGGTCAGCTCGGCATCCAGTCGATCCCCGCCGTCATCGCCTTCGTCAACGGCCGTCCCGCCGACGGTTTCATGGGCGCGGTGCCGGAAAGCCAGATCCAGCAGTTCATCGACCGGATCGCCGGTCCGGCCGGCGCCGACGAGGCGGCCGAAATCGAAGCGGTGGTTGCGGAAGCGGCGGAACTGCTTGCCACCGGCAATATCGACGAGGCCGCTCAGCTCTACGGCGCCGTGATGCAGGCCGATCCCGAGAATGCCAAGGCGCTTGCCGGCATGGCCGAATGCATGATCGCAGCCAACCAGCATCACCGGGCGCGCGAAATACTGACGGAATTGCCGGAAGAGCTGGCGAAAGACGCCGGCATCCAGGCCGTGCTGATGAAGCTCGAGCAGATCGAGGAGGCCCGCAAGCTCGGTGATCCCGTTGCGCTCGAGCGTGAACTGGCCGCCAATCCCGATGACCACGAAGCGCGGATCAAGCTTGCCAAGATCCGCAATGTCGAAGGCCGGCGCGACGAAGCGGCCGACCATCTGCTGCTGATCATGCGCAAGGACCGTGCCTTCGACGACGACGGCGCCCGCCGCCAGCTGCTGCAGTTCTTCGAGGTCTGGGGCTTCAAGGATCCAGCGACGGTTGCAGCGCGGCGCAAGCTTTCGGCGATGCTGTTTTCCTAGGGCGCCGCGCATCCGCAGCACTCGCCACGGTCGGTCTATCGCATTGAATCGGTGCAGGATCTTTTCCGAGAACCGATTCCGATTTTCGGCGTACGAGTTAAGTTTCGAGCATCTGCCCTTGCGTTTTCGGACGAGGGCACCACATTCTCGTCAGGACGGGCAAGCCCGTTACAAGAATGCGGGACGGTTTCATGCAAGTCGGGAATGCCAGATACCTGAAGCCGGGCGATCTGCCTGATGCGATCGCTGTCTTCCCCCTGACCGGCGCCCTTCTGCTGCCGGCCGGGCAGCTTCCCCTCAACATTTTCGAGCCGCGCTATCTGGCGATGCTGGATGCAGCACTGACCGGAAACCGTCTGATCGGCATGGTGCAGCCGGCATTCGGCGAACACGAGGACAAGGGCGGCGAGCCCAACCTTGCCGCCGTCGGTTGCCTCGGCCGCATCACCTCTTTCGCCGAGACCGGCGACGGGCGCTATATCGTATCGCTGACCGGCGTCTGCCGCTTCCGGCTGCTGGAGGAGAAAGCGACCAGCGATCCCTTCCGCATCTTCCGTATCGCCCCTTTTATCGCCGACCTCTCGGCCGCGAATGAGGAGGAGGCGGTCGATCGCGCAGCGCTTCTGACCGCCTTCAAGGCCTATCTCGATGCCAACAAGCTCGAGGCCGACTGGGAGAGCGTCGAACGCGCGAGCAATCTGACGCTGGTCAATTCGCTGGCGATGATGTCGCCCTTCGGGCCGGCGGAAAAGCAAGCGCTGCTGGAGGCGCCTGACCTGAAGACGCGAGCCGAGACGCTGATCGCCATTACCGAAATCGTGCTGGCGCGCGTCTTCGGTGACTCCGATACGGTTCTGCAGTAGACTTCAGCCATGGACGAAAAACTCAGCCGCGTCGATCCAAAGCTGCTCGATCTCCTGGTCTGCCCGCTCTCCAAGGGCCGGCTTTCCTATGATCGCGAGCAGAATGAACTTGTCTCGGAAAAGGCGCGGCTTGCCTATCCGATCCGCGACGGCATTCCGATCATGCTGGTGTCAGAGGCTCGCCGTCTTGATGAATAGAGCGTCCTTAGCGTTTCCGATTTCGAGTTATGCGCAAGCGCCTCTTTAAATCGTCTCTCCGGCAAGCAGCCGCGGATTGTCCTTTGCCGTCGTTCCGGCCGCCTGGCCGATGAAGAAGGATTTGAGGCGTGGCAGCCGGTCGACGATGCCGAGTCCGACGTCGCGGGCGATGCGGATCGGCGTTGCGTCGTTGGAGAAGAGCCGGTTCAGCACGTCGGTCGTCACCCCCATACGGAAAGTGTCGAAGCGGCGCCAGGTTTGGTAGCGCTCTAGGATATTGATCGAGCCGATATCGAGGCCGAGGCGATCGGCATCCACGATGGTTTCGGCAAGTGCCGCCACATCTTTGAAGCCGAGATTGAGGCCCTGCCCCGAAATCGGGTGGATACCATGGGCGGCGTCGCCAGCCAGCGCGAAACGCGGCGCGACGAAGGAGCGGGCGAGCGTCAGGCCGAGCGGGAAGGCACGCTTGTCGCCGATCACTTTCAGGCTCCCAAGCTTGTGGCCGAAGCGGCGTTCGAGCTCTTCCTCGAAGATCAGGTCGTCGGCGGCGACCAGCCGGTTGGCATCCGGCGTGCGCTCCGTCCAGACGAGCGAGGAGCGGTTGTTCTTGAGCGGCAGGATGGCGAAGGGGCCGGCCGGCAAAAAGTGTTCCTCGGCGCAGCCGTCATGCGGCCGCTCGTGTTCGACGGTTGCAACGATGCCGGACTGGCCGTAGTCCCAGGTGACGGTCCTGATGCCGGCGAGATCGCGCAGTTTCGAGCGCACGCCGTCGCAGGCAACCAATAGCTTGGTTTCCAGCGTACCACCGTCCGAAAGCGTGACGGTGACATGAGTGTCGTGGGTTTTCAGCTCCGTGGCGCCGAGCCCATGGCGGATATCGATGCCGAGCCGCTCGCAGGCGCCGCGCAGGGCTGCGACCATGGCAACATTCGGGATCATGTGGGCGAAGGGCCGGCCTTCGGAGACTTGGCCGTCGAAGGTCAGAAAAACCGGACGCACCGGATCGGAGGTCTTGGAGTCGGTGACGATCATCTTGGTGATCGGCTGGGCTTCCGGCTCGATCTCGTTCCAGATGCCGAAGACCTCGAGCATCTTTGCCGCCGCCGCGATGACGGCGGAAGCGCGCGTATCGTTTTTCCAGACATGCTCGGGGGCCGCCTCGACGACGGCGACATTCAGATGGGGTGCTGCCTGTTTGACCGCTACAGCGGCGGAAAGGCCGACATAACCCCCGCCCACAACCAGCATGTCCAACATCGCGCCGCTCCCGTACCTTGTGCCTCAGATGTGCTCTATATAGATCATCGCAACTTCACTTCCTACCGCCGGGAGACATAGAAATGACGCGCGAGACATCAGAGCCTTCGGCGATGGAGACGCTGCTTTCTACGCTCGACCTCGAGCCGATCGAGGTCGATATCTTCCGCGGCCGCAGCCCGAAGGTCGGCTGGCAGCGGGTCTTCGGCGGCCAGGTGATCGGCCAGGCGCTGATGGCGGCGCAGCGCACCATCGAGGGCGAGCGTTTCGTCCATTCGCTGCATGCCTATTTCATGCGTCCCGGCGATCCCTCGGTGCCGATCATCTACCAGGCGGAACGCATCCGCGATGGATCGAGCTTCAATACGAGGCGCGTCGTCGCCATCCAGCACGGCAAGGCGATCTTCGCGCTGTCGGCCTCCTTCCAGGTGGAGGAGCCGGGCTTCGAACATCAGATTACGATGCCCGATGTCGAGATGCCGGAGGCGCTGCTCGGCGAGCAGCAGATCAAGGAACAGTATCTCGCGCACGCGCCGGAGGCGATCCGAAAATACTGGCAGCGCGAGCGGCCGATCGAGATCCGTCCCGTCTCGCTGACGCATTATTTTTCCGACAGGAAACTCGATCCGAAGCAGGATGTCTGGGTGCGCGCTACCGGCCCGGTTCCCGACAACAGGCTCTATCAGGCGGCCGTGCTTGCCTATCTTTCGGACATGACGCTGCTCGATACGTCGCTCTATGCGCACGGAACGTCCATCTTCGACCAGAGCCTGCAGGTGGCGAGCCTCGATCACTCCATGTGGTTCCACAGACCCTGCAAACTCGACGACTGGCTGCTTTATACGCAGGACAGTCCGTCGGCTTCTGGCGCCAGAGGATTAACCCGGGGTAGCCTATTTACGCGATCGGGTGAGCTGATTGCCTCTGTCGCGCAGGAAGGTCTGATTCGGAAAAAGGCAAATGAATAAATAATGTGCATCTTTTTGAAGTTGCGCGTTATTTGTGCGCTTATCGGCCGGTCATTTGCCTGTTTATTGGCATTATTTATTATAACCTTTACTTTTCAATAACTTACGATCTGCCTTGAATCTGGCACGCCCCTTGAATGTATATCGCCGGTCGCTGTTCAGGAACGTCAGCGGCAAGGAGAGTCGGCTCCGTGCCGAGGATAACGAAGGATGGGAAACCAGATGAAAATTGTGATGGCCATTATCAAGCCGTTCAAGCTCGATGAGGTCCGCGAAGCCCTTACGGCGATCGGTATTCAGGGGCTGACCGTAACCGAGGTGAAGGGCTACGGGCGCCAGAAGGGGCACACCGAAATCTATCGCGGCACCGAATATGCAGTCAGCTTCCTGCCGAAGCTCAAGATCGAAATCGCTGTTGCATCGGAACTCGTCGACAGGGCGGTCGAGGCCATTGCGGCATCGGCCAAGACCGGCCAGATCGGCGACGGCAAGATCTTCGTCTATTCGATCGACCATGCCGTGCGCATCCGTACGGGCGAAACCGATTCAGAAGCGCTGTAAGAACGGCAGATCAAGGAGCTTTTTCCAATGTCAATTTCGAAGTTTTCTTCCACCTTTGCGCGGCTTTGCGCAGCTTCGGCCGCCCTTCTGGCGCCGGCCGTCGCTTTTGCGCAGGAGGCTGCACCAGCTGCTGCCACCGCTGCTGCTGCTCCTGCTTTCACCATGGACAAGGGTGACAATGCCTGGATGCTCGTCTCCTCGGCGCTCGTCCTTTTGATGACCATCCCCGGCCTTGCGCTTTTCTACGGCGGTCTCGTCCGCGCCAAGAACATGCTCTCGGTGCTGATGCAGGTATTCATGATCACCGCCGTCGTGGCGCTGATCTGGGTGACTTACGGCTATTCGCTCGCCTTCACCGACGGCGGCTCGCTGAACAGCTTCGTCGGCGGCTTCTCCAAGGCCTTCCTCGCCGGCGTCAACACGTCGTCGCTCGCTGAAACCTTCTCGAAGGGCGTCGCCATTCCGGAATACACCTTCATCGTATTCCAGATGACCTTTGCCTGCATCACGCCTGGCCTGATCGTCGGCGCATTCGCCGAACGCATCAAGTTCTCGGCCGTCATGCTCTTCGTCGTGCTCTGGGTCACCTTCATCTACTTCCCGATGGCACACATGGTCTGGTTCTGGGGCGGTCCGAGCTCCTACACCTCGCCGGCCGGACTGATCTTCTCCTATGGCGCAATCGACTTCGCCGGCGGCACGGTCGTTCACATCAATGCCGGTATTGCGGGCCTCGTCGGCGCCATCATGCTCGGCAAGCGCACGGGCTATAAGAAGGAAATCATGGCTCCGCACTCGATGACGCTGACCATGGTCGGCGCCTCGCTGCTCTGGGTCGGTTGGTTCGGCTTCAATGCCGGCTCCAACCTCGAAGCCAATTCCTACGCCTCGCTTGCCTTCATCAACACCTTCGTCGCCACGGCTGCCGCCGCTGTGTCCTGGTGCATCGTCGAAACCCTCACCCGCGGCAAGGCTTCCATGCTGGGTGGCGCTTCCGGCGCGGTTGCCGGTCTCGTCGCCATTACCCCGGCGGCAGGCTTTGCCGGCCCGATGGGCTCGATCGTTCTCGGCCTGATCGTCTCACCGGTCTGCTACTTCTTCGTCGACGTCGTGAAGAACAAGTTCAACTACGACGACAGCCTTGATGTCTTCGGCGTCCATTGCGTCGGCGGCATCATCGGCGCTCTCGGCACCGGTATCCTCGTCAACCCGGCGCTCGGCGGTGCAGGCATCGTCGATTATTCGACCGCCGATTTCGCAGCCTCCTATGCCGGCACGGCAACCCAGGTCTGGGCTCAGGCCAAGGGCGTGCTGACGACGCTGCTGTGGTCGGGTATCGGCTCGGCGATCCTCTACAAGATCGTCGACGTCGTCATCGGCCTGCGTGTCACCGTCGAAGCCGAGCGCGAAGGTCTCGACCTCTCGACCCACGGCGAAGCCGCTTACCACTCTTCCTGATCACAGGGTTTGCGGCGCCCGGCAAAAGGGCGCCGCTTCACGGCCCGTCGCGGCCTATCTAACCATAGACCGCATTTGGCCCGGACCTTCCAAGGTTCGGGCTTTTTTCATTTCCCGGTCTAGAATTGTCGTCCAGCCATGCATGGTTAACATCGCTTTAACCCGGCTCTGATTAGGTAGAGTGGACGCATTTTGGCACGGCGAAGCTTCAGCGATTCGCGTGTCCTCAGGCATTGGACGGGTTAGACACATGGCAAGAAGCACGTCGCCGGCAATGGATGGCCGTCCGGATCGGTTCTCCTTCTCGGCATTCATGCTGCGGCAGATCCAGGCGCTCATCGGCTTTGCGATCTTTCTGCTGCTGGCGTTCTGCGTCGCGGCGCTGGCGACATGGAATGTTGCGGATCCGAGCTATTCCTATGCGACCGCTAACCTGCCGACGAATATTCTCGGTTACAGCGGGGCTGCCTTTGCCGATATCGTCATGCAGTTCCTCGGGCTTGCCAGCGTCGTTTCGATGCTGCCGATCGTCGCCTGGGCGCTGACGCTGATCTCGGGTCGCCGCTTCAGCCGTATTCCGGCCCGTGGCGGCGCCTGGTTGGCCGGTTCGGTGCTTTCCTGCGCCATCATCGGCTGCTTTCCGCCGCCGCTCACCTGGCCGATTCCGAACGGCATCGGCGGCGTCGTCGGCGACATGATCCTGCGTTTTCCCGCACTCTTCGTCGGCGCTTATCCCACAGGCACCTTCGCCATGGTCGTCGGCTGCATCTTTGCCGCGCCGACCGCCTGGATGATGCTCTTTGCCTCCGGCCTGGTCGGCCGCAGCGACGCCGACGAGGAGGTCGAGGAGGAGTACGTCGATACGCGCAGTAGCAAGGCCCGCGTCGTCGGAGACGAGGACGAGGAGGAGGACGAGTCCCGCTGGGTCGCTCTCAGCGGTGCCGTGACGCATGCCTGGTATATGAGCCAGGGCCGACTGCGCCGGCTCTTCGGCATGGGGCCGCGCAAGCGGCGCCAGGGCGATTACGAATCCCCTTATGATTTCAACGATGACGAGTTCGGCACGCTGAACGAACCCGTGCGCGCCAAGGCGCCGACCGCTCGCGGCGAGCGCATGGAACCGTCGATGGAGCCATCGATGGGAGCAAGGACGGCTTCGCCGCGGCGCGTCGTTTCCGCGCCGTCGCTGTCCATCGATGACGACGACGATAATGACGACGACCTGCCCTTCGATACCGATATGCCGCCGCGCCCGGCCGATATCCTGCCCGACGACGATGACGAGGACTGGATGATCCGCGCGCCGGCAAAGGCCGCCGGCAAGCCGGAACCGCGCGTCATCCCCGTGGTCGCACGTCCGAAGCCCAGCGCCCGCATCGAGCGGGAGGCGCAAGGCTCGTTCATCCGTCCCGAGGGTTTCCAGCTTCCGTCGATGCATCTGCTCGCCGAACCAAAGAATGTCGTGCGCGACTCCACGCTTTCGGCCGATGCGCTGGAGCAGAACGCCCGCATGCTCGAAGGCGTGCTCGAAGATTTCGGCGTCAAGGGCGAGATCATCCATGTCCGCCCCGGCCCGGTCGTCACGCTCTACGAACTGGAGCCGGCACCCGGGATCAAGTCGTCGCGCGTCATCGGCCTTGCCGACGATATCGCCCGCTCGATGAGCGCCATTGCCGCCCGCGTCGCCGTCGTGCCCGGCCGCAACGCGATCGGCATCGAATTACCGAACCAGACGCGCGAGACCGTCTATCTGCGTGAACTCATCGCCTCGAGGGATTTCGAGGGCAGCAAGGCGAAGCTCGCCATGGCGCTCGGCAAGACGATCGGCGGCGAAGCTGTGATCGCCGACCTCGCCAAGATGCCGCATCTGCTGGTCGCCGGCACCACCGGCTCCGGCAAGTCGGTCGCCATCAACACGATGATCCTATCGCTGCTTTACCGCATGACGCCGGAACAATGCCGGCTGATCATGATCGACCCGAAGATGCTCGAACTCTCCGTCTATGATGGCATCCCGCATCTGCTTTCGCCTGTCGTCACCGATCCGAAGAAGGCCGTCGTCGCGCTCAAATGGACCGTTCGCGAGATGGAAGAGCGCTACAAGAAGATGTCGAAGATCGGCGTGCGTAACATCGACGGCTTCAACACCCGCGTCGAGCAGGCGCTGTCGAAGGGCGAGGCGATCTCGCGTACGGTGCAGACCGGATTCGACCGCCACACCGGCGAAGCGATGTACGAGACCGAAGAATTCGATCTGCGGCCGATGCCCTATATCGTCGTGATCATCGACGAGATGGCCGACCTGATGATGGTCGCCGGCAAGGATATCGAAGGCGCCGTCCAGCGTTTGGCGCAGATGGCCCGTGCCGCCGGCATACATGTGATCATGGCGACACAGCGTCCGTCGGTCGACGTCATCACCGGCACGATCAAGGCGAACTTCCCGACCCGCATCTCCTTCCAGGTGACCTCGAAGATCGACAGCCGCACCATCCTTGGCGAACAGGGCGCCGAGCAGCTGCTGGGCATGGGTGACATGCTCTACATGGCGGGCGGCGGGCGTATCCAGCGCGTGCACGGCCCGTTCGTTTCGGATGTCGAGGTGGAGGAGATCGTCTCCTACCTGAAGACCCAGGGCTCGCCGCAATATCTCGACGCGATCACCGCCGATGATGACGAGGATGGCGATTACGGCGGCGGCGGCGGCCCGGCCGGCACGTCCAATCTTTCCGAATCGGAAGATCCCTACGACCAGGCGGTCGCCATCGTGCTGCGCGACGGCAAGGCATCGACATCCTACGTCCAGCGCCGCCTCGGCATCGGCTACAACCGCGCTGCCTCGCTCGTCGAGCGCATGGAGAAGGAGGGCATCATAGGACCGGCCAACCATGCCGGCAAACGCGAGATCCTCGTTCCCACAGAAGGCGACATCCTCGACCGCTGACAGAACAGGCATATATTTCCAATACAGCCGCTTTTGCGGAAACCTGATAGCGCCGAAGCCGTTACCTCTCGCAGGCCGATCGCAACGCCTTGAAGACGCCGCCTTTCGGCAGCATGCAGATCGCATAAAGGAGATTTAGATGAGTCACTCCGATACCTTCCTCTCCGGCCTGACGGTAACGCGCCGCGACCTTCTCGGCGCCTTTGCCGTCGCTGCGATAGCGAGCGCCATTCCCCTTGGTGCTTATGCGCAGGCGGCAGCTCCCGCCTCCGGCACGGCGCAGGCGATCGCCGATCATTTTTCCGGCGTCACGACGATGCAGGGCGAATTCGTGCAGTTCGGCCCGCGCGGCGAACAGACCGGCGGCAAGTTCTTCATCCAGCGCCCCGGCAAGCTGCGCTTCAACTATGACGATCCGTCGCCGATGCGGGTGATCGCCGATGGCAAGAACGTCGCCATCGGCAATATGAAGCTCAAAACCTGGGATCTCTATCCGCTGTCCAAGACCCCGCTCAGCCTGCTCCTCGCGCAGCATATCGATCTGTCGGCGGGCATGGTGAAGGGCGTGAAGGAAGAGTCTGACCTGACGACGATCGCGCTCGGCAACAATACGGTGTTTGGAAACTCGACCATTACCATGATGTTCGACCCGAAGACTTACGACTTGCGTCAGTGGACGATCACCGACAATCAGGGCAAGGACACCTCGGTGATGATCTTCAATGTCAAAACCGGCATGCAGTTCGAGGATCGCGTCTTCCGCGTGCCCTATGAGACCATTCCAGGCACGCCGCAGTCGCGCGACTGAGAGCTTTTCGGTTGATCGCCGGCCGCTTTTACCAGATCCGGATGTTTTCAGGCCGATTGGCTTGAAAACATCCGGATCTCAATCAACGATTTGAGCATGATGTCGTCCGAAAACCGCTCACACTTTTCGGCATCATGCTCGTGGCTGGTTCCCTCGCGTCCGCCTTTGTTTTAAAGCCCTTCATGAAAGCGCGTCGCGTCGAGCTGCGGTTCGGCCGGCATGCAGGCATTGGACGCGAGAGGGTATGGGGCATGGGTTTTTCGATCACCACCTGGAACATCAATTCGGTGCGGCTGCGCATGCCGATCGTCGAGCAGCTCGTTCTCAAGCACAGGCCCGATATTCTCTGCCTGCAGGAAACCAAGGTGACGAACGACCTGTTTCCGGCGGCACCGCTCAGGGCTTTGGGCTACACTCACATCATCATCCATGGCCAGAAGGGTTATCATGGCGTGGCGATCGCCTCGCGCATTCCGTTGACCGAGGATCACCGGCAGGATTATTGCGGCGTCGGCGATGCGCGTCACATCTCGGCGATCTTCGAGCGCGGCAATCGTCGGGTTCGGCTGCATAATTTCTATGTCCCGGCCGGCGGCGACGAGCCGGATCGCACGATCAATCCGAAATTCGGCCACAAGCTCGATTTCATCGAAGAGATGAAGCTGCTGAAAGCCAATGGCGAGGCCAACACTTCAGCCATCCTCGTCGGTGACCTCAACATCGCGCCGCTGGAGCATGACGTCTGGTCGCACAAGCAGCTTTTGAAGATCGTCAGCCATACGCCTGTCGAAACCGAGGGGCTGCTCGAGGTGATGAAGCGCGGCGCCTGGCTCGATCTGATGCGCCAGCATGTGCCTGCCAGCGAGAAACTCTACACCTGGTGGAGCTACCGCGCCAAGGATTGGGAGGCCGCCGATCGCGGCCGCCGTCTCGACCATATCTGGTCGTCGTCGGATCTCGGGCCGCATCTCAAGCGAATCGAGATCCTGAAGGAGGCACGCGGCTGGGACCGGCCCTCCGACCACGTACCGGTGACGGCGCATTTCGATTTCTAGGGCGATTCGGTTCAGCTTTTCGTAAAGCGCAGAAGCGCTCTAGCGGGGATCAGTTGAAGCGATAGAATTGGCTTGCGGCCTTTGCCGCGAGTTCGGCGAGATTGTCGCGGATGCGGTTCTCGATCAGTCGGGCTGCGTCCGGATATTCTTCGATCAGCCGGTGGAAGAGGGCGCGGGTGATACGGATGATGCTGGTGTCCTCGCGCGCTACCGCGGTGAACTTGCGCTCCACCAGCGTCACCAGCGCCAGCTCGGAAACCAGGGTTCCGGGACCGGCGATCCCCTCCGTCCTCTGCATGCCGTCGCTGCTCGTCGCGCTCAGCTCCAGGCTGCCGCCGAGGATGACATAGGCGCTCTCGGCGGGCGAACCCTGGCGAAACAGCATCTGGCCGGCAGCGATCATGCGCCGGTCGGCGCCAAAGGCGATCAACCGCAGCTGATCCTCGTTCATGTCCTTGAACAGAGGAAGCTGCGCGAGCATGTGGATGTCGTCGGTCAGCGCCATGCGGGCTTTTCGCCTTAGAGCAATTCCAGCAGAAGTGCGTCGCAGTCTGCGTTCGGAATTGCATGAAAACAAAGAGATAGGCATTTCCGTGATTCGGAGAAAAACGGAACTGCTCTAGGGTATGATCTTGTAGCCGCCGTTTTCCGTGACGAGGATTTCGGCATTGGAGGGATCTCGCTCGATCTTCTGGCGCAGGCGATAAACGTGGGTTTCCAGAGTATGCGTCGTTACGCCGGAATTATAGCCCCAGACCTCTTCGAGCAGCACGTCGCGGGTGACGACCTTCTGTTCGGCGCGGTAGAGATAGCGGATGATCGCCGCTTCCTTTTCCGTCAGTCGGATCTTCTGGCCGTTATCGGTGGTCAGGAGCTTCTGGCTGGGCTTGAAGAGGTAAGGGCCGACGGTAAAGGTCGCGTCCTCGCTCTGCTCATGCTGGCGCAGCTGCACGCGGATGCGGGCGAGCAGCACGGCGAAGCGGAAGGGCTTGGTGACATAGTCGTTGGCGCCGGCTTCGAGGCCGAGGATCGTGTCGGAATCGGTATCGTGGCCAGTCAGCATGATGATCGGCGCCTTGAAACCGCCCTTGCGCAGCAGCTTCACTGCCTCGCGGCCGTCCATATCGGGCAGGCCGACATCCATGATCAGCAGGTCGATCGGCGTCGCGCGGGCGGTCGCGACACCTTTGCCGGCGTTGGCTTCCTGCAGAGCCGTGAATTCCTCATACAGCGACAATTGCTCCGTCAGCGTCTGCCGAAGGTCATCGTCGTCATCCACCAGAAGAATGGTGCGTGCGGTCATGCCGTTTGCGTCCTCATGTTAAGTCCCCTAGTCCTACGCCAAATTCCTGGTTTGGCAAGGATCGGGCAGCGGGCTGTTGCCGGGTCGGTTTCGATATGATTTCAATCGAAGCCCCAGACAAGGCACGACATGCGAGAAAAATGGAAAAAGCAAGGCAGAGGCGGGGTATGACGCCGTCGACGATGGTGGTGCGTGCTGCGCCGGGGCGCAAGAACCGGGCGATCGTCCGGCTCGGCGCCATCACCGTGCCCGCTGCGATCGGCCGCTCCGGCCGCACAGTGATGAAACGCGAAGGCGACGGCGCCACGCCGATCGCCTCGATGAGGTTGATATCAGGCTTCCGGCGCGGCGAGCGGAATGGCCGGCTCGTCACTCCGCTTTCCATCCACCGCATCCGCCCCGACATGCTCTGGTGCGATCAGTCCGACAGTGCCAGCTACAACCGCCTCGTCCGGGCGCCGTTTTGCGCAAGTCATGAGGAAATGCGGCGCAGCGACGGGCTCTACGATATCTGCCTGGTGATGGACTGGAACATCTCCTCGCGTGCGCGCAATCGCGGCTCGGCGATCTTCTTCCATCTCATCAGGCCGGGCTACGAGCCGACGGCGGGCTGCGTGGCGGTAAGCCTGCGCGACATGCGCCGCCTGCTGCCTCACCTTCGAAAGGGAACGATTGTCCGCGTCGTCTGATTGTCTTCCGGATGCGGTCGCCTATATGCTGTCGGTGACCGAACGCTCCGGCTGAAATGCGTTCAGGGACGTCCGCAAGAGCGGGCGCAATTCATGCCTCGTCCAATTCTTCAAACTCCCGGAGATATATTGTGACCGCTCAACCTATCATCACTTTCCATGACGGACATTCCATTCCGCAAGTCGGCCTCGGCGTCTGGCAGACGCCGCAGGATATTGCCGCTCCCACCGTGCGCACGGCGATCGCCGCCGGTTATCGTCACATCGATACGGCTTCCGGCTACGACAACGAAGAGGGTGTGGGCGAAGGCATCCGCTCTTCCGGCCTCGACCGCAAAGACATCTTCGTCACCACCAAACTCAGGAATACCGATCAAGGCTATGACAATACGATGCGCGCCTTCGACGGCAGCCTGAAGAAGCTCGGTTCCGAGTACGTCGACCTCTACCTCATTCACTGGCCGTCGCCGCATCGCGGCCTCTATACAGAGACCTGGAAGGCTTTCGCCCGCATCCGGGAAGAGGGTCGTGCCCGTTCGATCGGCGTGTCGAATTTCAATCCCGAACATCTCGAGCGTATCATCGGCGAGACCGGCGTCGTTCCCGTCATCAACCAGATCGAGCTGCATCCCGATTTCCAGCAGAAGGTGGCGCAGGAGGCTCACAAGAAGCTTGGTATCGCCACCGAATCCTGGAGCCCGCTCGGCCAGGGCAAGTTCATCTCGAACGCGGTGATCGGCGAGATCGCCAAAAAACATCGGAAGACGCCGGCTCAGGTCATCATTCGCTGGCACATCGACACCGGCCTCGTCGTCATCCCGAAATCGGTGACGCCGTTGCGTATCGAGGAGAATTTCCAGGTGTTCGACTTCAAGCTCGATACCGATGATATGGCCGCGATCGCCAAGCTCGACAGCGCCGGTGCCCGCATGGGACCGGATCCGATAACGGCGACCTTCTGATCGTCGTCTCAATCATTGCCAAGGCAATCAACGGCCGCCTCGGGAGAGATTACCCGCGGCGGCCTTTGTATGACGGGCCTGCCGCTTCAATAATTACATTTGGACGAGCCGTTGGTCGGGGTAAAACCGAAGTTGCAGGCGTTGTTCAGGCGCTGCGGACGCCCGATCGAACCGGTATAATCGTCCGAAGCGAAGGCGCGCGAGGGATACCAATAGCCATTCGAGCTCTTGATATAGCCGGGCCGGGCGCTGCTATAGCCACGATAGCCATTGAGAGACGATGCCTTGTTTTGCGCGACCTGTTGCCACAAGCTGGAAGAGATCGTGATCGGCGGTGCTGCCGGATGGATCGGCGCAGCCGCGGCGGCATCGATCGATGCCAGCGATACGAACAGGCCCAGGATGGTTTGCGGCAGGCGTCCTGCCATTTTCTGTCTCATGGCTATTCTCCCAGATCACACAACGCGGAACTTTGCTCCTGCATAATTCCTTAAATCGGAATCGATTTAAGGATGAAATTATGCAGCAATCCAAAGTGTTACAGCGTCCTTTGCGCGTCTGAAAAGACGCGCGCGCTGTAGCGCCGCCAGGCCAATGATCGCCGAAACCGGCAATGGACGCCCGAAAGCGTGTCTGTCGAAAGTCGCGCGAGATGCGTCTGAAAGCGCCATCTCGATGAAGCCACAGGCACCCTCCGATGTCGATTGCCCGAACGGGTGAAATCGAGAACGCGGGTCATTCACTGACGAGCCCATGGGAGCATTATCCACCAGGTGCCGAAGGCACGGGGTGCCATAAATGCGAAGCCCACCGATGCGCAGGGGCATGGGTGGGCTTTTGATTGTCATCCGTTTCGACGGATCAGTTCCACTCGCGGATATCGACGAAGTGCCCGGCGATCGCGGCTGCAGCGGCCATTGCCGGCGAGACGAGGTGCGTGCGGCCCTTGAAGCCCTGACGGCCCTCGAAGTTGCGGTTTGAGGTCGAAGCGCAGCGTTCGCCCGGCTTCAGACGGTCGTCGTTCATCGCAAGGCACATGGAGCAGCCCGGTTCGCGCCAGTCGAAACCGGCGGCCTTGAAGATCTTGTCGAGGCCTTCGGCTTCCGCCTGTTCCTTGACGAGGCCGGAGCCCGGCACGATCATCGCGTCGACGGTTGAGGCAACCGTCTTGCCTTCGACGACCTTGGCGACTTCGCGCAGATCTTCGATGCGGCCGTTGGTGCAGGAGCCGATGAAGACGCGGTCGAGCGTGATGTCGGTCATCTTCGTGCCCGGCTTCAGGCCCATATAGTCGAGCGCGCGCCACTTGGAGGTGCGCTTGGTTTCGTCCTGGATGTCATCGGGGTTCGGAACGATGCCCTGGACGGAGATGACATCCTCGGGCGAGGAGCCCCAGGAAACGATCGGCGGCAGGCTGGCGGCGTCGAGGACGACGACGCGGTCGTAATGAGCGCCCTCGTCGGTTTGCAGCGTCTTCCAGTAGGCGATCGCCTGTTCCAGCGCCTCGCCCTTCGGCGCGCGCGGCTTGCCCTTGATGTATTCGAAGGTCTTTTCGTCCGGGGCGATCAGGCCGGCGCGGGCGCCGCCCTCGATCGTCATGTTGCAGACGGTCATGCGGCCTTCCATCGACAGCGCGCGGATCGCTTCACCGGCAAATTCGATGACGTGGCCGGTGCCGCCGGCCGTGCCGATCTCGCCGATGATGGCAAGGATGATGTCCTTGGCGGTGACGTGCGGCGGAAGCAGGCCGTCGACCCGCACCAGCATGTTCTTGGCCTTCTTCTGGATCAGCGTCTGGGTCGCCAGCACATGCTCGACCTCGGAGGTGCCGATTCCGTGCGCCAGCGCCCCGAAGGCGCCATGCGTCGAGGTGTGGCTGTCGCCGCAGACGATGGTCATGCCGGGCAGGGTGAAGCCCTGTTCCGGACCGACGATGTGGACGATGCCCTGGCGCTTGTCGCTTGCCGAATAATATTCGACGCCGAATTCGGCGGCGTTGGTGGCCAGCGCTTCCACCTGGATGCGGCTTTCCTCGTTCTTGATGCCGAGATGGCGGTCGGGCGAGGTCGGAACGTTATGGTCGACGACGGCGAGCGTCTTTTCCGGTGCGCGAACCTTGCGGCCGGTCATGCGCAGGCCTTCGAACGCCTGCGGCGAGGTGACTTCGTGGACCAGGTGGCGGTCGATGTAGAGAAGACAGGTGCCGTCCGGCTGTTCGTCGACCAGATGATCGTCCCAGATCTTGTCGTAGAGGGTACGCGGTGCGCTCATGGCGTTAAGTCCGTTTTTCTGAAGCTTTTGGAAAATCGAGAAATGGCAGATCAGGCTCCGCCGGCCGTCATTCGATCAACGAAGTCGGCTGTTGAGCGCACCGGATACACACGCAAAAAACCGCGCCGGCAGGCGATAATGGTCCTGCAGCACGAAAATATGCGCCCCAATGCATCTGAACTTGGATTCCATGGCCTGCATATACCAACTTTCCGCCGCCTGGGCAATGTTCTGCCAAAAGCCCTATGGGGTCAGCAAAAAGCGGTTATAAGGTCGAATATCCCTTGGGTGAAGCCGCTGCTCAATTCCAGCTACAGCTCAGTTCGTCTTGAAAGCAACTATAGCCGACATTGCCCGCCAAGCAGCGTAGGAGTGATCGATAAGATCCCGGGCCTAAGGTACGGCAGTAGCCAAATGATTTTTCTGAGACGATTGCCCAGTGCTCAGCGAGCTTCTTCTTTGCGTCAGCTTCATCCTGAAGGCACTTGTTAGTCTCGACATTCTTTTCATCGGCGTTCAGCATCTTTGAGGTTAGCCGGACACAGAACGAGCCGTCATATTCAGGCAACTCTGCCGCTTGCAGAGAATTCGATGTTGCAACAACGGGTACCAAAAGTAGCGACGCGACCGAAAATTCCAAGAGTGATATTCTCATAGCGTTTTTCCGCGACAGGTCAGCTTTCCCGAATACCATTTTTCGCCGACAGCCAGCGACAGACAGCCCATAAGCTGCTGATATGATTTCGTTTCGTTCTTGGTTCCCTTGTATTTCATACAGATTTTCATGTCATCGTCGGTGACCAGGGACCAATGTTTCTGCAATTGCTCCTTGAAGCGATTTTCGAAATTATTGCATTGCATATAGGCAAGGAAACGCTGGGCGGGCTTGATCGGATGTTGCGATACTTCTTCACAGTAACCCTGGAAGACGGGTAGTTCGGCAGCCTTGGTCGAAAATGATATCGTGCTGATAAGAACAAAGACCGCCAAGAAAAGGGAGATGGGCGCTGTCATTCAAAAATGCTCCAAGATTTTTGCAACCTAAAAATTGCTCTTGGGGAAATGCAAGTAAAAAGTTGATGCATTCACCGCGACTTCATCCATTTCTCCGTCCGCCGGAGCGCCAGCGACAGGCCGATCGTCAGGATCAGATAGATATAGGTGACGATCGAATAGGTCTCGAAGAAGCGGAAGGAGCCGGCGGCATAGACCTTGCCCATCTGGGTGATGTCGGCGACGCCGAGCACGGAGACGAGCGAGCTGTCCTTCACCATCGAGACGAAATCGTTGGAGAGCGGCGGGAAGATCACCCGGATCGCCTGCGGGAACACGACGGAGCGAAAGCGCCGGTAGCGCGACAGGCCAAGCGCCTTGGCCGCCTCGATCTGGCCGAGATCGACCGACTGGAAACCGGCCCGGAAGATTTCGGCGATGAAGGAGGAATAACCGACCGTCAGCGCGATGATCGCTCGCCACATCAGCGACAGGTCGCGCACCAGGATGGGCTCGGCCATGCCGGATGTCACCAGCGGCGAAATCAGGAAATTATAGGCTGCGACCAGAGCCGGCGCGCCGACGAAGGCGACGTAGAACAGCAGCACGAGGATCGGTATGCCGCGGATGATCTCGATGTAGAATCGCGCAATCTGACGCAGCACCTGGCTGTCGGCCATGCCGAGCAGGCAGATGCCGAGGCCGAGCACGGTGGCGAGCACGAAGGCGACCAGCGTGACGAAGACGGTGACGCCGACACCGTTGACGACGGTGCGGAAGACCTGGGCGTATATATCGTTGGCGACGATGACGACGGCAAGGACGATGCCGATCGTGACGAGGGCGACCAGCCACCAGGGATAGTCGTCCTTGACGTGTCTGTCGGGCGATGGTCGCAAGGCCATCAGCGGCTGCTCGGCGTCATTCGCCCATCTTGTAGTCGAGGAACCACTTCTTGTTCAGCCCATCCAGCGTGCCGTCGGCCTTGAGTGCGGCGATGGCGGCATTGACAGGGGCGACGAGGTCGGACCCTTTCGGGAAAATGAAGCCGAAATCTTCGGTGCCGAGCGGTTCGCCGATCAGCTTCAGGGCGCCGTTCGAGGCATCGACATAACCCTTGCCGGCGGTGCCGTCGGTCAGCACGACGTCGACATCGCCGGCCTTCAAGGCCTGGACGGTGGCGCCGAAGGTTTCGAAGAGCTTGATACGCGGGTTCTGCTCGTTGCCATCAAGCACTTCATAAACGGCGGTGTAGAAGGGCGTGGTGCCGGGCTGCGCGCCGACCAGGCCGTCCTTGAATTCGCCGAAGGACTTGGCATCGGTGAAGCGCTTCTCGTCGCCACGCACCAGCATGAACTGCTGCGAGCGCATATAGGGATCGGAGAAATCCACCTTCTGCTTGCGGTCTTCCTTGATGGTGATGCCGGTCATGCCGATGTTGTACTGGCCGTCGGAAACTGCCTGGATCATCGCGTCCCAGCTGGTGTTCTGGTATTCGACCTTGAAATTCAGCCGCTTGGCGATCTCGTTCATCGCATCATATTCCCAGCCGATCGCCTTGCCGGATTTCGGATCGACGAATTGCAGCGGCGGATAGGCATTCTCGGTGACGACGACGACGCTCTTGCCGCCGAGATCGGGCAGCTCGGCCGCCGATGCGGCGAGGGGTAGAAGAGCAAGGGCGGCGAAGCTCGCAAGAACGGTACGACGAAACAACATTGAACGGTTCCCCAAATTGAACGGCAAAAACTGTCACGGAAGATAGGCCCGAGGCAAGGCCGCCCACTGCGTGCTCACGCAAAAAATAGAAAAGGCGACCCGAAGGCCGCCTTTCCAAGCAAAGAATTTTGCGTGGCGCAGATCTTATTCTGCTGCCGGTTCCGCTGCAGCGGCGGCTGCTTCTGCGGCGGCCTTTTCAGCAGCGGCCTTGGCTTCCGCAGCTTCTGCTGCTGCCCTCTCGGCGGCGAGCGCCTGGGCTGCTGCAACCTTTTCAGCTTCGATGCGTGCCTTTTCCTCGGCAATGGCGGCGCGCTCGGCGTCGTTGAGCTTGCGGGCGCGGACGCCGGTGTCTTCAACAATACGGGCAGACTTGCCGCGACGGTCGCGCAGGTAATAGAGCTTGGCGCGACGGACCTTACCGCGGCGAACGACGTCGACGCTCTCGATCATCGGCGAGTAGATCGGGAATACGCGCTCGACGCCTTCGCCGTAGGAGATCTTGCGGACCGTGAAGTTTTCCTGCAGGCCGCCGCCGGAGCGGGCGATGCAGACGCCTTCATAGGCCTGAACGCGGGTACGGGTGCCTTCCGTGACCTTCACGTTGACGCGGACGGTGTCGCCCGGGGAAAATTCGGGGAGCGTGCGCTTGGCTTCGATCTTGGCGGCCTGTTCGGCCTCAAGCTGCTGAATGATGTTCATCGTCTTAACCTTTGGTTCTTCTGAAACAGCCAGAGCGCTCGACACTGATCCTTCGGAACTGGCCTCGGGACTTTGCCCGTCAGGGCGGGAGCGGATTCGCCATTCTTTGTTTGCTGGCAGACGGGGATAAACCCCATTTCCGCGTGCGCCAATACACGAAAGACCAGGGCTTGTCATCCCTTGGACGGCATTTTTGTGAAAAGGGCTGCAAAATCAGCCGTTTTTCTCACTTTACAGCGCCGATCGTCTTTTCAGACG
This sequence comes from Rhizobium sp. WSM1328, assembly GCF_057653715.1. Lineage (NCBI taxonomy): Bacteria > Pseudomonadati > Pseudomonadota > Alphaproteobacteria > Hyphomicrobiales > Rhizobiaceae > Rhizobium > Rhizobium sp. WSM1328. The sequence continues at coordinate 4,140,601 of NZ_CM172788.1, read as the reverse complement.
CACAAAGGACGCTGTAGCATTTGAATCTACGCATCGCGCTTTCCGATATTCGATCCCGATTTCGGGGCCGATGCGCCAGCCTTTTCCAGCAGATCCGGCCGCCGCTCCCGCGTCAGCCGCACCGCTTCCTGATGCCGCCATTTTTCGATGGCGCCGTGGTTGCCCGAGGTGAGGATCGCGGGGATCTCCCGCCCTTCCCATTCCTGCGGCCGGGTATAATGCGGATGTTCCAGCAGTCCGCCTTCGAAGCTTTCGTGCAGGCCGGAAAGATCGTTGCCCATGACACCGGGCAGGATGCGGATAATCGCATCGAGCACGATCAGCGCCGCCGGCTCGCCGCCTGATAGGACGTAGTCGCCGATCGAGACCTCTTGCAGTCCGCGCGCCTCGATCACCCGCTGGTCGACGCCCTCGAAGCGGCCGCAGACGATGATGACGCCGTCACCCGCCGCGAGCTCGCGCACACGCTCCTGCGTCAGCGGCCGGCCGCGCGGGCTCATCAGCAGCCGCGGGCGGGTATCGTTTTCTGAGGCGCTGTCGATCGCACGCGCAAGAACGTCGGCCTTCAGCACCATGCCGGCGCCGCCGCCGGCCGGGGTGTCGTCGACGGTGCGGTGTCTGTCGGTGGCGAAGTCGCGGATCTGCACCGTGTCCAGCGACCATTTGCCCCGCTCCATCGCCTTGCCGGCCAGCGAGAAGCCCAGATGCCCCGGAAACATTTCCGGATAAAGTGTCAGCACGCTCGCCCGGAAAGCCATTACTTCTTCTTTTTCGGCTTGTCGGGAGTGAATTTCGAAAGCTCTTCGGGATCTTCGACCAGCCCCGCCGCCAGCGGATCGATCAGTAGCGTGCCGGCCTCGAGGTCGATCTCCAGCACCGAGGCTTCCGAGAAGGGGATCAGCACCGGGCGTTTGCCCGGACCTTTGAGTTCCAGCAGGTCGCCGGCGCCGAAATCGAACACGCCGGTGACGGTGCCATAACTGACACCCTTGTCGTCGCGAGCCTCGAGCCCTTCGAGATCGGCATAGTAGAACTCGTCGTCCTCCAGCTCCTCGTCCGGCAGGTTGTCCCGCTCGATATAGAGTTCAAGCCCGTTCAGGGCCTCGGCGGCATTGCGGTCGTTGACGCCGCGGAAACGGACGACGACGACATTCTTCATCTCGCGGATTTCGAGGACTTCGAAGCTGCGGCCATCCATGCTGTGCAGATGCCCGTAATCGCCAAGCGCGCCGGGATCGGCCGTATAGGCCTTGGCGCGCACCTCGCCCCGGAGGCCTTGCGCGCCACCGATCGTCGCCATCAGAACGGGGTTTTCAAGCTTGGTCATGGGTTCCTTCATGTGAAGCCGAAAGACAGGTTTCTCATAAACGAAGTGCGTGCGATTGGAAACGAAAACGGGCGGCATGTCGCCATGCCGCCCGCTCGAAGGGAATGTCGCGATTATTCCGCAGCGTCTGCAGCAGCAGCGGCGGCGTCGGTGACCTTCTGAGCCTTTTCGGCGGCGCGTTCCTGGGCGCGCTTGCCGGGCTTTGCCTTGACCGGGTTGTTCTTGACTTCGCGCTTGGCAACGCCGGCCTCATCGAGGAAGCGCAGAACACGGTCGGTCGGCTGAGCGCCGTGTTCGATCCAGTGCTTGATGCGCTCGGCGTTCAGCTGAACGCGCTTCTCGTCGTCCTTGGCAAGCATCGGGTTCCAGGAACCGAGGTTTTCGAGGAAGCGGCCGTCACGCGGGCTGCGCGCATCGGCGAGAACGACGTGGTAGTACGGGCGCTTCTTGGAACCACCGCGGGCGAGACGAATTTTCAGTGCCATGTTCTTTACTCCTTGGGCTTTTCTTGACCGCTTTCTTGAGCGGTACGGGTTATCGGGCTGCAGCGCTCTGTTCAGCGTGATCCGCAGCGATCTGCTCATGATGCCGGATGACTTCCTTGATGACGAAGTTCAGGAACTTCTCAGCGAAATCCGGGTCCAGATTGGCGGCTTTCGCCAGCTGGCGAAGGCGTTCGATCTGGTATTCCTCGCGCGCCGGGTCGGCCGGCGGCAAATTGTATTTGGCCTTCAGCACGCCGACCTCTTTGGTGCAGCGGAAGCGTTCGGCCAGCATGTGCACGAGAGCGGCATCGATATTGTCGATCGACTGACGATAGCTCGCGAGCTGGGATTTGACGTTTGGATCAATCATGGGGCAAGCGATCCTTTCACTTCTTCTTCGGCAATCCGGGCAATCCCGGGAAACCACCGCCAAGGCCCGGCAGCTTGGCGCCGCCGAGGCCCGACAAACCACCCGGCATACCGCCGAGACCGGGCATGCCCCCACCCGGTTTTCCAAGCCCCGCCGCTTCCGCCTGCTTCTGCAAGGCCTCGAGCTGTCGGGGATCGATATTCGAGAGATCGGGCATGCCGCCACCCATGCCGCCGCCGAGCCCCATCTTGCCGGCAAGGCCGCCCATCATCTGCTTCATCATGCCGCCTTTGCCCTTGCCGCCCATCATCTTCATCATGTCCGCCATCTGGCGGTGCATCTTCAGAAGCTTGTTGATGGCGGCGGCATCGGTGCCGGAACCGGCGGCGATGCGCTTCTTGCGCGAATGCTTGAGCAGGTCGGGATTGGTACGCTCGGCCTTGGTCATCGACTGGATGATGGCGATCTGGCGGCCGAAAAGCTTGTCGTCGAGGCCGGCTGCGGCCATCTTGTCCTTCATGCCGGCCATGCCGGGCATCATGCCCATGATGCCGCCCATGCCGCCCATCTTCTGCATCTGACGCAGCTGGTCGGCGAGATCGTCGAGGTCGAACTTGCCCTTGGCCATCTTGGCGGCCATGGCGGCCGCCTTCTCGGCGTCGATGTTCTCCGCCGCGCGCTCGACGAGCGAGACGATGTCGCCCATGCCGAGAATACGGTCGGCAATGCGGCGAGGATGGAATTCCTCCAGCTCGCTCATCTTCTCGCCGACGCCGATCAGCTTGATCGGCTTGCCGGTGACGGCGCGCATCGAAAGGGCGGCACCGCCGCGGCCATCGCCGTCCATGCGGGTCAGCACCAGACCGGTGATGCCGACGCGTTCGTCGAAACTGCGGGCGAGGTTGACGGCGTCCTGGCCGGTGAGGCTATCGGCGACCAGCAGAATTTCATGCGGGTTCGACCGCTTCTTGATGTCTGCCATCTCGACCATCAAGGGCTCGTCGATATGCGTACGGCCGGCGGTATCGAGGATGACGACATCATGGCCGCCGAGCTTCGCCGCCTGCACGGCGCGGGCGGCGATATCGGTCGGCGACTGGCCTGATATAACAGGCAGCGTGTCGATATTGGCCTGCGCGCCGAGCTGGCGAAGCTGTTCCTGGGCTGCCGGACGGCGCGTGTCGAGCGATGCCATCAGCACCTTCTTCTTCTCGCGCGTTGTCAGTCGATGGGCGATCTTCGCCGATGTCGTCGTCTTGCCGGAACCCTGCAGGCCGACCATCATGATGACGACAGGGGCAGCGGCATGAAGGTCGACGCCAACGCCTTCGCCGCCCAGCATCTCGATCAGTTCGTCATGCACGATCTTGACGACCATCTGGCCGGGCTTGATCGACTTCAGGATCTCGGCGCCGACGGCCTTTTCACGCACGCGGTCGGTGAAGGAACGCACGACGTCGAGCGCGACGTCGGCCTCCAGCAACGCACGGCGAACCTCGCGCAACGCTGCGGAAACATCGGCTTCCGAAAGCGCGCCACGGCCTGTCAGTCCATTCAGAATGGATCCAAGTCGGTCCTGGAGGTTTTCAAACATCGGCTCTTCCTTGATACGTTTCGGGCGGGTTCTTACCTGCCCGGAAACGTCGTGCTTTTCCTTGACGAAAACAAGACGCAAAGCCAAAAAGCACCCGAGGGCGCATCGCGCTGTCGGGTGTTGACCTCCGGGATCTTAAGGTCCCGGTCGGCGGCTCGGAGTCATGTGGCTCGTCGCGGATTGGGCGCGATAAACAGGAAAGCCGCGCGAAAGTCAAGGCAATGCGGACAAATGACCGCATGACCGACTTCTTAGAAGCCGTGTGACGAGAGGCCGATGGCGCCTCATCCAACGGTTGCAGCAAAAGTACATACGCAAACAAAGCGACGTATTGGCTTGCGCAATCCGCCAGGGTTTCAGGTTTTGCCGATAAATATTGCCACTCCGGCGGCCGAATTCGCTGTCAACGCCAGTTGCAAATTATTCTGCTTATGATTCTACTTTCTACTTAAGTGCGTCCTGTAAAATGATTCGTGAATATCCTTGATGCCGAATGAATCGGCGGAGATATCGAATGTTAAATGCTGATATTGAGAGCTGGGCGCTGGCGCGGGCCCATCATATTGTCCTGAACGAAGGCCTGAATCTTGCAAAGGCGGCACAGGATCTGGATCGCAAGCGGTCCCGCTCGCTGGTCTACGAGCTGAGAAAAGTCATCACCGCAGCGATTGTTGAAGCCCATGCTGCATCCTTCGATCCCGACGGTGCACAGCGGTAAAAGCCGAACTGCTGCCTCGAAGGGGTCGGCGGGCCGCAACGTCTGCCCGGCACTCACCCACTGGTAATTCCTTCGCATTTCCGCCATATACACCGGAAAGACAGACGGAATGATACCCATGAGCGCAACGGTCGAATTCGCGAGGATGAACGGGCTTGGCAACAAGATCCTGGTCGTCGACATGCGCGGCCGGCCGGACAAGGTGACGCCGGCGGCGGCGGTGGCGCTCAATGCCGATCCGCAGACTGAGTTCGATCAGATCATGGCGATCCATGATCCGAAGGCCGAAGGCACCGATGCCTTCATCGATATCCTGAATTCCGATGGCTCGAAGGCGCAGGCCTGCGGCAACGGCACGCGCTGCGTCGTGCAGGCGCTTGCCGCCGAGACCGGCAGGAAGGCCTTCACCTTCCAGACGGTTGCCGGCATCCTCAACGCCGTCGAGCACGAGGACGGGACGATCTCCGTCGATATGGGCCGGCCGGTCTTCGATTGGGACAGGATCCCGCTGGCGGAAGAATTCCACGACACCAGCCGCATCGAGTTGCAGATCGGTCCGATCGACAAGCCGGTGCTGCATTCGCCTTCGGCAATGTCGATGGGCAATCCGCATGCGATCTTCTGGGTGGACAGGGACGTGATGTCCTATGATCTCGCCCGCTTCGGACCGTTGCTCGAAAACCATCCGATGTTTCCCGAGCGCGCCAATATCACGCTGGCGCAAGTGACGTCGCCGACATCGGTGACGACGCGCACCTGGGAGCGCGGCGCGGGACTGACGCTTGCCTGCGGCTCGGCTGCCTGTTCTGCTGCCGTCAGTGCTGCGCGCACCGGCCGCACCGGCCGCAAGGTGACGATCAATGTGGCAAGCGCCAAGCCGCCGGCCACGCTTTCCATCGAATGGCGCGAGCGCGACGATCATGTCATCATGACCGGCCCGGCCGAATGGGAATGGTCGGGCAGGGTCGATCCTTCGACCGGTCTCTGGTCGCGCGAGGGTACCCGAGAGGCGGAGGCGCAGTGAGCGGCATCGAGGTCATTACCTTCGGCTGCCGCCTCAACACATATGAATCCGAAGTGATGAAGGCGCAGGCTGAGAAGGCCGGGCTCAACAACGCCATCCTGGTCAACACCTGTGCCGTGACCGGCGAGGCCGTGCGCCAGGCCCGCCAGGCGATCCGCCGGGCACGGCGTGACAATCCGCATGCCCGCATCATCGTCACCGGCTGCGCCGCGCAGACGGAAAAGCAAACCTTCGCCGCGATGGCAGAGGTCGATGCCGTGCTCGGCAACGAGGAAAAGCTGACGACCGCTTCTTATCGCGGCCTGCCGGACTTCGGCGTTTCGGCCGAAGAGAAACTTCGCGTCAACGACATCATGAGCGTCAAGGCGACGGCGCCGCAGATGGTCAGGCACATCGACGGCCATGTGCGTGCCTTCATCCAGGTGCAGAATGGTTGCGACCATCGCTGCACCTTCTGCATCATTCCCTATGGCCGCGGCAATTCCCGCTCGGTGCCGATGGGAGCCGTCGTCGATCAAGCCCGCAAACTGGTCGACGGCGGTTATCGCGAGATCGTGCTGACCGGGGTCGATGCCACCAGCTATGGCTGCGATCTGCCCGGTGCCCCGACGCTCGGGCTTTTGGCCAAGACGCTGCTGAAACAGATCCCTGATATCCGCCGCCTGCGGCTTTCCTCGATCGACAGCATCGAAGCCGATGCCCATCTGATGGATCTCATCGCCGACGAGCCCCGTTTCATGCCGCATTTGCATCTGTCGCTGCAGCATGGCGACGACATGATCCTGAAACGCATGAAGCGCCGGCATTTACGCGCCGATGCGTTGCGTTTCATCGAGGATGCGCGCCGCCTCCGCCCCGAGATGAGCTTCGGCGCCGATATGATTGCCGGCTTTCCCACCGAAACCGAAGAGATGTTCGACAATGCCGTGCGATTGGCGGAAGAAGCCAATATCGCTCATCTGCATGTCTTCCCCTATAGTCTGCGTCCGGGCACGCCGGCCGCCCGCATGCCGCAGCTCGACCGGTCGCTGGTCAAGGATCGTGCCGCAAAGCTACGCGCCGCTGGACATAGGCTGCATCAATCCCATCTCGATCGGATGATCGGAACCCGGCAATGGCTGCTTGTTGAAAACAACGGCCTGGCGCATACGGAGAACTTCACGCTGGTCGCAGCCCCCGGCCTTCGTCCCGGCGAACTTGTGCCGGTCACGATCACCGGCCACAATGGCAAGCATCTCGACATGCAATTGACGGCCGCAGCAGCGGCCTGACTTTCACGGAATCCCCATGGCGCTCAGTTTCATCAAAAAGGTCTTCACCTTCGGCAAGCCGGCTGAAGAACCTGTGCCTGCGGCCGTGGAAAGGGAGCTGGAGCCGCGTTCGCGCGACGAAGATCTGCCGGTTGCCGACGATCCGGTGCTGGCCGAGGAAATGGATACGGCCGGCGGACCGGCTGCCGATATTGACGAGGGCGGGGTCGAAGCAGCGGTTGCTGAAGATGATGTCGAATCCTCAATCCTGCCCGCCGCCGACCAGCTGAACGACATGGGTGTCGTGCCGCTCTCATTGCTGGAAGCCGAGGCAGCAGCGGAGGCGGAGGCGGAAGCTGAAATCCAGGCGGTCGCCGAACCCGTTGCGGAAATACCCGCTTCTGTCCCTCTGGAACATCTCCCGCACGAGGCGGCAGATCCTGTGGAGACCGGAGCGCTCGAACAGCCGGCTGACCTCGAAGAGATCGTCGAAAAGCTTCCGGAAGAGGTTCCGGCTGAGCCGGAAGAGATTCCGACTGAGGATGATGCAGGGCTGGATTCGCCCTCCCAGCCAATCTCCCCACCTGTGGGGGAGATGCCCGGCAGGGCGGAGGGGGATAGCCCCGCGGCAGAACCGGAGATTGGCTCTCCCATCCTCCCCAGAGGCTTTGCCACCGGCCCGAAGGTCGTCGAGCCGGAGCCCGTTGTCCTGCAGCCAAAACTCAGCTGGTTCCAGCGCCTGCGCAATGGCCTTGCACGCACCTCTTCGCAGCTGACCGGCCAGATCACCGCGCTCTTCACCAAGCGCAAGCTCGATGACGAGACGCTGCAGGATCTCGAGGACCTGCTGATCCAGGCCGATCTTGGTGTCGAGACCGCCATGCGCGTCACCGACACGCTCGCCTCTGAGCGCTATGGCAAGGATGTCACCGGCGAGGATGTCAGCCGGATCATGGCGTCCGAAATCGCCAAGGTCCTGAAGCCGGTCGCCAAGCCGCTGCAGCTCGACCTCTCGCACAAGCCGCATGTCATTCTCGTCGTCGGCGTCAACGGCACGGGCAAGACCACGACGATCGGCAAGCTTGCGGCAAAGCTTTCCGGCGCCGGGCTGAAGGTGATGCTGGCCGCCGGCGATACGTTCCGTGCGGCGGCGATCGAGCAGCTGAAAATCTGGGCCGACCGGACGAATTCCGAATTCATCGGCACCAAACTCGGCGCCGATGCCGCCGGCCTTGCCTATGATGCCTTCGAACAGGCGAAGGCGAAAAAATGCGACGTGCTGATCGTCGATACCGCCGGCCGCCTGCAGAACAAGGCAGAGCTGATGGCCGAGCTCGAGAAGATCGTGCGCGTGCTCGGCAAACTCGATCCCGATGCGCCGCATACTGTGCTGCAGACGCTCGATGCCACGACCGGGCAGAACGCGCTCAGCCAGGTCGAGATCTTCCGCAACGTCGCCGGCGTCAACGGGTTGATCATGACCAAGCTCGACGGCACGGCGCGCGGCGGCATTCTTGTTGCCATCTCTGCCAAGCACAAGCTGCCGGTCTATTTCATCGGCGTCGGCGAGGGCGTCGAGGATCTGGAGCCGTTCGAGGCCGAGGATTTTGCCCACGCCATTGCCGGACTTGGGCAATGATGCCACAGATATGCCGCCAAAAGCCTGCAGGCCAAGGCCGCGACAGGTTTCCAGGAAAACAGGTTTGAAGAACGCATGAGCACCGAAAGCGATATCACCCCGTCTGCTGCCGACCGGCATCATCCGCTGCTGAAACTGGCGCTGGAACTCGGGCCGCTGATGATCTTCTTCTTCGCCAATCTGCGTGGCCAGTGGCTGGTGGAGACGTTTCCCGCTCTTTCCGAATTGGGCGGACCGCTGTTCGTCGCGACCGGCCTCTTCATGGCGGCGACGATCATCTCGCTGATCGTTTCGAAGGTCGTGCTCGGCCATCTGCCGATCATGCCTTTTGTATCCGGCATCGTCGTCGTCATCTTCGGCTCGCTGTCGATCTGGCTGCAGAACGAAACCTTCATCAAGATGAAGCCGACCATCGTCAACGCGCTCTTCGGGGTGGCGCTGCTCGGCGGACTGGCTTTCGGCAAGTCACTGCTCGGCTACGTCTTCAACGCCGCCTTCCAGCTCGATGCCGAGGGCTGGCGCAAGCTCACCATTCGCTGGGGCATCTTCTTTCTCTTCCTTGCCGTGCTGAACGAAGTCGTCTGGCGCAACTTTTCCGACGGTACCTGGGTCGCCTTCAAGGTCTGGGGCACGATGCCGATCACCATCATCTTCACGCTGGCGCAGATGCCGCTGGTGCTGAAGCACAGCATCAACCTGGAAACGGAAGGCGAGAAGTGAGCGCTGCAGAGGCCGAATACCGCGTAAGACACCAGACCTTTTGGTTCGCCGCCTGCCTTGCGGTTCTGATCATTCAGATTGCCGCCGAATATATGATGGGCCGCGTGCCGATCTGCGCCTGCGGTTATGTCAAGCTGTGGGAGGGCGGGGTCAATACCAGCGGCAATTCGCAGCATCTGTCGGATTGGTATACGCCCTCGCACATCATCCACGGCTTCCTGTTTTACGGGCTCGCGCATCTCATCCTGCGCGGCAAGCCGTTGGCGGCAAGGCTGCTGCTGGCGCTCGCCATCGAATCCGGCTGGGAGCTGCTCGAGAATTCGCCGCTCATCATCGACCGCTACCGCACGGCAACGATCGCGCTCGATTATTACGGCGACAGCATCCTGAATTCGGCGATGGACACCGTCTTCATGTGCGTCGGCTTCTTCTTCGCGCGGCGCGCGCCGGTGGCGCTCACGGTGGCGATCGCCATCTTCTTCGAGATTTTCACTGGCTACGTGATCCGCGACAACCTGACGCTCAACGTTGTCATGCTGATCTGGCCGGTGGAGGCGATCAAGGTCTGGCAGAGCGGGCTTTAAGGCTTTTCCGGAGACGAAACTACGAAGCCGGCTTGCCGAGCGCCTTTTCCATCGCTGGAAAAAGCCCTTCCTTCAGGCTGATATCGTCGAAGGGGCCGACGCGCTTGTAGAGGATCGTGCCGTCAGGCCCGACCAGATAGCTTTCCGGAATGCCGTAGACACCCCAGTCGATCGCTGCCTTGCCGTTCGGATCGACGCCGATCGCCCGAAAAGGGTTGCCGAGCTCGCCGAGGAAACGCAGGGCGTTGGCGCTCTGGTCCTTGTAATTGATGGCGACGATATTCAGCCGTCCGTCCTTTGCCAGTTCTTTCAAGACCGGATGTTCGTCGCGGCAGGGGAGGCACCATGAGGCGAAGACGTTGACGAGGGTCAGTTTGCCCTTGATTGCCGCATCGGTCAGCGCCGGCAGGTTGGCGCCGTCGAGAGGCGGCAGGTTCAGCGCCGGTGCCTTGGTGCCGATCAGGGCGGAGGGAATTTCTGCGATGTTCTTGCCATGGAAATCCTGGTCGTAGAGCATCTTTGCGGCCGTGGCAGCGATGCCGCCGAAGACGATGAGCGGCAGCAGCGCCAATGCGTAACGGCTCAGCCCGCGCGGCTTGGCGGCGGTGTTTTCCGGCGTGTCGTTCATTCGCCATCCCCCACGCTGTCCTTGGGGCGCGCCGAACGGCGGCGGATGCCGGCAGCCTCAAGGGCTGCAAGTTCCCTGCGGCGGGCGCGGCCGTCGGCCCAGGTCCAGGCCGTGACGGCAATCGTCACCAGGGCTGCAAAGCCATAGGAAGCGTAGACGTAGAAGGCATGCGTCACGGCTATTCCTCCCGGCTCGCCATGCGGGCAGCAAGACGGCGCTGGGCGGCAATGCGGCGGCGCCAGATCTCGTTCCTCATCGCCATGATGTGCAGCGTGAAGAAGAGCAGGGTGAAGGCGATCGCCATGACGAAGAGCGGCCGCAGGAATTCCGGATCGATCGCCGGGCCGTCGAGGCGCAGCACGCTTGCCGACTGATGCAGCGTGTTCCACCACTCGACCGAGAATTTGATGATCGGGATGTTGACGAAGCCGACGAGGATGAGCACGGCGCTGACGCGCGCGGCCTTCGACGGATCGTCGATGGCGCGGCCGAGCGCAATCAGCCCGAGATACATCAGGAAGAGAACGAAGACGGAGGTCAGCCGTGCATCCCAGACCCACCAGGTGCCCCACATCGGCTTGCCCCAGAGCGAACCGGTGACGAGTGCAAGCAGGGTAAAGGCGGCGCCGAGCGGGGCTGCGGCTTTGGCGGAGACATCGGCCAGCGGATGGCGCCAGACCAGCGTGCCGATCGCCGAGACGCTCATGATCGTATAACACATCATCGAAAGCCAGGCCGAGGGCACATGCACATACATGATGCGCACGGTCTCGCCCTGCTGGTAATCGCCTTCGGTGGCGAAGCTTAGATAGAGGCCGACCGCGAAACAGAGTGCGGTGATGCCGGCCAGCCACGGAATGGCGCGCGCCGCCAGCGCCAGAAACCGCGTCGGGTTGGCGAGGTCACTGAATTTGCTAATGGCAAGGCTCGTTTCGCTCATGTCCGCTTCCTTACCTTGAACCGGCTTTTCCCGCAATCGAACGGCCCATCAATCCGCTGTGTTTCGTAGCGCCAGGGCGGCGGCTGCCGGGCCGATGACCGCGAAGAAGAGCGTCAGGGCAATGAGGATCAGGAAGGGTGGCAGGAAGGGGGCGGGATCCTCGACTGCGGCATAGGTGGCGCTGACGCCGAAGATCAGCACCGGAATGGTCAGCGGCAGCACGAGGATCGAGACCAGCAGGCCGCCGCGGGGCAGCGCCACGGCAACGGCAGCACCCACGGCGCCGATGAAGGTGATGGCGGGCGAGCCGACCAGCAGCGTCAGCATGGTCGCGCCGATCGCCGTCTCGTCCATGTTCATGAAGAGGCCGAGCAACGGCGAGGCGATAACGAGCGGCAGGCTGGTGGCGGTCCAATGGGCAAGGCATTTGACCAGCACGGTCAGGACCAGGGGCGTTTCCTGAATCAGCATCAGGTCGAGCGATCCGTCGTCGCGTTCGGCCTGGAACAGGCGGTCGAGGCCGAGAAGGGCGGCGAGCAGCGCGCCGATCCAGACGATGGCGGGGCCGATACGCGACAGCAGCTTGAGATCGGGACCAACGCCGAAGGGAATGACGGCGACGATGGTCAGGAAGAACAGCACGCCGATCAGCGCACCGCCGCCAGCGCGAATCGAGAGCTTCAGGTCGCGGAGAAAGAGGGCGGTCATGCGCGGCGGCTCTCTGCATGTGCGGTGGACGGGGTAGCTACGTCGAAAAGCATCAACCCCATACCCCATGATCCACACCGGCAAAGCCCGTCATCTTCAATTCCTGCGAATTCCTCAGCCCCAGCGGCTGATGCGTTGCCGCCAGCACGATGCCGCCCCTTGCCAGATACGCCGTGATCAAATCGGCAAGCAGCCCGTCGGCGTTGGCATCGAGTGCCGCGGTCGGCTCGTCGAGGATCCAGACGGGACGGTGGGCGACGAGCAGTTTGGCGAAGGCTATCCGGCGCTGCTGGCCGGCGGAGAGATAACCGAAGGGAAGGTGGGTGATGCCGGAAAGGCCGACGGCGTCAGCGGCGTCCTCGACGGAAAGGGCGGCAGCGGAGCCTGTATTGCCGAGAAAGCTGCGCCAGAAATCGAGGTTTTCTGCAACCGTAAGTTCGTTCTTCATCGCATTTCTATGACCGAGGTAGTGGCTTACTTCGCCGGCATGTCTGTCTGCCCCGCTCTCTCCATCGTGAAATTTGACGGTGCCTTTTTCCGGCCTGAGGAGGCCGGCCACGACACGCAACAAAGTGGACTTTCCCGATCCATTTCTACCGGTCAGGACAAGCGCCTCGCCGGCTGCCAAGTGAAAGGAAATGTTAACGAAAATGAGATCCTCACCGCGCCTTGCAGCCAGATTTTCGGCGGTGAGATGCATGCGTCGGCTCTTTCTTGGTTTCGGCTCGCGGAGGGGTCAAAAAATGTCCGATTTTGACTGTGCTCGGGTATGGCAAGTTTTTAGGAAATTATCTATAAGACCTGCAACCACGCCAGCGGTCGGCGTGAATTTCATCCTTGCGCCGAACTTGGAGCGTCTGTTCCACGTGCGGACAGCGGAAATGGCCGTACCCGCATCCTGATGTGCATTAAGTGCATAGGCGTTCGCACGACTGTGTTGGCTATCAGAAACGGGGTATCTCGTGTCTAAATCTCTTGACAGTTTCAATTGTCGTTCCACGCTTTCCGTCAACGGGAAGGACTATGTCTATTACAGCCTGCCCAAGGCTGAGGCAAACGGTCTGGCCGGCGTGTCGAAGCTTCCCTATTCGATGAAGGTGCTGCTCGAAAACCTGCTGCGCTTCGAAGACGGCCAGTCGGTCACCAAGGAGCACATCCTGGCTGTCGCCGAATGGCTGAACAACAAGGGTGCGGTCGAAAACGAAATCGCCTATCGCCCGGCGCGTGTGCTGATGCAGGACTTCACCGGCGTTCCCGCCGTCGTCGATCTTGCCGCGATGCGCGACGCGATGGTGTCGCTCGGCGGCGATCCCGAGAAGATCAACCCGCTCGTTCCCGTCGATCTCGTCATCGACCACTCCGTCATCGTCGACGAATTCGGCACGCCGCAGGCCTTCGCCCGCAACGTCGAGCTGGAATACCAGCGCAACGGCGAGCGCTACCGTTTCCTGAAGTGGGGCCAGCAGGCCTTCAAGAATTTCCGCGTCGTGCCTCCCGGCACCGGCATCTGTCATCAGGTCAATCTCGAATATCTCGGCCAGACCGTCTGGACCAAGGAAGAGGACGGCGAGACGATCGCCTATCCGGATACTTGCGTCGGCACCGACAGCCACACGACGATGATCAACGGTCTCGGCGTTCTCGGCTGGGGTGTGGGCGGTATCGAAGCGGAAGCTGCGATGCTCGGCCAGCCGGTCTCGATGCTGCTGCCCGAAGTCATCGGCTTCAAGCTGACCGGCAAACTCAAGGAAGGCGTCACGGCGACCGACCTCGTTCTCACCGTCGTGCAGATGCTGCGCAAGAAGGGCGTCGTTTCGAAGTTCGTCGAATTTTTCGGCCCCGGCATGGACAACATGCCGCTCGCCGACCGCGCGACGATCGGCAACATGGGCCCGGAATACGGCGCGACCTGCGGCTTCTTCCCGGTCGACGGCGAAACCATCAACTACCTCACCATGTCCGGCCGCACGCATGACCGGATCGCCCTCGTCGAAGCCTATTCGAAGGCCCAGGGCATGTGGCGTGAGGGCGACGGTTCCGAGCTCGTCTTCACCGATACGCTGGAACTCGATCTGAACGATGTCGTGCCGTCGATGGCCGGCCCGAAGCGTCCGGAAGGCCGCATTTCGCTTGAGAACATCGCGACCGGTTTTGCCGGCTCGATGGATGCCGACTACAAGAAGCCCGGCCAGTTGAACAACCGCTATGCCGTCGAAGGCACCGACTTCGATCTCGGCCATGGCGATGTGGCGATCGCCGCCATCACGTCGTGCACCAACACCTCCAACCCGTCAGTGCTGATCGCCGCCGGCCTTCTTGCCCGCAACGCCGTTGCCAAGGGACTGAAGACGAAGCCGTGGGTGAAGACCTCGCTGGCACCGGGAAGCCAAGTCGTCGGCGAATATCTCGCCAAGTCGGGCCTGCAGGCCGACCTCGACAAGCTTGGCTTCAACCTCGTCGGTTTCGGCTGCACCACCTGCATCGGTAATTCCGGCCCGCTGCCGGCACCGATCTCGAAGACGATCAACGACAAGGGCCTTATCGTTTCCGGCGTTCTGTCCGGCAACCGCAACTTCGAAGGCCGCATCTCGCCCGACGTGCAGGCGAACTATCTCGCATCCCCGCCGCTGGTCGTCGCTTATGCGCTTGCCGGCACGGTGCAGACGGATCTGACCAAGGAGCCGATCGGCGAGGACCAGAGCGGCAACCCGGTTTATCTCAAGGACATCTGGCCGACCTCGAAGGAAGTTCAGGAATTCATCCTGAAATACGTGACCCGCGAGCTTTACGAAAGCAAGTATGCCGACGTCTTCAAGGGCGACGTCAACTGGCAGGCCGTTCAGATCCCGCCGGGCCAGACCTATGCCTGGGACGACAATTCGACCTATGTGCAGAACCCGCCCTACTTCGTCGGCATGGGCAAGAAGGGCAGCGGCGTTTCCGACATCAAGGGCGCCCGCGTCCTCGGCCTGTTCGGCGACAAGATCACCACCGACCACATCTCGCCCGCCGGTTCGATCAAGGCGGCATCGCCGGCCGGCGCCTACCTCATCGACCACGACGTCGCCGTTGCCGACTTCAACCAGTACGGCACGCGCCGCGGCAACCATGAAGTGATGATGCGCGGCACCTTCGCCAATATCCGCATCCGCAACCACATGCTCGGCCCGAACGGCAAGGAAGGTGGCTACACCATCCATTACCCGTCGAAGGAAGAGACCTCGATCTACGACGCCGCGATGCAGTACAAGCAGGAAGGCGTGCCGCTCGTCATCTTCGCCGGTGTCGAATATGGCAATGGCTCCTCCCGCGACTGGGCTGCCAAGGGCACCAACCTGCTCGGCGTCAAGGCGGTGGTCGCCCAATCCTTCGAGCGCATCCATCGCTCGAACCTGGTCGGCATGGGCATCATCCCCTTCGTCTTCGAAGAGGGCACGACCTGGCAGAGCCTCGGCCTCAAGGGCGACGAACTCGTCACCATCGAAGGTCTGGAAAAGATCAAGCCACGCGAGAAGAAGATCGCCAGGATCACCTATGGCGACGGCACCGTGAAGGAGGTTCCGCTGCTGTCGCGCGTCGATACGCTCGACGAGGTAGTCTACCTCAACAATGGCGGCATCCTGCAGACGGTTCTGCGCGACCTCGCTGCCTGATTTTTAAGACACTCACATGATAATGGCCGCCGGAGAGCAGTTTCCGGCGGTTTTTCTTTGCGGCGACAGTCTTTAAACGGGGCTCACGATGATTTGTTTTACGCAAGTTCCCGTCTAGCTACGTCTCACCCGTTCGTGACTTTTCGTTTGAACCCGGAAGGATTATTCGTACGTTCATATGTCAGGGCCTCCGGTTCCAACATGCCGTCGGCGCTGAAAAAGAGGTGCAGGTGAATGTCCCCCCGTTTTTTGATTCCGCTGATCGCCGGCGTTGTTCTCTCGGGCCCGTTGCAGGCCGAAGACGGCACACCGAAAGGTGTCGTCGAACTCTTCACGGCGCAGGGCTGCTCCTCCTGTCCTCCTGCTGATGCCGCTTTCCGCAAGCTGGTGAACCAGGGCGATGTCATCGCGCTCGCCTATCATGTCGATTACTGGAACTATCTCGGTTGGGCCGATACGCTGAGTTCCAAGGAAAATACCGAGCGGCAGTATGGCTATGCCAAGACAATGGGCCGCAGCAACGTCTACACGCCGCAGGCGATCGTCAATGGACGCGGCCATCTGGCCGGCGCCGATCTCAATGGCATCAACAGCCAGATCGACACCTATAGCAGCGAAGGCAATGGGCTGACCGTTCCGATCAGTGCCGCGATGCGCGGCGATGAGCTGGAGATCAAGATCGGCGCGGGACAGGGCAAAGCCAATGTCGTGATGGTCTATTTCGACAAGGAAAAGACCATCGACGTCGAAAAGGGCGAGAACAGCGGCCAGAAGATCTCCTATCTCCACAGCGTCACCAATGTCGAAACCGTCGGCATGTGGGACGGCAAGGCGACCAGTCTGACGCTGCCGGCCAGCGTGCTGCAGCGGCCGCAGCTCGAGGGCTGCGCGATTCTGCTTCAATCGGCAACCGCAGACGGCGATCCGGCTGCGATCCTTGGCGCGACCGTGGTGATGGCTGGCAAAAATATCTGAAATTTCATCCGGCTGCGGATGAAATGCTGGGGCGGCCCGGCCGAGCGTATTCGGGGCTGGGGTTAAGGTCGATACGCTCCGCCGGGCCCTTTGGCGCGCTGGCGCCAAACTGGAGCTCATAAATCTCCTGCAAATGAGGCGCTGTTTTGACTGAAATGCGGCGCTGCGGAGAAAGCGTTGGCCTGCCCAGCGCCCTTGCCCGAGAGACGCGCGGCGCTGTAGTGCGGCTGAATGTGACAGCCGGCACTCTTGCAATTTGCGGCAGCTCGGGCAAACTGTCACTCTCCTGTCATATGTGGAGGCCTTGTGAGACTGATGACAGATCAGCCGGATTTGCGACACGGCGAAAGCCGTTCCGTCGACCACAGTTCCTCAGTCGTCGTCGATCTCAGGGAATACAAGCAAAGCAAGGACCCGCTTCCGGTGACCTTCCACCGGCGCGAACTGGACGCGATCCTCTGGATCTACGGTCGGATGGTCGGTGATGGTGAATGGCGCGACTACGCCATCGATCACCTGAAGGACAGGGCGGTCTTTTCCGTTTTCAAGCGTTCCGGTGAAATGCCGCTCTTCCGCATCGAGAAAAACCCGAAGCTCGCCGCCAAGCAGGGCGCCTATTGCGTGATCAGCGTCAACGGCACGATCCTGAAGCGCGGTCACGAGCTGAACCAGGTGCTGAAGGTCTTCGACAAGGCCCTGAAGCTCGTCGACAAGTAAACCATATCAGCCGTTAAACAGCGTGCCGGGATAGGTCGACGGGTCCGGATCTGCGCTCATACCCTCACCGAGGGCGCGCTGCATGAACATCGTATCCAGCCAGCGGCCGTGTTTGTAGCCGGTGCCCTTCATCAGACCAACCTCCTCGAAGCCGGCCGTGCGATGAAGCGCGATCGAGGCGGGGCTGGCGCCGCCGATGACGGCTGCCATCTGACGAAAGCCGAGGGTGGTGCAACGGATGATCAGTTCGGCGAGCAGCGCCTTGCCGATGCCGCGGCCGCGGGCTTGCGGCGCCAGATAAATCGAATCCTCGACCAGCCAGCGATAGGCAGGACGCGTGCGGAAGGCCGAGGCGTAGGCGTAGCCGAGCAAGGCCCCGTCCGTGCCGATGGCTGCGATATAGGGATATTGCTGGCCGACGATGGCCGCAAAACGTTGCGCCATCTCGGCCTCGGAGGGCGGGACGATCTCATAGCTCGCGACGCCGTTCAGGACCGATTCGCGATAGATATCGGCAATGGCGGGAATATCGGCGTTCGAAGCATCGCGCAGGAGGAAGGACATTTCAGCAGCATATCCATAAGGGCGGCAGGGGCTTTCTAAAACCATTCCGTGAAAGCCTGCGCAACAAAAAAGGCGGCCGAAGCCGCCTTTTCGATCTCAGTCTGCCCTGCTTATTTACGGTTGCCCATGAACTGCAGCAGGAACATGAAGAGGTTGATGAAGTCGAGATAGAGCGTCAGCGCACCCATGATCGCCTTGCGGCCGGCCACGGCGACGTCATCGGCTTCCAGGTACAATTCCTTGATCCGCTGCGTATCGTAGGCCGTGAGGCCTGCGAAGATCAGTACGCCGAGTACCGAGATCGCGAACTGCACGGCGGACGACGCCAGGAAGATGTTGACGATCGAGGCGATGATCAGGCCGAAAAGACCCATCATCAGGAACGAGCCCATCGCCGACAGATTACGCTTTGTCGTGTAGCCGTAAAGCGACAGCGCGCCGAACGAGGCGGCGGTGACGAAGAAGGTCTGAACGACGCTCTGACCCGTGTAGATCAGGAAGATCGACGAGAGCGACAGGCCGACGAGCGCGGCGTAGACCGCAAAGGTCGTCTGGGCGGCGGCCACCGTCATCGTATTGATCCGGAAGCTCAGGAAGAACACCAGAGCCAGCGGCGCCAGAATGACAACCCACTTCAGCGGGCTTACATAGATCGCCTGACCGAAAGCGGTCAGCTCACCATTGGCGAAGGCGAATTGGAACGACAGATATGCGGCCACACCGGTGATCGCCAGACCCAGCGCCATCAGGTTGTAGACCTTGAGCATATAAGCGCGCAGGCCTTGATCAATCATCTCGCCGGTCTGAGCGCGGCTTTGATAGTTACGAAGATCAGCCATAGTTTCCTCTTACAAGCTCCGATGGAAATACGGTGTCGGGGTTTTCGACCCGGGCGCCGCTGCGGAGCTCCAGCATGCCTGCGGATAATATGAGGCTTTCGCCCTTTGCAAACAAGAGGCTTGCAAAGGCTCGATCGGTTAAATCGCCGTAAGGTGAAGGGTTTGGGTGCCGCTGCCCGGTCAAAGCTCGCGCAAGACGGGTGCCGCCTTCTGCCCGAGGATGCGCCAGGTGCCGATCAGGCCGATGCCGACGGTCAGGACGAGCGCGGTGACAAGCGTCAGTCCCGCGACGTCGGGCAGAAAGGTCGAGGGCAGACGCATGATGCGGGCGACGATGAACCAGGCGGCGACGCTGCCGGCGATCAGCGCGAAGATCGCAGTCGCGAGGCCGAGGATTAGATATTCGTAGCTGAAGGCGCGGATCAGCATGGCGCGCGTGGCGCCGAGCGTCTTCAGCACCACCGCGTCGTGGGTGCGCGCCCGGTTTCCGGCGGCAAGCGCGCCGGCAAGGACGAGGATGGAAGCGAAAAGGGCGACGGAGGCCGCAGCGCGGATCGCGGTCGCGAGCTGTGCGACCAGCTGGTTGACGATATCGATCGCGTCCTTGACGCGCACACTGGTGATCGTCGGATAGGTGTTGGTGACGGTTTTCAGGATCGCCGCATCTTCGGCCGGTGTCGAAGAGGGATCGGTCAGGGTCGCCAGCCACGCATGCGGGGCGCCGCGGAAGGTATTCGGCGAGAAGACCATGACGAAATTGATCGACAGCGATTCCCACTCGACGCGGCGCAGATTAGCGATTTTCGCCGTGATGTTGCGGCCGAGCACGTTGACGGTGACTTTATCGCCGATCTTGAGGCCGAGCTCATGTGCCTCTTCCGAGGAGAAAGAGACGAGTGGCTCGCCGCTGTAATCCTTGTCCCACCATTTGCCTTCGGTGAGGGCGGCGTTGTCAGGCAGGGTTTCGGCATAGGTGATGCCGCGATCGCCGTTCAGCACCCAGCGGCCGGCGGCCGGCACGTTCATCTTGGTGACGTCCTCGCCGTTGAAGGCGATGATCCGGCCGCGCAGCATCGGCACTTCGACGAGCTTGCCCTGCGGCGCCTGGCCCTGGACGAGATCGCGGAAGGCGCCGACCTCGGCGCTCTGGATATCGACGAAGAAGAAGTTCGGCGCACCCTCGTTCATGCGGCCGGTCAGCTGCCGGCGCAGGTTCCCGTCGATCAGGGTCAGGGTCACCAGCAATGCCAGGCCAAGGCCGAGCGAGAGCACGACTGAGGGCGTCAGTGCGCCGGGGCGGTGGATATTGCCGATCGCAAGCCGCAGTGCCGGCGAATTGACGCGCGGGCTGCGGCGCGCGAGCCAGGCGATCAGCGCGGCGACGAGGCGCAGGACGACGAAGGCGAAGACGATCGCGCCAACGAAGACGACAGCGATGAAGCGGTCATAGGCGGTGAGGATGGCAAGCCCGGCAAGGGCGGCCATGAATAGGGCGGCAAGCAGGATGTAGGGCCAGGAGGGCAGGTGGCGGGCCTCGAAGCCCTGCTCGCGGAACAGTGCGGTCGCCGGCACTTCGCGGGCGTGGCCGAGCGGCAGGATGGCGAAGGCGAGCGTCGTCAGGATGCCGAAGAACGTGGCGAGCAGCAGGGCGCCGGGGTAGAGCGTCGGCACGGTCGAGACCGGCAGGAATTGCGCCAGGAACTGCGCGGCAAGCATCGGCGACAGGGCGCCGATGACGAGGCCGATCAGGATGCCGCCGAGAGCGATGATGGCGATCTGGAAGAGATAGATCAGAACGACGACCTGCGCCGGGGCGCCGAGGCATTTGAAGGTGGCGATGGTGGTGCGCTTGGAATCGAGGAAGGCGCGCACCGCATTGGCGACACCGACGCCACCGACGATCAGTGCGGTGAGGCCGACCAGCGTCAGGAACTGCGAGAAGCGGGTGATGTTTTCGGTGAGCGAGGGCGCGGCACGGTCGCTGGTGCGGATCGCCCAGCCGGCGGAGGGGAATTCCTTCGAGGCGCGCGCCTGGATGCCCGACATCGCGCCCTTGTCGCCCAGCCGGATCTTATAGGCATGTTCGACCAGGCTTCCGGTCTGGATCAGTCCGGAGGCTTGGAGCGCCTGGCGGCTGACAAGCAGGCGCGGCGCAAAGCCAAAACCTTCCGACAGTGCATCCGGCTCGGTTTTCACCGTGCCGGTGATGCTGAGCTTGACGTTGCCGAGCAGCAATTCGTCGCCCACCGCAAGCCCGAGCCGATCGAGAAGCAGTGGCGCTGCGACCGCACCATAGGTGCCGCCTTGGCCCGAAAGCAGGGCTGCAAGCGAATAGTCCGGCTCGGCCACGAACTTGCCGTAGAGCGGGTAAGCGTCATCGACAGCCTTGACCTCGACCAGCGCCTGATCGGAACCGTCGGGCTTGCGGGCCATCGAGCGCAGGCCGGTTGACACCGAAACGGTGCCGAGGCCTTCGAGGAAACCCAATTCCTCAGGCGTGGCTTCGCGGTTGTTGAGTTCGAAGCGGACGTCGCCTGCCAACAGTTCCTGCCCCTGCGAGGCGATCGTATCGGTGATCGACTGCGAAACGGAGTTGACGGCGGCAATGGCGCCGGTGCCGAGCGCGATGCAGGCAAGGAAGATGTAGAAGCCGCGGATGCCGCCGCGCAGCTCGCGCAGCGCCAGGCGAAAAGCGAGCGAGACGCGTGGGGTGATTATCCTCATGCGATCGCCGCTTCGCTGCGGCGGGCGGCGCTGTCGCCTTCGATCCTGCCGGAGCGGACGCGAATCTGGCGCGAGCATCGGTTTGCGAGCGAGACGTCGTGGGTGACGAGAAGCAGGGTCGTGCCGCGTTCGGCCTGCTTGGAGAACAGAAGGTCGGCGATCTGGCGGCCTGTCTCGGTATCGAGATTGCCGGTCGGCTCGTCGGCGATCAGCAGGGCGGGCGAGGGGGCGAGCGCCCTGGCGATCGCCACGCGCTGCTGTTCGCCGCCGGAAAGCTGGCCGGGATAGTGGTTCAGCCGTTCGCCGAGGCCGACCGACTTCAGCTCGCGATGAGCGATCTCGAAGGCGTTGCTGACATTGGCGAGTTCGAGCGGCACGGCGACGTTTTCCAGCGCCGTCATGTTGGCGATCAAGTGGAAGGACTGGAAGACGATGCCGATGTTGCGGCCGCGGAAATCGGCGACCTGGTCCTCGCTGAGGCTATGGAGCGGCGTATCGTTGATGTTGATCTCACCACTGTCGAGTTTTTCCAACCCGGCAAGCACCATCAGCAGGGTGGATTTGCCGGAACCGGAAGGGCCGACGATGCCGACGGATTCGCCGGCAGTGATATCGAGATCGATGCCCTTCAGCACATGGACGGAGGCGGCTGCGCTGCCGAGGGTCAGATCGGCGCCCTTCAACTCGATAATGGTTTTTGCCAACAGAAATCGCCTATATAAGTCCGTAATCGAATGGCCGCATAACGGCACTTCGCCAATCTAGGGAAGCTGGAATGAGATTTAAAGTTGCCGCCCTTCAATTCACCGTCATCGCCGTCGCGCTGATCCTTGCCACTGCGGCCGATGCCCGGACAATCAATCTCGTCGGTTTTGGGGACAGTTTGATGGCGGGCTATCAGTTGCCGCCCGGCGACGGCTTTCCGGAAAAGCTGCAGGCGGCCCTGAAAGCGAAGGGCCTCGACGTCGCCATCGCCAATGCCGGGGTCTCCGGCGACACGACGACAGGGGGCCTTGCGCGCATCGACTGGTCGGTACCCGACGGCACCGATGGGGTCATTCTCGAGCTTGGCGCCAATGACGCGTTGCGCGGCATCCCGCCAGAGGAGAGCGCGAAGAATCTCGATCAGATGATTACCCGGCTAAAGGAGCGTGGGATTGCCGTACTGCTCGCCGGTATCATAGCGCCGCCGAACATGGGAGCGGATTATGCCGCACGATTCAACCCGATCTATCAGAAGCTCTCGGAAAAACATGGGCTTCCACTCTATGCCTTCTTCCTCGACGGCGTCGCACTGGAGGCTGGGTTGAAGCTCGACGACGGCATGCATCCAAATACGAAAGGTGTCGACGTCATGGTCGAAAAGATGGAGCCTGCTGTCACAAATTTCGTCGAAACGATTTCTTCTGTGAAGAAATAGGGGCTTGCGCGGTTATTGATTGCATGATTCCGTGTGAGCACCTGCAAAAGATTCGGGGAGTGCTCGTGATGCCGAGACTGTTTACCGCCCTCGAAATTCCGCGCAATGCGGCGATGAGTCTTTCATTGCTGCGCGGTGGCCTCCCCGGAGCACGATGGATCGATGTGGAGAATTACCACATCACCCTGCGCTTCATCGGTGATGTCGACGGCCGCACGGCCGATGAAATCGTTGAACGCCTCGACCGGATCGACCGGCCGGAATTCCAGTTCCGGCTTGAAGGCATCGGTTCCTTCGGTTCGAAGAAACCGCATTCGGTCTGGGCCGGCGTCTCGCAATCGCCTGAAATGTATGCCCTGCAGGGCGAGATCGAGCGGATCTGCCAGCGCATCGGCCTGCCGCCGGATCCCCGCAAATTCATGCCGCATGTGACGCTGGCGCGGCTGAAATCCTCGCGGCTCGACGACGTCGTGCAATATCTGGCCGGACGCGGCAACTTCCACACAGCAACCTTCACCGCACCGCGCTTCGTGCTGCTTTCGTCACGCGAATCGGTCGGTGGAGGGCCTTACCTCACCGAGGAAGTGTTCCCGTTGCACGAGGCACGCTCGACGCCCAGCGTTTCGAGCAGCCTGCAGCAGCCGGTCAAGAGCCTGGTGTAGACCAGTTCGAAACCTTCAGGACCGCCATAATAGGGATCGGGAATATTCTCTCCCGTTCCCAGCGCGGCATCACCGAAAAGGTGGATATTCGCCCCATGCGGCGCGCTCTTTTTGAGCGCCGCCAGGTTGTCGCGGTCCATGGCAAGGATCAGATCGAAATCCATGAAATCCCTCGACTGAATGCGCCGGGCGCGCTGCCCCGATATGTCGATGCCGTGGTTTTTCGCGGTGGCGATCGAACGCCGGTCGGGCGGATCGCCTTCATGCCAGCTGCCGGTGCCGGCGGAAGCGACCGTAAAATCGCCGGTCAAGCCGGCCTCGGCGACGAGGTGGCCAAAAATTCCCTCCGCGAGCGGAGAACGGCATATATTGCCCATGCAAACGAAAAGGATGCTGATGCGTTTCATCGGTGAACCTGTCGGACAGAGAAGAGGAGCATGGCATGAAAATGGAAAAACTGGAACGGACGGCGGTTGAGGCTGAGCTGACCGAGCTTTCGGGCTGGGCGCTCAATGATGCGGGTTCGTCAATATCGAAGACGTTCAAGTTCGCAAATTTCGTCGAGGCTTTCGGTTTCATGACGCAGGCAGCACTTGCGGCCGAGAAGCTCAACCACCATCCCGAATGGTTCAACGTCTATTCCAGGGTGGATGTGACGCTGAACACGCATGATGCCGGCGGGCTGACGGAGCTGGATTTCAAGCTCGCCAAAGCCATGGAGAAGGCTGCGGCGCGACGTGTTGCTTGAAAGCGGGGCCGATTGAAAGGGGCCGATTGAAAGACTGGGCGCCGTCACCATATGTTCGCATGGACAAAAGGGATGCAGGGATGGACGAGGTCAAATTCGGGGAAATCCTGTTGCCGGGCGACGAGGACACCCAGAGCCGGCGCGAGAAGACCGTCAGGCAGAAATTCTGGCCGACATTCCGGCGGGCCGTGCGGCAGATCCCGTTCTCGCGCGATGTCGTTGCCGGTTTCTATTGCGCGCTCGATCCGCAGACGCCGACGAAGGTGCGCGGCGTACTGCTTGCAGCACTCGCCTATTTCGTCATGCCGATCGACATGATCCCGGATATTTTCGCCGTCATCGGCTTTTCCGACGACATCGCCGTGCTCTCGGCTGCCTTCGCCATGGTGCGCGGCCACATCCGGCCGGGCCACTACGAAGCGGCCGACCGCGTTCTCGCCGACCGGCCGGAAGAAGCGATGAAGACGATCTAAAGCGCGTCGCGATCTTTCGTCCTTCCAAAACCGCTGCCCACTTTGGGCGACATTCGTCAGGCGATTTCGCGTTCCAGCACCTTGCGGAGCTTGCCGAAGGCAAGCCGGATACGCGACTTCACCGTGCCGAGCGGCAGTCCGGTCGCTTCGGCGATCTCCGAATGCGATTGACCGAGGAAGAAGGCGGCTCGCAGCATGTCGCGCTGTTCCTCCGGCAATTGGCCGACGGCGGCGCGTATCTTGGCGTCGCGATCGTCATTGGCGATGATTTCTTCCGCGCCGATATCGGCCGGCGGCTGCAGGGCCGGATCGGTCTCATCGAAGATGCGGGTGTTGGCGCGCCGCTGCATGTCGATGCGGCGGTTACGGGCAATACGGAAAAGCCAGGTCGAGAGGGAAGATCGCGTGGCATCGTAGAGCTCTGCCTTGTGCCAGAGCACGATCATGATCTCCTGGACCAGTTCCTCAGCCTCGCCTGATGTCATCCTCTGGCGCATCAGCCAGGCTTTCAGGCGGGGTGCGAAATAGTCGAACAGGATGGAAAAGGCCTGCTGGTCGCGATCGTTCGCGACGGCCTTCGCGAGGGCAGCGAAACGCTGTCTTTCCTCGGCATCCATATCCCCTCACCAGCCCCCTGCGGCAATAATTTCGTCTCGGATTTCCAAGTCTTACTGAGGTACAACGGATTTGGGAAAGGTCAAACTCTTGCCTGAATCTTTGTGTCTTAAATTCAGCCGAACGGACGGCCAGTGCCATTGGGGCACGGTGTCGCGGTCGATACCGTCAAAGGGGCGAAAATTGACACTCGAGCTGAAATGACACAGGCACATACAAATCGCAGCTATCGTTGACCATTTGGTAACCTGAATTAAGTCAAAATAAAGCAGATCGTGATTATGCGGCGCCCGCTATGATCGCTTCGGGCCTTGAATCGCAAGAACCGGCAGGAATCCATGTTTGTAAAAAGTATCGTATCCGCTCTCGCACTCACCCTTGTTATGGCCGGAGTTGCGACAGCGCAGCAGGCCGCGCCGAACCGCATCCAGCAGTTCCAGGCATGGGGCGCTTACTCCTACAAGTCGGGCAGCAGCACCGTCTGCTACGTGCTGTCCGTTCCGACGGCAAAGCAGCCGGCAAGCGTCGACCACGGCGACAATTTCTTCATCGTCTCCCAACGTCCGGGCCAGAATATCTCCTACGAGCCGCAGGCGATGATGGGCTACACGGTCAAGGAAAATTCGAAGATCAACGTCGTCATCGACAACAAGACCTTCGTAATGTTCACCAAGGACAAGGCCGGCTGGGTCGAGAACGCTGCCCAGGAGCCGGCCCTCGTCGCCGCGATGAAGACCGGTCATTCGATGACGGTCAATGCCGTTTCGCGCAAGGGCACCGGCACCTCCTACAGCTATTCGCTCTCGGGTATCTCGGCTGCGCTGAAGCAGATCGAAACCTGCAAGTAAGCTTTTTTGTTGTCAGAGCTTCGAGGGCCGGCCTTGCGCCGGCTCTTGTCGTTTCCATCTATAGTGACGCGCGGGCAAAATGATGCTAAAGGCCGCGCAACAGCGGACAGATCGCGATATCAGTCGCCGTTCCGCCATTCAATTTCTGCCAATGTGCCGTCATGCACCCGCCAGTCTTCCGGCTTAGCCCTGAAGTTCGCAGGGTTTGCGGGGCGGTTACGTGTTCGAATTCGGGATGAAAGACTATGTCCGTCATGGATGCGATTGATGTCATCACGTCTCAGGCGCCTCGTGCCGCTTCCGGCGTCGAGAAGCCGTCCCTGATCGGGCTGTCACGCGAGGAGATGGGGGCGGCACTCCGGGAAAAGGGTGTGGCCGAGAAGCAGATCAAGATGCGCGTCTCGCAGCTCTGGAACTGGATCTATGTGCGCGGGGTCTCTGACTTCGACCATATGACGAATGTCGCCAAGGACATGCGGGAGATGCTGAAGCAGCATTTCACCATCGAACGTCCCGAGATCGTCGAGGAGCAGGTCTCCAACGACGGCACGCGCAAATGGCTGCTGCGCTTTCCCGCCCGCGGCGCCGGGCGTCCAGTCGAGATCGAGGCCGTCTACATTCCGGAAGAGGGCCGCGGCACGCTCTGCCTTTCCAGCCAGGTCGGCTGCACGCTCACCTGTTCCTTCTGTCATACCGGGACACAGCGTCTGGTGCGCAACCTGACGGCGGAGGAAATTCTTTCGCAGCTGCTGCTTGCCCGCGACCGGCTTGGGGATTTCCCGGACCGTGAAGCGCCGCAGGGCACGATCATGCCTGCCGAGGGCCGCAAGGTCAGCAACATCGTCATGATGGGCATGGGTGAGCCGCTTTATAACTTCGATGCCGTCAAACAGGCATTGCTGATCGCCACGGATGGTGACGGCCTGTCGCTGTCCAGGCGCCGCGTGACGCTTTCTACTTCTGGCGTTGTGCCGGAGATCTTCCGCACCGGCGAGGAAATCGGCGTCATGCTGGCGATTTCGCTGCATGCGGTGCGCGACGATCTGCGCGACCTTCTGGTGCCGATCAACAAGAAGTATCCGCTGAAGGAGCTGATCGAAGCCTGCCGGACCTATCCTGGCCTTTCGAACGCACGGCGCATCACCTTCGAGTATGTGATGCTGAAGGATGTCAACGACAGCCTGGAAGACGCCAAGGGGCTGATCAAGCTCCTGAAAGGCGTGCCGGCGAAGATCAACCTCATTCCGTTCAATCCGTGGCCCGGCACCAATTACCAGTGTTCGGACTGGGAGCAGATCGAGAAGTTCGCCGATTTCATCAATTCGGCAGGCTATGCCTCGCCGATCCGCACACCCCGCGGTCGCGACATTCTTGCCGCCTGCGGCCAGCTGAAATCGGAGTCGGAACGCATGCGCAAGACCGATCGTTTGGCCTTCGAGGCGATGATGATCGCCAATCACGGCGCCGACGACTGATCAGCAAGTTTGATCCTCGCTACAATTCTCCGCGATTGATTTCAGGGGGCACTTTTCCTAAAAGTGCCCCCAAAATCATTCAGGAGGATCCCCATGCGCCCGATTTTGCTCGCTCTTGCCGCCACTTTGGTCCTTTCCCTGCCTGCAAAGGCCGATGATGTCACCGTCGCCGTGACGGCGATCGTCGAACATCCGGCGCTGGATGCGGCGCGCAAGGGCGTTCTCGATGCGCTTACGGCTGCCGGCTACAAGGAAGGCGAGAACCTGAAATTCGTGTTCGAATCGGCGCAGGGCAATCCGGCGACGGCAGCCCAGATCGCCCGCCAGTTCGCCGGTGACGAGCCCAATGTCATCGTGCCGATCTCGACACCCTCGGCCCAGGCCGTCGTCTCCTCGACGCGCGACATTCCTGTCGTCTTCACGGCCGTGTCCGATCCGCTCGGCGCCCAGCTCGTCAAGAACATGGACAAGCCCGGCGGCAATGTCACAGGCCTCTCCGATATGTCGCCGGTCGCCGAGCACCTCGCGCTGATCAAGGAAATCCTGCCCGATGTGAAAACCATCGGCTATCTCTACAATTCAGGCGAGGCGAATTCCGTTTCGCTGCTCGCCGTGTTGAAAGCTGAAGCCGAAAAGGCTGGCCTGAAGGTAGTCGAATCGGCTGCCACCAAATCGGCCGAGGTCCAGGGTGCGACACGCGCGCTCGTCGGCCGCGCCGATGTGATCTACATTCCGACCGACAACACGATCATCTCCGCGCTCGAAGGCGCTGTCGCGGTGGCCGAGGAGAGCAAGCTGCCGCTCTTTACCGCCGATACGGATTCGGTTTCGCGTGGCTCGATCGCTGCCCTCGGCTTCAACTATTATGATGTCGGCAAGCAGACCGGCGAGATCGTCGTGCGTGTGCTGAAGGGCGAGAACCCGGGCGACATCGCGGTCAAGACTGCCGCCGGCAGCGACCTCGTCGTCAACAAGGCGGCGGCCGAGAAGATGGGGGTCACGCTGCCGCAGAGCGTGCTTTCCCGCGCTACCAAAGTCATCGAATAAACAAGGCGACTGCCGTCGCTGATCGAGTTTGCAGCCGCTCCCGTTCCACACGGGGGCGGCTGATGGTATTAAAAGCCTGATGTTTCGCGCAAGGCGCGGAGCGGAAACGGACAGAAGAGGGGCGGAAGCCTTGAGCCAAATCGCATTCTGGGGGGCCGTCGAACTCGGACTGGTCTATTCCTTCGTCGCCCTTGGGGTCTATCTCGCCTTCCGTGTTCTGGATTTCCCTGACCTGACGGTCGACGGCTCCTTTCCGCTTGGCGCGGCGGTGACGGCCGTGCTGATCATTGCCGGCGTCAACGCCTGGCTTGCAGCGCTGATCGCCATGGCCGCCGGTGCCGCCGCAGGCATGGTGACGGCGCTGCTCAACGTGCGCTTCAAGATCCTCAATTTGCTCGCCTCGATCCTGACGATGATCGCGCTGTTTTCCGTCAATCTGCGCGTGATGGGCAAACCCAATGTCGCGCTTATCAATGCCGACACGATGATCAGCCCGTTCTTCGGCCATGGCCTTCGCGATTTCTACGTGCGGCCGCTCTTCGTCGGTGTTCTCGTCGTCATCGCGCTCATCCTGGTCTGGCGTTTCCTGGAAAGCGATGCCGGGCTGGCAATGCGGGCGACCGGCGCCAATGCAAGGATGGCGCGGGCCCAGGGCGTCGATACCAGCCGGCAGATCTATCTCGGCATGGCGATCTCCAATGCGCTGGTGGCGCTCGGCGGTGCGCTGTTTGCCCAGACGAACGGCTTTGCCGACGTCACCTCGGGCGTCGGCACGATCGTCGTTGGTCTGGCTGCCGTCATCATCGGCGAGACGCTGCTCGGGCGGCGCGGTCTGCTGATCGCGTTGATCGGCTGCGTGCTCGGCTCAATCCTCTATCGCATCGCGATCCAGCTGGCGCTTTCGAGCGACGTCATCGGCCTGCAGGCATCCGACCTCAATTTCGTCACGGCCGTGCTGGTGACCGTGGCGCTCATCCTTCCCCGTTTGCGCGGAGGTGCCGCGTCATGATCAACCTCAAGAACATCAAGGTCGTCTTCGGGCGCGGCACGCCGCTGCAGAAGCAGGCGCTCTCGGGTGTCAGCCTGACGATCGAGGAAGGCTCCTTCGTCACCGTCATCGGCTCGAACGGCGCTGGTAAATCGACGCTGCTCGGCGTCCTCGCCGGCGATGTGCTGGCGAGCGAAGGGCAGGTGCTGATCGGCAGTGCCGACGTGACGCGCAAGACGACGGCGGCGCGCGCCGGGCTGGTCGCCCGCGTCTTTCAGGACCCGTTGACCGGAAGCTGCGGTGCCTTGTCGATCGAGGAGAACCTGGCGCTTGCGGCGCGGCGCGGCGAGCGGCGCGGGCTTGTTTCGGCGCTTGGCGCAAAACGGCGCGACCATTTTCGCGAGAGGATCGCCGAGCTCAATCTCGGGCTGGAGAACCGCATGAAGGACCGCATGGACCTGCTTTCCGGCGGCCAGCGGCAGGCGGTCTCGCTTGTCATGGCGACGCTGGCGGGCTCGGAGGTGCTGCTGCTCGACGAACATACGGCGGCCCTCGACCCTGGCATGGCGGAATTCATCATGGGCCTGACCCAGAAGATCGTTTCCGAGCGCAAGCTGACGACGCTGATGGTGACGCATTCGATGCGCCAGGCGCTCGATTATGGCCACCGCACCGTGATGCTGCATGGCGGCGAGATCGTGCTCGATGTCGCCGGCGACAGCCGCAAGACATTGCAGGTCGAGGATCTGATCGCGATGTTCCGCAAGATGCGCGGCCAGACGCTGGATGATGACGCGTTGCTGATCGGCTAGGCCGACAGCGGGCTGATCGGTTAGCGGGCAGCTGATCGTTTCACGACTCCTCAGAGGCCAGTGGGACCGTCATCAAGAGCAGACTTCCACCAGCACGCGATGGCCGTACCGGTTGAGCCATTCCGGCTGGCACTGTTCCGGGTCATAGTCGTCATCGCCGAAGAACAGACGATTTCTATCATGGAAAGCGAAACGGCCGTCGCGATGTCCGCCAAAATGGCCGGCTCCGCCGAAATGATGCGCTCCGAAGCCGCGATCGGCGAAATTGCCGCCGCCCATATGCGCACCACCGCCGAAGTGGCCGCCGTCCCGCGAGAAGCCGCCACCGCCATGGCCTCCGCCGCCGTGAGCTAAGGCAGGTGCTGTCGCTGTAAGGGACGTGGCGGCAAACGTCAGCGCAACAACTCCTGCTGTTATGATATTGCGAAACGCAAACATGGACTTATCCTTTCAAGGCAGCTCTTCGTGAGCCGTAAAGGATATGTGGGCAGCGAAGGTGGCGTGGCCTAGCCACAATTGCCGACTTACGATCATATGTTGATCACAAGTAATCGCGCGAAAGGCATGGAATAATTTTGGAAGACGACGAAATTCGCGGTCACTGCCTGCTCCGGCGTGGCGTCTCGCGAATATTGGTGTCGTTGGCGGCGGATCGTTTCACGACCGCGGATCGATCAACCGACCGCGGGCGGATCGATATGCCGACCGCGGGATTGCTGCGCAACCGCGGGATTGCTGCGCAACCGCGGTTACCGCGCCTGGGTGAGCAGGATCTTTGCGGCGAAGACCGAGAAGACGCCGGCGAAGGTGTAGTCCATGCCGCGCAGCACTTTCTTGTTGTTCTGCAGCCAGGAGGCCAGCCAGTCGGCGGCAAAGACGACGCTGGCGTTGACCGGCATGCCGATCAGGATGAAGCAGAAGCCGAAAAAGAGCAGCTTTTGGGTGACGGCGGGATCGCCGGCGCTGACGAATTGCGGCAGGAAGGTCATGAAGAAGATGATGACTTTGGGGTTCAGAAGATTGACCCAGAAGCCCGAGGAGATGTTGGAAAGTGGTGTGCCCTTCTGCTCCTCGACCTTGGCGACAGTGAGCTTCGAGCCGAAACGGATCGCCTGCACCGCCAGCCAGAGCAGATAGGCAGCACCGCCGGTCTTCAGGATCAGGAAGGCGGTCGGCGAGGCGGTGATCAGCGCCGAAATGCCAAAAGCGACCAGCATGGTGTGGACGACGATGCCGAGGCTGGTGCCGACGACCACGAAGAGCGCCGCCTTCTTGCCCTGGGCCAGCGCGCGGCTGATCGACAGCGTCATATCAGGGCCTGGGGTTGCCGCGAGCAGCAGCGTCGCGGCGGCAAAGGCGAGAAGGGTCGGCAGGCTCGGCAGGAAATCCATGACACACTCTGAAAGCCGGAAAGGATCTGGGGATCTCTTACCCGGCTTTCGGAAAATTACCAATCAAACCTTCTGATGGCGCCGATTACTTCTGTTCGAGGAAGGCCTTGAACTTGTCGGCATAATCCTTGTGCCAGCGTGACAGCGGCGGCCGGTTCTCGACGATATCGCCGGCTGCCCAGAGCATGCGGCGCTCGTCGAGAGGACGCGCGACGTCATTGTCGGGGCAGAGAATATAGAAATCGCCGCGTTCGAGGCTCTCGACCATGAAATCGACCGTCTGCTCGGCGGTCCAGGCAGCGGCCGGTTTTTCGGCGCGGTCGCCCTTGGTGAGGCCGGTGAAGACGAAGCCTGGGATCAGAAGATGGGCGGAGATCTTTCCGCCTTCGGTATTGCGAAGCTCGTGCTGCAGCGCTTCGGTAAAGACTTTCACGCCTGATTTGGAGATGTTGTAGGCGGGGTTGCCGGGCGGCGTGGTGATGCCCTGCTTGGAGCCGGTGTTGATGATCAGGCCCGGCTCGCCGTGCGACAGCATCTTCGGGCCGAAGGTGCGCGTGCCGTTGATCACCCCCATCAGGTTGACGGCAAAGATATTGTCCCAGTTCGCCTGCGGGCTGAAGATCGAGGTTTCCGGGCCGATGCCGGCATTGTTCATCAGTACGTGCACACGGCCGAAACGCTGGAGCACGGCGCGCTCGAGCGATTCCAGCGAGTCTCTGCTGGCGACGTCGGTCTCGACGGCCATCACATTTTCCTCGCCGGCAATGGCCTTGAGTTCATTGGCCGCGTCGGCCAGCCGATCGCCGCCGAGATCGGCGATGGCGACGCTCATGCCGCGTCCGGCGAAATATCTCGCTGCGGCAAGACCGATGCCGGAGGCGCCGCCGGTGATGACGGCAACATTGGGCTTCTTGAAAATGTCTTGAATATTCGTCACGGGGGCAACCTCTCCTCGAGCATTTGCGGACGCTGGCGAATATGGGCTCCGCTTTCGCCCTGTCAAACGCTATCGGCACCATCACCGTCGCACTTGGCCTTGCGTCACGCGCCAATCTCGCTAAAAGTGCCGCGACACCGGGTTTTCGCCGGCCTTTTATGCAACGGACCTCATCATCATGGCATCATACAAAGACGTGAAGAAAGTCGTTCTCGCCTATTCCGGCGGCCTCGACACCTCGATCATCCTGAAGTGGCTGCAGACGGAACTCGGCGCCGAAGTCGTCACCTTCACCGCCGATCTCGGCCAGGGCGAAGAGCTGGAGCCGGCGCGCAAGAAGGCCGAAATGCTCGGCATCAAGGAGATCTATATCGAGGATGTGCGCGAGGAATTCGTACGCGATTTCGTCTTCCCGATGTTCCGCGCCAATGCCGTCTACGAAGGCGTCTACCTGCTCGGCACCTCGATCGCCCGTCCGTTGATTTCCAAGCATCTGATCGATATCGCCAAGAAGACCGGCGCCGATGCGATCGCCCACGGCGCGACCGGCAAGGGCAACGACCAGGTCCGGTTCGAGCTCTCCGCCTATGCCCTGAACCCCGACATCAAGATCATCGCGCCGTGGCGCGACTGGGCGTTCAAGAGCCGCACCGACCTGCTGGCTTTCGCCGAGCAGCATCAGATCCCTGTTGCCAAGGACAAAAAGGGCGAGGCGCCATTCTCCGTCGACGCCAACCTTCTGCATTCCTCTTCCGAGGGCAAGGTTCTCGAGGACCCCTCCAAGGAGGCGCCTGAATATGTGCACATGCGCACCATTTCGCCTGAGGCTGCACCCGACAAGGCAACGACCATCAAGGTCGGCTTCGAAAAGGGTGATGCGGTTTCGATCAACGGCGTGCGCATGAGCCCGGCGACGCTCTTGGCTGCGCTCAACAATTACGGACGAGACAACGGCATCGGTCGTCTCGACCTCGTCGAGAACCGTTTTGTCGGCATGAAGTCGCGCGGCGTCTACGAGACCCCAGGCGGCACCATCCTGCTTTCGGCGCACCGCGCCATTGAATCGATCACGCTCGACCGCGGTGCCGCCCATCTCAAGGACGACATCATGCCGCGTTACGCCGAGCTGATCTATTACGGCTTCTGGTTTTCGCCGGAGCGCGAGATGCTGCAGGCGCTGATCGACAAGAGCCAGGAGCATGTCGAAGGCGAAGTGACGCTGAAGCTCTACAAGGGCAATGTCATGGTCATCGGCCGTGAAAGCGACAAGTCGCTCTATTCCGACAAGCTCGTCACTTTCGAGGATGACCAGGGCGCCTACGACCAGAAGGATGCGGCCGGCTTCATCAAGCTCAACGCGCTGCGCCTGCGCACGCTCGCCAAGCGCAATCTCGTGAAGTAATCACGGGTTCCCTTCGAACCGAATATCAGCCCGCCGGCATTGCCGCGCGGGCTTTTTCGCGGAATGAGGTAGCAAACCAGCAACTCTTAGAGCGTCTGGATGACCGGATTTGCGCAAGGAGCAGTAGTTGGCCCAGGGTGAAGGAATGACCGTTACGGGGCCGACTGCCGACCGTCCGCTGTTAGCATACCCGACGAGAAAACGGACATTCGGGCACTCCGCGCCAAGGTCTGGGAATGGCCCAAAGCCGTCGCTAATCATTGCTCTGCAGGCAATAATTTTGGATGTAAGCCTGTCGGTTGAGCGCCTGCTGTGTTCACTGAGCCTCCAGCATTTCAGCAGCCTTTGTGTATCCGCCGCCCATTCCGTCGAGGAAATGAAGATGAGAGCCCTTGTTGCCGGAAGGTACCAGGCAAGTCATGAGCGCGTGGGACTGCCGGTGTAGCCCAAACCTGATGTCACCACGATTTCTGGCGCGGACAAGCAGAGCTTCGACCACTCCGATCTGTTCGGCCGTGCAATCCAGCGTCAAACGTAGAACGTCGTCGTATCTGCGATAGTCCGAATTCGCGACGACATCGGCCCATGCTGCGCCGCTGAGATAGTCTTCGACGTCCTGCGTGATGACGATGTCGTTAGGTACCGGGTGGGAATGTCGCTCTCCTGTGTCGAAAACCGCCACGATTTGCTTGGCAAGCTTCGCGAACATCGTGGACCTCGAATGGTCGCAGGGTTCCACGAGGAGGGAAAGTATTTCGCCGCTCCGGCTGGGGATCGGTGCCCATTCGCAAGTCAGGCCGCTCAGGTTCGCGGAGGTGTCCGTGACGTTGTCGGCGATCCCATACTTTCCGGATTTGATCTGCCGATCAGCCCAGTTAAGTCCGCCGCCAGCAAACATCGAATAGATAGCAGTTTCGGATGCTGAGAATCGAGCAGTACGGACATCTTTACCCCCTGCACGGATTTCTCTCACCGAGACCAGGCCAGCCCGGAGATCAAGCTGGAAGACGTCGCGGACGTGTCCAACGGTCTGCCGGAGCGCCGCCGTCGCTGTTTCCAGTCTGTCGGGATGGAAGGCGAACGCGGCACCGTCGCCTCGAAACACGAATGGGAAATCGAAGCTGTTCCAGGCGTTCCCCAATGCCGCGATGGCCGATGCGCCCGCGTAATTGACGTCCTTGTAGCGTCCCGCATTCACCGCAGAAGTGGAGTTCACGACATCCGTAATCCCGACAAGCCATTCGTCAGGCAATGGCTGGTAGATCGTCGTGTCAAGCAACTCGGCAAAATCATGATAGGCGTGACGTTTAGTGCTGAATCTGAACATTGCATTTCCTCCAGACATTTCGACGTCGCTGTTTGTGCGGATGGCTTGACAGCTCGATGATTGTTGGGTCTGCCCGTTAAACCGGACAGACCCAAAAGGTCGCGCTTAGATGAGATTGGTGACGACGTCGATATTGCCGTGCGTTGCCTTCGAATAGGGGCAAATGCCGTGGGCGGCATCGAGCAGCTCGCGAGCAATCACCGGGTCGATGCCGGGGACGCTGACATTGAGGCGGGCACTGAGGAAGAAGTTGCCATCGTCATTGTTCAGATCGATTTCAGCGTCGACTGATATCCCGGCAGGGAGCTTGATCTGTTTTCTGGAGGCCACCAGTTCGATGGCTCCCATGTAGCAGGCGGACCAGGCGGCTCCGAACAGGTTTTCGGCGGCAGGATGCGGCTGCTTCATCTTGATGTCCAGAAAGCCATCGGCGCTGCGAGCACCGCCATCGCGGCCATTGGTGTTGTGTGTCTTACCAGTGAAGAGAACCTTGGAGGTCATGGCGAAATTCCTTTTGGTAGCTGTTGATGATTGAGCGTCTGCACCGCTGTGCTGACCAAAGACCTACCTCGCCGAGTCCGGGATCGCACGTTATGCGTTGCTAGCTGTTAATAGCTGCGATTAACGGCACACGAGCACCGCATAAGCGAAGCCCGTCCACACGGGGGGCTCGCAGGCCAACGGATGCTGCTTCCGATAAGCATCGGGCCGTTATCAAGATCTCACAACACCTAACGTGTGAACTCCACGTCCCCAGCGTACCCCTTGAAGCAGCACAGTCGTGCAGACGATCAACCTGTTTCCAAGGAGAATGATCATGACCGCTATCAAGACTGACGTTATCGACGAGGATCGCCGTCGCCTTCTGGCTGCTGCAGCGTCCGGCATTGCTGCCCTGGGCATCGCAAGTTTGCTTCCCGCGGGTTCGACTGCCGCAACGGAATCCGATGCCATCCGCCCGTTCCGGGTGAACGTTCCAGAGGCTGATCTCGCCGACCTTCGCTATCGCCTTGCTCACACCCGCCTCCCCGAAAAGGAGACAGTCAGCGATTTCTCCCAGGGTGTACCGCTCAAAACCACCAAGCAGTTGCTCGATCACTGGCAGAACAAATACGACTGGCGCAAGGTCGAAGCCCGGATCAATGCCGTGCCGAATTTCATCACCGAGATCGATGGGCTGGACATCCATTTCATCCATGTTCGTTCCAAGCACGAGAACGCGCTTCCTCTGATCGTGACCCACGGATGGCCGGGCTCGATCATTGAGCAATTGAAGATCATCGGGCCGCTCACCGACCCGACAGCCTACGGTGGCAGTGCCTCGGATGCATTTCACATCGTCATCCCGTCGATGCCAGGATATGGCTTTTCCGGAAAGCCTGATGCGACCGGCTGGGGACCAGAACGGATAGCGACGGCATGGATCACTCTGATGCGGCGTCTGGGCTACAAGCAATTCGTTGCGCAAGGCGGCGATTGGGGCGCAGTCGTGACCGATATGATCGGTGTGCAGGCTCCTCCGGAATTGCTCGGCATCCATACCAACATGCCAGGAGCGATCCCCAACGACATCAACAACGCATCCTTTGTCGGAGCCCCTGCTCCAGCAGGGCTGTCGGACGAAGAAAAAGCCTCCTACCACCAGCTCGTCTCCTTCTACAAGAATGTCTACTACGCATTTCTGATGGGCACGCGTCCCCAGACCCTCACGGGCTTGTCGGACTCACCCATCGCACTCGCGACCTATATGCTCGATCATGACAGGGCGAGCCTGGCGATGATCGCACGATCATTCGACGGCCAGGATGAGGGTGTGAGCCCTGACGATGTCCTCGACAACGTGACGCTGTTTTGGCTGACAAATACCGGCGTATCCGCCGCGCGGCTCTATTGGGAGAACAAGCTCGTATTCTTCGCTTCGAAGGGCGTCAAGGTGCCGGTCGCAGTCAGCGTCTTCCCAGACGAACTCTACCAGACGCCCCGCGCCTGGGCCGAGAAGGCTTATCCAAACCTGGTTCACTACAACAAGCTTCCGAAGGGTGGACACTTTGCAGCATGGGAGCAGCCGAAGCTCTTCACAGACGAGGTCCGTGTCGGCTTTCGCAGCCTGCGGAAGTCCGGCTGATCTTATCAGGCGAGCGCCCCAACCGGCGCTCGCCGCTCAAGGGATATGTCCATGAACAACACCATGCATCTGATCTACACGGCAATCACCGAAACGACAGGCGGGCGTCAGAACGGGATCGCCCGCAGCACCGACGGCGTGCTCGACATCAGGCTTTCAGAACCCGGTTCGGCCCGAATCGGCACCAATCCCGAACAGCTCATGGCTGCCGCCTGGTCGGCGAGCTTCGCAAGCTCCATGGCGAAGGTCGCCAGAGAGACCGGAGTGAACCTTCCCGCCAACGTCAAAATTCATGCCGAAGTCGATCTGTCATCGGACGACGATCAATCAATCCTCGGCGTTCGGCTCGCCATTCAACTTCCCGGTTTGGAAAGAGACGTCGCTTCCTCTTTGATCGAAGAGTCGCGGCGGATATGTCCTTTTTCCAGGGCTACACGGGGCAATGTCGAGGTCGTATTCAGGATCGGGTGAGAGCGCGCTGCGGCAGTATTCGTCCTCAATAGCCTCAGCAGTGCGATTGGAGTATAAGGAGCCAGTGGGGACGGCTGGGGCAAAGCCATGAACATAGGCGGCGACGTTAAAGCGGAGGAGTTATCCTTCGGTCCGTTCCGTTTGAGTGTCGGCCAACGGCTTCTCGCGAAGGACGGGGTTCCGATAAACCTCGGGGCGCGTGCACTGGACTTGCTGGTCGCTCTCACCCTCGCTCCCAATGTCATCGTCAGCAAGCAAGACCTGATATCCCGCGTCTGGCCTGATGTCATCGTCGATGAAGGCAGCCTGCGTTTCCACATGACAGGCCTGAGGAAGGCGCTGGGCGACGGTCACGATGGAGCACGGTACATCACCACTATTGCCGGACGGGGCTATTGTTTCGTCGCGCCAATCTCACGATCCGGTCTCCTTCGACAAGTCTCCGCCGAACTCGATTTCCGTTACGCTATTCTGCCGGGCCGACCGGATCGCATGGTCGGCCGAGAGCAGGATGTTCTCGCGCTGACCGAAAAGCTGATGGCCTCGCGAATGGTCACCATTGTCGGCGTCGGCGGTGTCGGAAAGACGACCGTCGCCACGGCAGTTGCGCATCACCTCGCTCCCACATTCAAGGGAGCAGTCCTGTTTGCCGATTATGGCATGTTGAGCGATCCGGCTCTAGTCGCGGCCGGGATCGCGTCGATGCTTGGTTTGTCCGTCAGCTCCAGCGATGTACGTCCCAGTTTGATTGCCTACCTCCGCGACAAGCAAATCATGCTGATACTCGATACCTGCGAGCATCTGATTGATGCCATTGCCGATCTCGTGGCCGCCATTGTCGAAGCCGCCCCTCAGGTCTTTCTGCTGGCAACAAGTCGCGAGGCGTTAAGGATCGAGGCCGAAAGCGTCTACCGGCTAGATACCCTCGCTTTCCCCCCGGATGACCTGGAACTTACGACCGACACGATACTTGCCTTTCCAGCGACTCGGCTGTTCGTCGAACGGGCTGCGGCGAGCGGTGCCAATCTCAATCTCAGCGACCAGGATGCCCGCGTCGTCGCGAGTATTTGCCGAAAACTCGATGGTATGGCGCTTGCGTTAGAACTCGCCGCCAGACGCGTCGAGAGCTATGGCCTCCTTCAGACCGCCAAGCTGCTCGATCAGCATCTGACATTGGGATGGGCGGGATCGCGAAACGCACCGCCGCGACAAAGGACCCTACAGGCGACGCTCGACTGGAGCTTTGGACTTCTAACAGACCTGGAGCGCATGGTGCTCCGGCGGCTTGCCGTTTTTGTCGGCGACTTCACCCTCGACGCCGCGCTGGAGGTCATTTCCACAGCGGACATGGCGCCCTCGGCCATATTCGAGGCACTG
The DNA here is from genome assembly GCF_057653715.1 of Rhizobium sp. WSM1328. Lineage (NCBI taxonomy): Bacteria > Pseudomonadati > Pseudomonadota > Alphaproteobacteria > Hyphomicrobiales > Rhizobiaceae > Rhizobium > Rhizobium sp. WSM1328. The sequence goes on along the minus strand of NZ_CM172788.1, from coordinate 4,101,024 downwards.
GACAATCTGGTCGCCAAGTCTCTGCTCGCAACGCGGCCGGCAGGGGCGACGATGCGCTACCGCTTGCTGGATACGACACGTGCCTACGCGCTCCATGCGCAGACGGACGAGGACCGCGCCGGATTGAATGCGCGTCACGCGACCTATTGTCAGCGTTGGCTGGAGCAATTCGGACCGGATTGGCCGACGCTTTCTACGGGGCCTGAGCGATTACCGTATTTCGTGAGCATCAACAACGTGCGGGCGGCACTGGAATGGGCGTTCGGGGAGCATGGCGATATCGACGTCGGCATCAGGCTTGCGGCTGCTGCTGTACCTGTGTTCCAGGTGATGTCACTTTTCCCGGAGTGCCAGCGATGGTCGAAACGGGCGGTTCTTGCACTGGATGAGGCGTTCAGGGGAGGCGTCGAGGAAATGCACCTACAAGCCGGTCTGGGAATTTCCCGGATGTATCTGCAGGGAGGCCGCGAGACACCGCAGATCGCTCTTGGTCGCGCCCTCCATATTGCCGAGGACCGGGGGAACACGCTCGACCAGTTGCGCATACTAGGTCCGTTGCACATGTTCAGCCTTCGGATAGGAGATTTTAACGCCGCTCTTGATTATGCCCGGCGGTGTTCGGCAATCGCCGCCACTCTTGATGACGCCGCCACTGTCGAACTGGCGCACTTCTTCCTCGGCAATTCGCTGCACTTTACCGGTGATCTTCGCCACGCCCGCACCGAACTCGAAGCGGCTACAAGAAGCGAACATCAGCCACAACGAACACCTGCAAGCTACGTCGGCTTCGAGGGAAAGCATCTCGCTGGCGGAATTCTTGCACGGAACCTTTGGCTACAAGGCTACCCGGAGCAGGCCGACGTCCAAGCGCGACAGGCGATCAGCGATGCCGCTAAGTTGGATCACTCGCTGACACTCTGCATCGCACTGCTTGGAGGCATTGCAGTCTTCCTATGGCGGGGCGACGTGCCGAGTGCCGAGGAACACATTGAATGGCTGGTCTCCCGTGCGGGGCTACACAACCTGTCTCCCTACGTGTCGGTGGCTCGGGGTTTCGAAGGCGAACTGGCCATCCGTCGGGGACAGGTGAAGCTGGGGATCGAGACACTCAGACGATGCATCGAGAAGCTTCATGCATCCACCTACGAGGTGTTCACGACGATGCTGGAGCTGTCCCTTGCAAAAGGACTGGCACTGATCGGAGAGCGCGAGGAAGGGATGGCCCGGATCAACAAGACCATCGAACTTGTCGAGAGGAACGGCGACCTTTGCTATATGCCGGAGCTGCTGCGCGTGAAGGCAGGTTTGCTGTCGATCAATTCCGCAACCGACGCCGAGGCTTGCTTGGTCTCGTCTTTGGAAAGAAGTGCCAGCATGGGTGCACATGCCTGGGAGCTGCGGGCGGCAACCGATCTGGCCGCACTGATGGCCAGCGACGGTAGGTTACGCGAGGCTCGGGTACTGCTGACGCCAGTGTGTGAGAGATTTGAAGAGGGTATGGACACGACAGACGTGATGGCCGCAGACACACTACTACAAAACCTGTCATAACCTCGCGAGTAACTGAAGTGGCTGCTTTTGGTGCACAGGGGGACGGAGACCGTGCCCAAGACGATGTCCGCTTTCAGGAAGCTGCGAAGCCGCCCTCTATGGTCGACATGGGCGCGCAAAGCGGCCTTATCCTTCTAAAGCGAAAAAGTTCGCTTAGGGCCGAAAGCCGCTCCGCTTTTCGTGCTAATGCAACCACCCTTGACGAATGCCCGCGATTGCCTAGTCTGCTGTCATCATCCTCCGGAGCATTTCCATGACGCAGTCTTTGCTCTTCGGCGCTTTTCTGGCGGCGCTCTTCTACGTGCTGATTCCAGGTCCCGCCTTCCTGCAACTGCTCGGCATCGGCGCCGGGCAGGGTCGCAAGGCGGGCGCTTTCTTCATGATGGGGCATCTGGTCGGGGATCTCATCTGGTCGTCGCTGGCGCTGATCGCGATCGTCGGCGCAAAGACGATCGGAACCTTCGTCTTCGACCTGCTCGGCCTTGCCTGCGGTTTCTATCTCGCCTGGATCGGCTGGAGCGCCGTCAATGCCAAGCCGAAAGCGGAGGGGCAGGCGCTTGTTGTGGTCGAGCGGCCGTTTCGCCGTGGTCTGATCTTCGGCGTCACCAATCCGAAGGGTTATCCGGTGGCGCTTGCCACCTTCACCGCACTCGTTGCAGGCTCGGCCGGCGCGCTCGATTTCGAGGCGTTGCCGGTGCTGCTCGTCGTGTCGTTCGTCGGTTTCGTGACGGCCGACATCATCCTGATCGGCATCATCGGCGCCGGTACGGTGCGGCGCTTCTATCGCGCCCATGAGCGGCTGATCGTGCGCTGCTCCGGCGTGCTTTTCATGGGATTTGCCAGGCGCTCTGGCACGCAACGCCCGGCCTGCTCGGCTGGCGCAAGGCCTGACCTGGATTTTCGGCATCATGCCCCGATCAGCCATCCAGGAAATTGACGATCGATTTCAGCGTCTGGACCTCGTCAGCATCGCCGATCGACATGGCGACCTGCAGCTGGTTCTTGTAATAATCGAGGAAATTGAAGCTGGTGCCGTCGGTGACGCTGGAGAGATCGACGATGTTGCCGAGCGGATCGATCGCATGCATCGGCAGCGGTTCGGAGATCGCGGCGTAAGTGTTCTGATCGATCAGGCCGCTGTCGAAACTCTGGCGTGCGTAATTGCGTAGTTCTCCAGGGCTGACCGCGGTGAAATCCGGGCCTTCGCCAACATCGTCTTCGATCTGGAACGAGGCCGGGGCGGGAGCTCTGGTCTCGATTTGAATATCAGAGGTCTTCGAACTTTTTGCGTTATTAGGATTGTTTTTAAAAAGCAAACTCTGAGAAGACCGCACAGAAAAAATTTCCATGGCGCATGTCCCCTTACAAGAAGAACATCGGAAAACTAGCGTCTGTGCGTGATTCGCGTCAATCGTTAACGATTGGTTAATTTTCACGTATCAATTGTTGTCCACCGGATTTGGCAGGCGCCCGCCGGATTTGCGAGGCGAGGCAAAAGGTCCTTCCCGGCAACATACCAATTCTACGACGGCTCTCCTATATTGCCGATTCACTTGCATGCCAAAAAGGAATTCTCCGATGTCCTCTTCCCATGATTTCAATCCAGCGCTGGTGACCTGGGACGGTCTTCACGGTCTGCCGCGTTTCGATGCCTTGAACGACGGCGATTTCGCCGCGGCCTTCGAAGCCGCACTTGCCGCGCATGAAAGGGAGATCGACGAGATTGCCGGAAACGGCGATGCGCCGACATTCGACAATACGGTCGTGGCGCTGGAGATTGCCGGAGACGCACTGTCGCGCGTTTCGTCGCTATTCTGGAACAAGGCGGACGCGCATACCAATGATGTGATCCAGGCGCTGGAGCGGGAGATCTCGCCGAAGATGTCGCGCCACTATTCGAAGATCGGGATGAATGCAGCGCTTTTTGCCCGCATCGACACGCTCTGGGAGAGCCGCGACAGCCTGGGCCTGACGCTCGAACAGACACGGGTGCTGGAACGCCACTGGAAAGGCTTCGTCAAATCGGGCGCCAAGCTTGAGAAGGCCGAGCAGGAAAAACTCGCCACGATCAATGAAAAGCTTGCCGGCCTCGGGACGCAATTCGGCCAGAACGTGCTGGCCGACGAAAAGGCCTGGGCACTTGTGCTTTCCGATGGCGCCGAGCTCGAGGGCCTGCCGGAATTCCTGCGCGACGCGATGGCGGGGGCAGCGCGCGAACGCGGCGAGGAGGGCAAATATGCGGTGACGCTGTCACGCTCGATCATCGAGCCGTTCCTCACCTTTTCGGAGCGCCGTGATCTACGCGAGCAGGCTTTCAAGGCGTGGGTGGCGCGCGGTGAAAATGATGGTGAGACGGACAATCGCGCCGTCATCAGGGAAACGCTGGCGCTGCGCCATCAGGTGGCGACGCTGCTGGGCTACGGCAATTTCGCCGAGCTGAAGCTCGACAATACGATGGCGAAGACGGCGGAGGCCGTAAACGGCTTGTTGCGGGCTGTCTGGGCGCGAGCGGTGAAACGCGCCGGCGAGGAGGAGATCGATATCGCGGCAATGATTGCCGAGGAGGGCCGGAACCACGAGGTCATGCCCTGGGACTGGCGCCACTATGCCGAAAAGATCCGGGCGCGGAAGTTCGACTTCTCCGAGACCGAACTCAAGCCTTATCTGCAGCTCGAGAAGATCATCGAAGCCTGCTTCGACGTGGCCGGCCGGCTGTTCGGCATCCGGGCCGTCGAGAAGAAGGGCGTGGCCGCCTATCACCCTGACGTTAGGGTGTTCGAAATCAGGGACCGCGAGGACAAGCTCGTCGCCCTCTTCCTCGGCGATTATTTCGCCCGCAGTTCGAAACGCTCAGGCGCCTGGATGAGCTCGCTGCAATCGCAGCACAGGCTGGAGCTGAAGAACGGTCGCCATGGCGAATTGCCGATCATCTATAATGTCTGCAACTTCGCCAAGCCCGCGGAAGGCAAGCCGGCGCTGCTGTCGCTCGACGATGCCCGCACGCTGTTCCATGAATTCGGCCATGCGCTGCACGGCATGCTTTCGAACGTCACCTATCCCTCGGTTGCGGGCACCGGCGTCTCTCGCGATTTCGTCGAGTTGCCGTCGCAGCTCTATGAGCACTGGTTGACGGTGCCCGCTATCCTGAAGCGTTACGCCGTGCATGTCGAAACCGGCGAGCCGATGCCGCAGGCCCTGCTCGACAAGGTGCTTGCCGCCCGGACCTTCAATGCCGGCTTCAATACCGTCGAGTTCACCTCGTCGGCGCTGGTCGACATGGCGTTTCACACGAGAACGGCCGTCGAGGACCCGATGGCGGTGCAGGCCGAGGTACTGGCCGAGATCGGCATGCCGAAGTCGATCGTCATGCGCCATGCGACGCCGCACTTCCAGCACATCTTTTCGGGAGGCTATTCGGCCGGCTATTACTCCTACATGTGGTCGGAGGTGCTCGACGCCGACGCCTTTGCCGCCTTCGAGGAGACGGGAGACGCCTTCAACGGCGAGATGGCGCGCAAGCTCAAGGACAATATCTATTCCGTCGGCGGTTCGGTCGATCCGGAAGACGCCTACAAGGCCTTCCGCGGCAAGCTGCCGAGCCCGGATGCGATGCTTGTCAAAAAGGGACTTTCGACCTTCGAGGAATTGACAGGCAGCGACGCCTAAGACAATTTGATGACACGCTATGATGCGGCGGGGCGACAGCCTTGCCGCAGCTTTTGCGCGTTCCCCCCTTTCGCAAACGCAAAAAAAACTGTATGGACGCCCCAAACTAATAGGCGCGTCCTCTAGAGCGTGCGCCCCAGCCTCAGAGATTTCACATATGTCACTTCGCAATATCGCGATCATCGCGCACGTTGACCATGGCAAAACGACCCTGGTGGATGAGCTTCTCAAGCAGTCCGGCTCGTTCCGCGAAAATCAGCGTGTCGCTGAACGCGTGATGGACTCGAACGATCTCGAAAAAGAACGCGGCATCACCATTCTCGCCAAGGCGACCTCGGTGGAATGGAAGGGTGTCCGCATCAACATCGTCGACACCCCTGGCCACGCCGACTTTGGTGGTGAAGTCGAGCGCATTCTCTCAATGGTGGATGGCGCGATCGTTCTCGTCGACTCCTCTGAAGGCCCGATGCCGCAGACGAAGTTCGTTGTCTCCAAGGCGTTGAAGGTCGGTCTTCGTCCGATCGTCGCGATCAACAAGATCGACCGTCCGGATGGCCGCCACGAAGAAGTCATCAACGAAGTCTTCGATCTTTTCGCCAATCTCGACGCGACCGACGAGCAGCTCGACTTCCCGATCCTCTACGGTTCCGGCCGCGACGGCTGGATGAACGTCAATCCGGAAGGTCCGAAGGATCAGGGTCTTACGCCGCTTCTCGACCTGGTGCTCAAGCATGTTCCGGAGCCGACCGTCCACGAAGGTCCGTTCACGATGATCGGCACGATCCTCGAAGCCAACCCCTTCCTCGGCCGCATCATCACCGGTCGTATCAATTCCGGTTCCATCAAGCCGAACCAGGCCGTGAAGGTTCTCCACGCCGACGGCAAGACGATCGAAACCGGCCGTATTTCCAAGATCCTCGCTTTCCGCGGCATCGAGCGCACGGCAATCGACGAAGCGCATCAGGGCGACATTATCGCGATCGCCGGTCTTTCCAAGGGCACGGTCGCCGACACCTTCTGCGATCCTTCGATCACAATACCGTTGCCGGCGCAGCCGATCGATCCGCCGACCGTCACCATGTCCTTCATCGTCAACGATAGCCCGCTGGCCGGCACCGAAGGCGACAAGGTGACTTCACGCGTCATCCGCGACCGTCTCTTCAAGGAAGCGGAAGGCAACGTCGCCCTGAAGATCGAAGAAGCCGAAGGCAAGGATTCGTTCTACGTGTCAGGCCGCGGCGAACTTCAGCTCGCCGTTCTCATCGAAACCATGCGTCGCGAAGGCTTCGAGCTTGCCGTGTCGCGTCCGCGCGTCGTGATGCACAAGGATGAAAACGGCCAGCTTCTTGAGCCGGTCGAAGAAGTCGTCGTCGACGTCGACGAAGAACATTCCGGTGTCGTCGTGCAGAAGATGTCCGAGCGCAAGGCTGAAATGGTCGAGCTGCGTCCGTCGGGCGGCAACCGCCTTCGCCTGCGTTTCTACGCACCGACCCGTGGCCTGATCGGCTACCAGTCGGAGCTGCTGACGGATACGCGCGGCACGGCGATCATGAACCGCCTGTTCCACGACTATCAGCCCTACAAGGGTGTGATCGGTGGCCGCGTCAACGGCGTGCTGCTCGCCAACGCTCCCGGCGAAGCCGTCGCCTATGCGATGTTCAACTTGGAGGATCGCGGCCCGATGATCATCGAGCCGGGCGAAAAGGTCTATGCCGGCATGATCATCGGCATTCATTCGCGCGACAACGACCTTGAAGTCAACGTCCTGAAGGGCAAGCAGCTCACCAACATCCGCGCCGCCGGCAAGGACGAAGCTGTGAAGCTGACGCCGCCGATCCGCATGACGCTTGATCGCGCGCTCTCCTGGATCCAGGATGACGAGCTGATGGAAGTGACACCGAAGAATATTCGTCTGCGCAAGATGTATCTCGACGCAAACGATCGCAAGCGTTTCGAAAAGACGAAGGCGGCGCTCTGAGCGCCATTCAAAGTGCTGCAGCGTCTTGGGTCTCTCGAAAAGAGGCGCGGCGCTGGAGAGAAATCCTTCAAAACCCCGGCCTTCGCGCCGGGGTTTTTTATTGTGCGCCGCGTCGATTCCGTCTTGTGACAATCGTTAAAAAAGCGTTAACTTTTGATCGTCGTCCACATATCAAGTCTGTGGGCAAGCGATCACAATGCCTCTGTGCATATGGTTAGTTGCCTTCGGCGGGACCAGAGTAAACGTTATGAAGACGTTGTCGATCGATGTCCGGCGGGCCGAGCCGCAAGATGCCCGAGCCATATCGGAAACACACAGGCTTGCCTGGCAACACACTTATGCGGGCATCATTCCGCATCGCGCGCTGACGCAGATGATCGAGCGGCGCGGCGAAAGCTGGTGGCGCAAGGCGACGCGCGGACCGGCGACGCTGCTGGTTCTCGATGTTGCCGGGACAGTCGCCGGCTACGCGACGCTCGGCCTCAACCGGGCCCGCGCCCTGCCGCAGGAAGGCGAGATTTACGAGCTCTATCTTCGGCCTGAGTATCAGGGCATCGGTCTTGGCAGGATGCTGTTCGGCGAGGCGCGCCGTCTCTTGAAGTCACTCGGCTGCAACGGGCTGGTCGTCTGGTGCCTCGAGGATAACGAGACCGCCAGCCACTTCTACCGCAATCATGGCGGTGTCGATTTCTGCGAAGGCATGGAAAGTTTCGACCACAGGCAATTGAAGAAGATCGGCTTCATCTGGAGCTGAACGGCCATTCAAAGTGCCACAGTGTCCTTCGCGTCTGAAAAGACGCGCGGAGTCGGCGGTCGCCTATCTCCTATTAGAAACTTTTGATGTGAATGTGGCCCGGTGCAGTCAAGCATTGGTGCTGTGCCATGTTGCGTTGCCACATGAAACTGATTATCTGGCTGCCAGCACATTCAACCTCGCGGGAGCTTCTTATGCGCATCGACGCCATTGCAATCGGTAATAACCCACCTGAGGACGTCAACGTTATCGTCGAGGTTCCGGTCGGCGGTCATCCCATCAAGTATGAGATGGACAAGGAAGCCGGCACGCTGGTGGTCGACCGTTTCCTCTATACGCCGATGACCTATCCGGGCAATTATGGTTTCGTGCCGCACACGCTGTCGGAAGACGGCGACCCGATCGACGTCCTGATCGCCAGCACTCGTCCGCTGGTTCCCGGCTGCGTCATCAATGTGCGCCCGATCGGCGTCCTGAAGATGGAAGACAATTCCGGCAAGGATGAGAAGATCATCGCCGTGCCGTCGCCGAAGCTGACGCTGCGCTATGAGAAGGTGAAGGACTACACCGATCTTCCCGAGATCACGCTGAAGCAGATCGAGCATTTCTTCGAGCACTACAAGGATCTGGAACCCGGCAAGTGGGTGAAGATCTTCGGTTGGGGCGACTCCAAGGAAGCAGGCGAACTCATCCTCGAAGCCGTCGAGCGCGCCAAGAAGAAAGGCTGATCGCTCAGCCTAAAAATATCTCGAGCTTTTTTACCAAATCCTCCGGATCGCCGTCGATCCGGAGGATTTTTTTGCGTGCCGTGTCGCCGGAGATAAGGCTGACGCTGGATTTGGGGATGCGGAGCGACTGGGCGATCAGCAGGATGAGGGCCTTGTTGGCCTTGCCTTTCTCGGGCACGGCAGTGACGCGTGCCTTCAGGAACGCTTCACCCTCGCCGTCGGCCTCGATGCCGTCGAGAGCGTCACGCCCGCCATTCGGCGTCAGCCGGACGGCGAGGCGAAGATGGTCATCGAAAAGGCTCCAGGGACGGCTCAAGCGACCAGCGGGTACAGCGTGGTCCAAAGCAGGGTGCGCAGGAAGAAGATGATCAGCAGCAGGATGATCGGCGAAATGTCGATACCGCCAAGGTTCGGCAGCAAGCGGCGGATCGGCTTCAGCACCGGTTCGGTGACATTATAGAGGAATGTGCCGACCGAATTGACGAACTGATTGCTGGAATTGATAACATTGAAGGCATAGAGCCAGGAAAAAATGGCACTGCCAATCAGGATCCAGGTGTAAATATTCAAAGCCAAATCAATGGTTTGAAACAGCGCAAACATCATCGTCTCCAATTCGTTGTTGACAGACATGTAGACATTGGCGACTAAACGAGCAAGTGCCGTGTGGAAACGCACGGTGAATCATGTTTAACGGGCGGCTTTGCCGCTATTCCGGCGCCCGTCTCCTCGGAAAACCTCCATGTCGTTTTCGCCCACCGGAGACCGTTTTGCCGCGTTCCGGCACTCGTCCTATACGCGGTTCTTCTTCGCGCGCTTCCTGCTTTCCTTCTCGCAGCAGATCGTCAGCGTCGCCGTCGGCTGGCAGATGTACGACCAGACGGGCAGCGCGATCTATCTCGGTTTGATTGGTCTCGTGCAGTTCCTGCCGTCGCTGCTGCTCATCCTCGTCACCGGTTCGGTAGCCGATCGGTACAATCGCCGGGCGATCGCCGCCCTCTGCTCGCTGGTGAGCGCGCTCTGTACGCTGGCACTGCTGGTTATGACTTTAATGGGAAGCTTTACGCCGCTGCCTGTCTTCGCGGTGCTTTTGATCTTCGGCATCGAGCGCGCCTTCATGTCGCCGGCGGTACAGTCGCTGGCGCCCAATCTGGTGCCGGAGGAGGCACTCTCCAATGCGATCGCCTGGAATTCGTCGTCCTGGCAGCTCGCGGCAATCACCGGACCGGTGCTCGGTGGCCTGCTCTATGGTGTCAGCGCGCCGACTGCCTATACGGTGGCGGTGATCTTTTCGGTGCTCGGTGCGGCCCTTCTCTACATGATCCCGAAACCGGTGCAGAAGACGACCGGCGAGACCAAGAGCTGGGCGATGATCCTCGGCGGCTTCAGTTTCATCCGTGCCGAAAAGGTGGTGCTCGGGGCGATCTCGCTCGATCTGTTCGCCGTGCTGCTCGGCGGGGCCACGGCGCTGATGCCGATTTTTGCGCGCGATATCCTCACCCTCGGTCCCTGGGGCCTCGGACTGCTGCGCGCCGCACCCGGACTTGGCGCCATCGTCATGGCGATCTTCCTGGCCGCCTATCCGCTCAGACATCGCGCCGGCATCTACATGTTTATCGGCGTCGCCCTGTTCGGCGTCGGAACGATCATCTTCGGCATCTCGACCAACACCGAGGTCTCGATCGCGGCGCTAGCGCTAATGGGGGCGGCTGACATGGTATCGGTCTATGTGCGCGAGAGCCTGATTGCGCTCTGGACGCCGGATCAGCTGCGCGGCCGCGTCAATGCGGTCAACATGGTCTTCGTCGGCGCTTCGAACGAGCTTGGGGAATTCAGGGCGGGCACGATGGCGGCGCTCTTCGGCGCTGTGCCGGCGGTCGTCATCGGCGGAATCGGGACGCTTGTCGTGGCGGCGATCTGGGCGTCGAGTTTCCCCAAACTGCGCGGGATCGATACGCTCGACGCGCCCAGCGCATCGTCGAAATCGATTTAAAGAAGGTTAGGCGCGAAGAGCGATAGAAGACGTCGCCTTCGCCGTCTTTCCCTCGAAGACGATATCGAGGAATTCGGTCAGCCAGGCTTTCAGCGGCGCGTCGAACAGCATCCGGCCTTCGAGATGTTCGCGGCCCTGCTGGGCATTCGGCAGGATGAAGCGATGGGCGCCATGCACGACCCAGCGATGCATCATCACCCGAGTCAATTCGGCATGGAACTGCAGGCCCCAGGCGTTGCCGTCGTAGCGGAAGGCCTGGTTCGGATAGGCATCGCCTTCGGCCAAGAGGTCGGCGCCACGCGGCAGCTCGAAGCCCTCGCGGTGGAAATGATAGACCATCTTCGGCCAGTGCATCAGCAGGCGACCCTTCTCGGTCGGGTGCAGCGGATACCAGCCGATCTCCGTCGAGCCGTCGGCATTCGACTGCACCTTGCCGCCGAGATGATGCACCAGCATCTGCGCGCCGAGGCAGATACCGAGATAGGGACGTTTTTCCCGAAGCGGAACGTCGATCCAGTCGATTTCCTTCTTGATGAAGTCATCGGGATCGTTGGCGCTCATCGGCCCTCCGAAGACGACGGCGCCGGCATGGTCTTCAAGTGTTGTCGGAAGCGGCTGGCCCAGAACCGGGCGACGGATATCGAGGCGGTAGCCCTTTTCGACGAGCAATTGGCCGACACGGCCAGGGCTCGACCGCTCCTGATGCAGGACGATGAGGATCGGGCGCCCGTCGCGGTTCAGGTTTTGCTCAGTCGGTATCATCTTGCGCAACCTGGACATCTGTCACCCTGGCGGCGGCCTCCTGCCGCTTCTGGATGCGCTCGCGCGAGGAGACGCCGAGCAGATCGGCGATACGCCAGATCACATGGTCTTCCATCTCGCTGCGTTCACCATCGGCATAGACGATGTCCCAGAGGACGCCGATCAGCTCGAGGCGTTGCTCGGTATTGAGATGGCGTTTCAGGTCGGCGGTGAAGCGATAATAGTCGACGGCGGAGCTTTCGGCCTCAAGGCCGGCGGCTATCAGAGCATCGAGCTGCTTGCCGTCGAGTGCATACTGCTCCTTCAGAAGCTTGCGCAGCCGCTTCTTTTCGCTGGCTTTGATCTGACCGTCAGCCTCCATGACCTGCATGCAGAGCGCTGCCACTGCGATGCGGGGATCATCAGGGGCAAAACCTTTCTTCGGGTGGTCGGCGGTGAGATTCTGGAAGAATGCCTGAAAGCGTTCGAACATGCGGTTTTCGTTCCATTTCAAAAAAGGCGGAGCCGTGTCTTGGGTTCCGGTTCCACCCTGGGATCGCGAACGCCGGGATCATCCGGCAGTCCGCCAAAGAAAGGTTTTGCCTCGCTCGGTGCGGGCGCCTTATCGCTTACGGCCGGTTCGACGGGTTTCGGTTTTGCCGATGTCGGTGCTGGTGCTGGTGCCGGTGCTGGTGTGGGGCGCACAGCCTCGGCAATCGTCGCGGCGCGTTCCAGCTCAATGATGCGATGGTCGTTAACCGGGCTTTCCGGCCTGACGTCACGCAGCGGCGGCAACGTCTTCAAAGCCGTTTCGATCGAGGCCGGCGCCGAACCGTCTTCGAGCGCACCCTCGATCTGGCCGAAGGGCGCCTTCCACTCGAAGGCATCGAGACGGCCGGTCACCGGCGATACCGGCAGCCACTTGTCGGACACGAAGCCGTCTGCAACCCAGGCCGGATCGCGCGGCGCCTTGAGCGCCTGGGCCAGCCAATGGCGCACGCGACCCTGGTCTCCGGTTTCGGCTTCTTCGATGTCGGCCAGCAGCAGGTAGGCGGCTTCACGCGGCTGCATGCGGGCCGCCGCTTCCGCCTTGGCGCGCGCCTTGGCGAATTCCTGCGCGTCGAGGGCTGCCTGGGCGACGACGAGAAGAGATTCGACGTTGTTCGGGCGCTGCCCTTCCAGCCGCTCAGCGCGCTTCAGCCGGTCGAGCGTGGAATCTCCGCTGCGGGCCCTCACATAGGCTTGTCCGATCTCAGGATGAGGTGCGGATTTCCATGCCTGTTCGAGGATCGAGGCGGCCTTGCGCACGCCGCCTTCGCGAAACAGCGCTTTTGCGGCAATGAGGGCCGCCGGAATGAAATCGGCGGCAAGCTTCAGCGCCTGCAGCGCATCGTCGCGGGCACCCGTCGGGTTGCTTTCCAGCTTCTCGCCGGCGCGCGCCGTCAGAAGGACGGCGTGCAGGCGGTTGGCTTCGGCCTTTTCGACGACGCGGGCAGCCTTTTGCTGTTCGAGCAGGCGGATCGCATCGTCCCAGCGGCCGGCCTGGCTGCGATATTCGAGCGTCGCCTGTGCGGCCCAGGGCAGATATGGCGCGTTGTCGGCCGCCTTTTCGGCATATTGGCGGGCGGCCTCGTTGGCCCCGAGACGGCGGGCTTCCAGATAGAGGCCGCGCAGACCGAGTTCGCGCGTCTCGGGATCGTTGGCCATGGCCTCGAACTTGGCGCGCGCCTCGTCATGGCGACCTTCGATCAGGGCGGCCTGGGCCTCGAGCAGGTTGATCAGCGGTTCCTGATCGGCGCGGATCAGGCCGCGCGAGCGGGCCGCCATCTTGCGGGCGAGCAGCGCATTGCCGGCGCCGGCAGCAATCAGGCCGGTCGACAGCGCCTGATAACCGCGGTCCCGCTTGCGGGCGCGGAAATAACGCGTCACCGAATGCGGCGAGGTCCAGACGAGACGGACGAACCACCAGGCGATCATGACGGCGGCGACGAGGGCGATGATCGCGCTGGCGGCGACGATCAGCTTCGTCTGGTAGATCCGGCCTTCCCAGATCAGCGAGAGGTCGCCGGGACGATCGGCGAGCCAGGAGAAGCCATAGGCAAGAAGCAGCACGAAGAGGGCGAAGACGACAAGGCGGATCAGCATGGCCTCATCCCTCCTTGCCGGTGCCGGAGACCGCTTTCGACAGCGCCCCGCCGACCAGTTCCTCGACGCGGATGCGCGCTTCGAGCGTTTGCTTGAAGGCGGCGGAGGCCTGCTTGCCGAGAGCCGGCAGGTTGTTCCATTCGGCGGAAGCGCCGGGCAGGTCGCCGTTCTTCACCTTCTCCTCCATGCGGGCGGCGATGGCTTCGACGCTTTCACCCTCGATATTGCCGACGGGACGGACGCTCACCAGCGACTTGGCACTCGACATCAGCCGGTCCGACCAGCTTTGATTCGGATCCGGCTGGTTGACGGCTTCGACGATCGCGGTGGCGACATCGGGAACCTCGCCCACCAGCTCGGTGCGTGAGGGAATGCCGGTTTCGGCAAAGGCTCTAAGGTCGGCGACGGCTGGATCGTCGGGTGCGACACCGGCGAAAGTGTCGAGTTCGGCCAGGAACGGGCCACCGTGATCGATCGCCGCCTTCAGGGCGGCAGCCGCGATAGCCCGGGCAACGGCGACGTCCTCGCGCGGCTCGTTCAGCTTCTTTTCGGCCTCTTCGAGGCGCTTGGCGATATCGGCGCCGTTCGTCGTCTGCTGCTCGGATGACTGGGTAAGCGTAGAGCGCAGTTGGTCGACCTGACCGGTCAGCTCCGCAATCTTCTGGTTGAGTGCCTCGACATTTGCCGAATCGGCCGGTGCGCCGGCTGCGGGAGCTTTTGCAGCCGTTTCCAGCGCAGCGACGCGTTTCGCAAGCTCGCCGTTATCTGTGCTCGCCGGATTGGCGGCAAGGTTGGCGACGGACTGCTTCAGGCCGTCGATCTCACCGGCAAGATTGGCCGTCTCCGGCGAGGTCGTCTGCGGTGCGGAGGAGCCTGGGAGGTAACCGGCATACTGGATGGCGCCGGCGCCAAGCAACGCCACGAGGCCGCCGAAGATGCCCGCAGCAATGAGACCGGAGGTGCCGGCGCTCTTTGGCTCAGGCTGTTCGGGAGGAGGGGTAAAGGACGGTTCTGGGGCTGCCGGTTCCTCCTCCGGGGCCTCCATCACAGGCTTCTCTTCATATTCGGCATGCGACGCAGTCTCGGTTTCGGGCGGCAGGCCGACATCGGCGGCAGCGGTGCTGTCGGCGTCGGCAGTTTCATTGTTCACCGGTTTTTCGGTATCGGCCGCAGCGGCGAATTCCTGTGCATCGAGGTCGATCGTGACCGGTTCGTCGGCGCTCTTCGAATGGCGTGGCGGGTTTCCCGATACCATGAGGTCCTCTTTATCCTGCATTGCAACGAAACTAGACAGTGATGCCAGTTAAGGGAAGAGGTTAGATCAAATTTGGGCGGTTAGAGCCTTCAAAGCAGCGACAGAAGACTTTTCTCATCCGCCATCGGTGAAATCTCGACGCTTTTTTTCAAAGCCGCCGGAATGGCCTCCGCAACGGCCTCGCTAAGGCAGAGAATGCGGATTCCGCTGTGTTCCGGCACGGCTGATCGCAGTTCCGGCACGCGAAAGAAATCCTCGGCCGTCTGCCGGGAATAGAAGAGAATGGCGTCAGGACGAGACCTTGAGAAAATCGCTTCGATCTCGGGCTGGCCGGGAACGATCGGCTGCATGCGATAGCATTCGGCGATAGAAAAGCGGATGCCGAGTTCGCGCAATCCTGCTTCGAAAGTTTCGGCGCGCGGCATGCCGGCAAGATAAAGCAACCCGTCCGCTCCCTGCGTCGCGACGAGATCGGCGAGATCGCGGCCATTGCCTTGGGATGAGGTGACCGATCGGAAGCCGAGGCTGCGCGCTTCTTCCGCCGTCGTTTCGCCGACCGCAAAAAGCGGACGGGCGAGATGCGGGTGAAGTTGCTCGCCGAGCGCGGAGAGGACCCTGATGGCTTCGGCACTGGTCACCGCGATTGCGCTGCCGGTGGCTGCAAGTGCGCCTGCGGCTGCGGCGCTGTCGTGCAGCGGCTGACGCAGCGGCAGCAGCAAGGGCTCATGGCCCAAATCGCGCAAACGTTGTGCTGTTCGCTCGGCCGAATGCGCGGGGCGGGTGACGAGCACACGCATGGCCGCTTCAGTGCCAGTCGTCGAAAAAGGCGCTGCCGGCCCTGGCGCGCACGTCCTGGCCGGCGCGGGTGCCGAGCGCTGCCGCATCGCGGCGGTGGCCGTCAGTCGTCACCGCATGCTGGCTGCGGCCGTCGGGGGTGATGATGAGGCCGGAGAACCGGATCAGGTCGCCTTCGCAGACGGCATAACCGCCGATCGGCGTGCGGCAGGAGCCGTCGAGTGCGGCGAGGAAGGCGCGTTCGCAGGAGACGGTGTCGAAAGTCGGGCCATCGTTAACCGGCGCCAGCAAATCGTCGACCCTGGCATCGCCGATGCGGCTTTCGATGCAGATCGCCCCCTGCGCCGGGGCCGGCGGGAAGGTGTCGGGATCGAGGATATCGGTCAGCACGTCGACCTTGCCGAGCCGTTTCAGGCCGGCAAGCGCCAGCAGGGTCGCATCCACCTCGCCCTGTTCGAGCTTGCGCAGGCGGGTTTCGACCAGGCCGCGGAAGGTGATGACATTGATATCCGGCCGCATGCGGCGGATCAGCGCCTGGCGGCGGAGCGAGGAGGAACCGACGGTGGCGCCATGCGGCAGGTCGATTAGTTTGCGCGCGGTGCGGCCGATGACGGCGTCGCGGATATCCTCGCGGGGCAGATAGGCAGAGAGATAAAGCCCCTCGGGCAGCTTCGTCGCCATATCCTTGGCGGAATGCACGGCGAAATCGAGCTCGCCGGCGGCAAGCTTCTGTTCGAGCTCTTCGGTGAACAGCCCCTTGCCGCCGATCTCGGCCAGCGACCGGTCGGTGATGCGGTCGCCCTTGGTCGTCAGCACGACGATCTCGAACATGTCCTCGGGCAGATGATGCGCCGCCATCAGCCTGTCGCGGGCCTCATGCGCCTGGGCAAGCGCCAGCGGGCTGCCTCGCGTGCCGATCCGGAAAGGTTTTGTTTGCATCCGTTCTATTCCGTTGTTACCGGAGTTCTCGTAAACGGGTTTCCATCCCATCGCAATCAACGAACAGGCTTCATGGTTCCCTTTCTGCGCATCCTTGGCATCGAAACGAGCTGCGACGAGACCGCCGCGGCGGTCGTCGAGCGCGATGCTGAGGGGCATTCCAACGTGCTGTCGGACGTGGTGCTTTCCCAACTCGACGAACATAGCGCCTATGGCGGCGTGGTGCCCGAGATCGCCGCACGCGCCCATGTCGAAGCGCTGGACGAGCTGATCGAGGAGGCGCTGAACCGCGCCAATGTGTCGCTCGATGATGTCGACGCCATAGCCGCCACGTCGGGGCCGGGGCTGATCGGCGGGCTGCTGGTGGGGTTGATGACCGGCAAGGCGATCGCCAGAGCTGCCGGCAAGCCGCTCTATGCGATCAACCATCTCGAAGGCCATGCGCTGACGGCGCGGCTGACGGACGGGCTTTCCTTTCCCTATCTGATGCTGCTCGTCTCCGGCGGCCATACCCAGCTCATCCTGGTGCGCGGTGTCGGGCAATACGAACGCTGGGGCACGACGATCGACGATGCGCTGGGCGAAGCCTTCGACAAGACGGCAAAGCTGCTCGGCCTGCCCTATCCCGGCGGCCCGGCGGTGGAGAGGATGGCGCGGGACGGCAATCCCGATCGCTTCGATTTTCCGCGGCCGCTGGTCGGCGAGGCAAGGCTCGACTTCTCCTTCTCCGGCCTGAAGACGGCAGTGCGGCAGGCGGCGCAGGATATCGCGCCGCTCAGCGATCAGGACGTGGCGGATATCTGCGCCTCGTTCCAGAAGGCGGTTTCGCGGACGCTGAAGGACCGTATCGGCCGTGGCCTGCAGCGGTTCAAGACGGAAATTCCCGCGACATTCCCTGCCACTGGCCCAGCGACTGGCGAAAAGCCGGCGCTCGTCGTTGCCGGCGGCGTCGCCGCCAATCTCGAACTGCGCGGCACACTGCAGGCACTGTGCGACAAGAACGGCTTCCGCTTCGTCGCGCCACCGCTGCACCTCTGCACCGACAACGCCGTGATGATCGCCTGGGCAGGACTGGAACGGATGGCGACCGGTGCCGCACCGGATACGCTCGACGTGCAGCCGCGTTCGCGATGGCCGCTCGATTCCAATGCGGAAACGCTGATCGGCTTTGGAAAACGAGGGGCCAAGGCATGAGGGAAAACATCGCCGTCGTCGGATCGGGGGCTTTCGGCACGGCGCTTGCCGCCGTCATCGCGCTTGCCGGCCGCAGCGCCGTGACACTCGTCGGGCGTAATCCGGCGCTGATTGCCGATCTGAAGAGCGAACGGCTGCATGATGCGGTGCTGCCCGGCATTCTCCTGCCCGATACGCTGGAATTTTCCGCCGAGGCGGATGCGATCGCTGGTGCCTCCATCGTGCTTTTTGCGATGCCGTCGCAGGCGCAGGCCGATGCGGCACGGCAATACGGCCCTTATCTAACCAAGGATGCTGTCGTCGTTACCTGTGCCAAGGGTATTGAACGGGCGACCGGCAATCTTTTGACCGACATGCTGCAACGGGAACTGCCGGACCATTCGGTCGCCGTGCTCTCCGGCCCGGGTTTTGCCGCCGATATCGCCAAGGGCTTGCCGACGGCGATGGCGATTGCGGCAGCCGACATGGAGATCGCGGAGCGGCTGGCTCAGGCCATATCAGGCCGGACCTTCCGGCTCTATGCCTCCAACGACCGGATCGGCGTGCAGCTTGGCGGCGCGCTGAAGAATGTGCTGGCGATCGCCTGCGGCATCGTTGAAGGCCGTGGCATCGGTGATTCGGCGCGTGCGGCGCTGATTGCGCGCGGGCTTGCCGAGATGTCGCGTTTCGTCGTCGCCAAGGGTGGCCAGGCGGATACGGTGCGCGGGCTTTCCGGCCTCGGCGATCTGGTGCTGACGGCAACAAGCCATCAATCGCGAAACTTGCGCTTCGGCATCGCGCTCGGGCGCGGCGAAAAGACCGATCCCCTGCAGGGTGCGCTGGTGGAAGGCGCGTTTGCCGCCTCCGTCGCCTCGCGGCTTGCGGCGGAATTGAAGGTCAGCATGCCGATCACCGATGCCATTTCCGCCATCATTGACGGCAAGCTCGATATATCAGAGGCGATAGAGCAGCTGATGACGCGTCCGATCACCACCGAATAGGAGACAGACATGCTTTTCGCCCTTCTCTGCAAGGACAAACCGGGACACCTGAACGTGCGCATGGATACGCGTCCGACGCATATCGAGCATCTGAACAAGCTGAATGCCGAGGGTAAGCTGAAGATCGCCGGCCCGTTTCTCGATGACGACGGCAAGCCCTGCGGCAGCCTGATCATCGTCGAAGCGGAATCGAAAGAGGCGGCGCGTGCGCTTGCCGATGCCGATCCCTATGCCAAGGCCGGACTATTCGAAAGCGTCGACGTCAAGGCCTATAACTGGGTCTTCAACAAACCGGAGGCGTGAGCATGGCGCACTGGCTCTATAAATCCGAACCCGCCTCCTGGTCCTGGGAGCAGCAGAAGGCTGCCGGCGAAAAGGGCACGGAATGGACCGGCGTCCGCAACTATCTGGCGCGCAACAACATGCGGGCGATGCAGATCGGCGACAAAGGGTTCTTTTATCATTCCAATGATGGACTGGAGATCGTCGGCATCGTCGAAGTCTGCGCCCTGTCGCATCCCGATTCTTCCGCCAAGGGCGATCCGAAGTGGGATTGCGTCGACATCCGCGCCGTCATGGACGTGCCGAAGCCGGTGACGCTGAAGGATGTCAAGGCGAGCGAGAAGCTCGCCAAGATGGCGCTCGTCACCTCGATGCGGCTTTCGGTACAGCCGGTCACCGAGGAAGAATATCTCGAAGTCTGCCGCATGGGCGGACTGGACAACCCGCCGCGTTGAAGACTGATCCGCAAGCTTTTATCCGCGCCAACACCAGCCTGATGCCGCCACCGCATGTGCCGGAGATTTCGCTCTATCTGGCGAATGAGGCGCATGAACTCTGGCTGAAGACGGAGGAGGAGCTGGAGGCGATCGGCCTGCCGCCGCCCTTCTGGGCTTTTGCCTGGGCGGGCGGCCAGGGACTGGCGCGCTACGTTCTCGATCATCCGGAAGCGGTGCGCGGCAAGCGCGTGCTTGATTTCGCCAGCGGTTCCGGCCTTGTCGGCATTGCGGCTGTGATGGCCGGTGCCCGGGAGGTCATGGCTAGCGATATCGATCCCTGGGCGGAGACGGCAGTCCGGCTGAATGCCGAGGCCAATCACGTTTCACTCGGATTTACCGGCGCCGATCTGATCGGGCAGGCCGTCGATACGGATATCGTGCTTGCCGGCGACGTCTTCTACGACCGCGCTTTCGCCGATGCGCTCGTTCCCTGGTTGGCGAAGCTCGCGGCCGACGGGAAGCGGGTGCTGGTCGGCGATCCCGGACGTAGCTATCTGCCGCGGGATCAGCTGGAATTCTGCGCGGTTTATGAGGTGCCGGTAACGCGGGCGCTGGAGGACAGCGAAATCAAAAAGACGACGGTGTGGCGCTTCGCTTCCTAGATCAAAAATGAGAGCCTGATGTCCCAGGCCATTCAGGGGGAACTAAAGCGGCCGTCGCTTCGCCGCCCGCTGCTCAAGCGACTGCTCAAGCCGACCCTCGATATCCAAAATGTTCCCGACGAACTTAACCTGACATCACCGCGCTGGCTTGTGGCGGGATAGCGTGCATATTCACACGGGCTATCCGCAGAGCGTTGATCAACGGGGGAACTTATGACGATCTACGACGAGCTTCGCAAAGCGCCGTTCAACCTCGACGACGCTGCGATATCCTGGATCCGCGATGTCTATGCCTCGCTCGATCTTGATGACAAGATCGGCCAACTCTTCACCTTGATCATGATCGGGACGGATGAGGAGGATTTCAAACGCATTGCTTCACTAAGGCCGGGCGGCGTAACCCGCTTCTTCACGGCTGACCTCGAGTTCGAGCGGCGGGTCATCTCTGACCTCGTGGCCAAGAGCAAAGTCCCGCCCATCATCAGCGCAGACCTCGAAGGCAGCCGTCATTCCTTCGCTTTCGGCACTCCGGTGCTGGGCCAACTTGGCCTTGCCGCCGTCGACGACGTTCAGGCGACCGAGAAAAGCTCGGAAATCCTGGCACGCGAGGGCCGCGCGATGGGCGTGCGCTGGTCCTTCACGCCAGTCATCGATATAAATAACGCGTTCCGATCGCCGATTGTCGGTACGCGCTCATACGGCTCCGATGTCAACAAGATTGAGCGGCACGCGGTTGCCCATGTTCACGGTCTCCAACGAAATGGCGTTGCCGCCACCGCAAAGCACTGGCCGGGCGAGGGATATGACGACCGCGATCAGCACCTCGTTACGACGACCAATCCGCTTTCCATGGACGAGTGGAAGGAAACCTTCGGTCGGCTCTATGGAACGTTGATCGCCGAAGGCGTGTTGGCAATCATGAGCGGGCACATTTCCCTTCCGGCCTATGTTCGATCGAAGATGCCAGATGCCGGGCTTGAAGCCTTCCGACCGGCCTCGGTTTCCCGGTTGCTGAACGTTGATCTTCTCCGAGACGAACTCGGCTTCAATGGCATCATCGTCTCTGACGCGACACCCATGGGAGGGCTGTCCGCCTGGGGCCACCACCTCGATACGCTGCCTGATATCATCGCAAATGGCTGCGACATGATCCTCTTCAGCGATGAACCTGAGCAGGATATGGCGGCGGTCAAGGGTGCCATCGAAGATGGGCGAATTACTCCGGAACGACTTGAGGAAGCGGTTCTTCGCGTGCTGGCGCTCAAGGCCCATCTCAAACTTTTTCAACCGTCAGACGTCCTCCCCGATGCGGCGGAAGCGCGCCACCTGCTTGCGCATCCAGACAATGTCGCAGCATCAAGGGAATACATCGGCCGCTCGCCTACGCTTGTGAAGGACGTCAATGGTATCTTTCCGCTCGATCCGGCGAAAACAAAGCGCGTGCTGCTGGTCGACGGCGGCATCATTCATCCGCTCATGCCGCAGCCACTGGAATTCTTGCTACCCGCGCTGTTGCGGAGGGAAGGTTTCGAAGTCA
The DNA here is from genome assembly GCF_057653715.1 of Rhizobium sp. WSM1328. Lineage (NCBI taxonomy): Bacteria > Pseudomonadati > Pseudomonadota > Alphaproteobacteria > Hyphomicrobiales > Rhizobiaceae > Rhizobium > Rhizobium sp. WSM1328. Next base: position 4,079,387 of record NZ_CM172788.1, on the reverse strand, counting down.
CGATCGACCGACCGGACATCGTGCCGACCCCCGACGACTTCGACCTCGTCCTCTACGCGCTAGGCGACGAGTCGCTACTCGTGCGAGGTCGGATATTCGTCGACTGGCATAGGATGGGTGGTGGAGGCCTCTTCAAGGCCATGTACCGACCCTGGACGAATATTCCCTCCGTAATGATCTCCTTTGGGCATCCCTATCACCTTTACGATGCGCCGCGCGTACCGGCCTATATCAATGCGTACTCCACCATGGACAGCGTCCAGGAAGCCGTCGTTGATTGTATGCTCGGTCGCAAGCCCTTCCTCGGTACCAACCCGGTAGACCCTTTCTGTGGCCTGGAAGATGCGCGCTATTGAAGTCGTCGGGAGCAGAGGCTGCCGGCCTATTGGAACGGGGCAACAGGCGCGTTCCGATCATTCGCGATCGCCCCGACCAGAAGATGTCAGCCGGCGATCAAAGGCGGCTTCATACACCATCGTGGCGGCAAGATCAGCCAACGCCGTTCCGACTGCCTTGTAGCGAGTGATCTCATCGTTGGACGTCCGCGCGCGTCGGCGTGTTCGCATCATGGCCAGCGCTTTACTCACTTGAGGAAAGGGAGAATGATATCTGCAGTCCGGCGGTCTTTTGGTGAAGCTCGCTTAGTCGGAACGATCAGATCGCCGCACGTCCCACAGCGAGTTCCAAGGTTCAAAATGCAGCACTTCGACACAGATGCGCTCGCGACCTTCGTGGCAGTGGCCGACGCCGGTGGCTTTACTGCAGCAGGGACGAGGATCGGCAAGTCGCAAGCGGCCGTCAGTCTCATCATCGCCCGTTTTGAAGAACAGATCGGGCGGAAGCTGTTTGACCGGACAAGACGCGGCGTGCACCTGACTGAAACAGGCGAGATCCTGATTGGCTATGCCCGCCGTATCATTGCGATCGAGGACGAGGCGCTGGCAGCGCTCGATCCAGGTGCCATGCGCGGCTATGTCCGTCTTGGAATGCCGGACGACTACATCGAGCTGTTTGGCAAGCCTTTGATCGAAGAGTTTTCGCGCGCCAATCCCCGTATCCAAGTCGAGATCCAGTGCGACTTCTCCCGCTCCCTCGAGGCGATGGTCGAACACGGCACTATCAATCTCGCTATCATCACTCGTGCACCGGATTCGATCGTCGGCGAGTTGCTGCGTCGCGAGCCGCTGGTCTGGTGCGGACCTCCAGATGGGCAGATTGAGCGGCAGCGCCCCCTCCCTCTTGCCTTGTTTCCGGAGAAGGATTGTCGAGCACGGCCCCATATCGTCCACGCTCTCACCCAGGCCGGCATCGGATGGCGAGCGGCATGGACATCCTCACATCTGCCGTCGATTCAGGCGGCGCTGGATGCGGGTGCCGCGGTTACAGCTTTGCCGGCCTCGGTTGTCGCTTCGCGACACCGCCGTCTGACCGCGGAAGCCGACGGCCTGCCGTCGCTGAAACCGCTCGAGATCGCCCTTCTCGTTCCACATGGCGCGCGCGCCGCTGTTCGCACGGTCGCCAGCTTCGTCCGCTCGCATTTTCAGCAGCTTTGACACTATCTACTGGTCGCCGTGATCAGGGTCGCGATCCGGTAAACGGCCAGTTGCAAGGCATATGGTTTTCAGGATCCCAAAACAGCAAATTGGCTAGGCCGCCATGTCTCTTGCTGCGTCTTCAAAAATACCGATCATCTCGTCGATAACGCCATCGGTGTGGGCATTGGAAAGATAGAGACGACCGAAGGCAAACGGCATGATCAACAGCCCGCGGCGGCGAAGCGCCTCATGAAGTTTGAGTGTCATGACGGCATTTGCCCTGTCCAGCGTCTCTGCGTAGTTCGAGGGCGGGCTATCGGCAAACCAGATTGTAAACACAGAGCCCTCCCCAGAGGTTGTAACTGCCCTGCCATAACTGGCAAAAGCTGAATTTATGCCATGCCTTAACCGCTCGCCGCGCGCCAGCAAGGCGGCGTAATCGAGGTCTCTCAGAACCTGAAACGTTGCGGTGACGGCGGCTGTGGCCACAGGATTGCCGCTGTAAGTCCCGGCGCGGTTGACTGTACCCTCTTCTGCAAGCGCCATGAGGTCGGGTCGACCGACGACAGCGGCCACTGCGACGCCACTGCCGATGGCTTTGCCGACGGTGGCCAGATCTGCTTCCACCTCCATGCTATGCCCCGTCAGCCCGAAACGCGTGCGAAATCCCATCAGCACCTCATCGAGAATGACAAGCGCGCCATGGCGCCGCGCCGTCGCTTCCACATGAGCAAGATATCCGGGCGCTGCCGGGATGCATCCCGCATTGGCCAGCATCGGTTCCAGGATAACGGCAGCGATGTCACTGTTTTCTGCGAACAGTTGATCGACATCATCGAAGTCGTTGAAGCGCAGCAGCGTGGTTCGCTCGTGCACCGGCCGTGCGTTTGTGAGCATTGCCGCATCGGCGGATCCCGCCTGGCCTAGCGTAACGTCGTCATACCAGCCGTCATAGCCGGCAGCCATTTTTGCGATATAGGAGCGGCCCGTGGCAGCGCGAGCGAGCCGGCAGGCGAGATGAACGGCCTCGCTACCGGTATTGGTAAAGATCGCCCGCGACAAATGCTGCGTCGCAGCGGTCAGCACGCCGGCAGCTTCCTCCTCTCCATCATGGGCAAAGGCCGGCATCGGCCCATTGCGCAGGGCGGCAGTGACTGCCTCGACAACCAGCGGATTCGCATGGCCGATCACCGTCGCCCCAAATCCGAGCGCCGTATCGATATACTGGCGCTGTCTGTCGTCCCAGATATAGGCGCCTTGGGACCGTCGGGCGACAAAGGGTTTGCCGTCCATGGGTGGCAAGGCCCGCCCGGCGCTGGAGATTCCCCCAACCAGATGTTTCGTCATCGTATTTGTCCATTCGTTGCGGCCACGGACGGTTGCTAGAACCCGAAGTAACGCGGAAGCCATTCCGTCGTCTCTGGAATGAAGGCGACGAGCAAAAGGCAGATGTTGCTGGTGATGAAGAACGGAATGAGTCGGCGAGTGACAGCGTTCACTCCAACCTTGGCGACGTTGCAGACGACGAAGATGTTGGTGCCCACCGGTGGCGTGAACAATCCAATACCCAGCGCCATTGTGAAGATCAGACCAAGTTGATATGGCTGAAGCCCTGCTTCGACGCCGATCGGATGAACGATCGGTGCAAGGATGATCAGCGAAGGCCCAAGGTCCGCCCAGGTGCCGACGAAGGTCAAAAGCGCCAGGATGAGCAGGATCGTGATGGTCGGACCGGCTCCCCAAGCATGAAGGAGCCCGGCGGTCCATTGCGGAATCTGCTCGACGGTCAGTATCCAGGAAAACGGAACGGAAACAGCCATGATGATCATGATCGCGCCGGTCATGCGTACCGTCTCCGCCCCGATCTTCCAAAGGCCGGCTAAGGTAATTTCGCGATAGAGGACACCTCCGACCAGAAGAGCCCAGACCACTGCCACGAAGGCAGCCTCCGTCGTTGTAGCAAGCCCACTCAGCATGGAACTGAGAACCGCAATAGGCATCATTAACGCAGGAAGTGCCCGCAAAAGGTGCTTGCTGAAGCTTGTTACGGTCGGACGGGTCTCCGACTTTGGAAAGTTCTCCTTCACCCCAACCCACCAGGCCGTGAGCATGAATGTGACCGCCAACATAAGACCCGGAATGATGCCTGCTGCAAATAGTCCACCAATCGACGTATCCGTTATGACCCCGTACATGATCATCACAACGCTTGGCGGCAGGATGATGCCGAGCGTGCCGGCTGCGGCCGTAACTGCTGCAGCGAAGTCTCTTGGATAGCCCCGTTCGGCCATCGCCGGGATCATGATGGCGCCGACAGCACCCGTGTCGGCCGTGGCCGATCCGGTAATTCCTCCATAAATCATGCAGGTCGCGACATTGACGACACCCAATCCTCCTCGCACCCATCCGACCATGTCATTGGCAAGGTCGATGATCCGGCGTGTCAGGCCACCCTCATTCATGATGCCGCCGGCGACGAGAAACAGCGGGATGGACGCCAATGAAATGGAATCGGCTCCCATATAGACCTGTTGCGCAAACCAGGAGGGTGGGAGCGGAACCAGACCGAAATAAATGACGACAAGGGTGGAAAACGCGATCGACCATGCGACCGGCACACCAGTGTAAAGCGTAATGGCGAAGACGCCGAAGAGAACCAGAAGCGTCATCGGACACGCTCCCGGAATGCCGAAACGATGCGCGCAATGGCGATGATGGCGAGAGTGGCGCCCATGAAGACGATGATGCTCTGAACGATCCAACTCGGCGCGCGCATAACGGGGGTCGGAACAAATCCCGTGCGCGCAAGCATGGCCTTGCCGCTCCACAGAAAGGCGGCGGCAACGGTGAGCAGGATGAGATTGTGATAGATGCGAAACCAGCGGTTCCGGCCACTGGTGGACGTGTTGCCGTCGATGGAAACGTTTTCGCCGGCGACCTCCGACAGAACAGCACCAATCGCGGTCGTCCACAAGAACAGGATGCCGACCATTTCAAATGACCAAGTGATTCCGGAAAGACCGAGATACCGGCCTACGGCACCAAGCCCGGTAGAAAGGATTAGGGCGACGACAACGAGGACACCAACGATCGTCATCACGAAGACCGCTGAAGAAGCGAGGCGTTTCATGGGGCTTTCCATCAAAGGAGGACGTGGCTGCACAGGCAACGAATACGGCAAGGACACGTCGGGGGACCGATCGAATCCTCGCCGCAGGCATTGCCTATTTTCCGGCTGCTGCCGAGCGCACGGACGACACCAGATCGTCGCCCCATTCCGCCCCGAATTTCACATAGACAGGATCAACCATCGCACGGAAGGGTGTCGTGTCCACCGTCGTTACGGTGACGCCCTTCGACTTGAGGTCCTCAATGACCTGGGCATAGACTTCGTCGAGTTTTCCGCGGTACCAGATCGTCGTCTCTTCGACTGCCTTGGTCACCGCAGCCTGGTTTTCCGGGCTCAGAGCGTCGAAGCGCTCCTTGTTCATGAACCAGTAATTCGGCGTCCAGATATAGTTCGAGACCGATAGGAACTTCGCGCTTTCGTACCATTTCTGATCCGCGAAATCGCGTATTTCCGGCTCCACGCCGTCGACCACATGCGATTGCAGCGAGGTATAGACCTCCCCGAATGGAATCGATTGCGGCAGGGCACCCAGCTGTTCGATGGTTGCGAGAATGACGGGGTTCGGCGGCGTGCGCAGCTTCAGACCCTTGATATCCTCCGGCGTCGCGATTGATTTGCTGACAGTTGCAAATTGGCGGAAACCGGAATCAAGCGCGCCGAGCATCTTGAAGCCGTTGTCGGCACCCGTGTCGAAGACCTTCTTCCCGACTGGTCCGTCGAGAAAGGTGTGCGCTGCGTTTGCATCGGAAAACAAGAACGGCAAGGTGACGACGTTGAGCTTCGGATCGATCGCATCGGCAACGCCGCCTAACCCGATATCGATGGAGCCGGAGCCGACACCATCGGCGATCGGTCCCTCATCGCCCAACTGACCATCTGGAAAAATCTGGACGGTAAGGCCGCCCTTGGTTTCGCCGGCGAGCTTGTCGGCGAACATGACGACAGCCTCCTGAATGAGGCTCTTCGAGCTCGATGCGTGGGCGAGCCGAAGAGTTTCGGCATTCGCTTGGCCGGTGCAAAGCAACATGATGCCGGCGATGGTGGACATGGAAAGGCGACCGGCGTGAGCCCGCATGATATTGAATTCTAACATGTTACCCTCTTTGTCATTGTTATGACCAAGAGTATGTGCGGCCTTTCTCAGGGGTACAATCGGTAAAGCAACGTCTTCGATCAGGAAACGTTATGTTGCTATATCAGATCGTTATGCTGCGCCGCTTGTCACGCAACTGTCCCAAATTAACCCATTAATTAGCATTCACTTGCATGCGCGGACTGCGATGCTACCGTCGCCGGCATCGTGGGGGATCGCGCATGACGATTGAAGAGCTGATCGATTTACAGGAAGCAGGCTCAAGGGCGCGGGTGCTCGGCCTGAAGGCTCACGAAAACCCATACCTCGCCGCCCATAGGATGCCGACTGGTGATACCAGCGCCCTCGGGGATTGGCTTGCGCGTCACGACGCGTGGAAGTTCGGTTGGGAAGCGGAGGACGCTAGCCGCGAAGGTAGGATTGCTGCGCACTTCAAGGAGCTGATCTCGATTGCCAAACGAGGTGCGCTCGATGCGTAACGTTAGGTTTTCCTGCCTCGTCACGGCGAAGGATCGGCACCTCTTTCACCATCGGATTACCAGCGTTCAGGTCTATTCGAAGAGCGGCGAGATCACCATTTCCGGCACCAGCACCAGGCCCTTGTCGGTTATCCGGATTTCCGGGATGACCGACAGCGGGATAAGGTTGAAGCCCATATAGGCGATGGTGCAGCCTGCCTTTTCCCATTCGAGCTTCAAGGCCTTTACCTCGTCGGCGACCTGGTGCACGCGCTTGTCGGACAAAAGCCCGGCGATCGGCAGCGGCACCATGGCCGTCACCTTGCCGTCCATCACGACACAGACGCCACCCTGCTTTTCTTCGATCGCGTCGAGCGCCACCTGCATGTCCGCGGCATTGGTGCCGGCGACGATGATGTTGTGGCTGTCGTGGCCGACCGAGGATGCGACAGCGCCTTGTTTGAGCCCGAAGCCATTGAGCAGTCCGTGGGCGACATTGCCGGCAGACTTGCCGTGACGTTCTACCACCGTCACGAAGCAGAGGTCGTGCTTGTCGAAATGGGCTTGCCAGTCATTGGCCGGTTCCAGCGTGACGGTGACATGGCCGAGGGTGATGCCAGGCAGCTCCGTCTTGATCGTATGAGCGACGACCGTCTCTATCGGTAGGTCCGGTGTCAGCTTGAGATTTTTTGGCAGCTTGACCGTGTGGTAGGCGGCGTCCGGATAGCGATACGGTTTCGACAGGGCTTCGTCGAGGATCGGCGTGATCTTCTTGCCGTCGACGACGAGCTCGCCGCCATACCAGGTGCTAACAGGCGTAAGGTCGTCGCTGAGAAGCACCAGGTCGGCGCGGCGTCCGCCGCCCAGACCGCCGATTTCGCCTTCCATGCCGAACCGCGTCGCGCCGTGCAGCGAACCCATCGCCCAGGCCTGTTCCGGCCTCATGCCGTATTTCACGGCTTCGCGCGTTACCCAGTCCAGGCCGAAGGCGAGCAGATCTTCCGCATCACGGTCGTCGGTGCAGACGGCAACGCGCTTGTGGGAGGCGCCGAGCTCGGTGATCGTCTTGATCGCCTGCGGCAGCGAATGCCAGGGGGTCGTCGGCGGGCCGCCGCGCAGGAAGATCCACACGCCGGCTTCCAGCAGGTCGTCGGCAATGTCGCGGTCGATAGCTTCATGCGTGTCGGTGACGCCGGATGCGGCATAGGCGGCAACGAACTCCCGTCCGTAGACATGGCCCGACACCGGCCTGCCGCGCTCGAGTGCTGCAGCCAGGATCGCATGGCTGCGCTCGTCGCCCATTGCAACGGGGACAAAATCCATCTTCTCACCGAGAGCCACGGCTTCCGGCCACTTGTCGAACAGGGCGGCGATCTTGTCCGGTGTCAGGTCGCCACCGGCTGTTTCCAGATCCGGCGTCGTCGCCGGCACGGTGCTCGGCACGGTCAGGAAGATCGACAGCGGCGCCTGCCGTGCATCCTCGAGCATGGCCTCGACGCCGGCGACGTCCATGACATTGCCGATCTCGTGGCTGTCGCAGAAGATCGTCGTCGTGCCGTTGAGGAGCGCCGCTTCGGCATAGGCGCAGGCCGTCACCATCGAGGATTCGATATGGATATGCGGATCGACCAGACCGGGCGCGATGATGCCGCCCCTGGCGTCGTAGAGCTTGGCGCTCGCGCCCCTGTAGCTGCCGGCCGGCTTCACGGCTGCGATGCGGCCCCCCGAAATCCAGACTTCGCGTCCGTCGAGAAAGCGCTCCGAATAGGTGGACAAGACGCGTGCGCCCTGGATGACCAGGTCGGGTTCGCGACGAGCGGAGGCGACATCGGCAAGACGGCGGGTCATGGTCGAGAGCGGCTGAACGGAGAAGCGGGTAAGCGTGCTCATGTAAACCTCATTTCCAGGCTCGGGGAGGACTGGCGAGATTGTAAGGAACGCCGCCGGCGGAAGGAAGCACGAATAGTTCTTGTCTCTGGCCTCAAACGGATGCCAGTCAGCGTTTCCCGCGAACTGCCAGAACGGCTTCCGCAAAGGTGTCGATCTGGCTGGCCTGCAGCCCAGCGACATTGATGCGTCCGTCCTCGACGATGTAGATCGCGTGCTGCTCGCGCAGCATCACGGCTTCTCCGGGTGTCAGGCCGATCAGCGAAATCATGCCTTTGTTCTTGGCGAGGAAATCGTAGTCGCTGCCATTGGTGAAACGCCGGAACGAGGCAGCAAGCCCCTGGCGCAGCGACAGAATGCTGGAGCGCATATCGTCCAGTTCGGCGCGCCAGTCGGCCGAAAGCGCCGGGTCTTCCAGGACGGTGCGAACGATAGCCGCGCCATGATCCGGCGGCATCGAATAGACGAGACGGGCTCGCACTGTGAGTTGCGCCTTGGCTGCATCCGCCCGATCCGCGTTCGCGGCGAGAATGAATGCGGCACCCGTACGCTCGCGATAGATTCCGAAATTCTTCGAGCATGACGAGGAGACGAGCATTTCCGGAACCATGCCGGTGAGCAGCCGTACCACGAAGGCATCGTCCTCGAGACCCTCGCCAAACCCCTGATAAGCGATATCGACCAGCGGAACGAGCCCGCGCTCGGCGATGATCTCTGCCAGCGCCTGCCATTGCGAACGGCTCGGGTCGGCGCCGGTCGGATTGTGGCAGCAGCCGTGCAGCAACACGATGTCGCCCCGCTCCGACCGTGAGAAATGATCGAGCAGGGCGTCGAAATCCACCTCGCCTGTTCGGCGATCGAGGTAAGGGTAAGTGACGACCCGAAGCCGGTTGTCTTCGAGGATCGACACATGGTTCACCCAGGTCGGGTCGGGCACATGGACCGCAGCACCCGGGCGCGCCAGGGAGATCAGGCCGGCGAGCACCGTCAAGGCGCCTGCTCCGCCCGGCGTCTGGATGCCGCGAATTCGCTCCCACGGCGCGGCTTCGCCGAAGACAAGCCTGCCGATGAGATCGCAGAAAACAGGATCTCCGGCCGGGCCGACATAGGCTTTGGTCGTCTGCGCGGTATGGATTCGCTTTTCTGCCTCCCTCACCGCCCGCGGGATCGGCGTCGTACCGGAGGCGTCCCGGTAGACTCCGACGCCGAGATCGATCTTGTTCGAACGACTGTCCTGCCGGAAAATCGGCATCAACGACAGGATCTTGTCGGCTGGCGGCATTATCAGATCATCGAACATGGTTCTCTCCGGTCAGGGGAATTGCGGGCGGCGATGAAATGCCGGCGCTTCATGATGCGGCCGCAGCGCAAATCAGCCGGCCCGCCTATTTCAGGGCGCCGATCTTGTTCTCGATGGTCTCGAGAAATGCGCCGGACCGCACGATCTCGAGAGCCGGTGTGGTCTGCTTGGGCATGTAGCTGTCCTCCTGCTGGAACGGGATCGCGTCGCGAAGCGCGTCATAGAGCGCCTGGCTGCCGGTCCCGAGCTTGTAGCCGCCGAGTGCCTCTTCGGTCAGGAAGATGGCGCGGGCCGCAAGCAGGCATTCGACACCAAGGATCTTCGGCATGTTGTCGACCACCTGACGCGTCTTGCGGCATGCCCATGTCGCCATCGAAACATGGTCTTCCTGGCTGCTCTTGGTCGGGATGGTATCGGCAACGGCGGGGAAAGCCAGCGTCTTGTTTTCCGATGCGACGGACGCCGCAGCCGTCGAGATGATGCCATAGCCGTAATTCAGGCCGATCGGCTTGCCGGCAAGGTTCGGCGGCAGGCCGTAGTTCAATGTCGTGTCGCAGAGCGAGAACAGGCGGCGCTCGGAAATATTGCCGATTTCCACCAAAGCGATGGTCAGCAAGTCCATGGCAAAAGCGATGGGTTCGCAATGAAAGTTGCCGCCGGACAGAAATTCCAGCGCGCCGAGTTCGTTCCAGAAGACGAGCGGATTATCGGTCGCGGCGTTGAGCTCGCGCGTGATCAGCTCCTTGGCGTGCTCCAACTGGTCGCGGCAGCTTCCATGCACCTGCGGCAGGCAACGGAAGGAATACTGATCCTGGATTCGAGCGGTGTGTTTCGGATGCAGGATATCGTCCTCGAGGCGCACCGCACGCGCCGCCTCGGTCGTGCGACGGCTGCCCTCGATAATGCGACGGATATTTTCCGCAGTTGCGATCTGCCCGGGCTGCTTGCGCACAAGATGAATGCGGGGATCGAACGCCGCCTGCTCGCCGCGGATCGCCTCCAGACTGAGCGCGCCGGCCGCATCGGCTGTCTTCATCAGCATCTCGGCGTCGTGGAGGTTGAGAACCGCCATGGCCGCGCAGAGGCTGTTGCCATTGATGAGGGCAAGGCAGTCCTTCGCCTTGAGATCGAAAGCAATTGGGAAAATGCCGGCTTTTTCCAGCGCCTGCGGCGCCGGCATGCGTTCGCCCTGGTAATAGGCTTCCGCCTCCTCATAGCCGATCAGCACCGAAACCATGTGCGCGAGCGGCGCCAGATCGCCAGACGCGCCGACCGACCCCTGGATCGGCACCACAGGGTGAACGCCGCGGTTCAACATCTCAACAAGACGATCAACCACCTCGATCCGCAGGCCGGAAACTCCGAGGCAGAAGGCGTTGATGCGGACGGCCATCATGGCGCGGACGATTTCTTCCGACGCCGGCTCTCCGATGCCGGAGCAATGAGAGAGCACGATATTGCGCTGGAAGCGGTCGTTATCGGCCTGGTTGATGGCATAATCCTTGAGCTTGCCGACGCCGGTATTGAAACCGTAGGTCGGCGGCGCGTTTTCGGTCAGCCAGTTTTCCTCGATATAGTTTCTCACCTTGATGATTTCGGCGCGGGCTGCATCGGCGAGCGCGACCTTGGCGCCCTGGCGCGCGATGCGAACGGTATCTTTGATCGTCAGGCTGTCACCGTCTAGAATTATGGCGTTCATCTCGATGTCCTTGAAGCTCGATAGGTGTGAGAAAGTAAGTGCCGAAATCGAACACGCGCGCCGGGAGCGCAGCCTGTCTCGATCGCAGCGGTAATGCCGCCAGTCACGGCGACGTAGTTTTCCGCGACGCCTTCTTCGGTGGCGATGGTTCCTGTCATGACGGCGTCGAAATCGCTCATGATGTCTTCAGATCCTCGGTGCGCATGATGGGGAAGCCGTGGCACACGGCTTTGGTGGCGTCCCGAAGCCGCTCGACCAATTCCGCTGCTTCGGGTTCCGGCATGGAAATCGTTTCGAGATAACGGGCTGCCAGCCCGCCCGGCCCTTCGAGCGGGAGAAAGTCGTCGGCCAGACGCCGGACCTGCAACCGTTCCGCCTCCAGCTCGGCTGCCTTGATCTTCTCGTAAAATTCAATCTCTGCCGTGTTCCTGCGGCCTTGACGCAGGGTTAGCCGAAGATGTCGCAACGGCAGGACGAAATGCGAGCGCCATTCGCCGGCACGTTCCAGAAGCCGCTGCATCTCGCCGTCATCCGTGCCGTGTCCGTCACTATCCGCGAGAGCGAAGAACAGCAGTGACGGCACGTCCACCGCATGACGTGTCTGGGCTTCGAGGCACCAGGACGCGATGCCGGGCTCGCCGTAGAGCCGGACAATGACATCGAAGACATTGGCACAGAAAGCAGCGCGCCTCGCAGCTCCGCTATCCTGTCCTGAGCGCGCGTTGCCGCTTGCCAGCGTTTTTTCTGCCAATGCATCAGGGGCTTTTTCCATCACGCTTGTTCCGCCGTCTTCATTCCGGGCGCCGGTTCGTCGTGAGGGAAATGACAGGCCGCGAATTGGCCGTGGGGCATCGATGCAAGCTTCGGTTCCTGTTCCGCACAAACCGCCTGAGCGCGTGGGCAACGCAGGCGGAACCGGCATCCGGACGGCGGCGCGCTCCGCGACAAGGCCTGCGTCGGCGTTGTGCTCGGCACGATCTTCCGGCTGGCATCGGGAACCGGGACTGCTTCCAGCAGCATGCGGGTATAGGGATGCGCCGGACGCTGATAGATGGCATCGCCGGTTCCGATCTCGACGATCCTGCCCATGTAGAGGACCGCGACCCTGTCGCTGACATTGCGCACGACGGCGAGATCGTGGGAAATGAAGATCAGCGCCAGGTTTCGCTTCTGGCGGATATCCTGCAGAAGATTGATCACATGCGCCTGCACCGAGACGTCGAGAGATGCAACCGGCTCGTCGCAGACGATCAGCTCCGGCCCAACGGCAAGCGCCCGCGCGATCGCAATACGCTGGCACTGGCCGCCGGAAAACTGATGCGGCCTGCGGCCCTCCACCATCGTCCGGCTCATGCCGACATCGTTGAGCGCACGATCGACCCTTTCCAGTCTTTCCGCTTTGTGGATGCCCTGGATCTCGAGGCCTTCTCCGACGATATCCTGCACCTTGCGGCGCGGATTGAAGGAAGAAATCGGATCCTGGAAGATCATCTGCAGCTTGCTGCGGATGGCGCGAAGATCGGAAGCAGACAGATCGGCAACATTCAGGCCGTCATATTCGACGTGGCCGTCGACACGCGTGTCCGCCTTCGGCAGAAGCTTCAGAAGGGCACGGCCGATGGTCGTCTTGCCGCTGCCCGACTCTCCGACGAGACCGAGTGTTTCCCCAGGAGCCACGTCGAAGGAGACGCCGTCGACCGCAACAAAGATCTTGCCGCCGCGCCGGTATCTGACTGAGAGATCGCGTACCTTCAAAAGCGCGTCGTCGCGCAGGAAAGCAGCGAAGGCATGCGTTGCGGCACCTGTATCGACGGCTTGGCCGGAAGCCTCGTCATTCATGACAATGCCCTCCTTTCGACCGCGGTGTCGGCTGCATCGCCGGTTTGAACAGGCACATAGCAGGCGAAGCGGTGCTTGCCGTCCGCACTGGTCGTCATCGGCGGCATCGAGACATGGCAGCGGGCCTCGGCGGCGGGACAGCGCGGTGCGAACGGGCATCCCGGCGCGGGGTTGGCGAGATCGGGCGGACGGCCCGGGATCGTGCGCAGTTTCGTGTGAGCCGGCTGGTCCATGCGCGGCATCGCCGAAAGCAGAGCCTCGGTATAGCGATGGCGCGGATGGGAAAAGACGGTGTCCGTCGGGCCGTATTCCACGACATGCCCGCCATAGAGCACGAGGATGTCGTCGGTGCGTCCGGCGACGATGCCCAGATTGTGAGTGACCAGGATCATCGACATCTGCCGCTGCTGCTGGATAAGCTGCAGCAGATCGAGAATTTCCTTCTGAACCGTCACGTCGAGCGCGGTCGTCGCCTCGTCGGCGATCAAGAGATCCGGCTGGCAGGCAAGTGCCGTGGCGATCATGATCCTCTGCTTCATGCCGCCCGAAAACTGATGCGGATAATGCCCGTAACATTCCGCGGCATCGGGAATGCCGACGCTTGCCAGCAGCTCGATCGCGAGTGCCTTCGCCTTCGCCTTTCCGAGCCGCAGATGGAAGCGGCTTGCCTCTTCGATCTGCCGTCCCACCCGCACGAACGGATTGAGGGATGTCATCGGGTTCTGGAAAACCATCCCGAACTTGCGGCCTAGAAAAGCGCGGCGTTTCGTCTCGTTAAGCGTCGACAGATCGGTCCCGTCGACAAGGATGCGGCCGCTTGTTTTCATCCCCTCCGGCGCAATGCCCATGATCGTCTTGACCAGCATGGATTTGCCCGCGCCGGATTCTCCGACGATGCCGAGCGTCGTGCGCGGCGGGATGCTGAAGCTGATGTCATGCAGCACGCGGATCGGCCCGAACGGCGACCTGAAATGACAGGAGAGCTCGTGACAATCGAGGACCGGGGTGGTGTTCGCTGCCTCGTTCATATCAGAGTTCCCTGCCGCGATGGTTCATGCGACGGGCCAGACAATCCCCGACCGTGTTGAGCGAGTAAACTGTTAGAACGATGGCGACGATTGGTCCGAAGATCAGCAGTGGAAAGCGGCTGAGCAGGTCGGTCGAGCTGGCGATCATCCCGCCCCAGCTCGGCGCCGGCGCCGGAATGCCGTAACCGAGAAAGCTCAGCGATCCCTCTGTGATGATCAACCCCGCCATCAGCGGCGGAACGATGGCCGTCAGCGCCGGAACGAGATTGGGCAGGATCTCGCGCAGCAGAAGCCGCATGTCCGATGCGCCCATGGCGCGTGCCGCCAGCACGTAATCACGGTCGTTCTGGGCAATCACGCCGCCTTTGGCGATGCGTGCATACGTTCCGATGTCGAGCAGGCCAAGCGCCAGCATCATCGTGAAAACCGAATTTCCGGTCACCGATATCAGCGCCAGGATGACGAGGATCGGCGGAAGCGACGCCATGGAATTGGCATAGAGATCGACGATCCGCTCGACCGGGCCGCGATAGAAGCCGGCCAGCATCCCGAGGATCATGCCGATCACCAGCGAGATCAGCGTCGCGACCGAGACGATGGCGAGCGTCGTTCGCGCACCGTAGAGCACCCGGGACAGGATGCTGCGCCCGAGCGCATCGGTTCCGAACAGGCCGTTCAGGCTCCATTCCGGGCCTTGCGAGAAATCGCCATAGGGGAAGCTTGCCCGAACGAGACCCGGAATGAACTCCACGAAAACCGAGGAGATGATCAGGACCGTCAGGAACACGAAGGCGAACCATTCCATCGGATGGCCGCTCGGCATGCGGAAACGCGCGGTCTTCGGCATCGCGGCATTCAACGTCTCCGCCAATGCGACCGCTTCGCCGGGCACGAGGTCCGTTTGTGTTGGCTGGAGGCGGCTCATGACACGTCCACCCGCGGATCGATAAGCGCGTAACCGAGATCGACCAGGATGAAGATGACGACGAAGATCACCACCGTCAGCGACAAGATGGCCTGCATGACGGGCAAGTCGTGGCTGCTCACCGCATTGAGAACGGTCCAGCCGATGCCGGGCACCGCGAAATAGCTCTCGACGATGAAGGAACCGCCGAGCAGATAGGTCATCGACAGACCCATCACCGTCAGCACCTGGGGAGAGGCCGGGCGCAGCACGTGGCGCATCAGGATATAGCGCGTCGGCAGGCCCTTGGCCCTGGCAACGAGGACATAGTCCTCCTGGAGGACCGCGACGAACTCGCTGCGGCTCACTCTGTAGAAATAGGCTGCCTGATGCACGCTGAGGCACATCACCGGCAAGGCGACGTAATAGAGATTGCCGATCGGATCGTCACTGAAGGTAACCCAGCCGGTCGCCGGCAGCCAGCGCAGCACGATTGCGAAGACGAAGCCGAGCAGAACCACAATGACGAAAGTCGGGATCGACAGCATGACCGAGGACACCGCCCGCAGCACCGTATCGACGATGCCGCCCGGCCGGCTGGCGGTATACATGGCAAGCGGCACGCCGATCAGGAGCGAGACGAACATGGCAAGCAGCGCAATTTCGAACGTCACTGCCGCCCGGTCGACCAGGAGTTTTGCCACGGACTGCTGGCTGAACATGGTCTGCCCGAGATCTCCCTGAAGAAGCCGTCCGAGCCAGCCGAGGTAACGTTCCCAGACCGGCAGATCGTAGCCGTAGCGGCTGTTCAGCGCATCGATCTGCGCCTGCGTCGCGTTCTCTCCAAGGATCAGCTGCGCCGCCGACCCCGGCATCAGGCTCGACAGCGCCGTCGCCGAGAACGTGACCAGCAGGAAGACCGGAATGCCGGCCAGAAGCCGGACGCCGACCGCTTTCAGATAGGAGAGATTGGCAATTCGCAACGATCGGACTCCGATTGTCAGGTGGAACATCCAATGCCGGACTGGACCGGCATCCGGATTTCGCAAAACGAGATGGCAGAGCGGCCAGCCTCCGGGATCAGAGCGCCTTCCATCTGTCCTCGGCATCGAGCCAGCCGCTGTCCCGCTCCAGCGAGGCCTTCTGCTCGGCAGGCGTCATGCCGCCCATGCTGTGCTCGTCCGCGTAACGCGTGCTGCGGTCCTTGAAGACATGCCGACCGTAATCCATCATGCCATACATCGATCCCTTCTCGAGATAGTGCATGGTCACCAGGTTGAAGCCGAGCGCCTCGATTTCCTCGAGCCGCACGAAGGGGACGCCGTTGACGGTCGCGACATCGCCGAACATCTTCCAGCCGGGCAATTCCTTGGCCACCTTCCGGCATTCCTCCAACGTGCGCAGGCCGTGCACATAGGTCATCTCAGCGCCGAGTGCTGCGGCGCGCACGCAGCGTTCGATAGCGTCGTCCAGCCCCTTTTCGAGCTTGGATTCAGTGCGTGCGATAACCACGCAATCGGTGCCTTGACAGGCTTCGATCGAGGCCTTGATCTTGGCGAGCCAGAGCTCCTGCGAGACGACCTCGTGCGGCACGTTTCCATCGACCTTGCCGGCAAGCGTCGCCGCCTCCATGGCGCGGCCGAACCGCGCGTAGCCGCGTTCATTGGGCGTATCCTCGATCAGGATCGCTCCGGCGCCGGCTTTGGCGAGACGATAACAGGTGCGGAAGGTCTGGACGACATCGCCGAAACCGTCATCGGCATCGATGACCAGTGGCAGAGGCGAATAGTCGGCGATGCGGTCGGTCGCGTAGACCAATTCCTCCTGATTGTGCAGGCCAAGATCCGGCACGCCGGACATGCTGAATCCCAGTGATGCGCCGCTGAGCAGGATCGCCTCGAAGCCGGCCATTTCCGCCGCCTTGGCGGAGTAGCAATCCCAGACGCAGGGCGTGAACACCTGCTTGCGGGAAACCAGGTCCCGAAACTTCACCTTCTCGCGATTGCCGATCATCGTCATCCACCTTTTCCGATCGCCCCGCATCGCAGGGCTCATTCTGTCGTCTTAACGTCTTTGGCTTGTACGGTCGTCCAGCCCATCGACCGGCCCTTCGCTGCCCGCCCGGATCTTCCGGGCGAGCCTGCACGTCGTGATCTGGAACCCGCTATTTCTGGCAGACATCCGTGCAGACGTAGAGGAACTGCTTTTGCAGGATGCCGCCGTTCGAAGGAACGACGCCGCCGGTATTGTCGCGCAGCAGCAGCGAGCGCGTCTGTTCACCGAAGATGTAAAGCGGCATTTCGGTTGCGACGAGCTTCTGAACCTTGACATAGGCGGCTTTGACAGCGGCAGGGTCGAGGGTGGAGCTGGCCTCCTTCAATGCAGCGTCCATCTCGGCGCTCTTGTACTGTCCCCAGTTGAAAGCACCGCCGGAACTCAGCAGATTGGAAATGTTCGGCTCGGCGCCGTTCGACACCAGCACCCCGCCTTCGACGCAGATGTCGAAGTCGAGCTGCGTCTTGCATCGCTGGATCAGCGAGGCCTGGTCGACCTCGACGATCTCAGCCGAGGCGCCTTCATAGCCGGTCAGCACCTGCTGGATGTAGGCGGCAAGACGCTTCAGGTCCGAGTTGGTATAGGTGACGATCTTGATCGAGAACGGCTTGCCGTCCGCCTTCAGAGCGTCGAACAGTTCCTGCGCCTTCTTCGGATCATAGGCCGGAAGAGATGAAGCGCTGTCGAAATAGGGCGAATTCTCTCCAAAGTAATTGCTGGGTGCCTTGTATCCGGGCATCTGCGTGAAGGCCTGCATCAGCCGCGCGCGGTCGATGGCGGAATAGAAGGCCTCGCGGGCGCGAACATCCGTGAAGATACCCTTGGCCTGGTTGAGATAGGCGCGGTTGATGCCGCGGATCGGGATCTCGCGGGTCGCAACCCCCGGCGCCGTTGCGTTCGAGCCGAACTGATAGGGATAACCGGCCATCATCGTTGCACCACCCTGCACGACGGTGGCGATGCGGCTGTTGGTTTCGGGAATGATCGCGAACTTGATCGTCTCCAGATAGGGGCGCGGCTGATCCCAATAACCGGGATTGCGGGCCATGGTCATCGATATGCCCTGGTTCCATTCGGTCAGCGTAAAGGCGCCGGCGCCCACCGGCTTGATGTCGGTCTTTTCCTTAGCGGCCTTCAATGCTGCCGGCGAGGCGATGAAGGGGCACAGCTCGGCGACCTGGGCTGCGAAATTGGCGTTCGGGGAGGACAGCTTGATCGTCAGCGTCTGCGGATCGACGACGGTGATCGCCTTGTTCCATGAGGATATGAACGGCTGCGCCGGTGAAAGCGTGGCCGAATCGGCGGCGCGGTCCCAATTGTATTTGACGGCTTCCGCATCATAGGGCGTCCCGTCTGTGAACTTCATGTCCTTGCGAAGCTTCAAGGTCCAGGTCACGGCGTCTGTGCTGGTCAGGCTTTCGGCCATGCCGCCGGTCACGACGCCCTTGTCGTTGACGTAGACGATAAAGCCGTAGACGGCGTCGAGCACATCCATCGGCCCGCCGGGATAGGTGCCGGCGGAGATCGCCGGATCCCAGCTCTTGATGTCCGAACCGTTGATAATGGTCATCGCGCCGCCGCTAACGGGTTTTTCCGTCTGCGCGGCGGCTTGAGACGCGGCGAGCATCACGGGTGCGGCCGCCATGAGCGACAACAGCAACACGGCGGCGCCGCGCATGAACAGGCTCTGCAACCTTCTGGAACGATTGTCTGACAACATCACTCTATCTCCTTTTTTTTGAGTTCCCCTGGGGGAGTGATTGTGCGTCGTTGTTTTGCATGCGGTTGACATGATGGCCCGGCAGCTTTCAGCGCTGCTCTTCATGGCTCAGTCGTTATGATCCTCCGTCCAGCGCCGGACCGTCGGATGATGAAGCCCGAATTGATCCAGCGCACGCCCCACGGTCTGGTCGACCATTTCGGCGATTGATTTCGGCAGCGTGTAAAAGCTCGGCACCGGCGGCATGATGACGGCGCCGTTGCGTGTTGCCTGGTCCATCAGCGCGATATGGCCCGCATGCAACGGCGTTTCCCGCACCATCAGCACCAGCCGGCGGCGTTCCTTCAGGCAGACATCGGCGGCGCGCACGATCAGATCGTCCGCATAACAATGCGCGATCCCGCTCAGCGTCTTGATCGAGCATGGCGCAACCAGCATGCCGTCGCACCGGAAGGAACCGGAGGCAATCGAAGCGCCGATATCCCCGTGGCTGTAGACCCGGTCGGCGAGGCCACGGATTTCGTCTGCGGTCTTTCCCGTCCCTTCGGCCAGTGCCGTGCGGATCGCCGCGGGCGATATGACGAGATGCGTCTCGACATCGTCGAAGTCCCGCAGCATCTCCAGCGCACGCAGTCCGTAGATTGCACCGGAAGCCCCTGATATGCCGATGATCAATCGCCTCAAATCAGCATCTCCGGCTTGACGCGCAACAGCAGCTTGCGCATCCGTTCGTAGGAATCCGGCGGCGGAAGCGCCTTGTCGAACCCTTCCCTTCGATCGCCCGGCTTCATCGTGGCGTCGTAGCCGACCTTGGCGATCACGCCGCCGTCTTCCTGAGGCTCGGACCGGTCTGCCGGAAGGTCCGTGACGATGAGAATGTCGCGCTCCGCGCGCATGCGCGTCATCTTTGCCAATTCGACGGCATCGAGATCCCAAGGGTCGACATCGCTGTCGACGATCGTGATGTTCTTGACGATGCTGACCGCACCCCAGCAGATCGACATGATGCGGCGTGCCTGTCCCGGGCGGGGCGCATCGATCTGCACGACCACGTTGTTCCGTCCGCTGCCTGATGCGGTGACGGCAACCTCGCCGACATTGAGAACGGACCGCCGGATGACGGCCTTGAGGCTGGCGGCGATCGGCACCGCGCCGAGATAGAGGTGCTCCATGTGGTAACCGGGCTCGATCACCTGCAACATCGCGTCGGAGCGGCAAGTCATGCATTCAAATCTGACGCGCACCCCGGAACCGTAATCCTCGTACATGCCGTGATATTCTGAGACCAACCCTTCAAGGATCGGCTCGTCGATATGAATATGACCTTCGAGCACGATCTCCGCCTCTGCAGGCACGGCAAGATCGATCGACTTGCAGCGGACAAGCCGCACCGGCTCGCCGAGCAGCGATCCGGCGCAGTGCATTTCATCGTCACCAAGCCCCAGATAGAAGCAGGCGGCAAGCTGAATGGCTGGATGCGCGCCGAGGACGACGGCGAAGGGGAGCGGCTCGCCTTTGGCGCCCGCCTTGCGGGCCATGATGGCGAGATGATGGTTCGGTGCAATTCCGATCATCGCCTCGTTCGGACCAAGCACCTTGATGCGGGCATAGGACGCGTTGCCCAAGCCCGTTTCAGGGTCGCGCGCCACGATCAGACCCGCGGTAATGTAAGGACCGGTCTCCTTGGAAAAGAAGGTCGGGACTGGAAGCCGGGTCAGGATGTCGTCCTGGAAGAGCTGTTGCTGTACCGGCGCATCGTCCACGAAGACTGGCGGCACCGGAGAGGCGATCGAGGACAGCAGCTTTTCCTGGATATCGCTTTTCGCGACGTCAAGCGCCAGGGCGACACGATCGAGATCCGACAGGATGTTGCCGAAGATCGGCATGTCGTGACCTTTGATGCAGTCGAGCCGCACCGCCGCCTTTTCATCGACGATGGAAAGAATGGCCGATACGTCGTGGATCGGGTCGACCTCCTCCGAAATCACCAGCAGCTGACCGCGACGGTCGAGCTCCTGAAGAATGCCCCGACACGACTGATCGCTTTCGCTGCGTGGCATTGCAGCGCCGGCCGTCCCGGATGTCATGGCCGGGTTTTCAAGCGGATCAGGGTGATCATTCATCCGGCAATCCTGTAAAAGTCATTTCCGAGGGCTGTTTTGATGCGGCAAGTATCAGCCGCAGGCCGGAGGCTGGGTAGCTCGAAAATCGTGAATTGGAGGATAGGAAAATCAGAATGCTCGGTGCATGAGCGCGATTCGATACGATATGTTTTTTAGATCACGCCTGTCGGCCGAAGACGGCAGCGAGTGACTGGATCATCGTCCGCTCGGCCTCGGACAGCGTCCTTTCGCCGGAGAAAATCACCGAGAGGTTTCCGGCGATGACGTCCTCCGTAATCGGCGCCGCGGTGAGGCGGCCGCTGTCGATATCCTGCTGGACCGAGGACACCGGCAGGACCGTACAGACCGGCAAACGGCGGACCATGGCGATGGCCAATGGCAGGGAACCGACGTCCATGACCGGCTCGACACACAGATGCCGCGCGCTGGCGGCTGCCATGAACGCCTGATGGATACTGAGATGCTTGATTCCGAGAACCAGCGGAAATCCGCAAACTTCCGCGAGTGGAATCTCCGTTCGACCGGCAAGGTCCAAGGCCGGATTGGCAACGACCGACAGACGCTCGCTCGGCCCGAGATGGATCCGGGCCATCTGCGTCTGGACGGCACCGACAATAGCCAGATTGAGCTCTCCCGCACGTACCTGGTCGTGAAGCGCAGCGTTGGAACCTTCTATGATTCTCAGCCGGTATTCGGGATGGCCAAGGCGGGTTGCCGTCAGCGCCTGCGCCACCTTGTCCGTCATGACGCTATCATGCCCCGAACTCGGCAGCATGCCGATCGAGATGGTCGCCTGTGTGTGGGCGGCAATATCCAGACTGGCCCGAAGGAGGCTATCGATGCGCTCTTCGATCTCCAGGGTGAAGGGAAGCAATGCCTTGCCGGCCTTCGTGCTCTCGGCACCGTTGCGCCGCCGTTCGAACAGGGGTTGCCCGACAACTGCCTCGATCTTCTGAATCTGCGTCGAAACGGAAGGTTGCGTGATATGCGCCGCGCGCGCCGCCGCCGAAATACCTCCGCTGAGATGCGCAAGGTTGAAGTAGTGCAATTGACGTGCCGTCAACTGCGGCCGGAAGACGATATTGGCCTCCGTTGCCTCCAGATTTTTCTTGAGGTTACAAAGCAGGGCGGACACGACCTCCTGGTCCGGCCTGTTTGCGCGCACGCCCAAGGTGCTCGACAACGGCGGATCGAGGGGCTCCAGATGCAGGCGCGCAAGTCCGAGCCGGTCGGCGACCATACTGCGGGGCATCAGGAATCGCATTTGCGGAAACTCGTTGAGCAGCCGATGAAGGTCTGCCGGCTCCTCATCCATCAGGATCATGCGGTCGCGGATGCCATGCTCGTCCGCATATCGGGTGACGGCATCGCGAAGCGCCTGACGCATTTTCAAAACGACAAATTTCTGATTGGGGGAGCGAAGATCAACCGCGGCCTCCGCCGTTCCGACGGAAAACCAGACCTCATCGTAGAAGGGCGTCATCGTAGGCAGGTTCGCGGATGGCACGCCAGTCACATAGCCGACTTCGATTTCCATCGAACCCGTGTTGCCCGGGATTTCCGCGGCCCCCTCTTCAACAAGGGATTTTCCTCGTGCGTCTGCAAACATCACGTCGATCAGCAGGTCGGGCCGCTCGCGTTCCATATCTTCGACGGTACGTCCGATCGCCTTCGAAAACCGGCCGATGGAGAAACTGAGATCGAGGCGAATATTGATGCGAAGATGGTCCGTGTCCCCGTTCCGCATCCGACGCACGAACCTTTCGCGATGAAGGATGGCCGTTGCCTGCTGAAACAGCCAGAAGGCTGCCGGTAAAGGACTGAGGTGACCGCTTTTCCGAATGAAGAGCTTGAGTTGAAGTTCATTTTCCAAAGTACGCAGACTTGATGTCAGCGCCGAAGGAGCAATCCCAAGCTCGCGCGCGGTCTCTGCCAGCGTCGGGCTCTGACAGGCCAGCACGAAATGGGCCAGTTGCTGGATTTCGATGCGCGGCGGATTTGTAATCACTGCGGGTCTGTATCGGATTTGCACAAGGGGCTTACCCGACTATGGCATACAAAGCGTTGTACCGCACGAATATCAGCGCCGGCCCGTTGCTTCCCCTTCGCCCCAAAGACATCAGCCTGCGATCAAGACTGCCTCATACACCATTGTCGCGGCGGCAAGATCGGCCAACGCCGTTCCGACTGCCTTGTAGAGAGTGATCTCATCGTTGGACGTCCGCGCTGGAACATCCCGGCGGCACAGCTCGTCGAGTGTCGCACGCACCGCATCTGCGGAAATGACGCGGGCCCCGATCGGCTGAACCAGATCGCCTGCTTCGTGAAGGGCTTCGTGCGTATCGATATAGACCGAGGAGCGCCGAAGCGCCTCGTCATCGGCCTCGCGCATCGCCGGGGTGAAGCCGCCGATCAGATCGACATGGGTGCCCGGCCGCAGCCATTCGCCGCGGATAAGCGGTGCTGTCGCCAGCGTCGCTGCGCTGACGATATCGGCTTGCCGCACTGCTGCTTCCAGATCCGTGACGGCAGCGACCTGGAGCCCTTGTTGCCGGAGGCTCTGCGCCAGCCGTTCGGCGCTGGCGGGATCGATATCCCAGATATCGACATGCGCGATCGGCCGGACGGCGCGGTAGGCATCGGGTATGAGGCTCGCGACGCGGCCTGCGCCGATCACCAGCAGGCGGCGGGCGTCTTTTCGAGCAAGATAGTCCGCGGCAAGGGCCGATGCCGCTACCGTACGGCGCGCTGTGATCGTGTTTCCGTCAAGGAGCGCAAGCTGCATCCCGGTCCGGCCATCATAGAGCATGTAAGTCGAGGTCAAACCGGGAATGCCGCGCACCGTGTTGCCGGGAAAGACGGTGACGATCTTGATGCCAAGGTAGCGCTCCGGCCGGTGCGTTTCATGCCAGGCCGGCATCAGAAGCAGCGTCGCATCCGGCTCACCGCTATTGGCTATCGTGTGGTGATGCCGTACCGGCACGACACAGCCTTCGGCAAATGCTTGCCGCAGGGTCGCGACCAGTGGGCCGAAAGGGAGAAGCTCGCCCGTTGTCCGGGCATCGAGAATACGGATTTGTGTGTCGGTCATTGAAGCGATCTCCCGGTAAATTCTGACTGCTGGATAAAGCGAATTCTGTGTGATTGAACGAGAGCCGCGTCGCCGCTGCGTGGCGCACCAGCTTTTTAACCGGCATCGGCCCTTTGGACACTTCGTTGCGATCGGAATACGGAGCATTGAGCACCGCTCAGCCAAACGCCGCCTTCTTCTCCAGAAATCTGGCGTATTGCGTCAGCGGATAGCACAGGGCGAAGAAGATCACTGCGACGAGACCGTAGACCTTGAAAGGTTCGAAGGTCGCGTTGTTGATGGCGTTTGCGGTTTTCAGCAGTTCGTCGAAGCCGAGGATCGAGGCCAGTGCGGTGCTCTTGATCAACTGGACCAAGAACCCGACGGTCGGCGCGCGCGTGATCCGGAAAGCCTGCGGCAGGATGATAAGGCGAAGTTCGAGGAGACGATGCAAGCCCAGGCTGGCTGCGGCGTCCCATTGCCCGCGCGGCACCGCCTCGACGCCGCTCCGCCAGATTTCGGCAAGATAAGCGCTGGCGTAGAACGTCAGGCCGCAGACGGCGGCGGTCCATGACTCGATCCGGAAACCGAGCATCGGCAGGCCGAAAAACATCAAAAAGAGCTGCATCAGGAGCGGCGTTCCCTGAAACAGGGCAATGTAGCCGGACGCGAAGCTGCGCGGCCAGCGTGTTTTCGATATCCGCGCAGACAGGATGGCCAGGCCAACGATGGCGCCGCCGGCAAAGGCTGCGAGCGAAAGCATGAGGGTCCAGCGTGTCGCGAAGACAAGATTGCGCAGAATGTCCCAGAAGGTGAACTCAATCATGTCAGACCGGCTCCCAGAAAACGGCGTTTCCCGGCGACAAGCAGCCGGCGAAGTGCGGCGGACATCGAAAGATAGATCAACGTCGCCACCAGATAGGTCTCGAAGGAGCGGAAGGTGCGCGATTGAAGCAGATCGGCCTCCTGCGCCAGCTCGCGGACGGATATTTGCGAAACCACCGCCGATTCCAGCATCATGATGATGATCTGGCTCGTCAGCGCCGGAAAAATGATGGCGATCGCCTGCGGCAGGATGATCTTGAAGAACACCAGCCGAGGCCTGAGGCCGAGTGCCTGCGCAGCCTCTTTCTGGCCTCTCGGTATGGCATCGAGCCCGGCCCCGACCACCTCGATCGTGTAGGCGGCCATGTTGAGGGTCATGGCAAGGACGGCGGCAGTGATCGGATCGAGGCGAATGCCGAGGCTAGGCAAGCCAAAGAAGATGAAGAACAGCTGCACCAGAAATGGCGTGTTGCGCATGATTTCCACATACAGGCCGACGACCTTGCGCAACCATGGATAAGGTCCCCGGCGCGCAGCCGCGCCGAGAATGCTGAGAACGATCCCGAGGACCGATGTGGAGACCGTCAGTGCAAGCGTCGTGCATGCGCCATAAGCCAGAGCTCCCATTCCGTCCCAAAGCCAATTGAAATCGAGGCTGTATCTCATCGCTTGTCCTTTGGAGCCGGATGATCCGGGCCGGGTCGGCCCGAAATCCCGATCCGCCTCTCAACCAAAGAATTGGAGCATGATGCCACCGCAATCGCTTGCAGTTTTCGGCATCACGCTCTGGTGAGTGGGAGGCCGCCCTCGTCAGTCCTTCAGGTTTTCAGGGTTGAGCGGCGCTTTCAGCCAGCTCTTCGAGCTTGCGTCGAGCGAACCATCGGAGATCATTGCGGCGACGCTGTCATTGACGACTTTCTTCAGGCCTTCCTCGCCCTTGCGGAGCGCGATGTGTGAGGGGGAGCTGAGGAGCTGGAATTTCTGCTCCGGCTTCAGTTCGTCCTGTCGTGCCAGAACCTGCGCACCGACATCGTTGCCGACGACCATCAGCTGGGTCTGGCCGGATATGAAGGCCTGGATGACCGAATTATAGTTCTCGAAACGCTGGATCGCAGCCGAGCCGGGGGCGACGGCCGTCAGCGACGTGTCTTCGAGCGTCCCACGATTGACGGCAACGGTCTTGTCGGCGAGGTCTTCCTTGCCGCTCACCTTCAGCGCAGCCGGACCGATGACGGCGATATAGTAGGGGGCGTACGGGGCGGCAAAATCGATAACCTCGGCACGCTCCTTCGAATAGCCGACGCTCATCAGCAGGTCGACGCGGTCGTCGTTCAGGTAGGCGATCCTGTTCTGGCCGGTAACGCTGACGAGATTGAGTTTCACGCCGAGCCCGTCGGCGATCTTCTGGGCGACGTCGACGTCATAGCCCTTGATGCTCATATCGGCGCTTGCCGAAGAGAAGGGCGGGAAATCGGAGAAGATGCCGATGTTGATTTCGCCTGCGGCCTTGATATCGGCAAGTTCGTCGGCCTGCGCGGCCCCTGCCAGGATGCCGAAAACGGCAATTGCCGCGGTGGCGGTGTAACGCAACTTCATAAGAGCAGTCATGTCGTTCCCCTTTTTGAGACGTGTTGTGCGACAGGTGATGGATGGCAGCGGGCACGAGGCACGCTGCCGTTGTGGAGCTGGTTCTCAGGTCAGCTTTGTCCTGACCGCGGGACTGAACATCGCGAGGCACAGGAGTTCGAACAGGACCTGCGCGGCGATCTGCGCGGTGTTGGTGGTGTTGTCGTATTGCGGCGCGATTTCCACGACGTCGCCGCCGATGAGGTTGATGCCTTTGAAGCCGCGCAGCAGGGTCAGGGCCTCCCTCGGCTGAAGCCCGCCGACTTCCGGCGTGCCGGTTCCCGGAGCGAAGGCCGGATCGAGGCTGTCGACGTCGAAACTGAGATAGGTCGGACCGGCGCCGACAACCTCTAGAGCCTTTGCGATCACAGCCTTGAGGCCCATCTCCGCCACCTCTTCGGCGTGGATGACGGTCATGCCGGAGACAAAGGAGAACTCCCAGAGATATTCGCCGCCGCCGCGGATGCCGATCTGGATCGTACGCTTCGGATCGAGCACGCCCGCCAGAACCGCCTCGCGGAAGGGCGCGCCGTGATGGAACTTCGAGCCCTCATAGGGACCAGCGGTGTCGCAATGAGCGTCGATGTGGATCATGCCGACCGGCTGGCCGGCCGCCAGGCCCTTGAGGATGGCGCCGGAGATCGAATGGTCGCCGCCGACCGACAGCGGGATAACCCCGGTTGCCGCGATCATCCGGTAGCAGGCCTCGATGTCGGCATGGCACTCGGCGAGGCCGAACCGGCTGCGCATCGGCACGTCGCCGACATCGGCGACCTTTAGCCCTCCCATCGGCGCGACACGCAGAACATGCTCGTAGGGACCGATACGCTCGATCGCCCGGACGGCCCGCGGCCCCAGCCGCGCGCCGGCGCGATTGGTGACGCCGAGGTCCATCGGCACGCCGATCAGAGCCACGTCAAGCGCCTCAAGCACCTCGGGCCGCAAGCCGTTCTCGATGAAACGGGCATCCAGAAAGGTCGCAGGATCGGCGAAGGGCCATTTGCGGCTGTCGCCGTCCTTGAATACGCTCGCCGCCACGGCGCGGAAGTGCGGATCTTCCATCTCCCCGCCTGCAGCGCTGCCGAAGCGCTTTCTCAAGTCTTCCAGAAAATCCCGGTCAATGGTCAAGGCAGGCTCCCACGGTATTGATGCTGCCATCATCATCAGCGCCGCCCACTTCTCTTGGAACCGCGAAAATTCGAGAGGGGATATAACGATTCTTGATAGCTCAGATCCGCCGAGGCTCAGCGATGCGGGTAGCTCGTTCATCGGGATGTTCAGAAAACTTTATAACCCGGCGAGAATTTTCCCACTACCGCGGCTGGCAACCTCCAAGCAGTCTCCGATGCGAACGGCCCGGCAGAGGGCCGACAGCAAAGGGAACCTACCATGTTGCACGATATGACACGCCGCCGCTTCCTCGGATCCGCCGCCGCCGCGGGGATTGCCAGCACGATGACCGGGTTTGCAAGATCCGCCGCAGCCGGTAGCGGCAATCTCACCGCCGTCGAATGGGGCGGCGATGTCGTCGAAGCGATGAAGCAGATTGCCGCCGACCAGAATGCGGCGACATTCAACTGGGTTCTTCACCAGGGCGGCGCGGGCGCCATCCTGCCGAAGATCAAGGCCGTCTGGCCGAATGTCGACTACGACTATGTCGCCGGCTGGGAAGGCTCGTTCAACAGCATGGTGAAGGAGGATTGGCTCGAGACCATCAATCCTGCAGATGTTCCCAACCTTGCGAATATTCCCGAGAAAATCATCATTCGTGACGGCAAGGGCAATATCAAAGCCGTCCCGCGCGCAGTTGGCGGCATGTATTTCGGTGCGCGAACCGACACGGCTCCGATCACCGTGAAGACCATCGATGATCTGCTGAGCCCCGATCTCAAGGGCGCGATCTGCTGGCCAGGCCCGACACAGAGCATGATGCTCCAGATCGTCGCGCTCGCCCTTCACGCCGGCGGCAGTGAAACGAATATGGAGCCCGGGTGGAAGCTCATGACGGAATTGGCGAAATCCGGCAATATCGGCCGCGTTGCCGTCACCGATATCGATTTCACCAATTCGCTGACGTCGGGCGAGACCTCCGTCGGCTTCTTCGCCGAGCCCGGCTGGGCGGCGGTGGCCAAAAACTTCCCGGTTACGCGTTTCACCAAGGACAGCAACTTCAAGGCCTTCCTCTACCAGAGCGGTTTCGGCGTCCTGAAGAATAGGCCAAGCACCAAGGCAACGCTCGATTTCGTCAACTTCGCGATCAGCCCGGACATGAACTCGCTCTACGCCAAGGTGGCTGGCGAAGCGCCGTTGAACAGCAAGGCGGTCACACCCGACAATCTCAAGCATCTGTCCTTCACGTCGGACGAGTTTTCGAGCTTCGTCTATGTGCCGGACTACAATGTCGTTCTCGAACAGCAGGATGCCTGGTCCAAGCGCTGGGAGCAGGATATCGCCCCGTTGCTCTAAGACACCTCGCGGCAGGTTGTCGTAGGCGCGGGCTTCGACAACCTCCCTTTCTCATGGCCCGCAAGGGCGAGGAAAAGGCTGTTCCATCATGACTAAGGTAAGGCGGCAACCCGTCGCCATTTCAATTCCGGATCGCCGAGATGCTGCCCTGACGCTCGGGCCAGCCCTGCTGGTGTTCGCATTCGGTTTTCTGTCACCGCTCATCAATCTGGCAATCGAAAGCTTGAAGGAGTTTACGCCGGGGCGTGTCGGCTCCGTGGAAAATGCCGCGGCAACGGTTCAAAACTATTACGAGCTTGCAAACCAGGCGTTTGCAAGCGTCCTGCTGACGACCTTCTGGATTGGAGGAGTTGCCGCGATCATCGGCCAGCTTGTGGCATTCCCGCTGGCCTATTTCATCGTGCGGCGGATTTCGCCGCGGATGCGCACGCTCACCCTCGGCTTCTTGATTACGCTTGTTCTTTCCAGCGTCCTGATCAAGACGTATGCGATCGAACTGACCTTCGGGTCGGTCGGCATCTTCCGACCCTTCCTCTTGACGCTGGGCCTTTCGCCCAACAGCCGCGAATATATTAATATCGTCGTTATTGCGGGTCTGGTTCACTCGATCATACCGGTCGCAACGCTAACGCTGATTGGCGCGATGCAATCGATCGATCCGCGTCTGCTCGATGCGGCCCAGTCGCTCGGCGCGCCGGGATGGAAAGCCCATCTGTCGATCACGCTTCCCCTGAGCTTCCCGGCTCTGATCTCAAGCACGCTCGTGTCGCTGACTTTTGCGATCAGCGCCTTCGTCATTCCCATGGTGCTCGGGAGGGGCCGGGTGCTTTTCATGTCGAATGTCATCTACACCCGGTTCAGCGATATCGCCAACTACCCGAGCGGTGCGGCGATCTCGCTCGTCATGCTTGCCGCGGCCTTGGCGGTCGTCGCTGTCATAACGTTTGCGCAGGCGCGGAGGGTTTCCCGATGAGCATGCAGTCTCTTGCCGCGAGAACCGGAGACCGGATCGCCGGTTCCCTTGCCTACGGTGTCATCGGCCTTGGATTGGCGTTCCTCGCCATCCCGTTGGTGATAACATGCGTCATGGCTTTCGACGCCAGGACCTACCTCGGCCCGATGCCGCCACCTGCCTTGTCGCTTCACTGGTTCGAACGGCTCGTCTCCCAGGCGGATATCCTTACCAGCCTGCGCACCAGCCTCATCTTGGCGGTACTCACGACGGTTCTGTCCGTCACGATTGGAACTGCGGCGGCTGTGGGTCTTGCCCGGGGCAATTTTCCAGGAAAGGCAGCGCTGACTTCGGCCTTTCTCTCGCCGCTCATCGTCCCGCCGGTTGTCATTGGATTCGGCCTGCTGCTTTTCCTTTCCAAGGCCGGCATCACAAATGGTATGGCGCGCCTGCTGCTCGGCCACGTGATCGTGACGTTGCCCTATTGCATAAGGACCAGTCTCGCCAGCCTTCTCGGCAGCGACCAACGATTGACGGAAGCCGCAATGGTTCTCGGCGCCACCGAGCGCCAGGCCTTCTGGACCATAACCCTGCCGCTCATGCGGACGGGCGTCGTCACCGGCGCGATCTTCGCCTTCGCAATTTCGATGGATGACGTATCGATCAGTCTGTTTCTGAGCGATCCGTCCGCAACGACCTTGCCTGTTACGCTGGTCAGCAACATGCGCGCGGCTTTCGATCTGACGATCGCTGCGGCGGCCGTGGTCCTGATTGCCGTCACTGCGTTGCTGATCGTCGTGCTGGACCGTGTCGTCGGCTTTGACACTGTCGTGGGCCAAGGTTTGTTTCGTTCATGAGGACAATACGATGATTTCTGCCGTGGAATTTCAAGGGGTCAGCAAGCGCTTCGGCGAAACTGTCGCCCTCGGTGATATCTCCTTCTCTGTGAACCCAGGTGAAACAATCGCACTGCTTGGACCGAGCGGCTGCGGCAAGACCACCATTCTTCGGCTCATTGCCGGATTCGAGCGGCCCGACAAAGGCTCGATCCTGATCGACGGCGAGCCGATGGCCGGATTGAAACCCTATGAGCGCAATGTCGGGCTGCTGTTCCAGCACTACGCTCTTTTCCCGCATATGACAGTCGAACAGAACATCGGTTACGGACTTCGCCATCGCAACCATCCGCCGGGGCAAATACCGCGCCGCATTGCCGAGATGCTTGAGCTCGTCCGGCTCGTCGGTTTCGGACAGCGGCGGCCGCACCAGTTGAGCGGCGGACAGCAGCAGCGTGTTGCGCTTGCGCGGGCGCTCGCCACCCATCCGAGCCTCGTTCTTCTGGATGAACCTCTGTCGGCCCTCGACGCCAAGCTTCGGCATGAGCTGCGCACCGAATTGAAGGATGTGCTCGCCGCGGTCGGCTCGACCGCAATCGTGGTAACCCACGACCAGGAGGAGGCGATGAGCCTGGGAGAGCGTATCTTCGTGATGAACCGCGGGGCAATCATGCAATCCGGCAAGCCGGATGATGTGTATTGGCGTCCAGACTCACGTTTCGTCGCGGATTTCATGGGTCGGACGAATTGGATTCATGGCTCGATTTCGGCCGCGGGCGGAACGGCCCGCAAATTTCGCTCCGAATCCGGCTGGGAGTTTCCGGTCGCGTCCACGGCAAATCTTTCAGGTGCCGCCGAGATTTGCGTGAGGCCGGAAAGCGTCGAGATATCGTCCGGCGCTCCGGCTGCCGGAGCCATGACCGGACGCGTTGCCGACGTCGTGACACTCGGTGCCTTCAGGCATGTCGTTCTGGACCTCGTCAGTGGCGACCGGATAATCTCGGCTTGCCCTAACCGTCCAGACATAGCCTTCGCTCGGGGGCAGGAGATCAGCGTTTCCATTCCGCCCGAGGCATGCGTCCTCTTCGCGCGATAAGCTGGCATTGATGGGGCGCAGCTTGTGCTGCGCCCGGGGGCTAAGGGTCACCAGTTGCCGGAAGAACATGGTTCGTCCAATATCCGCTTATAGGCGGAGAGGCCCTCGGCTATCGAGCGCCACAAAGTATGGAATGCGGCTTCTGATGCTTGATCTTGATTCCTATCTGCTTCGTGCATTTCTGACCGTCGCGGAGATCGGCACCGTCAATGGAGCAGCCGTCAAGCTGAACAGAACGCAGGCCGCCGTGAGCATGCAGATCCGCAAGCTGGAGGAGCTTGTCGGCGTTACGCTGTTTTCGCGTTCGTCAAAGGGCCTCGAGCTGACGAGCCATGGGCAGATCATGCTGGCTTATGCCCGCGAAATGGTCGCCCTCAGCGACGAGGTCGGGAAAAGGCTGACAGGCAAGATGATCGAGGACCGCATTCGCCTCGGCGTCGTCGAGGACTTCGCAGCTGGCCACCTGATCGACATTCTTAGTGCCTTCAGAGCCCAGAACCCGAAGGTCGAGATCGACATCATTGTCGAGCCGAATCGCCGCCTCGCCAGCCTGTTTGAAGACAGGAAGCTGGATCTCGTGGTTTGCGACATCACCTGCCTCTCGCGAAAACCGACCCTGATCTGGACCGAATATTTGATGTGGACGGTGAGATCCGACTTTGTGGCGGATACGGAAAAACCGCTTCCGATCATCATGTTCGAGGAGGAGTGTCCCTGGACGCTTCCGACGATTGCGGCTCTGTCCCAGCGAAACATCAAGTGGAAGACGGCGTGCGTCGCATCGACGCTGGTGGCCATGGCGACCGCGGTTCGCGTCGGTATCGGTATCGCGCCAATGATGCTCACGACGAAACCGGAGGGCTGCCGGACGCTTGACCGATCGGCGGATCTGCCCGGTCCGGTGCGCATCGAGATCGGTCTGTATGCTCAATCCGAGTCGGCCGAAGGCGCGCGCTATCTTGTGGACTTCATTTCGCGGCATACCGCCATATTGTCCAGCTAGAGCCTTTCCTGGTCAGATTGCAGCATTCTGCCGGAGCAGGTTTTCGTCAGGGCAGAGGCGATTGGCGACGGGCATACCCCAGGGTACGTCCGAGCCGATCGCCTTTGTCCTGGCGGAAAGATGCCCGGCCCTTCGGGTTGGCTGAAACGGGCCGGCTGATCGACCGGCCGGCTTGGCCGTAGAGCCGGGCTACGACGCGCGCCGGCCGGTCGACCATCCGACTCCGTTTGAGCCAACAGAATGCTTCAAGCTGACCAGGAAAGGCTCTAGGAGCGTTCAGCTTCCATTATATCGGCTCAAATTAATTCGCTCTACCGAAGTGGCGGGCGAAGCCCCACAGTGATCGGATGAAGGGTCGACGACCCAATATCAAGCATTGGAAGTCTGCGAATACGATGATGGGGCAAGCCAAAGTTGACGAAACTCTCCTCGCAGATGCCGCCTATCTGCCCGGCCAGGTCGCAAACCTGACGAGGGGAGCGAGCGTGACGGCGCAGACCAACGAAATACTGGAACGCATCAATGACATGCTGCTGCGCGAAGGTACCGACAAGTCAGAGATCATTCTCGCCAACATCTGGCTCAGGGACCTTGCCTCATTCGAGGAAATGAACAGAGCCTGGGATGCTTGGATGCCGGATAGCGGAACGCCACGGCGGGCGACGTTTGAGGACAAGAATCTCCCGCCGATGTGCGCCATCCGTATCGACGTAGCCGCGTCGCGAAAGAGTGGGGCCGGGCAAATTTGAGCCGCCTGCATTCGTCATCCTGCTCTAAAGCGCGTCCCGACCTTTCAGATTCGCTCCTCGCGCTTTAGGTCTTTGTTTTAGGCGTGTCGTTGTCGCAAAACCGCGGCATACTCTTGCGCGACAGGCTCTAAGGCCGGATGACGCAGACATTGGCCTCATAGGAGCAGGGATCGTCCCGCACTGCGATATCGATGACCTTTGCTTTCGGGGCCAGCAGCTCCGGCCGTGCTGTAGGATAGCCATAGCCGTTGCCGCCGACATAGGTCCCGCCATCGACCTGATAGACATAGGAAGAGCCGGCATAAGTGCCGCCGCCGTCACCACCCTGCGTTTGGGGCAGGACGACGATGAGATTGTTGCGGGCTATGCGATTTGTCGCCGGCGATGAAAACTGTTTCAGGAACGGCATCCGTTCTTTGCGGTTCCGATATCGATAGGCATTGTCGAAACGGATGCCGCGATCGCGCCAGATGGCACGTTCGCCGAGGAGTAATCCGCCGTGGAAAGCGTGACGATGGCCGGGAAAGCGATGATCGTTGCGGCGGTCGCCGGCTTCGGCGGGAAGTGCAGCAAGCACGGACAGGGCAAGCAGGGCGACTGCGGACAGACTGCGAAACATGGGTGGCCGGCCTCCGGAATTCCGATCCCTAACAAATCGTTAACGCCAGATTGCGCCAAAAGCCGGAGCTTGTCCATTCAGGTCGGACAACCGGCACAAAATTTGAGCGGAAGAGACCAGTTTTGTTAGCCTGCAAACTTCCCGGTAACGCGAATCGATTAAATTAAAAGCAGACAGCGATTGTGCTTGTCGTCGGCGTTCCCGGTGATTAAACGTCGCAATTGATGCAACGCACACAGAGAATTTTGTCATTCGTGTGGTTGACTGAGCATGCTCCGAAATCCGGGAGCGCAGAGAAGCCGCCGCGAGGTTCTGATGGCGAACGTGACAAATAACCGGCCCCTATCGCCGCATCTGCAAATCTACAAGCCTATTCCCACTATGGTCATGTCCATCGTCCACCGCATTACCGGTGGCGCGCTCTACGTCGGCACGCTGCTCGTCGCCTGGTGGCTGATCGCGGCGGCAAGCGGCCAGGGCTCCTATGACTGGGCCAACTGGGTGCTCGGCAGCCTTC
Source organism: Rhizobium sp. WSM1328 (assembly GCF_057653715.1). NCBI lineage: Bacteria > Pseudomonadati > Pseudomonadota > Alphaproteobacteria > Hyphomicrobiales > Rhizobiaceae > Rhizobium > Rhizobium sp. WSM1328. Next base: position 4,044,857 of record NZ_CM172788.1, on the reverse strand, counting down.
TCGGCAAGCTCGTGCTTCTCGGCTATACTTGGGCGCTGCTGCACCACATGCTCGGCGGCTTCCGCCACTTCATGTGGGATCTCGGTTATGGCTTCGGGAAAGAGTTCTCGACCAAGCTCGCCATCGCCAACATCATCGGGTCGCTCTGTCTGACCGTGCTGGTCTGGGTGATCGGCTTCCTCATTCGCTTCTGAAGGTCCTCTCATGGATATGCGCACCCCCCTCGGCAAGGTTCGCGGGCTCGGCTCCGCCAAGGACGGAACGGATCATTTCTGGCGCCAGCGGCTGACGGCCGTCGCCAATGTTCCGCTGATCCTCTTCTTCGTCTTCTTCATGCTCGCCTATGCCGGCGCGCCCTATGCGGATGTGGTTCGCGCGCTATCGAACCCCTTCGTCGCCGTGGTCATGGGGCTGATGGTAATCTCCGGTGTCATCCACATGAAGCTCGGCATGCAGGTCATCATCGAGGATTACGTGCACGGCGAATTCGGCAAGATCGTTCTCCTGATGCTGAACACGTTCTTTGCGATCCTGATCGCCGGCCTCTGTCTCTTCGCCATTCTGAAAATCGCATTCGTAGGATAAGCTGATATGGCACCGACTTCACCCGCCCAGAACGGCAAAGCCTACAAGTATGTCGATCACTCCTACGACGTGATCGTCGTCGGCGCCGGCGGCGCCGGGCTGCGCGCCACGCTCGGCATGGCCGAGCAGGGTTTCCGCACGGCCTGCATCACCAAGGTATTCCCGACCCGCTCCCACACGGTCGCGGCCCAGGGCGGTATCGCCGCTTCGCTGCGCAACATGACGCCGGATAGCTGGCAGTGGCACCTCTACGACACCGTCAAGGGCTCCGACTGGCTCGGCGACGTCGACGCCATGCAGTATCTCACCATGGAAGCGCCGAAGGCGGTCTATGAGCTCGAGCACTACGGCGTGCCGTTCTCGCGCAACGAGGAAGGCAAGATCTATCAGCGCCCGTTCGGCGGCCACATGCAGAATTACGGCGAAGGCCCGCCGGTACAACGCACCTGCGCCGTTGCCGACCGTACCGGCCACGCCATCCTGCATACGCTCTACGGCCAGTCGCTGCGCAACAATGCCGAGTTCTTCATCGAGTATTTCGCGCTCGACCTGATCATGTCGGAAGACGGCAGCCGCTGCACCGGCGTCATCGCCTGGTGCCTCGATGACGGTACGATCCATCGCTTCGCCGCCAAGATGGTGGTGCTGGCGACCGGCGGCTACGGCCGCGCCTATTTCTCGGCAACGTCGGCCCATACCTGCACCGGCGACGGCGGCGGCATGGTGGCGCGTGCCGGCCTGCCGCTGCAGGACATGGAATTCGTTCAGTTCCACCCGACCGGCATCTATGGTTCGGGCTGTCTGATCACCGAAGGCGCGCGCGGCGAAGGCGGTTATCTCGTCAACTCCGAGGGCGAGCGCTTCATGGAGCGTTACGCGCCTTCGGCCAAGGACCTTGCCTCGCGCGACGTCGTTTCGCGCTGCATGACACTGGAAATCCGCGAAGGCCGCGGTGTCGGCAAGGCGAAGGACCACATCTTCCTGCATCTCGATCATCTCGATCCAGCCGTTCTTCATGAACGCCTGCCGGGGATTTCCGAGAGCGCCAAAATCTTCGCCGGTGTCGACGTTACACGCGAACCGATCCCGGTTCTGCCGACCGTTCACTACAATATGGGCGGCATTCCCACGAATTATTGGGGCGAAGTGCTGAACGCCGACGGTGCCAATCCGGAACGGATCATCCCCGGCCTGATGGCTGTGGGCGAGGCCGGCTGTGCCTCGGTGCACGGCGCCAACCGTCTCGGCTCCAACTCGCTGATCGACCTCGTGGTCTTCGGCCGCGCCGCTGCGATCCGCGCCGGCGAGGTGATCGACCGCGCAGCGCCGATCCCGCATCTCAACGTCGCCGCCTGCGACAAGATCATGGACCGCTTCGACGGTCTGCGTCACGCCAGCGGCGGCACACCGACGGCGGAACTGCGCGAGAAGATGCAGCGCGCCATGCAGGAAGACGCCGCGGTGTTCCGCACGCAGGAATCGCTGGAGTCGGGCTGCCAGCGCATCTCGGCAATCTGGGGCGAGATGAAGGACATCAAGGTCACCGACCGCTCGATGATCTGGAACTCGGATCTGGTCGAGACGCTGGAGCTGCAGAACCTGATGGCCAACGCCATCACGACGATCTACGGAGCCGAGGCCCGCAAGGAGAGCCGCGGTTCGCATGCCCGCGAAGATTATACCGAGGGTGCATTCGCCGGCCGCGACGACGTCAACTGGCGAAAACACACGCTCGCCTGGGTGAACGAGGCAGGCGATGTGAAACTCGACTATCGTCCTGTTCACACCGAGCTCATTGCCGAAGGCATCGATCCGCACAAGATCGAGCCGAAGGCTCGCGTGTACTGATCTCAAGAGGAACCGGACATGGTTGAACTCGCTCTCCCCAAGAATTCTCAGATGCGCGAAGGCAAGGTCTGGCCGAAGCCGGCGGGTGCCAAAAACACCCGCGAGTTCCGCGTCTACCGCTGGAGCCCGGACGACGGTCAGAACCCGTCTATCGACACCTTCTATATCGATGTCGACGATTGCGGGCCGATGGTGCTCGACGGTCTGCTCTACATCAAGAACAAGATCGACCCGACGCTGACGCTGCGCCGTTCCTGTCGCGAGGGCATCTGCGGCTCCTGCGCGATGAATATCGACGGCACGAACACGCTTGCCTGCACCAAGGGCCTCGACGATATCAAGGGCGCGGTGAAGATCTATCCGCTGCCGCATCTGCCCGTCGTCAAGGATTTGGTACCCGACCTCACCAACTTCTATGCCCAGCATCGTTCGATCGAGCCATGGCTGAAGACGGTGTCGCCGGCGCCGGCCAAGGAGTGGAAGCAGAGCCATGAGGACCGGCAGAAGCTCGACGGCCTCTATGAATGCATCCTCTGCGCCTGCTGCTCGACCTCCTGTCCGAGCTATTGGTGGAATGGCGACCGCTATCTCGGTCCGGCCGTTCTGCTGCAGGCCTATCGCTGGCTGATCGATTCCAGAGATGAGGCGACCGGCGAGCGTCTCGACAATCTCGAGGATCCGTTCCGCCTCTATCGCTGCCACACGATCATGAACTGTGCGCAAACCTGCCCCAAGGGCCTCAACCCGGCCAAGGCGATCGCCGAAATCAAGAAGATGATGGTCGAGCGCCGGGTTTGATCAACCTCGGTACCGATGGCGGAATAGACGGCTTCGATTCCGAAGCCGTCACCGAGATTCGGTCGCGGTGCACGAACAGGGCATCCGCATCGATCCCGGTGCAATCCTTCTGCAAGATGCGGTGAGACACTATTCCAGGACATTGCGCGAGTTCGACAGGGATCCTGACTGAGATGAACGCGCTCAACACCTTGCTGACAAATTCTATGTGCAGGAAGTTTTGCAGCAGGACAGTTGAACTGTATCGTTTTTCGGTTAGTTGTTGTCACGGGCAATTTATGCAGCACGACTTGATTAACCAAATCGAATTACGATAATCGGACTTGTCTCACGCCCGTTTCTCTACGGCGACAGCCGAATTCAGGAGTATGATGATGCAGTTGCGATATGCGATGACAGGTCTGGTGGTGGTTCTGTCGCTAGCCGGTTGTCAGCGTACGGCATATGATTACAGCTCCAACGCCAGTGCCGGCCCGGCGCCGTTGACGGCGCAGCCGGTGCCCTCGGTGCAGGGCGGGCAGCTTCCGCCGCCGACCGGCGGCTCACAGTTTCCGGCCGCGCCGACGACGACGGCGCCGATGCCGGGCGCTGAGCCTGGTGCAATGGCCGCGAATGCGCTCGATATCACCAAGGAATCGATGGTCGGGAGCTGGCGCGTCAACGGTAGCTGCGACATGTTCCTAACGCTCACCAATCTCGGCAGCGGTTCGCGCGGCGGAACGCGTGGCTGTGTCGGCGAGCTGACGGCGATGGGCTCCTGGGAGGTCGCCGGCAAGCAGGTGCTGCTCAAGGACCGCTCGGGCAACCAGCTCGGCAGCGTCTACAAGACGGCCGACAACCGCTTCCAGGGACAGACGAGCACAGGCCAGTCGATCAGTCTCAGCCGGTAAATGTTCCGGCGGGTTCTCCGCCGTTGACTGACAGGCGGATATGCCCTCATGCAACCAATGCCGGATTATGCGCTCAGCGTCTGCGAACAGCTTAAAGCGCTGACCGCATCGGGCGCCCTTCAGGCCGATTCTGCCCAATTGGACGTGGCAAAGAGCCTCGACCGGGTGCTCGCCGGTCTGAAGCAGCGGCGGCCGGCGGCAAAGTCGAGCGCGCTCGGCTGGCTGTTTGCCGCCAAGAAGAAATCGGCCGACGGCATCAAGGGGCTTTATATCCACGGCAGCGTCGGGCGCGGCAAGACCATGCTGATGGACATGTTCTTCGCGATGGCGCCGTGCAGGAAGAAACGGCGGGCGCATTTCCACGAATTCATGGCGGATGTGCACAACCGCATCGCCGCGCACCGGCGGAAGCTCAAGAACGGTGAGACGAGGCAGGCCGATCCGATGCCGCCGGTCGCCGCAGCGCTTTACGACGAGGCAGAACTGCTTTGCTTCGACGAGTTCACGGTCACCGACATCGCCGATGCGATGATCTTGTCGCGGCTGTTCTCCGAGCTTTTCGCGCGCGGATGCGTGCTGGTCGCGACCTCGAACGTCGAGCCCGACAATCTCTACGCGGATGGTCTCAATCGCGGCCTCTTCCTGCCCTTCGTTGCCTTGCTCAAGCAGTATGTCGATGTCGTTACCCTGGATTCGTCGACCGACTACCGGATGGAGAAGCTGAGCAGCCAGCCGGTCTACCTGGTGCCGATCAACGAGCATAACGACATGGCGATGGATGCGTCCTGGACCCAGGCGCTGCATGGGCGCAAGGCGCAGCCGCTGGATATTCCGATGAAGGGGCGCCACATCCATGTGCCGCTCGCCGTCGACCGCATGGCGCGTTTCTCTTTCGCCGATCTTTGCGACAAACCGCTCGGGGCGGTCGACTTCCTGGCCATCGCCGAGCGCTACGATACGGTCTTCGTCGATCACATTCCCTTGCTCGGGCCGGAAAAGCGGAACCAGATCAAGCGGTTCATCATTATGGTCGATACGTTTTACGATCATGCCGTGCGGCTTTACATTTCCGCGGCGGCGATGCCGGAGGAACTGCTGCTACAACGTCGGGGCACCGAGGGCTTCGAATTTGACCGCACGGCTTCGCGCCTGTTCGAGATGCGCAGTGCGGAATATCTTGCGCTGCACCATCAGAAACGCGCCGCAGAGTAACAATCTGGTGACAGAATGTATTACGTTTACGTAAGAATTTTTGGATCTAAACGATTGAAAACGCTGCATCAAAAATAATGCATTGCCATTTTTAGGCTTTGGGTCTATGCGATTGCGTCATTGGGCGGTGCCTTGCGCGTCCGTTCGACGAATTTGATCGCAAAGGAAACAGCGAAATGGCGCGTAACAAGATCGCACTCATTGGTTCTGGCATGATTGGTGGCACGCTGGCGCACCTCGCCGGCCTGAAGGAACTGGGCGACATCGTTCTCTTCGACATCGCGGACGGCATTCCCCAGGGCAAAGGTCTCGATATCTCCCAGTCGTCGCCGGTCGAAGGCTTCGACGTCAATCTGACGGGTGCCAGCGACTATTCCGCGATCGAAGGCGCTGACGTCTGCATCGTCACGGCAGGCGTCGCCCGCAAGCCCGGCATGAGCCGCGATGACCTTCTCGGCATCAACCTCAAGGTCATGGAGCAGGTCGGCGCCGGCATCAAGAAATATGCCCCGAACGCCTTCGTGATCTGCATCACCAACCCGCTCGACGCCATGGTCTGGGCGCTGCAGAAGTTTTCCGGTCTTCCGGCCAACAAGGTCGTCGGCATGGCTGGCGTTCTCGACTCCTCGCGCTTCCGTCTTTTCCTCGCCAAGGAATTCAACGTGTCCGTCCAGGATGTCACGGCCTTCGTTCTCGGCGGCCACGGCGACACGATGGTGCCGCTCGCCCGCTACTCGACGGTCGGCGGCATTCCGCTCACCGATCTCGTCACCATGGGCTGGGTCACCAAGGAGCGCCTCGAAGAGATCATCCAGCGCACCCGTGACGGCGGTGCCGAAATCGTCGGCCTGCTGAAGACCGGCTCGGCCTATTACGCGCCGGCCGCCTCGGCAATCGAGATGGCCGAATCCTACCTCAAGGACAAGAAGCGTGTTCTGCCTTGTGCTGCCCACCTCTCCGGCCAGTACGGCGTCAAGGACATGTATGTCGGCGTTCCTACCGTCATCGGCGCCGGCGGCGTCGAGCGCATCATCGAGATTGATCTCAACAAGACCGAGAAGGAAGCCTTCGACAAGTCCGTCGGCGCAGTCGCCGGTCTCTGCGAAGCCTGCATCAACATCGCGCCTGCCCTGAAGTGATTGGCGCTGAAGTAATCGAAATAGGGATAGACCCATGAACATTCATGAATATCAGGCCAAAGCTCTGCTGAAGGGCTATGGCGCCCCGGTTGCCGAGGGTGTGGCTATTCTCAAGGTTGAAGAAGCCGAAGCTGCCGCCAAGTCGCTTCCCGGTCCGCTTTACGTGGTCAAGAGCCAGATCCATGCCGGCGGCCGCGGCAAGGGCAAGTTCAAGGAACTCGGTCCTGACGCCAAGGGTGGCGTTCGCCTCGCCAAGTCGATCGACGAAGTAGTCGCCCACGCCAAGGAAATGCTCGGCAACACGCTGGTGACCGCCCAGACGGGCGACGCCGGGAAGCAGGTCAACCGTCTGTATATCGAAGACGGCGCCGACATTGCTCGCGAACTCTATTGCTCGATCCTTGTCGACCGCTCGGTCGGTCGCGTGGCCTTCGTCGTATCGACCGAAGGCGGCATGGACATCGAGGCCGTCGCCCACGACACGCCCGAGAAGATCCACACGATCGCCATCGATCCGGAAGCCGGCGTGACGGCTGCCGACGTTGTTGCGATCTCTAAGGCACTTCAGCTCGATGGTGCTGCCGCCGAAGACGCCAAGACGCTTTTCCCGACGCTCTACAAGGCCTTCGGCGAAAAGGACATGGCTCTGCTGGAGGTCAATCCGCTGATCGTCATGAAGGATGGCCATCTGCGCGTCCTCGATGCCAAGATGTCTTTCGATGGCAATGCGCTTTTCCGTCACGACGACGTCAAGACGTTGCGCGACGAGACCGAAGAAGACGCCAAGGAAATCGAGGCCTCGAAGTGGGACCTCGCCTATGTCGCGCTCGACGGCAATATCGGCTGCATGGTCAACGGCGCAGGCCTCGCCATGGCGACGATGGACATCATCAAGCTCTACGGCAAGGAGCCGGCCAACTTCTGCGACGTCGGCGGCGGCGCCGGCAAGGAGAAGGTTGCTGCGGCTTTCAAGATCATCACCGCAGACCCCAAGGTCGAAGGCATTCTCGTCAACATCTTCGGCGGCATCATGAAGTGCGATGTCATTGCCGAGGGCGTCATTGCCGCGGTCAAGGAAGTCGGCCTCAAGGTTCCGCTCGTCGTGCGCCTTGAAGGCACCAATGTCGAGCTCGGCAAGAAGATCCTGAACGAGTCTGGTCTGGCGATCACGGCGGCTGACGACTTGGACGATGCGGCCAAGAAGATCGTTGCGGCGATCAACGGCTGAGAACGATCATGGCCTTCCAGTCCACGCCCTCCGCTGCTCATTTCCGCCTCCACGCCTTCGCCGGCGTGTGGGAAGGGGACGAGCGTGTCGCGGCGTCGGCGTGGACGAGTGAAGGCAAGGCCAGTGCGGAGTTTTCCGGCGAGGCGTTGTTCGGCGGGTTCTTCCTCGAGCAGCGCTATCGCCAGACGCGCGATGGTGCTGTTTCGTTCGAGGCGCGAAATGTTTTCGGCTTCGATGCTTCGGACAAGGCCTACAAACTCTACCAGTTCGACACCGCAGGTTTTGCGCCGCCCGTGCCGGCGTCCGGCGAGTGGAACGGCAATGAGCTTGTGCTGATGAAGACTTCGCCGCGCGGCAGCCAGCGCACCATATTCACATTTGAAAATGAAGACTGCTACCGGATGGGCGTCAGCTTTTCGCCTGCAGGCAGCGATACTTGGCAGGAGGTCGTCAGCGGCGTCTATCGTCGTGCGTCCCCCACGTCTTCCAACCTCTCCTAAACAAAGGCCTCGCATGTCCATTCTCGTCAACAAAGACACCAAGGTTCTCGTTCAGGGCCTAACCGGCAAGACCGGAACCTTCCACACCGAACAGGCGCTTGCTTACTACGGCACCCAGATGGTCGGCGGTATCCATCCGAAGAAGGGTGGCGAAACCTGGACCGGCGCGAAGGGCGAAAGCCTGCCGATCTTTGCAACCGTTGCCGAAGGCAAGGAAAAGACTGGCGCCAACGCGTCTGTCATCTATGTTCCGCCGGCCGGAGCCGCCGACGCGATCATCGAGGCGATCGACGCCGAGATCCCGTTCATCACCTGCATCACCGAAGGCATTCCGGTCATGGACATGGTGCGCGTCAAGGCTCGCCTCGACCGCTCCAAGTCGCGCCTGCTCGGCCCAAACTGCCCGGGTATCCTGACGCCGGAAGAATGCAAGATCGGCATCATGCCGGGCTCGATCTTCCGCAAGGGTTCGGTCGGTATCGTTTCCCGCTCGGGCACGCTAACCTATGAAGCCGTGTTCCAGACCTCCAATGAAGGTCTCGGCCAGACGACGGCCGTCGGTATCGGCGGCGACCCGGTCAAGGGCACCGAGTTCATCGACGTCCTGGAAATGTTCCTGGCCGACGAAGCCACCCAGTCGATCATCATGATCGGCGAAATCGGAGGTGCGGCTGAAGAAGACGCAGCCCAGTTCCTCAAGGACGAAGCCAAGAAGGGCCGCAAGAAGCCGATGGCCGGCTTCATTGCCGGCCGTACGGCGCCGAAGGGCCGCACCATGGGCCATGCCGGCGCCGTGGTTTCCGGCGGCAAGGGCGATGCGGAATCGAAGATCGCGGCGATGGAATCGGCAGGCATCAAGGTATCGCCCTCTCCGGCCCGCCTCGGCAAGACGCTGGTTGAAGTCCTCAAGGGCTAAGCCACCTATATAGACCGGGCGGAGGAACGGCATCTGCGCCCTCCGCCCGGCCTCGACAACACGAAACCAGCAGATGCGCCGCGGACAGGCGGCAATCGAATGCGGCAGCCGGCCATCAAGCCGGCAAATTCATCAAAGTCAGGAGGCGGACGGAAGCGTCCGCATATCACCATGGCACGGCAAGAAGCCAACGAGCAGTTTCAGATCACCTCGTTTCTGGATGGCGCCAACGCTGCCTATATCGAGCAGCTCTACGCGCTGTATGAAGAGGACCCAGCATCGGTCGACGATCAGTGGCGGTCTTTCTTCAAGGCGCTGGAGGAGGATCCCAGCGATGTGAAGAGGGCGGCCAAAGGGGCTTCCTGGCGCAAGAAGAACTGGCCGCTTCAGGCCAGCGGCGATCTGGTGTCGGCTCTCGATGGCGACTGGGGCATCGTCGAGAAGGTGATCGAGACCAAGGTCAAGGCCAAGGCCGAAGCTCAGGGCAAGCCTGCCGACAGCACCGAGGTGCTGCAGGCGACGCGCGATTCCGTGCGCGCCATCATGATGATCCGCGCCTACCGCATGCGCGGTCACCTGCATGCCAAGCTCGACCCGCTCGGCATCGCCGCTCCCGTCGACGACTATCATGAACTGTCGGCGGAGAATTACGGTTTCACGGCCGCCGATTACGATCGCAAGATCTTCATCGACAACGTGCTCGGCTTGGAATACGCGACCATCCGCGAGATGATCGAAATCCTCGAGCGCACCTATTGCTCGACGCTCGGCGTCGAATTCATGCATATCTCCAATCCGGAAGAGAAGGCGTGGATTCAGGAGCGCATCGAAGGACCGGACAAGGGTGTGGCCTTCACGCCGGAAGGCAAGAAGGCGATCCTTGCCAAGCTGGTCGAAGCCGAAGGCTACGAGCAGTTCCTCGACGTCAAGTTCAAAGGCACGAAGCGTTTCGGTCTCGACGGCGGCGAATCGCTGATCCCGGCGCTGGAGCAGATCCTCAAGCGCGGCGGTCATCTCGGCCTCAAGGAAGCCGTGTTCGGCATGGCCCATCGCGGCCGTCTGAACGTGCTCTCCCAGGTCATGGGCAAGCCGCACCGGGCGATCTTCCATGAGTTCAAGGGCGGCTCGGCCGCTCCCGATGAGGTCGAGGGCTCGGGTGACGTCAAGTACCATCTCGGCGCCTCCTCCGACCGCGAATTCGACGGCAACAAGATCCACGTTTCGCTGACGGCGAACCCGTCGCATCTCGAAATCGTCGACCCCGTCGTCATGGGCAAGGCCCGCGCCAAGCAGGATATGAACGCCACCGTCTGGGACGGCGACATCATCCCGCTTTCCGAACGCGCCAAGGTTCTGCCGCTGCTGATCCATGGCGACGCGGCCTTTGCCGGCCAGGGTGTCATTGCCGAAATCCTCGGCCTTTCCGGTCTGCGCGGCCATCGCGTCGCCGGCACCATGCATGTGATCATCAACAACCAGATCGGCTTCACCACAAACCCGGCCTTCTCGCGCTCGTCGCCTTATCCGTCTGACGTCGCCAAGATGATCGAGGCGCCGATCCTGCACGTCAACGGCGACGATCCGGAAGCCGTGGTTTATGGGGCGAAGATCGCCACCGAATTCCGCATGAAGTTCCACAAGCCTGTTGTGCTCGACCTGTTCTGCTACCGCCGCTACGGCCACAATGAAGGCGACGAACCGTCCTTCACGCAGCCGAAGATGTACAAGGTGATCCGCGCCCACAAGACCGTGCTGCAGCTCTATGCGGCCCGTCTCGTCGCCGAGGGCCTGCTCACCGACGGTGAAGTCGAGAAGATGAAGGCCGACTGGCGCGCCCATCTCGAGCAGGAGTTCGAGGCCGGCCAGCACTACAAGCCGAACAAGGCCGACTGGCTTGATGGTGAGTGGTCGGGACTGCGCACGGCCGACAATGCCGACGAGCAGCGCCGCGGCAAGACCGCCGTGCCGATGAAGACGCTGAAGGAGATCGGCCGCAAGCTCTCTGAGATCCCGGCGGGCTTCAACGCACACCGGACGATCCAGCGCTTCATGGAAAACCGGGCCAACATGATCGCCACCGGCGAGGGTATCGACTGGGCGATGGCCGAAGCGCTCTCCTTCGGCGCGCTCTGCGTCGAAGGCAGCAAGATCCGCCTCTCCGGCCAGGATTGTGAACGCGGCACCTTCTCGCAGCGTCACTCGGTTCTCTACGATCAGGAAACCGAAGAGCGCTACATCCCGCTCGCCAATCTTTCGCCGACGCAGGGTCGCTACGAAGTCATCAATTCGATGCTTTCGGAAGAGGCCGTGCTCGGTTTCGAATATGGCTATTCGCTCGCCCGCCCGAATGCGCTGACGCTCTGGGAAGCCCAGTTCGGCGATTTCGCCAACGGCGCGCAGGTGGTCTTCGACCAGTTCATCTCGTCGGGCGAACGCAAGTGGCTGCGCATGTCGGGCCTCGTCTGCCTGCTGCCTCACGGTTATGAAGGTCAGGGTCCCGAACACTCCTCGGCCCGCCTCGAACGTTTCCTGCAGCTTTGCGCGGAAGACAACATGCAGGTCGCCAACGTCACGACGCCGGCAAACTATTTCCACATCCTGCGCCGGCAGCTGAAGCGCGACTTCCGCAAGCCGCTGGTCCTGATGACGCCGAAGTCGCTGCTGCGCCACAAACGGGCGGTCTCGACGCTTGCCGAAATGGCCGGCGAATCCGCCTTCCATCGTCTGCTCTGGGACGATGCCGAGGTGATCAAGGACGGCCCGATCAAGCTGCAGAAGGACAACAAGATCCGCCGCGTCGTCATGTGCTCCGGCAAGGTCTATTACGATCTTCTCGAAGAGCGTGAAAAGCGCGGCATCGACGACATCTATCTCTTGCGCGTCGAGCAGCTCTATCCGTTCCCGGCGAAGGCGCTGATCAACGAGCTGTCGCGCTTCCGCAATGCCGAGATGGTCTGGTGCCAGGAAGAGCCGAAGAACATGGGCGCATGGTCGTTCATCGACCCCTTCCTCGAATGGGTGCTCGCCCATATCGATGCGAAGTACCAGCGCGTCCGCTATACCGGCCGTCCGGCCGCCGCCTCGCCGGCGACGGGCCTGATGTCCAAGCATCTGTCGCAGCTCGCCGCATTCCTCGAGGATGCATTGGGCGGTTAAAACAAGGGGGGCGCAATGGCTTATTTCTTTCTGAGACTGCAGCCGCCGCGCCCCACTTTCCCGCATGACGGGACCGGGGAGGAAATGGCGGCGATGAAACGCCATGCTGAATACTGGCATCGGATCGCCCTTGCGGGATCGGCTATCGTCGTCGGACCCGTCTTCGAGGGTGAAGGCGCCTGGGGCATGGCGATCGTCGAGGTCGAGGATCAGGCGGCGGCGCAGCTTCTTGCCGACGGCGATCCGATCATCGCTTCCGGTTTCGGTTTCCGCTTCGATATCCTGCCGATGCCCTCGATCATCTCGCGGCCGCCCGCCATCTGAAACGCATAAACGAAAACACACGAAATCAGGATCTGAACAATGGCCACAGAAATCCGCGTTCCAACTCTCGGTGAATCCGTCAGCGAGGCAACCGTCGGCACCTGGTTCAAGAAGGTCGGCGACGCCATCAAGGCCGACGAGCCGATTCTCGAGCTTGAAACCGACAAGGTGACCATCGAAGTTCCAGCACCCGCCTCCGGCACGCTTTCGGAAATCGTCGTTGCCGCCGGCGAGACCGTCGGCCTCGGCGCGCTGCTCGGCCAGATCGCTGAAGGTGCTGCCGCTGCTGCCGCGCCGGCTGCCGCTGCACCGGCTGCCGCGCCTGCCCAGCCAGCCCCGGCGGCGGCTGCCCAGCCAGCCCCGGTTGCCGCTGCTGCGTCGTCATCGAGCGCCTCCGTCTCCACCATGCCGCCTGCACCGGCAGCTTCGAAGATGCTTGCCGAAAACAACCTTTCCGCCGATCAGGTCGACGGTAGCGGCAAGCGCGGCCAGGTGCTGAAGGGCGACGTCATCGCTGCCGTCGCCAAGGGCATTTCCGCCCCGGCCGCCGCACCCGCAGCAACGCCTGCCGCCGCGCGTGGTCCGTCGACGGTCGAGGATGCCTCGCGCGAAGAGCGCGTGAAGATGACGCGCCTGCGCCAGACGATCGCCAAGCGCCTCAAGGATGCGCAGAACACCGCCGCCATGCTGACCACCTACAACGAGGTGGACATGAAGGCGGTCATGGATCTGCGCAACAAGTACAAGGACATTTTCGAGAAGAAGCACGGCGTCAAGCTCGGCTTCATGGGCTTCTTTACCAAGGCGGTGACGCATGCGCTGAAGGAACTGCCGGCCGTCAATGCCGAAATCGACGGCACCGACGTCATCTACAAGAACTACTGCCATGTCGGCATGGCCGTAGGTACGGACAAAGGCCTCGTCGTTCCCGTCATCCGCGACGCCGACCAGATGTCGATCGCCGAAATCGAGAAGGAACTCGGCCGTCTTGCCAAGGCAGCCCGTGATGGCTCGCTCTCCATGGCCGACATGCAGGGCGGCACCTTCACCATCACCAATGGCGGCGTCTACGGGTCGCTGATGTCTTCGCCGATCCTCAACGCGCCGCAGTCCGGCATTCTCGGCATGCACAAGATCCAGGAGCGGCCGGTTGCGATCGGCGGCCAGGTCGTCATCCGTCCGATGATGTATCTGGCGCTGTCCTACGATCACCGCATCGTCGACGGCAAGGAAGCGGTCACCTTCCTCGTGCGCGTCAAGGAAAGCCTGGAAGATCCGGAACGTCTGGTTCTCGATCTCTAAGGGAGCGCTTTCGATGCGGAACCGGATCATGCGAGCGGCGCGCCTTCTTCTTTGCGCTGCCGCCGCGCATATTCCGGTCGCCGCATCGGCTGCCGGCTGGGATATCGGCAAGGCAAGCAGCAATTTCGACCTGGTGGCGCTCAGCGATGCCGAGCTTTCCGGCCGATCGATCGGCGTCATCCATATGGGCAATGTCGAGCTGACATCGGGGCGCATCGTTGCGGCGGATCCGCTGGCCCAGCCCGACCGTCCGGCACTCGCAAGAACGGTTGCGCCTGGCGAGTATCCGGTAACGCTCTACCAGGCCTTCGGGCGCGTCGCGGCCGCCAGCATGCGGTTTGCCGAGGGCAAGCCGGATCGTTGGGAGCTTGCGGTCCTGCCCGGGCAGGACCCGGCGACGCTGAAGGACGGCGAGATCTTCGGCTATCCTGTCGATGCCGGCCTCGGCTGTTACATGGACGCCGATACGCTTGATCTGATCGGAGAGCGCGAAAAGCAGGTGCAGGCGCAGAAACCGGATTCCGACGTCAACTATTACGACGACGTGCTGGCGTCGGACCTGGAAGCCAACAAGGACATCTATGCGCTGCACCGGCCGGTCGCCGGTAAGAAGGGCAATGTCGCGGTGTTCTGGAGCGGCTGGGGCGACGGTTTCTATCCAGCCTTCTGGGGGCTCGACAGGGATGGCCGTGCGCTGGTGCTGTTGACGGATTTCAGCGTTGTCGAGAACGCCGACGGGCGGAGGGAGCCGAAGCTGCAATGAGCGGAAGGATCAGGATCACGGCGAGACGGAAAGGCGTGGCTGCAATCGCAGCCGCCGCGTTTTTCGTCGTTCCGGCCTCCACCTTCGGTGCCGCATGCAAGCAGGAGCAGGCTGTCTATGTCGATCGCGATGGTGCCTATGAATTGCGCTTTGCACCGCTGAATTCTCCATCGGCGGCCGCCAGCAACCAGTTCAAGGTCAGCGCGCTGAAGACACCTGTCGTGATGGAAGGTTATGTCATGCCGTCGGAAGATCCGGTGCGCGCCATCGGCATCCTGATGTTCAACTGCCCCGAGGGTGATGCGACCGGCGCCGATCTCAATGCCTGCACGGTCTGGCAGGGCGCCGTCTATGGCATGGATGCCGAGGGCGAGATGGACAATCTGCAACCCGAAGGCGCTGAAGCGGCTGAAAAGCTCGTGCTTCCCGGCCTTGGTCCCGCCATCCGCGAATCCAGCGCCTGGGGCGAGGGCAAGGCCGTGGTGGCACCGTGGGACGTGCTGACATTCAAGGAGTGTGCGACATGAGCGATACACCTGTTGTTCTCATTACCGGCGGAAGCCGGGGTATCGGCGCCGCGGCTGCACGGCTCGCGGCACGCCAGGGCTGGCGTGTCGCGGTGAACTACGCCGCCAACCGTCAAGCCGCGGATGCCGTCGTGGCTGCGATTGTCGAGGATGGCGGCGAGGCCGTGGCGATCCAGGGGGATGTCGGCAAGGCTGCGGATATCGTCTCGATGTTTACGACGGTCGACCGGCATTTCGGCCGGCTCGACGGGCTCGTCAACAATGCCGGCATCGTCGATTATCCCCAGCGCGTCGACGAGATGTCGGCGGAGCGGATCGAGCGCATGCTGCGCGTCAATGTGACAGGCTCGATACTCTGCGCCGCAGAGGCCATACGTCGCATGTCGAGCCGGCATGGCGGGCAGGGCGGGGCGATCGTCAACATCTCGTCGATGGCGGCGATCCTCGGTTCGGCGACGCAGTATGTCGATTATGCCGCCTCGAAGGCGGCGATCGACACGTTCACCGTCGGGCTGGCGCGCGAGGTCGCAGCCGAGGGTATCCGTGTGAATGCGATAAGGCCCGGCGTCATCGAAACCGACCTTCATGCCTCCGGCGGCCTGCCGGATCGGCCG
Organism: Rhizobium sp. WSM1328; assembly: GCF_057653715.1. Classification (NCBI taxonomy): domain Bacteria; kingdom Pseudomonadati; phylum Pseudomonadota; class Alphaproteobacteria; order Hyphomicrobiales; family Rhizobiaceae; genus Rhizobium; species Rhizobium sp. WSM1328. The sequence goes on along the minus strand of NZ_CM172788.1, from coordinate 4,029,055 downwards.
CGGGAACTGGCGCCGTCGATCCCGATGCAGCGCGCGGGCACGCCCGCGGAGGTGGCGGATGCGATCCTCTATCTTCTGTCACCTTCGGCTTCCTATATCACCGGCGCGATCCTCAATGTGAGCGGCGGCCGCTAGAACGACAGGGCGAAAAACAGCCTGCAATATATTCTCGAATTCTACGGCCAGATATCGCGCGCGGCCGATTAAACGAAAAATCCAAAGGGAAAGAAGCAATGTCCTACGATGTGATCATTATCGGAACCGGCCCGGGCGGCTATGTCTGCGCCGTCAAGGCGGCCCAGCTTGGCCTCAAGGTCGCCGTCATTGAAAAGCGGGCGACCTATGGCGGCACCTGCCTGAACGTCGGCTGCATTCCGTCGAAGGCGCTGCTGCATGCCTCCGAAATGTTCCATCAGGCCGGCCACGGGATGAGCGCGCTCGGTATCGATGTCCCGGCGCCGACGCTCAATCTCGGCAATATGATGGCCCACAAGGATGCGACGGTGAAGTCGAATGTCGACGGCGTCGCCTTCCTCTTCAAGAAGAACAAGATCGATACCTTCCAGGGCACCGGCAAGATCGTCTCGGCCGGCAAGGTCTCCGTCACCGCCGAAGATGGCAAGGTGCAGGAGATCGAAGGCAAGAACATCGTCATCGCCACCGGCTCCGATGTCGCCGGCATTCCCGGCGTCCAGGTCGAAATCGATGAAAAGACCATCATCTCGTCCACCGGCGGCATCGCGCTGGAGAAGGTGCCGGAAACGCTGATCGTCGTCGGCGGCGGCGTCATCGGGCTCGAGCTCGGTTCCGTCTGGTCGCGCCTCGGCGCCAAAGTCACCGTCGTCGAATATCTCGACACCATCCTTGGCGGCATGGACGGCGAAGTCTCCAAGCAATTCCAGCGCATGCTGGCCAAGCAGGGCATCGATTTCAATCTCAGCGCCAAGGTCACCGGCGTTGAAAAGGCCGACAAGGGCGCCAAGGTCACTTTCGAGCCGGTCAAGGGCGGCGACAAGGTGACGCTCGACGCCGAGGTCGTGCTGATTGCCACCGGACGCAAGCCATACACGGCGGGCCTCGGCCTCGAAGAGGCCGGTGTTACGCTCGACAATCGCGGCCGTGTCGAGATCGACGGTCACTACAAGACCAATGTCGCCGGCATCTATGCGATCGGCGATGTGGTCAAGGGTCCGATGCTGGCGCACAAGGCGGAAGACGAGGGCGTGGCGCTTGCCGAAATCCTCGCCGGACAGCATGGCCATGTGAACTACGAGGTCATTCCGAGCGTCGTCTACACCCAGCCGGAAATCGCTTCGGTCGGCAAGACCGAGGAAGAGCTGAAGGCGGCAGGCGTCGCCTACAAGGTCGGCAAGTTCCCGTTCACGGCGAACGGCCGGGCGCGTGCGATGCTGGCGACCGACGGCTTCGTCAAGATCCTTGCCGACAAGGAAACCGACCGGGTGCTCGGCGGCCATATCGTCGGCTTCGGCGCCGGCGAGATGATCCACGAGATCACCGTGCTGATGGAGTTCGGCGGTTCGTCGGAAGATCTCGGCCGTACCTGCCACGCGCATCCCACAATGTCGGAAGCGGTGAAAGAGGCTGCGCTCGCAACCTTCTTCAAGCCGATCCATATGTAATCTTACATATTCGTAACAAAGCATACAGCCGCTTGCCGGAAGGCAGGCGGCTGTTTTAGTTTTTGCGTATCGTTGGGTTCTGCATTCGTAAAGGTCCAGAAATGCAACAGCCGTCCATCGTGAGTTACAGCCTGAGCCAGCGTTTTCTTCACTGGGCCGTGGCGCTGCTGATCTTCTTCAACCTGCTGTTTCCCGACGGCATGAATATCTGGCATCGGCTGATGCGCAGAGGCCAGGTACCGACGCCGGAGCAGATTTCGTCGGCGAATATCCATGCCTATGTCGGCATCGCCATCCTGCTGCTTGCCGTCCTCAGGCTCGGGCTGCGTTTTACCAAGGGCGTTCCGGATGAGATCGCGCAGGAGCCGGCGATCTTCCGTCTTGCAGCGAGGCTTGCCCATGCCGGCCTCTACATCCTGATCTTCGCGATGCCGCTTTCGGGCATCGCCGCCTACTATTTCGGTATCAATCCCGCCGGTTCGTTCCACGCGGATGTCCTGAAGATCATTCTCTGGGCGCTGATCGCGGCGCATGTCGCCGGCGCCCTCGTCCATCAGTGCTATTGGAAAAGCAATGTTCTGCGCCGCATGACGCTCGGCTGACCGCCGGCATAAGCGATCACATGCGCCTTGGCCCGTTAATCGAAGAGGTGGCACAAATGGGAGTTTGATTTAGCTTATCGTTGGTTCGCAACGCATCCCATTCCATGGAAAAGACGCCTTCCCTCCGTCACTCCAGTTTCCTTGGAATTCGGAGAAATCCGATGTGAAGGTTATAACCAGATTCCCGTGGCCATACTTGTCTTGCCAAACGAGATTGCGCGTTAAATCATTTCCATCACCGTCGTCGCTCGGCTCAGCCAGCAAGCCCGTGACAGTCTGCCCCTCCTCGAAGAATACGTAGCTTCCCCTTATCTTGCCGTCTGTGACACTCGGACCGAACGTTGTCTGCGCCTCTGCCATGATGCCGTTCGACAGGAGTTCCCCGCAATATTTTCCCAGCGGAAATCGATTACTCTGGGTGGCGGTGGCGATGCATGGGATAGCGGAAGCGGCAAGAATCGCGACCATTCGTAAACTGCGAATAGCTTTCAATTTGTGCTTCCGCGGTGGCGGCAAAAAGTTGGGCCGATTTATAGTTTCCATCTCCGGCGAAATTAATTCGCTTCCCGAACCAGAGCTTGTTTTCACGCCGCCCATCCGGTGCACAAGGCCGACTTTGCCAAGCATGTCCGCTCCGTCAATCTTGGCACTGAAGGCTTAATTTACATCTGTTACGGTGAAGCCCTGCTGGCGCAGCAGTTCGATGACGCCGTCCTTGCCGGGCAGATGCAGGGCACCGACGGCCATGAAGACGTTGCCGCTGTCGAGGATGGGCGCTGCGCGCTCGGCCATCACCTTGTTGCGGTCAAGGATGACGCGCTGCTCGAAGGCGGCATAATCGCTGTTTTCACCTTCCTCCTCCGGTGTCACGGTTTTCAGCATCGGCATGGTCATGCCGATATCACCCGAGAGGTAGAGGTCGGTCATCGTCTCGACGACATCGCTCATCTTGTCGCCGAGTTCCAGCGTCTCGATCAGCGATTTCAGATGGAATTCGACCGGCAGATCGGCCATGGCCTGGATCTGCTCGGCAAGGGTTTCCAGCCCCTTGACCTGTTTGCCCTGAGCAATGGCATCGGTGGCGATCTTCTGGTCGAGGAACTGCGCGCCTTTTGCCTTGCGGGCGATTTCGCAGGCCGGCAGGGCGACGGCGCTGGAAATCATCCAGGGCCGCATCCGGGAAACGGTACTGATCGGGATACCGCGCTGCTTGAGGCCGGTTTCGAGACGCTTGTAGTCCTCGGGAGAAAGCAGCTTGTCGATCGTCGTGCCGTCGGTGAACATCGTCAGTTCCGGCTTTGCAAGCAGGGCGGCGGTCGCCTTCCGCTCATCGAGGATCTCGTCGGATTCGATGATGATCGTGTCGGCGGCATCGTGGGCTGCCTGGGCGCGCGGCGGCAGGGCCAGCACGCGCGGATCGGTGACATGCATGCTGCCGAGCAGCCACGAGGGTGCCAATCCCGGCTTCTCGATCTTCCAGAAGATACCCTTGCCGTTCGGCGTGGCGTCGGCTTCCTTCAGCGCCTCTGCGTAGCGGGCAGGGTCGTTCTGCTGCAGCTCGACCATCAGATTGCGGCCGGTGCAGGCGACGTCTTCGGCCGCTGCCGGCCTTGCCGTCAGGAAGGCGGCAAACAGGGCGGCAAGAAGCAGCATGTGAAAGGCTGCGATCAGCCAGAGCAACAGATTGGCCGGCACTGCGAGGTAAGACGTCCGGCGGCCGATTGATGTCGTCATGATGGGTGTTCCGATCACATGCTATAGGCTTCATGCTCTACGCCCGGCTTGCGCATATTCCTTTAAGAGAATGCCTTAACGAGAGCTTAAAGCGCCTCACATTCAATCGCATCCATGCGATGCGCTTTAAGCCTATCGTTTATGCATGTCGTTGCCCCAAAACCGCTGCGCACTTTTGGGCGACATCCATTACGCTCGCGGATGCGCCCGATCATACACCTCGAGCAGCCGCGATGCATCGACGCCGGTATAGACCTGCGTTGTGGAAAGGCTGGCATGGCCGAGCAATTCCTGGATGGTGCGCAGATCGCCGCCGCCGGCAAGCAGATGGGTGGCGAAGGAGTGGCGCAGTGCATGCGGTGTCGCCGTCTCCGGCAGGCCGAAGGCGCTGCGCATCTTCTGCATGGTGCGCTGGATGATCGCCGCTTGCAGCTTGCCGCCGCGGGCGCCGCGAAACAGCGGCTCGCCAGCCTCGAGATGGTATGGGCAGAGCGTGCGGTATTTCTCGACCGCGTCGAAGATCACGGAGAGCAGCGGCACCAGCCGCGTCTTGTTGCCCTTGCCGGTGATGCGGAGAGTCGTCGCGCCCTTCTGCAGGTCGGCGGGAGTAAGATCCAGCGCTTCGGAGATGCGCAGGCCGCAGCCGTAGAGCAGCGTCATAACCGCCGCATCGCGCGCCGCAATCCAGGGTTCGTCATGGAGCTGGGCGTCGTCGCTGACGACGGTGATCGCCTGGGTGTCCGACAGCGGCTTGGGCAGCGATTTCGGCTGTTTCGGCGAGCGCACCGCGGCAGCACCGGCGGCATTGACCAAGCCCTTCTTTTCGAGATGGCGCAGCAGCGAGCGAAGACCGGCGAGATTGCGACCGAGCGATCGGGCGCCGGAGCCCTGCTTTCGCCGGGCCGCCAGGAAGGCGCGGAAATCGGCGGAGCGCAACTCCCTGATATCGCCAAGCGTCACCGGGCCGGCGAGATGGCCGGTCAGAAAGGTCAGAAACTGGCGGGTATCGCGCTCGTAAGCGTCGAGCGTGTGCTCGGAAAGACGGCGCTCACTGGCGAGGTTTTCGAGCCAGGCGGCCCGTTCCGTCATCAGGCGCGGATCGGCGATAACAAGCAGTTCGTTCACGTTGCGGGCCTTGATTTTGCCTTCAAGTCCGCCAATTTGGAGCAGGAACAGTTATGGAATTGCTAATGCCGGCCAAGCCTTTGTCATCCTTCGATCATATTCTATTGCGATAGCTTATACCCCATAGACAGGATCTTTCATGGCACGGCGCGATTCCATGACGGCTTTCGGACAGCTCGCGGAAGCGATCGCTCTCGTTTCACAGGGAAAGCCCGGTCATATCGTCGATACGCTGATTGCCGAACGCGGCCAGAGGATCGTGAAAAATCCGCTCTGGCCGGTTATGCGGCCGTTCCTCTACACGCTGCTGCGCTATAACAAGGCGCTCGAATTCGCCAATGCGGTCGCCAAAATGCCGGGCTTCCAGTCGTTCGAATATCTGAGCGATGTGCTGAGGCTCGACATCGGCATCACCAATGGTGAACGCATTCCCGATACCGGCGGCTTCATCCTCGTCAGCAACCATCCGACCGGAATTGCCGACGGCGTTGCCGTGTTCGATCTCTTGAAAACGCGCCGGCCGGACATGATGTTCTTTGCCAATCGCGATGCCATCCGCGTCAATCCGCGCTTTGCCGAGATGATCATTCCCGTCGAATGGCGGGAGGAGCATAAGAGCAAGCTGAAAGCGCGCGAAACGCTGCAGCTGACCAACCATGCGGTGAAGGAAGGCAAGGCGACAGTGCTCTTTCCCTCAGGCCGTATCGCCTATTGGGCGAACGGCCGGCTGAATGAACGTCCGTGGAAGACCTCGGCCGTCGGGTTGGCGCGCAAATACAATCTGCCGATCCTTCCCGTTCATATGACGGCACGCAATTCCGGCCTGTTCTACTGGCTGGCGAAATGGTCTACCGAGCTTCGCGACATGACCGTGTTCCACGAATTGTTGAACAAACGCGGCGACCGCTTCGATTTCGTCATCGGCAATCTCATTCCGGCCGAACAGCTGGACGGCGACCTCAATGAGGTGACGAAGGCGCTGGAGAAACATACGGTGCAGGACATGGCTAGAGATGGTGACGCGAGTTTCGTGCCGGTCGGCCTGCCGGTTGCGGCGACGCGCCGCGAGATTCCGGTTCCTGCAATCTAACCATCGGCATTGCAATGACCATCGATATCCGCCGGCTCCGCGATCGATTGCCGCAGGAGATCGCAGATCTCGAAAGCGAGGCCCGGCGGGAGGGCTATCGCCATGTCGCCCGCCTTATCGACGAATGGTCGGCCGGCGCCGTCAGGTTCGAACGTGACGGCGAAAGGTTGCTTGGCGCCTATGTCGACGACGCGCTCGTCGGCATCGGCGGCATGACTGTCGACACCGCCATGTCAGGAGCGTTGCGGATGCGGCGTTTCTACATTCGTCCGGCAATGCGCGGGCGCGGCATCGGCCGGATGCTTGCCCTGGCTCTGGTCGATCATGCGCGTTCCTTCTGCACTGTCGTCACCGTTCATGCGGGAAACGATGGTGCAGCGAAGTTCTGGGAGTCGCTCGGGTTTCAACCCCACGGACGAGATGGATATACGCATCTGCTCGCGCTGCAGCGCCATAGCGATGATCCAGCGGCTTTGCATTTGCGCCGGTGTGCTACGCCCCGATCTCCTTGAGGCGGATGGCCTGGCGCGCCAGCAGCCGCTCGACATCGGCAATATCAAGCGCCGAGAGCTTGGCGCCCGGCTTGCGCAGGGTGGCGGACTTGATCACACCGCGCTTGGCAAGCACATATTTGCGCGAGGCAAGACCGATGCCCTGCTGCTGTTCGTAGCGGGCGAGCGGGAGATAGGCATCGAAGATCGCATGGGCGCGATCGGGATTTCCGGCGGCATAGGCCTCGACGACACCAACCATCATCTCGGGATAACAAAAGCCGGTCATGGCGCCATCGGCGCCGCGGCCCATTTCTTCGGGCAGGAAAAGCCCGCCATTGCCGCACAGGATGGAGATGCGCCGCGTGGCGCCCTTGTCGCTGGCGGCGCGAAGTGCCGAGATTTTCGAAAGACCCGGCCAATCCTCATGCTTGAGCATGACGCAGTTTGGCACCTCGTTGACGATGCGCTCGATGACCTTGGGCGCAATCGTCACATTGGTGGTGAGCGGATAATCCTGCAGCACGAAGGGCGTATCGCCCAGGGCCTCGCCGACCGACTGGTAGAAGGCGAAAGCCTGATCGTCGGTCTTGACGGTCCAGGGTGGCGCGACCATGACACCGGCGGCACCCTCACCCATGACGGCTTCGGCGAGCTCGCTCATCGGCGCAAGCCCTGGCGCCGAAACGCCGACGACGACGGGGAGGCGGCCATCGAGTCGCTTCAGCACCCTTTCGACGACTATCCGCGATTCCTCGGCCGTCAGCTTCGGGGCCTCGCCGAGCTGACCAAGCACCGTCAGGCCGGTGACACCGGCACCTTCGTAGAAATCGACCATGCTGTCGATGCTGGCGAGATCGAGCGCGCCGTCATCGGTGAAGGGGGTTACGGCGATCACATAGACGCCCTTGGCATCTTCAGTCAGTCTGGCCATTGGTGCTCTCCAATTCAGCGGCCGAAGAACAGCGCTTCGGCATTTCGAACAAAAATCTTTTCAGCAACCGCGGGGTCGTCGATGGTGGCCTGCATGGTCTCTACTAGCTCAGTGTCATCGGGCATGCCGTCCCACAATTCGGTGTGCGGCCAATCGCTGCCCCAGAGCAGCCTTTCCGCATGGCTGGTGGCAAGGGCGCGGCCGACCTCGGCAAAACCGTCGTAATTCACGTCCTTCGTCAGACGATAGGGCGCGGTTACTTTGACGTAGGCCTCGGCTCTGTCCATCAGTCTTTTCAGCGCATCGACATGCAATGATCTCGTCTCTCTGGCAAGCGGAATGAAGCCGAGATGATCGATGACGATGGGCAGGCGGATGCCGGACAGCGTTGCTGCAATATCGGAAAGTTGTTCGGGATTGATCTGCAATTGAAGCGACCAGCCGAGAGGGGCAATACTCTCCGCCAGTGTCCTGGCGGCGGCGAGCGGGAGGCCGCCCTTGTTGCGCGTATTGATCCGCACGCCGCGCACGCCGAGCCGGTCGAGCCGCTCTATCTCGGTTTCTGTAGTTTCGGGATCGATGACGACGACGCCGCGCAGACGATCTGGATAGGCGGCAAGCGCCTCCAGCAACACCCTGTTGTCGCGGCCATAGACGCTTGGCTGCACCAATATGCCTCTGACAATGCCAAGGCTGCCGGAGAATTCGATCCAGTCGGAAATCGTCGCGATGTCAGGCGTGTAGCTGCGTGGGGTGTTGAGCGGAGCGCCGGTGCGAAAGACGTGGAAATGCGTGTCGACCGTGCCTTGCGGCAGTGCCGCCCGAGGCAGCCGCGTCAGCGGCCGGTGGGGCAGGCAAAGCGGTGCCTCGATATCAGCGGCGCTCATCGCGCGTCGAACTCCTCGCTTTGCAGGAAGTCGAAGTCGGCGCCTTCGTCAGCCTGGAGCACGCGCTCCTGATAGAGCCTGGCATAGCCGCGCGCCGGGGCCGGGGAGGGCCGGTTGACGACATCAAGCATGCGGCGATCGAATTCCGCCTGGTCGATGTCAAGGTCGATGCGCCTGCCCTCGACGTCGAGGCGAATGCGATCGCCGGTGCGGACGATCGCCAGAGGGCCGCCATCGGCGGCTTCAGGCGCGATATGGAGGATGATCGTGCCGAAGGCCGTGCCGCTCATGCGGGCATCGGAAATCCGCACCATGTCCTTCACGCCCTGCCGCGCGAGCTTGCGCGGGATGGGTAGATAGCCGGCTTCCGGCATGCCGGGCGCACCTTTTGGCCCGGCATTGCGCAGAACCAGGATGTCATCGGCATGGACGTCGAGATCGTCGCTGTCGATGCGCAGCGTCATATCCTCGACGGAATCGAAGACCACGGCGCGGCCGATATGCTGGAGCAGATCCTTGGAGGCTGCGGATTGTTTGATGACGGCGCCACGCGGCGCAAGATTGCCGTGCAGGACGGCGATCGTTCCGATCGGCTTCAACGGTTTCTCGACGGTGCGGATGATGGTCTGGCCCGGCTCGTCGACGACAGCGTCGATGATTTCGCCGATCGTTTTGCCGTAGACCGTCGGGGCGCTGCCGTCGATTTCATGGCGCACCGCCTTCAACAGAGCCGGGACGCCGCCAGCCTCGTGGAACTGCTCCATATAATGCTGGCCGGAGGGCTGCAGGTCGACGAGCAGGGGAATGCTCCGGCCCAGCCGGTCGAGCTCGGCCATGTCGAGGCGCAGGCCGAGGCGGCCGGTGATTGCGGTAAGGTGGACGACGGCATTGGTCGAGCCGCCCATCGCCTGAAGCGCGACGAGGCCGTTGCGGACTGCCTGCGGCGTCAGGATATCGCGCACCGTCGGCGCGGCCTCATCCATGGCGAGACGCGCAGCGACACGGCCCGTCTCCTCGGCAAGGCGAACCCGTTCGGATTCGACGGCGGGCGCCGAACCGGCGCGGGGAAGGCAGAGACCCATGACTTCGGTCAGGTTCGCCATGGTGCTCGCCGTGCCCATCACCGTGCAGGTGCCGATCGAGCTGGCCAGCTTGTTGTTGACCTCGGCGATCTCGGCCTCGTCGATCTCTCCGGCGCGGAAGCGCCCCCAGAAACGGCGACAATCCGTACAGGCGCCAAGCCGTTCGCCCTTGTGGTGGCCGACGGCCATCGGGCCGGTCGGCAGGAAGATCGCCGGTATCTCGCTGCTTGCGGCGGCCATGATCTGGGCCGGCAGGGTCTTGTCGCAGCCGCCGATCAGGACGACGGCATCCATCGGCTGGGCGCGGATCATCTCTTCCGTTTCCATCGCCATCAGATTGCGCAGATACATCGAGGTCGGCGAGGCAAAGCTCTCATGGATCGAGATCGTCGGAAACACCATGGGCATCGCACCCGTCAGCATCACGCCGCGCTTGGTTGCCTCGATGAGTTGCGGCACATTGCCGTGACAGGGGTTGAAATCACTGTAGGTGTTGGCGATGCCGACGATCGGACGGTCGAGCGCATCGTCCGAATAACCCATGGCCTTGATGAATGCTTTGCGCAGGAAAAGGGAGAATCCCTGATCGCCATAACTCGTCAGCTTGCGGCGAAGACCGTTCGACAAAGCTGTTCCTCCCTCGCCAAATTGATCCATGGCCGTGGCGTCAGGGTAGAGGGATACGGAGGATTGTCAATAAATAAGATGGTGTCACTGTATCGTATTTTTGGATTTCTTCGGCGATCACCATAAAATACAATAGGAATCTCCGCAATTCGCGCTTTCGTTCAGCAATCAGATGATTGGCTTTTGTGAGGAAGCAGGATAGATTATTGATAAAATAGGATTGAATGCAGAGGAAGCGCGATGATGGGAACGGAACGACGGCGTATCGGCATTATCGGTGCCGGCTGGGTCAGTGCCTACCATCTGCCTGCATGGATGCGGCAGTCGAAAAGAGCCGAGGTCGTGGCGATCGCCGACCCGTCGCTGAGCGCCGTCGAAGCCCGGCTTGCCGCCTTCGATATCGCGCGCAGCTATGCGAGCGCGCAGGCGATGCTGGATGCCGAGCAGCTCGATGCCGTTGATATCTGCGCGCCGCGGGAGTTCCATGTCGAACTGGTTCGGCTGGCGGCAGCAAAGGGCCTCGACATCATCTGCCAGAAGCCGCTCGCGCCCTCTTACGGCGAGGCGGTCGACCTGCTGGAAGGACTTTCCGGCAGGGGCAGGCTGATGATCCACGAGAACTGGCGGTTCCGCGCCTATTATCGGCGGCTGAAGGCGTGGATTGACGAGGAGCTAGCCGGCGAGATCCGGCAGGTGCAGTTCGAATTCCTGTCCAGCGGCATGATCGCGGATGCGGAGGGAAAGAGGCCGGCGCTGGTGCGCCAGCCGTTCTTCCGGACCCAGCAGCGATTGCTGGTCATGGAGGTCATGATCCATCATCTCGATGCGCTGAGATATCTTCTGGGCGAGTTGGAGGTGGTCAGTGCACGGCTTGAGAGGAGCAATCGCGATATCGTCGCGGAGGATGTCGCAAGCGTCGTCCTGCGCCGGACGAGCGACGGCGTTCTCGTCACCATCAACGCCAATCTCGCCGTGCATGGCGCGGCGCCAGCGCCGCGTGATCACCTACGCATCTTCGGGGCGCTCGGCACGCTCGAACTGAACGGCAATCTGCTCTCGGCCGAGGGTGCGAAGCAGCGCCGGGAGAGCTTCGATCCTGACGAGACCTACCAGGGCGCCTATGACGCGACCATTGCGCATTTCCTCGACAGCCTCGATGGAAAGGTGGCGATGGAGACATCGCCGGACGATAACATCAAGACGCTTGCCCTTGTCGAGGATATCTATCGCCTGAGCCGGTTCGACCCAGAACGCAATCCACTGTAACATGGCTCGCCGTTAGAGCGCCGCGCGTCCGACAGGACGCGCTAAGGACGCTCTATCACATTAAATTGGCGCATAATCCTTTTCCGAAAATCGACTTCGATTTTCGGGGTTATGCTTCAGAGGAGATGACATTTGCAGACGCTCAACGAAAGCCGCGAAGACGGCATCGAGCATGATGATTTAAGTATTGCCCGCGCGCTGGAGGAAGACATCATTTTCGGGCGGCTTGCGCCCGGAACCCGCCTGACCGAAGACACGCTTCTTGCCCGCTTTCACGTCACGCGCCATTTCGCCCGGCAGGCGATCGTGCAGCTCGAGACGATGGGCATCGTCGTTCGGGAGCGCAACAAGGGGGCAACGGTGCGTTCGTTGACGGCTCGCCAGGTCCAGGAAATCTACGACGTGCGGGAATTGCTGCAACGGCAGGCGGCGCTGTGGATAAAGCTGCCGGCGCCCGAGGCATTGATTGAGGAACTGCTGGCGCTGCATGAGGAGCATGGCCGCCACATCGAATCCGGCTATCTCAGGGGTGTGCACGAGGCCAATGACAAGTTCCACCTGACGCTCTTTAGCGCCTGCGGCAATGCGCATCTCGTGCAATCGATCGAGCTCTATATGCGGCTCAGCCTGCCGGTGCGTGCCAATTCAATGTCGAGCAAGGAATCGCTACGCATCTCGCATGAGCATCACCGGCTGATGATCGAGATGCTGCGTGGCGGGGATAACTGGGTTCTCGCCCAGCTCTGCGTCGACCATCTACAGCCGAGCAAGAAACGTTATCTTGCCTATGTCAGCGAGAATTGACCGGGCCGTTTAAAGGGAGCGCAATCTTTCGATTACGCTCCCTTCGCCTGCCGGCTCACCAATCGAGACGCAGGAGAGACACGCCTTGACGCGGTAGGGAGACCTTGAGCTCGATCTTGCCGTCGTCGACCTTGACCGACGCCTGACCATCGATCTCGGCGAGTTTTCCCGAGGCTTCCAGCCTGGCATAGTCTTCGCCGGCCGGATTCTGCGGCTTGCCCATCGCCTTCCAGACCCCGAAAGCGTTGGAATGCTCCTCGTCCATCCTGAAATGCTTGAGCGAGGCGAACTTGCCGTCCCAGCCGTCGAGATTGACCGTGATATTGGCGGACGGCCCGGCTTCATCATCGTCGTGGTAGTGCCAGACGAGAATGGAAACGCCCTTGTCGTCGCGGGTTGCCACGACGTTGACATCGGGCTTGCCGCGAACGCCATGGCTCATGATATCTTCGATGTCGCGGCGATAATCGCTTTCCGATTCCAGCCATTCGCCGCCGAGTTTGCCGAGCATGCGGAAGCCGTTGAGAACAGCCTTATCGACGCCGTTGGTGGCAAGATCGCGGAAACCGTCGAAATAGGGCTGGTCGTCGAAGAGGAAGGCCCAGGTCACCGCGCCTTCGATGTGGATGTTGGCGCGTCTTGCAAGCTCGTAAGTGCGGATCATACTCTCGACCACATAGACGCCGTAAAGCGGACCGTTGCGATAGCCGTTCTGGGGATGGACGCGTGCGGAGCAGGCCGCACAGCCTTCCGGATCGGATTCGCCGATCACCACAGGCAGGTGCCGGAGTTCCGGAAACTCATTGATGATGGCAAGGTTCGTCTCGATGTCGCGGAGCTGCTTGTGCAGGCCCATCCGCACGTGACCCTCGTAGATCACAGGATTGCCCTTGGCGTGGAAGGCGAGGAAATCGATCGGCGACTTGTTCTCGACCACGTGCCTGAGGAAGGCGCGCAGGAAGGTCTGGGCCTTTTCATTGGCAAAGGCGCCGCAGGTGTGCGGGCCGCCGACGCGGGCATTGGGCAAGGCACGCTTCAGGGCCTTGGCGCTGACATCATACATTTCGCAGAATTGCGGGATGGTGCCGGTCCAGTAGTGGCCGTCCGGCTCGTTCCACACTTCCCACGGCCAGCTTGAAACGACGTCCTCGCCATATCTCTCGGCAAGATGCCGTGCCCATGCTTCGATCAGGTCGCCCCATTTCTTCAGGTCCGTCGGCGGGGCCGTCCAGCCGGTGGTGATCGTCGCGTATTTGTCGGCCGGCTCCCATTGGTGGCGATAAGGGCCGTCGAAATCGGAGAGCGTCTCCGGCGTGAAGCCGATCTGGATGAGCGGAATGTTGCCGGCTTCGACATAGGTGTCGAAGATCTTGTCGATGATCGTCCAATCATAGACCGGATTGCCGTTCGCATCCTCGGTATAGGCATTGGTCGAACCCCATTTGAGGGCAGGCAGGCCGTCGCCGCTGGTCAGAAGATTGTGCGCACGGATGCGGGGCGGCTCCGGGCTCAGCTCGGTGAGTTCCTTCAGCAGCTTCCTGCCGTGCGGGGAGTAGGTGTAGTTCGGCTCGTCGTAGCCGAACCAGTTCCACAAAGGTTGGTATTTGCCGGTTGGCCGGTTGGCGTGAACGGAGATTGTCACGTCATAGGGGCTGCTCATTCTGGTGTCCTCTTGAACGGTCATGCCAAAGCCTCCTCCCGAAAGCAGCCGACCTGTCTGGTGATGAAGTGCGGCCTCTTGGGAGGGCGCCGCGCTCGCCGCAAAAGCTAAGCCAAACGCTCACTTTGTCAATAATATAAAAAAGCACATCGCTGCCCTGCGCCAAAAATGCCTGAAAATGCGCTATTTTTTATGACCAGCAAAATTATTAGTTGCCGTTTCTCAAAAAATTGTCGATAACTACGGCGTGAGTTCACCCGCCGCCGAGGAGTGCATGTGCCCTACGGCACGCGCAGGCAGGGGTTCGCTGGACGCCATCGTCAATTGATTACGGGAAGCGCTCGCCGCGGCGAGTTGAGGAGGAGGAACATCCGATGAAGTTCCGTAAATATGCAGCCTTTGCCTTATTGTCGCTCATGGCCCTTCCGGCATTTGCGCAGGATTTCATTGCCGGCATACCGCGCAACGAAACGCTGATCATCCAGGGCACGCCGCAGCAGAATGCCGACTGGTTCAACGTCTGGGCTCCGGGCGGCGGGGCGGCGGCAAACCTCAACGGCCTGCAGCAGCTGACCACCGATACGCTGTGGTTCATCAATCCCGAGGGCGGCAAGGATGCCTGGCAGAATGCGCTTGCCAGCGAACCGCCGAGCTACAACGCCGATTTCACCGAGATGAAGGTAAAGCTGCGCAAGGGGATCTTCTGGAGCGACGGTGTCGAATTTACCAGCGACGACGTGGTCTATACCGTGCAGACGCAGATCGACCATCCCGGCATGGCCTGGAGCGCGCCCTTCACCGTCAATGTCGCGAGTATCGAAAATCCTGATCCGCAGACCGTCGTCTTTCATCTGAAGAAGCCGAACTCGCGCTTCCACACGCTGTTCACGGTGCGTTGGAATGCCGCCTGGATCATGCCGAAGCACGTCTTCGAGAAGGCCGCCGATCCGCTGTCCTTCAATAATAATCCGCCGGTTTCGCTCGGGCCCTACCAGCTGCAGAGCTATGACAAGGGCGGCAACTGGACGATCTGGAAGCTGCGTGATGACTGGCAGCGCACGTCGATCGGCCTGGCTGCGGCACAACCGCCTGAGGTCAAATACGTCGTCTATCGGGCCGCCGGCAATCCGGAAGCGCGCGTCATCGAACAGCGCAACCACAATCTCGACGTCATCAACGACATGGCGCCCGAGGGCATGTTCTCGATCATGCGCGACAGCAAGAGCACGGCCTCCTGGCTGAAGGGCTTTCCTTTCGCACATCCGGACCCGACGCTGCCTTCCGTTCTCTTCAATACGAAGAAGGCGCCCTTCGACAATAAAGACGTGCGCTGGGCTCTCGCTCTACTGATCGATATCCGCGAAGTGGCGCTCGGCTCCTACCGCGGCGCGGCCAATATCGCCGCCCTTGCCACGCCGCCGACGGGTTCTGCCCCGGACGACTATTACGCACCGATGCAGGACTGGCTGACGAATTTCGAGCTCGACACCGGATCCCGCAAGATCAAGCCCTACGATCCCAACATCTCGGCGCAGATCGCCAATATGGTGCGCAGCCAATGGGCCGATCAGATCCCGACCGATCCGGCCAAGCTGCAGCGTACATTCGGCTTCGGCTGGTGGAAGAAGGACGTTCAGGCTGCAACCGAGCTGCTGCAGAAGGCTGGTTTCAAGAAAAGCGGCCGCCAGTGGGTGAAGCCTGACGGCACGCCCTTTACGATCCGCCTGCAGGTGGAAGGCGATGCCATCCCGACGCTTGCCCGCGCCGGCACGGTGATCGCCCAGCAATGGTCGCAGGCCGGCATCGCGACCAAGGTCGATGTCGCCGGCCCGACCAATGGCCAGCGCCTCAGCACCGGCGATTTCGAGACGGCGATCTACTGGAGCATCGAGACCTGGGGCGGTCATCCCGACCTCTCCTTCTTCCTCGACAGCTATCATTCGGAGTTCATCAAGCCGGTCGGGCAGATCCAGCCGCCGCGCAATCTGCAGCGCTGGCAGGATCCGCGTCTCGACCAGCTGATCGAGCGCAATCGGTCGATCGCCTTCGATTCGCCCGATGTCGCCAAGCTCGGCCAGGACTTCCTGAAGCTTGCCGTCGAGGAAATGCCGATGATCCCGCTGATGGCCTACAACAAGTTCGCACCGCTCGATACGACCTACTGGACCAACTATCCGAGCGCTGACAATCCCTATTCGGCCTCGGGTCCGAACTGGTCGAACATTCGCTACATGGTGGTCGGGCTGAAGGCCAATCCGGATGCGCCGAAGCCTTGATCGAGGCACAACAAAGGAAACAGCCGGCCGCCGGCTGTTTCCGTTCTGCTATTGAAGGGTCGATGTCATGAACGGCTTTCTGATCTATGCGGCAAAACGCTTTCTGCAATTTCTCTTCGTGGTCTTCACCGGCATCACGCTGGCCTTCCTGATCGCGCATTTTTCGCCGGTCGATCCGATCGAGCAGACCGTATCGCTGTTGACGAGCTTCGGTTCCACCGATCCGCAGGCCGTCGAAATCCTCCGCGAATCGCTGCGCGAGCTCTACGGCACCGGCGGCCCGCTGCTGGAGCAGTATTTCACCTTCTGGGGCCGTGTCCTGACCGGCGATTTCGGCCCGTCGCTTTCGTCTTTCCCGACTCCGGTGATGACCGTTATCGGCCGGGCACTGCCCTGGACCGTCGGGCTTCTGACGCTCGCAACGATCATTTCCTGGATCATCGGCAATTTTCTCGGCGCGCTTGCCGGCTATTTCCGCAGCAGCAAGCTGCTGAAGGTCGCCGGCATCGTCATCATGGCGCTGCAGCCGATCCCGACCTACATCATCGGTCTCAGCCTGGTGATCCTCTTCGGTTTCATCTGGCCGATCCTGCCGATCAGCGACGGCGCGCAGGTCAATCTCGCGCCGGCCTTCAACTGGGCCTTCATCAGCTCGGTGATCGAACACGGCATCCTGCCGGCCCTGACCCTCGTGCTCGTCGGCATCGGCGGCTGGTTCATCTCGATGCGCTCGCTGGTTTCCAACATCGTCACCGACGACCACGTCGTCTATGCCGAACTTGGCGGCGTGCGCTCGCGCAGCATCTTTTCGCAATATGTGGCGCGCAACGCCATGCTGCCGCAGGTCACCGGCCTGGCGCTCAGTCTCGGCAATGTCTTCGGCGGCGCCGTCATCGTCGAGTTCGTCTTCAATTATCCCGGGATCGGCAAGCTTCTGATCTCCGGCATCTATTCCGGCGATTACAGCCTCGTGCTCGGTGTCACCACCATCGCCATCATCGCGGTTGCCGCCGCGGTCTTCGTGATCGACATCATCTATCCGCTGATCGATCCACGCGTGAAACTGGGGTAATCCGCGATGTTCAAAGTCCTCAGAGACCTGCTGCGCTACAACAAGGAGTTCCTGCTCGGAACCATCCTGATTTCTATCATCCTGGCGCTGATCGTGGCGTCGTTCTTCTCGCCCTATGACGAGAATGCCATCTATGTAGTCGCGCCCGACATGCCGCCTTCGGCCGAATTCTGGCTCGGCACCACCTCGCGCGGCCAGGAGGTTTTCTGGCAGATCGCCGCCTCGATGCGCAATACGCTGTTCTTCGGCATCATCGTCGCCTTGGTCAGCCGCATCATCGCCATCGCCGTCGGGCTGATCTCCGGCTATATCGGTGGGCGAACCGACCAGATCATCATGGCGGTCAACGATACGCTCGGCGCACTGCCGAACATTCCGATCCTGCTGCTTCTGGTCTTCGTGCTCCGCGACCAGATGACGTGGTTCATGCTGGCGATCACCGCAGCGCTGCTCGGATGGACACATGACAGCCGCCTGATCCGTTCCGTCGCCCTGTCTCTCCGTCAGCGGGAATTCACCCGGCACGCGGTCTTTTCGGGCATGCGCACACCGCAGATCCTCATCCGCGAACATCTGCCCTATGTCATGCCGATCGTCTTCTTCACGACGATGAACAACATGATCTGGGCGATCGGCCTCGAAGTGACGCTCTCGGTGCTCGGATTTTCCGACATCAACCGGCCGACGATCGGCGGCATGATCTACTGGGCCAATGCGCATTCCGCGATGGTATCGGGCATATGGTGGTGGGTCGCCTTTCCGATGCTCTTCGTCGTCATCCTCTTCCTCGGCCTGTTCATGCTCGCCATGTCGGTGAACGAATATATCGACCCGCGCTCGCGGCTCGCCCGCATGGGAGCTTGAGGAGATGCAGAACCTGATGAGGACGCAGCCTTTGACCCTTGCCGAAAACACCATGGACGCACTGACGATCGACGGGCTGAAATGCTACTACGTCAACGACTATTTCGGTGTGCGGCGGGAAATCCGCGCAGTCGACGATATCAGCCTGACCATCCGCAAGAACGAGATCTACGGCATTGCCGGCGAATCCTCGAGCGGCAAGACATCGCTGATCAAGACGCTTGCCGGCGCCATCCGCCCGCCGATGCGCGTCGTCGGCGGAACGGTGAAATTCAATTTTGCCGACGGGCCGATCGATGTCTACGGCGAACCGGCGAAGATGAAGGCGGCACGCTGGCGTCACCTCTCCTACATCATGCAGGGTTCGATGAACGTGCTGAACCCGGTCAGAAGGGTCAAACACGCCTTCACCGATTTCGCCTCCCGCCATATGAACCTCGATCCCGCCGCCTTCCGCGCGCGCGTCGAGGCGCATCTTGCCAGGCTGCATCTCGATCCTCATGTGCTCGAAGCCTTTCCGCATCAGCTTTCGGGCGGCATGCGCCAGCGTCTGACGATCGCCCTTGCCACCGTCTGCGAGCCGGAATTCATCATCGCCGACGAGCCGACGACGGCGCTCGACGTGCTTGTCCAGCAGGACGTGCTGGCGCTGATCAAGGAAGTGCAGACCCGCCTGCAGTCCTCGGTCATCTTCGTGACCCACGACATGTCTGTGCATGCCGCCATCACCGACCGGCTGGCCATCATGTATGCGGGACGGCTGGCGGAGGAGGGGCCGACGCAGGCGATCTTCGACAATCCCCAGCATCCCTACACCGTCCACCTGATCGGCAGCCTGCCGCGCATTGGCGACGTCTCGACGCGGAAAAGCCTCAAGGGCAAGCCGCCGGCACTTTCGGATCCGCCTTCGGGATGCCGTTTCCATCCACGCTGTCCGATCGCGATCGACAAATGCGCACGTGAAGTGCCGGCGATGCTGCCGAGCGCGACGGGAGGGCGGGTCGCGTGCTTCCGTGCCGGGGAGTACCAGATCCAATGAGCAGCAATCTCCTCGAACTCGACCATGTGACCAAGCTCTTTCCGATCGGCGGTTTCTTCTCGCGCGAAAAGATGAAGGCGGTCGACGATGTCAGCTTTGCGCTTGCCGCCGACAAACCCGAGATATTCACGATCGTCGGCGAATCCGGCTCCGGAAAATCGACGCTGGCGAAGATGATCCTCGGCAGCGAAAAGGCCGATCGGGGCAGCATTCATTTCGACGGCACGGATGTGAAGGCGGTGCGGTCCCGCAGGGATCGCGAGGCTTTCATGGCCAAGGTCCAGCCGGTCTTCCAAAATCCATTCGAGGCCTTCAATCCGCTGACCCGGATCGACGAGTATCTGCTGGCCACCGCGCATCGCTTCAAGGGGGCAAAGAGCCGCACCGAGAAAGAGGCGCTTGCCGACGTTGCCCTCCAACGCGTCGGCCTGTCGATGGCGGAGATAAAGGGCCGCTTCTCGCACGAGCTTTCAGGCGGCCAATTGCAGCGCATCGCTGTCGCCCGTGCGCTGATACCCGAGCCGAAGCTGATCGTGGCGGACGAGCCGGTCTCGATGGTCGACGCATCGCTTCGCATGTCGATCGTCAATCTCTTCCGCGATCTGCGTGATGCGCTCAACGTCTCGATCGTCTACATCACCCATGATCTTGCGACCGCCTATTATATTTCCGACCGCGTGGTGATCATGCGCAAGGGCGTGGTGGTGGAGAGCGGCGATGCCAGGGACGTGCTGGAACATCCGAAACACGCCTATTCGATCGCGTTGAAGAACGCCGTTCTGCCGCCCGATCCTCGCGAGGCATCGGCGATCCTGCGTCTGCGGCAGCGCAATGCCGAGACAAATGAAGCCACTTCCGGCAGTGGCGACCGACTTGCCAGGTGAAGCGCAATTCTGAGCTTCACTGTTTAAATCGTTGCGACCAGCCGGAACGCGTCGCTGCGTCTTTGCGGTTCCAATTCCATCGATTTGCGGGCATGGTCTCGCGCGATGAGCACAGATTCGTCCGATCTCTTTGGCGCGCTTTTCGAGGCACCGCCCGCGAACCGAACGGTTCCCGTGCTGGTGCCGATGCCGGCGCCGAAACCCTATTCCTATTCGGTGCCGGATGGCATGGCGGTCGAGCCCGGCTCGGTCGTGCAGGTGCCGCTCGGGCCGCGGCAGGTGATCGGCGTCGTCTGGGACGGCGGCGAGGACGGCGTCGATCCAAAGAAGCTTCGGCCGATCAGCCATGTCTTCGATTGCCCGCCGCTTGCCAGGGAGATGCGGGATTTCATCGATTGGGTGGCGACCTATACGCTCTCGCCGCCCGGCCTCGTCGCCCGTATGGCGCTGCGGGCGCCGAACGCCTTCGAGCCGGAACCGATGGTGGAGGGGCTGAAGCTCGTCGGCGGCGAACCGGAGCGGATGACGCCGGCGCGCGCCCGGGTGCTCGATACCGCCTCCGACGGCTTTTCCTGGACACGCAGCGGCCTTGCGCATGCGGCGGGTGTCTCGACGAGTGTCGTCGACGGGCTAATCACGCTCGGCATTTTTGAGGCGATATTCCTGCCGCCGCCGCCGGTCGTTGCGATGCCGGATCCGGATTTCGCCGCCGCACGTCTCGAAGGGCCGCAGAAGCAGGCGGCAGAAGAGATCGTTGCCGATGTCCGCAAGGGCGAATTTTCGGTGTCGCTGATCGACGGGGTAACCGGCTCCGGCAAGACCGAGGTCTATTTCGAGGCGATTGCCGAGACGCTGAAACGCGGTAAGCAGGTGCTGATCCTGCTGCCGGAGATCGCGTTGACGGCCAGTTTCATGGAGCGCTTCCAGGACCGCTTCGGGGCAAAGCCTGCCGAATGGCATTCCGATCTTGCGCCGCGCATGCGTGAAAAGGTCTGGCGCCAGGCGGTGACCGGCGAAGTGCGGGTGGTGGCCGGCGCTCGCTCGGCGCTCTTCCTGCCCTTCGAGGATCTCGGCCTGATCATCGTCGACGAGGAACACGATCCCGCTTACAAGCAGGAGGATCGCGTCTTCTACAATGCTCGCGACATGGCCGTCGTGCGCGGCCGCATCGGTGATTTTCCCGTCATTCTGGTGTCGGCGACGCCGTCGGTCGAAAGCCAGGTCAACGGGCAGAGCGGACGCTACAGCACCGTCCACCTGCCGACGCGTTTCGGCGATGCGGCGATGCCGGACCTGCATCTGGTCGATATGCGCAGGCACGCGCCGGAGCGGGGCGGCTTCCTGTCGCCTGTGCTGATCCGGGCGATCGGCAAGACGGTGGACAAGCGCGAACAGGCGCTGCTGTTTCTCAACCGGCGCGGTTATGCGCCGCTGACGCTCTGCCGGGTCTGCGGCCATCGGTTCCAATGCCCGCAATGTTCGAGCTGGCTGGTCGAGCATCGTTTCCGCAAGCAGCTGCAATGCCATCAATGCGGCCATGCCGAGCGCACGCCCGAGGCATGCCCAGAATGCGGCACGCTCGACCATCTCGTCGCCTGCGGGCCAGGCGTCGAGCGCATCGCGGAGGAGGTGGAACGGCATTTTCCGGAGGCGCGGACGATCGTTCTCTCCTCGGATATCATGGGTGGGGTGAAGCGGCTGCGGCTGGAGCTGGAAGCGATCGCCAAGGGCGAGGCCGATATCGTTATCGGCACCCAGCTTGTGGCAAAGGGGCACAATTTTCCGCTGATGACGCTGGTCGGCATCGTCGATGCCGATCTCGGCCTTGCCAATGGCGACCCGCGCGCGGCCGAACGCACCTTCCAGCTCTTGTCGCAGGTGACGGGCCGGGCCGGGCGCACCGGCCTCAAGAGTCATGGGTTGCTGCAGACCTATCAGCCGCAGCATCCTGTCATGCAGGCAATTGTCTCCGGCGATTCCGACGCTTTCTACGAGCGCGAGATCACCGAACGCGAACGCGCCATATTGCCGCCTTTCGGTAGGCTGGCGTCGATCATCGTTTCGGCCGAAACCCGCCACGACGCAGAAAACCATGCGCGCGGCATGCGCAACGCCGCACCGCAGGTGTCAGGTATCTCGGTGCTCGGTCCGGCCGAAGCGCCGCTCGCGCTGGTGCGCGGCCGCCACCGCTTCCGTCTTTTGGTCCACGGCCGGCGGAACTCGGACATGCAGGGCTTTCTGCGGGCGATGCTCTCACAATCGCCCAAAGAGCGTGGATCGGTGCAGGTGCAGCTGGATATCGATCCGCAGAGTTTTCTCTAAATCAAATGAAGTCGCCATTTCCTCCTTTTTCGGCCCATGCCATAAAACACTGATTCATCCGGGTGATTTGGGGCTGATGCATGGAGTTTTACTTTCCGACCGAGCTTGGCGAGCAGCTTGCCTTTTGCTCCGCGGCTTTCACGGCGCTTGCCGGCTTCATCATGATGTTCGCGCCGGGCCATACTTTCCGTCTTCTCGGTCTGCAGGCGCAGGAGGGGCGGCCGGAAGGCTTCGGCGAGGGACGCTCGATGGGCGGTTTCTATCTCGGTTTCGGGCTGTCGGCGATCATGCTCGCCCAGGACTGGATCTACATGGCGCTCGGCGCCTCCTTCGCGATGGCGGCCTTCGCCCGTGTCATCTCGATTCTGTCCGATAAGGGGAGTAATCTCGTCAACTATTTACTCCTGGTTGTGCAGATCGCTTTGGCCGCGCTACCGCTGCTCTACGTTTTCGGCTTCACCCAGACGTGACTCTTACTGCCGGCAGACGGCTTCTTCGGCCTGCTTTCAGGCCATTGCGCGATTTTGCAGACAGAAATTCATGCGAAAGGCGTATTCGGGCATTACGCGTGTTGCGAGTCCGAACATCCTATGTTAGACGGACCCCGAATTTCGGAAGAAGCAAGAGGCTTCTCTTGTGATTTCTGGGGGAAATCAAAACGAATTCAAGATCATAGGTTCGGCGCCCGCCGAGAGCCGGATTTTGGGTTGAAATCAGGGAAATTTGTGCCAGTGGCAGACACGTCCCAGCTTACTTCTGGTGTTGCCGAACGCTATGCCTCGTCGCTTTTCGAACTGGCGCTCGAGCAGGGCGCCGTCGACAGCGTCACCGCCGATCTTGATCATTTCCAGGCTATGCTGGATGAGAGCGCCGATCTGAAGCGCTTCGTCGCAAGCCCGGTTTTTTCCGCTGAAGACCAGCTGAAGGCGATCGTCGCCATCAGCGAGAAGGCCGGTATCAGCGGTTTCTTCGCCAATTTTCTGAAGGTCGTGGCGCGCAACCGCCGCCTGTTCGCCCTGCCGGGCATGATCAAGGCCTTCCGCATCATCGCCGCGAACCATCGCGGTGAAATCTCCGCCGAGGTCACCTCGGCGCATGCGCTTTCGCAAGCGCAGGAAACCGAATTGAAGGTGGCACTCAAGAGCGTTACCGGCAAAGACGTGACGATTGCCGTCACGGTTGATCCGTCAATTCTTGGTGGCCTGATCGTGAAGGTCGGGTCCCGTCAGATTGATACGTCTCTTCGTACCAAACTCTCTACCCTTAAGCTCGCATTGAAAGAGGTTGGCTGATGGATATCCGCGCCGCGGAAATTTCCGCAATTCTCAAAGACCAGATTAAAAATTTCGGCAAAGAGGCAGAAGTCTCGGAAGTCGGCCAGGTTCTCTCCGTCGGTGACGGTATCGCTCGTGTCTACGGTCTGGACAATGTCCAGGCCGGTGAAATGGTCGAGTTCCCGGGCGGCATCCGCGGCATGGCCCTGAACCTCGAATCCGACAATGTCGGCGTCGTCATCTTCGGCTCCGACCGTGACATCAAGGAAGGCGACACCGTCAAGCGGACCGGCGCCATCGTTGACGTTCCAGTTGGTCCGGAACTGCTCGGCCGCGTCGTCGACGCGCTCGGCAATCCGATCGACGGCAAGGGCCCGATCAACGCGACGCGCCGTTCGCGCGTCGACGTCAAGGCTCCCGGCATCATTCCGCGCAAGTCGGTTCATGAGCCGATGTCGACCGGCCTCAAGGCCATCGACGCGCTGATCCCGGTCGGCCGCGGCCAGCGCGAGCTGGTCATCGGCGACCGCCAGACCGGCAAGACTGCGATCCTTCTCGATGCCTTCCTCAACCAGAAGGCCATTCACGACAACGGTCCGGAAGGCGAAAAGCTTTACTGCGTCTACGTCGCCGTCGGCCAGAAGCGTTCGACCGTCGCCCAGTTCGTCAAGGTGCTCGAAGAGCGCGGCGCACTGAAGTATTCGATCATCGTTGCCGCCACCGCTTCCGATCCGGCGCCGATGCAGTTTCTGGCGCCGTTTGCCGGCTGCGCCATGGGCGAATATTTCCGTGACAACGGCATGCATGCGCTGATCGGCTACGACGACCTGTCCAAGCAGGCCGTGTCCTACCGCCAGATGTCGCTGCTGCTGCGCCGCCCGCCGGGCCGCGAAGCCTATCCGGGCGACGTTTTCTATCTGCACTCGCGCCTGCTCGAGCGCGCTGCGAAGATGAACGACGACAAGGGCGCCGGTTCGCTCACCGCTCTGCCGGTCATCGAAACGCAGGGCAACGACGTGTCGGCCTTCATTCCGACCAACGTGATCTCGATCACCGACGGCCAGATCTTCCTTGAAACCGACCTGTTCTACCAGGGTATCCGCCCGGCTGTGAACGTCGGTCTGTCGGTTTCCCGCGTCGGTTCGTCGGCGCAGATCAAGGCGATGAAGCAGGTTGCCGGCTCGATCAAGGGCGAACTCGCCCAGTATCGCGAAATGGCCGCCTTCGCCCAGTTCGGTTCGGACCTCGACGCTGCGACGCAGCGCCTGCTGAACCGCGGTGCACGCCTGACCGAACTCCTGAAGCAGCCGCAGTTCTCGCCGCTGAAGACGGAAGAGCAGGTCGCCGTGATCTTTGCTGGCGTCAACGGCTATCTCGATAAGCTGCCGGTCGCTTCGGTCGGCAAGTTCGAGCAGGGCTTCCTCTCATATCTGCGTTCGGAAGGCTCCGCCATCCTCGACGCGATCCGCACGGAAAAGGCAATCAGCGACGATACCAAGGGCAAGCTCAATGCTGCTCTGGATAGCTTCGCAAAGTCTTTCTCGTAATCAGGCCCTAAGTTAGGACGGATCACGGATGCCTTCACTTAAGGATCTGAAAAACCGGATCGCCTCCGTCAAGGCGACGCAGAAGATCACCAAGGCGATGAAAATGGTCGCCGCGGCGAAGCTTCGGCGTGCGCAGGAGGCGGCCGAGGCCGCCCGGCCTTATTCGCAGCGCATGGGTGTGGTTTTGGCGAACATCGCCAAGGCCGTCACCGATGCCGACGGCGCACCGACGCTGATGACCGGCACTGGCCAGGACAAGGTCCATCTGCTGGTGGTCTGCACGGCCGAACGCGGTCTTTGCGGCGGTTTCAACTCGCAGATCGCACGCTTTGCACGCGAACAGGTCCGCAAGCTGCTTGCCGAAGGCAAGACGGTGAAGATCTTCACCGTCGGCAAGAAGGGTCACGATATCCTTCGCCGCGAATTCGCCTCTCTGATCATCGAGCGCAAGGAATTGCGCGACGTCAAGCGGGTCGGCTTCGAGAATGCGGATCAGATCGGCAAGCGTATCATCGAGATGTATGCTGCCGGCGAGTTCGACGTCTGCACGCTGTTCTATTCCGAGTTCAAGTCGGTGATCAGTCAGATTCCGACGGCGCAGCAGCTCATCCCGGCTTCAACGGGAGCTGTGCAGGCCGAAGATGCCGCACATGCAGGCGCCGTCTACGAATACGAGCCGGATCCGGCATCGATCCTCGAAGATCTGATCCCGCGCAACATCTCGGTCCAGATCTTCCGCGCGCTCCTTGAGAACGTCGCAGGCGAGATGGGCGCCAAGATGAGCGCTATGGACAATGCGACGCGTAATGCCGGTGAGATGATCAACAAGCTGACGCTGAGCTACAACCGCCAGCGTCAGGCGCAGATCACCAAGGAACTCATTGAAATCATTTCGGGCGCGGAAGCGCTCTGAGGCTAGGAAAAGAGGGTCAGAAAATGGCTGAGGCAGCTACCCCCAAGATCGGCTCTGTCGGCAGAGTCACCCAGGTTATCGGCGCCGTCGTCGACGTTGCTTTCGAAGGCGAACTGCCGAAGATCCTGAACGCGCTGGAAACCAGCAACAACGGCAACCGCCTGGTTCTCGAAGTTGCGCAGCACCTTGGCGAAAACGTCGTCCGTACCATCGCGATGGACTCGAGCGAAGGTCTCGTCCGCGGTCAGGAAGTCGCCGATACCGGCGCTCCGATCATGGTCCCGGTCGGCAACGAGACGCTCGGCCGCATCATGAACGTCATCGGTGAGCCGGTCGACGAAGCCGGTCCGCTGGTTACCGCTCACAAGCGCTCCATCCACCAGGAGGCGCCGTCCTATGTCGAACAGTCGACGGAATCGCAGATTCTGGTGACCGGCATCAAGGTCGTCGATCTTCTGGCTCCCTATGCACGCGGCGGCAAGATCGGCCTCTTCGGCGGCGCCGGCGTCGGCAAGACCGTTCTGATCATGGAATTGATCAACAACGTCGCCAAGGCGCATGGTGGTTATTCGGTTTTCGCAGGCGTCGGTGAACGCACCCGCGAAGGCAACGACCTCTACCACGAAATGATCGAATCGAACGTCAACAAGCATGGCGGCGGCGAAGGCTCGAAGGCCGCGCTGGTTTACGGTCAGATGAACGAGCCGCCAGGCGCCCGCGCCCGCGTCGCCCTGACCGGCCTGACGGTTGCCGAACACTTCCGCGACCAGGGCCAGGACGTTCTGTTCTTCGTCGACAACATCTTCCGCTTCACGCAGGCAGGTTCCGAAGTGTCGGCTCTGCTCGGCCGTATCCCGTCGGCCGTCGGTTATCAGCCGACGCTGGCAACCGACATGGGCCAGATGCAGGAGCGCATCACCACGACGACGACCGGCTCGATCACCTCGGTTCAGGCCATTTACGTTCCGGCCGACGACTTGACCGACCCGGCGCCGGCAACCTCGTTTGCTCACCTTGACGCAACGACGGTTCTGTCGCGCTCGATCGCTGAAAAGGGCATCTACCCGGCGGTCGATCCGCTCGACTCCACGTCGCGCATGCTCGACCCGATGGTCGTCGGCGAAGAACATTACGACGTCGCCCGTAAGGTCCAGTCGACGCTGCAGCGTTACAAGGCCCTGCAGGACATCATCGCGATCCTTGGCATGGACGAATTGTCCGAAGAGGACAAGATTGCTGTCGCCCGCGCCCGCAAGATCGAGCGTTTCCTGTCGCAGCCGTTCTTCGTCGCCGAAGTCTTCACCGGTTCGCCGGGCAAGCTGGTTGCTCTCGAAGACACGATCAAGGGCTTCAAGGGCCTCGTCAACGGCGAATATGATCACCTGCCGGAAGCTGCCTTCTACATGGTCGGCTCGATGGAAGAAGCGGTCGAAAAGGCCAAGAAGCTCGCAGCTGCTTAATGAGCGATGCGCTAGACGAGATATTCTGCTGCGACTCCCTGAAAGGGGTCGTGGCGGATCTTCCGGAACCGGCAGCGCCGACCGTCTATCGCGCCGATAATGGCGTGCTGATGATGGTGGTGGGGCTGGTCCAGAGCGAGGAAGGCCTCGGTTATCTCGACCAAGCGATAATGCACTGCCCGTTCTGCGGGACTAAATTGCAAGATGCGAACGCCATAGCCGAGAAGGTAAGTCACTGATGGCTGACAATTTCAACTTTGAGCTCGTTTCGCCGGAGCGTCTGCTGCTGTCGGAGATGGTGACCGAGGTCGTCATCCCCGCGACTGAAGGCGAGATGACGGTCATGGCAAACCATGCGCCGACGATGACGACGATCAAACCGGGTGTCGTGAGCGTGCGTTCGGCCTCCGGCAAGAAGCAGGACTACGTCGTGTTCGGCGGTTTTGCCGATATCCTGCCGACCGGCTGCACATTGCTGGCCGAATCCGCGGTTCCGGTCGAGGAACTCCACAAGGACGAACTGACGCGCCGCATCGAGGCCGCCCGCAAGGAACTCGAACATGCCGAGTTGCACGAGCACAAGTCGAAGCTCGAGCACTTCATCATGGAACTGACGCACCTGCGCGGCGTCGTTCAACAGGATTGATTACAATCGGTAAGATCCATGAAACGCGGCCGCGATGGCCGCTTTTTTGTTTCTGCCTTTATCTGTCGATGTATGGAAAACAGCACTATCGGCCGAGTTGAAATTAAGCGGCGGCCGCAACAATTCAAAGGGCTAATGCGACCTTTGCGCGTCTGATAAGACGCGTGACGCTGCAGGGCGGCCTACCTCTGGTAGTGATGCCGGCTTCGTCTCAGAAGCCGGTTCCACCGCGCAGCTCGATGACGACCGTCTTGAACAGGATCTTCAGGTCGAGTAGCAGGCTGAAATTCCTGACATAATAGATATCGCAGGCGATGCGAGCGCGGGCTGCCAGGGGCCGCGCCGTCGGGCCGCGCCAGCCGCGCGTCTGCGCAAGGCCGGTGATGCCGGGGCGCATGATGTGGCGGTGGTGGTAGTCCGGCACCAGTTCCTCGTAGAGCCGACCGGCTGCCCGCATATTGATGGCGTGGCAGCGCGGGCCGACCAACGACATCTCACCCCTGAGAACGTTGAAAAGCTGCGGCAGCTCGTCGATATTGGTCTTGCGGAGCACCGAGCCGATGCCTGTCACCCGGCTGTCGCCCTTGACGGTCTGTTGAATGCCGCTCGGATCGCAAGCTTCCGCACGCATCGACCGGAACTTGAAGACCATGATCTTCCGGCCGTTCAGCCCCCAGCGGATCTGGCGGAAAAACACCGGACCGCCATCGTCGAGTTTGATGAAAAGAGCGATTACCAGAAAAAGCGGCGCCAGCACGATGAGGGCGCTGACTGAGGCGACGATGTCGATCAACCGCTTCACGCCCAGCCGCACAGCCATCTTTCTTTCGATAAGGGAAAAGCTATCCGGCTGGCGAATGTTGGAGTTCGCTATAACCAGGGTCTTGGTTTTGTCCTGACGCTGAGACGGATCGAAGCGTGGATTCGTCTTCGAAGTAAAAGCATTCATTACGCAAGGTCCACAAGTTTAGATGCGATACTGAACAGCAGGGAGACAAATACATGGTCAGGTATCGTTTGTCATCGGGATAAATAAGAATTTGATAACCCTAAAGACGCCAAAAATGGGAGTATTCCGCGTTAACCTTAACGCCTGTAGTTGCGTTTACGGGAAATTTATACTTTGAAAGGAGTAGCCCGATTGGGTTGACGAGATGTCAGCCGGCTTCCGAAATGGATCGCCGGCTTTTCCAGCAGCGCGTAGCTGAGGGTTGCGACCAGAAGGATGAGCGCTGCCGCCAATCCGCAAGACTGCAGCCAGCCAGTGACGACATTTTCCGAGGAAACGCCGAACGAACCCGGGTCGAGCCTCTGGATCAATATCAGGATGATCTCCTGCCAGATATAGATGCCGAAGGAGATCCTTGCGATGTAGCGGACAGGAGCGTTGTCAAGCAGCACGCCTAGGCGTTGTGAATGGCTGAGTGAGACGAGCGCCGTTGCGACTGCCAGTGGAAAGACCGGAAAACCGTAGGGGATTTCGAGCCAGCCGTAGGCTTCGGCGGAGCCGCCGGGCGATATGACGAGGCGGTAGGCGGCAATGGCGAGGGCGAGGAGCGCTGCGGCATCGAACCAGGAGGAGCGCCTTCTTGGCAGCATGACCTCGACGCCGGCGGCAAGCGCGCCGAGCGCGAAGACGGCGAAGAAGCCGATCGGGTTATATCTCGGCATCCACTCCTTAGCCCCGCCCTGCAGGCCATACTGCCAGCCGCGTCCGATGTCGTCGAGCGGAAGGAAGGTCAGGATCAGCACATGGGCGAGGAGTACGCCGGTGATGACGCAAAGCCAGGCGAAGCGGGCAAGCAACGGGCGCTGCCTCAGGAAAGGCAAACGAAACAGCACGAGAAAGCAGACCGGCAGGAGCACATAGCTGGTGACCTCGAAGGGAATGGACCAGAGCGGCCCGTCGGCTTCGACAGGAAACAAGGTGCGCCAATGCCATTGGCTCATGAACAGCAGCCCGGAGACGTAGCGGAGCACAAGCTCAGGCGTCAGCGGCAGAGCCAGCAGCGTTAGGCTGAGGGCGAAGCCGACGGTGGCGGCGAACCAGAAGCCCGGAGCGATGCGCGCCATCCTGCGTATCGTGTAATGCCGCAGGCTCGGCATGTCGCTGGCCGCGTCGAGCGCGCGCCAGAAGGGATAGGCAAGAAGAAAGCCGCTGAGCACGAAGAAGATGGCGACGCCGAAATTGCCGAAGCGGAGGATATTTGCGGCCGGTCCGAGTTCGTCGGGGATTCTGCGCATATCCAGCCGCAGCGCGAAGTGGTGGGCGAGCACCAGCAGACAGGCCGTCGCGCGCAGAAAGTCCGCTCCGGCCAGTCTCTCCTGTTGTCGCATCTTATCCCCCGCCCTGCCCAGAGCATGATGCCGAAAAGTGTGAGCGGTTTTCGGACGACATCATGCTCCGGGGTCTCGGACTTTGCAGCGGAAAGTCACGACGGGCAAGGCAGGCGTTGGGCTCAGTCGAGAAGTTCGTTGGTATAATAGGTGGAAAAGTCCGGCTTCTCCTTGAGTGCGGCGCCATTCGCATCGACCAGAATACCATTCTCGATCAGGAAGCCACCCAGGGCCTCGGCCTTTGCCGGGTCGAGCTTACCGATCACACCGGCCTCGGATTTCAGGAAGTGGCCCTCGATCAATGCCTTCTGAGAAGCCTTTACCAGTTCCGTATTCATCAGTGCGCCGTTGCTTCCAGAGATCAACAGGTCGCAGGCTTCGTCGGGATGGTCGACGGAGTAGGCATAACCCTTTCGTGTCGCCTGGATGAAGGCGCGGGCGTGGTCCCGACTTGCGGAGAGATAGGCGTCGCTGGAGACGATGACCGTCGTCTGCTCGTCGGGAATGCCATAATCGGAATAGTGGAAGCGGCCGATCTTGCGGTTTTCCAGTTCGGCAGCGATGCCTTCCCAGGTGTAGATCTCCAGCGTGAAATCGATCGAGCCATTGTCCAGCGCCTCGTAAGCGGAGGTGCCGAGGGTGACGGTCTTGACGTCGCCTTTGCCGCCGTCATTGCGGATCATCGCCGAGATCAGCGCGCTCTCCCAGGTGCCACCAAAGCCGCCATAGGTCTTGCCGTCGAGGTCTTTCGGGCTCTTGATGTCGTCGCGTCCGCCCTTGAAGATCAGGCGTGCGGTTTCCGTCTGGACGACGCCGTAGACCATCTTCACGTCACCGCCGCCAGCGCGTTGCGTCAGCGTCTCGATCTCGCTGCTGATGCCGAAATCGGCAACGCCGTTCGACACCAGCGTTCCGGCGCTGGTATCGGTGAAGGGAAGAATCTCGACATCGAGCCCGGCATCGGCATAGAAGCCCTTCGCCTTGGCGACATAGATGCCGATATGGTTGGTGTTGGGCGTCCAGTCGAGCGCGATGCGAACCTTTGCGGGCGCCGATTGGGCAAAGGCAGTGCGGCCGGCGACGCTTGCCGCGATGGCGGCGAAGATCGTCTGGCGACGGGTGAGAAGCAGCATGGTGACCTCCTCAGGTCTCTAGAGCATGATGCCGAAAAGTGTGAGCGTTTTCGGACGACATCATGCTCTAACTCTTTAAATTAGAACAGGATTCAGATTTTAGGCCGACCGACCTAAAATCATCCTGTTCTAGCGGATGAAGCAGGGTTTGCAGGATTTCGGTTTCGATCGCCTGGGCCGCCGGCGAGCCGAGATCGGCGATGCTTCTCGGACGGGGCAGGGGAACGCGGAATTCACGGATAATACGCGCTGGACGGGCCGAAAGCACGTAGATCCGGTCGGAGAGGAACACGGCCTCGCGAACATCATGGGTGATCAGCAGCGCCGTCCAGCGGTGCTCGGTCCACATGCCCTGCAGCCATTCCTGGATCTGCGTACGCGTCAGCGCGTCGAGGGCGCCGAAAGGCTCGTCGAGCAGCAGCATGTCCTGGGTCTGGACGACGGTGCGCAGCAGCGCGGCGCGCTGGCGCATGCCGCCTGACAGCGCGGAGGGATAGTGTTGCTCGAAGCCTGCAAGGCCGAAGCGCTCGAACAGCGGCGCGACAGCGGCGCGGGCCGCGCGACGGCTCATGCCTTTCACTTCGAGACCGAGTGCTGCATTGTCGATGATCCGGCGCCAGGGCATCAGCGCATCGCGTTGCGGCATGAAGGCGAAGGAATGCGGCGCCTGTTCCAGCGGCGCGCCTTTGAAAAGCATGGTGCCGGAATCGGGCCGAAGCGCCTGGGTCAGCAGTCGCAGCACCGTCGATTTTCCGGAGCCGGATGGGCCAACGATCGAAACGAACTCGCCGCTTGCGACAGCGAGTGAAATGTCGTCCAGCACCTTCATGCCATCGAAGGACTTCGAGATGTTGCTGAGTTCAACCATTGCATCGCTCATCGGCGCTGCTCCCCGGATGGCTGCCAGGGCATAACGAGGCGCTGGATCATCAGCGTCAACCCGAAGAGGCAGAGTGTCAGCACGGCGCTGACGATGACGGCGGCGAGCACGAGATCGGGACGGAAGTTGTTCTTGGCGTTGAGGATATAGATGCCGAGGCCGCGGGCGGCACCGGCATATTCGGCAAAGATCGCGCCGACGACGGCATAGGTGATCGAGATCCGCAGGCCGGCGAAGAAATAGGGCAGCGAGGAGGGAAGCCGTGCCAGACGGAAAATGCGCCAGCGGCTCGCCTTCATCGAATACAGCAATTCGGCGATGTCGCGGTCAGTCGATTCATAGCCCTGCAGCAAGGCGACGAGCAGCGGGAAGAAGGTGACGAGCGCCACCAGCAGGATCTTCGGCAACAGGCCGAAGCCGAACCAAAGGACGACGAGGGGGGCGATCGCCACCAGCGGCAGGGTCTGGCTGGCGATGAAGACCGGCAGCAATGCCCGGCGCATGAAGGGCACGAAATCCATGAGGATCGAGGCGGCGAAGGCGAAGGCCAGCGACAGGGCGAAACCACCGAGTGTCGCGCCGAGCGTCGGCCAGGTATTGGCAATCAGTCCCTCGCGGTTCAGCCAGCCCTGCATGACGATGCGCGAAGGCGCCGGCAGGATGGACGGTTTGATGCCGGAGAGATCGACATAGAGTTCCCATGCCGCCAAAAAAACGCAGCCGGCGAGCAAGGCGGGTATGCCCCGGTAGAGAGCGGCGCGGAGCGCGGCAAGGCGCGAATCCGATGGTTGTGGCAGTGTCATCAGCGTTCGTTTCAGGCTTTCGTCGGGCACTGCATAATTCCTGAATTCGGAATCGATTTAAGGATAAAATATGCAGCAATTTAAAGTGTTACAGCGTCCTTGGCGCGTCTGAAAAGACGCGCGGCGCTGTATTGGCGGACACTGTGATGTCGAGCGTCACATGTCCCTCGGGGTCGCCGAAGCGAAGGAAGGCCTCACGAATGGTGGAGAAGACCGCGCCGGCGTCGCCAGAGAGCCTGGTGCAGAAATTCTTGGCACGGTCGAAGGTGCCGGAGCGCTTCAGGAAGTCGATGCAGCCGTAGATCTCGTCCATATGGGTACCGGTTCCCATGACGTAGAGCGAGAATTGCGCAGCGGTCGGCTGTCCGGTCTCGGCGGTGGTTTCAACCGCGGCAAGTGCGGCTGTTATACGCTCGGCAAGCGGCTCCGCCTGGCCGAGGGAGGGGTTGACGCCGCAGATGGCGTCGTCGGGCTCGCCGGGGCAGCCGCGTGAAATCGCAGCGGACAGCACGCAATGCTCGCCGGTCTTTGCGGCAGCGACGAAAAGGTCGTGCATGGCGGCGAAGAGAATGTCAGGCGGGCCGACCAGCAGTGTGGAAATGTCATCGGTCTCGATGCGCAGCCGGTCGCGATAGGGATCGAGCGCCGTGACGGCATCGAGAATGATGCCGACGAAATTGTCGGACATCGGATAGAGTGACACTTGTGCGCCTGAGAACATCTGAACCTCGCTCCGCTGGCATTACCCAGATCAGCTTTGAAGGGTCCAGAGGCTTGCGCCTCACATCTCAGCCCCGGCAATACGGAGCCCCCCTGTTATTTGCGCGGAAACTATCACCGGGGTTTTCTCCCCGCAACCGCAAAATTGCGAACCCGTCCGTGCGGTCGGAATGAACCGGATGTGACGGAAAACACCCGGGCGGAGGATCTGCCCGGGTGTTCCCAATGGTTCCGTACCTGCCGGGAACGGAACCGGAGCTTTCTGGCTCAGGCGGCTAGCGCATAACCCCGAAAATCGGAATCGATTTTCGGAAAGGATTATGAGCAGATTCAAAGTGATAGAGCGTCCTTAGCGTGTCTGAAAAGACGCGCGGCGCTCTATGTCGGCATAGGGACGATTGCTGCGGGCGGTGACGAGCGCCTGCGTCCACCATTCCAGCCTCGCCATCATCCGATCGAGCAAACGCATTCCATCGGCGGGATTATCGAGTCGTCCGTCTGGATCGAAGCGGTTCCAAGGTGCGGCAAAGCTGACCGAATCACGGATGGTGACGGCGTGCAGTTCGGCGAAGACCAGCCGCAGCTGTTCGACGGCGCGCAGGCCGCCGGATATGCCGCCATAGGAAACGAAGGCGACCGGCTTGCCCTGCCAGGGCTCGAAGAAGAAATCGATGATCGATTTCAACGGGGCGGTGAAGCTGTGATTATATTCCGGCGTGACGATGATGAAGGCGTCGGCCATGCCAAGCCGTCCGGCGAGCCTGTCGACTTCTAGGTGCGTCACATCGCGGTTGGCCGGCAGCGCGAAGTCGAGCGGGTCGATGATGTCGATATCAAACTGCGGGAAGCGGAGGAGCTCCTGCGTCAGCCATTTGACCACCCGGTCGCAGATGCGGCCCTCTCTCGTGCTTCCGTAGATGACAGCCAGCCTGGTGGGTGTTTGCATGCGTCGCTCCTTGTTGCGATTGGACTTTACGATTGCAGGAGCAAGGGTTATAAAACCTCAACTAATCTTGAGGTCAAGAGGCGATGGATACAATTCCGGCAGCGCCGCTCGGCAAGCTCCTGACGGTCGGCGAAGTGGCGGCGCGCAGCGGCCTGGCCGTCTCGGCGCTGCATTTTTACGAGACCAAGGGGCTGATCTCGAGCATCCGCTCCCGCGGCAATCAGCGGCGCTATGGGCGCGATGTGCTTCGCCGGCTCGGCATCATCAAGGTGGCGCAGCGTGTCGGCATTCCGCTTTTGGAAATCCAGGCGGCGTTCGAGTCCCTGCCGCAGGGACGCACGCCGACCGTGGCCGACTGGCAGACGCTGTCGGCGCTGTGGAAGGATGATCTCGACGCGCGAATCAGGCGGCTTAGCCTGCTGCGCGACCGTCTGACCGGCTGCATCGGCTGCGGCTGCCTGTCGATCGAAAGCTGTCCGTTGCGCAATCCCTGTGACCGGCTCGGCAAGGAAGGGCCGGGCGCGCGACTTCTGGAGGCCGAAAACTAGTCTTCCGCCGGAAGGTACGTCTTTCCGGAAAGATCGATGCGCGCCTTCCTTTCGGTCGGCGCGCTCATATGTTAAGGGCGAATGACACAACCGGCGGCACTGTCCGCGAGGAGGACGGCTTCGTGTTCCATCCCAGACTGTTCGAAAATCGCAATGTTGTGGTGACCGGCGCCGGCCGCGGCATCGGCCTTGAAGTGGCCCGGCAGTTCCTGGACTGCGGCGCGAAGGTGATCGTCCATACCGGGCGCAAGCCGGGACGCGACCTGCCGGATTTCCTGCTGACGGCTGAATCCGAAAGACGGGCGCTGCTGCTTAATGCCGATTTCTCTGCAGTCGGTGGCGCAGCGCAATTTGCCGAGGATACTCTCGCCTTCTTCGATAAGGTCGATGTGCTCGTCAACAATGCCGGCACCATGCTTGGTCGTTTTCCCGCCGCCACACTCACCGACGCAGAATATGAGGCGGTCGTGCGGCTCAACCAGACATCGGTGGTGGCGCTGACGCGGGCGCTGCTGCCGGCATTGAAGGCGGCCGAGGGCGCTGCCATCGTCAACACGGTTTCGATTTCGGCGCTGACCGGCGGCAGCCCCGGTTCCTCGATCTATTCGGCTTCGAAAGCCTTCGTTGCGACCTATTCCAAGGCGCTTGCCCGTGAGCTTGCACCGGACGGAATCCGCGTCAATTGCGTGTCGCCAGGCACGATCGAGACGGATTTCCATGAGCGCTATTCCTCGCGCGAAAAGCTGGAGCAGACGAGAAAATCCATCCCCCTGCAGCGGCTCGGCACGGCGGAGGATTGTGCTCCGGCCTACCTATTCCTGGCGGCTCCCTCGCTCTCGGGCTACATCACCGGACAGGTGATCGAGATCAATGGAGGTCAGCTTATCTGCTGATTTGTTTGGACTTTTTTTGACATTTCATCACTTTTGACCAATTCGCTTGTGCGAATATGCTATTGTGCTGATCTACCTCATTGCCTACCTTCCGAGATACCGAATGCCGTTGCCCAAACCCGAGCCGGGGATGACCGGCCAGGAATTGCACACACTCGCTGGAAAAGCCCACGAAGCGAGCGATCTGCTGAAAGCGTTAGCGCACCAGACCCGACTTCTGATCCTCTGCATATTGGCGAACGAGGAGCGGACGGTGGGTGAGATCGAAAATATCCTCGGCATCCAGCAGGCAATGGTCTCGCAGCAGCTGGCGCGGTTAAGGCTAGAAGGCCTGGTCCATACGCGCCGCCAGGGCAGGCTGGTCTATTACAGCATCGGCAATGTCAGCGTGCTTGCCTTCCTCGAATCGCTGTTCGATCTTTTTCCGGTTGCAGAAAACAGTTAGAGCATGATGCCGAAAAGTGTGCGCGGTTTACGGACGACATCATGCTCTATTTCTTTGATTTAGATCAGGATTCAGATTTTAGGCCGATCGGGCCTAAAATCATCCTGATCTAGAGATCGCCCTTGCAGAGCACGGCTGCTGCGTCAAAGATGAACTGACCCGGATGATGTCATGCCGGATCGGGAGACCGGATGATCGACAAGCTGGAATTCTTCATCGCCCTTGCCAATGAAAAGCATTTTGGCCGCGCCGCGGAGGAGTGCGGGATCTCGCAGCCTACGCTTTCGGCCGCCATCCGGCAGCTCGAGGATCAGCTCGGCGTCATGCTGGTGCAGCGCGGCTCGCGGTTCCAGGGGCTGACGCCGGAGGGGCAGCGTGTGCTCGAATGGGCCCGGCGCATCGTCGGCGATGCCCGCACCATGCGCGAGGAGATGCGCGCCGCGCGCCGCGGCCTTTCCGGCCACATTCGCCTCGCCGCCATTCCGACCGCGCTTGCCATGCTGTCGCGCATCACCACGCCCTTTCAGGAGCGGCACCCCGGCGTGACCTTCTCGATCGTCTCGCGGAATTCGCTGCAGGTGCTGAGCATGCTTGAAAACCTCGAAATCGATGCCGGCATCACCTATCTCGAAAACGAGCCGCTCGGCCGGGTCACGACCGTTCCCCTCTATGCCGAGCGCTATAATCTGATCACGGCTGCCGGCAGCCCGCTATCTGATCGCGACAACGTGACCTGGCGGGAGATCGGCGACCTTCGGCTTTGTCTATTGACTGCCGACATGCAGAACCGCCGCATCATCAACCGCCACTTGACGGAAGCAGGCGCCACAGCGCATCCGACGCTCGAATCCAACTCGATGATCGTGCTGTTCTCGCATGTCAGGACCGGACGCTGGGCGAGCATCATGCCGCGCAACGTTGCAAAATCCTTCGGATTTCCAGTGGAAATCCGCATGATCCCGATCGTCGAGCCAGAGGCGCATCATCTGGTCGGCCTTGTTGCGCCTTATCGCGAGCCCTTCACGCCGCTTGTCTCGGCTTTGCTGCATGAAGCGAGAGTGCTCGTGCAAGATGAAGAACTTTGATAGAAAAAACCTATCAAGCAACGAGATAGCTTTATTGATCGCCGGCTGCTTCCCTGAGATGGTGGTTACGGAATAGCACTCGGCTGGGGGAGGCCCGCTATTTCGCAACGAGCAAGCCGCCGGGAGGGCTGCCTTATGACCATTCATATCGCCGAAGGCGATATTGCAGCACGCACCCGAGCCATCATCGCCGATCTTCGCTTTCTCGAAGGGCCGCTGCTTCCCATTCTGCACGAGGTTCAGCAAGAATTCGGCTATGTGCCGCAGGAGGCCATGCCTGTTATTGCGGAGGAATTGAACCTCTCCCGCGCCGAGGTGCATGGCGTGGTGACCTTCTATCACGATTATCGCGACCATCCCGCCGGCCGGCATGTGCTGAAGCTCTGTCGCGCTGAAGCCTGTCAGTCGATGGGCGGCGATGCGCTGGCCGAACGTGTCAAGGCGCTGCTCGGCATCGATTTTCATCAGACGACGCTCGATGGCGGCGTGACGCTGGAGCCGGTCTACTGTCTCGGGCTCTGCGCCTGTGCGCCGGCGGTGATGCTCGACGGCGAGGTTTATGGCCGGGTCGACGATCAGACGGCGGCGGAACTCGTCGCGGAGGCACGCCGATGACGGTCAGGATATATGTTCCGCGCGATGCCGCAGCGCTGGCGCTCGGGGCCGAAAAGGTGGCAAAGGCGATTGCCCAGGAGATCGCCGCCCGCGGCTTCGATGCCGAGATCGTGCGCAACGGCTCGCGCGGAATGTTCTGGCTGGAGCCGTTGGTCGAGGTCGAGGTTGCCGGCAAGCGCATCGGCTACGGGTCGGTGAAGGCGAAGGATGTGCCTGATCTGTTCGATGCCGGGATGATTGATGGAGGCGAGCATCGGCTCTGTCTCGGGGAGGTTGAAGACCTCCCGTTCCTCAAGGAACAGACCCGCCTGACCTTCGCCCGCTGCGGCGTCACCGATCCGCTTTCGCTGGGCGATTACGAGGCGCATGGCGGTCTTGCCGGCCTTCGCCGCGCCGTTTCGATGACACCAGTCGATATCGTCAAGGAAATCACCGATTCCGGCTTGCGCGGACGCGGCGGTGCCGGCTTTCCCACCGGCATCAAGTGGAAGACCGTTCTCGAGGCCGCCGGCGAACGCAAATATATCGTTTGTAATGCCGATGAGGGCGACAGCGGCACCTTTGCCGACCGGATGATCATGGAGGGCGATCCCTTCGTGTTGATCGAGGGCATGGCGATATCAGGGCTCGCGACCGGGGCGACCAAGGGTTTCGTCTATACGCGTTCGGAATATCCGCATGCGATCGCTGTCATGACCGAGGCCGTCGGCATCGCGCGCGAGGCCGGCATTCTCGGACCATCGGTGCTCGGCTCCGGCCACACCTTCGATATCGAGGTGCGCGCCGGCGCCGGCGCCTATGTCTGCGGCGAGGAGACGGCGCTGCTCAACAGTCTCGAAGGCAAGCGCGGCATCGTGCGTGCCAAGCCGCCGCTGCCGGCGCATAAGGGGTTGTTTAACTGTCCGACCGTCATCAACAATGTGATCTCGCTGGCTTCGGTGCCCGTTATCATGGAAAAGGGTGCGGCCTTTTATCGCGATTTCGGCATGGGCCGCTCACGCGGCACCATCCCACTGCAGATTGCCGGCAATGTCAGATATGGCGGCCTCTTTGAGACGGCCTTCGGTCTTTCGCTCGGAGATATCGTCGACAGGATTGGTGGCGGTACAGTGACGGGACGGCCGGTCAAGGCCGTGCAGGTCGGCGGACCGCTCGGCGCCTATTTCCCGCGGGCGCTGTTCGACACGCCATTCGATTACGAATCCTTCGCCGCCAAGGACGGCCTGATCGGCCATGCCGGCATCGTCGTCTTCGACGACACGGCCGATATGCTGAAGCAGGCGCGTTTCGCGATGGAATTCTGCGCCGTCGAAAGCTGCGGCAAGTGCACGCCCTGCCGCATCGGCTCGACGCGCGGCGTGGAGACGGCCGACAAGATCGCTCACGGTATCGAGCCGGAGAAGAACCGGGCGCTGCTTGCCGATCTCTGCAACACAATGAAGTTCGGCTCGCTCTGTGCGCTGGGTGGGTTCACGCCCTATCCTGTGATGAGCGCCATGACGCATTTCCCGGAGGATTTTTCGCCGGCACCTCTGGTGGAGGCGGCGGAATGACGCGTTTTTCATGGAACGCCTGCGCTGACCTCACCATCTCAAGCAAGGAGGCCAATCATGTCTCTCATCCATGAAATCGACTACGGCACTCCTGCTTCGAAATCCGAGGTCATGGTGAAGCTCACCATCGACGGACAGCAGATCAGCGTGCCGGAGGGCACCTCGATCATGCGCGCCTCGATGGAGGCCGGCATCAAGGTGCCGAAGCTCTGCGCCACCGATATGGTCGACGCTTTCGGCTCCTGCCGGCTCTGCCTCGTCGAGATCGAGGGCCGCAACGGAACACCCTCCTCCTGCACGACGCCGGTGGCGGCAAACATGGTGGTGCACACGCAGACGGGGCGGTTGAAGGATATCCGCCGCGGCGTGATGGAACTCTATATTTCCGACCATCCGCTCGACTGTCTCACCTGCGCGGCTAACGGTGATTGCGAATTGCAGGACATGGCGGGCGCCGTCGGCCTGCGCGACGTACGTTACGGCTATGAGGGCGACAACCACGTCAAGGCGCGCAGCAATGGCGACATCAATCTGAAATGGATGCCGAAGGACGAGTCCAATCCCTATTTCACCTATGATCCCTCGAAATGCATCGTCTGTTCGCGCTGCGTGCGCGCCTGCGAGGAAGTGCAGGGCACCTTCGCGCTGACGATCGAGGGCCGCGGCTTCGGCTCGCGCGTTTCGCCCGGCATGCACGAGCATTTCATCGATTCCGAATGCGTCTCCTGCGGTGCCTGCGTCCAGGCCTGCCCGACGGCAACGCTGACGGAGAAATCGGTGATTCAGATCGGCCAGCCGGAGCATTCGGCTGTGACGACCTGCGCCTACTGCGGCGTCGGCTGTTCCTTCAAGGCGGAGATGCGCGGCGAGGAACTGGTGCGCATGGTGCCGTGGAAGGACGGCCAAGCCAATCGCGGCCATTCCTGCGTCAAGGGACGCTTCGCCTACGGCTATTCCACCCACAAGGACCGCATCCTCAATCCGATGATCCGCGAAAAGGTCAGCGATCCCTGGCGGGAAGTGAGCTGGGACGAGGCCTTCGCGCATGTGGCGCTGGAGTTCCGCCGCATCCAGTATCAATACGGCCGCGAGGCAATTGGCGGCATCACCTCGTCGCGCTGCACCAATGAGGAAACGTATCTGGTGCAGAAGCTGATCCGCGCCGGCTTCGGCAACAACAATGTCGACACCTGCGCCCGCGTCTGCCATTCGCCGACCGGTTACGGCCTCGGCCAGACCTTCGGCACGTCGGCGGGCACACAGGATTTCGACAGCGTCGAGCATTCCGACGTCGTCATCGTCATCGGCGCCAATCCAACCGATGGGCATCCGGTGTTCGGCTCGCGGCTGAAGAAGCGGCTGCGCCAGGGCGCCAAGCTCATCGTCATCGATCCGCGCCGCACCGATATCGTCCGCTCGCCGCATATCGAGGCCTCCTATCACCTGCCGCTGAAGCCCGGCACCAATGTCGCGGTCATGACGGCGCTGGCGCATGTGATCGTCACCGAAGGGCTCTTTGACGAGGCGTTCATCCGCGAGCGCTGCGACTGGTCGGAGTTCGAGGACTGGGCCGCCTTCGTCGCCGAACCGCAGCACAGTCCCGAAGAGACCGAGATCTTCACCGGCGTGCCGGCGGCGGATCTGCGCGACGCGGCAAGGCTCTATGCCAAGGGCGGCAATGGCGCAATCTATTATGGCCTCGGCGTCACCGAACACAGCCAGGGCTCGACCACGGTCATCGCGATCGCCAACCTGGCGATGGCGACCGGCAATATCGGCCGTCCCGGCGTCGGCGTGAACCCGCTGCGCGGCCAGAACAATGTGCAGGGCTCCTGCGACATGGGCTCGTTCCCGCACGAATTGCCGGGCTACCGGCACATTTCCGACGATGCGACGCGCGATATCTTCGAAAAGCTCTGGGGCGTGAAGCTCAACAACGAGCCGGGCCTGCGTATTCCGAACATGCTGGATGCAGCAGTCGACGGCTCGTTCAAGGGCATCTACATCCAGGGCGAAGACATCCTCCAGTCCGATCCCGATACCAAACATGTCGCGGCCGGGCTTGCGGCGATGGAATGCGTCGTCGTGCAGGATCTGTTCCTCAACGAGACCGCCAATTACGCCCATGTCTTTCTACCGGGCTCGACCTTCCTCGAGAAGGACGGCACCTTCACCAATGCCGAGCGCCGCATCAATCGTGTGCGCAAGGTGATGTCGCCGCGCAACGGCTATGGCGACTGGGAAGTGACGCAGAAGCTTGCCCAGGCGATGGGGCTCGACTGGAATTACACCCATCCGTCGGAGATCATGGACGAGATCGCCGCGACGACGCCGAGTTTCGCGATGGTCTCCTACGACTATCTCGACAAAATGGGCTCGGTGCAGTGGCCCTGCAACGAGAAGACCCCGCTCGGCTCGCCGATCATGCATGTCAATGGCTTCGTGCGCGGCAAGGGCAAGTTCATCCGCACCGAATATGTGGCGACCGACGAGCGCACCGGTCCGCGCTTCCCGCTGCTGCTGACAACCGGCCGCACCCTCAGCCAGTACAATGTCGGGGCGCAGACACGGCGAACCGAGAATGTCGTATGGCATGCGGAAGACCGGCTGGAAATCCATTCGCACGATGCCGAGCAGCGCGGCGTTCGCGACGGCGACTGGGTGAAGCTCGGCAGCCGCTCCGGCGACACGACGCTCAGGGCGCTGATCACCGATCGCGTCGCGCCGGGTGTCGTCTACACGACCTTCCATCATCCCACGACGCAGGCGAACGTCATCACCACCGATTTCTCCGACTGGGCGACGAACTGCCCGGAATACAAGGTGACGGCGGTGCAGGTCTCGCCCTCCAACGGGCCGAGCGAATGGCAACTCGAATATGACGAGCAGGCGCGTCAATCGCGCCGCATCGCCGGCAAGCTCGAGGCAGCGGAGTGACGATGCGGGGGCGGCTCTGTAAGCAGGAACGTGGATCATGACCTTCACCGTCACTGCCCATGCCCCCGAAACCGCCTGCCGCAACGGCATCCTCCAGACCGGTTCGCGCATCGTGCCGGAAGAGGTGCCGATCGCCTTTTCCTACGGCGGCAGTTCGCATGCGGTGATGATGGCAACACCTGCGGATATCGAGGATTTTGCCGTCGGTTTCAGCCTGACCGAAGGGATCATTGCCGGGCCGGCGGAGATATCGGGCATCGAGGTCGTCGAGGGTGAGCAGGGGATCGATGTGCAGGTGAGCCTGGTCGATGATGTCGCCGATCGGTTGCGGGCACGACGCCGCAGCATGGCGGGACCGGTCGGCTGCGGGCTCTGCGGCATCGAATCGATCGAACAGGCGGTACGGCCGGTGCCTGACGTTTCGACATCGCCGCTGGCGCTGTCGCATGCGGATATCGTCCGCGCCGTTTCGCTTCTGAACGAGGCGCAGCCGCTGCATCGTGAGACGCGGGCGGTGCATGGCGCCGGGTTCTATCTTCCCGGCAGGGGGCTGATTGCCGTGCGCGAAGATGTCGGTCGGCACAATGCGCTGGACAAGCTCTGCGGCGCCGTCATCGGCGCCAGTGAAAGAGGCGGGGACGGCGCCGTCGTCGTCACCAGCAGGCTTTCCGTCGAGATGGTGCAGAAGGCGGCGATCCTCGGCAGCCCGGTGCTCATCGCCATATCGGCGCCGACGGCTCTCGCCATCCGCACGGCCGAAGAAGCCGGCATGACGCTCGTCGCGCTGGTGCGCGGCGAGGATTTCGAGATTTTC
Organism: Rhizobium sp. WSM1328; assembly: GCF_057653715.1. NCBI lineage: Bacteria > Pseudomonadati > Pseudomonadota > Alphaproteobacteria > Hyphomicrobiales > Rhizobiaceae > Rhizobium > Rhizobium sp. WSM1328. The sequence goes on along the minus strand of NZ_CM172788.1, from coordinate 3,985,107 downwards.
ACCCACCCGCACCGCATCTCGCCCGGAAGCATTGCCGATGTCGCATGATACCAAGACCAAGCTCGTCTATATGGCAAACCAGATCGCCACCTTCTTCAAGAGCCAGCCGCAAAGCGAGGCCGCGCAGGGGGTCGCCACCCATATCAATAAATTCTGGGACCCGCGCATGCGGCGGCAATTGTTCGAAATTCTGGAGAATGAGGAGAACGGCCTGGACGCGCTCGTGCTTCAGGCCGTTCCTCTGATTAGAAAGCCAGAGCCGGTGACACACCAGGTCCCATAGTCTGGATCGGCCCATGCGCGAAGGGGAGGCGGGAGCAACCTGCCTGCGCATATGTCGGTGACAGTAAAATCTGAGAAAAACCAAGTCTGAGCCAGGAGGAGTTGTTCATGACTGCAGCGGAAACACGTACAGACGGGGCGTTGGCGGGGGTAGGCCTGCTCGATCGTGAAAGGATCGTCGCAAGGCCCGGGTTCAATCGGTGGCTGGTGCCGCCGGCAGCGCTCGCCATCCATCTCTGCATCGGCATGGCCTATGGTTTCAGCGTGTTCTGGCTGCCGCTTTCCAAGTCGCTCGGGATCACGGCCTCGACGGCCTGCCCTGATCTGACACTCGCCTCGGCGCTGTTCACCACGACCTGCGACTGGCGCGTTGCCGACCTCGGCTGGATCTATACGTTGTTCTTCGTTCTACTTGGCTCATCGGCCGCCATCTGGGGCGGCTGGCTTGAGCGCGCCGGTCCGCGCAAGGCGGGCGTCGTTTCCGCTTGCTGCTGGTGCGGCGGCATCATTCTTGCGGCGATCGGCGTCATTACTCATCAGCTCTGGATGATGTGGCTCGGTGCCGGCGTCATCGGCGGCATCGGTCTCGGCCTCGGTTACATCTCACCGGTCTCGACACTGATCAAATGGTTTCCCGACCGGCGCGGCATGGCGACCGGTATGGCGATCATGGGCTTCGGCGGCGGTGCGATGATCGGCGCCCCATTGGCCAACCTGCTGATGAATGCCTTCAAGACCGACAGTTCGGTCGGCGTCTGGCAGACCTTCATCGTCATGGCGGTGATCTATTTCGTCTTCATGATGGGCGGCGCCTTCGGCTATCGCATTCCGCCGGCCGGCTGGCGTCCCGAGGGTTGGACGCCGCCTGCAGCCAAGAGCACGATGATCACCACCAAACATGTGCACCTCAGCAATGCCCACAGGACAAAACAGTTCTGGCTGATCTGGGCGGTGCTTTGCCTCAACGTTTCGGCCGGTATCGGCGTTATCGGCATGGCCTCGCCGATGCTGCAGGAAATCTTCGCCGGTTCGCTGATCGGCCTGCCGGATGTCGGCTTCGCCCAGCTCGACGCCGGGCAGAAGGCATCGATCGCCACGATCGCCGCCGGTTTCGCCGGCTTGCTGTCGCTCTTCAACATCGGCGGACGGTTCTTCTGGGCGTCGCTGTCCGACAAGATCGGCCGCAAGAATACCTATTATTGCTTCTTCGTCCTCGGCATCGTGCTCTATGCACTGGCGCCCACTTTCGCAGGCATGGGCAACAAGGCGCTGTTCGTTCTCTCCTTCGGCATCATCCTGTCGATGTACGGCGGCGGCTTTGCGACGATCCCGGCCTATCTTGCCGATATTTTCGGTACGCAGTTCGTCGGCGCCATCCACGGCCGGCTGCTGACGGCCTGGGCAACGGCCGGCATCGTCGGGCCCGTTGTCGTCAACTATATCCGCGAAGCGCAGATCGCCGCCGGCGTTGCGCCCGGGCCAACCCTCTATACCGGCACCATGTATATCCTCGCCGGCATGCTGGCGCTCGGGCTCATCGCCAATGCGCTGATCAGGCCGCTTTCGGACAAATGGTTCATGTCCGATGACGAGGTCGCCGCGTTGCAGGCGAAGTCGGCCGCCGTCAATGCCGGGCCGACGGGTTCCTTCGGCATCGGCACAGGCGGGCTGGACGCCAAGGCGATGCTTGCCTGGGCCGTCGTCGGCATTCCGCTGCTGTGGGGTGTCTGGGTGACGCTGAGGGCAACCTTCGCGCTGTTCGGCTAAGCCATCAAAGCGCGTCGCATGGGCTTCATGCGGCGGCGCTTTATCGTCGTATACGGCGCAATCCGGTCAAGGTGCCGCCTTGCACCGGTATGGTTCAGAACTCTTCCCAGCTCTGGGCGGTCGCCGCGGCAGCGCCGTGCGCCTTTGCGACACGTGAAACGAGATGCAGCGCCGGCGAGCCCGTTTGTCTTGGCCCCGCTCCGCTGGTCGACTGCGTCTGCCCGGGTAGGCGGAACCTAGCCAGCAGGACACGCAGCGTTTCGGCTTCTCTCGCAAGGCTGAGGCTGGCGGCGGTACTTTCCTCGACCATCGCGGCATTCTGCTGGGTTGCCTGATCCAGCGTATTGACCGCCTGGTTGATTTCCTTGAGGCCGGTTGCCTGTTCCCTGGAGGCTTCGACGATGGCGGCGACATTGCCATTGATATCGCCGACCTGTGCGACGATCGCCTCGAGCGCCTTGCCGGTCTCGCCGACGAGCCCGACGCCGTTCTTGACATGCTCGCCCGACGTGTTGATCAGCGCCTTGATCTCCTTGGCAGCATTGGCGGAGCGTTGGGCGAGTTCCCGCACCTCCTGAGCCACGACCGCAAAGCCCTTGCCGGCTTCACCGGCGCGAGCCGCCTCGACGCCGGCATTCAGCGCAAGCAAGTTGGTCTGGAAGGCGATGTCGTCGATCACGCCGATGATGTTGGTGATCTCGCGCGAGGATTGTTCGATCTGGCCCATGGCCGCGACGGCATTGCGAACCACGACGCCGGAATGTTCGGCGCCCTGCTTGGTCACGGCGACGAGACGCCCCGCCTCATCGGCACGACGGCTGGAATCGTTGACGGTCGTGGTGATCTCCTCCAGCGCGGCGGCCGTCTCTTCGATCGATGCTGCCTGCTGTTCCGTCCGCTTGGAGAAGGAGTCGGCCGATGCGCCGATCTCGCTCGACCCTGCGGCGATCGCACTGGCATTCTGACCGATCGTCTTCATGGTCTCGGAAAGGCCTTTGACAGCGGTGTTGAAATCGTGCCGCAGCTGCTCCATCGATGGAACGAAAGGCGCGTCCACCGTTCTTGTCAGATCGCCTTCGGAAAGATTGCGCAGCGCGGTGCCGAGAAGGGAAATGGCGCTCATGCGCTGGGTAACGTCGGTCGCGAACTTCACCACCTTGTAGACCTTGCCGTCGGCATCGAGGATCGGGTTGTAGGCTGCCTGTATCCAGATTTGCCGGCCACCCTTGCCGAACCTGACAAATTCATTGGCGATGAACTCGCCCTGCGCCAACCGCTTCCAGAAATTGGTATAGTCGGCCGTATCCGTATAGGCACGATCGCAGAACATGCTGTGGTGCTTGCCGGTGATCTCGGCGAGCGAATATCCCATGGCGTTGCAGAAATTCTCGTTGGCGGTCAAGATTTCGCCCGTCGGGGCAAATTCGATCACCGCCTGCGAGCGCGAGATCGCCGCGAGCTTGCCGGAATCCTCCACCGCCTTCTTTTTCGCTGCGGTGATGTCGGCCGCGAATTTCACGACCTTGTATGGTTTGCCTCCTTTGAAAACCGGATTGTAGGACGCCTGGATCCATATTTCCCGGTTGCCCTTGGCAAAGCGCTTGTAGGCGCCGGCGTCATATTCGCCGCGTCCGAGCCGCGCCCAGAATTCGCGATACGCCGCGGTTGCCGTATAGGCCCGCTCGCAGAACATGCCGTGATGCTTACCAACGATCTCGCTCAGGCTGTATCCAAGCGCCTTGCAGAAATTTTCGTTCGCCTTGAGGATGTTTCCTTTGAGATCGAACTCTATGATCGCCTGCGATTTGGAGATGGCATCAAGAATGTAGTTCGAATCGGAGCTTAGACCAAACATTGCTGTCCCTTTGAGATGCGCAGCTTTTGCTGCTTAGGCTGGTAGACGCAAGGGTCGACGAGGAGTGCTGGTCCCGGGACGAACCGTTGGCCGGTTCGCAATCCCAATGTGCCGCAAACATGTCATCCGAACGCTTCACAACCATGCTGACTGGGCATGGTTAATATTGCGTATAAAAGCTTTTGCTAATCTTCTGATATCAGAATCACAGTCGCAGCTGGCCGAGTATCTCACGCAATAAAAAACCGCCCCGGAGGGCGGTTTTTCGATAATTTAGCGGCTTCTCAGAATCAGGCGGCCAGTTCATCCGTCTCGTTTTCCTTGAACATCTTGGCGAGGTTCAGGAAGCAGATCATGCCATTTTCCGAGGCGATGATGCCTTCGCAATAGGCCCGGTCGAAGGAGGCGGTCACTTCCGGCACCGGCTGGACCTGGCTGGACGAGATGGTGAGAATGTCCGAGACGCGGTCGACCAGCATGCCGATGACCATGCTGTGAACTTCGGCGACGACGATGGCGCTGCGCTCATTGGCGACGGTGCTCTTCATGCCGAGTTTGAAAGCAAGATCGATGATCGGGATCACCGAGCCGCGCAGGTTCATGACACCGATGACATCGGCCGGTGCATGGGGGATCGGCGTCGACGGCGCCCAGCCGCGGATTTCGCGGATGGTCGTGGTCTTGACGCAGAATTCCTGGTCATGCAGGCGGAAGGCAATAATTTCGAGCGTATCGCCGCTGAAGTTAGTTGAATTGATCGTCGCCATTAGAATTCTTCCCAACTATCGTAAGCCAGGGCAGAAGCGGATGCGCCACCATTGGCGCGGACAAGCTTTGCCTTCATCCCACGCGATGGCTTTGCGCTCGGCGAAGCATCGTTACGGTTATCGATGACTTTAGCGAAAGAGTGTTGCCCAAATCTAAATTGGGTGTCGGGATTGCGAAGGTTTTTAAGCTCGGATGAAGGCAAGGCAGTTTTGCTGCCGATCTCCTCCAGCCGAAATTTTCGCAGTCAGGATACTCCAGGCTTATTCGAGATCCTCAAGAAGAAGTTCGCCGATTTACTCAGCTTATCGTCTCTTCGATCTGCGAGACCGCCCAATCGACCTGCTCTCTAGATATGACCAGTGGCGGAGCGAGGCGAATTGTGTGGTCGTGGGTGTCCTTGGCGAGAAGGCCGCGCTCCTTCAGCGCATGGCAATATTGCCGCGCGCCGCCGGCTTCGGGTTCCAGCTCGATGGCCATCATCAGGCCGCGGCCGCGGACGTCCCTGACGATGTTCGAGCGGATCGACCTCAAGCCTTCGAGGAAATAGTCGCCCATAACGGCGGCGTTCTCGATCATGCCCTCTTCCGTCAGCACCTTGAGTGCTGCGCGGGCCACCGCGCAGGCGAGCGGATTGCCGCCGAAGGTCGAGCCGTGCTGGCCGGGCTTCAGCACGCCCAGAACTTCGGAATTCGAAAGCACGGCCGACACCGGATAGAAGCCGCCGGATAGCGCCTTGCCGATCAGCGTCACGTCTGCCTCGATGCCTTCGTGCTCCTCGGCCAGCAGCTTGCCGGTGCGGCCGAGGCCGGTCTGGATCTCATCGAGGATAAGAGTGACGTTGTTTGCCGTGCAAAGCTCGCGGATGCGGGTGAAATAACCCGCCGGCGGAATGATGACGCCGGCTTCCCCCTGGATCGGTTCGATCAAGGCGGCCACGGTATTTCTGTTGATTACGGCGGCGAAAGCCTCGGCATCGCCGAACGGAATGATGCGGAAACCTGACGTGTAGGGGCCGAAACCGCTGCGGGCCTCGGGATCCGTCGAGAAGCTGATGATGCTCAGCGTCCGGCCATGAAAATTATCGGCGCAGACGATGATCTCCGCCTTGCCCTCCGGCACACCCTTGACCTCGTAACCCCATTTGCGCACCGCCTTGATGGCGGTCTCCACCGCTTCGGCGCCGGAATTCATCGGCAGGATCTTATGCGAGCCGGTGAGAGCCGCGAGTTCTTCGTAGAGATAGGCAAGTTGATCGTTGCGGAAGGCGCGGGAGGTGAGCGTCAGCCTGCCTGCCTGTTCGACCATGGCGGCAAGGATTTTCGGATGGCAGTGGCCCTGGTTGACGGCGGAATAGGCCGAGAGGCAATCGAGATAACGGTTGCCGTCGGTATCCCAGACATAAACACCTTCGCCACGCGTCAGCACCACGTCGAGCGGCTTGTAGTTATGGGCGCCGAGCCGTTGTTCAGTGGCGATCAGTTTTTCCGAAGTGTTCATGGTCGTTCTCCCTCTAATCTTATTTCAACGCATGTCGTTATCGCAAAACCGCTGCACACTTTTGCTCGACATGCTCTTACGCGGCGCGTGTCGGACGATCGAAGATGCGGCGGCCGAAGAGGCTTGCCGTCAGTTCCACCAGGATGCGGGCGCTCTTGCCGCGATCGTCGAGAAACGGATTGAGCTCGACGAGATCGAGCGACGAGACGAGGCCGCTGTCCGAAAGCATTTCCATCACCAGATGCGCCTCGCGAAAAGTCGCGCCGCCAGGAACCGTCGTGCCGACGCCCGGCGCAATCTCGGGATCGAGGAAATCGAGATCGAGGCTGACATGCAGCAGGCCGTTCGCTTTGGTGACGACATCGAGGATCTCACGCATGGTGGCGCCGATACCCTGCTCGTCGATCGCGCGCATGTCGAAGACGTTGACGCCGTGTTCGTGGATTTCCTCGCGCTCGCGCGCATCGACCGAACGGATGCCGACCTGGAAGACATTCTTCGGGTCGACGAGCGGACGGCCCTTCGGCAGGATCTCGGCGAACTCCGCTTGGCCACAAAAGAAGGCGACGGGCATGCCATGAATATTGCCGGAAGGCGATGTGGCCGGAGAGTTGAAATCGGCATGGGCATCGAGCCAGAGCACGAAGAGCGGGCGATCTTTGCCGGCGGCATAACGGGCCATGCCGGAGACGCTGCCCATGGAAAGGCTGTGGTCGCCGCCGAGAATCAGCGGGAAACGGCCGGAGGCCGCGACGTCGTGGACGCTGCTTTCGAGCGCGCGGGTGAAGGCACCGACGATCCTCAGATTGTGGGCCTTCGGGTGGTTCGGCAGGTCCATCGCCGGTACGATCCTGAGATCGCCAAGATCGGCAACGTCATGGCCAAGCTCGATCAGCGTCTGGTCGACGCCGGCAATGCGCAGGGCCGCAGGGCCCATGGCAGCGCCTCTGCGGCCGGAGCCTTCTTCCAGCGGCGCGCCGATGAGGGTGACAGATCGCGATTGGGCATTCATTTTGGAGGGCTCCGTGTTGAGGCCTGTTTCGACCGATAGTGGGATAAAGGGCTGGCGGCAAAAAGATGGAAAAGTGTCAGAAATGGACTATGATTGCGCAAATTGATAAACCATTTTTGACAAAGTGATCAGCGTGGACGATCTCGACACCGAACTTCTGAGTGCACTTCGCCATAACGCCCGGATTTCCGTCTCCTCGCTTGCGGCGATGACCGGCGCATCGCGGGCAACGGTTGCCGCCCGTATCGACCGGCTGGTGGCCGGCGGCATCATCGTCGGCTTCACCATCCGCACCGGCCATGAGACGCGCTCCGCCGGCGTTCGCGCCATCGTCATGATCGAGGTGCTCGGCAAGCTCGCCGACAGGGTGGCCGATCAGTTGCGGGGCCTGCCGCAGGTGCGCGCGCTGCACAGCACCAACGGCAAATGGGATTTCATCGCCGAACTCGAGGATCGCGACCTCGCCTCCTTCGACGAGACGCTGCGCCGCATCCGGCTGGTCAACGGCATCAATTCGACCGAGACCAATATCCTTCTCAAGACCAGCAAAACGGGTTTCTAAGCCGGGTTAGAGCTTTTGCATGCCGTCGGTCCAAAACCGCTGCCCAGCTTCGGGCGGGATGGATCAGTATTCCCGTTCGTAGACAATCCCGGCTTCGCCCTCGCCATTGCCGCCGGCCCCTCCGCGCAGCTTGACGCCGCGGCCGACATCGAGGTTGATCACCGCCTTGGCGCCGGCCGAACCGCCCTGCTGCAATTCGAAATAGGTGCGGTCGTTGAGATAGCGGCCGACGCTGACGCTCGTCTGGCCCTTGGAATCGGTGCTGACGTCGAAATCGTCGACGCCGAGCTGGTTGCGCAGACCTTCGAAAAGCGACGTGGAGCGGTTGCCGGCCAGCTGACTGACGGCGTCGGCGAGCTGGGCGATCTGCACCGGCGAGAGCTTCGACATCGACTGGCCGAAAATCAGCTGCGCCAGCACTTCGTCCTGCGGCAGCTGGGGCGAGGAGGAAAAGGTGATGGCGGGGTCGGTGGCGAGACCTGCGACGTCGACGGTCAGCGTCGTCGTGCCGGAGGCCGAGGTCGCTTCCATATCGAGCGCCGGCGTCATGTCGCCGGCAAAGGTGATCCGGCTCTTGTCGGAGAAATCCAGGCGGCGGTTGAGAATGGTCATGCGGCCGCGGCGCATGGTGAAACCGCCGGTCACGATGGGTGCAGCCGCCGTTCCGCGGATCGTCACCAGGCCGCCAAGCTCGGCGTCGATGCCGCGGCCGCGCACGAAGATATGCGAGGGCGCATCGATTTCGAGATCCAGGGTGATCACGGAGGATTTCTCGCCGGGTTTGCGCTCGCCGTCATCGCGCAGCTGCGCAAGTACCGCGCGCGGTGCATTCTTGTGGCGGATGTCGATTTCTCTCAGCGAGGTCGGCAATTTTTCCGGAACCGTGATCGAGGTCTTGTCCAGCCGAAGCTTGCCGCTCAGCGTCGCATTGGTGATCGGCCCGCGCAGGCCGACTATGCCATTGACGGTCGAGACGACAAGCGTTCCATCGACATAGACTGCCTTGTCGAGCTTGATCGAAATGTCGGCGGGAAAGCCGCCGGCTGGCTGGATGCCGATGGTGCCGCTGGCCGAAATCGTGCCGCCGCCGCCAAGGCTGCCGTTGAGGCGCGATATCACGGCCTGGCTGCCATTGAAGGTCACGGTTGCCGTCAGATTGTTGACAGCAAGATTGCGCCGGACGTCGACGAGCTTGGCGCCATTGGTCGAGACAGTGCCGTTGATGACGGGTGCTACGGCCGTTCCGCCGATCTGGAGATTGACGGTGGCGACGCCGTCGGCGACGAGGCCCTGTTGCGCAAGCGGGGCGCCGAGCACGGCGAAAGGAAGATTGCCTGTGAAGCGCATGTCCATGGCGCGATTGCCTGTGATGACGACGCTGCCGCCGCCCTTCAGCGACATGCCGGCATCACCGGCAAGACTGGTATCGACCGTCAGCCTGTTTCCGGCAAGTTTGCCTGATGCGTCGATGCTGAACGGCGAAAGGCCGGCACCTTTTGTCTGGCTCGTCGCTGCGTTCTTCCAATCAACCTTGAAGTCGACGGAGGGCGCCGATAGCGCGCCGGTGGCCTTTACGGTCGCCGAGACCGCGCCCTCGGCTGCAAGGCCGGGAACGAAGCCGTTGGCAATGCCGGCCGGAAGATTGGTGGTATTCGCCGTGACATCGAGCGACCGGATCGACGTGCCTGCGATGGCAAGATTGCCGGCAGCTTTCAGCGCAATGCCGCCGCCGTTGAGGGCGGCATCGAAATCCAGCCTGTCACCGGCGTATTTCCCGGTCGCCGCCAACGCAAGGCGGGACAGGCCGGCAGCCTTGGTATGGCTGGTCGCGGCATCCTTCCAGTCGAGCTTGAAATCGACGACCGGATTTGCCGGGGTTCCCGACGTTACGGCGTTTGCCGAAAGCGTGCCTTCGGCACCGAGTCCTGGAACGAAGGCGTTTGCGATATTTGCCGGCAGCGCCGGGATATCGGCATTGATCGAAAGGTCCCGGATGGCCGTTCCCGCGATCGTGACGCCGCCCGTCGCCCTGGCCAACACGCCGTCCTTGCCGGTAAGGTTGGCATCCGACCCGATCGTTGGCGAACTTGCCGGATGCCGCGGCACTCAGGCCCGAAAGGCCGCTGCTTTTGGTCTGGGCGGTCGTGGCGTTCTTCCAGTCGAGCTTGAAATCGACCGCTGGCTTTGGCAGCGCGCCGGAGGCGGATGCCGTGCCCGACACGGTGCCTTCAGCGGCAAGACCGGGGACGAAGCCGTTGGCGAGGCCTGCAGGAAGGTTGGCGAGATCGGCCTTGACGTCGAGGTTGCGGACTGACGTGCCTGATATCGCGATGTTGCCGGCGGCCCTCAGCGAGAGGCCGTCCCGGCCGCCGAGATTGGCATCGAAATCGAGCCGGTCGTCGGCGAAGCGTCCGGATGCGGCAAGTGCGAGGCCCGAGAGATGAGCGCTTCTGGTCTGGCTGGTCGCAGCATCCGCCCAGTCGAGCTTGAAGTCGGCCTTCGGTGCGGCAGGGGTCCCGGCGGCGGACATAGTGCCGGATATCGTGCCGCCGGCCGCCAGATCGGGAACGAAGGCGTTTGCGAGGCTGGCCGGAAGCTTGGCGATCTCGGCATCGACCTTGATGCTGTCGATCGCCGTACCGGCCAATGCGACATTGCCCATGGCCTTCAGGGAGAGGTCTTTATCGCCGCTGACCGCCGCATTGAAATCAAGCTTGTTTTCGGCAAATTTTCCCGATGCGGTCAAGCCGAGCGCTGCAAGGCCAGCACGTTTCGTGTGGCTCGTCGCAGCGTCTTTCCAATTGAAATCGAAATCGGCACTCGGGGCGGAAAGTGACCCGGTGGCCGAGATCTTTCCAGAGATCGTGCCTTCGGCGGCGAGATCGGCGACGAAGCTGTTTGCGATATTAGCCGGGACATTCGCCAGCACGGCATCGACTTTGACGTTGCCGATCGTCGTGCCTGTGATGGCGACATTGCCGTTTGCCTTCAGCGAGAGGCGGTTGGCGCCGCCGATCACTGTATCGAAATCGAGCTTGCTGTCTGCAAATTTACCGGATGCCTTGAGGCCAAGATCGGCAAGGCCGACGCGCTTCGTCTGGCTCGTCGCAGCACCTTTCCAATCGAGATCGAAATTGGCGGTGGGGGCAGCGAGGGAACCGGAGGCCGCCACTTTTCCTGTAATCGTGCCTTCGGCGGCGAGATCGGGAACGAAACCATTGGCGATGCGCGCAGGCAGGTTGAGGATATCGGCGTTGACATCAAGCACCGGTGCCTTCGGGTCGGCGAGCGCGACATTGCCGGCAGCCTTGAGCGAAAGGCCGTCATTGCTGCCGACCGTCGTGTTGAAATCGAGCTTGTTGTCGGCGAATTTGCCGCCGGCGGTGATGCCGAGCGGTGCCAGGCCGGCGCCTTTGGTCTGGCCCGTCGTCGCATCCTTCCAGTCGAGCTTGAAATCGGCGACCGGTGCCGCCGGTGTTCCGGTCACGGCAATCGTTCCGGAGATCGTGCCGCCGGCTGAAAGGTTGGGCACGAAACCGTTGGCGAGGGCTGCCGGCAGCTCGCGGATGTCTGCATCGAGCTTCAGCGTTTCGCCGGCGGAACCTGTGACGGTCACCGAACCGGTGCCGGTCTTCAGCGTCAGTTCGTTCAGGCTGGCGGCACCGCCGCCGACGGCGACCTGCGTCGGGGCGGCAAGCTCGATCGGGATATTGCGGGGGCTTGCCGAGAACCGGTCAAGGTTCAGGTGCATCGTGCCGTCCGCTGCCTCGATATTGCCGGCGGCCAGCACGGGATTGCCGTCATAGGCAGCATTGAGATCGAAATCGGTATGGTCTTGCTGCTTGGTAAACCTAAGCGAAAGGCCGGCGAGCCTGTTCGTTCCGGCACTTACCTCCTCGGCCTTGACCGTGCCGTTTGCCGCAAGGGCTTTGAGATCGCTGACCGTGACATCGATATCCGGCTTGACGATCGCAAGCGTATCACGGCGGATCGAGCCGCCGGTCGCAAGCAGCTTGAGCGCAATCCTGCCGCCATCGCTGCTGACGCCGAGCGACCCTTTGAGATCGCCGTCGGCCTTCTGCCCGCCGAGTGCGGCGAGCAGGCCGACATTGGGGAAATCGAAGGTCAGTGCGGCTGTTGGCTCCAGGGTAGGCGAGAATTCCACATTGCCGGTCAGCCGGTTGCCGCCGATATCGGCGGTCAGCGCCGGGATGCTCGTCTTGCCGTCCTGCGAACTTATATCACCGTTGATGCCGATCGGCTGGCCGTCGATCGTGCCGGTGGCGGCGATCCTGCCCTGCGGCGCCTTGGGATCAGCAAGACCCGACAAGTCGATATTGAGGTTGCCGAGCGTGCGGTCTGCCATTTCAAGGCTGGCGGCCTTGAGATTGGCCGTCACGGAAATTGCCGGGAGCTCACCTCCCACTCTCAACGCATAACCCGCCCCACCGCTGGCGCCGGGGATGAGCTTGCCGATGTCAGGCAGCCGGCCCGAGAGATCGGCATTCAACATCCCGCCATCGAGTGCGACGTTGCCGGCGGCTTCGAGCGTACCGGACTTCAGGACGAGATTGGACAGCGCGAATTTTGACGGGATGGTGCCGACCACCTGGCTTTCGAGCGAGATCGGTCCGTCGAACCTGCTTGTCACCGCAGCCGGCAGGGCTGCCGGGTTGATGGTGAGCTTGAGGTTGCCGGTCAGCGCTTTGTCCGCCAGCCGGTAGGAGCCATTGAGGCCGCCGTTGATATTGGCGCTTTCGACGGTGGTGCCGTTGAATCCGATGCCGGAGGGCGAGATCTGCAGCGGCGAGGCGATCGTGACCGGGCCTTGGACGGCGCGATTGAGGTTCGGCTCGGTAAAGGTCGTATCGCCAGCAACGAGGCGCAGCTGGACGCTGCCGGAACGGGCGGCGAGATTGAAGGCGTCGCTCTTTGCGGTCAGCTTGATGTTGCCGATAGTGGCCTGCGGCAGGGTTGCGGTGTCGAGCGAGCCGCTGACGTTCAGTCGGGCGGTCTGCGCATCGCCTGTCAGCGCCAGGTTGAGGCCTGATATCAGGAAGCGGGCATCGCCTTCGGCGAGCGGCCAGCGGAAATCGACAGGCCCCGACGTGCCGAGCAGATTGGCGTTCAGGCTGTTGTTGCCGGCAGGATCGAGGGTACCCGATGCGGCGATCACAACGCTGCCGGTGGCGATATTGCCGGTCTGGATATCGATCTTGCCGTGATTGTCGAAGGTGGTGGCAAGATCGATATTGGTCTGGCCGGCAAAAAGCGGCCGGAATGCCGATGGAAGCAGCGAGCTCAGGTCACCGCCGCCCTTGAGGTCGAGGTGGTGCAGCCCGTCTTCCGTAATTTGGTGCCGGGCTTCGATTGCGGCACGTTGCTGCCCGTCGAGGGCGGCCTGCAATTTGCCTTTCCAATCGGATATCGGCCCCTGGCCATCGAGATCGATGTTAACGGCCGGGCTGTCCGGCAGGCCGAGAAAGCCCGCCAGCAGTCCGCCCTTCGGCTCGGACAGCTGCGCCTTCAGCCGCAGCCGGTTTTCGGCTGGCGCAAAAGCGATGTCGGCGGCAAGCCGCGCATCCGGAACCGCGTGACGGCTGACATTGACGACGGCCTCGCCGCCATCGCCGTTCGCCGAAAGGCTGCCTTCGGCAGCGAGCGCAAAGGCGCGGCCGGCAACGGGTGCGGCAAGTTTGATATCGGGCAGCGCGATGCGGTCGACATCGACCTTGATCGGAAGGCTGAATCCGCCGGAATTTTCAGCTTGGGGCCGCGAGGGCAGGGTGCGTACCGGCTTGCGCAGCACGTTGATCGCTTCGATCTCGAAGCGTTTGGCATGGAAGGTTCCGGTCAGTAGCGCAAACGGATTCCAGTCGATCGCGACGCCATGAATTTCCGCAAAGACGCCCCTGGTGTCGGAGATGGAGATCTCGGCGGCGCGAAGCCCGCCGGTCAAAAGGCCTTGCGGTTCGCGAACCTCGATCGTCATGTCGCGGTTGGAAAGCGTGGAGGCTATCTTTTCGGTAACGATGCGAGCGCCAAAACTGGTGAAGCCGAAGATCGCCAGTGCGACGACGGCAAGAATCAACGTGGCGCCGACGGCATAGCCGGTGAGCCGTACGATCCAGTTGACGATTTTTGTCAGCGTTTGCATCGGCGCGAACACTACCCCGTTTTCATGACGGCTCACAGATCGGAAAACACGAGCGGAATCGGCAACCCTAGAAGGATTGGCCGATGCCGGCGTAGATTCCGTAATCTGTGCCATCTTCGTACTTGTTCAGCGGCATGGCAAAATCAAGCCGCAACGGGCCGAAAGGCGTTGCATATCGTATTCCGGCGCCGGCGCCGGCGCGAATATCGGAAAAACCTGGAAAGGTGCTGTCCGATACGGTGCCGACATCGATGAAGGGCACGATGCCGATCGTATCGGTGATCTTGATGCGGGCTTCCAGCGAACCAGTCACATAGGAGCGGCCGCCGGTGGGATCGCCATTGTCGTTGTAGGGCGAGATTTCCTGATAGCTGTATCCGCGCACCGAGCCGCCGCCGCCGGCAAAGAAGCGCTGCGTGGCGGGAATGTCCCCAATGCTATCGCCGCCGATCAGGACGCCGGCGGCGACCTTGCCGGCAAGCACCACGCCGTCTTCCTGGCCGAACGGCAAGTAGCCGGAGATCGAGCCCTCGAATGCCGCATAGGGCGTGGCGTTGAAGATCTCGTAGCCGGGCTTTGCCGAGAGCGTCGCGCGATAACCCTCTGTCGGGTTGAACTTGTCGTCGCGTGCGTCGCGATCATATTGGATCGGCAAGGTGAAGGTCAGATAGTCGTTCGTGCCGAAGGCGTCGTCGTCGCGCTCCCAGCTGACCTCGCCGCTCGCGGAGATCGTGTCCTGGTCGGTCAGCTCGTAGGAAAGGCCGAGCGAGGCGGTGACGAGCGTGGCGTTATAGGCATCCGGATTTTCGGTCTTGGCGATGATGCCGGCCTTCAGCGTGGCGGCGGGGAAGAAGGCGCCGGGCTTGGTGAAGAGGATGCCGGCGGAATAGTCGAGGCTGCCGACATCCGTCGTTTCGCCAAGCCGCGAGACCGCTCCCTCGATCCTCAGCGTTTCGGCTTCGCCGAACAGGTTGCGGTGGCCCCAATAGCCCTGAACGCCGAAGCCGTCGGTGGTGGAATATTGCGCGCCGACGCCGAAGTAGCGTCTCTTGCCTTCCGAAACCTCGATCGTCATCGGCAAGGTGCCATCCGGTGCCAGCGCATCCCCTTGGTGGATGGTGACGCTCGAAAAGACGCCGAGGGCGCGAAGGCGTTCGCCAGCCTTTTTCAGCGCTTCCGGGGAATAGGCTTCGCCCTTGTTCAGCCGGGAATAACGCTGGATGAAAGCTGGCCTGACGGTCTTCTCGCCGGTGACTCCGACATCGCCGATCGGGGCGATGGGACCGCCTTCGGCAGCAAGGACGATATCGACGGTATCGCTGTTGTGATCGGCGACGACCTTGCGTTCGGTCAACTTGGCAAACGGCCGGCCTTCGCTCTTCAATTGTTGGACGATCTTGTCACCGGCCCTGATGATGGCGAGCGAGCCGGCCTGCGCACCGGGGGCGAGATCGTAATCGGCGGGATTATGGTTTGCGGCATCGCCGCCGAACTGGACCTCCCTGACCTTGAAAACGGGGCCGGGAGCAATGTCGACGGTAACGGGGATCGGCCCGGACCGGTCGAATGTCGGATTGGGCGGCAGGTCGTCGATATTCTTGCCGTCGATGGTGATCGTCACCAAGCCGCCATAACGGGCCTTTTCATACAGAGTGGCGATCAGCCGCTCACGGTCGTCGCGCGCCTTGACGACCACGCCGAGATCGCCGGACACCGGCTGCTTCTGGTCGCTGACGAGACGGGAACTGTTTTCCAGCGCTTCTTTCAGGTCGGGATCGGCGGTATCGGCTTTGAGGTCGACCTGGTAGCGCACCGGATCGGGCACCTGTTCGCCTTCGTCTTCTTCCTTACCGAAAATGGTGATGCCGAAAAGCTTGAAGGCGTAAGCGTCGCCGATCAGGACCGGTGAGAACGCAGCTGCCGCTGCGACCACCATCATGGTGCCTGTTCGCCGATACGCAGTACTTGTTTTCGGGCCTGTCCCTCTGATCCGCATCCGCCGCTTTTGGTTATGTCTACATTGAAGCTTCGTTGCCCAGCCGTGAACAGCTTAGCGACAAAATCGCGCGGGGTGTACCATTTTAAATTGCCAACGCGCTAATTTAGCACAAAAAATCCCGGACCTGTGTCCGGGATTTCCTGAATTTACCGATTTCCAAGTGCTCTCAGCGCGGGCAACTATCGATGTAGCGGCGGCCGTAGCGGTCGCGATAGTAGCACTGGCCGGGTTGTTCGGCGACGCTGCCGATGAGGGCGCCGGACACGCCGCCGATAGCGGCGCCGACTGCCGCGCCACGGACGTTGCCGGTGACTACGCCGCCGATGACGGCACCTGATGCAGCGCCGATGCCGGCGCCCTGCTGCGTCGGCGTGCAGCTTGCGATCGACAGGCCGATCAATGCGAGTATGACAACTTTCTTCATCTTTTTTCTCCGAGGTTGTTGCCCAGTGGGCAAAGGCCGTCCCTTTTATTTTTTGTCAGGCTAGACCGAAAACTATGTCGGAAGAAAGGGTTGTCCATCCGGTGTGCTGATTTTTTTGCGATCGGGCTGGGTCGCCTTTTGCTCGGTCCGCAAACTCGGCTGCCTTCTGCGGCATCAATTTCGTTGATCGCGGCTTGCATATTTTTTATCTGGAATCATTCAAAAATCTGGGCCTTTTGCCGCAGTTGATGTTAAAGCAAAGGGTAAGGATTGACGCGCGGACGTCCAGTCATCAAGAACATCCGCGCGATACTGGAGCATATGATGGATTTCGAAGCGTTTTTCAAAAACGAGCTGGACGGGCTTCATACCGAGGGCCGTTACCGCGTTTTTGCCGATCTCGAACGTCACCGCGGCAATTTTCCCCGCGCGACGCGTTACACCGCGGATGGCGAGAAGGAAGTCACGGTCTGGTGCTCCAACGACTATCTCGGCATGGGCCAGCATCCGAAGGTGATCGAGGCGATGAAGAACGCCATCGACCACTGTGGCGCGGGTGCGGGAGGCACCCGGAATATTTCTGGCACCAACCACCATCATGTCATGCTCGAGCGTGAGCTTGCCGACCTGCACGGCAAGGAAGCAGCGCTGATCTTTACGTCTGGCTATGTTTCCAACTGGGCAGCGCTTGGCACGCTCGGCGCCAAGATCCCCGGCCTGATCATCTTCTCCGATGCGATGAACCATGCCTCGATGATCGAGGGCATCCGCTATGCAAAGTGCGAAAAGGTGATCTGGAAGCACAATGACGTGGCCGATCTCGAAGCCAAGCTAAAGGCCGCCGATCCGAAGGCGCCGAAGCTGATCGCCTTCGAGAGCGTCTATTCGATGGACGGCGATATCGCCCCGATCAAGGAGATCTGCGACCTCGCCGACAAATATGGGGCGATGACCTATCTCGACGAAGTGCATGGCGTCGGCATGTACGGCCCGCGCGGCGGCGGCATCGCCGAGCGCGAAGGGCTGATGGACCGGTTGACCGTGATCGAAGGCACGCTCGGCAAGGCATTCGGGGTGATGGGCGGCTATATCGCCGCTTCGACGGCACTTTGCGACTTCATCCGCTCGTTTGCCTCCGGCTTCATCTTCACCACGGCGCTGCCGCCGGCACTTGCCGCCGGCGCCGCCGCCTCGATCCAGCACCTGAAGGTCAGCCAGTTCGAGCGCGCCCGCCATCAGGATCGTGTCCGCAAGCTGAGAGCACTGCTCGACCAGCGTGGCATTCCGCATATGCCCAATCCGAGCCATATCGTGCCGGTGCTGGTCGGCGATGCGGCCAAGTGCAAGTGGATCTCCGATCTGCTGCTCGACAATTGCGGCGTCTACGTCCAGCCGATCAACTATCCGACAGTGCCGAAGAAGACCGAGCGCCTGCGCATCACGCCGACGCCGCTGCATTCCGACGCCGATATTGCCCATCTGGTCGAGGCGCTGCATTCGCTCTGGTCGCGGTGCGCGCTCGCAAGGCACGTCGCCTGATTTTTCGATGATCGCTCGGTTCGAACCGTAGTTCAGGGCCTCCACTGGAGGTTCTGACAGCGATCGGTCTTGCTCCCGCAAGACGCTGCAACAAACCTCCCTTGCCCGTTTAAGGTCATCCGCTCTGCGCTTGGTCTTAAACCGATGACACATCGCAATCGGCCCGACCGATGCGCGTGGATCTTTTCCTGTGCTTGCGTCCTCCCGCAAGCTGCGTTGCCGATCCCAGCTTTAGAGTCGCATGAGAAAACCTTTTCTCACTTGACATGGAGATTGGTAAAAGCTTTTCTCAGGTCACTTCAGAAGGAGGATGTTCTGAACATATCGGGAGGAAAAAGAGGCAGGATCACCATCCACGAGGTGGCGGCGGCTGCCGCGGTGAGCATCTCGACGGCGTCGAAAGCTCTCAATGATACCGGCCGGATGGGGTCGGAAACGCGCGAACGGGTGAAACGGATCGCCGCCGAAATCGGATATCGGCCGAATGCGCTGGCGAGAGGTCTTCTCAGCAAGCGCAGCTTCACCATCGGGCTGCTGACGAACGACACTTACGGCCGTTTCACGCTGCCTGTCATGGCGGGTATCTCGGACGCACTCGTCGATCACGGCGTTTCGGTCTTCCTGTGCGCCATTGAAGACGATCCGGCGCTCGCCCAGATCCATGTCGATGCGATGCTGGACAAACAGGTCGACGGCATCATCGCGACGGGAAAACGCCTGGACCGGCGCCTGCCTGTCGATCTGTCGAATTTGCATGTGCCTGTGGTCTATGCGTTCACCGAGGGGGCGCAAAACAGTGTCACCTTCCGGTCGGACGACGAGCAGGGTGCGAAGCTGGCCGTCGAATGGCTGATGAAGATCGGACGGCGGCGGATTGCGCACATCACCGGGCCGCAGGATTTCTTCTCGGTGCGGGAACGTGCCGGCGCCTATCACGAGGTGGCCGGTCACCGCGAGCCGGTGCTCTACGGCGTCTGGTCGGAAAGCTGGGGGCATGATGCGGTCGAACAGCTTTGGAAGAGACCCGGAGAAAAACCGGATGCGCTCTTCTGCGGCAATGACCAGATCGCCCGCGGCGCTGTGGATGCGTTGCGCGAGCGCGGCGTCAAGGTGCCGCAGGACGTCTCGGTCATCGGCTTCGACAATTGGGAGATTGTCGCGGCCCAGACGCGGCCGCCGCTGACAACGGTGGACATGGAACTGAAGGAGCTCGGGCGGCAAGCCGGATTGACCGTGCTTGCACTTGCGGAAGGCCGGCCTGTCGAGCCGGGAGTGAGGAAATTGCCGTGCCGGCTGATCGTCCGGCAGTCATGCGGGGGAAAGCCCCCAAGGGAATGAGAACAAGAGAATGAGCAAAGGCGCGAGGAGATGCGCCATATCGGGAGGAGTGTCATGATCAAGCGTCTATTGGCTGCGACCAGCATCGCTACCTTATGTCTGGTGTCGGCCGCGTCAGCTGCCGAAAATGTCGAAATGTGGGTTCGCTCGGGGATTGGCGATGCCTTCAAGAAGGTCGTCGAAGCCTATAATTCCGGTCACGAGAACAAGGTCGTGATGACCGAGGTGCCGTTCTCCGAGCTGGTACAGAAATATGCGACGGCAATCGCCGGCGGACAGGCGCCGGATGCCTTGTCGATGGATCTCATTTATAATCCCGCCTTTGCCGCGGCCGGCCAGCTGGAAGACCTGACGGACTGGGCAAAATCCCTGCCCTATTTCAATTCGCTTTCGCCATCGCATGTTCGCCTCGGCACCTATCAGGACCGGATTTACGGCCTGCCGCTTTCGGTCGAAACCTCCGTCTTCGCCTGGAACAAGGATCTCTACAAGAAGGCCGGTCTCGACCCGGAAAAAGCGCCGGCGAATTGGGACGAAATTACCGCCAATGCTGAGAAGATCCGGGCGCTGGGTGACGATACCTACGGCTTCTATTTCTCCGGTGGCGGCTGCGGCGGCTGCATGATCTTCACATTCACGCCGCTTGTCTGGGGTGCCGGCGCTGATATTCTGTCGGCCGACAGCAAGACGGCGACGCTCGATACGCCTGAGATGCGCAAGGCCGTCGATATCTACCGCAACATGGTCAAGAAGGACCTCGTACCGGCGGGTGCCGCCAGCGACAACGGCGCCAACTTCCTGACCTTCACCAACGGCAAGATCGGCCAGCAAAGCCTCGGCGCCTTTGCCATCGGCACGCTGGTAACCGAGCATCCCGATATCAACTTCGGCGTGACCCTCATTCCTGGCGTCGACGGCAAGCCCTCGTCCTTTGCCGGCGGCGACAACTTCGTCATCACCAAGGGCACGAAGAAGATCGACGCGGTGAAGGAGTTCCTCGAATATATCTATTCGATGGACGGCCAGAAGATCATGGCGAAGTATGGCAGCCTGCCGACGCGCGGCGATATCGCCGACAAAGTGCTTGAGGGCCTCGATCCGCGCATGCAGGTCGGCCTGAAGGCGATCGGCGTCGCCAAGACACCCTATACGCTGCAGTTCAACGACCTGATCAACAGCGCCAACGGGCCTTGGGCCAGCTTCACCAACGCCTCGATCTTCGGCGACGATGTCGACGGGGCGTTTTCGAGCGCCCAGTCGGAGATGCAATCGATCATCGATAGCGGCCAATAACTCTCTCCCGGCCGCGGCCGGGGAGCGGTGGCAGCTTCCCGGCCAATTTCACTCGACAGATGCGGAGCGTTTTGATGACCGGTTCCGGTTCAGAGATTCTATTGCCTCGGCGCAAGCGACGGCGCCGATCGAACTGGCGCGGCCTCGTCTACATTGCGCCGGCCATGGCGCTGGTCATCGTCTTCTTCATCATGCCGGTTCTCTTCACCGGATGGATGAGCCTGCATAACTGGCCGCTGATGGGGGCGTCACGCTGGGTCGGTTTCAACAATTATGTCCGCATGGCCAACGACACCCGTTTCATGACGGCGCTGAATTTCACGGCCTATTATACCGTGATCGTCACCATCGCGATCTTTGCCATCGCCTTTCCGCTGGCAATCTTCGTCGAAAAGGAACGGCAGTTCGTCGGCGCCTACCGGACGATCATCTTCCTGCCCGTCGTGGTCGGCCTTGCCACCGCCTCACTGCTCTGGGTCTGGCTCGCCAATGTCGATAGCGGCTTCATCGGCCCGGCCTTGAAGGCGCTCGGCCTCGTCGAAAAGAGCCCCAATCTGCTTGCGACCTTCGACACCGCCTTTCTGACGGTAGTGGTGATGGTCGTCTGGAAAATCGCCGGCTTCACCATGATCATTCTTTTGACCGGGCTTCAGGCCATTCCGTCCGAGCTGACGGAGGCCGCCCGCATCGACGGCGCCGGCCGCTGGCAGCGTTTCCGGCATCTGACGCTGCCGCTGATGCGCAAGACGATCGCATTGGCGCTGATCGTCTCCGTCACCGGTTCGATCCTCGCCTTCGACCAGTTCTACATCATGACGTCGGGGGGACCGCAGAACAAGATGATCTCGGTGGTCTACTACATCTTCAATCAGTCCTTCGTGTCGTTCAATCTCGGTTATGGCGCAGCGCTGTCGATCGTGCTTCTCGCCATCCTGGTGGCGATCAGCATCGTGCAGCTCTGGCTGCTTCGCGTCGGGGAGGAGCGTCCATGACCACGTCAAGGGAACGCCGCGCGCGCAAGGCCATTCGGACGAAGTCGGCCTATCATCTGACCGGCATCGCTATCTCGATCTTCTTTCTCGCCCCCTTCGTGATCACGCTGTTGTCGTCCTTCCGGCATGGCACGGAGGCCAGCCTGCCGCCCTTGCCGCCATGGCCGACCTCAGGCGTCAGCATCGATTCCTACGCGCTGCTCGACACGTTCGGCGCCGGTATCTGGCGGCACATGATCAATTCGCTGTTCGTTTCGGTCGCCACCGTGGTGCTCACCGTCGCTGTCAGCCTGCTCGCCGGTTATGGCTTCTCGCGCTATCGATTCCCGCTGAAGAATGCGCTCTTCGTGCTGATCATCGCGACGCTGATGATCCCGTTCCAGTCGATCCTGACACCGCTCTTCATCATCCTTGCAAAGCTCGGCCTCAACAATTCGCTGCTTGGGCTGACGCTCGTCTATGTGACGCTGCAACTGCCCTTCTCGGTGTTCATGATGCGCAACGCCTTCGACGCCGTGCCGAAGGAGATCGAAGAGGCTGCGCGCATCGACGGCGCGCGCGACCTCCGGCTTCTGGTGCGGGTTCTTCTGCCGCTGGTGCTTCCCGGTGTCGCGACGGTCGCGATCTTTGCCTTCCTCAATGCCTGGAACGAGTTTCTCGCTGCGCTGGTGCTGCTTTCCAGCAATGAGAAATACACCCTGCCGGTGCTGATGACGGCGGTTCGCGCCGGACGGCTCGGCGCCATCAACTGGGGAGCGGTCCAGGCCGGTGTCGTCGTCATGACGATCCCTTGCCTGATCGTCTTCCTGCTCCTGCAACGCTACTACATGCGCGGGCTGATGGCCGGCGCGGTGAAATGATCTTAGAGAAAGTGGAGCCTATGACCAAACCAAGCAATGACCGCCAGTTTCGTCCCGTCGCCGTTCCCGATGTGGAGCTTGGCGGCTTCTGGGGCAAATGGCAGGACGCCGTCTGCAATTCCACTGCCGAGACCCTGCTCGACCGCTGCGTCGAGGCCGGCATGCTCAAGGCGATCGATGTCAGCCAGCCGAGCCCGGGGGTCGTCATTCCCATTCAGCCATGGGGCGGGACGACGCAGATGTTCTGGGATTCCGACCTCGGCAAGTCGATCGAAACGATCGCCTATTCGCTCTATCGCCGGCCGAACCCGAAGCTCGAAGCGCGTGCCGACGAGATCATCGACATGTATGAGAAGCTGCAGGATGAGGACGGCTATCTGAACGCCTGGTTCCAGCGTGTGGAGCCGAGCCGCCGCTGGACCAATCTGCGCGACCATCACGAACTCTATTGCGCCGGCCACCTGATGGAAGCCGCGGTCGCCTATTATCAGGCGACCGGCAAACGCAAGCTGCTCGACATCATGTGCCGTTATGCCGATTACATGATCAAGATTTTCGGCCATCGCGAAGGCCAGATATCAGGCTATTGCGGCCACGAGGAAGTCGAGCTGGCGCTGGTCAAGCTCGCTCGCGTGACGGATGAGAAGAAATATCTCGAGCTGTCGAAATACTTCATCGACGAACGCGGCACCGAACCGCATTTCTTCACCGCCGAGGCAAGCCGCGATGGGCGCGATGTCTCCGAGTACCACCAGAAGACCTATGAATATGCGCAGGCGCACCAGCCGGTGCGCGCGCAAACAAAGGTCGTCGGCCACGCCGTGCGCGCCATGTACCTCTATTCGGGCATGGCCGACATCGCCACCGAATACAAGGACGACAGCCTGACGGCAGCGCTGGAAACGCTCTGGGACGATCTGACGACCAAGCAGATGTACATCACCGGCGGCATCGGGCCGGCGGCCTCCAACGAGGGCTTTACCGATTACTTCGATCTGCCGAACGATACCGCCTATGCGGAGACCTGCGCCTCGGTCGGGCTGGTGTTCTGGGCGAGCCGCATGCTCGGCCGCGGTCCGGATCGGCGCTATGCCGACATCATGGAGCAGGCGCTTTACAACGGCGCTCTGCCGGGGCTTTCGATCGACGGCAAGACCTTCTTCTATGACAATCCGCTCGAAAGTGCCGGCAAGCACCACCGGTGGAAATGGCACCATTGCCCCTGCTGCCCGCCCAACATCGCCCGGCTGGTGACGTCGATCGGCTCCTACATGTACGCCGTTTCGGATAACGAGATCGCCGTGCACCTCTATGGTGAAAGCACCGCGCGGCTGAAGCTTGCCAATGGCGCCGAGGTCGAACTCGAGCAGACCACCAATTATCCGTGGGAAGGTGCGGTCGCCTTTACCACCAGGCTGGAGAAGCCGGCGAAGTTTGCACTGTCGCTGCGCGTTCCGGACTGGGCTGATGGCGCAACCCTCAGCGTCAACGGAGAGATGCTCGATCTCAATGCCAATATGCGGGACGGATATGCCAGGATCGATCGTGAGTGGGCCGCGGGCGATCGTGTCGCCCTCTACCTGCCGCTGGCGCTTCGGCCGCAATATGCCAACCCGAAGGTGCGCCAGGATGCCGGGCGCGTCGCATTGATGCGCGGCCCGCTGGTCTATTGCGTCGAAACGACCGACAACGGCGAAGACCTCAACGCCATCGTCCTGCCGCGTGAGCTCTCCACAGCCGAAACCGTCGTGCTGAAGGATCTCAATGATGCCGTCGCCCTCGATCTCAAGGTCGAGCGCGAGGAAACATCGAACTGGGGAACAGCGCTCTACCGCAAGGCGCCGGCGGAAAGGCAGGTCGCCACCGCGCGTTTCGTGCCCTATCATCTCTGGGACAACCGCGCGCCCGGAGAGATGCTCGTCTGGGTCCAGTCGGACAGATAGGTCTTTTTGGGGATGACCAACGGTATGGGTAACAAGAGCGTCGTGCTCCAGGACGTGCGAAAAAGCTATGGCAATCTGCAGGTGGTCCACGGGATCGACCTGACGATCGCGGAGGGCGAATTCGTCGTCTTCGTCGGCCCTTCCGGCTGCGGAAAATCGACGCTTCTTCGCATGATCGCCGGCCTGGAAGACGTGACCGACGGGGAGGTCGAGATCAAGGGACGTGTTGTCACCGATCTCGATCCGTCCGAGCGCGGCATCGCCATGGTCTTTCAGTCCTACGCACTTTATCCGCATATGAGCGTGCGCGACAATCTGGCCTTCGGGTTGAAGATGGCGCGCACCAATGCCGCGGAGATAGAGACCCGCGTCAAGGCCGCCTCCGCGATCCTGAAGATCGACCATCTCCTCGACCGGCGGCCGGGACAGCTTTCCGGCGGCCAGCGGCAGCGTGTGGCGATTGGCCGGGCGATCGTGCGCAAGCCGGACGTCTTCCTGTTCGACGAGCCGCTGTCCAATCTCGATGCGGAACTGCGCGTTTCGATGCGCATCGAGATCGCCCGCCTCCACCGCGAACTCGGCAATACGATGATCTATGTCACGCACGACCAGACGGAGGCGATGACGCTCGCCGACAAGATCGTCGTGCTGCGCGACGGCCGCGTCGAACAGGCGGGAACGCCGCGGGAAATCTACGAGAATCCCTCCAATACCTTCGTGGCGGGCTTCATAGGCTCGCCGAGGATGAACCTGCTGAATGCCCGCTGGGGTGAGGGAGGCCTGGTCGAAGTCGCCGGCCGGCAGATCGAAAGCGGCCTGCCGCCGGCGAACAGACCGGTCGGTGGCGCGGTGACGCTCGGTCTGCGGCCGGAGCATCTGAAGGTCGCCTCCGACCCATCGGGCAGCCTGACGGCCAGGGTCGATTTTTCGGAATATCTCGGGGGAACGCAATATCTCTATTGCCAGCTTGCCGATGGCCAGTCGCTGACCGTCGAACATCGGTCACCGATCAGTATCGCGGCGGGCGAGCAGGTGAGCCTGCTGTTTGAACCGTCGGATTGCCGGTTGTTCGACGAGGGTGGCAACCGATTGCGCTAGCCAACAGCGGTCGTCAGGATCACAGGCGGGCGACCACTCCGCGATCGGGCGGTCTGAACTTCACTCGGCGATCGCTAGTGTCATGAGCTCTGCCGCCCTTTGCCGGGCCTGCCTGTCGGCGGCGAAGACATCGTCCATGCCGGAAGCCGGCGGCAGGCCGGCGAGGTCGTCCATGACCCTTTCGGTGATCTCGGCCATGGCAAGGAAAGACAACCGCCCTTCGATGAAGGCTTCGAGCGCCACTTCCTTGGCGCCGTTCAGCACTGCGCCCTGAACGCCGCCGCGGGTCATCGCCAGGCGCGCGAGCCGCAGCGCCGGAAACCGCACGTCATCCGGGGCCTCGAAATCCAGCCTGGCGAGCTTGGCGAAATCCAGCCGCTCCACCGGCAGGTTCGGCCGGCGCGGAAAGGACAGGGCATAACCGATGGCGGTGCGCATATCGGGCGCGCCGAGCTGCGCCAGCACCGACCCATCCGTATAGCCGACCATTGAATGGATGATCGACTGCGGATGGAAGATGACCTCGATCTGTTCGGGTCTGAGGCCGAAAAGGTGCCGGGCTTCGATCATCTCCAGCGCCTTGTTGAACATCGAGGCGCTGTCGATCGAGATCTTCAAGCCCATCGACCAGTTCGGGTGGGCGCGTGCGGTTTCCACCGTCACATTAGCCATGTCACGCAGCGAGGCGGCGCGGAAGGGGCCGCCCGACGCCGTCAGGATGACACGCTCGACGGCGTGGCGCTGGTTCTCTTCCAGAACCTGGAAGATGGCGTTGTGCTCGCTGTCGACCGGAAGCAGCTTGCCGCCGCCCGCGCGGATCGCTGCGATGAACAGATCGCCGGCCGATACCAGGCATTCCTTGTTGGCAAGGGCGATATCGGCGCCGCGGCGTGCGGCGGCAAGCGTCGGGGCCAGGCCCGCAGTGCCGACGATTGCCGCCATCACCCAGTCGGCTTCGCGGTCAGCGGCGTCCATCAGGCCGGACTTTCCCGAAGCGACGGCGATGCCGGTGCCGGAAAGTGCGCTCTTCAGTGATTCGTAATGGCGGTCGCTTGCCGTCACCGCCAGCCGCGCGCCGGATGATTTCGCCTGCCGGGCCAGCAATTCGACATTGCCGTTGCCTGTCAGCACGGAGATTTCGAAGTTCTCCCGTCCGCCCAGATGATCGACGACATTGAGTGTATTTTGGCCGATCGAACCCGTCGAACCGAAGATGCTGAGGCGCCGCGGCGCGCTTTTGCCGGTCATCATGTGGAATTTCGCGAAAATTTCTCTCGAGGCTCAGGCTCTACTAGGCTTTGGAGGGGGCGGCAAGTGTGCGGTGCAGCAGATTTCAACCCTTAAGGGGTTTACAGAACGGCGGTTGGATGTGATCCTTCTAACATTGCCTGAGGAATCGCGGTTCCGTTGCGGCCGGTTTCGGTCGCATGGCAAGTTGGGGCGCTGCGCGGCGTCCATCGAAGAACAGGCACTCGGTGCCGCCGGCCTTTCGGCCAAACATTAAGTCGAGGATGAAAACCGGGATGGACGGCTTGGCCGTAATCCCTCATCGCGTTCGCTTCGAGCGCTTTCATGTGCGCTGCTGCATCGACTCCGCGCAGCAGCCCTGTGGCAGGTCAAAACGTTTTACCTTCATGACGACATTCAAATTAGCATGCATTCTTTTCGCCATCTTGCCCTCGCTCACAGCCGCAGCGAAGGCGGACGACCTGGTGATCTGGTCGCCGGCCAAGCTTTCGGAACAGTCCTACAAGGCAACGATCGGGTTTCGCCTGCCGGCGGAATGGGAGACGAGCGCTGGCGCCGACATCGCGCTTGCCTCGACCAAGGGCGGGGCGCTGCTGCCCGATTCCGAACAGGCAATGCTTTGGGGCAGGATCATCAGGGCGAGCGTCACCCCGGCAAGCCGGTCACAGCAGGGTGCCAGCGTCAGCGTCGACACGCTGCGCGGCAGCGGCGCGCTGACCCTCAGCCGCTCGCGCAGCTGGATCCTCTCCGATTCGCTCGACATGCAATCGAGCCGGTCCATCAGCGTGCAATATGACGCGGTCGAGGCCCGGCAGGCTTCGGTGACGGCATCGCAGGCGCTGAAGCTGATCCATCCCTGGACGGGAACCTCGCTTTCAGCAGGGACGGGCATCAGCAATGCCAGCGGTGACTTCTCGAGCACGGTGGGGGTCAGCCAGGCCATTCTGCCGAATCTCAATCTCGATGCCTCGGTGAGCAATCCATTTTCAGGGGGTGAGGCGGGCAGCGTCAATCTCCGCTATCGCGTCAACTGGTAGCCGGTGCTGAACCAAACTCTGCCGACAGCGTTTCCTACGAGGTTTCACGGAGGAACGGATCATGGTTTTCAAGGAGCAGACATTTCACGGGCTCGAGCCCGAGATGGAAATAGAGATCGCCAATCGTGCAGCGGTCGAAGCGGCCGTCGCCAATGCGCTGGCGATTGCCGGCGGCATCGATGCGTCGGATGTCGAGGTGACGATGGAGTACGACCAGATCGTATTGAGCGGCACCGTGGGCACGGTGGGCGAAATCGAACGGGCAACCGCGGTTGCCCAAGCCGTCGAGGGCGTGCATGTGGTGCAGAACCGGATCCTGCTTGGCGGAGCCTCGCTCGACGGCACGCATTAGCCGGATGACGGGTTACCCCCGGGCCAGACCTGCGGGACGAGGAATAGTTCCACGTCGTCGCCTATAAGCTGGCGCTCAGCTGATCAACCGGCGAAGCGTTCGACGAGGAAGGACGAGCCGGCCAGACGATCTGTCTTCTGCGCGGCGACCGACCCTTGCGGCTGATAGGCGATGGCAAGCAGCACGGCGCTGACGGCGACATAGGCGATAGCCAAAAGAATCATCTTGATACGCATGATGAATACTCCTGTTTCACAATAAACGCGGCTGATATTGCGAAGTTCCTCATCGGCGGGGTCAGATAGGAAAAGCCCGGCCGATAGGCTCAGCCGGGCTTCCCTGCATGGATTGCCTTATCGGCAGATTCGGGTTTCCTTGACGACCGTATGGCCGTGACGGCGGATTTTTTCCGTCTTGGTGAAGCAGTCCTGGGAGACGTGGCGCGGCCGCATGTGATGGCGGTAATAGGGCCGTTCCGCGTGACGGTAAGTGGGACGCGCATCATCCGTGGTGATGGTCACACTTGCCGCCTGGGACGGCATTGCGGAAAAAATGGACGCAGCAGCAAGCGTGCAGGCAAGGATAATCTGTTTCATGACAAGCCTCTCTTTCTGAGTTGGTCACGGCATCAACTCGCCGGAAGTGCCGTCGGTTCAATCACATAGAGTTACCGATTGTGACGGAGGCAGAAACCTTTGACGCGCCGGATCGTTAGCGCAGGGGATAGCCGGAGGCATCAATCATGGGACCGATTGCAAGGATCATCACCGTCGTCGCCGGGCTTGCCGGCGGCACGGTGTTTTCGCAGGCGCCGGAATTTGCCCAGCAATACCGCCAGCGGATCGGCGGGGCGATCGACGAATTGCGGGTCATCGTCGAGGATTTCAATGCCCAGGCGGCCGCGCACCATCTCGATCGCCAGCAGGCGCTGAACGCCTATGCGTTATCGTCCGACGATTTCCTGCGCGACCGCGGCGTCTCGATGCAGAGCACGATCTCGCGCTATGAAACGCTGCTCTCGCAGCAGTTCCACCTCGGCACCGCCGCCCCAGTCGCCAAACCTTTCGTTCTGCTGGGGAATGCCGATGACGTCGTTTTCGCCAATACCTGGCGCGACTTCGTGCCCGGCGTCCCCGTCAGCTTTGCGGGTCTTGTCTGGGGCGCGATTGGCTTTGTCGGAGGTTGGGTCGTGGCGGCGTTACTGGGATTGGGGGCGCGGCGGTGGACAAGAACCACGCGGCCGTCACCCCGGCCTTGGAAGAATGGAAGCGGCTGAAGACACTCGGGGTCGGTATATCATGACTAATTGCGCTAGCCGGTCTCACAGTCGGCGGGATGGTCGCCTATGCGAGCGATGGTGCTGTGGCGACCCTTAGGCATTGGCTGAAAATCAACTGATCGCCAGCGCTTTGCGTGCAAGGCTTTGACAGAAGCGCTTTTGGCCGGATCGGAGATTATTTCGGCTTAACCGGTTTTCACAACGGCTCGTGACAACATTCAAAACTCATCTTAAGGATTTGTTAAACTATAAAAGCGCGGGAGGCTCGCATGGACGGGGGCGGAGTCGAGAAGCCGTTTTACCCAAACTTCAACATGATCAGGCTCGTCGCAGCCTCGATGGTCATCTTCTCGCATGCGTTCCTCATCTCGGAAAAGACCGAGGCGAACGAGCCCTTTGTGCGTTTGCTCGGCGAGGGCAAGCTTCTCGGCATATTCGGCGTCTATGTGTTTTTCATCACGAGCGGGTTCCTCGTCACGCAGAGCGCGCAGTTCGGCAGCGTGGGTGGTTTTCTCTGGCGGCGGGCGCTGAGGATATATCCGGCGCTCGTCGTCTGCACGCTGCTCAGCGTCTATGTCTTAGGCCCCTTCTTCAGCCCGTTGGGAATCAGCGGTTACTTGCTCAAGTCGCTTCATGTGAAGACGACAGTGCATTCGTTGCTCGATCCGAGCTTTGGCATGACCCTGCCGCATGTGCAGTTTTATGATCCAGCAATCTCGTCGCTTGCCATCTCCATCAACGGCTCTCTCTGGACGATCGGGCAGGAAATCTTGTGCTACCTGATCGTCGCGGGATTAATGGCAATCGCGTGTCTGCGAGCGCCGTTCATGGCACTTGCGCTCGCCGTGGGCGTGACCTGGGAGCTCTTCTTCGATCATCCGTGGCCAGACAGACGGCTCCTGACTGATTTCACTTTCATCGCTCCCTACTTCTTCTGCGGTTCGTTTCTCTGGTTCGTGATGGACAGGCGGCAGCCAAATATTGTCCTGGCGTTGATCTTCGTGGCGCTCGGCGTGCTCTGCCTCGTCTTCTGGCCCGCCTATCTCCACGGACCTATGTTGTTTGCCTATCCGCTTGCCTACATCGCGACTTCACCGACCATACGCCTGCCGACCCTCGATCGGTTGGGCGACGTCTCCTACGGGACCTATCTCTATGGCTGGCCAGTGGAGCAGGTGATGAACCATGCCCTCGGCCAGTACAGCACGTGGTGGATGGTCTTCGCCCTTTCTTTGCCGACAAGCTTGTTGCTCGGCTGGCTTTCATGGCATCTGCTGGAAAAGCGTGCGCTGCGATTGAAGCGAATTTCATCCTTCCAGCGGCAGCCTTTCAGTCCGTTAAGCTGACTTCGACCCACACACCCGAGCGAGTGCAGTCTGGCGCGCTTGATCAGAAGGTTCTGCCCGTCACATTTGGCCGTGTCGCCATCGACGACGGTCAACGATGCGCAGATGATGCAGCAATCATCGCAATATCTATTCGTTCGTCGTGGCCGACGGCTCTGCCAAAGACGGGCACCGTGTGCATAACCTATACAGCTCCTGATGACTGGCAACATGTTGCATCTCATGTTGCACGGATTCGCCGCGACCTCGTTGAAATGCTTGGAAATCAGGGGAAGCGCTTGCAACACGAATGCAACAAGCGAAATGGATTATCTAGTCGTAAGTTATTGAAATTAATGGTGATCCCGGCGCGATTCGAACGCGCGACCCCCAGATTAGGAATCTGGTGCTCTATCCTGCTGAGCTACGGGACCACTTGAGTGCCATGCATACAAAAGGCTTGGCGCGAAGCCAAGCCTTAATTGTTGCTAAAGGCCAAGGCGTTGTTCGGCGAGGCGGACCCAATAGGAGATGCCGTGGGCGATGGCTTCGTCGTTGAAGTCGTAGGCCGGGTTGTGGAGGCCGGCGCTGTCGCCGTTGCCGATGAAGATGAAGGCGCCGGGACGGGCGTTCAGCATATAGGAGAAATCCTCGCCGCCCATCATCGGATCGATCTCGGCGTTGACGTTGCCTTCGCCGGCGATGGCGCTGGCGGTGGCGACCGCATGCTCGGTCTCATCGGGATGGTTGACGGTGACGGGATAGTTGCGGTGGAAGCTGATGTCGGCCTCGGCGCCGTGGGCCGCGACCAGTCCCTCGATGATCTGCCGGAACCGCGTCTCGGCAAGTGTGCGCACCTCCGGGTCGAGGGTGCGGACCGTACCGGCGAAGGTCGCATCGTTCGGAATGACGTTATGGGCGAAGCCGGCATTGAACTTGGTCACCGAGACGACGACCGAGCGCAGCGGATCGGCGGTGCGCGAGGCGATCATCTGCAAATTGGCGATGATCTGGGCGCCGATGGCGATCGGGTCGATCGTCTTATGCGGCTGGGCGGCGTGGCCACCGCGGCCCTTGACGGTGACGGTGAATTCGTCGGTCGCCGCCATGATCGCGCCCTTGCGGGTGGCGAACTGGCCGACAGGCAGGCCCGGCAGATTGTGCATGCCGTAGACCTCTTCGATAGCGAAGCGCTCCATCATGCCGTCCTTGACCATCAGATTGCCGCCGCCGCCGCCTTCTTCGGCGGGTTGGAAGATAACGGCAACATTGCCGTTGAAGTTGCGGGTCTCGGCCAGGTATTTCGCGGCGCCGAGCAGCATGGCGGTGTGGCCGTCATGGCCGCAGGCATGCATCTTGCCCGGCGTCTTCGAGGCCCAGGGCTTGCCGGTGATCTCAGTCAGCGGCAGGGCGTCCATGTCGGCGCGCAGGCCGACCGTGCGGGAGCCTTCGCCCTTGCCCTTGATCAGGCCGACGACACCGGTGCGGCCGATGCCGGTGACGATCTCGTCGACGCCGAATTCCTTGAGTTTTTCGGCGACGAAGGCGGCCGTGTTTTCCACCGCGAAGAGGAGTTCGGGCCGGGCGTGGATGTGGCGGCGCCATTCGGCGACCTCGTCCTGCAACTCCGCGGCTCTGTTCAAAATCGGCATATCGGCGTTCCTGTTATGAAGTCTCGACAATCTTTCATCGCTTCACGAGGGTGTGAGGCTGTGGAAATTACTTAGTCAATGACCTTTGCCATGTCATAGCCATATAGGCTAAATAGGGGAGGATTTCGAGATTTTCCTGATATCTGAAGGACGAACCGTGTCGACGCGCCACTTCCGTTTGTTTGCTGCCTTGCGGCCGCTTTCTTTCGTATCAGCGGCGACTGCCGTTTTTCTGGGCTCTTTTTCGCTTGCCCAGGCCAATCCGCATATTCTGGTCGATGTGCAGACCGGCCGCGTGCTCGAGCATGAAGAAGCCTTCCGCAAATGGTATCCGGCCTCGCTGACCAAGCTGATGACCGTCTATACCGTGTTCGATGCGATCCGCGCCGGGCAGATCAGCCTCGATACACCCATCGTCATGAGCAAGCGCGCCGCCGCGCAGCCTGCCGCCAAGATGTATTTCAAGCCGGGCCAGAAGCTGACGCTCGATAGCGCGCTGAAGATCCTGATGGTGAAATCGGCCAACGACATCGCGGTCGCGGTTGCCGAAGCCATCGGCGGCACGCAGGAGGGCTTCGTGACGCGGATGAACGGCGAGGCGCTGAAGCTCGGCATGACGGATTCGCATTTCGTCAATCCGAACGGCCTGCCCGGCAAGGGCCAGTATACGACGGCGCGCGACCTTGCGGTGCTGACGGTGGCGCTGCGCCGCGATTTTCCGCAATATGCCGGCTATTTTTCGCTGGAAGGTTTCACCAACGGCCAGCAGAACGTGCCGAGCCTCAATATGCTGATCGGCCGTTTCGCGGGCGCCGACGGCATGAAGACCGGTTTCATCTGCGCCTCGGGCTTCAACCAGATCGGCTCGGCGACGCGCAACGGCCGCACGCTGGTCTCCGTTGTGCTCGGCACCGACAGCCTTGCGGCGCGTGCCGATGCGACGGCGAATCTTTTGCAGAAGGGCTTCACCACCCAGCCTGCCAGCAACGACACGCTGGGTTCGCTGAGACCTTACGGGGTGGGACAGGACCAGGTAACCGACATCAGCGCCGATATCTGCAGCGCCAAGGGCGCCAAGGTGCGCAGCGAAACGCGCGACGAGGTCGGCCGCATGAAGGTGCAGTCACCCTATATCCAGCCGATGGACCACGATCCGCAATTCGTCTTTGCCGGGCTCATTCCGGGCCAGGATCCGCAGCCGGCCGCGCAGCCGGAAAAAATGGCGCGCGGTGATACGGCAGGAGCGATCGCCAACGTGCCGGTGCCGATGCCGCGCCCGACATCCTTCTAAGCTTTAAGGTAAGATGATATGAGCGCGCTCAACGACAGGATTCCGGTCACCATCCTGACCGGCTTTCTCGGCGCCGGCAAATCGACGCTCCTCAACCGCATCCTCAAAGATCCTGTCATGAAGGATGCGGCCGTCATCATCAACGAATTCGGCGATGTCGGCATCGATCATCTTCTGGTCGAAAGTTCCGGCGATTCGATCATCGAACTGTCCGATGGATGCCTCTGCTGCACCGTGCGCGGCGAGCTTGTCGATACGCTGGCCAACCTGATGGACGCGGTGCAGACGGGCCGCGTCAAGCCGGTCAAGCGCGTCGTCATCGAGACGACGGGCCTTGCCGATCCTTCGCCGGTCATGCAGGCGATCATGGGCAACCCCGTCATCGCCACGAATTTCGAGCTGGATGGCGTCGTCACTGTCGTCGACGCAGTGAATGGGCTGCAGACGCTCGACAATCATGAGGAAGCGCGCAAGCAGGCGGCGGTCGCCGACCGGCTGATCGTTTCGAAAAAATCGATGGCCGAGGTGACGGGTGGGCTGGAAAAGCGCCTGCGGGCGCTCAATCCGCGTGCCGTGATGATGGATGCCGACAGCGCCGAGGCCGGCAGTGCCGCAGTGCTGGTCAACGGGCTCTACGATCCGGCGACGAAGATTGCCGATGTCGGCCGCTGGCTGCAGGACGAGGATGCACACGAGGCGCATCACAATCACGACCATGATCGTGATGGACATCACGATCATCATCATGATGGCGATCACCATGGTCCCCACCATCATGATCATGCTGCGGATCAGGACCCGCACGACGTCAATCGTCACGATGCCTCGATCCGCTCTTTCTCGATCATCGAGGAGAAGCCGATCGATCCGATGGCGCTCGAGATGTTTATCGATCTTCTGCGTTCGGCTCATGGCGAGAAGCTGCTGCGGATGAAGGCGATCGTGTCCGTTTCCGACCGTCCGGATCGGCCGCTGGTGCTGCATGGGGTGCAGAGCATCTTCCATCCGCCGGTGCGGCTCCCCGCCTGGCCGGGGGAAGACCGGCGCACGCGCATGGTGCTGATCACCCGGGATCTGCCGGAAGCCTTCGTGAAGGATCTCTTCGACGCCTTCCTCGGCAAGCCGCGCATCGATATGCCCGATCGTGTAGCGCTGTCGGACAATCCGCTCGCTATCCCCGGCCTTAGAATTTAGCGCTTGCGAATCAGGAAGCGGTGGCCGTTTTCGGTCTTTTCCGTCTCGATCAGCTCGTGACCGTCCTCATTGCAGAAATGCGGCATATCGATCACGGCCAGCGGATCGGTGGTGTCGACGCGAATGAGCGTGCCGCTCGCCATCGCGGCGAGCTTCTTGCGTGTCTTGATCACGGGAAATGGGCATTTCAGGCCGCGAAGATCGTAGAGAACGGGGTTCAAGCCGTTCAGTTCCTCGCCCAGAATTTCCAGAACGGCTTCTTTGCCGTGGCTTCCGCCGTTTCCTGCGGTTCGGGCGCCGCAAAGGCCAGTGGGTTCTGCATCGGCACCGGCACGACCGCAGGGGTCGCGGCAGCGACGGCCACTGCCTGCGGCTGGGCAGGTGCTAGAGGTGTCGCGCCCGGCGCGCTCTTGGCAGCGAGGCCCTGCGCGGTGCGCTTGGCCATCATGTCTTCGAGTTCGGCGACCTTGACCATGCGGCCGGCTTCCAGCGAGGTGCCGGTCGGAGCGTAAGCAAGTTCGCGGCCCTTGCGCGTCTTGGCGACCACGGCCTTGCGCTCGGCTTCCGTGGGATCGTACCAGGCCATGCCGTCAAATTTGCTCATCGCCTTGGCATAATCGGCATCGTAGGTCTTGCCGTAGGAGGCAAGGGCGGCCGTCAGCGCCGGCGGCGTCGACATAGCCGGGCACTTGCCGGCGGCATTGAAGGCGCTGCCGTCGGTTGCCTGCTGGTTGAAGACGTACTTCTTCTCGCAGACGTTCACCTCAGGCGGGCGCTTCGTCACTTCGAAATTGTCGTAACCGACCTTCAGCATCTTCCAGAAGTCGTAATTGCCGTCGAGACGATGCTTGACCATGTTTTCCGCCGTCATGCGGAAGGGGAAGGCCTGCAGCTGCACGGTCGCCTGGCCGCCCTTGAAGGCGTCGCGGGCAAAAGCGTAGATCTCCAGCACCTGCTGGTCGGTCATCGAATAGCAGCCGGAGGAGGAGCAGGCGCCGTGGATCATCAGATCGGAACCGCTGCGGCCGTTCGCCGCGTCGTAGCGGTTCGGGAAGCCGGTATTGATCGCCAGATAATATTTGGAATTAGGATTCAGGTTGGCGCGCGTCAGGTCGTAGAAACCTTCCGGGGCCTGCCGGTCGCCGGTCTTTACCTTCGGGCCGAGACGGCCGGACCAGGCGCAGATCTTGTAATCGGCGATCTTGTCGAAACGGTTGTCGGTTTTCGCCTTCCAGATCTCCATGGCACCTTCTTCCTTGAAGATGCGGATCATGATCGGCGAATTACGGTCCATGCCCTTGGCGGACATCTGAGCGAGGATATGGCTGGGAAGCGGCTGCTCGACCTTGTTCTTGACCTTGGAAAGATCGACCTGCGCGGTTTCCAACGCGTCATTGCAGCCGGACAGAGCCAGCGCCATGAGGGAAATATAGGCAAAATGACGTATGCGCATCCAAACTAGCCCATAAAGATAGTGCGACCCGGTCCGCCTATGGAGTCCGGGCATCAGAAGGAATCATAGGCGGCTTATACTTTATAAATCCTTACCAGCCTATGACTGTGCCTGGAACATCCCCGCAAGCGCGAATGCTACAGATAACATCAATGTGGCCAAGATTTGGCCCCAATCGGCGAAGAGCCGAATGTCTGCTAGAGATTGCGGCCTATGGCGAGAAATTTCTGGCGGCGGTCGTTGCGCAGCTGTTCGCCGGAGCGGGGTGCCATCTCAGCCAGCGCGCTGGCGATTACGTCGCCGGTTGCGGCTATCACGCTGTCGGGATCGCGATGCGCGCCGCCGAGCGGCTCGGAAATGATGCCGTCGATAACACCGAGCGATTTCAGGTCCTCGGCGGTGATCTTCATGTTGGTCGCCGCTTCCCGGGCGCGGGTGGAATCGCGCCAGAGGATGGAAGCTGCCCCTTCGGGCGAGATGACACTGTAGATCGAATGCTCGAGCATATAGACCTTGTTGCCGGTGGCGATGGCGATCGCGCCGCCCGAGCCGCCTTCGCCGATGACGACGGAAACGAGGGGAACCTTGACGCCGAGACACATTTCCGTCGAGCGGGCGATCGCCTCGGCCTGGCCGCGCTCTTCGGCGCCGACGCCGGGATAGGCGCCTGCCGTATCCACCAGCGAAATCACCGGCAGGCCGAAACGATCGGCCATTTCAAGGATGCGGATCGCCTTTCGGTAGCCTTCCGGGCGGGGGCTGCCGAAATTGTGCTTGATGCGGCTCTTGGTGTCGTTGCCCTTTTCCTGGCCGATGACGGCGACGGGTTGGCCGCGGAAGCGGGCAAGGCCCGCCTGGATCGCGGCATCCTCGGAAAATTTGCGGTCGCCGGCGAGCGGTGTGAATTCCTGGAACAGGGTCTTGGCGTAATCGATGAAATGCGGTCGCTGTGGATGGCGGGCGACCTGAGTCTTCTGCCAGGGATTGAGCTTGGAATAGATTTCGACGATCGCCTCGCGGACGCGAACCTCCAGCCGGCCGATCTCATCGGTGGTGTCGATGCTCTCGTCTTCCGTTGCGAGCTTCTTCAGCTCGATGATCTTGCCTTCGAGGTCGGAGATCGGCTTTTCGAAGTCGAGATAATTGTGCATGAGGTGCGTTTCCGTTCCTTGTGCCCGGGGCGTTTTCCTGGCTCCGCCCCATGTCGCCGGTCCTATTCGTGCTTTTTCGCCTGTTTGGCAAGGGGGTGATGCGTCTGGACAAGCTGCTGCAGCCTCTCTTCGAGGACATGTGTGTAGATCTGCGTGGTCGAAATGTCCGAATGGCCGAGGAGTTCCTGTACGACGCGCAGATCGGCGCCGTTCGCCAGCAGGTGGCTGGCAAAGGCGTGGCGCATGACATGCGGCGAGATCAGCGACGGCGTCAGGCCGGCGCGGATCGCCAGGTTCTTGAGGTCGCGGGCAAAAACCTGGCGCGGCAGGTATCCCTCCTTCGAGGCGGAGGGAAACAGCCACGGGCTTTCCTGCCGTTCCTTCACGGCTGCATTTTCGGCCGCCAGCAGGCGCCCGTAGGATTTCAGGGCTGATATTGCCGAATGCGACAGCGGCACCAGCCGCTCCTTGTTGCCCTTGCCACGGATCATCAGGAAACGGCCTTCCTGATCGAGCACGCGGGCGGGAAGCGAGACGAGTTCGCTGACCCGCATTCCGGTGGCATAGAGCAGCTCCAGCAGCGCCAGCATGCGCAGGCGCTGCAGCTGGCCCGGAGCCGTATCCTCCGCCTCGGCCTCGGCCTGCGAAAGCAGCCTGCCGACCTCTTCGACGCCCATCGTCTTCGGCAGCGGACGGCCCTTCTTCGGCGCGTCGAGAATGCCTGTGGGGTCGTCGGTCCTCAGGCCCTCGGCATAGAGGAACTTGTAGAACTGCCGCATGGCGGCAAGCCGGCGCGCCTGGGACGAGGGTTTGAAGCCCTCTCGGGCGAGCGAGGAGAGATAGGCGGCGAGATCGGCGGAGGCGGCTTCTGTGAGCCGTATGCTGCGCTCGGTCAGGAAGGAGCGGACGTCGTCGAGATCGCGCTCATAGGATTGCAGCGTGTTGGCGGCAGCGCCGCGCTCGGCGCTCATCATCTCCAGGAAGGATTCCACATGGACGCGGCCGAGATCCACCATGCCGGTCACTTCCTGGTCGTGTCGATCGCGCCCGTGGCGGGCGGATTGACCCGCTCGGACGGAATGCGGATCGTCACGTCGCGCTGCTGCGGCTCCACGAAGGTCACAAGCGCCAGCATCGCTCCGTAGACCGTCCCGGCGAGGATCGCGCAGACGAACAGGAAACGGAACAGGGTCGGCATCCAGCAACTCCTTCATGCTCTGCTTCTGTTATAAGAAGCCTATCTGCAAGTGCAAGAAGCGGTATTCAAGCCATGATTCCCTTGTCCGCGACTTGACGCTCCATCTGCATTTGTCGATACCGTTTGCAAACAAAGTGTGAATGGACCGATGAGTGAACAACTGCTGACCGTTGCTGACAGCTTGAAAGACAGAGCTCGCGCCGCGCTCGGTTCACGCAATCTGATCCTTGTCGGCCTGATGGGCGCCGGCAAATCCTCCGTCGGGCGCATCGTCGCCAGCCAGCTCTCCATTCCCTTCATCGACAGCGATCTCGAGATCGAGCGGGTTTCGCGCATGACGATCGCCGAGCTTTTCGCCGCCTATGGCGAGCAAGAGTTTCGGGCGTTGGAAGCGCGGGTGATCAAGCGGCTGCTAAAGAGCGGGCCGCGTGTCGTCTCTACCGGCGGCGGCGCCTTCATCAACGACCGGACGCGCAAACATATCAAGAAGGGCGGCCTCTCCGTCTGGCTGAAGGCCGATCTCGACGTGCTCTGGGACCGGGTCGCCAAGCGCGACACGCGGCCGCTGCTCAAGACCGAAAATCCGAAGCAGACGCTCGAGGGCCTGATGAATGCGCGTTATCCGATCTATGCGCAGGCCGACCTGACCGTGCTTTCGCGCGACGTCCGCAAGGAAATCATGGCCGACGAAGTCTTAAAGGCCTTGATCGAAGCTCAGAAGGAAAGTGCAGCGTCATGAATGCGATAACCTCCGCCTCCGCCATCCGAACGGTGCATGTGCCGCTCGGCGAGCGCGCCTACGACATCCTGATCGGGCCGGGGCTGATTGCGCGGGCCGGCGCCGAGATCGCCTCTCGCCTCAAGGGCCGCAAGGCGGCCGTTATCACCGACGAAAATGTCGCGCCGCTCTATCTCAAAGCTCTCGTCGCAAGTCTGGATGAAGCGGGTATCGCCTCGGCTGAGGTCGTCCTGCCGGCCGGCGAGAAGACCAAGAGCTTCGAACATCTGATCACGGCCTGCGACAAGGTGCTTGAGGCGCGCGTCGAGCGTAACGATTACGTCATCGCGCTCGGCGGCGGCGTCATCGGCGATCTTTCGGGATTTGCGGCCGGCATCGTCCGCCGCGGCGTGCGCTTCGTGCAGGTACCGACCTCGCTGCTGTCGCAGGTCGATTCTTCCGTCGGCGGCAAGACCGGGATCAATTCCCGCCACGGCAAGAATCTGATCGGCGTCTTCCACCAGCCGGACCTGGTTCTGGCCGATACGGATGTGCTGAATTCGCTGAGCGCGCGCGAATTCCGCGCAGGTTACGCCGAGGTCGCAAAATACGGGCTGATCGACAAGCCGGATTTCTTTGCCTGGCTGGAAGCGAACTGGAAGGCAGTTTTTACCGGCGGCTCCGCACGCATCGAGGCGATTGCCGCCAGCTGCCAGGCGAAGGCCGATGTCGTCGTTGCCGACGAGCGTGAGAACGGTCAGCGGGCGCTGCTCAATCTCGGCCATACCTTCGGTCATGCGCTGGAAGCGGCGACTGCCTATGACAGTTCCCGCCTTGTGCATGGCGAGGGCGTTTCGATCGGCATGGTGCTGGCGCATGAATTCTCCGCACGGATGAACCTTGCAAGCCCCGACGATGCGCGCCGCGTCGAGCGGCATCTGAAGGAGGTCGGCCTGCCAACCCGCATGTCCGACATTCCGGGCGAACTGCCGCCGGCCGAAACGTTGATGGACGCGATCGCCCAGGACAAGAAGGTCAAGAGCGGCAAGCTCACCTTCATCCTGACGCGCGGGATCGGCCAGTCCTTCGTCGCCGACGACGTGCCGGCGTCCGAAGTGATCAGCTTTCTTCGGGAAAAACACGCCTGATGTCGGTCGAAGGCGCTCTGGCATTTCTTTCGACATATTGGCCGGAGATCCTTTCGATCACGGCGCTCGTGCTCATGTCCGCCTTCTTTTCCGGCTCCGAGACCGCGCTGACCGCCGTTTCGCGCAGCCGTATCCATACGCTCGAGGTCAACGGCGACGAACGCGCCGGCCTCGTCCGGCAGTTGATCGAACGGCGCGACCGGCTGATCGGTGCGCTGCTCATCGGCAACAATCTCGCCAATATCCTGTCCTCCTCGATCGCCACCAGCCTCTTCCTCGGGCTGTTCGGCAGTTCCGGCGTGGCGCTGGCGACGCTCGCGATGACCGTCATCCTGGTGATCTTCGCGGAAGTGCTTCCGAAGAGCTGGGCGATTTCGGCGCCTGAGCGCTTCGCACTCGCCATCGCGCTGCCGGCCAGGCTGTTCGTTGCCGTCGTCGGCCCGGTTTCCTCCTTCGTCAATGCGATCGTGCGGCAGATTCTTTCGCTGTTCGGCATCAATCTCTCACGAGAGACATCGATGCTGACGGCGCATGAGGAACTGCGCGGTGCCGTCGATCTGCTGCACCGCGAGGGATCGGTGGTGAAGGCCGACCGCGACCGCCTCGGCGGCGTGCTCGATCTTAGCGAGCTCGAACTGTCCGACATCATGGTCCACCGCACCGCGATGCGGGCGATCAACGCCGACGATGCGCCGGAAGCGGTGGTGCGGGTTATCCTCGAAAGCCCCTATACGCGCATGCCGCTGTGGCGTGGCACGATCGACAACATCATCGGCGTCGTCCATGCCAAGGATCTGCTGCGGGCGCTTGCCGAGCCGAACATGGAGCCGCAGAACCTCGATATCGTGAAGATCGCGCAGAAGCCGTGGTTCGTGCCCGACAGCACCAACCTCGAGGACCAGCTCAACGCCTTCCTGCGGCGCAAGCAGCATTTCGCCGTCGTCGTCGACGAATATGGCGAGGTGCAGGGCATCGTCACGCTGGAAGATATTCTCGAGGAAATCGTCGGCGACATTTCCGACGAACACGATATCGAAATACAGGGCGTGCGTCAGGAGGCTGACGGCTCCGTCGTCGTCGACGGCGGCGTTCCGATCCGCGACCTGAACCGCGCGCTCGACTGGAACCTGCCCGATGAGGAGGCGACGACGATCGCCGGCCTCGTTATCCACGAATCGATGACCATCCCGGAAGAGCGCCAAGCCTTCACCTTCTACGGCAAGCGTTTCGTCGTCATGAAGCGGGAGAAGAACCGCATCACCAAGCTGCGCATCCGCCCGGCCGGAGAAGACGGCGCAAAGCCAGCCTGATTCTGCTTGGATCGTAGACGGCTAGTGCCTATATGGGTTGCGTGCCGCTACCAGCGGGTCGGTTCACCAGGTGCAGCCGGTTCGACGGCCAGCGCATGCAGGCCGGCATCGAGCTCCGGTTTCAGCAGGTCGGTGATTGCCCGGTGGCGCGCCAGCCGCGACAGGCCGGCGAATTTTCCGGAAACGATCCTCACCCGCATATGGGTTTCGCCGGTGCCCGTGATATCGGGTTGGTGGCCGGCATGCAGATGGCTTTCGTCGATGACGCTCAGGCGTTCGGGCGCGAAGGCTTCGACAAGTTTTTCTTCGATGCGGGTTCGCAGGGTCATCATCCGGTCTTGCTGTTCGCGAAAAGGGTTCCTACCAAGCCTGCAACATTCCCGTTTGTCAATTCTTGTTGTCGCTTCGCGACAGCCCCATAATTAGCGCCGTCATGAGACTTGATTCCAAATATTTCGATCGCATCCGAACACGCCGCAAACGCGAGCCGGAGACAGAGCAGGCGCCGCCTACCTGTCAATGGGACGGGTGTGACAAGAAGGGCGCGCATCGCGCTCCGGTCGGCCGCAATGCGGAAGGCCAGTTCTTCTTGTTCTGCTTCGAGCACGTCAAGGAATACAACAAGGGCTACAATTATTTCTCCGGTCTTTCGGACGGCGAGATCGCGCGTTACCAGAAAGAGGCGATCACCGGCCATCGGCCGACATGGACGGTCGGCGTCAACAAGGCGGCGAAGGACAGTCCGCTGCATTCGGAGATCCGCTCCGGCGCCTATACCCGCGTTCGCGATCCCTTCGGCTTCGTCAAGGAAGGCGGCAAGGGCAGCGGACCGCGTTTTCCCCAGGCGCGCAAGCTGAAATCGCTTGAGACCAAGGCCTTCGAAACGATGAGCCTCGACGCCAATGCGACATCGGCGGAGATCAAGAGCCGCTACAAGGAACTGGTGAAGAAACACCATCCGGATGCCAATGGCGGCGACCGCGGCTCGGAGGAGCGTTTCCGCGCCGTCATCCAGGCCTATCAATTGTTGAAGCAGAACGGTTTTTGTTAATTCCCGTCCTTGCTCTTAGGCTTCAATCGGGTATGGTCCAAATCGGCTGAGGCCGCAGGCAAACGCGGCTCATATTTGTGCGTTTTCCCGACATCGCCTCCGCCGACCTTCCGGACGCGGCGTTTCTTGTCCGGGACTCTTTCAAGAATGCTCGCACGCGGTCATTATCCCGCCGAGGTTTCGTTTCAGTCCCGGAGAAGCATCGCCGACGTTCCGACCTGAACGGGCGCGGAATAAAAAAACGCGGCGTCTGGGTTGCGACATGGCCTGAGACAGTATGGCCGGGTGGCATCACCCGCCTTGGAGACACGATGAGCAAGATCGACCTGGATATATCAGAACTGCCCGATACCACCGTTTCGGTCCGCGAGGCCTTCGGCATCGATTCCGACATTCGCGTTCCCGCCTACAGCAAGGGCGACGCCTATGTTCCGGACCTCGACACCGACTACCTGT
Source organism: Rhizobium sp. WSM1328 (assembly GCF_057653715.1). Classification (NCBI taxonomy): domain Bacteria; kingdom Pseudomonadati; phylum Pseudomonadota; class Alphaproteobacteria; order Hyphomicrobiales; family Rhizobiaceae; genus Rhizobium; species Rhizobium sp. WSM1328. Next base: position 3,941,858 of record NZ_CM172788.1, on the reverse strand, counting down.
TCGACCGCGACACGACGCTCGCCATTCTCGCAGGCTTCGCCCATAACCGCCGCGTGATGATTTCCGGCTATCACGGCACGGGCAAGTCCTCGCATATCGAGCAGGTGGCGGCGCGGCTCAACTGGCCTTGCGTGCGCATCAACCTCGATAGCCATGTCAGCCGTATCGATCTCGTCGGCAAGGATGCGATCGTCGTCAAGGACGGGCTGCAGGTCACCGAATTCAAAGACGGCATCCTGCCCTGGGCCTATCAGCACAATGTCGCGCTGGTCTTCGACGAATATGATGCCGGCCGCCCCGATGTGATGTTCGTGATTCAGCGCGTACTCGAATCCTCCGGGCGCCTGACGCTGCTCGATCAGAGCCGCGTCATTCGGCCGCACCCGGCCTTCCGTCTGTTTGCGACTGCGAACACGATCGGCCTCGGCGACACGACCGGCCTCTATCACGGCACGCAGCAGATCAACCAGGCGCAGATGGACCGCTGGTCGATCGTCACCACGCTGAACTACCTGCCGCATGATCACGAAGTGAATATCGTCGCCGCCAAGGTGAAGAGCTTCGGCAAGGACAAGAACGGCCGTGAGACGGTTTCGAAGATGGTGCGCGTCGCCGACCTGACGCGTGCCGCCTTCATGAACGGCGATCTCTCGACCGTCATGAGCCCGCGTACGGTTATCACCTGGGCCGAAAACGCCGAAATCTTCGGCGATCTCGCCTTCGCCTTCCGCGTCACCTTCCTCAACAAGTGCGACGAGCTGGAGCGTCCGTTGGTCGCCGAGCATTATCAGCGCGCCTTCGGCGTCGAGCTGAAGGAAAGTGCCGCCAACATCGTTCTCGGGGCTTGAGACCGACCGATCATGGCAGCTCGCGGTGACAATTCGAAAGCAAAGCCCGGCGCGCCTGTCGACGTCGAGCCATTGCGCCGGGCGATAACCGGCTGCGTGCGCTCGATCGCCGGTGACGGCGACGTCGAGGTGACCTTCGCCAATGAGCGGCCGGGGATGACCGGCGAGCGCATTCGGCTGCCGGAACTTTCCAAACGGCCGACGGCGCATGAGCTGGCGGTCACCCGTGGTCTCGGCGATTCGATGGCGCTGCGGCTCGCCTGCCATGACGAGAAGATGCATGCGACGATGGCGCCGCAAGGCTCGGACGCCCGGGCGATCTTCGATGTAGTCGAACAGGCGCGCGTCGAATCGATCGGCGCGCTGCGCATGGAGGGCATGGCATCGAACCTGCGCTCCATGACGGAAGAGAAATATTCCAAGGCGAATTTGACCGGCATCGAGCGCCAGGAAGACGCACCGGTCGGCGAAGCGGTTGCGATGATGGTGCGCGAGAAGCTGACTGGCCAGCGCCCGCCAGCCTCCGCCGGCAAGGTGCTGGACCTCTGGCGCGACTTTATCGAGGACAAGGCAGGGTCCGAACTCGACAATCTGTCGAGCGCGATCAACGACCAGCAGGCCTTCGCCAAGGTCATCCGCAACATGCTGTCGGCGATGGAAATGGCCGAGGAATACGGCGACGATGACAGCGACGCCGACAATGACGACCAGTCGGAGCAGGAAGACCAGCCGAGCGGCGACGAACAGGACCAGGACGAGGTCGACGAGGATGCCGGTACCGATGCCGCCCCCGTCGAGGACAGTGAGGTCGCCGACGAGCAGATGGAGGACGGCGAGACCGAAGGCGCCGAAATCTCCGACGACGACATGATGGAAGAGGGCGAGGACGATTCGGAAACGCCGGGCGAGACCCGCCGGCCGAATACGCCTTTTGCCGATTTCAACGAGAAGGTCGATTATCACGTCTTTACCGAAGAGTTCGACGAGATCATCACCGCCGAGGAACTTTGCGACGCCGCCGAGCTGGAGCGCCTGCGCGCCTTCCTCGACAAGCAGCTGGCGCATCTCCAGGGCGCGGTCGGCCGTCTCGCCAACCGGCTGCAGCGCCGCCTGATGGCGCAGCAGAACCGCTCCTGGGATTTCGACCTGGAAGAGGGTTATCTCGATCCGGCCCGGCTGCAGCGCATCATCATCGATCCGATGCAGGCGCTCTCCTTCAAGATGGAGCGCGACACCCAGTTCCGCGATACTGTCGTTACCCTGCTCATCGACAATTCCGGCTCGATGCGCGGCCGGCCGATCACGGTTGCCGCCACTTGCGCTGATATTCTCGCCCGCACGCTGGAGCGCTGCGGCGTCAAGGTCGAGATCCTGGGCTTTACGACCAAGGCCTGGAAGGGCGGGCAGGCGCGTGAAAGCTGGCTTGCCGGCGGCAAGCCGCAGACGCCTGGCCGCCTCAACGACCTGCGTCATATCATCTACAAGTCGGCCGACGCGCCGTGGCGGCGCGCGCGCGCCAATCTCGGGCTGATGATGCGCGAGGGCCTGCTCAAGGAAAATATCGACGGCGAGGCGCTGATCTGGGCGCATAATCGCCTGCTCGCGCGCCGCGAGCAGCGCCGCATCCTGATGATGATCTCGGACGGAGCGCCAGTGGACGATTCGACGCTGTCGGTCAATCCGGGCAATTATCTGGAGCGGCACCTGCGTGCCGTCATCGAGCAGATCGAGACACGCTCGCCTGTCGAGTTGCTGGCGATCGGCATCGGCCATGACGTGACGCGCTACTATCGCCGCGCCGTGACGATCGTCGATGCGGACGAGCTTGCCGGTGCGATGACCGAGCAGCTTGCCTCGCTTTTCGAAGACCAATCCGTGCAGCCGCGCGGCGGCCGGATACGCCGTGCCGGCTGACGCCGCTGGAAGAATGACGGTCAAGCGCCTCTGCCGTGCGGCGTCGATCGCTCTCGGTATCGCAGCCGGCGCTTCCTCGTCATGGGCCGGCGACGACGTGCCGGTCATTAGCCGGCAAATCTCCGATTTCAGGATCGGCTCTTCGGAGATGCAATTCGGATCGCTGGAATTTCTGGGCGGGCTGGAAATGGTGTCCAGCCGAGCGCTGTTCGGCTCGCTCTCCTCCATCCGTTTCCGGCCGGACCAAAAACATTTCGTCGTCGTGCTCGATACCGGCCAGTGGCTGACCGGCAGCATCGAGCGCGACGTCAAGGGCAGGCTTTCCGGCCTTTCGGATGTCGAGATCACGCCGATGAAGAACAGCGCCGGGCGCAGCTTCGAGGGCAAGGGACATATGGATGCCGAAGGCCTGGCGCTCGACGGCGACCGGATCCTGGTCTCCTTCGAGCAGGCTCATCGCGTCGATGTCTATCCCGATCCCGGCTTTGCCGGCTCGGGAGCGATCGCCACCCTGCCGATCCTCATCCCGCGGAAGATGCTGAGCGACAATCGAGGTATCGAAACCATCACCGTGGCGCCGGCATCGAGCCCACTCAAGGGCGGGGTGGTCATCATCTCCGAGCGCGGTCTCGACAGCGATGGCAACCGGATGGCGGCCATTCTCAGCGGGCCGCTGAAAGGACGTTTCTCGGTCGAGCGGGATGGCAGCTTCGACATCACCGACGGCGCCTTCCTGCCGAACGGCGACCTGTTGCTGCTGGAGCGCCGCTTCAACATGGCCGAAGGCATCGGCATGCGCCTTCGGCGCATCAAGGGCGCCGACATCAGGCCCGGCGCCGTCGTTGACGGCGAATTGCTGCTGGAAGGTAATTTCAACTCGCAGATCGACAATATGGAAGGGCTCGATGCTTTTCAGGCCGCCGACGGCACGACCCATATCATTCTGGTGTCGGACGACAATCATTCGATCCTGCAGCGCAATCTGATGCTGGAATTCCGGCTTTCGGAAGAGGCCGCGTGGGCAGCGCCGAGTTCCCAGAAGCGGAATTAATCCAAGACGTCAGACCGATGTCATATGCCTCGGCTATCCCCCGCGGCATCGGGAAGCAGTCTTCGCAGGGAGATTCATGGTGCATATTCATGTCATGGGCGCGTCCGGTTCCGGTACGACATCGCTCGGCCATGCGCTTGCCGAAAGGCTCGATATCGCCCATCTCGACACTGATGATTTCTTCTGGATGCCGACCGATCCGCCGTTCACGACGCCGAGGAATGCCGACGAGCGCATCCGGCTGCTCCTCGAGGAAGCGGCACGGCATGACGGCTGGGTCCTCTCCGGATCCGCGCTGAAATGGGGTGGGCCATTGGAGCCGCTTTACGATCTGATCCTATTCCTCAGGATCGAGCCGGGGCTTCGAATGGCGCGCATCCGCGTGCGGGAGATTGCCCGATATGGAAACAGGATCGGGCCTGGTGGCGACATGGAAGTTAAAAGCGGGGAATTCCAGGAATGGGCGGCCAGCTATGAGACGGCCGGCCCCGAGGGTCGCAGCCTTGCGGCGCATGAACAATGGCTGGATACGCAGACGGCGCCGGTGTTGCGGCTCGATTCGTCAAGAGATATCGACGATCTGGTTGCCGAGGCTCTGCTGCATCCCGCGATCACCGCCGGTGCGGTCCGGCGGCGTCCGTGATTAGCTGGCGCGAGCGGCCTGCATCGGCCGCAGCACGTTCATCAGCGCGCCATAAGGCAGCAGCATGACGAGGCCGACGATCATCTTCACGACGAAATCGCCGATCGCCCAGGAAATCCATCGCGGAGCCTCCGTGGCGAAAACGCCGAGGACGGGGGCTGCTTCCAGCGCAAAGGGGTCGTTCGGGCCGAGGAAGACGAAGAACGCGGCGAAGGAAAGCGAGAAGAACATCACCGTATCGAGCGCCGAGCCGATCAGCGAACCGACCAGCGGCGCGCGCCACCAGGCCTGGCGGCGAAGGCGGTTGAAGACGGCGATATCGAGCAACTGGCCGGCGAGATAGGCCGAGCCGGAGGCGATGGCGATGCGTGGCACCGAGGTGAAGAAGGAGAGCGTCACACCGACGACGAAGCCGGCAAAGACGACCTTGCGGGCTGCCTGCGGGCCGAACTGACGGTTGGTCAGGTCGGTGATCAGGAAAGCGATCGGATAGGAGAAGGCGCCCCAGGTCAGGATGTCGGCAAGGTTGATGCCGGCGACTTCGGCGTTCAGCGGAAACTGGACGAGGAAGTTGGAGGCGACGACGACGAGCGTCATCAGCGCGACATAGGCGATGGTATAGCGGGTCTTCAGCATTTTTTTATCCTGGGTGATGCCACCAGTTGGAGGAGCAAACCGGCAAAGCAAAAGGCTTGTCCGGTATTATCCGTTCAAGCCTTTTGAAGCCGTATGAAAGAAGGGCAGAAGGAAGCTTACGCAGCAGCGGCTTCGGCGGTCTTCTTGGCGATCTGACGGCGCAACAGGCGCGCGCGCATCGACAATTCGTTTTCGCTGGCCTTCAGCAGGAAGGCATCGAGGCCGCCACGATGCTCGACGGTGCGAAGAGCGGCAGCCGAAACGCGAAGACGATAACGCTGGTTGAGAGCGTCGGAAATCAGCGTGACCTGGCACAGGTTCGGCAGGAACCGGCGCTTGGTCTTGTTGTTGGCATGGCTGACATTGTTACCAGTCAGGACGGCCTTGCCGGTCAATTCGCACACGCGGGACATGGAACACCTATTCTTGTTTTTCTCGGGCCATCGAATTGCCATTCCCGGCAAAACCAGGCGCGCAATCCAACGGGCATGATTGGAAAGTTGCGGTTCTATAGTCAGACAGGCTGCTCGCGTCAAGCCAAACCTTGGCCTTTCCCGCAATTCTGTCAAAAAGCTGCTGTTTTCTTCCCTTCGCGGCAGGAGTATAGACCGCTCAGCAAAGGTTGCCAGCGCGCAGCAAGACAAGGCTTTTTTCCATGGCTCATTCGGGCAGACGGATTTTCATTTCGGCCATCGCCGCACTTCTTGCCATACCCGCATCGGCGGCCGAAATCCAGCATCGGACGGAATACCGGGTGGCGCTCGCCGGGCTGCCGATCGCGCGCGCCGCGTTCCTGACGCAGATCGAGGACGATCACAGCTACAAGATCGCCGGGAGCATCAATTCCGCCGGTCTTGCCGATCTCATCACGACGATTTCGGCCAAGACCAGCGTGAGCGGCGTCGTGCGCAATGACAGATTGCAGGCGCAGAAATACTCGCTCTACTACAAGAGCGGCAAGAGGAAGGCCCGCGTCTACGAGGTCAGCTACCGCAACGGCAACATCATCTCGGCGACGACGACACCGATGCCGAAGCGCCCGAAGAACTGGATCGACGTCACGCCGCGCGACATGCGCTCGGTGCTCGATCCGATCTCCGGCCTGGTCTTCACCGGCGATACCAAGGTCTGCTCGCAGACGCTGCCGATCTTCGACGGCGAGACGCGCATGGATCTGGTGCTGTCGCCGAAGGGCGACGAGGATTTTTCCACCAATGGGTTCAAGGGCAAGGCGACCGTCTGCAGCGTCCGCTTCGTGCCGCGCTCGGGCTACAAGAAGGGCCGCAAGGATATCGACTATCTGAGCAAGAGCGATCGCATGGAAATCTGGTTTGCCAAGTCGGACGCGGCAAATGTATACGCTCCTGTTTATGTGCGCATTCCAACCGAATATGGAATGGTGACGATCACTGCCGTCAAATACGGCAGCAACAGCTGACGGGGCTTCTGCCTCCGTGAAGGGGGACAGGTGAAGCTTCGCGCGACGTTGATCGGCTTTACGGCCATTCTGATGTGGTCGTTCCTGGCGTTGTTCACGGCCGCCTCCGGCAAGATGCCACCGTTCCAGCTTTCGGCCGTCTGCTTTGCGATCGGCAGCATTCCCGGCCTCGTCGTGCTTATCCTCAATCCCGCGCGGCTGGCGCTGCTGAAGCAGCCGGCCAAGGTCTGGATAACCGGCATTGCGGGGCTGTTCGGTTATCACTTCCTCTATTTTACCGCGCTCCGGAACGCGCCGGCGGTGGAGGCGGGGCTGGTCGCCTATCTCTGGCCGCTGTTGATCGTCGTCGGTTCGGCGCTGCTGCCGGGCGAACGGTTGCACTGGTATCATGCGGCGGGTGCGCTTGCCGGACTTTGCGGTACCTTCCTGATCGTCGGTCGCAACGGCATCGATTTCGACGGCGCCTATGCCGTCGGTTACGGTGCCGCCTTTCTCTGCGCCTTCACATGGTCCGGCTATTCGCTGCTGACGCGGCGTTTCGACGCCGTCTCCACGGATGTCGTCACCGGCTTCTGCCTTGCGACATCCATGCTGTCGTTGCTCTGCCATCTCGGCCTGGAGACGACCGTCTGGTCGGCAACGAGTTTCGAGTGGGTCGCCGTCGCCGGGCTTGGGCTCTTTCCGGTCGGGGCTGCCTTCTACGCGTGGGATTACGGCGTCAAGAACGGCGATATCCAGATTCTCGGCGCGGCAAGTTACGCCGCACCTCTGCTTTCGACGCTTATTCTGCTGCTGTTTGGATTTGCCGAGCCGAGCTGGCGCATTGCTCTCGCCTGCGTGCTCGTCACCGGCGGGGCGGTGCTCGCCGCCCAGGACATGTTCCGCCGCAAGAGCCAGGCGCAGCCCGCAGCAGCAGAATAGGCCTTAGATAGTTGGAGCATGGTGTCGCCCGAAAACCGCTCACACTTTTCGGCATCATGCTCTAGCCGCCGGGCTTCCAACCGGGCGGCGCCATCTCGAAGCTCGAAAACTCGAAGCCGGGCGAGACGGTGCAGCCGACCAGGGTGAAATCGCCGAGGGTTTCGGCCGATTGCCACCAATTGGCGGGAATGATCGCCTGCGGCCGCTCGCCGGCGGACAGGTTGGTTCCGAGCGTCAGGGTTTGGCTTGCCGTTCCGTCTTCCGAGCGGTGCAGCGAGAGCGGCGCGCCGGCGTAATAATGCCAGGCCTCCGCCGCGTCATGGACGCGATGCCAGTGCGAACGCTGTCCCCTGGTCAGCAGGTAATAGATCGCTGTCGAGTGGCCGCGTTCCCCGCCCGCCGTATCGCGGAATGTCTGCACGTACCAGCCACCTTCGGGATGCGGCTGCATGCCGAGTTCGCGGATGATGTCCTCAGGCGACATCAGAAATGGTCCTTGCGCTTGCGGATCTCTGCAAAGACTTCCTCGTTGGTCTTGCCTTCCATCAGCAGATTGCGGCGGATCGCCGGATCGGCGGCGCGCAGGAACGGGTTGGTTTCCTTTTCCAGCCCCAATGTCGTCGGGATGGTGAATTTGCCATCGGCGCGCAAGGCCTCGATCTCGGCGGCGCGGCTCTTCAGTCGCTCATTGTCGGGATCGACGGTCAGCGCGAAGCGGGCATTGGACAATGTGTATTCATGGCCGAAGTAGATGGCGGTCTCATCGGGCAACACGGCGAGTTTCTGCAGGGAATGCCACATATCGGCGGCCGGGCGTTCGAACAGCCGGCCGCAGCCGAGCGCAAACAGCGTGTCGGCTGCAAACAGCAGCTTGTCATCGACGAAGTGATAGCAGATGTGGCCGGCGGTGTGGCCGGGTGTCTCGATGACGTTGACGGTGTGATCGCCGAAAAGGAAGCTGTCGCCATCGGCCATCGTCCGATCGAGGCCGGGAATGGCGACGGCCTCGTTGATCGGGCCGATGATCTCGCAGCCGAATTGTTCCTTCAGCGCCAGGTTGGCAGTGACATGGTCGGTGTGATGATGAGTGGTGAAGATATGGGTGATTTTCCAGCCGCGACGTGTCGCCGCTTCCAGGATCGGCGCCTCCTCCGGCGCATCGATCGCCGCGGTAAAGCCTGTCTCCGGATCGTGCACGAGAACGCCGAAATTGTCGGTGCGGCAGAGAAAAACGTCTATTTCCAAAGGTTTCATCGTTCAATAATCCCTTATCCCAGGAGTCTCGCGGAAATGTAGAGGTTCCGGCCTTGAAGTCCAACCGCCCGCTGATAACATTTGTCGCAATGCACGCCGATATCGTCGACTTACGCCAGTTCTATCATTCCGAGCTCGGACGTCTTGCCGAGCAGTCGATCGCCATGGCGCTGTCCTCGCTCTGGGTGCGGCTGCCGCAGGAGCGTCTGGTCGGTCTCGGTTATGCCGTGCCCTTCCTCGATCGCTTCCAGGCCGATACCGAGCGTACCTTCGCTTTCATGCCGGCCGGGCAGGGCGCGGTGAATTGGCCGATGGGCTCGCTCTCGACGACGGCGCTTGTCTTCGACGAGGAACTGCCGCTGCCGGATTCGTCGATCGACCGGGTGCTGATGGTGCATTCGCTGGAATTCGCCGAAAGCCCGCGCGAGACGCTGAAGGAGCTCTGGCGGGTGCTGGCGCCGGGTGGACGGCTGGTCATCGTCGTGCCGAACCGGCGCGGCGTCTGGGCACGCATGGAGCATACACCCTTCGGTTCGGGCCGGCCCTATTCCCGCGGTCAGTTGACCAATCTGCTGCGCGAGACGAATTTCACCCCGGGCGCGACGGCTGAAGCGCTGTTCTTCCCGCCCTCGAAGTTGAGGACCATCCTGCGGCTTCGCCGCGCCTTCGAGCGGATCGGTCGAACGCTGTGGCCGGCCTTCTCGGGCGTCATCATCGTCGAAGCGCAGAAGCGGCTCTATCAGGGGCTGCCGGTGGCGGCGCGGGCCTCCCGCCGCGTCTTCGTGCCGGTTCTCGCACCGCATGGCGTGCCGACCACACGCAGCAGGTAGCTCTCGGCGGTCTCCAACTGCTTGTGTCACGCCCATAGGTCTCGACAACAATCTCATTCCGCTTTAATGCCACTTGGTGTTTTTCAGCCCGGATTTCCGGCAATTCCAAGGTCGAACCCATGAGCGTTGAGATGAGCAAGCCCGTTCCGCGTCCCGGTATTCTCGATATCGCAGCCTATGTGCCGGGCAAGGAACATGCGCCGGGTGTTGCCCGCGTCTACAAGCTTTCGTCCAACGAAACGCCGCTCGGCGCCAGCCCGAAGGCAATCGAAGCCTTCAAGACGGTTGCCGACAATCTGGGGCGTTATCCTGACGGGCAGGCGATCGAACTGCGTGAGGCGATTGCCGCCGTGCACGGCCTCAATCCGGCAAACATTCTCTGCGGCAACGGTTCCGACGAACTGCTCGGCTTGCTCTGCCATGTCTATCTCGGTGCCGGCGACGAGGGCATCATCACCGAGCACGGCTTCCTCGTCTACAAGATCCAGATCCTGGGCGCCGGCGCCACGCCTGTTGTCGTCAAGGAGAAAGACTATACCGTCGATGTCGATGCGATCCTTGCCGCGGTGACCGAGAAGACGAAGATCGTCTTCATCGCCAATCCCGGCAATCCAACCGGCACCTATGTTTCCGTCAGCGAGATCCGCCGCCTTCAGGCCGGACTGCCGAAACATGTCGTCCTCGTGCTCGATGCCGCCTATGCCGAATATGTGCGCCGCAACGATTATGAAGCCGGCATCGAGGTCGTCTCCTCCAATGCCAACGTGGTGATGACCCGCACCTTCTCGAAGGCTTATGGCCTTGCGGCGCTGCGCGTCGGCTGGATGTATGCGCCCGCCGAGATCGTCGATGCGCTGAATCGCGTGCGCGCGCCGTTCAACTTGAACGCGCCGGCAATCGCCGCCGCTGCCGCTGCCATCCGCGACCAGGCCTTCATCCAGCAGGCCGTCTCCTTCAATCAGATGTGGGTCGAGACGCTCACCCAGGCACTCGAAGCGATCGGGTTGAAGGTGACGCCGTCCGTCGCCAATTTCGTCCTCATTCATTTCCCCGAGATCGACGGCAAGCGCGCCGCGGATGCCGATGATTTGTTGACGAGCCGCGGCTACATCCTGCGCGCCGTGCGCGGCTATGGTTTCGCCAATGCGCTGCGCATGAGCATCGGCCCCGAAGAGGCCAACCGCGGCGTGATTGCCGCGCTCACCGAATTCATGGGTCATCAGGCATGAGTGTGCAGTTCGATCGGATCGCGCTGATCGGCATCGGCCTGATCGGCTCTTCGCTCGCCTATGACATCAGGCGGCTTGGTCTTGCAAGGGAGATCGTCGTCGCCACGCGCAGCCCCGATACGCTGAAGCGTGCGGAGGAACTCGGCCTCGGCGACCGCTACACGACGTCTTCACAGGATGCCGTCAAGGATGCCGATCTGGTGATCGTCTCGGTGCCGGTCGGCGCTTCGGAAAGTGTGGCGAAGGAGATTTCGGCAAGCCTGAAGCCCGGGGCGATCGTCACCGATGTCGGCTCCACCAAGGCTTCTGTCATTGCGCAGATGCTGCCGCATATGCCTGATAATGTGCATTTCATCCCCGGCCACCCGCTGGCCGGTACGGAGAAATCCGGCCCGGATGCCGGCTTCCCCGGCCTCTTCGAAGGCCGTTGGTGCATCTTCACGCCGGTCGCGGATACCGATGAGACCGCTTTGAAGCGGCTGCGCAGCTTCTGGGAAGCGTTGGGCTCGAAGGTCGACGAAATGGATGCCGAACATCACGACAAGGTGCTCGCCATCGTCTCGCACCTGCCGCATATCATCGCCTACAATATCGTCGGCACCGCCGACGATCTGGAGACGGTGACGGAGTCGGAAGTCATCAAATATTCCGCCTCTGGCTTTCGTGATTTCACTCGCCTCGCCGCCTCCGACCCGACGATGTGGCGCGACGTCTGCCTGCATAACCGCGATGCGATCCTCGAAATGCTGGCGCGCTTCTCGGAGGATCTCGCCTATCTGCAGCGCGCCATCCGCTGGGGCGAGGGCGACAAGATTTTCGAACTCTTCACCCGCACGCGCGCCATCCGCCGTTCGATCGTCCAGGCCGGCCAGGATGTCGACGCGCCGGATTTCGGCCGCCACGCGCTGGACAAGAAGTAGCCGCCGCGATGGTGGAGGTGGCACGTGCCGGCCGGGCGGATATCGACTGGTTGGCTCGCGAGGATGCCAGCGCCGGTGAAGCATGGGTATCGCGTTGCGTCGCGCTCGGCGAATATCTGGTTGCCAGGGAAGACGACGAGATCGTCGGCTTCCTGCGTTTCTCCCGCTTCTGGGGCAGGGTTCCCTATATGGAAATGATCCGCGTCCTGCCCGGCCATCGCCGGTCGGGCGTTGGGACGGCGCTGTTTCTCGCCTGGGAAGAAGCCATGCGCGGCGATGGCGCCCGCCTGCTGATGACGTCGAGCGAATGCGACGAAAGCCGGCCTCAGGACTGGCACCGCCGCAACGGATTTTCCGAAACTGGCGCGATCGAGTTGCCCGGCCTGCAATCGGTGCCGGAAGTCTTCTTCATCAAGCGAATTGCCTGAAGCGCCTCGCGTCGAGCCGGACTCATTCGACGCGCTTCAGGCCTTTCCTATGCATCCCGTTATCCCAAAACCGCTGGACACTTTGGGGGGATGCATCAGATCGGTGGAATGCGGCCGAGCGGGATGAAACCGCTGACGGTGGCATTGCCGCGATTGACGACGAGATCGACGGAGACCTTGTCGCCGCCGCCGGCAAGCGATTTCAGCAGCTTCGTCGCCGTGTTGACGGTCGAGGCGATATCCGGAAAGGCCTGTTTCAGGCTGTCCCCCCAAGGGCCGAGTTGTTCGATCTCCAGTTTGAATTTTCCCGAAAGCAAGCCCTGCTCGTCGAAGGAGAAGGGGCCGGTGAGCGTCATCACCTTGCCGTCACCGATGTCGGCGACGATGCGGCGCAGGTCGCCGGTGGCGCCATTGAGGCCGTTCCGGTCACTGCCGTCGATCAGGCCGGCCTTGCCGGCGACGGTCAGATCGATGCTCGCCGAGAATTTCGGGAAGATCTGCGGCCAGTCCTTGATCGCCGCGTTGGCGTCCTGCACGGAAATCGCACCGTCGAGATCAGCACCATTCTGGCGCAGGTGGATTTCGGTGCGAGCGGCATCGAAGCTCATGGTCTGGCCGGTGTAGGAGGAGAAGGCCATCGCCTTCAGACCCTCGATGACGGTCGAGCTGTGGTCGATGCCCTGCAGCCTCGTCGTAAGGCTCGCCTGCAGGTTCGTCCATTGGGCCGAGATCGAAAGGCCGTTGCTGGTGCGGATCTCTGCCGGAGAATCGAGTTCCCAGACGATATTGCCGGGCGCGTAGACCTGTGCTGCCGAGCGCAGCGCGCCGAAGGTGGCGGAGACGCCGTTGACATTGTCGTCGACGTCGATCTTGGAGCAGAACAGGCCGATACGGAAGGGATAGCCGCGAAATTCGATATCGGAGCATTCGCCGCTGACGCCTGCCTGGTCGCGCGGCGCGATCGCTTTCAGCACTGTGTTCTTCAGCGCCGAGGCCGCATAGAACCAGCCGCCGGTATAAAGCGCAATCACCAGGAGGACGCCTCCACCCAGCAACCAGAATTTCTTACCGCTGCCGGATTGGCTGCTGCCGGATTGGCTTGACGCTGCCATGATGTTCTCCAATGGTGAATCGCAAATGTGATTCCCGGTCTGGCGTGCGATATGGACGAATTTTGGGTATTTGGCTACGGTTCGCTGATGTGGAATCCGGGCTTCGAGTTCATGGAGCGGGCAGAGGCCCTAGTCTACGGCTACAGGCGTTCGCTCTGCGTCCGCTCCTTTGTCCATCGTGGTACCCGCGACAATCCGGGCCTGGTTCTCGGCCTCGACAGGGGTGGCGCCTGCCGCGGCATGGCTTTCCGCATTTCGCCGGAAAAATGGGATGAGGTGATCGATTATCTCCGCGCCCGCGAGTTGGTCACCAATGTCTACCTGGAGCGCCGGGTGCGGCTGCAGCTTGCCGGCCGGCGTCGGGTCGAAGCGGTCGCCTACATCATCGACCGCGAGCATGAACAATATGCCGGCGCGCTCGATGCGCTTGCGGCGGCACGGGTGGTGAACGAAGCAAACGGCCAGTCAGGTCCGAATGATGCCTATGTCTTCAACACGCTGACGCATCTGAAGCAGATGGGCATTCGCGACCATTGGCTGGAGCAGGTCGTCAACGAAGTGGAGCGGCTGCGCGCCGCCTGATCTCAGCCAGTTGCCGCGTTCAGCTTGCGCAGCTCGACCAGCCTTTCGACCGCCGTCGGCGGGAGCGGCAGATGCGGATTTCGCGCGACGGTTTCGAGCAGAAGCTCGTCGCTTGCCCGCTCCGATACCTCGATCAGATGGGCGAAAAAGGCGTCCGGATCCATTCCCGGCATGATCGGCGGCAGAATCTTCACCTTGAAATGGCCGGGATAACGTCGAATGCTCCGCCGCGGCCAGAACAGACCGGGATGCATGGCAACCGGCACGACAGGGAGGTTAAGATCGCGGTACATGCGGGCGATGCCGTATTTATAGAGCGGCTCTGCGCCTGGCGGGCGGCGGGTGCCCTCGGGATAGATGATGAGCTGGCGGCCGGTCGACAGTTCCTCCTTCGTGCGTTTCAGCACTTCCACCATCACCTTGCCGCGGGCGCCGCGATCGACCGGGATCATACGCTGTTTCTTCGCATACCAGCCGAAGAGCGGAATCCACATAAGCTCGCGCTTCAGGATGTAGACCGGATCCTTCAGCCAGGGCAGCAGCGCGTAGGTATCCCAGAAGGACTGATGTTTCGGCGCCAGGATGTAGCTGCCATCAGGCAGGTTCTCCAGTCCCTCGATCTCGAAGGTGGTGCCGACGATCACCCGCATCAGCCAGTGGTTGGAGCGCGCCCAGTTCTTCGGGATCGCATAGGCGATCTTGCGCGGCACGACGAAATAGTAGGGCGAGAGCACGATCATCCGGATGATGAGGTTGGCGTAGAAGATCGTGTTGAAGAGAACGGAACGCAGGGCGATCATGAAACTTTCCCGAGGCATGCTCACGCGACCGGCCTACACGATATTGCCCGCCATAAAAAGCGTTTGATGACGCCCTGATGTAAAAGCCTAGAACAGGATGATTTAGGCCTGTTCGGCCTAAAATCTGAATCCTGTTCTACATTATAAAGTTAGAGCATGATGTCGTCCGAAAACCGCTCACACTTTTCGGCATCATGCTCTGAAGAAATTCCGGCAAAAGTGCATAGTGGTTTTGCGTCCGGATTGCGCAAAACAAGAAGACGGAGCGTCCGTAGCGCGTTCTATCAGACGCGCGGTGCTCTATTGTTGGCCGGACGCATTTGCCGAGCGCAAGCCGGTGTGGCGGCCGAAGCCGGTGATGTTGCGGGCCCCGGTCAGCAACACTTTCACATATTCGGCCAGCATCACGCGCATCGCATTCGGATCGGTGAACCAGTTGCGGCTCTTCAAATCCGAATTGACCACGGGATAAGCGATGAATTCGATGTCGGGATCGACATAGGAGAGTTCGGCGAGGCTTCGGGGCATGTGATAGTTGTTGGTGACGATCAGAACGCTGCGGTATCCCTTGGTGTGGATCCAGTTCGAAGCTTCCTCGGCATTGCCGATCGTGTCGATCGCATCGTAGCCGATATCGACACAGCAGGAGAAGAGATCGGCCGAACCCTGCGTCATCTTGCGGATCTGTGCCGGCGTCGTCGTCGGGTGGACGCCGGAAATGAGCAAGCGCTTGCCTGCCCCCTTCTGCAGCAGCTCCACGGCCTGGTCGATGCGCTGGTAACCACCCGTCAGGACCACGATGGCATCCGCCTTCGGCTCGGCCGGGGGCTTCAGCGTCGTCACGGAATCGGCGAAACGCAGAAAACCGCCGAATACCAGGGCGATTGCCAGCAAGCAGGCAAAGCCGCCCCAGCGCAGCAGGCGGCGGATTGGCCCGCGTCGCGGCGGCAGACCCGCCGGGCGATCAAGCTCCGGGTCCTGATGAATCGGGTTGGGTGTCGTGTGTCCCATCGTCATGAATCGTGATTATACGCTGATTGCGGCGCGGAACAGACGCTTTCATGGCAAAACGGCACGGTCACGATCAACTTCCGATGCCGTCGGTGCGTGTCGGGTCTGAGCGTAGTGTATCGATTTCGTAGATCGTCCGCATGACGGTCAGCCGCGCGGTGAAGGTGGTCAGGAGTGCGATGACGATCATCGTCGCGAAGATGCCGGCATAACCGAGCACGCCGACGGAGAAGGTGCCGAAGAGCGCGGTCGCCTGGTCCGTTTCCGGGGTGGCGAGGGTGCGGCTCTGCCAGAAACCGGCGCTAGCGAAGAAGAGAGCGGCAAGCGCGCTGCCGATCGCCGAGCCCTTGAGGCTGATCTTCAGGAAATGCTTCTGAAATTCGGTGGCGACGAAGGAGCTTTCGGCGCCGACGAAATGCAGCACTTCGACGACGTGACGATTGCCCGACAGCGCGCCGCGCGTGGCGAAGACGACCGTGAGCACCATCGCCGTGAAAACCAGCAGCAGGATGCCGGTGCCGATCATGACAGTCGTGTGCGCCATGGACACCAGCCGGTCGACCCAGGTGCGGTGATCGTCGAGGCTCGCCTGCGGGATACTGTCCTTGAGCAGCGCCCGCATCGAATCGAAATCCGGTGGATTGCTCTCATCGATGGTGATGATGACGAGACGGGGAACGGGCAGATCCTTGAGATCGAGACCGGGGCCGAGCCACGGTTCGAGCAGGCGGGCGGTCGCCGCCTCGTCGACGATCTGGCCGCTTTTGGTGCCGACGAAGGTCAGCGCCAGGTCGCGCGCCTGGGTGAGCGCCTTCTCCATGTCGAGATTGTCGTCCGGCTTGATCTGAATGGTGATCTCGCGGGAGATCTGGCTCTCCCAGCTGGCCGCCGTCGAGCGCACCATGCTGACGCCGCCGAGCGTCAGGCAGGCAAGAAAGGCCATGATTGAGATCACCACCATCAACGCGCTGCCCTGGATGTTCGAAGGCGGCAGGATCGGCGCAGTCGGACGCACGCGCAATTCCGGCCGCTTCTGCTGGGTCTTGGCAGACGCCTTCTCGGGGTTTCTGGACGGGGGCTCAGTCATAGATATCGAGATGCCCCTCTGAGAGGATCATGCGGCGGGCTTCCACCTGTTCCATCAGCGCCAGGTCATGGGTGGCGATCACCACCGCCGTGCCGAGTCGGTTCAGCTCGAGGAAAAGATTGAGCAGGCGCTTGGCCATCGGCGGATCGACATTGCCAGTCGGCTCGTCGGCCAGCAGCACTTCCGGCCGGTCCATCAGCGCCCGGGCGATTGCGGCGCGCTGTTTCTCGCCGCCGGAGAGCACGGGCGGCAGCACGTTGATGCGTTCGCCGAGGCCGACCCATTTCAAAAGTTCGAGGACATCGGTCTTGTAGGAGCTCTCATCCTTGCCACGCACCCGTAAGGGCAAAGCGACATTCTCATAGGTGGTGAGATGGTCGAGGAGGCGGAAATCCTGGAAGACGATGCCGACGCGGCGGCGCAGAAGCGGCAGTTCAGGGCGGGGGATTTCGGAAATGTCGCGCCCGAACATGCGGATCAGGCCGCGCGTCGGCTGCAGCGACATGAAAAGCATCCGCAGCAGCGACGTCTTGCCGGCGCCCGATGGGCCTGTCAGGAACTGAAAGGATTTCTTCGGAATGTCGAAGGTCAGGTCCCGGAGGATTTCCGGGCCCATGCCATAGCGCAAACCGACATTCTCGAAGTGGATCAACGGGCAACTCAGTCTGTTGTGGGTTTCACCGCACGACTTGTTAACCAACACCGTTAACAGCCGGTAAATTTTGCTGGAAAGACGCCCGTTTGATGGCGATCTTTGCGAAGCATTAACCATTAAAATTTACGACTGAGCAGGATTCGTTTCAATGCCAAGATTTCCCCTGGCAGCGAAACCATGTGGACATCTGCGAGGCAGCCACCATGGAAGCATCCTCCTTCAGTCGCCGGACGCCGGGCCAGGCCTATGATTTCCTGCCGCCGGAACCTGCCAACCGTCAGTACCGCTCTGCGCGTCCTGCCGATATCTCCGACGCCGAATTCGTCACCCTCGGCAAAGTTCGGCCCAGGGAATTCAATGCAAGGACCTATAACGACAACCGCAAGCGTATGGCTGCCGCAAACGCTGCACCGCCGCCGTTCATGCTGGCAATCGCGAATTCCGTTCTGCAGACCGCGGAATCCTGGCTGCAGCGCGCGTCGATGCGGAGCTTCGCAGCGCTGGTGCTGGCGCTCGTCGTGCTTGTCTTCGGGCTAACGGGTGGCTTTTCCGGCGTTTCCGGCGAGCGAGCCACGTCCGGAGCGTCGCTGCATTTCACCCATGTCACGGTGACGCCGCGTGATGCGAACGGCATGCGCGTGCTGGTCATCAACGGCATCATCGAAAACGACAGCGGCACGACGCAGACGGTGCATCCGATCCGTGCCGATCTCGTGACCGACGAGCGGCTGACCGCAAGCATCGTCATCAACCCGCCGGCCGATGTGATCTATGGCGGCCAAAGCCGGGGCTTCTCGGCTCGCGTGCAGCATGCCGGCGGAAAGATGCCGGAGGTCCGGCTTTCCTTCCTGCCACAGACGTAACAGGACACGGGATGGGCCGACTTTCGCGCCACAGGTCGTGCCAATCGCGCTAATTTCATAGCCGGCGAGGCTGTTTCAAGCTCGCATATGTGCTAACGGCTTACCTTCTTTTTCATGGAGCAAGCCCTTATGCCTGTCGTGCGCGGAAAAAACATCGAGCCGCTCTTCACCGCCGAGCAGATTGCCGAACGCAATCATTCGATGGCGCGGGAGATCGCCAGCGGCCCGACCAAGGACCTGCTCGTCATCGCCGTGCTCAAGGGCTCATTCATTTTCGCCGCCGATCTGATCCGGGCCCTGCATGACAGCGGGCTTGCCCCGGAGGTCGAGTTCATCACGCTGTCGAGTTACGGCATCGGCACAGTTTCGCAGGGCGTGCGCATCGTCAAGGATATCGACAGCGACGTGCATGGCCGCGACGTCCTGCTGATCGACGATATCCTTGAATCCGGCCGGACGCTGCTCTTTGCCAAGGAACTGCTTTTCGAGCGTGGTGCGCGCAACGTCACGATCGCCGTGCTGCTCGACAAGCGCGTCAAGCGCAAGGAAAAGCTGGAGGCCGACTATGTCGGCTTCGAATGCCCTGACTATTTTGTCGTCGGCTATGGCATGGATGTCGCCTATGCCTTTCGCGAACTGCCCTTCGTCGGCGTGGTGACCGGGGACGCCTGAGCGACTGCAAAGTGTTGCAGCGCTTTTGCGCGTCTGAAAGACCCGTTGCGCTACTTTGCCGTTCGAGACGGGTTGTTAACCATCTCGTCCATCGCTTCCTCATCTTTACCGATCGAAAAGGAAAGTCTGGTGATTTCCGTCGCGGGGCTGATACGGAGCGATGCACATATGGCAAGAATTCTGATTACGGAAGACGAGGACTCCCTGCGGTCCTTCGTGGCCCGGGCCCTGCGGCTTGATGGCCACGAAACCGATGAGGCGGCCGATGGGGCCGAGGGGCTGGAGAAGCTCAAGGACGGGGTCTACGATCTGCTGCTTTCAGATATCCGCATGCCGGTGATGGACGGCATTGAACTCGCCCATCAGGCAAAAGACGCTTTTCCCAGTTTGAAAATCCTGCTGATGACCGGCTATGCCGAACAGCGCGAACGGGCCGACGATCTTGCCGAAAAGATCATCGATGTCGTCGCCAAGCCATTCGCGCTTCCCGAGATCCGCAAGGCTGTCGCCCGAGCGCTTGTCGCTTAGAGCCAGGATACCAAAAGGCGTGATTTGGAGCGAAATCATGCTCCATTTCTTTGATTGAGATCACGATTCAGATTCCAGGCCGGTTCGGCCTGGAGTGAATTTGTTCTAACGCGCCTGCTGTTGATCGCGTTGCGGTGAGTGGCCTACTGGATGTCCAGCAGTCGTTCGAGATAGCGCCGTTCCATTTCCTGCGGCGGATTGTTGCCGAGCTTTTCGCGGATCGCGTCAAGGATTTCTCGCGCCCGCTGAACGTCGATTTCGTCAGGCACCTTCACGCTGTTGTCGCCGAACTCCGGCCCCTGGGGGCGGCGCGGCCGGCCGAGCGGGTCGCGGCCGTTCTGGTCGCCCTGGCCCACCTGGCCGTTCGGACCTTGACCCTGCTGGCCCTGCTGCGCCTGCATCATCTGGTTCATCATGTCGCGGGCGCCCTGGCGAAGCGCTTCCAGGGCGCGGCCCTGGCCCTCGACGGCCGGTTGGCCACGTCCCTGGCCGAGTTCTCGGCCGGCGCCTTCCATTTCGCGCTGCGCCTGGCCAAAGCCGGGGCCGGGCTTCATGCCCATCTCGCCGAGGCTCTTCTGCAATTCGCCGAGCTGCTTGCCGAGCGCATCCTGCTGGGCGCGCAGCTGTTTCAACGCCTCCCGCAGCTGCTCGGCCGTCATCTGGTCGGAGGGCTGCTGGCCTTCTTTGCCTTGCTGGCCCTGCTGCTGATCCCGCGGCTCGCCGTTCTCTCCGGGGTTCATCTCGTCGAGCAGCGGATCGTTCTCGCCCATGTCAGGCTCGCCGCGCTGCATGCGGTCCCTGAGCTGCTGGTCGAGCCGGAAGGTCTGTTCCATCAGCTTCTGCTGGTCGCGCAGGATCTCACCGAGCTTGTCGATCTGCTTGCGGGCCTCGCTGTTTTCCTGGCCCTGCTGACCTCGCTGCGGGCGGCCCGCCTGCAGGTTGTTCATCATCCGCTGCAATTCCGACAGCATCTGCTGGGCGGCGTCACGATTGCCGGAGCGGGCGAGATTTTCGATCTGGTCCATCATCCGTTCCAGGTCCTGCTGACGCAGGATATTCTGCGCGTTCTGGTTCGGCTGCATCGGCGCGTTCTGCATGCGTTGGGCGAGCTCGGTCATATAGTCCTGCATCGCTTTGCGCAGCTCGTCCATCAGCTCCTTGATCTCCGCGTCGGGAGCGTTGCGGTCCAACGCGTCGGCAAGCTTCTGCTGGGCTTCGCGCAGCTTGCGCTCGGCGAGCGATAGATCGCCGTCCTCCATGCCGAGGGCGATTTCCCAGAGATATTGGGCCGTATCCTTCAGCGCATCCTCGCCCCTGGCGAGCTTCATGCGCGTCAGGGCGGATTCGAGCAGCAAGTAGTTGGTAAGCTTGGGGATCGTCTCCTCGGGGCGGATAGTCAGCGCCTCGTTCAGGGCGATTGCCTGCGGCATCTTGCGCGTATCGAGCGCGAAAACCTGCCGCTCCTCAGCTACGGCCGCGGCAAGCGGCTCGTTGAAGGGCCGCGACGGCAGCACCATCTCATGCGGCGGGCTGCGGCCGGTCTGGCCGGCGGCATCCTTGGCGACGAGGGTGATGCGCACGCGCTTGCCGGCAAGCGGATGTTCGGTCAAGTTCCGGCTGGTCACGCCCTTGGCGTCGCGGGCGTTGCGGCGGGGAATATCCAGCCGGTATTCCGGCAGCGGATAGAGCGGCGTTGCCGTCGGATCGGTTTCGACGGGGACGATCTCGGCATGCGCCTCCTGGACCCCGTAATCGTCCTTGACGGTGAAACCGATTTCGAGCGCGCCGTTGACGCTGGGCTTCGGCAAACCGTCGAAGGCAATCTCCGGCGCCTTGTCGGGGAGCACGTCGAAGCTCCAGCGGCGGCCGTTGACCTCGAGTGCACCGTTCTCCTGGAGCTTCATCATATGCGTCTGGGCGACGAGAGCCTGGCTGGCCGGGGCTGCTGTCTGCTGCTCGCTGCCTGATGCCGCCGTCTGCTGCGGCTTGGTATCCGCCTGCACGGCAATATCCTGGGCCTCGCCGTTCGCCTTGCGGAACACGACCTTTTCGGCGGTCTTTCCGCCGCTGACGCGGACGGTGAGGCCTGAAAACTGCGGAATGCCGATCGGCGCCTGCTCGCTGCCGTCGGCCGTCAGATAGATCGGGGCTCGGCCGGTATAGGAAGGCGGCGTCACCCAGGCGTCGATGCGCACTGCCGGATCGCTGACCACCTGCTCGGGTGCTGCCTGCAATGCGTCGCGGATCGAGCCGCCGTTGATCGACAGTGAATAACCGAAGGCCGTGACGAGCAGCAGCGCCGGGACGGCGCGCAACGCGAAACGGTCATGCGCGGCGATATCAGGCCGCGGCAGTCCGGTATCAAGCGCTGCGATCTTTTCGGCCATGCGCGCCTGGTGCTCGCGCCAGAGCGCCCGGCCGAAGGGCGTATCGAAGGCCGGCTCGTCTTCCTGGACGGTGACCGGCTGGTGCGGCAGACCGTTGCGCTCCTCCAGCATGCGGTCGGCTTCTGCGATCCTCGGCCAGCGCAGGGTGCGGAAGGGGAGGAGCGAAATGAGAAAAGCGGCGGCAAAGGCGATGAGCAGCAGAATGCGCAGCCAGTCCGGCACGCTGCGGAAGAGGCCGAACCAGGAGGCAGAGAGATAAAAGGCGATGACGGACAGTACCGGCATCAAAGGAGGCAGCAGTTGCTCGAAAAAGAGCACGATTCGCGCCAGCAGTCGTTTCGTCGTCACGAGCCGGGCAAGCGAGGGACGGTAGGCAAATGCGCCTTTCTTCTGCCTCGATGGGCTTGTCATCGGTCCGGTCTCCGCGATCTGGCGTTCTGGAACAGAGGGCGCTTCCGGCGATTGCAGGGCAATACGCTCATGAACGAAAGGATAACACTCTTTGTGGCGAAGGCGAGGGCGAGCGGCCGGCAATACCGGCTTTTCACGTTTATTCGCCAAAAAGTGATGGCTTGTTCAGTCGAGCCAGGCCGGAACGGAGTCGAGGCTGATCAGTTCGGCATAGGTTCTACGCGGTCGAATCGTGTGGAAATCGCTGCCCCTGACCAGAACTTCGGGCACCAGCAGCCGGCTGTTATAGGTGCCGGCCTGGACTGCGCCGTAGGCGCCGGCGGTGCTGACGGCCATCAGGTCGCCGGGCTTCGGCATCGCCATCTCGCGGTCGAGCGCCAGATAGTCGCCGGTCTCGCAAACGGGGCCGACGACATCGGCGCGGATGCGCGGCGCGTTGGCCGCCGAAATCGTTACCGGCCGAATCTCGTGATAGGCCTCGTAAAGCGTCGGGCGGATGAGATCGTTCATCGCGCCGTCGACGATGACGAAGGTCTTTTCGCCGCCATCCTTCACATAGAGGACCTCGGTCACGAGGATGCCGGCATTGCCGACGATCAGGCGTCCGGGTTCGGTGATGATCTTGCAGTTTAGACCGCGCAGCTGGTTCTTGACGATTGCCGCATAGGCGTCCGGCAGCGGCGGCGGATTGTTGTCGTCCTTGTAGGGGATACCGAGGCCGCCGCCGATATCGACGTGATGGATGGTGTGGCCGTCGGCGCGCAGCGTCGCGACAAGGTCGTGCAGCAGCTTGAAGGCGTCGTCGAAGGGCTGCAATTCGGTGATCTGGCTGCCGATATGCATGTCGATGCCGGTGACCTCGATGCCCGGCAGCTTGGCGGCATGGGCATAGATGGCGCGGGCGCGCTCCCAGGAGATGCCGAACTTGTTTTCCTTCTTGCCGGTCGAGATCTTGGAATGCGTCTTCGCATCGACATCAGGGTTGATGCGGAAGGAGACCGGCGCTTTCTTGCCCGCGCTGACGGCGCGCTGATTGAGGATCTCGAGCTCGGGCTCGGATTCGACGTTGAAACAGTAGATACCGGCTTCGAGGGCGAAATCCATCTCGGACGGCGTCTTGCCGACACCTGAGAACATGATGCGGCTCGCTGGAATGTCGGCGGCAAGCGCGCGGCGCAGTTCGCCCTCAGAGACGACATCGATGCCGGCGCCGAGGCGGCCCAGCGTCTTCAGCACCGCCTGGTTCGAATTCGCCTTCATCGCATAGCAGACCATGGAGTCCATGTCGGCGAAGGCTTCCGAAAAGACGCGGTAATGGCGCTCCAGCGTCGCGGTGGAGTAGACGTAGAAAGGGGTGCCGACCGCCTTGGCGATCTCGGGAACGGGGACGTTCTCCGCATGAAGGACGCCGTCGCGGTACTCGAAATGGTTCACGGATTTATGCCTTAAAGAAGGGGATCGAGAAGGAAGGGCTTGTCGACGGTTCCCGGCCGTTTCGTCGGCTTGGAAACGTCGCCTTCCTTGGTTGCCGCAGCGCTCGGCGGATCGAGGTCGCCCTTGCGCCCGCATCCGGCAACGGCAAGGCCGATGACGGCGAGAACCGCCGTCAGGCGGACGAGGTGCGGCAAGCTCTTCATGGATATCCTCTTCTGCGGCATGTGACGGGCATCATTCGTACCGAACGATGGACATCATTCATATCGGATGATGGACATCTTCATAGCGAAGTTTATTCGCCTTGTGCACCCTGATTGTTGGCGGTCTTTGCGCGCCCCGCAGGAAGGGCGCGGCGGCTTTTCGCCACGCCTGGTATCTCTTAGTTGCGGGCGCGCCAGAAGGCGATCTGCCTGCGCACTTCGGACGGCGCGGTGCCGCCGAAGCTCTTGCGGCTGGCGACTGAGGCCTCGACGGTCAGCACGTTGTAGACCTTGTCGGTGATGTCGGGATGGATCGCCTGCAGATCGGAGAGCGGCAGCTCGGCAAGGTCGCAGCCCTTGCTTTCGGCGAGCGCTACGGCGCGGCCGGTGACGTGATGGGCGTCGCGGAAGGGGAGGCCCGCTTCGCGCACCAGCCAGTCGGCAAGATCGGTCGCCGTCGAATAGCCGGAGCCGGCCGCAGCCTTCATGCGCGCGGTGTTGACGGTCATGTCGCGCACCATGCCGGTCATGGCGGCAATTGCCAGTTCCAGGCTCTCGGCGGCGTCGAAGACCTGTTCCTTGTCTTCCTGCATGTCCTTGGAATAGGCGAGCGGCAGGCCCTTCATGATCGTCAGCAGCGCCACCAGCGAGCCGTTGATGCGGCCGGTCTTGGCGCGCACCAGTTCGGCGGCATCCGGGTTCTTCTTCTGCGGCATGATCGACGAGCCGGTCGAGAAGGCGTCGGAGAGACGCACAAAACAGAATTGCGGGGTCGACCAGATGACGATCTCTTCTGCCAGACGCGACAGGTGCATGCCCGCAATCGCCGCGATCGACAGGAATTCGATGGCGAAATCGCGGTCGGAGACCGTATCGATGGAGTTGCGGGTCGGCTCGCGGAAACCGAGCGCCTTGGCCGTCATGTGGCGGTCGATCGGATAGCCGGTGCCGGCAAGTGCGGCGGCACCGATCGGGCTTTCATCCAGATGTTCGATGGCGTGGCGCACGCGCGAGCGATCGCGGCCGAACATTTCGACATAGGCCATGCAGTGATGGCCGAAGGTAACGGGCTGGGCTGCCTGCAGATGGGTGAAGCCCGGCATGACGCTTTCGGCATGTTCTTCGGCGCGGTCGAGGAAAGCCGCGATCAGGCCGGTCAGCATCTGCTCGGTCTTCTGCAGCTCTTCCTTCACCCAGAGACGGAAGTCGAGCGCCACCTGATCATTGCGCGAGCGGGCGGTGTGCAACCGGCCGGCGGCCGGTCCGATCAGCGTCGCCAGGCGTGCTTCGACATTCATATGGATGTCTTCGAGCTGGCGCGAGAATTCGAAATTGCCGCTTTCGATTTCTGACAGGATCGTGTTTAGCCCGTGAACGATCTTGTCCTTATCGTCAGCGGAAATGATCCCCTGATGGGCGAGCATCGTCGCATGGGCAATCGAACCGCGGATGTCCTGCGCGAATAGCTTCTTGTCGAAACCGATCGAGGCATTTATCTCCTCCATGATCGCGTCCGGGCCGGAGGCGAAGCGACCGCCCCACATCTGGTTGGAGGATTTGGTGTCCGTGGTGTCGTCGGCCATGAAGGTGTCCGCCTTGAGGATGCATGTCCAGGAGAATGAAATGACGACAAGAAAACCCCTCGGGCTGCCATCCCTGAAATGGATCGCGATGGCCGCCGTTGCGGGTGTCGTTGCCGGTGCGGCAGCGGTATACGTGAAGGAGACGGGGATTGGCAATGGCGGCGGCGAAACGGCGTCAGCCGAATGCAAGCTTGCCAGGGATCGCGTCGCCAGCGTCACACTGTTGATGAAAGGGCAGGTGGCCGCCATGGTCGCCGCCTACGAGCCGCGCAAGCTTACTGCAGTCTCCTTCAACGGGCCGGACGGCAAGCCGCTGACGCTCGATCATTTCGCCGGCAAGACCGTGCTTCTCAATCTCTGGGCGACATGGTGCGTTCCCTGCCGCGAGGAGATGCCGGCGCTGAACGCGCTCGAGAAGGAGATGGGCAGCGACAGGTTCCAGGTGGTGCCGGTCAATATCGATAGCGGCGACGACGAGAAGCCGAAGACCTTCCTCGCCGAGATCGGCGTCGATGCGCTGCAGCTCTATCGCGACAATACGATTTCGGTGTTCAACAATCTGAAGAAAGCGGGCCTCGCCATGGGGCTGCCGGTGACGCTGCTGATCGATGACAAGGGATGCCTGATTTCAGCGATGAACGGGCCGGCCGCCTGGGACAGCGAGGATGCCAAGGCGCTGATCAAGGGCGCGATCGGGTCCTGAAGCCACGATTGGCCACCCTCCTTCGCTGAAGAGGGGGCGCAGCAGAAGTTTACCGCGTCGGGACCGGCACTTCACCGCGATAGTCATAGAAGCCGCGGCCGGACTTGCGTCCGAGCCAGCCGGCTTCGACATATTTCACCAGCAGCGGGCAGGGACGATATTTCGAGTCCGCCAGGCCGTCATGCAGCACCTGCATGATCGAAAGGCAGGTGTCGAGGCCGATGAAATCGGCAAGCTGCAGCGGTCCCATCGGATGATTGGCGCCGAGCTTCATCGCCGTATCGATGGCGTCGACCGTGCCGACGCCCTCATAGAGCGTGTAGATCGCTTCGTTGATCATCGGCAGCAGGATGCGGTTGACGATGAAGGCCGGGAAATCCTCGGCGACAGTGATGGTCTTTTCCAGCGTGCCGACGAATTGCTTGGCGGCGGAAAAGGTCTTCTCGTCGGTGGCGATGCCGCGCACCAGTTCAACCAGCTTCATGACAGGCACCGGGTTCATGAAATGTATGCCCATGAAGCGCTCGGGGCGGTCGGTGGCGGCAGCAAGCCGGGTGATGGAAAGGGAAGAGGTGTTGGTGGCAAGCAGCGCTTCCGGCTTCAGGACCGGACAGACCTGGGTATAGATCTTGCGCTTGACCGTTTCATCCTCGGTGGCGGCCTCGATGACCAGATCGGAGGGAGCGAGATCATTGACATCCGACGAGCCTGTGATGAGCGACAAGGTCGACTTGCGCTCCTCTTCGGTCATCTTGCCGTTCGTCACCAGGCGGGCCAGGTTGCCGTTAATGGTGGCAAGGCCGGATTCGATGCGGTCCTGCGAAAGATCGTAGATGTGAACCCTATAACCTGCGGCGGCCGAAACATGCGCGATGCCGCAGCCCATCTGACCGGCACCGATAATACCAATATTCTTCAACACCGCATTCATCTCCAAACCCCCGCACGGCATTCGCCCCCGCGCCGCCGTATTTTTCTAGCAATACTGCCGGACGAAGGATCGCCCGGCAGCAGTAGTAGCCCGATAAAAGATAATTTTCCAGTCATTCGCAAGTGCGAAAGAAAAGCATTTGACGCGGTCAGAGCGCCTTTTGCAATTCCGGCAAGACATCGAAGAGATCGGCGACCAATCCGTAGTCGGCGACCTGGAAGATCGGCGCCTCCTCGTCCTTGTTGATGGCGACGATGACCTTCGAATCCTTCATCCCGGCCAGGTGCTGGATGGCGCCTGAAATGCCGCAGGCGATATAGAGCTGCGGCGCCACCACCTTGCCGGTCTGACCGACCTGCCAGTCGTTCGGCGCATAACCGGCATCGACGGCCGCACGGCTTGCACCGACGGCAGCACCCAGCTTGTCGGCAAGCGGCAGGATGACCTCCCTGAACTTTTCCGCCGAGCCGAGCGCCCGGCCGCCGGAAATGATGATCTTCGCCGAGGTCAGTTCCGGACGGTCGGAGGCCGACAGCGCGTCCCTGACGAAGGTCGACAGTCCCGGATCGGAAACCGCCGGAATTGCTTCGACGGTCGCCGAACCACCCTCCGGTGCGGAGGCGAAGGAGGCGGTGCGCACGGTGATCACCTTCTTGGCATCGCTTGCCTGCACCGTCTGGATGGCATTGCCGGCATAGATCGGCCGCTTGAAGGTATCGGACGAGATCACCTCGATGATCTCGGAGACCTGGGCGACGTCGAGAAGAGCGGCGACGCGCGGCAGCACGTTCTTGCCGACCGAGGTGGCGGCAGACAGGATCGTGTCGTAGCTGCCAGCCAGCGAGACGATCAGGTCGGCCAGCGGTTCGGCCAGATTGTTGGCGAGTTCATCGCTTTCGGCCAGTAGCACCTTGGAGACGCCGGCAAGCTTGGCGGCGGCATCGGCAGCAGCCTTGGCAGCTTTGCCGGCGACGAGGATGTGAATATCGCTTGCCTGTTCCTTGGCGATCTTTGCGGCTGCCGTCAGCGCCTTGGCGGTCTGATCGGACAGGCTGGCATTGTCGTGGTCAGCCAGAAGAAGAATGGTCATGATGATGGCTCCTGTTCCAAGCTGATTACAGCACGCCGGCTTCGTTTTTGAGCTTGTCGATCAGTTCGGCGACCGACTTGACCTTGACGCCGGCCTTGCGGCCCGACGGCTCCTCGGTCTTCAACACCTTGAGGCGCGGCGTGGTCGAGATGCCGAAGTCGCTTGGCGTCTTCTTGTCGAGCGGCTTCTTCTTCGCCTTCATGATATTCGGCAGCGAGGCATAACGCGGTTCGTTCAAGCGCAGATCTGATGTGATCACCGCCGGCAGCTTGATCTCGATCGTCTGCAGGCCGCCATCGACTTCACGGGTCACCTGAGCCTTGCCATCACCGATCTCGATCTTCGAGGCGAAGGTCGCTTGGGCGGTTCCCATCAGCGCTGCCAGCATCTGGCCGGTCTGGTTGCTGTCGTCGTCGATCGCCTGCTTGCCAACGATGATCAGCCCCGGCTGTTCGGCATCGGCGACAGCCTTCAAGATCTTGGCGACAGTAAGCGGCTCGATCTGATCGTCGGTCTCGACCAGGATCGCCCGGTCGGCGCCCATGGCAAGTGCTGTGCGCAGCGTCTCTTCGGCCTTGGCAGGACCGATCGACACCACCACCACTTCCTCGGCCTTGCCGGCTTCCTTCAGCCGCAGCGCTTCTTCCACCGAGATCTCGTCGAACGGGTTCATCGACATCTTCACATTGGCAAGCTCGACACCCGTGCCGTCCGGCTTCACCCGGATCTTCACGTTGTAGTCGACAACCCGTTTGACTGGCACGAGTATCTTCATGGGGTCCTTCCTTCAGGAGAAACTGGCTTCAGAGACTTTTTTAGAAAATGCGCGCTTGGGCGCCGCTCCGATTGTCGAATGGCGACATGGATACGCGTTTTTCCTCCAAATTCAACGCTTGCATGACGCCGGCAGGCGATTTGCTTCGGCAATATATGGACGTTTACGTTCACGTCAATATAGCTGTTTAGCGGCGGCCCCAGGGAAATCGCTGCGCCGTCCGTCCGTCCGTGCCGGCTGCGATGGCCGGGCCGGCGCCCGGGTCGTTTCTGACGGCGCGGGGCGTGACGATCTGCCGGTCGAAGAGCGGCACACCAGGCCGGCGCAACACCAGGATTAGGAAAGCCCCGGCAAGGATGCCGCCGACATGCGCGCCCCAGGAAACGTCGCCATCGGGTGCAATCGCCAGCATGAAGAACTGCTGCCCGATCCACAAAAGTAGCGGCACGAAGGCCGGCAGGGGCAACGGCACACGGAAAAACACCAGCACCCAGACCCTGACTCGCGGATGCAGCAAGACATAGGCGGCAACGACGCCGGAGACCGCCCCCGATGCGCCGACCAGCGGCGCTTCCGAGGTCATGGTCAGCAGGCCGTGGCAGAGCGCGCCGGCGGCCGCGCAAACGAAATAGAAGATCAGGAAGCGCAGATGTCCCATCGCATCCTCGACATTGTCGCCAAAGACCCAGAGGAAGATCATGTTGCCAGCCAAATGCCAGAAGCCGGTATGGACGAAGGCGTATGTAAGGTAGGTCAGCGGTTCCGGCACGATTTCGAGCCCCTGCGCCAGCATCGCATGGCCGAAGGCAATCGCCGGGATATAGCCGAGACCGACGGTCGTCGCCTGGGCTGCCTGTTCGCTCTCCAGGCTGGTCAAAAGCCAGACCGCGATGTTCAGCGCGATCAGTGCGAGCGTCACCCACTGAACCTTGATATGTTTCAGCGTATTGGCATCGTGAAGTGGTATGAACATAAAGGCCCCCCGGCGATCGTGAACGCGGCAAGCCTATCTGTTTTTTCCCGGAACCCAAAGTACATCCGCATGGCCCTGGTCATTTGCATGACGCGCGGCGACGAAGAGGAAATCGGAGAGTCGGTTGACGTATTTCAT
Source organism: Rhizobium sp. WSM1328 (assembly GCF_057653715.1). Classification (NCBI taxonomy): domain Bacteria; kingdom Pseudomonadati; phylum Pseudomonadota; class Alphaproteobacteria; order Hyphomicrobiales; family Rhizobiaceae; genus Rhizobium; species Rhizobium sp. WSM1328. Next base: position 3,911,808 of record NZ_CM172788.1, on the reverse strand, counting down.
CGCCGGCTCGCCGACGATTTCGCCGTCGGTGCGAGCAAGCGCCACCATCAAACGTTCGGCGCGCCGCGCAATCGTGCGGGCAAGATGCAGATGTGCCGCGGCCGGACTGCCACCTGGCAGGATGAAGGATTTCAGCGACTCCAAACCGGCGTTCAGCTGGTCGATATCATGCTCGACGCGGTCGACCTGCGTCTCGGCGATCCGCAGCGGCTCGTAGGCCGGTGGCTCACCGGTGTCGGGGGTGGCGAGATCGGCGCCGAGATCGAAGAGATCGTTCTGGATCGACATCAGCATGGCGTCGAGTTCAGGCAAGTCGGCCGTGTGCAGCCGCGCCAGGCCGATCGCGGAATTGGCCTCATCGATGGTGCCGTAGGCCTCGACGCGCAGATCGTCTTTGAGCCGGCGCGGACCGGATACCAGCCCGGTCGTACCGTCATCGCCTGTTTTCGTGTAGATCTTGTTGAGCTTGACCATGGTTTCCCCCTTGAATCCCGGTCAGGTCGGGCGGCCGCCGCCGGTCAGCCACAGCGTCACCATGATCAGGATGACGGCGATCGCCTGCAACAGCACACGAAGCTGCATCAGCTTGTTGGAACGGTTGGGATCGCCGCCCTTCATCATGTTGAAGAGGCCGCGGATCAGGACGAGGGCGACGACGCCCATGACGATGATCGCGAGGATATAGGTGACCGTGGACATGGCGTTCAGCTTTCTCAGTCAGTCTGTCCAGCGCATCAGGCGGTAGAAGAGGTCTGCCGGAAGCAGCCGCTTCAGGAACATGCCCTGTTTAGCCGGAGTCGTTACGGGATAATGTGGCCTCGGATTTTTCGAGTTCAATGCGTGTTTCAACACGGAATAGACCGCTTCCGGGCCGAGTTTATGGCGGTTGACCGGCCCCGATCCGTCGAGTCTCGCCAATTGGCTGATGTAATCGACCGCGTGAGGCGAATTCTCGAGGTCGATATGTTCCTTGATCTTTGCGAGCGCATTGGCGGTGAACCGCGAGGCGATCGGTCCCGGCTCGATCAGGCTCACATGGATGCCGCTGCCCTGCAGCTCCATGCGTAGGGTGATGCTGAGGCCTTCGAGTGCAAATTTGGACGCGGTGTAGGCGCCGCGAAAGCGATAGGGGACGACGCCGAGGATCGACGAACATTGCACGATCCGCCCTTGGCCACGTTTGCGCATCGGCGGAAGGACCTGCCGCGTCAGTTCATGCCAGCCGAAGAAATTCGCCTCGAACTGCGCGCGCAGCGTTGCCGTCGACAGATCCTCGACAGCGCCCGGCTGGCCGTAGGCGCCGTTATTGAAGAGCGCGTCGATGCGACCGCCGCTGCGTTCCAGAACCGTGCCGACCAGCTCGGAAATCGTCTCGGTCCTGGCATAGTCCATCAGGAAGGCTTCGATGCCTTCCGCTTCCAACCCCTTGAGATCGTCCGGCTTGCGCACCGTTGCGAAGACACGCCAGCCATCGGCTTTCAGCGCCCGTGCGCAATGAGCGCCGATACCGGACGAACATCCGGTCACGACGATGGTGCGCGCTCCCGCCATGGAATGATTCCTGTACAAAATGGGACTCGTTTCCCATATTCGGCCAGAGGATACAATCTGGAAAGCCGGAGACGGAATGCCGAAGGTACTGCGCACGATCTACGACGTGGTCTATGACGCGATCTGTCACATGGTCGAGGACGACGGCTTCGCCATGGCAAGCCATGTGGCGCTGTCGAGCCTGCTTGCGGTTTTCCCCTTCCTGATCTTCGGCACGGCGCTTGCAAGCTTCCTCGGCGCCGATCAATTTTCCTCGACCGCCATCCACCTGATCTTCGACACCTGGCCCGAGGCGATCGCCAAACCGCTCGCCGACCAGGTGCTGCAGGTGCTGACCATTCCGCGCGGCGGGCTGCTGACGATCTCGGTGCTGGCGGCCGCATATTTCGCCTCGAACGGTGTCGAGGCGCTGCGCATTTCGCTCAATCGCGCCTATCGGGTGCAGGAGACGCGGGCCTGGTATTTCACCCGTCTCGCCAGCCTGGGCTACGTGCTGATCGCGGTCATCATCTTCACGGCGATCAGCATTCTGCTGGTCGCCCTGCCGCTGGCGCTCGATTATTCGAGGAAATGGTTTCCGCTGTTTGCCGATACGCTCGACATCGTCTTCAGCTGGCGCATCTACGGCACGCTGGTGGTTCTGACCGTCGGACTGCTGGTGATGCATCTCTGGCTGCCGGCCGGCAAGCGGCGGGTCTTCGACGTCATTCCCGGGGTGCTGCTGACACTGCTTCTCTGGCTCGCCGGCGCGCTGATCTTTGCCTATTATCTGGCGACCTTCGCCAACTATACGGCAACCTATGCCGGTCTCGCCTCCGTCATGATCGTGCTGATCTTCCTCTATATGGTCGGCGTCATCTTCATCATCGGCGCGGAGATCAATGCGGCGCTGATCAAATTCCGCGTCTTCCGGATGTTCTCCCGCACGCTTTCGATCGTCGGCAGAGAGCGTGTCGAAAGGCAATCAGAGCCCGACAAGGCGGCGAATATCCGCCCCTGACATGCCCTGGGCGCGCAATTCGCCAAGCCCGCTGTCGCCTTGGCTTTTCGAAAGCTTGCGGCCATCGGCGCCAAGAATGAGACGATGATGGTGATAGACCGGCTGCGGTAGGCCGAGCAGCACCTGCAACAGCCGGTGCACCGATGTCGCGTGGAAGAGGTCGAGCCCACGCACGACATGGGTGACGCCCTGCAGCGCATCGTCGACGACCACGGAAAGATGATAGCTCGACGGCGCATCCGAGCGCGACAGGATGACGTCGCCCCAGACGTCGGGCTCGGCGGCGATCTCGCCTGTCCTGCCGTCGCCGGTTTCCGTCCAGAACAGCAGTTCGCCGATCAGGTCGAGCGCTTTGCGCATATCGAGCCGCCAGGCATGTTTCTTCCCCGAGGTCAGCATGTCCCGCCGTTCGTCTGCCGGACGCTCGCGATCACTTGCGGGATAATGCGGGGTGCCGTCGGGATCGTGCGGCCAGGGTTCACCCGCCGCCTCGTAGGCAGCGATGCGCGCCTTCACCTCGCCCCGCGTCAGAAAGGCCGGATAGACCAGTCCGCGCTCGATCAGCGCATGCAACGCCGCCTGATATTCGGGAATATGTTCCGACTGGCGCCGCACCGGGCTTGCCCAGCCGATATCAAGCCATTCGAGATCCCTGAGGATGCCGGCCTCGAACTCGGGCGTGCAGCGCGTCTGGTCGATATCCTCGATGCGCAGCAGCAGGCGCGCTTGTTCGGCCTCCGCCATGTCGCGGTTCATGAGGGCCGAGAGGGCATGTCCGAGATGCAACGGTCCGTTGGGGCTCGGCGCAAAACGAAAGACAGGTTTTTGACGCTCACTCGTGGTCATGCTTTCTTCTGCCATGGATTCGGTTTTTGAACCACAGCGAGGCAAAGTGCAGATCATCCGCAACGAAGATGACGTCAGGCAGGGGCTCGAAGCGCTGCTTCGCCTCGATCCGCGCCTTGCGCCTGTAGTCACTGAGGCCGGGCCTATTCCGCTGCGGTTGCGCGAGCCCGGCTTTGCCGGTCTTGCCCATATCATCGTCTCGCAGATGGTGTCGCGCGCCAGCGCCGAGGCGATCTGGCGGCGCATGCTGCCGGCGGACGGTTCGCTGACGGCCGAAGGTTACGCACTGCTTCACGCCGAGGCGTGGCGCGAATTCGGTCTGTCGCGCGCCAAGGCCGAGACGCTGTCGCTGATTGCCGAAGCGGTCGCCTCCGGCCGTCTCGATCTCTCCGGGCTCTGCCTGAAGCCGCCGGGCGAGGCGCTTGGCGAACTGACAGCGCTGAAGGGCGTCGGGCCGTGGACGGCAGAGGTCTATCTGATGTTTTGCGGCGGCCACGCCGATGTTTTCCCGGCCGGCGATGTCGCGCTGCAGAATGCCGTCGGGGCGGCATTCGGTCTTGCCGCACGGCCGCAGGCGAAGGCGCTTGCTGAGCTTTCGGAAGTCTGGTCGCCGTGGCGCTCGGTGGCGGCACGGCTTTTCTGGGCCTACTATGCCACGAGGATGCGCCGTGACATGGTGCCGATCGGCTGATCGGCAACACTCTTCAAATTGCCTTTATCCTCTGAATTTATTGGACTTCACAATCCTGTAACAACCGGCCTAATATACAGGTGCAGATGCCGAATCGATCAGGAGAGTCCCTTGACGATTGCAGTCTCCCCACAGGCCCTGCCGGCGCTCGTTCTGAACGCTGACTACCGGCCGCTGAGTTATTACCCCTTGTCGTTGTGGTCCTGGCAGGACGCGATCAAGGCGGTATTTCTCGACCGTGTGAACATCATTGCAGAATATGAACATTCGGTTTCTTCGCCGAGCTTTTCGATGCGGCTTCCGAGTGTCGTGTGCCTGAAGACTTACGTTCAGCCGTCCCGCAATCCCGCGTTCACCCGGTTCAACGTCTTCCTGCGCGACCGGTTCGAATGCCAGTATTGCGGCGCCCATGACGACCTGACCTTCGACCACGTCATCCCGCGCGCCCATGGCGGCGAGACCACCTGGGAGAATGTCGTGGCAGCCTGCTCGCCTTGCAATCTGCGCAAGGGCAGCAAGCTTCCGAAGCAGGCAAGCATGTTCCCGGCGCAGAAGCCCTATCAGCCGACGGTGCAGGATCTGCACAATAACGGCCGGCTGTTCCCGCCGAACTACCTGCATGAAAGCTGGCTCGACTATCTCTATTGGGATACCGAACTGCAGCCCTGATCGAACGGCCCGCAGCGCCGCGCATCTTTTTCAGAGGCGGCAAGGACGCTGCGGCACTTCGAATGCTGCATAATTTTATGAGGCGGCCTTGCGAACGCCGACAAAGGCGAAGGCTGCGAGCAGGATTCCGGCAATCACGTTCCAGCCCGCAAAAGACAGGCCGAGCACGCGCAGTGCCGCGTCGGTGCAGGACGGGCCCTTGATGGTGTTGAGCTCGCCGAGCAGATCGCCGGCATTGGTCGTCATGCTGCTTGCCGTCGTCGAGCAGGTGGACGGGCCGGGCCAGAAGTGCCATTCCACACCGGCGTGATAAACACCCATGCCTGCCGTCACCAGCATCAGGATGCCGGCCGCGAGAATGAGCGCCCGGGTGATCCAATTCGGCAGTCCGACGAGCTCGGAGATCGCGGCCAGGATCGCGATCGGGATGGCGTAATAATAGGGCTGCCGTTGCAACAGGCAGAGCGCACAGGGAATATAACCGCCGATATACTGGAAGCCGAGCGCGGTGCCGACCGCCGCCGCCATGCCGATGGCGAGCAAAATGGAATAGACAAAGCCGGGGCGGGCGAGCGGCGAGGAAATAGTCATGGCGGAGCTCCGCGAGTTTAGTAGAGCATGAGATGCAGATTGAGATTTTAGGCCTGTTCGGCCGAAAACCATCCTCGCCTAGTGAGCGAAAGAGCGGTAGCCGACATATAGCACGATCACGGTAGCGGCACCGATGCCAACGATTTGGCCGAGGCGCTTCTCGATGAAGTCACGGATCGGCTCGCCGTAGCGGCGCAGCAGCCAGGCGAGGAAGAGGAAACGCGCGCCGCGTGCAATAATCGCCGAAACAATGAAAAGGCCCAGATTGACGTGAATGACGCCAGACAGAATCGTCACGATCTTGATCGGCGGCAGATGCGCAAGACCTGATGTGACAAGCAGCAGCAGGATCCACTCGTAGGTGACATAGGCCTTCATCTGCTCAAAGGCATCGAGCTTGCCATAGAATTCGAGAACCGGCCGCGCCACCGTCTCATAGGCGTAAAAGCCGAGCGCCCAGCCGGCGATGCCGCCGAATACAGAGGCGACGGTCGCGACCAGCGCGTAGCGATAGGAGCGTTCCGGCCTGGCAAGCGCCATCGGCAGGAATAGCACGTCGGCGGGGACGAGAAAGATGGAGCTTTCGACGAAGGCGATGACGGCGAGCCAGATTTCGGCCGATTTGCGCGCGGCCAGAGACATGGTCCAGTCGTAAAGTCTGCGGAGCATTCCGTTTCCTTCCTGTTGCAGTGCAAAAGAGCTTTAGGGGCCGTGCGCGGCGCTGTAAATGCTCGCCCGTGTCCTTCCTGCCACCGCCGTCAAAAAATTTTCGTGATGCGGGGTGTCAGCGCCTCTCCCAAGATTTCGGGAGATTGCGAATCGGCCATTCTGCGGCAAGCTAATTTAGGGTCGACGTGCAAGGTGGCATGAGAATGTTCAAAGTGATCGAAGGCGGCCGTGGGCGGGCCGTGCAAATGGATGACTGGTCCGAAGAGCGGCGCGGGCCAAGCAAAGAGGACGTGCGCCGGGAGGCTGCGCGGCGGATCAGCGAGAGCGGTTATCATCTGTCTCGCATCCGGGAATTCGCGACCGGCGTGCCAATGCTGGCGCCTCTTAAATACTTGTCGCTGCAGATCGATTTCGCAGCCGAGACGTTGTCGCGGCTCGACCCGATCCCGGAGGATTTCCGCTCAGATGGCTATTGGCCGGCGGGCTGAAGCCATCACGCTAGCGTGATTGCCGCTAAAATGCGGAGGTATTTGCGTCAGGACAGGTCCATCGACTTTTCCCATTGCTGACGCAGGACATTCATTTCCGTCCGCTTCTGGGCCATTTCGCTAACGGCGGCGCGCAGATGCGGATGGTGAGACATGAACATGTTGAAGTCGCGCCGTTCGAGCACCTCGAACTGGCAGAAATCGACGGCGATCACGTCGGCCGTGCGCCGTGCGCCAGTCAGCAGGGCCATTTCGCCGAAAAAGGCGCCCGGCTCCAGGCGGATCGCGCCACTGGCGAGCCGCACTTCCACCGCGCCCGAGGAGATGAAATACATGCTGTCGCCGCGGTCGCCGCGGCGGATGACGCGTTCGCCGGGCGGCGCGGATTTTGCCTTGAAGAGCAGTAGCAGTTCCTCCTGGGCGTCCTCGTCGACTTCGGAGAACAGCGGGAAAGTCTCGATCAGCTGTTGCATCTTCAGTTGATGCTGGCGCTCGCGCTCTTCGCCGAGCGCCCTGATCTTTTCCAGTTCTTTGCCGAGCGCCTTCTGCCTGCTCCTGCCGTAGCTTTCCCAGAGGGAGGGCCATTTCGAATGGATATATTTCTTCAGGCCGTCGGTTGCGAAGATCACGATCGGGTTGAGCGTGATCGACAGGATCGCGGCAGCCAGGATCAGATCCTGGCCCTCATGCGGCAAAAGCCCGAGTGAGACGCCGAGGCCGGCGAGGATGAAGGAAAACTCGCCGATCTGGGCGAGGCCGCCGGCCAATGTCAGTCCCATGCTGATCGGATATCTGAGCAGGATGACGATGAGGAAGGTGATGATGCCCTTGCCGAGGATGACGAGAGCCAGCGCGCCGATCACGGCCAGCGGCTGGCGCACCAGGATCGAGGGATCGAAGAGCATGCCGACGGAGACGAAGAACAGCACGGAGAAAGCGTTCTGCAGCGGCAGCGAGTCGGCGGCCGCCCTGTGGCTGAGCTGGGATTCGCTCATGACGACGCCGGCGAAAAATGCGCCGAGTGCAAAAGAGACGCCGAAGATCGCCGCCGAGCCGAAGGCGATGCCGAGTGCGATCGCCAGCACCGTCAGCGTAAAGAGTTCGCGCGAGCCGGTCCGGGCGATCATCGTCAGCAGCCAGGGCACGATGCGAGGCCCGAGGAAGATCGCCATGGCGGCGAAGGCCACAACCTTCAGCAGTGTCAAGCCGATCGTCAGCGCCAACGGCAGGTCACCGAGGCCATGGTTGGTCGTAGTGCTGGCGTTGCCACCCAGAAGCTCTGCCAGCGCCGGCAGCAGCACCAGTGCCAGCACCATCACCAGATCCTCGACGATCAGCCAGCCGACGGCGACGCGTCCGCTGGCCGCGTTGACGAGATTGCGCTCCTCCAGCGCCTTCAAGAGCACGACGGTGCTCGCCACCGACAGGCTGAGGCCGAGGACAATGCCGGCGCCGAGGCTCCAGCCCCAGAGTTTGCAAAGACCGATGCCTAACAGGGTGGCGAGGATAATCCGTCCGATCGCGCCAGGCACGGCGATGCCGCGCACGGCGAGCAGGTCGGAAGCGGAAAAATGCAGGCCGACGCCGAACATCAAAAGGATGACGCCCATCTCGGCGAGCTGGCCGGCAAGGGCGGTATCGGCGACGAAGCCCGGCGTGAACGGCCCCATCAGGATGCCCGCCATCAAATAACCGACGAGTGGCGGCAGCCGAAGCCGGTCGGCCCCATAGCCCAGGATCGCTGCGAAAACGAAACTGACGGCGACCGTCGCGATAAGTCCTACTTCCTGATGCACGTCCGCCCTCTCTTGTGATAGCGGCGGCCACTTTGGACGAAGCGCAAGCAAAATTAAACAGTTGATTTGGGAATGAGCTGCTGTTCGGGCTTTCGTTCTCAGTGCTGGCTGGTGTGGCGCAGACGTCGTCCGCGGCACGGTCGGGCCGTCACCGATGTTGGAACCACTTGCGTCTTGCCTCGTTGCCCTTTCATCAAGAAAGGAGAAACGACATGCGGAAGATGATCTTGAACTGTACTGTAGCGGCCCTTGCCGCCTGCTCGTTTGCAGCGCCTGTTCTTGCCGACAGCGTGTATGTCAGGGAGCGTTCCTATGATGACGGCTATCGCCACGAGCGGGTGCGACCCGGCATCACCATCAGCGAGCGTGGCGTCACTTTCGGTGCCGTGCGCGAACGCGAGCATCGCCGCTATCGCGATAGTGGCTGCGAAACCAGGAGCGTCACCCGACAGACCGACGAAGGCGAGGTCACCAAGACGGTCCGGCGCTGCAATTAACGAAAAAATGTGCGATAAGGACGAAGCCCGGTTCCGACGAGCCGGGTTTTCGCCTTTTGTGGCAAGAATATCTCAATGCAGTGGTGAAAGTCGTCTGTCGGTGTTATGAGCACGCCTTTGGTAACAGCGCGTTCCCAGCGCAAACACCGCCCGCACAGGATCTTTTAGTATGATTGAGCTTACGCCGTCCCAGATCGCCGCACTTAAACTCGCCAGGGATGGAGACCTTTATCCTCAGCCAGCCAATAAATGGACGCACGAGAACGCGACAGTGACTTATGCAAAAACTGACCGGTGGAAAGAGCGGCCTCAGAAAATAAAGTCGGTCACTGCCAAGACGCTGGGCGAGTTGAAGGAGCCGGGCTTTCTGGAGAGGCGGCACCTGGATGACGACGCAACAAAGGACGTCTACGGCATCACGATGGCCGGCAAGATGTGGCTGCTGAAGAACAAATAAGCTTCGCTTAGGCGCTGAGTATTTTCACAAGCCTCCCAGCCGAACGGGATATGACGGACCTCATATCCGACTTTTCGGGAGGGACTGGAGATCGCCGCCAAAGCGACCTGGCCAATAAGAATTCTATCGCGTACGGGCGGCGGTCGAGGCGGTGATGCAGCGTCGTCTTTCGCTGGCGCACAGCCGCCAGCGCCCCATCACGCGCAAGCCTTCATAGTGCCTTTGGATCGGAATTATGCGGCCTCACCTGCCTGCGCGCGAAGCCATGCGCAGAGCTGCCGCGGCGCTTGGCGCGGGTCATTGGCGCGGATGAGCGCAAAATGCCAGGCTGGCCCGCTCAGCACGTAGGGGAACGGCGCGATCAGCCGGCCCTCGGTCAAAAGCGGCCGAAACAGCGACGGTGACAACAGCGCCACACCCACGCCTGCCAGCGCCGCATTGGCATCCAACTCGTGCGTGGGGTAATCGACCGCCAAAAAGCGCAAATCCTGCGGGGCCGAGCATTGAGCCTCCTTAAACCATTGCTCCCAATCAGGGTGCGGCAAAAGCTCGAAGTCAGCCAGCGCCTCCGGCGCGGCAAGCGTCCGTGTTTCAAGCAGGGAAGGCGACAGCATCGGCGTCACTTCTACGGGAGCGAGCCGATATTCTTCCAGCCCGGCCCATCCACCGCGACCCGTCCTTATGGCGACGTCGAATGCGCCCGGATCACGTATTTCCGCCGAGACGTCGACCTCGATGACGGAAGCTCCAGGCGTAGGATAGCGCGCCAGACGCGGTGCAAGCCAGCGTGACGCGAAGGTCGGCGGCGCCGTGAGCCTGAGTGGCGGCGTCGCCGCCTGAAATTCTGCGAGCGCCTCACCGATCCCGGTTAACGCCTCCCGGACCCGCTTTGCGAGAACTGAGGCCGCGGCCGTCGGGACCACTCGCCGACCGGCGCGGATAAATAGCGGCTGACCGAGCTCAGCCTCCAGGGTGCGAATACGAAGGCTGACCGCCGCCGGTGTCAGAAACAAGCGTTCGGCTGCCCGCGCGAAGCTGCCGGCCGAGACACAGGCTTCCAATACGCGCAGAGACTCCAATGACGGCCGCATGATCAGCTTCCCTTCACGATCAATTTATCTTGTGGTGACGACAAGCAAAGCACGTTTTGAAGGCGGAACGCCCTGGTGCAGTTTTGGTGGACAGCCAAGAATAGGAGATTTACTGTGTCCCTGCAATCTCAGCACCTGTTTACACTCTTCATCGCGCTTCATCCGACGCTGGAGCTTGGGCAGACACCTGCCGGCGGCCGGCGCATTTTTCCTGTCTCAGGCGGACATTTCCAAGGGGAGCGCCTGAAAGGAAAAGTATCGTCGCTGATCGGCTCGGATCTCCTGCTCGCTCGTGGCGACGGCACATTTCAGCAAGATGTCAGGCTCCTCCTCGTCGCCGACGACGGGGAGCTCGTCCTCATGACCTATCGCGGCGTCAGGCGTGCGTCACAGGCCGTCGACGAGCGTTTGGTATGCGGCGAAACGGTCGACGCTTCGGAATATTATCTGCGCACGACACCGTATTTCGAGACCGCCGCGCCTGCGCATGCGTGGCTCAACAGCATTGTCGCGGTCGCAAAGGGCGGCAGGTGTCCGGGCGGTGTCGAATACGAAGTCTTTGAAGTTCTGTGACCACGATATTGTCTTCGCCGCTCTCTCACATTGCGGGCGGGGGCGTGACGACGCAGTCCGCTTGCGTTGCTTGAACTATCTGACAAAGAGCTTGAAGATTTTGGTGGTGCCCCATGCCGGAGTCGAACCAGCACTTCTTTCGAAACTCGATTTTGAGTCGAGCGCGTCTACCAATTCCGCCAATGGGGCAACGGATGCGAACGGGCGGCTGTCTAACATGCGAGCGCCCGGACGCGCAAGACGGGCAAGCGAAGTTATCGGATTGATCCGGTAGAGAGATCCGGCCTCGCTTAGAGGCCGAATCTAGTCTGATATCAATGGGCGGCGGCCGATGCCGGGTTGCTCAGGCCGGACTTCTTCAGCGTGATCGCCAGGATCGAGGCCAGCAGGCAGAAGGCGCCGGCGACGAAGAAGGCGGGCAGGTAGCTCGAAAGCTCGGTGCGGGAGAGGCCGGCGCCATAGGCGGCGGTGGCGGCTCCCAGCTGATGTCCGGCAAAGACCCAGCCGAAGACGAGGCCGGTCTTTTCACGGCCGAAGCGGTCGGCGGCGATCTTGACGGTCGGCGGCACGGTGGCAATCCAATCGAGGCCGTAGAAGATGGCGAAGATGGAGAGGCCGTAAAAGCTGAAATCGCTGAAAGGCAGGTAGAGCAGCGAGAGGCCGCGCAGGCCGTAATACCAGAATAGCAGCCAGCGATTGTCGAAGCGGTCGGACAGCCAGCCGGAACCGATGGTGCCGAAGAAATCGAAGATGCCCATGACGGCCAGCACGCTTGCCGCAGCCACCGGCACGATGCCGAAGTCGCCGCAGAGGGTGACGAAATGGGTCTGGATCAGGCCGTTGGTGCTGAGACCGCAGATGAAGAAGGTGGCAAAGAGGATCCAGAAGGTCGAGGTCTTCGAGATTTCCTTGAGGACGGTGATCGGCGTCATCAGCGCGGCGCCAAGCGAGGTGCTTGCCGGTGGCGGCGTCACCTGCGTCTCACCGAAGGCGGGCAGGTTGAGGTCGGCCGGGCGGTCGCGCATGAAAGCAAGCACGGCAAGGGCTGCGACCATGATCATGGCGCAGACGAAAAACACCGTCGAGCGCCAGCCATAACGTTCCGTCAGCTCCGCCATCAACGGTAGAAAGACGAGCTGGCCGGTGGCCGAACTTGCCGAGAGCATCCCGACGACGAGACCGCGATGCTTGGCGAACCAGCGGCTGGAAATCGTCGCGGCGAGCACCATGGCCGTCAATCCGGTACCGAAACCGACGACGATGCCCCAAAGCAACAGCAGTTGCCACAGCGTCGTCATGAACAGCGAACCAACGAAGCCGGCGCCAATCAGCGCTAAGGCGAAGACGATGACCTTGCGCACGCCAAAATAATTCATGAAGGCGGCGGCGAAGGGACCCATGAAGCCAAAAAGGATCAGTCGGATCGCAAGGGCCGAGGAAATCTGCGAGGTCTCCCAGCCGAACTCATCCTGCAGCGGCTTGATGAGAACGCCGGGTGCGCCCATGGCGCCGGCGGTGACCAGCATGGTGAGGAAGGTCGCGGCAACGACGACCCAGCCGTAATGGATGTTGCGCCGGGCAAGGGTGGAGGCGAGGGCTGTGGAAACCATGGGCAAGATTCCGTTTGAATTCAGGTTCTAGAAGATAGTGGACCATTTTACATGATGCTCATCATATTTCTTGCATATTGATGATGGACGTCATATATTTTGTCAAGCGACTATTTCTGGAGATGACAAATGCGGGTCAGCCGCGAAAAATTTGCCGAAAACCGCGAAAGGATCCTGAGCGTTGCCGGCGTGCTTTTCCGCGAAAACGGCTTCGACGGGGTCGGCGTCGCCGACATCATGAAGGCGGCGGGGCTGACGCATGGCGGCTTTTACGGTCATTTCGGTTCGAAGGACGACCTGGCGCTTGAGGTCAGCCGCAAGCTGATCGACAGGGTGGAAGAGCGCTGGAAGGAGCATATCGCCGAATCGCCGGACCGGCCGCTGGCAGCCCTTCTCGACCATTATATCCACTGGCGCACAGTTGACGATCCGGGCGGCAGCTGCGTCTTCGCAACGCTGATCCAGGAAGTCAGCCGCAGCCGCGGCGCGGTCCGTGCGGTCTTCAGCGATGGGCTGTCCGTGCTGGTCGACACGCTTGCCGATATCGTTCCCGGCGAAACGGAAGAGGAGCGCCGCGCCAATGCGACGACGACACTCTCATCGATGATGGGTGCCGTCATTCTTGCTCGTGCTGTCGAGGACAAAGCGCTTGCCGAGCAGTTTCTGGTGACGATGCGCCGGCAGCTCGATCCTGAAAGCCCGAAATAATCTCAGTCGCGAATGGCCATGGTTTCGATCTCCCTCTCCAAGTGGAGAGGGATCTGCCTTGCAGGTGCCTGAGGACCGAAAAGCCAGCGGCTACTTGAAGCCGGCGATGGCGTGCGGGATGTAGGGTGCTTCCAGCGCCGCGATCTCCTCGGCGGTGAGCTTGACCGAGAGCGACGCAACGGCGTCTCTGAGGTGGTTCGGTTTGGACGCGCCAATGATCGGGGCGGTCACCGCACTCTTCTGCAGGATCCAGGCGGTTGCGACCTGGGCGCGGGAGACGTTGCGGGCCTTGGCGATTTCGGCCACGGCCCCGACGATTTTGCGGTCGGCATCGATGGACTGGGTGTAAAGCGTCTTGCCGAATTCGTCGGTTTCGCTACGTGCCGTCGTCTCCTCCCAGTCGCGGGTCAGGCGGCCGCGGGCAAGCGGGCTCCAGGGGATGACGGCGATTTTCTGATCCTCGCAAAGCGGCAGCATTTCGCGCTCTTCCTCACGGTAGAGCAGGTTCAGGTGGTCCTGCATGCTGACGAATTCGGTCCAGCCGTTCAGCCTGGAGACGTAAAGCGCCTTGGCGAATTGCCAGGCATACATGGAGGAGGCGCCGATATAACGCGCCTTGCCCGATTTGACGACGTCGTGCAGCGCTTCCAGCGTTTCCTCGATCGGCGTCGTGTAGTCGAAGCGATGGATCTGGTAGAGATCCACGTAGTCGGTGCCGAGGCGACGCAGACTATTGTCGATCTCGTCGAAGATCGCCTTGCGCGACAGGCCGGCGCCGTTCGGGGCCGGCCGCATGCGGTTGAACACCTTGGTCGCCAGCACGATGTCTTCGCGTTTGGCGAAGTCTTTTATGGCACGGCCGACGATCTCCTCTGAGGAACCATTGGAATAGGTGTTGGCGGTGTCGAGGAAATTGATGCCGAGGTCGATCGCCTGCTTGATCATCGTCCGGCTTTCTTCTTCCCGCAGGCTCCAGGCATGATTGCCGCGGCCGGGATCGCCGAAGGTCATGCAGCCCAAGCAGATCTTCGACACTTCGAGGCCGGTCTTCCCAAATTTTGTGTATTCCATGAAACGACTCCGTGATGAATTTAATAACCCCAGACGGCCTTCCATGATTTAGCGCGAGATGGCCAAAGTCGCAGGGTGGCACATGAAAAATTATGCTGCATGCGCACAATGATCCGTGATCGAGACCTCTGAAGCCGCTCTCTTCGCTATCGATTCCGGCTGCAGCTTGCACATTCCCGCCGCAAGATGTTAGCTGATGCAGCATTTTTACCGGAATCCGACCATGCAGCTGCCGTCCCACGATCGCTATGACGATCTCTATTGCAATTTCTCCTGGCAGATCACGGAGGATTTCAATATCGGCCGCGCCGTCAGCGACGACTGGGCCGCGAGAGAACCCGAGCGCGTCTGCCTCGAGCATTTCAGCCCCGACGGCAATCATCGCGCGATGACCTATCGCGCGCTCGCCGACCGTTCCTCGGCCTTTGCAAATGCGCTCGTTTCACTTGATATCAAACGCGGCGATCGCGTCGCGCTGCTCTTGCCGCAATCCTTCGAAACGGTGATCGCGCATGTGGCGATATACAAGACCGGCGCGATCGCGCTGCCACTGGCGCTGCTTTTCGGCGTCGAGGCGCTGGAATACCGGCTGAAGGCGGCAGGTGCTGTGGCCGTCGTCACCAATGGTTTCGGTCTCGAACGCATCCGGCAGATCCGCGGACGCCTGCCGGCGCTGAAGCATATCGTCAGCATCGACGGGGCGAGTGGCGATGCGACTGCTTTCGCCGAACTGGTGGATGGCTATCCCCCTGTCTTCGACATCGCCAAAACCGGTCCGGACGATCCGGCGCTGATGATCTTCACTTCGGGAACGACGGGGCCGCCCAAGGGCGCGTTGCACGGCCACCGCGTCCTGCCCGGCCATATTCCGGGCATGCAGTTCGCCCATGAGGGGTTTCCGCGGCCGGGTGATAAGGTCTGGACGCCGTCCGACTGGGCCTGGGCCGGCGGGCTGCTCAACGCGCTGCTGCCGAGCCTTCTGCTCGGGATTCCTGTCGTCTCTTCGCCGGCGCAGAAATTCGATGCCGACATGGCCTATCGCATCATGGCCGAGATGAAGGTGCGCAATGCCTTCATTCCGCCGACGGCGCTAAGGCTGATGAGATCCGTTGCCGATCCGCGCTCGAAATATGATCTGGCGCTGCGCACCATCGGCTCGGCCGGGGAGGCGCTCGGCCGCGAGACCTATGAATGGGCGCGGCATGTGCTCGGCATCACCGTCAACGAATTCTACGGCCAGACGGAGTGCAATTTCGTGCTTGCGTCGAGCGCTGCCTATGGCGTCACCAAAGCGGGCGCCATCGGACGGGCAGTGCCCGGGCACCGCGTCGCGATCGTCAGCGAGACGGGCGACGAGTTGCCCGTCGGCGAACCGGGCCAGATTGCCATCGCCAGTCCCGATCCTGTCATGTTCCTCGGCTACTGGGACGATACGGCAGCGACGGAACGAAAATTCGTCAAAGGCTGGCTGCTCACCGGCGATATCGGCCGGCAGGACGCCGAGGGATATGTGACCTTCGAAGGCCGCGACGACGACGTCATCACCTCGTCGGGATATCGCATCGGCCCGGCCGAGATCGAGGACTGCCTGATCGGTCATCCCGCCGTGCAGCTTGCCGCCGCCGTCGGCAAACCCGATGCCGTGCGCACCGAGATCGTCAAGGCCTATATCGTGCTTTCACCAGGCCATCGGCCAAGCGAGACGCTGGCCACCGACATCAGGGAATGGGTGAAGACGCGGCTTTCGATGCACGAATATCCGCGCGAAGTGGAATTCATCGATGCATTGCCGCTGACCACCACCGGGAAGGTCATCCGACGGCTGCTACGCGAAAGGGCCGCTGGCGAGGGATAGAACTGCTACGCATTTTGCTGGAATGCTTAGCCCCGGCCGGCAAGCGACATGATCTTTTCGCGCAGCATCTTCGCCATATTGCGGGTACTGCGGTACATGTGCAGCTGGGCGGTGACCTGGCGCATGTCGCGGTCGCTGTTCTGCGTCAAGCCGATTACCAGCGTTCCCATCTCCTCGCGCTCCTGCCAGAAGCGGCTCATGATCGGATGATCCGAGACCGCGCAGGAATCGGAGCGGATGATATTGGCGTCGTCGAGATGCCATTCGGTGAGTTCGCTCATCAGCAGCTTGCCAGGCGAATAGCGGGCATAGTTTTCGTCGTAGGCAGTCTTCCAGGTATAGGCCTCGCCGCCCATCATCAGCACGACGATGGCGGCAATCGCCTTGCCGTTGAGATCGATCGTGTGAATACGCACGGCATCGACGGCGGCAAGGTTCGATACCGCCTCGCGGGCGAAGGCCGTGTGATAACGATCGGTGACGAGAGCGCTTCGCCGCTTGCCCTTCCAGCCACCGGCTTCCATCGCCAGGAATTCCTCGAAGCGGATATGGATTTCGCGCGGTTGGCGGGCGACGGTATAGACCGTCGTTCCCCGTTCCTCCAGCAGCCGCCACTGGCGGCGCATCTCGCGCATATGCGAGGAGGCGATGGTTTTGCTGAGATAGGCCGGCGCCTCTTCCTCGCTCTGCAGCATCGGGCGCAGGTAGGGATTGGTGACGGTGACGGGAAGATTGCGGCTGAGCGCCACGGCCTTGACCATGCGCACGAAGATACCGTTCAGCCTGAGATCCGGCAGAACCAGTATGCCGGGCAGATTGAGATCACGGGCGGTCAGTCCCTCGAAGAGATTGTCGAGGGTCTCGGCGGCATCCTCGCCATCGACGAGCGGCGTGCCGAGCGGACCGAAACTGTTCGACCAGCCGCGGATGATCGACGGGCCGACGGCAAAACCCGGCTTGTCGACCGAAAACGGCAAAAGGAAGCGCATGCGGCTGCGGCCGGCACTGTGGTCGCGGATCAGGGCGAAGTTCACCTGCCGGTCTTCGAGCCGCGGCATGGCGGGGGCGAGGAAGCGGCCGGAGAAAAAGACGTTCGGTTCCATCGCCCGGTTGGAAAGGAAATCGAGCTCATCCTGAAGCTCATAGCCGAGCTTACCCGGATAGAGGCAGAGCTCGCGCCCCGGCCGGCCGATCTCGGCGCGAGCCTCGGCTTGCGGCGCTTCGAAATGCAGTGCTGCGAGATCATGCACCATGCGGTTCGCAGCGCTGTCGGTGCTTTCGGTAACGGGGGGGATACGCACCATCTATCGAACTCTCATTTCTGGCGTTGCGGCGGAGGGGCTGGCGAAAGCGAAAAGGACGATGCCAAGCGTGCGGCGCACGGCGAGATGCAACAGGATCGCCTCGACTGCCATGGCGGAGGCCGTGGCGATCGCCGTGCCTTCGATGCCGTAATGCGGGATCAAAGCGAGGTTGAGGCCGACATTGGCCGTCAGTGCGCCGGCATAGAGCGCGACGCAGAGGTTCTGTTTGCCTGCCATCATCAGCAGCGTTTCGGCCGGGCCGACCAGCGATTTGGCGAGGATGCCGGCGAGCAGGATCGCCATGACCAGATAGCCTGATGTAAAAGCGCCGCCGAAGAGCGACAGCAGCAGATGGCCGGCCGCAAGCACGACAAGGCCGACCCCGAGCGCTGGCCAGAAGGTCCAGCGCGCGGCGTCGATGGCAGCGGCTGCCAGCTCTCCGTGGTTGCCTTCGGCGATGATCGAGGAAAAGCGCGGGCCGGAGGCCGCCTTGACCGAGAAATTGATGAAATGCACCAGCGCCATCGTTTTGGCAGCGGCGAAGTAGATGGCGACATCGTGCGGCTCGAGGAAGATGCCGACGACGACGACATCGGAATTGGTGAGCAGGAAGCTCACGCCCTCGATCAGGAAAATCGGAAAGGCGACGCTGAACCAGGCGAGGAAATCGACCTTGCGCGGGCCGTCGTCATAATGCCGGCGAAGGCGGTAGAGCGTTGCGGCATATTGGCCGAGGGCGGTGACGTAGGTCGCAACGAGCGCTGCCTGCATCGCGGTGACGGCAGTGTGATCGGCGCCGATGGCAATCGCAATCAGCATGAAGAGGATGATGAGGATCGGGCGGACGATATAGACGGGGCTCAGTGCCATCACCGGCCAATGGTTTGCCCGCGACGTCCCTTCCAGAATGTCGCCGAGCGCGATCATCGGCATGGCGAGCAGACCGATGAAGATCGGGACGAGATAATAGACCTGGATCATATCGCCGAAGAAATGCAGCCCGAGCATGCCGGCAGCGAGCACCGCCGTACCTGATAGCAGCGCAAAGATGCGCGCCGTGCCGGTCAGGCCGCGGATTTCTTCGAAAGCGCCCGCTGCCCTGTATTGCGGCAGGAAGCGGACGATTGCGGTGTGGAAACCGAGGCATGAGAGATCGCCGAAGACGACGACCAGCACCCAGACGAAAACGAAGATGCCATATTCATATTCACCCATCAGCCGGGCGAGCACGATCTGCGAGACGAAGGCGAGTGCGGCGCTGAGGATGCGGATCGAAAAGGCCGTCAGCGCCATGCGCTGGGCGGCCGCCCTCTCGCCGCGTTCGGTGAGCACGGCCGCAAGCAAACGCAGCGTCCGGCCGCCGATCGGGCGCAGGCCGGCGGGCAGCATCTTCTCCGCTGTTTCTATGACCGCCATGATGAACACGCAAAACTCTGAGGTCAGGCAAATCGCCCCTGAAGTCTTGCCAGAACAGGGTTAAGAAACGGTTCCGGATCAAGCTTGAGTCCGATGCTAGAATTCCGAATTTCCGGCGTTGCCGCAGAAAAGAAAATGCCGCCCGGAGGCGGCATTTTCGCGGATCTTTGCGGGCTTGCCTCAGACCTGCTCGAAGGCGCCGTGGCAGTGCTTGTATTTCTTGCCGGAGCCGCAGGGGCAGGTCTCGTTGCGGCCGACCTTGCCCCATGTGGCCGGGTCATCCGGGTTGCGGTTTTCAGGAGAAACGATGACTTCCGACGCCTGGTAGATCGCCGGGGCGAAATCATCCTCGCCGGTCGTCGGATCCAGGTGATGGGCCTGCATCAGCGGTGGTTCTGGTTCGGCAGGGGCCTGCTGCACCAGTTCGACGCGCATCAGCTGGGCAGTAACGGCCTCGCGCAGGTTGTTGAGCAGCGCGGTGAAGAGCTCGAAGGCCTCCGACTTGTATTCCTGCAGCGGATCGCGCTGAGCATAGCCACGGAAGCCGATGACGGAGCGCAGATGGTCGAGGTTGACGATGTGCTCGCGCCAGAGATGATCGAGCGTCTGCATGACGATCGAGCGTTCGACATAATGCATGATGTCGTCACCGAAACGCTCGGCCTTTTCCGTGAAGGCGGCATTGGTGGCTTCCGTCAGGCGCTCGCGGATATCGTCTTCGCCGATACCTTCTTCCTTCACCCAGTCCTCGATCGGCAGGTCGAGATTGAGAATGTTCAACGCGCCGGTCTTCAGGCCGGCGGCATCCCATTGTTCGGCATAGGCACGTTCGGGGATATGCTTTTCGACCATGTCCTCGATCACCTCACGGCGCATATCGGAAACGGTCTCGGAAATATTGGTCGATTCCATCAGTTCGAGGCGCTGCTCGAAGATCACTTTGCGCTGATCGTTGAGAACGTCGTCATACTTCAGGAGGTTCTTGCGGATGTCGAAGTTGCGGGCTTCGACCTTCTTCTGGGCGCGCTCCAGGGCCTTGTTGATCCAGGGATGGACGATCGCCTCGCCCTCCTTGAGGCCGAGCTTGGTCAGCATGCTGTCCATGCGATCGGAGCCGAAGATGCGCATCAGGTCGTCCTGAAGCGACAGGTAGAACTTCGAGCGGCCAGGGTCGCCCTGACGGCCGGAGCGGCCGCGCAGCTGGTTGTCGATGCGGCGGCTTTCATGGCGTTCGGTCGCGATGACGTAGAGGCCGCCGGCTTCGAGCGCCTTCTGCTTGAGTTCCTTGATCTCCTCGATGATCGCCTGGATCCGGGCGTCACGCTCCGGACCGGCTTCGACTTCGCCGAGCTCGCGCTCGATGCGCATGTCGAGGTTGCCGCCGAGCTGGATGTCGGTGCCGCGGCCGGCCATGTTGGTGGCGATGGTGATGGCACCGGGCACGCCGGCCTGAGCGACGATATAGGCTTCCTGCTCGTGGTAGCGGGCGTTCAGCACCTTGAAGTCGTCGAAGCCCTGCTTGCGCAGGCGCTCGGCGAGCAGTTCCGATTTCTCGATCGAGGTGGTGCCGACCAGCACCGGCTGGCCGCGCTTGTGGGCGTCGAGGATCTCCTCGATGATCGCCTTGAACTTCTCGTCGAAGGTCCGGTAGACCTCGTCGTCCTCGTCGAGGCGCTTGATCGGCAGGTTGGTCGGGACCTCGATGACATCGAGATTGTAGATATTGGCGAATTCTTCCGCTTCCGTCTGCGCCGTGCCGGTCATGCCGGCGAGCTTGTCGTACATGCGGAAGTAGTTCTGGAAGGTGATCGAGGCCAGCGTCTGGTTTTCCGGCTGGATCTGCACCTTTTCCTTGGCTTCGAGCGCCTGGTGCTGGCCTTCCGAATAGCGGCGGCCCGGCATCATGCGGCCGGTGAACTCGTCGATGATGACGACTTCGTCGTTGCGGACGATATAGTCCTTGTCGCGCTGGAACAGCTTGTGGGCCTTCAGCGCGTTGTTGACGTGGTGGACGATCGCAACGTTCTCGATGTCGTAGAGCGCGTTGCCTTTCAAGAGGCCGGCCTGGCGGAGCAGGTTTTCCAGCTTTTCGGTGCCCTCTTCGGAGAAGTTGGCCGAGCGCTGCTTCTCGTCGATCTCGTAATCGCTCGGCACCAGCAGCGGAATGTAGGCGTCGATCGTATTATAGAGTTCGGAGCGGTCGTCGAGCGGACCGGAGATGATCAGCGGCGTGCGCGCCTCGTCGACGAGGATCGAGTCCACTTCGTCGACGATTGCGAAGTTGTGGCCGCGCTGGACCATCTGGTTCTTCTCGTACTTCATGTTATCGCGCAGATAATCGAAGCCGAGTTCGTTGTTGGTGGCGTAAGTGATGTCGCAGGCATAGGCCGCGTGGCGTTCCTCGTCGGAAAGGCCGTGGACGATGACGCCGGTAGTCATGCCGAGGAAGCCGTAGACACGGCCCATGGTCGCGGCATCGCGCTGGGCGAGGTAATCGTTGACGGTGACGACGTGCACGCCCTTGCCGGAAAGCGCGTTCAGATAGACCGGCAGGGTGGCGACGAGGGTCTTGCCTTCGCCGGTCTTCATCTCTGCGATCGCATTTGAATGCAGGATCATGCCGCCGACCAGCTGTACGTCAAAAGGTCGCAGGCCGAGAACGCGGCGCGAGGCTTCGCGCACGACGGCAAAGGCCGGGATCAGAATGTCGTCGAGCGTCTTGCCCTCGGCGAGCAGGGCGCGAAACTCCACGGTCTTTGCCGCGAGCTGCTCGTCCGTCAGGGCCTTCGTCTTCTCTTCGATAGAGTTGATGGCAGTGACGTTCGGCTGGTAGGACCGCACGCGGCGGTCGTTGGAAGACCCAAATAACTTGCGGGCTATACCGCCAAAGCTGACCATATGACTGGCCCTTTCTCAATATTCATCCCCGGCGTTTCTTGTCCGCGGCCCAGCCGAAAATCAGGCGCGCGCCTTAAAACGCCCGGAAACTGTTCTGGACGCGAGGTTGCGTGACAGATAAGAGGGGGGTCGAATGATGTCAACGGATTTGGCGGATACAGAAAGGCCACAATCCGGTGTTGATGGCTATTTTGGGCTGGATTCAGGGGATGCTGAAACCGGCAATGTAACTGTGAAGGGTATTTCATGTTGAGCACCAACAAACTTGCCGTTCTGGCGTTTGCAACTTTTGTTGCGCTCCAGGCCCCGGCCTATGCCGATGACGCCGTCATCGCCAAGGTCGGCACCCTGGAAATCCACCAGTCGGAACTCGACCTCGCCGTCGCCAATCTCGACCCCCAGCTGGCGCAGCTTCCCGATGACCAGAAGAAGGTCGCAGCCCTTTCCGCCGCCATCGACGTGAAACTGCTCGCCGCCGACGCTGCGGCCGAGAAGCTCGATCAAACCGACGAATTCAAGAAGCGCATGCAATACCTCACCGACCGCGAGTTGCACAATGCCTACTTCAAAAAGCATGTCGTCGACATCGTGACGCCTGACGAAGTCAAGGCCCGTTACGACAAGGAAGTCGCCGCCCTGCCGAAGCAGGAAGAAGTCCACGCCCGTCATATCCTCGTCAAGACCGAGGACGAAGCCAAGGACATCATCAAGCAGCTCGACGCCGGCAAGGATTTTGCCGAACTCGCCAAGGAAAAGTCCACCGATCCGAACAAGTCGGAAGGCGGCGATCTCGGCTATTTCTCGCGCGGCCGCATGGTCAAGGAATTCGAAGACGCAGCCTTCGCGCTTGAGAAGGGCACCTATTCCAAGACACCGGTTAAGACCGATTTCGGCTTCCACGTCATCAAGGTCGAGGATAAGCGCGACGCTCCGCCGCCGCCTTTCGAGCAGGTGCAGGATCAGGTTCGTCAGCTCGTCATGCGCGACAAGTATCTTGAGCTTCTGAACAAGGCAAAGGCCTCCGCCAAGATCGAGATCACGGACGAGACGCTACGCAAGGGTTACGACCAGGCCAACAAGCAGCCGGAGCCGGGCAGCGAGCCCGTCGCCCCGGCGCCGAAGCAGTAAAATTCGCATCAGGGCCCGGTTCTTCCGGGCCCTTCATTAGATCCCGGATGATCTTGGGGCCTGATCGGTCTAAAGTCTGACATCCAGATCTAAATCAAAGAATTTGAGCATGATGTCGTTCGAAAACCGCTGACACTTTTCGGCATCATGCTCTGGCATCGTTTGTTGTCGCATTTCCGGACGGCGAACCGGTTTCCATTTCGCCTGGAAATGCTCATTGGCAGGTCTCATCATGTCCGGTTCCGTCTCTCCGCTCGCTCCGAAATCCTTCGTCTCGATGCCACCGTTGCGCGGTGTGCGCATGGCGACGGCTTCCGCAGGCATCAAGTACAAGAACCGGACCGACGTGCTGCTGATGGTCTTCGACAGGCCGGCGGCTGTTGCGGGCGTTTTTACCCGCTCGAAGTGCCCGTCGGCGCCGGTGGATTTCTGCCGGGCCAATCTCTCCCATGGCAGCGCCCGCGCCGTCGTCGTCAACTCAGGCAATGCCAATGCCTTCACCGGCCTGAAGGGCCGCCAGGCGACCGCGCTGACGGCGAAGTCGGCTGCCGGTGCCGTCGGCTGCGCCGAAAACGAGGTCTATCTGGCCTCGACCGGGGTCATCGGCGAGCCGCTCGATGCCACCAAATTCGCAGGCGTTCTGGATGGGATGCAGGGCGAAGCGACCGGCGATTTCTGGTTCGAGGCCGCCAAGGCGATCATGACGACCGACACCTATCCGAAGGTTTCGACCCGCAGCGCCGAGATCGGCGGCGTGGCCGTGACGATCAACGGTATCGCCAAGGGCGCCGGCATGATCGCGCCCGATATGGCGACGATGCTCTCCTTCGTCGTCACCGATGCCGACATCGCGCCTGCCGCGTTGCAGGCGCTTCTGTCTGACGGCGTCGGCCCGACGTTCAATTCCATGACCGTCGATAGCGACACCTCCACCTCGGACACACTGATGCTGTTTGCGACGGGTGCTGCGGCCGAGGACGGTCAGGCCCGCATCGAACGCGCCGACGACCCGCGCCTTGCCGCCTTCCGGGCCGCACTCAACGAAGTGCTGAAGGATCTGTCGCTACAGGTGGTGCGCGATGGCGAGGGCGCCACCAAGATGCTCGAAATCACCGTGACGGGTGCCGAGAGCGATGCCGCCGCCAAGCGCATCGCGCTGTCGATTGCCAATTCGCCACTGGTCAAGACCGCGGCCGCCGGCGAAGACGCCAATTGGGGCCGTATCGTCATGGCCGTCGGTAAATCCGGCGAGATGGCCGATCGCGACCGGCTCGCCATCTGGTTCGGCGATATCCGGGTCGCCGTCAACGGCGAGCGTGATCCCGATTATTCCGAGGCGGCCGCCTCGGACGTCATGAAGGCGCAGGATATCCCCGTCAAAGTCGATATCGGGCTCGGCGCCGGCACGGCAACGGTCTGGACCTGCGACCTCACCAAGGAATATGTTGCCATCAATGGCGACTATCGGAGCTGATCGTTCATTGGCGCAGGCATCCATTTCCTCACACAATCTGCCGCTGGTGCGCAGGCTGGAGGCCGTCGGCTTCCGCGCCTGGCCGGCGGCATCCGTGCAATATGATGGCAGCTGGCAGGTACGGCTGACGGCCGGTCACCCGTCCAACCGGCTGAACTCGATCGTGCCGCTCGATCCTTCGGATCATCGCGACGTCGAAATCCGCCTGGAAAAGGCGAGCCGGAAGTTTGAAGCCTATGGCCGCGCCGCCGTGGTCCGCCAGACGCCGCTTGCCTCGCCGGTGCTAATCGAACTTCTGCGCGCGCAGAACTGGACGCGCTTCGACGATACGGTGGTGATGACCTGCGACCTTGCCGAGGCAGAGCTGCCGGATACGCTCGATCACCTGCCGACCCATGATGTCGGCCGTTTCGTCGACGCCAACCTCGCCGTCGACCAGGCGCCACCGAGGCTGAAGCCGGCGCTTGCCGAGATCATTTCGGCGATCAAGCCGCCATCCGGCCTGTTCATGATCGAGAACGCGGCGGACGGCCCGCTTGCGACCGTGCTCTGCGTCCAGGACAACGACCTCGCCGGCATCATGTCGCTTTCGGTCTCCGAGGCGCGGCGGCGCGAGGGGCTCGGCATCGAAATCCTGACCTCGGCGCTACGCTGGGCGCGCATGCGCAGCGCCCGTTCGGCCTGGCTGCAGGTGAAGCTGTCCAACCGCCCGGCCATCGCACTTTATGAGCGCCTCGGTTTTCGCGACGCCTATCATTATTGCTATTGGCAAAAGGAGCCGCGATGAGCGAGGCGGGCCGGAAGATATTGCTGGTCGCCGCCTGTGCGCTGATCGATGCCGACGGGCGTATCCTGTTGGCACAGCGCCCCGAGGGAAAGTCGCTCGCCGGGCTCTGGGAGTTTCCCGGCGGCAAGGTCGAGCCGGGTGAGACGCCGGAGGAAACGCTGGTGCGCGAGCTCGAGGAAGAACTCGGCATCAACACCAAGATCGCCTGCCTGGCGCCGCTGACCTTCGCCAGCCACTCCTACGAGACCTTCCACCTTTTGATGCCGCTTTATATCTGCCGGCGCTATGAGGGCATTCCCCAGGGCCGCGAGGGTCAGGCGCTGAAATGGGTGCGCCCGCAGGCGTTGCGCGATTATCCGATGCCGCCGGCCGACGAGCCGCTCATCCCGATGTTGCAGGATTTACTTTAGCATTGTCTGATTATTATTGTGCCACGCCATTTTCGGCTGTGGATATTAATGGATCGTTTAACACCTTCTGCCAAAGATCGGCCTCAATCAAGCATCTGGCGTGCGTGTATTAAAAGGCTTGACGTCATGGACGATGATTTCTGGAAAGCTGTCCGGGAAAAGGAACGGGCCTCGTCTGCCTCGCGCAGGACGGGTGCGCTGAATATCGCCCTTCTGTTCGGCACGGCAGTGGTCGCGTTGACGCTCATCCTGACGCCAATGCTTGCGGATTCCTCGAAGAAAAGCGTCTTTGCCAGTGCTCCGGCGGATTTCGATACGATCACGACAGGATCGATCCCGAAGAGCGAAAGCGGCAAGCGTTATACGATCCGCCGCAGCGTCCTCCAGGATACGCCCGGCTCGGTCTGCGTCGTCCAGGGCTACGGCGTCGGCGCCGGTTGCTGAAAAATGCCGGCCATCGTCCCGATGGTCGTGGAATTGGTCGTTTGTTGTCGGTTTCGCGCAGCGGGTGGGGTCATGCGTCTTTTGAAAGCATTTGTTGCAGATAACAGAGGTGCGACGGCGATCGAATACGGCCTCGTCGCCGCCCTCATTGGTGGCGCACTCGTCTCCGCTCTAGGAATCTTCAGCGGCAGCCTGCAGGACGTCTTCAACGTGATCAACAATAATCTGACCGTCAATTGAAGAAGCAACCGGCCATTACTGCCTGAGCTTGTGCTCGTCCACCTTCAGCGCATCGGCGAGGCGCGCCTTGGCTGAACCGGGCTTCAGCGGCTTTTGCTGG
Source organism: Rhizobium sp. WSM1328 (assembly GCF_057653715.1). NCBI lineage: Bacteria > Pseudomonadati > Pseudomonadota > Alphaproteobacteria > Hyphomicrobiales > Rhizobiaceae > Rhizobium > Rhizobium sp. WSM1328. Next base: position 3,885,444 of record NZ_CM172788.1, on the reverse strand, counting down.
CTCTCGTGCGCAGCCCATCCCGAGACATAGATGATCGAGAAGGTGGCGCGGATGCGTCCGTCGGGATCGGCATAGCGTTCGGCGTAGATCTCCGCTGCGCGCAGGAAGAAAGCGCGCGTCAGCGGCATGCGGCCGCGGGCTGCAAGCGGATTGCTCATGCCCATCGCTCTCAGATCCCGCATCAGCGGAAAGAGCGAATCATAACGTACCGTGTAGTTCTCCGCGTCGATCACCGGCAGCGTGAAGCCGGCGCGTTGCATGAGATTGCCGACATCGCGCACATCAGCGAAGGGAATGACACGCGGGCTTGCGCCACCCGTCATCTCGACCTCGGCGGCCAGCAGCACCTCGCGCAGTTCCTGCAACGTGCCGGCGCCGGGGATCGCCGCCAGAAACAGGCCATCCGGCTTCAGGGCGCGGCGGATCTGGATGAAGACGCCCGGCGTATCGTTGGTCAGATGCAGGCTGAGCGGCGCAAGGATGAGATTGACCGATTGCGGTTCGAGCGGCACGTCCTCGAGCGGCGCCTCGATCAAGTTTTCGCCTGGCCCGGCATAGGCCTTGTCGCTTTCGACGCGGATCATCGTGCCGATCTTGCCCGTCGCCAGTGCGGCCCGGGCGGCAGCACCGGTCGCGCCATGCAGTTCGACGGCGGTCTCGAAAGTCCGCTCGACCACGGAAAGCCTCTCGGCCATTTCCTCAGCGGCGATGTCGAGCAGGAAGGCGGCTTTCGGGTCGTTGTTTACAAGCGCGCGGCGGCGATGTGCGGCGATCAGGGCTCTGTCGAAGATCGTTTCCATGGCGATGTCCTTAGTCTCGTGCCGCCTGTGCGGCAAGACGATTTTCCTTTCGCGAAGAACACGCTAGTCTCTGCGGCATGGGCCTGATCAACATCGAAAAACCGTCAGAGTTCCTGCGGACGCATCTCTTGCGGCCGTTTTCGGCGCTTGCTGATTTCTTTTATCCACCCGCCTGCTCGGTCTGCGGCATTTCGACCGGCGGCCATCGCGGGCTCTGCGCGAAATGCTGGTCCGGTATCCGCTTCATCGAACGGCCCTATTGCGAGGTGCTCGGCATTCCCTTCTCGCATGATCTCGGCGCCGGCATCCTCAGTGCTGAGGCGATCGCCAACCCGCCGCCCTTCGACCGGCTGCGGTCGGCGGCGACCCACGACCGTGCCGTCCGCGATCTCGTTCATGGGCTCAAATATCGCGATCGCACCGATCTGGCGCCGATGATGGCCGCCTGGATGCTGCGCGCTTCCGACGGGACGGTCGAGAGCTGCGATGCGCTGATCCCGGTGCCGCTGCACCGTAGCCGTATGCTGACGCGCAAGTTCAACCAGGCAGCAGAGCTTGCCCGCCATATGGCAAGGCTCTCGGGCAAGCCGCTGCTTGCCGCCACGCTTATGCGCGTCAAGCGCACCAGCCAGCAGGTCGGCCTTGGCGCCAAGGCGCGCGAAGACAATGTCAGGGGCGCTTTTGCGATCGCCAAGGGTTGCGAAAACGACATTTTCGGCAAGCGCATCGTCCTTATCGACGACGTCTATACAACGGGGGCGACGGTCGCCGCGGCAAGCCGGACACTGCGCAAGGCGGGTGCGACCGACATAACGGTTTTGACCTTTGCAAGGGCTCTCTCCGAGCCTATATGACAGAAATACCCGGCATCGGTCTGGAGAGATTATGGTACGCGTCACCATCTATACACGGCAGTTCTGCGGCTATTGCACCCGCGCCAAGTCCCTTCTCGAAGAAAAGGGTGTCGAATATGTCGAGCACGACGCGACCTTTTCGCCGGATCTTCGCCAGGAGATGATCGGCAAGTCGAACGGGCGTACCACTTTTCCGCAGATCTTCATCGGCGCCGATCATGTCGGCGGTTGCGACGATCTCTTTGCGCTCGATCGGGCCGGCAAGCTCGACCCGTTGCTGGCGGCTTGAGGAAGAACCGATGAGCTTCAAGGCCGCCGCTGTCCAGATGTGCTCCGGGGTCGATCCGGTGAAGAACGCCGCCGCCATGGCGCGGCTGGTGCGCGAGGCCGCTGGCCAGGGCGCGACCTATGTGCAGACTCCCGAGATGACCGGCATGCTGCAGCGCGACCGTACAGCGGCACGCGCCGTGCTTGCCGACGAAGCGCATGATATCATCGTCAAGACCGGCTCAGAGCTCGCCATAGAACTCGGCATCCACATGCATGTCGGTTCGACGGCGATTGCCCTTGCCGATGGCAAGATCGCCAATCGCGGTTTCCTGTTCGGTCCCGACGGCAGGGTTCTCAATCGCTACGACAAGATCCACATGTTCGACGTCGACCTCGACAATGGCGAGAGCTGGCGTGAAAGTGCGGCCTATACGGCCGGCTCGGAGGCCCGCGTCCTGTCGCTGCCTTTTGCCGAAATGGGCTTTGCGATCTGTTACGACGTGCGGTTTCCCGCGCTCTTCTGCGCCCAGGCGGTGGCCGGCGCCGAGGTGATGACAGTTCCTGCCGCCTTCACCAAGCAGACCGGCGAGGCGCATTGGGAGATCCTGCTCAGGGCACGCGCGATCGAGAACGGGGTCTTCGTCATCGCCGCCGCGCAGGCCGGCCGGCATGAGGACGGGCGCGAGACCTTCGGCCATTCGATGATCATCGATCCCTGGGGCACGGTTTTGGCGTCGGCCGGCGCCACCGGCGAGGCGGTTATCGTCGCCGAGATTGATCCCGCCGCGGTCAAGGCCGCACATGACAAGATCCCGAACCTGAGGAATGGTCGGGAATTCTCGGTCGAGAAGATTGCGGGGGCAATCGCCGGAGGCGTCGCCGCTTGATCCGCTATTCCCTCACCTGTGACAATGCCCATGAATTCGAAGGCTGGTTTTCGGAAAGCGCCGATTTCGATCGTCAGGTCGAAACCGGTTTCCTGACCTGCCCGGTCTGTCATTCCGCCGCCATTTCCAAGCTGTTGATGGCGCCTTCGGTGTCGACCGCGCGCGGGAAGGACGAGAGGCAGACGCTGGCGATGGATGCCATGCGCCGCGAGGCCCTGCAAAAACTCAAGGAGGCCGTTGCGGCGGTCAAGGCCAATTCCGAGGACGTCGGCACGCAGTTTCCCGAGGAAGCCCGCAAGATCCATTACGGCGAGGCGGATGCCCGCGGTATCATCGGCCACGCGACGGTCGACGAGGCGCAGGCGCTCTTGGAAGAAGGCATCGAGATCGCGGCCATTCCCGTTTTGCCGGAGGACGTGAACTGACATGCAGTCGGCGCGTCTGGCCGCCTATCTGCATCTCGCGCTGCTGAAAGTCTAGCCGGCTTATTGACGGCGCGAACTATGCCGACCGCTTCGCCAGCAGCATATAATTCACGTCCATATCCTTGGACAGGTTCCATTGGTTCGACAGCGGATTGAAGAAGACGCCGGTGCGGTCGCTGATCTCAAGGCCGCTTGCCACCAGCGGCTTTTCTAGTTCTTCCGGACGTACCAGTTTTTCGTACTGATGTGTGCCGCGCGGCAGCCAGCGCAGAATGTTCTCGGCGGCGAAGATGGCAAGCGCTGCCGCCTTCATCGTGCGGTTGATGGTGGCAACGAAGATCAGGCCGCCGGGGCGGACCATTTTCGCGCAGGTGGTCATGAAGAATTCGACATCGGCGACGTGCTCGACAACCTCCATGTTCAAGACGATATCGAAGGTCTCGCCAGCCTCAGTGAGTTCCTCGGCGGTGACGGCGCGATAGTCGACCGAAACGCCGGAGGCCTTCGCATGGGTGGAGGCGATGCCGATATTCTTCTCGGACGGATCGGCGCCGACGACGGAGGCGCCCATGCGGGCGACCGGTTCGGACAACAGGCCGCCGCCGCAGCCGATATCGAGCACGCGCAGGCCTTCGAGCGGGCGCGCGCTTTTCGGATCACGGCTGAAATTCTCGCAGGCTTTGTCGCGGATATAGGAGAGCCGGACGGGATTGAATTTGTGCAGCGGCTTGAACTTGCCGGTCGGGCTCCACCATTCCGCCGCCATCGCCGAGAAGCGGTCCACTTCGCCCTGGTCGATCGTGCTTCTGGCGCCTTCCGTCATCGTCCGCTCCTTCATTCGTGACATGTGAAGTCGGACGATCGGGGGCATAAGTCAAGAGGCGCAGATCAGGGGACTGACAAGCACGGAGCCGCTCGCCAATAGCTTTTGTCGCGCGCGCTTGCCTCCCCCCGCCAAACTCGCTAAGAGACGCCGCAACTTGGGGCCTTTGGGGCCTGGGCTTTTAGAGCGATTCCAGAAGTTGGGAATCCGGCTCTCTGGCCCAAACGGTCTGCCCCAGAGCTTTCGTGATGCCGGGTCCGGTTTTCCGCTTCCCGGCGCCAGTCGTGGTAGAGGCATATGGCACGCATTGTAATGAAATTCGGCGGCACGTCCGTCGCTGACCTGGACCGCATCAAGAACGTTGCCCGCCATGTAAAACGCGAAGTCGATGCCGGGCACGAGGTGGCGGTGGTGGTGTCGGCTATGTCCGGCAAGACCAATGAACTGGTCGGCTGGGTCCAGGGCACGCCGAAGGTGATCGGCGCCAATTCTCCGTTCTACGATGCGCGGGAGTATGATGCGGTGGTCGCATCGGGTGAGCAGGTGACCTCCGGTCTGCTGGCGATCGCATTGCAGGCGATGGATATCAATGCGCGTTCCTGGCAGGGATGGCAGATCCCGATCCGCACCGACAACGCGCACGGCGCGGCACGGATCATGGAGATCGACGGTTCCGACATCGTCAAACGGATGGGCGAGGGGCAGGTCGCCGTGATCTCCGGCTTCCAGGGGCTGGGACCCGACAACCGTATCGCGACGCTCGGGCGCGGCGGGTCGGACACTTCGGCCGTCGCAATCGCGGCAGCTGTCAAGGCGGATCGCTGCGATATCTATACCGATGTCGACGGCGTCTACACGACCGACCCGCGCATCGTGCCAAAGGCGCGCAGGCTGAAGAAGATCGCCTTCGAGGAAATGCTGGAAATGGCCTCGCTCGGCGCCAAGGTACTGCAGGTGCGCTCGGTCGAGCTTGCCATGGTACACAAGGTGCGCACCTTCGTGCGCTCATCATTCGAAGATCCCGATGCTCCGGGCATGGGCGATCTGTTGAACCCGCCCGGAACGCTGATTTGTGACGAGGAAGAAATCGTGGAACAGGAAGTAGTCACCGGCATCGCCTATGCCAAGGATGAGGCTCAGATCTCGCTTCGCCGTCTTGCCGACCGGCCGGGCGTTTCCGCGGCGATCTTCGGGCCGCTCGCCGAATCCCATATCAATGTCGACATGATCGTCCAGAATATTTCCGAGGACGGGTCGAAGACCGACATGACCTTCACCGTGCCATCAGGCGACGTCGAGAAGGCGATCAAGGTGCTCGGCGACCATAAGGAGAAGATCGGCTACGATGTCGTGCAGAACGAATCGGGGCTGGTGAAAGTATCGGTCATCGGCATCGGCATGCGCAGCCATGCGGGCGTTGCCGCTACCGCATTTCGTGCACTTGCCGAAAAAGGCATCAACATCAAGGCGATCACCACCTCCGAGATCAAGATTTCCATCCTGATCGACGGTCCCTATGCAGAACTCGCTGTCAGGACTTTGCATTCCTGCTACGGTCTGGATAAGAATTGATTCCCAGTGGGCGGCCTGCCCCTTCAGGTTGAGGAGACGAGGGCCGGCCCGCCGGGACTGAGTGCGTTGTTTCGGGAGCTTGAGACGCCATGAGAGACCTTTCCGGCGGTCCGCGCGTGCTGCTCAGGCGGCTGCGCGAGTTGATGGCGGAGCCGCTGGAGCCGCAGGATCGTCTTGACCGGATCGTCCGCCAGATCGCCGGCAACATGGTGGCGGAGGTTTGCTCCGTCTATGTGCTGCGCGCCGACGGTGTCCTCGAACTCTATGCAACCGAAGGCCTCAACCGCGAGGCCGTGCATCTGGCGCAACTGAAGATGGGGCAGGGCCTGGTCGGCACGATCGCGGCCTCGGCCCAGCCGCTCAACCTTTCCGACGCGCAGTCGCACCCTGCCTTCCGCTACCTGCCGGAAACGGGCGAAGAGATCTACCATTCCTTCCTCGGCGTGCCGATCCTCAGGACCGGGCGCTCGCTCGGTGTTCTCGTTGTGCAGAACAAGGCGAGCCGCAATTATCGCGAGGAAGAGCTGGAAGCGCTCGAGACGACGGCGATGGTGCTTGCAGAGATGATCGCCACCGGCGAGCTCAAGAAGATCACCAAGCCAGGCCTCGAACTCGACCTGACGCGTTCGGTCACCGTCGACGGCGACACTTATAATGACGGCATCGGCCTCGGTTACGTCGTGCTGCACGAGCCGCGCATCGTCGTCACCAACCTGCTGAACGAGGATGCCGAGAAGGAAATCCGGCGGCTGGCCGAAGCCATGGGCTCGCTGCGGATCTCGATCGACGACATGCTGTCGCGTCGCGACGTGTCGATGGAGGGCGAACACCGCGAGGTGCTCGAAACCTATCGCATGTTTGCGCATGACCAGGGCTGGGTGCGCAAGCTCGAGGAGGCGATCCGCAACGGCCTGACGGCGGAAGCAGCAGTCGAGAAGGTGCAGAGCGACACCAAGGCGCGGATGATGCGGTTGACCGACCCTTATCTGCGCGAACGCATGCATGATTTCGAGGATCTGGCGAACCGTTTGCTCAGACAGTTGACCGGTTATACCGGCCGGACGTCCGGCGAAGGTTTCCCCAGCGATGCGATCATTCTGGCGCGCGCCATGGGAGCAGCCGAACTGCTAGATTATCCGCGTGCCAATGTCCGCGGGCTGGTGCTGGAAGAAGGGGCGGTAACAAGCCATGTGGTGATCGTCGCGCGCGCCATGGGCATTCCGGTCATAGGTCAGGCGGCGGGCGTGGTGGCGCTCGCCGAGAATGGCGATGCCGTGATCATCGATGCCGACGAGGGACATGTGCATCTGCGGCCGATGGCCGATCACCGGCGTTCCTACGAGGAGAAGGTTCGCTTCCGTGCCAGGCGGCAGGAGCAGTTCCGGGCGCTGCGCGCCGTCGAGCCGGTGACCAAGGATGGGCAACGGATCGCGCTGATGATGAATGCCGGCCTGCTGGTCGACCTGCCGCAGCTTTCGGAATCGGGCGCCGAGGGCATCGGCCTTTTCCGCACCGAGCTGCAGTTCATGATCGCCTCCACCATGCCGAAGGCGGAGGAGCAGGAGCAGTTCTACCGCAATGTGATAAAGCAGGCGGCGGGCCGCACTGTCACCTTCCGTACGCTCGATATCGGCGGCGACAAGGTCGTGCCCTATTTCCGTGGCCATGAGGAAGAAAATCCCGCCCTCGGCTGGCGCGCCATCCGGTTGTCGCTCGACCGGCCGGGTCTGTTGCGCACCCAGTTGCGTGCTCTGCTGAAGGCATCGGCCGACACCGAGCTGAAGCTGATGGTGCCGATGGTGACCGAGGTTTCCGAGCTGAAGATGGTGCGCGAGCTCTTGCAGAAGGAAGTGCAGCATCTGTCGCGCTTCGGCCACGGGCTGCCGCGCAAGCTGCAATTCGGCGCGATGCTGGAGGTGCCTGCATTGCTCTGGCAGCTCGATGAACTGATGGAGGCGGTCGATTTCGTCTCGGTCGGTTCGAACGACCTCTTCCAGTTCTCGATGGCGGTCGATCGCGGCAATGCGCGGGTTTCGGACCGCTTCGATCCGCTCGGCAAGCCGTTCTTACGCATCCTGCGCGACATCGTACGCGGGGCGGACCGGAACAAGACACCGGTGACGCTCTGCGGCGAACTCGCCAGCAAACCGATCTCGGCGATGGCGCTGCTCGGCATCGGCTTCCGCTCGATTTCGATGTCGCCGGCCTCGATCGGGCCGGTGAAGGCGATGCTGCTCGGGCTGGATGTCGGGGCACTGACGAAGGCGATGGACGAGGTGCTGGACGATCACCACGCCTTGATGCCGATGCGCGAGGTGCTTGCCCGCTTCGCCGAGAGCCACAATATTCCCCTTTAGACAGAGATTAAGAAGAATCGGAGTGAAGGGTGGCGAAGCTTCCCGTTGAAAAGATGCGCGAGCTGGAACGTCGTTTCGGCGAGATCGAGGCGCGCATGTCGGCTGGCCCGGCTGCCGATGTCTATGTGAAGCTCGCATCCGAATATTCCGAGCTGCAGCCTGTCGTGACGAAGATCCGCGTCTATGAGAAGGCGGTCGCCGAGCTTGCCGATCTCGAAACGCTGCTCGAGGACAGGTCGGTCGACCGCGAGATGCGCGAACTCGCCGAGCTGGAGCTGCCCGAGGTGAAAGAGCAGATCGAGGTGCTTGAGCAGGAGATGCAGATCCTGCTTCTGCCGAAGGACGCAGCCGACGAAAAGAGCGCGATCCTCGAAATCCGCGCCGGCACGGGCGGCTCGGAAGCGGCCCTTTTCGCCGGCGATCTCTTTCGCATGTACGAGCGTTTTGCAGCGGAAAAGGGCTGGAAGGTGGAGGTGCTCTCGGCGAGCGAGGGCGAAGCCGGCGGCTACAAGGAAATCATCGCGACGATCACCGGCAGGGGTGTCTTTGCCAAGCTGAAATTCGAATCCGGCGTGCATCGTGTGCAACGCGTGCCGGAAACCGAGGCGGGTGGGCGTATCCATACGTCGGCCGCAACGGTTGCGGTGCTGCCGGAGGCCGAGGAGATCGACATCGAGATCCGAGCCGAAGACATCCGCATCGACACGATGCGCTCTTCGGGTGCTGGCGGCCAGCACGTCAATACGACGGACTCGGCAGTGCGCATCACCCATCTTCCGAGCGGCATCGTCGTCACCAGTTCGGAAAAATCGCAACACCAAAATCGCGCCAAGGCGATGCAGGTGCTGCGCTCCAGGCTTTACGATGCCGAGCGGCAGAGGGCCGATAGCGAGCGCTCTGCCGATCGCAAGAGCCAGGTCGGCTCCGGCGATCGCTCGGAACGTATCCGCACCTATAATTTCCCGCAGGGGCGGGTAACGGACCATCGCATCAATCTGACGCTCTATAAGCTCGACCGGATGATGGAAGGCGAGATCGAGGAGGTCGTCGACGCGCTGATGGCCGATTACCAGGCCAGCCAGCTGGCGCAGCTCGGCGAGCAACAATGAGCTCGACGGTCGCCGATATGCTTGCCGATGCGCGCCGCCGCTTCACCGAAGCAGGTATCGTCGACCCGGCGACCGATGCGCGGCTGCTGGTCGCGGGCCTTCTGAAACTGTCGCCGACCGAGCTGTTGACGCGATCGGCCGAGAGGCTTTCTGCTGAGCAAGCCGAAGCGATTTTCAGGGCGCTGGAGCGGCGCCTCGGTCATGAGCCGGTGCATCGCATTCTCGGCGAGCGGGAATTCTATGGCCTGCCACTTCGGCTCTCGGCGGAAACGCTGGAACCGCGGCCGGATACGGAAATCCTGGTCGATACGGTTCTCGTCTATCTCAAGGACCTTGCAAAGGTGCAAAGCCGTCTCCATATCCTTGACATGGGAACCGGGACGGGGGCGATATGCCTTGCGCTTTTGAGTGACTGTCCTGATGCGTCAGGTGTCGGCAGCGACATATCGGCGGATGCACTTCTGACGGCAAGATCGAATGCAGAAAGAAACGGATTGCAGGATCGTTTTCAGGTCGTACAGTCGAGTTGGTTCGAGAACATCCAGGGATCCTTTCACGCGATTGTCTCAAATCCGCCCTATATTGCTTCCAATGTCATTCACGATCTCGCTCCCGAAGTGACCAAATTTGATCCGGCTGCGGCTCTGGATGGCGGCCCGGATGGGCTTGACGCTTACAAAGCCATAGCCAAGGATGCGGCAAGGTTCATCAGGCCCGATGGGGTCGTCGGACTGGAGATCGGCTACGATCAGCGAAACGACGTGACGGCGATCTTTGAAGCGAAGGGCTTCAGGTGCCTCAAATCCGTAAAAGATTATGGTCAGAACGACAGGGTGCTCGTGTTCGCGCTCGCGTGAGAGACGATAATGCGGCATTGAACAGGACATTATTGTTATTGCGAAGAAAAGGCTTGGATTTCCCGGTGAAGCAATATAGGTTGCGGTCACGTGTTGGGCAGATAGGAATGAACGAGATTCGTTCGGTACTTGGTTTGCCTCGGGGGTCCGCTCTTTTAAACGAGAGTTTCAACGGTTGAACACGACCCAATGCGTGAATCAGTCAAACTGACTTGAGAACCAAGCGGCAGGTCGGCGCAAAGGCGCAGTATGCTCGCGGCACAAAGGTCCTGACCCGGTTTTCCGGTCATGGCGGTTGGTGCCATGTATCCATCACAAACAGAGAATTCAGGTGAACGATCTATGAGGCCAGGACAGCAGAACAAGCGCGGTCGAGGGCGTGGCAACAATAACAACGGCGGCGGTGGAAATAACAATAACAACAATTTCAACCGCAAGGGCGGCAATCCGCTGACCCGGACCTATGACAGCTCCGGCCCCGATGTGAAGATTCGCGGTACTGCGCAGCATATCGCCGAAAAATACGCACAGCTCGCCCGCGACGCCCAAAGCTCCGGCGACCGCGTGATTGCCGAGAATTATCTCCAGCACGCCGAACATTATAATCGTATCATCGCCAGCGCCCAGGCGCAGATGCAGGAACGCTTCCAGCGCGACGATCGCGGCGAGTACAATGATCGCGACGGTGCGGACCGCGACGGCGACGACATGGACAACAATGACAATGAGAATGACAATGACGGCGACGATGTCGTTATCGTCCAGCCGCCGCAGAGCAGGCCGCACCAGCCGCAGCAGAGCAGACAGCACCAGCCGCAGGCACAGCCGAAGCCGGTAGCCGCTCAGGCGCCTGCGCCGGCACCCCAGTCCGAGGTCATCGATGGAACCGGCCCGCAGCCGGAGATCGAAGGCATTCCGGCCGAAGTCGCCATGGACGAGGAAGGTGCCGGCGGCCAGCCGCGCGAACGCCAGCCCCGCCGCCGCAGCACCGGCAGCCGCCCCCGTCGCCCGCGTCGGGGTGCCGAGGGCGAAGAAGCAGCCGCTGAAGGCGAAGGTGCCTCTGCCGAGGCGCCAGTGCTGGCTGACGTCACATCGGAATGAGGATTTCGCTTCCCCTTCAGGGAGAGCGTGACGCTCATGCCATCTACTCGAATTAGCTTGAAAATCCCCGGCCTTGTGCCGGGGATTTTCATTTTATGGGCTCTTTAAACTCGCTGAACAGGCTACCATATTCTCTTCGAACTGCTTCGCCCGAATCCCAGCCGGGCAAAGCGCGACCTGCCTTTTCAGGGGGTCGATCTCAATCATCGGTCTGCGCCTCGTCAGGGCAGGGCGATCCATGGAGGCAGAATATGAATATCGAGAAATATTCGGAGCGGGTGCGCGGTTTCATCCAGTCCGCCCAGACCTATGCGCTGGCGCAGGGTCACCAGCAATTCACGCCCGAACATGTGCTGAAAGTCCTGCTCGACGACGATCAGGGCATGGCGGCGTCGCTGATCGAGCGCGCCGGCGGCGATGCCAAGGCCGCCCGCCTGGCCAATGACGCGGCTCTCGCCAAGTTGCCGAAGATCTCCGGCGGCAACGGCAACATCTATCTGGCACAACCGCTCGCTAAGGTCCTTTCGACCGCCGAAGAAGCGGCGAAGAAGGCCGGCGACAGCTTCGTAACCGTCGAGCGCCTGCTGCAGGCGCTGGCGATCGAATCCTCGGCCTCGACCTTTTCGACGCTGAAGAACGCAGGCGTGACGGCCCAGGGCCTCAACCAGGTCATCAACGACATCCGCAAGGGCCGGACGGCGGATTCCTCCAATGCCGAGCAGGGTTTTGACTCGCTGAAGAAGTTCGCACGCGATCTCACCGCCGAAGCCCGCGAGGGCAAGCTCGACCCGGTGATCGGCCGCGACGACGAAATCCGCCGCACCATCCAGGTGCTTTCGCGCCGTACCAAGAACAATCCAGTGCTGATCGGCGAACCCGGCGTCGGCAAGACGGCGATCGTCGAGGGCCTGGCGCTGCGCATCGTCAACGGTGACGTGCCGGAATCGCTCAAGGACAAGAAGCTGATGGCGCTCGACATGGGCGCGCTGATTGCCGGTGCGAAATACCGCGGCGAATTCGAGGAGCGGCTGAAGGCCGTGCTCAATGAAGTCCAGGCGGAAAACGGCGAGATCATCCTGTTCATCGACGAGATGCACACGCTGGTCGGCGCCGGCAAGGCGGATGGGGCGATGGATGCCTCCAACCTCCTGAAGCCGGCTCTTGCCCGCGGTGAGCTGCATTGCGTCGGCGCGACCACGCTCGACGAATACCGCAAACATGTCGAGAAGGATCCGGCCCTTGCCCGCCGCTTCCAGCCCGTCGTCGTCGATGAACCGACGGTCGAAGACACGATCTCGATCCTGCGCGGCTTGAAGGAAAAATACGAGCAGCATCACAAGGTGCGCATCGCCGATGCGGCGCTGGTGGCTGCGGCGACGCTTTCCAACCGCTATATCACCGATCGTTTCCTGCCGGACAAGGCGATCGACCTGATGGACGAGGCGGCAGCGCGGTTGCGCATGCAGGTGGATTCCAAGCCGGAAGAGCTCGACGAACTCGACCGCCGTATCATGCAGCTGAAGATCGAGCGCGAAGCGCTGAAAAAGGAAACGGACGTCGCGTCTGCCGACCGTCTGAAGCGGCTTGAAACCGAAGTGACCGATCTCGAGGAACAGGCCGATGCGCTGACGGCCCGCTGGCAGGCGGAAAAGCAGAAACTCGGCCTTGCCGCCGATCTCAAGAAGCAGCTCGATGATGCCCGCAACGAACTGGCGATCGCCCAGCGCAAAGGCGAATTCCAGCGTGCCGGCGAGCTGACCTACGGCGTCATTCCCGATCTTGAAAAGCAGCTCGTCGATGCCGAGAAGCAGGATGGCGACCGCGGCGCGATGGTGCAGGAGGTGGTCACCCCCGACAATATCGCCCATATCGTTTCCCGCTGGACCGGCATTCCGGTCGACAGGATGCTGGAGGGCGAACGTGACAAGCTGCTTCGGATGGAAGACGAACTGGCGAAATCGGTGATCGGCCAAGGCGATGCGGTTCAGGCCGTGTCGCGCGCCGTCCGCCGCGCGCGCGCCGGCCTGCAGGATCCGAACCGGCCGATCGGCTCGTTCATCTTCCTCGGCCCGACCGGCGTCGGCAAGACGGAGCTCACCAAGGCGCTCGCCCGCTTCCTCTTCGACGACGAAACGGCGATGGTGCGCATGGACATGTCGGAATATATGGAGAAGCACTCCGTTGCCCGGCTGATCGGTGCACCTCCCGGCTATGTCGGTTATGACGAAGGCGGAGCGCTGACGGAAGCCGTGCGTCGCAGACCCTATCAGGTCGTGCTGTTCGACGAGATCGAAAAGGCGCATCCCGACGTCTTCAACATCCTGCTGCAGGTGCTGGACGATGGACGCCTGACCGACGGTCAGGGCCGGACGGTCGATTTCCGCAACACGATGATCATCATGACCTCGAACCTCGGCGCCGAATATCTGACGCAACTGAGGGATGGCGACGACAGCGACACGGTTCGCGAGCAGGTGATGGAGGTCGTGCGCGGGCATTTCCGGCCGGAATTCCTGAACCGCATCGACGAGATCATTCTGTTCCATCGCTTGAAGCGCGAGGAGATGGGCGCGATCGTCGATATCCAGCTGAAGCGGCTGGTGGCTTTGCTGTCCGAGCGCAAGATCATCATCGATCTCGACGAGGAAGCCCGGCACTGGCTGGCGAACAAGGGTTACGATCCGGTCTACGGTGCAAGGCCGCTGAAGCGGGTGATCCAGAAGTTCGTGCAGGATCCGCTGGCCGAGCAGATCCTGTCCGGCCAGGTGCCGGATGGATCGACGGTGACGGTGACGAGCGGTTCGGACCGGCTGCAGTTCAGGACGAGGCAGACGGTGAGCGAAGCAGCGTAAATCCAGTTTGCCGGATGAATGAGAAATGGCGGCTTCGGCCGCCATTTTTCGTTGGATGGTCGGGGCCGTTTGTTGGAGGGGAAGCAGCGTAGATGGACGCTACTTGCTCGCCACCTGGTCCGGCGTCTGGTTGTTGAGCAGCGTATCGATGCGTTTGCGCTCGTCTTCGAATTTCGCCAGCGCCTCGCCCTGCAGCGATTTGCCGCCCGGCAGGCGGATGCGCAGCGGATCGACCTTGGTGCCGTTGACGATCAGCTCGTAATGCAGGTGAGGGCCGGTGGATTCGCCCGTCGTACCGACCCAGCCGATCACCTGGCCCTGGCGGATCTTGGCACCGGGGACGACGCCCTTGGCGATGGCGCTCTGGTGATTGTAGGAGGATTCATAGCCGTTGGCATGGCGCACGATCGTCTGGTTGCCGTAACCGCCGGAATCCCAGCCGGCTTTTTCGACCGTGCCGTTGCCGGCGGCGATGATCGCCGTGCCGCGCGGTGCAGCCCAATCGACGCCGGTGTGCATGCGGGCAAAACCGAGGATCGGATGGCGGCGCATGCCGAAGCCCGATTTGAAGATGCCGTTCGGAACCGGGTTACGCAGCAGGAACTGGCGGATGCTCTTGCCGTTCTCGTCGAAATAATCGACCGTGCCGTCTTCGGGGTCCTGGAAGCGGTAGAAGCGCGTCTGCGTATCGCCGAAACGGGCGTTGACATAGAGCAGTTCGGAATCCTCGGTCGCCTGACCAGCGCTGTCGGCGACGGAGAAGAAGGCTTCGAGACTGTCGGTCGGCCTCAACTGCGCCTGAAAATCGACATTGCTGGCGAGCAGCTTGATGATCAGCGCCGTCATATCCTTGGTCATGCCGTAGGAAAGGGCAGCACGATAGATGCCGTCATAGACGCGCGGCAGGTTCTGGCCGGGGGGCGGTGCGAACGAATTGTCATCGAAGGCGGTGGCGATGGCATCCAACATCGGCGGCTCGCTGCCGGGCACATATCTGCCCTTGTCGTCGACGGCTACGGTGACGAGATGGCGCGTGCCGCGATAGACGCTGGCTCGGATGATCTTTGCCTGTTCGCCCTTCTGAATGATGCCGATGCGCAGCACATCGCCCTTGTCGAGATCACCAGAACCCAGTTGCTGCGCGATATAGCCGGCGATGCCATCGGCATATTGCTGCGGATAGCCTGAATCCGTCAGCGCCTTGGCGATGGGCGTGTCGACGCGCACCGGCAGGATGTCGTCGGCGAATTCTTCGGTCTGCGGCGTGATCGATTCCGATGCGGAGACCGTCATGTTCTGTTCGAGCACGCGGGCGGACAGACCGGCGGTCAGATCGACATCGGCATCCTCGTTGGAGAAACGACGCGGATCGACGTAATAAAGGGCTGCGAGCTGCGTGTTGCCGTCGGTCAGCACCGAGCCGTTGGAGCGCACATTCTCTTCGACCTCCTCGAGCGACAGGCCGGATGCCATCTGCATGCTGGTCTTGCCGGTCGGGAAGGGAATGGTCTTCAGGCTGACTTCGGATTCGACGTCG
>NZ_CM172788.1:3455000-3865000 GCF_057653715.1 Rhizobium sp. WSM1328 | reverse complement strand
CTGAGGATGTGTAGCAATACACGTGGTAGCGGAGCGTTCCGTAAGCTGATGAAGGGAGACCCGTGAGGGCTCCTGGAGGTATCGGAAGTGCGAATGTTGACATGAGTAACGATAAAGAGGGTGAGAGACCCTCTCGCCGAAAGACCAAGGGTTCCTGCTTAAAGTTAATCTGAGCAGGGTTAGCCGGCCCCTAAGGCGAGGCAGAAATGCGTAGTCGATGGGAACCACGTTAATATTCGTGGGCCTGGTGGTAGTGACGGATTGCACAAGTTGTTCATTCTTATTGGATTGGATGGGCAGCGGAGCGGTTCCAGGAAATAGCTCCACCGTATAGACCGTACCCGAAACCGACACAGGTGGTCAGGTAGAGTATACCAAGGCGCTTGAGAGAACTATGTTGAAGGAACTCGGCAAATTGCACGCGTAACTTCGGAAGAAGCGTGACCCCATGGTAGGCAACTATTATGGGGTGGCACAGACCAGGGGGTAGCGACTGTTTATCAAAAACACAGGGCTCTGCGAAGTCGCAAGACGACGTATAGGGTCTGACGCCTGCCCGGTGCTGGAAGGTTAAGAGGAGAGGTGCAAGCTTTGAATCGAAGCCCCAGTAAACGGCGGCCGTAACTATAACGGTCCTAAGGTAGCGAAATTCCTTGTCGGGTAAGTTCCGACCTGCACGAATGGCGTAACGACTTCCCCGCTGTCTCCAACATAGACTCAGTGAAATTGAATTCCCCGTGAAGATGCGGGGTTCCTGCGGTCAGACGGAAAGACCCCGTGCACCTTTACTATAGCTTTACACTGGCATTCGTGTCGGCATGTGTAGGATAGGTGGTAGGCTTTGAAGCGGGGACGCCAGTTTCCGTGGAGCCATCCTTGAAATACCACCCTTATCGTCATGGATGTCTAACCGCGGCCCGTCATCCGGGTCCGGGACAGTGTATGGTGGGTAGTTTGACTGGGGCGGTCGCCTCCGAAAGAGTAACGGAGGCGCGCGATGGTGGGCTCAGACCGGTCGGAAATCGGTCGTCGAGTGCAATGGCATAAGCCCGCCTGACTGCGAGACTGACAAGTCGAGCAGAGACGAAAGTCGGTCATAGTGATCCGGTGGTCCCGCGTGGAAGGGCCATCGCTCAACGGATAAAAGGTACGCCGGGGATAACAGGCTGATGACCCCCAAGAGTCCATATCGACGGGGTTGTTTGGCACCTCGATGTCGGCTCATCGCATCCTGGGGCTGGAGCAGGTCCCAAGGGTTTGGCTGTTCGCCAATTAAAGCGGTACGTGAGCTGGGTTCAGAACGTCGTGAGACAGTTCGGTCCCTATCTGCCGTGGGTGTAGGAATATTGACAGGATCTGTCCCTAGTACGAGAGGACCGGGATGGACATATCTCTGGTGGACCTGTTGTCCTGCCAAGGGCATAGCAGGGTAGCTACATATGGACGGGATAACCGCTGAAGGCATCTAAGCGGGAAACCCACCTGAAAACGAGTATTCCCTATCAGAGCCGTGGAAGACGACCACGTTGATAGGCCGGGTGTGGAAGTGCGGCAACGCATGAAGCTTACCGGTACTAATAGCTCGATTGGCTTGATCGTTCTCATTGACTATGCTCATCTCAAGGCGACCGCAAAGCGGTCGTCCTGACAAGGCGAAGGCGCCAGCCTTTGCCCGGTCCCGGCGAACACGAAGTGTTCGTCCGGTTGGAGCTCTAAAACGTGTTCAAAAACGAAGTCATAGCACTTCACCAGCTTCTCAAAACATATAGTTGCGCTTTGCCGACCTGGTGGTTATGGCGGGGTGGCTGCACCCGTTCCCTTTCCGAACACGGCCGTGAAACGCCCCTGCGCCCATGGTACTTCGTCTTAAGACGCGGGAGAGTAGGTCGCTGCCAGGTCTGCAAAACGCAACTGATGTAAAACAATCTTCTCATCACAAACTCTGCGGCCCATGCCGAACAAAAAGGGCCGCTCACAAGCGGCCTTTTGTGTTACAATACATCAGCAAATCTCAATGATTTGCTCTGGCGCGGGGTGGAGCAGCCCGGTAGCTCGTCAGGCTCATAACCTGAAGGCCGCAGGTTCAAATCCTGCCCCCGCAACCAATCCTTCCCTTAGATACTCCCAAGCCCCTGCCATGCAGGGGCTTTTTGTGTTGCCAGAAGAGAGCAATATCGCTGGCGCGAAGACTTCATCTTCGCTGGCGACGGTAGCTCCTCGTCCTGCGGACCATAACCTGAAGGCCGCAGGTTCAAATCCTGCCCCCGCAACCAAACAAATAGCCGCCTTCAGGGCGGCTTTTTGTTTGGTAACGGGTCGAGGGTTTAATGCCTAATCAGGGGCCCGCAAGAAGGCAAAGCCGACGCAGCGGGACAGAAAACTACAAAGCCTGCCCCCGAAACCAAATCCTTCCTTTTAAAGATCAGCATCTACCTTCTTATCGCTGGCGGAAAAGCTTCGCTTTCCCTGGCGATGGTAGCTCCTCGTTCGCAGAGCTCACCATAACCTGAAGGGTGAGCGGTCGATCGGGCCCGCCCGATAAAACAGTCCACTGAACTGTTTAAGACCCAACGGGGCAAAGCCTCAAACCGAAACCAAATTCCCAATAATACGCAAAAGCCCGCCTCGTGCGGGCTTTTTGCGTTTTTGCTTACCGGTAGGATGAACCATGCCTTCGCCCCGATAGGTGAAGCGTGCATAGCCTTCGGATCAACCCATTTATCGGTTCTTAAACAAAGAATGACAGCTTAGCTCCAATCGGTGGTGGGGATGCGGTCGTGGTAAGTGGTTTGATGTCGCGGGTTCGCATTCAGACGAAGGTGCTCGTACTATTGGCGCCATTCGTCTTTAGCCTATGCGCAGTGGGGCTGACGGGATACTACGCGTCCAGCCTTCTCGAGGGACGGATGGAGATCTCCAACCATGTTTTGCAATCCCTGAACGGGTTCAAACATGTTTCTTCCAGCATGACCGGCTTTCTGATGAAGCCGTCGCAGGAAGCCCGAGACACAGCACTTGCGGACGCCCGTAAGCAACTGGAAAACCTGAAGCAGACGATCGAGAGGCTAAGGCCGACGACCGATGTGGGGCTTCTTGACCAGGCGCTTGATCAGTCGCAAATCATCCCGCAAAAGATCGAAGCGATCTGGCAAATCGAAACGGGACAGCAGAAAATTCTCAGTGATGTGGACGCTGCTTCCGCGGCACTTCTTGACCTGCAAGGGCAGGTTGGCAAGCGCTCGTTCATGCTGATGGCCAGTGCGAAAAAGATGGAAAATACCAACAAGAGCGGCCTGAGCAATTCCGTCTCCATCAGCGCCGCCGCCAGTGTCGCGACAAAACTTCGCAATGACTATACGAACGCGACGACGCCGGCTGACAAAGTTGGCCTGCTAGCCAAATATGGGCCTGATTTGCAGAAGGCAAAGGAGCAGCTTTCGCCTGCTGTAGCGACCGAAGCCCTCGCCGCACAGTATGCCGCTGCTGTGGATGCCATCGCCAACGCTTCGAAGGTGTCGCCTGACACTTTGGATGTCCCAGCAACGGATACCGCCGTCGCCAATCTTGCTGCAACTGGCGACAGTCTCAAGACGATTGGCGACGATCTGATGCGGACCTCCGTGCTTGCGCTTGCTGCGTCGGACAAGGATATCTCTCAGGCCACGAATGTCGGCAACGAACTGCGCGCCATCGTTAACAGCAATAACGAGATCCGCGTCGGCTTCGCCGAGCTCGCCGGAAATCCAGACGACGCGCGAGTGAAGAAAGTCCAGCAGTCGATCTACATGTATCAGACCGAGCTCGGCCGTCTCGCCGGCGTGGTGAACGACGATCCCCTCTTTGTCGAAATTCCGAAGAAGGCTCAACCCGTCCTCGACCTGCTCGCGGCAAACGCGGCAGCGCTCTCAGAAGGTGCGGCGCGCAAGCTAGGTGAGTTCGACAGCGCTGCGGGGCAGATCGACAACACCTGGAACCTGCTTGCTCAATTCGCCGAGACGCAGAGGCAAAATGCTGGGCAGGATCGTCAACAGGCCAATAGAATATCTGGCGGCGCCATTGTCATCGGCATCCTGATTGCTATGACCGCGGGTGCCGCGCTGGTCGTCACCCTGAAGGGACCGATCACCCAGATTACCGCAGCGATGCGCAAGATCGCAGAGGGAAGGCTCGATACCGCAATCACCGGCGAGGCACGGGGCGACGAAATCGGGGAAATGGCCCGTGCACTTTCCGTCTTCAAACAAAATGCGCTATCGAATGTCGAGATGGAACAACAGGCAGAGATCGCGCGTAGCGATGCGGAATCCGAGCGCGCCCGCAACGAATTCGAGCGCCGTAGCGCCAAGGTCCAGGTTGATGCCGCAATCGAGGCGCTTGCAGAAGGGCTCACGCGGCTGTCGCGCGGGGAGTTGAATTTTTCCATCGATAAGCTCTTTGCCCCCGAACTCGACCGGATCCGCACCGATTTCAACATGTCGGTCGCAGGTCTCAGGGAGACGCTCTGTGATATTCGCGAGACCTCTTCCCTCATCAGCGACAATGGCCGCCAGATGGCGGAAGCCGTTGATGACCTAGCCAGCCGAACGGAAAAGCAGGCGGCCGCACTTGAGGAAACCGCAGCGGCAGTGGAGGAGATTTCTTCCGCCGTCAACACCTCTTCAGGACGGGCAGCAGCAGCGCTTGCGCTTGTCCAACGCGCCAAACAGGGCGCCGACGCCTCGGCTTCAGTGGTCCAAAACGCGGTTTCGGCCATGGGACGGATTGAGGACGCGTCGGGCAAGATCGTGCAGATCGTCAGCGCTATCGACTCCATCGCTTTCCAGACCAATCTCTTGGCTCTAAATGCGGGCGTCGAAGCGGCAAGAGCGGGTGAGGCCGGCAAGGGCTTCGCTGTCGTCGCACAGGAGGTGCGGGAGCTGGCGCAGCGATCGGCGCGCGCAGCCAAGGAAATCGGCGAGCTCATCAACAATTCCGTCCGCGAGGTTGCGTCCGGCTCCGAATTCGTCGGCCGCACCGGCGATGCGCTGATGGAGATTTCCAGCGAGATCGTCCACATCGTCGGTCATATCGAGCTCATCGCCTCGTCAAGCCGCGACCAAGCGACGACACTCCATTCGATCAACGCATCGGTGAACGATATTGATCGTATGACGCAGCAAAATGCAGCGATGGTGGAAGAGACGAATGCTGCCACCCGACAGCTATCGTCCGAGGCGCTTGCACTCACCGACATGATTGCACGCTTTCGGCTTGAAGGCCACGAGAGCCCGGCTTCAAGAGGGTACGAGGCTGCGGCATGACGGCAGCATGTATTCGCAGAACCTGTTAACTTGCTTTGAGATGCATGGTTTCCGATCACGAGGCTGATGAGTGATACGTTTTCCTTGATCAGTTTTCAGGCGCACGATAGTTGCTAAAATAGCAATATTCTAATATACGTGGAGCCGGCGTTTTAATATTTTCGTAGCCGCAAGCAACGTCCCTCCAATTGGCGGGCGTTTATTATCCTTTTCAGCAGGGCGTTCGATTTCATGAAGTAGATTAGAGATTTATAGGGGGGAGGAATAATGCGAAAGTGGGCATCTTCTCTACTGACGGCTCCGCATGGACGGCGTCGTCTTCTGTTTGGTATCTCGGGATTGCCAGCGCTCTGCGCAGTGGTGCTCTTTGCTGGTGTCGCGTCCGCGCAGGCGCCGACTGAAGAGCAGCGCAATGCGATCAGGGCGGAATGTCGATCCGATTTCATAGCACAATGTTCAGGGGTGACGCCGGGAGGTATCGAGGCGCTCACTTGTCTGCAACAGCATAATGCCACACTGTCAGCGGGCTGCCGGAAGGCGGTGTCGGCGGTGAGCAAACCCAAGTCGACATCCGCGGAGCCGGTCCCGGCGCCGCCCGCAACTACCGGGGTGACGGCGCCAGCGCCAGCGCCGGCGACGGGCACACCGGCGCATCAGCCGACCCAGGCGCAGCGCAACGCCGTCAAATCGGCCTGCCAACGGGATTTCATGGCGCAATGCTCCGGCGTCACACCGGGCGGCACCGAGGCACTCAGCTGCTTGCAGCAGCACAATGCCGCTCTTTCGGCGCCATGTCAGCAAGCCGTTGCGGCCTTGGGCGGATCTACCGGGGGAGGATCAGCAGGATCAACCCCAGCCGGCGGCGGTGCCGCGGCGACGGTTGCGACCACACCTGCTCCCCGGGCCATGATGCCGGCCTTCTCGCCGCGCGAGGAATTGATGGTCCTGCGTGAAACCTGCGGATCGGATTTTCGAGCCCTGTGCCGGATGGTGCCTCTGGGCGGAGGGCGGGGTATCGCTTGCCTGCGGGACAATCTGCAACGCGTGTCGCCTGCCTGTCACAGGGTGCTGACCTCGGGACTTTAGTGGCTGTTCGAATCCCCGCTGTGAAGAGCCACCCCGAACGGCAACCTGCCTGCGCACCAAACCGTAGGTGATCGCGCGACGGGCCGTCGTGACTGCCCTACTGAACCTTCGATATCTCCGTTTCCGCCAGGCCTGCGGTCTTTGTGCGCCCTTTCCAATATTCCTCGAGGCGCTGCAACAGGACGTAGAAGGACGGGACAAAGAGCACGGCGAGGCAGGTCGAGGCGATCATGCCGCTGAAGACCGATATGCCGATAGATTTGCGGGCGGATGCGCCGGCGCCAGTCGCCAGCACGAGCGGCAGGACGCCGAGGATAAAGGCGAAGGACGTCATCAAAATTGGCCGGAAACGCAAGCGGGCGGCCTCGACGGCCGCATCCAGTATTTCCATGCCTTCCGCCCGCCTTTCCCTAGCATATTCGACGATGAGGATGGCATTCTTCGATGCAAGCGCGATCAGCAGGATAAGGCCGATCTGCGTATAAAGGTTGTTGGCAACGCCGGCTGCCATAAGCGCTGCCACTGTGCCAAGGAGGGCGAGCGGCACGGCGAGAAGGACTGCCAGCGGCAAGATCCAGCTTTCATACTGGCCTGCGAGCACGAAATAGACGAGGAGCATGGCGAGCGCGAAGATGAAATAGATCTGCCCGCCCACGGCCTTCTCCTGATAGGACAGCGCCGTCCATTCGAAGCCTGTGCCCGGTGGCAGTGTCTGATCGGCAATCTGCTCCATGACGTCGAGCGACTGGCCGGAACTGAAGCCTGCGGCAGGCCCGCCAACGATCGTTGCAGACGGGTAGAGATTGTAGAGGCTGATCAGAGATGGGCCTTGTGTCGCGGTGACATCGACGACCGTGCCGAGCGGCACCATCGTGCCGTCACCGGCCTTGACCTTCAGATTGCGGATGTCTTCGGCGCTGACCCGGAAATCGGAAGCGGCTTGCGCATAGACCTGGAAGGTCCGGCCAAATTTGTTGAACTGGGTGACATAGCTCGATCCGACGTAACTGGAGAGAGCCGAGAAAACCTGGCCCACGGTAACCCCTAGCGTCTCCGCCTTGATCCGGTCGACAGAGACTGCGAGTTGCGGCACGTTCGAGCGAAAAGGCGTGCTCAGCCTTTGCAGGGATGACTGAGCACCGCCGTTCTTGACGATCGTGTCGGCAATCGATTGCAGCAGCGGGTAGTCGGAAATGCCGTTCCTGATCTCGACCTGCATGGTAAAGCCACTGGCATTGCCGACGCCCTGGATCGGAGGTGGCACGACCACCAGCGTCTTGGCGGCGAGCACGCTTTGCAGCGTGCCGTTCAAATGCTGGTAGATCGACAGCAGATCCTGCCCCTTTTCCTTGCCGCGCTCGTCCCAATCCTTCAGCACGACATAGGCGACGCCGGCATTCTGCAGACTGGCATTGTTGTCGAGAACGGAGATGCCGCTGATGGTCAGCACCTGATCGACGCCAGGCGTGGCTTCGGCGATCTTGCCGACCTCTTCCATCACCGCGTCGGTGCGCTCCTTCGATGCGCCGTCGGGCAGCTGCGCACTGATCAGCACATAGCCTTGATCCTCGATGGGCAGAAACGCAGTCGGCAGACGGGCGAGCCCCCAGACGGCGACACCGATCAGCGCAAGTGCTGCTATGACCATGATACCGCTGTGGCGGGTCATCGATCCGATCAGCCCGGCATAGCTGCGTTCACCCCTGTCGTAGACCTTGTTGAAGCCGCGATAGAAGATGTTGCGTTTCTCTGGCGGGACTGGTGGCCGCAGCCAAAGGGCACATTGCGTCGGTTTCAGCGTGACGGCATTGATGGCGCTGATCAGTGCCGTGGCGGCGATGACGAGGGCGAACTGCCGGTAGAGCTGTCCGGTCAGGCCGGGCAGGAAGGCGGCCGGAATGAAAACGGCCATCAGCACCAGCGTAATGCCGATGACCGGGCCAAGCAGCTCCTCCATCGCCTTTTCGGCCGCCTTTCGGCCGGACATGCCGGCCTCGATGTGTCGGGCGACCCCTTCGACAATGACGATGGCATCATCAACGACGATACCGATGGCGAGAACGATGGCAAACAGCGTCGACAGGTTGACGGTGAAACCCAATGCTGCCATGGCCGCGAAGGCGCCGATGATGGTGACCGGAACGGTGGTCGCCGGCACGAGCATCGCCCGCCAATCCTGCAGGAACACGAGAATGACGATGAGAACGAGAATGCCGGCCTCGATCAAGGTGACGTAAACCTCGTCGATGGAGGCCTCGACGAATTTTGTCGTGTCGAACGGCACGTGATATTCGAGGCCCGGCGGGAAGCTCTTCGAGAGCTCCTGCATTTTCGTGTTCACCACCTGCGCCACCGCGATGGCATTTGCCTCCGGCAGCTGAAAAATGCCGATGCCGGCAGCCGGCCGGCCGTTCTGCATGAAGGACTGACTGTAAGTCTGGGCGCCGAGTTCGACGCGGCCGATATCGCGGATCCGGGTAACACGGCCGCCCTGTCCGCTCTCGACCTTGACGACGATGTTTTCGTAGTCGGCCGCCTCGTTCAATCGGCCATTGACGTTCAGCGTGTATTGGAAGACCTGTCCCTTCGGTACCGGCGGAATGCCGATCTGGCCGGCGGCCACCTCCTGGCTTTGCTGCTGCACGACGCTGACCACATCCTGCGGCGTCAGGCCGCGCGCCTGCAGCAGGTTCGGATCCATCCAGATGCGCATGGCATATTGGCCGGCCCCGAACACGGTGACATTGCCGACACCCGGCAGGCGGGCGAGTTCATTCTGAAGATTGATGACGGCGTAGTTCGACAAGAACAGGCTGTCATAGCGGCTGTCGGGCGAGGTCAGGCTGACGAAGCCGAGGATCGCCGTCGACTTCTTTTGCGTCGTCACGCCCTGAAGCTGCACCGCTTCGGGAAGCGATGACATTGCTATGGCGACGCGGTTTTGCACCAGAACCTGGGCCTGGTCCGGATCCGTTCCGATGGCAAAGGTCACGGTCAGGGAATAGGTGCCGTCGCTTGCGCTCGTCGACTGCATATAGAGCATGTCCTGCACGCCGTTGACCTGTTGTTCGATCGGCAGCGCGACGGTATCGACGAGGGTCTGTGCGCTGGCGCCCGGGAAGCGCGTCGTCACCTGCACCGTTGGCGGAACGACATTCGGATATTGCGCCACAGGCAGCTGGAACAGCGCCACCGCGCCGATGAGCACGAAAACCAACGCCAGAACATTGGCGAGTATCGGTCGCTCGATGAAGAAACGCGAGATCATGCTGTTGTCCTTAGACGTTCAGATGAAGCATGGCGGCGGATTCATTGCGTGGTGGTCTTGGCCTTGGCATCGCCGGCGGAAGCTGCCGGCGGGTTCATTTCTATTTTCTCGGGCGCGATCTTGCCGCCGGGGATGGCCTGCTGGATACCTTGCGTCACGACCCAGTCGGCCGGATCGAGGCCGGAGTCGATGACACGGAGCGCACCTTCGCGCTGGCCGGTCTTGACCTGCTTCTGCTCGATGACGTCATCCTTGCCTAGAACGAGCAGGTAGCTGCCCAGCTGGTTCGTTCCGATGGCGTCGTCGCGCACCAGCAGAGCCTTGTCGTTGTGGCCGACCGGCACCCGGACGCGCACGAAGAGACCAGGCAGCATGGCGTGGTCCTTGTTATCGAAGAGGGCGCGCACCTGAAGCGTGCCTGTAGAGGCATCGAGCTGCGGCGAGACGTAGTCGAGATGTCCCTTATGCGGGTAGCCTTCCTCGGTCTGCAGGCCGAGTTCTGCCGGAATGCTCGGAAGATCCGTCTGCTTGAAGGTGCGCCCCTGCCTTGCCAGGGTTTCCTTGATCATCAGCACCTGGGTTTCGCTGACGTTGAAATAGGCATAAAGCGGATCGGTCTGAACGATGCTGGCGAGTTTGGTGGGACCGGATACGCCGACAAGCGCGCCGATATCGACGAGGTGATCGGTGACGGTGCCGTCGAACGGGGCAAGCACCTCCGTATATCCGAGGTTGATCGTCGCAAGATCGAGATTGGCCTGGGCATTGAGGATGG
Organism: Rhizobium sp. WSM1328; assembly: GCF_057653715.1. Taxonomy (NCBI): domain Bacteria; kingdom Pseudomonadati; phylum Pseudomonadota; class Alphaproteobacteria; order Hyphomicrobiales; family Rhizobiaceae; genus Rhizobium; species Rhizobium sp. WSM1328. The sequence goes on along the minus strand of NZ_CM172788.1, from coordinate 3,854,571 downwards.
ATGCATTCGCCTCGTCGAGCGTCGCTTTGGCGCTGTCAACCGCGGTCTGGGTGGTGACCTGTTGCTTCGACAGATTGAGCTGCCGGTCGTATTCCTGCTTCGCGCCGACCTGGGACGCTTGTTGCGAGGCGAGCGATGCCTTGGCCTGATCCAGTTGTGCCTGATAAGTGTTGCGCTCAATTCCGAAGAGCTTGGTGCCCTTCATCACCGTCATGCCGTCCTGGTAATCGATCGATTGGACGTAGCCTTGGACGCGCGCCTCGATATCGACGGAGTTGAGCGGCGCCGTGTTGCCGGTGAGTTCGAAATAGAGCGTTACCGGTTGCTGGACCGGCTGGGCGATACGAACCGGAGGTGGAGGAGGGGCAACGTAGGTGTTGCCGCTTTCCTCACAGCCAGCGAGAATTGCCATGCCGGCAAGCATCACGGACAGGTGCAGACCCTGATACAATCTCACACGCATTGCCGCCGCCCCGATGTTTACGAGCCTACTGCATAATTCATAGAATCAAATCGGTTTTTTGAATTATGCAGCAATTTCAATGATCTACTGCGTCCTTTGCGCGTCTGAAAAGACGCGCGGCGCTGTAGTCTTCATGCGTGCCTCGGTGGAGACGACCCCTCTCCGAAAAGTTCCGGCATGCGATATTATGTCGCGGCATTGCTAAAAATTGCAATAGCTGCTGGTGCACAATTAAACTGTGAGCTCGTCCATCGATGGACAAGATGACGCGGCTAGAGCCTTTCCGGGTTAGATTGAAGCATTCTGTTGGCTCAAACGGAGTCGGATGGTCGACCGGCCGGCGCGCGTCGTAGCCCAGCTCTACGGCCAAGCCGGCCGGTCGATCAGCCGGCCCGTTTCAGCCAACCCGAAGGGCCGGGCATCTTTGCGCCAGGATCAAAGGCGATCGGCTCGGACGTACCAAGGGTATGCCCTTCGCCAATCGCCTTTGCCCTGACGAAAACCTGCTCCGGCAGAATGCTTCAATCTAACCCGGAAAGGCTCTAGGGTTTCCCCAGCCGTTCGATGGCAAACTGTAATGGTGCATCCGAAACACGGATCAGCCCGACATATGGGTTGGCCATATCCGAAACCAGGAAGATGGCGCCGGCGACGGACAGGGCGCAGACGAGCAGAATTGACAGCACTGTCGGATTGGCCGGCGCCTGCAGCCCGAAGGTCGCAAAGAGCAGCGAGAGCCAACAGACGAGAACGGTCAGAAAGGCCCAGGGCAAACCCTCTTTGCCGGATTCGACCAACAGCCAGTGGGTTTCGGCCAACATGCCGCTCACTTCCAGCGCACGCGCCTGGAGAGAGTGCTGCACGGCATCCCTCGGCGCCAGGGATCGAAGGTCGGCCTGAACCGCCTCGATATCCTGATATTCCCCCGGCGCATTGCCGGATGTCTCGTCGGTGGTTTCGGCAGTCCAGCCACGGCTCAGCCGTTTCTCGATGAGTTCACGCAGCAATTGACGCGCCTTGTTGGTTTCCGGCCCGTATTGCGCCATGACGCGGTCAAGCAGGAGTACCCGTGCCGCCGCCGTTCTCATTTCCACTTCGGCGGTGTCATAGGACGACTTGGCGGATGCGATCAGAAGGCCGAGAGCCAGAGCCGACAGCGTTCCCACCACGGCGGTCGCCAGCCTGATGACGTCCTTGGATTCTGCATTGAGATGGTGATCAGGCAAGCGGCAGCGCACCAGCAATCCTATCGATGTTGCCATCGACAGAAAAACAAATACAAGCCCGCCAACCAACAGTGAGCCCAAGTCCGGTCTCCGTATTGCCACGTAAGTCCTGCAGCCACCTTGCAAGCTGCGCAATAGCTCCCGTCATCATAGCGGAAGACGGACCAAGCACGGAACTCTTTACTTTCCTGATCTTGCGCGGCCGCAATCGGGCGGGTTTCATTGCTGGAAAATGAGCAGCACGTAAGCCAGGAAAAGCACCAGATGGACAGCACCTTGCATGAGGTGCGTGCGGCCGCTGGCAAAGGTGATGATGCTGACGGCCAGAGTGAGTAGGAGCATGACCAGGTCTCCATGTTCCAGGCCGAGCGTCACCGGGTGCCCGTAAAGACGGCTGATGACAAGCATTGCCGGCACGGTTAGCCCGATCGTCGACAATACCGAACCAAGAAAGATGTTGACGGCGCGCTGAAGATTGTTGGCGACGGACGCGCGCACGGCGCTGATTGCCTCGGGTGTCGCGACAAGGATGGCCATGACGACACCGCCAAATGCGGTTGGGGCATGCAGGGTTTCGATAATGTAATCGATCGGCCGCGCAAGCTGTTCGACCAGAAAGACGACGGGACCCATATAGGCGAAAAGCAGAATGGCATGAGGCCAGACCGGCCCGCGGGGAGGAGCATGTTCACTATGATGCTCGTGGCGATTGCTGTCGTCGGCGAAATAATCATGATGGCGGCCGGCCTGAAGAAACAGAAAGGTGGCGTAAAGGCCGACCGAGATAATGCCCAGGATCAGTTGCCGCGGTGCCGATGGATGTTGTCCGTCCGGGCCTGCAAGAAATGTCGGCATCACCAGGCTCAGGGTCGCCAGCGGCACGATGACGCCGAGATAGGCGTTGGCGCCCTGCAGGTTATGCTGTTGTTCCGGTCGCCGCCACGCACCCAGCAGTAATGACAGGCCGACCATGCCGTTCAGGATGATCATGACGACCGCAAACAGCGTGTCGCGCGCAAGCGTGGGATTGTTCTCGCCATGGATCATGACGGCCGATATCGCCATCACCTCGATCGAGGTGATGGCGAGCGTCAGTATGAGCGTACCGTAAGGCTCCTTCAGCCGCTCCGCCAGATGATCCGCATGCCGCACGACCGACAGAGCGGAGCCTAGGACGACGGCAAATAGCCAGATGAAAACGACAGTGAACCAAAGCGGATCGGCAAGCCGGCCGAAGAGCTGCTCCTGGAAGGCAAGAAACGTCAGGCTGGTCACGACGCTGACGCCGAGGAACCATTCCTCGCGCACCAGGCTGGTTGCGCCGACGGCGCGCAATGCCGGACCCTCCGTCATCGAAACCATCCGCCTTCTGGCAAATGCCGCTGCAATGCGATCATCAACACCATTGTCTCCGCCCGCTGTTCCCCTGCCCGTCCCATGAGCAGGCGCAGACGAGGCTGCCTCAAGGCGAACCGAAGCTCAAGCCAGATCGTAGATCACTGATTAAAACTTGCAGGGTTCTGTCGTTCATCACCCACGGATCTAGACAAAAGAGCAGTCGCCGACGGTCGATCGCGCCGCGCCTTGCGTTATTCGCGGCCGGTCGCCGGGATTGCAGCACCGGTGACAACGGCTGCGGCCGGCGAAATCAGGAAGGCAATGAGGCGGGCGATCGATTGCGGCGATACCCAGCCGTCCGTCTTCGCATCGGGCATGGCCGCGTGGTTCTCGGGCGTGTCGATCGTCCCGGGCAGGATGCAGTTGGCGGTGATGCGATCGTCGCGGCATTCGGCAGCGATCGCCTCGGTCAGCCGGATGACGGCGGCTTTAGAGGCGGCGTAAGCGGCCTGCTTGGCGCCAGCCTTCAGGCCGGGCGCGGCGGCGACATGAACGATGCGGCCGTAGCCGGCGGCCTTCATGGTCGGGAGAACCGCGGCACTGATTGTCAGGGCAGTGCGGGCGTTTGCGGTCATCATCGTCTCCCACTGCGCGGGTGCCTCCGGCCCGACCAGCCCCATCTGGAAGCCACCGACGGTGTTGACCAATGCGCTCACGCCGCCAAAGCGCTTGACGGCCCGAGCGACGGCGGCGGCGCAGGAAGCATAATCGGTGAGATCCGTTCCGGCGATCGACAGAAACTCCGTGGAGGCAGGAAGATCGCCGGCCAAGGCTTCCAGCTCATGGCTCGAACGGTTCATGCAGACGAGTTTCGCGCCGGCGCCGGCAAGCTCGCGGACAACGGCGCTGCCGAGGTTGCCGCCGGCTCCGGTGACGATCACGGCTTTCTGGTCTTTCATGGCAATCGATCTCCTGACGGTGCCCGCGCTGGACGGTGCCGCGCATTGTTGATCCAGGCTGTGCGGCAGCGCAAGCCCGCCGCCCAGATGTTTGCAAAACGGCCCGCGAAGCTATCCGCAGGCCGTTCGTCTTTGATCGCCTGTCGGACCAGCTTTCAATGATATTTCGCCCGTTCGCGGTCGAGGATGACAGGCGCGTCGAGGCCGGCGATGGGACGGGTGACATCGGCCGGGATGTCGCCGGTGAGCTGCAGGTCGAGATAGCGGGCACAGCAGACCCGCAGGAAAGACGTGAAGTTGCCGAGATCGTGGCCGGCATCGATCGATTCATGATGCAGCCGGGTGATCAGCTGGACGACATTCATGCCGTCGCGGCGGGCGATTTCCTCCAGCTTCGCCCAGAAGAAGTTCTCCAGCCTGACGCTGGTGACCATGCCGTCGATGCGCAGCGATCGGGTGGCGCTTTCCCAGAGCCGAGCATCCGCCTTGATAAACAGTTCACACATATCGTCCTCCCCGGTGCCGCCCTCCTCAGGCGGCGTTGGTTTCGAGCAGTGCTGCGGCATCGAGCACGGCCATGAACTGGCGCAGCCACGACGGATGCGCCGGCCAAGCGGGCGCCGTGACCAGATTGCCGTCCGAGACTGCATCGCTGATAGCGATGTCGGCATAAATGCCGCCGGCAAGTTCGACCTCCGGCCGGCAGGCGGGATAGGCCGAGCAGGTGCGGCCCTTCAGCACGCCAGCGGCGGCGAGCAGTTGCGCGCCATGGCAGATGGCGGCGACGGGTTTTCCTGCGTCGAAGAAGTGCCGGACGAATTTGAGGACATCGGCATTGAGGCGAAGATATTCTGGCGCGCGGCCGCCGGGGATGACGAGGGCATCGTAATCTTCGGCCCGCACACTCTCGAAAGTGGCGTTCAGCGCAAAATTATGGCCGCGCTTTTCGGAATAGGTCTGGTCGCCTTCGAAATCGTGGATGGCGGTGGCGACGGTCTCGCCAGCGTTCTTGCCGGGGCAGACGGCATGGACCGTATAGCCGCAGGCGAGCAGTGTCTGGAACGGCACCATCGTTTCGTAATCTTCGGTGAAATCACCTGTTATCATCAGGATCTTTGAGGCTGGCATCGTTTCCTCCCTTTGAAACCAACTGGCGGAGCTTAGCAAAGAGCTGTGGAGAGCAGGTACTATGGGAATACTACAGGCGAAATTCCCACCGGTCGAACGACAGCCTCAGACCGCCCTGACCTTCACATCAGGCACTGCGCAGGCCTCGCCGCCGCCGAAGAGGCGGGAGCGGGTGAGGAAGCGCTTCTCGCGGCCATTGTCGAGCGAGAACATGCCGCCGCGGCCGGGCACGACGTCGATGATCAGCTGCGTATGCTTCCACGCCTCGAACTGGCCGGCGCTGATATAAACAGGTACGCCGCCGATCTCGCCGAGCTTGACGTCACTGTCGCCGATCATGAATTCGTTGGCCGGATAACACATCGGCGAGGAGCCGTCGCAGCAGCCGCCGGACTGGTGGAAGAGGATATCGGGATGATCGCGCTTGATTTCTGCGATCAGATCGAGAGCTGCGTCGGTTGCGAGAACACGCGGTTCGCCGTTGACGGTGGTTTCCATCACTCTTCCTCCAAAGTTTCGGGAGGAGAATTCCCCTCCCCAACCCCTCCCCACAAGGGGGAGGGACTTATAATGCCGCTCCGACAGCTCACCACGCCGAAGTTTCGGCAAGAAGATATGTCTTTTTAGAACGAGGCAGTTCAACGGGTTAAGCCCCTCCCCCTTGTGGGGAGGGGTTGGGGAGGGGGTTGAGACCCTCCCACCATGCCGAAGCATCTCAGAAGAAGCCGAGTGCCTTCGGGCTGTAGCTCACCAGCATGTTCTTGGTCTGCTGGTAGTGGTCGAGCATCATCTTATGGGTTTCACGGCCGATGCCCGACTGCTTGTAGCCGCCGAAGGCGGCATGGGCCGGGTAGGCGTGGTAGCAGTTGGTCCAGACGCGGCCGGCCTGGATCTCGCGGCCGAAACGGTAGCAGCGATTGGCATCGCGGCTCCAGACGCCGGCGCCGAGGCCGTAGAGCGTGTCGTTAGCGATTTCGAGCGCTTCCTTCTCGTTCTTGAAGGTCGTCACCGAAACCACCGGCCCGAAGATTTCCTCCTGGAACACGCGCATCTTGTTGTGACCCTTGAAGATCGTCGGCTTGACATAGTAGCCGTTCGCCAGCTCGCCGCCGAGATCGTTGCGCGAGCCGCCGGTCAGCACTTCCGCGCCTTCCTGCTTGCCGATGTCGAGATAGGCGAGGATCTTTTCCAGCTGCTCGGTCGAGGCCTGGGCGCCGATCATCGTTGCGCTATCGAGCGGGTTGCCCTGCTTGATCGCCTCAACGCGTTTGACGGCCTTTTCCATGAAACGGTCGTAGATCGATTCCTGGACGAGGGCGCGGCTCGGGCAGGTGCAGACTTCGCCCTGGTTCAAGGCAAACATCGCAAAGCCTTCGAACGCCTTGTCGAGGAAGTCGTCGTCTTCCGCCATCACGTCGGCGAAGAAGATGTTCGGCGATTTGCCGCCGAGCTCCAGCGTCACCGGAATGAGGTTCTGGCTGGCATATTGCATGATAAGCCGGCCTGTCGTCGTCTCGCCGGTGAAGGCGATCTTAGCGACGCGCGGGCTGGTCGCCAGCGGCTTGCCGGCTTCGAGGCCGAAACCGTTGACGATGTTGAGGACCCCTGCCGGCAGGAGATCGCCGACGAGTTCAGCCCAGACCAGGATCGAGGCCGGGGTCTGCTCGGCGGGTTTCAGTACGACGCAATTGCCGGCGGCAAGTGCGGGCGCCAGCTTCCAGGTGGCCATCAGGATCGGGAAGTTCCACGGAATGATCTGGCCGACGACGCCGAGCGGCTCATGGAAGTGATAGGCGACAGTGTCGTGGTCAATCTCGCCGATCGAACCTTCCTGGGCGCGAATGCAGGAGGCGAAATAACGGAAATGGTCGATCGCCAGCGGAATGTCGGCCGCCATGGTTTCACGGATCGGCTTGCCATTGTCCCAGGTCTCAGCCTGGGCGAGCAATTCAAGCTTGTCTTCCATGCGCTGGGCGATCTTCATGAGGATATTGGAGCGCTCGGCAACCGAGGTGCGACCCCATTTTTCCTTTGCCGCATGAGCGGCGTCGAGTGCGAGGTTAATGTCCTTTTCATTGGAGCGGGGAATGTCGCAGAGCTTGCCGCCGGTGACGGGCGTGAGGTTTTCGAAGTATTTTCCCTCGACCGGCTCGCGCCATTCGCCGCCGATATAGTTGCCGTATTTCAGCTTGAACGGCGACTCGACGATTTTCTGATGAAGCATGTCATCCTCCCTTGATGATCCAGGTTCCCAAGCGAACCAGTGGGAGGAAAATGAGCATGTTTTGGCGGAGGGACTAGGGCGGGTCTTCCATACCGCAGTGCACAGTGTCGCAGACCTGCGACAGCATCGGTCACGATTGCTCCAGGAGCGGGACCTTTACACCGATCAGTGGAGATCGAGCTTTTTCATCTTCCTGTGCAGCGTGGCACGGCTGATGCCGAGTGCGATCGCTGCCTGCGAGACATTGCCGCCGGCGCGCGACAACGCCCGCAAGAGTGCCGCCTTCTCCGCCTCGACGATCTCATCCTGCTGGGAGACGCCAGCCTCGTGCAGGGCATCGGCCGCCGGAATGCCGGCGGCGATGCGCTTGTCGTCCAGCTGCAACGCGATGCGGGCGGCGCGCGTTGCGCCGAGCACCAGATCGTGCCTGTCGACGGCGAGCAGGGCGGCAGCGGAATTGGCTCCGGCCGGGACCATCAGGAAACGGGCGCCGGCAAAGGCCGAGCGGAAAAGGTTGAGTTCGATGCGCATCGCCGCATCGCGCACGGTCTGCGTCAGGATCGCCAGCGTCATCTCGTTGACGTCTTCGCGGCATGCGGAGATGTCGAGGGCTGCTGCCACCTGCCCATGATGATCGCGGATCGGCGCTGTCGTGCAGCTGAGGCTGGTGTTCGAGCTGAAAAAATGCTGATCGCGGAAGATGGCGACGGCACGCTCGTCGGCAAGTGCGGTGCCGATGCCGTTGGTGCCGATGCTGGCCTCGGTCCAGACCGAGCCGGTCCAGAGGCCGAGTTCGCGGAATTCCTTGTCGTCTCCGGCAGCGCCCCGGCGTTCCAGCGCGATGCCGTTCTTGTCGGTCAGAAGCAGGCAGCAGCCGGCCCTGCCAACGGTGGTAAAGAGACGATCGAGCTCTTCCGTGGCGCTGGCAATCAGCTGTTCGGACTGCTCGCGCGCGCGGCGGAATTCCTGGTCGGTCAGGCGCAGTGGAGCCCGCTGGTCCTCGGGGGCGAGCTGGTGCATGGTCATGCACCGCCGCCATGAGGCGACGACAGGGGAACTCGCCGCCGCAGAATCGCGCTGGGCAGATGTGTAGACGTGCTCGGCGTGCGCTGAGTGTTCGTGCATCGGCTCCTCCCATCGAATTTCAGCACATTCTGATAGAAAAATGGCTGGTTTGCAATCGGCCGGCGCTGGCGGGCGTCAGCGTGCGGCGCTTCCTGACGAAAGTGACGGAAATCACATTTCGGTGTTTGGGTGGCCATGGTGTAACAAAAGACCCTCTTTCTCGTAGTTCTTTGCAGAAGCAAGGTTTGCCAGACGAGGAGATCCGACCATGCTGAACAGACGATTGTTGCTGACGGGCGCCGCTTTTGGGGCGCTCGCGGTTCACTTGGACTTAGCCGGCAAGGCGATCGCCGCCGAGACGTTTGCGGTGACCCACACCGACGAGGAATGGCGCAAGCTGCTGACGCCGGATCAATATGTCATCCTGCGCCAGGCGGGGACGGAACAGCCCTTCACCAGTGCCTTGCTGCATGAGGAGCGAAAGGGCAATTTCGTCTGCGCTGGCTGCGATCAGGACCTCTTTTCCTCGACCACCAAATTCGACAGCGGCACCGGCTGGCCGAGCTTCTGGGCGCCGCTCGAAAAAGCCGTCGGCACCACGAACGACACGACTTACGGCATGGTGCGCAACGCCGTGCACTGCAGCCGCTGCGGTGGGCATCTCGGCCATGTCTTCGATGATGGCCCGAAGCCAACCGGGCTTCGCTACTGCATGAATGGGCTCGCCATGACATTCCGTCCGGCCTCGGCCTGACTGAGGGATGATCTCACGCGGTGCTGATGACTGCCTGCGCCTAGCGCTGCAACCAGGCTTCGATACCACGGGCTGCCGTCCGGCCGGTCGCCAGGCAGGCGGTGAGGAGATAGCCGCCGGTCGGCGCTTCCCAGTCGAGCATCTCACCGGCGACGAAGGTGCCGGGCAGTGCCTTCAACATGTAGCTGTCGTTGATGCTGCTCCAGCGGATGCCGCCGGCCGAGGAGATCGCTTCGGCGATCGGGCGGGTTTCGATCACCGGCACCGGCAGGGCCTTGATCATGCCGGCGAGACGCTCCGGAACGGTTCGGTCGCGCTCGGGAGCGAGTTCGCGCAGCAGCGCCGCCTTGACGCCGTCGAGGCCGGCGCCCTTGCGCAGGCGGTTCGAAAAACTTGATTTGGCGTCCTGCCGTGCAAGGTCGCGGCTCAGCCTGTCGATGGTGCGGCCGGGTGCAAGGTCGAGCGTCAGGGCAGCGCTGCCGTGGATCAGCAGCCGATCGCGGAGGCTGGCGGTGTGGGCATAGATCAGGCTGCCCTCGATGCCGCTCTCGGTGATGACGAATTCGCCGGGAAACGTGCCGGCCTCGGATGTTGCGGTGACCGATTTTACCGGCTCGCCGGCGAAACGCTCGCTGAAGTTCCCGCTCCATCCGACGACGAAGCCGCAATTGGCGGGTTGAAAAATGTGAATTTCCACACCCCTGCCGACCAGCCAAGGCACCCAGGCAGCATCGGAGCCGAGGCGCGGCCAGCTTGCGCCGCCGAGCGCGAGCAGGGCCGCGTCGCAATGGACGATGCTGCGCCCTTCGGGCGTTTCGAAAACATAGCCGTCTTCGGCAAAACCGGTCCAGCGGTGGCGGGTGCGCAGCGTGGCGCCCTGTGCCTCCAGCCGCCTGAGCCAGGCGCGCAGCAAAGGCGAGGCCTTCATCACCTTCGGAAAAACCCGGCCGGACGAGCCGATGAAGGTTTCCGTCCCGAGCTCGCTTGCCCAATTCCTGATATCATCAGGGGTAAACGCATCAAGAGCGGGGCGCAGGCGGGCGGAAGCCGCGGCGAAGCGCGTGGTGAAACGGGCATAATCCTCGGAATGGGTAATGTTGAGACCGGACTTGCCGGCCAGCAGGAACTTGCGGGCAAAGGTCGGCATGGCGTCGTAGACCGTCACCGCATGACCGGAACGGGAAAGCAGTTCGGCAGCCGCGAGACCCGCCGGGCCGCCGCCGATGATCGCAATCCGCTTCTGGTTCATTGATGTCTTCGCCCGATTGTATCTGCGTTCAGTTTTGGCGCGGGCGCGGATCGCCTGCAAGGGCAGAGATCAGTGGTGCGGATGCGTGCACTGGCCGTGATCGGCGAGCACTTCGATGACGCGGCATTGGTCGACGCGGCCGTGGCCGCAGCCTTCCACCATGGTTTCCAGCTCGGCCTTCAGCGCCATCAGGCTGCGGATGCGCTGCTCGACCTCAATGAGGCGGGCCTTGGCGATGGCGTCGGCCGAGGCGCAGGACTGGTGAGGATCGTCCTGCAGGGTGAGCAGCGTGCGGATCGCGTCGATCTCGAAACCGAGTTCGCGGGCGTGGCGGATGAAAGCGAGACGGCTGATATCGGCGGGCTCGAAGGAGCGCTGGTTGCCCTCGCTGCGGCTCGGGGCGGCGAGCAGGCCAATGCTTTCATAATAGCGCACCGTCGGCACCTTGACGCCGCTTTGGCGCGCGGCTTCGCCAATGGTGATCTTTTTCATGATTTTCCTCTTGCACCTCTAGTCGCTAGAGGATGTAGGAGAGATGCTTCTGTTTGACAAGGAAGCGGATGATGGCTGAGAGCGAGACACGATACCGGGTTGGCGGCATGGATTGCGCCGCCTGCGCAACCAAGATCGATACGGCGGTCAGACGCGTGGCGGGTGTCGCCGATGTTTCCGTCTCGGTGATGGCGGGCACGATGACCGTGCGGCACGATGGCAGCAGCGATCTCAAGGTGATCGAGAAGAAGGTGACGGGGCTCGGCTATTCCGTCGCGCCGCTTGCCGGAAACGCTGCGCCTGCGCATACTCAGGGCTCACAGCATCGTCACGATCATGGACATGGCTGCGGCGATCACGCGGGCCATGACGACGATCATGCGGTACATGATCATGAAGGTCATAGCCATGACCATCCCCACGATCATGGCGAGAAGGAAATCGAGGGGTTGCACGGGCACGATCATGCGCCGATGGCCGGTCCCTGGTGGCAGAGCAGGAAGGGCCGGCTGACCATCCTTTCGGGTGGAGCACTCGTTGCCGCCTACACCGTCGGCCATCTCGTGCCGGCGATCGCGTCCTACGCCTTCATCGTCGCCATGCTGATCGGGCTGGTGCCGATCGCGCGGCGCGCCATCATGGCCGCCTTCTCAGGCACACCGTTTTCGATCGAGATGCTGATGACGATCGCCGCCGTCGGCGCCGTTATCATCAATGCCGGCGAAGAGGCGGCGACCGTTGTGTTCCTGTTCCTCGTTGGCGAGCTGCTGGAAGGGGTGGCAGCGGGCAAGGCGCGCGAAAGCATCCAGTCGCTGACGGCGCTGGTGCCGAAGACCTCGCTGCTCGAAGACAATGGGCAGACACGGGAGGTGCCGGCGGAAAGCCTTTCGGTCGGGGCCATCATCATGGTTCGTCCTGGCGATCGGATCTCGGCGGACGGCATCATCCTCTCAGGCGAGAGCGCGATCGACGAGGCGCCGGTGACGGGCGAGAGCACGCCAGTGCGTAAGGGCGTCGATGCCGTCGTTTTTGCCGGCACGGTGAATGGCGATGTGGTGCTTAGGGTTCGCGTTACGGCGGCCGCGGCCGACAATACCATCGCCCGCGTCGTCAAGCTGGTGGAGGAGGCGCAGGAATCGAAGGCGCCGACCGAGCGCTTCATCGATCGGTTCTCGCGCTATTACACGCCCGGCGTGGTCGTGGTCGCAGCGCTGGTTGCGGTCGTTCCGCCGCTGCTGTTCGCAGGGCCATGGGGCGAATGGGTCTATAAGGGCCTTGCGATCCTTTTGATCGGCTGCCCCTGCGCGCTCGTCATCTCAACGCCGGCGGCGATCGCTGCCTCGCTTTCATCCGGTGCGCGGCGCGGGCTGCTGATGAAGGGCGGCGCGGTGCTGGAGACGCTCGGCAAGGTGACGATGGTCGCCTTCGACAAAACAGGCACGCTGACGGAAGGCAAGCCTCAGGTGACTGACATCATTTCCTTTGGTCTGACCGAGGCGCAGGTGCTGTCGCGCGCGGCGGTGCTGGAACAGGGTTCCAGCCATCCGCTGGCGCTGGCGATCCTCAACCGCGCCAAGGCGGACGGCGTTCCCGTGCCGCCGGCCTTCGAGCTGGAAGCGCTGCCGGGCAAGGGCGTCAGCGGCAAAGTCGGTGGTGAGACGCTGGACCTCTTGTCGCCGCCCGCCGCCCGCGAGCGCGGGACGCTCAGTGCTGAACAGGATGCACGCATCTCGGCGTTGAACGACGAGGGCAACAGCGTGTCGGTGCTGCTCGTCAACGGTGTTGTGGCCGGCCTTATCGCCATGCGCGACGAGCCGCGTCAGGATGCCGAGGCCGGGCTCGCTGCCCTCAAATCAGCAGGCGTCAAGGCTATCATGCTGACCGGCGACAACAAGCGGACGGCAGCAGCCGTTGCCGGCATGCTCGGCATCGACTGGCGCGGCGAGATGATGCCGGAGGACAAGCAGCGGGTCGTCGGCGAATTGAAGCGCCAAGGCTTCATCGTCGCCAAGATCGGCGACGGCATCAACGATGCTCCGGCGCTGGCCGCTGCCGATATCGGTATCGCTATGGGCGGCGGCACCGATGTGGCGCTGGAGACGGCGGATGCCGCCGTGCTGCACGGACGCGTTGGCGACGTGGCGCGGATGATCGAACTTTCCAAACTCACGATGCGCAACATCCTGCAGAATATCACCATCGCACTCGGGCTAAAGGCGGTGTTTCTGGTGACGACGATCGCCGGCATTACCGGGCTCTGGCCAGCGATCCTCGCCGATACCGGCGCCACCGTGCTGGTGACGATCAACGCGCTCAGGCTGCTTCGAATAAAAATATGAATGTCGTTTCGGGGAGCCGGCTTCTGCCGGCTCTTTTCTGACGGGTTCTCCACAGCGCTTTTCCGTTAACGCTTCGTTATCCACATCATACACAGTCACGGCGATTCGCTGCCGCCATTGCTGCGCTGCCACAACAACTTGTTGACGTCATCAGCGATTCGCGTACCATATCTAGTGTTCGAGGTTCCGTCGATTCGTGAGGATCGGCGGCTAAGACGGGAATACGGTGCGTTTCGCCATCATGGCGCGGCAATGCCGGAGCTGCCCCCGCAACTGTAAGCGGCGAGCAACTGTCCGATTTCAGGTCACTGGAGCATGATGCTCCGGGAAGGCTGGGGCAGGGTGCTTTGACCCGTGAGCCAGGAGACCTGCCTCGAACGAAACGTCCACGGGCGGGGTGTCCGGAAGGTCGCGTTGCATGGCTGCGGGGAATCTCCGCATCGCGTTTCGCAGGCCCGAGCCTCCGCCCCCGAAACCTTCGCATTGAGCCACTTCGGGGTGAAGTCATGTCAGTATCTCAGTTCAGGCCGCCACCCGCTAGAGGTAGAGGGCGGATCACGCCCAGCGGCTGAACGAGCCGCATCGCTGCAAAATACAGAGTGTTTTCGACGGATATCGCGAGATTTCCGATCGATGTCCTGCGTCCCAATCGCGTCGTCACGAGGAATATCATGACCATCACCGTCTACAGCAAGCCTGCCTGCGTCCAATGCACTGCCACCTACCGCGCCCTCGACCGGTTGGGCGTCGATTATGACATCGTCGATATTTCGCAGAATGCCGAAGCGCTCGATCGGGTCCGCAGCCTCGGCTACATGCAGGCGCCCGTCGTCATCGCCGGCGAGCAGCATTGGGCCGGCTTCCGTCCCGACATGATCAGCGCACTTTCCTGAGGAAAGGCGATGGCTCTGATCGTCTATTATTCCAGCCGGTCCGAGAACACCCATCGGTTCGTCGCCAAGCTCGGACTGCGCGCGGCGCGCATTCCGCCAAATGGCGCAGACGCGTTCCATATCCGCGAACCCTTCGTGCTGATCGTGCCGACCTATAGCGGCGACGGCGGCAAGGGCGCCGTTCCCAAGCAGGTGATCCGTTTCCTCAACGATACGGAAAACCGAGGACACATCCGCGGCGTGATTGCCGCGGGCAACAGCAATTTCGGCGAAACATACGGGCTCGCCGGCGACGTGATCTCAAAGAAGTGCCAGGTGCCTTACCTCTACAGGTTCGAACTGCTGGGCACAGAAGCGGATGTCGCCAACGTCAAACACGGAATGGAACGGTTTTGGACACGGGAATTCTCGAACGCCCTTTGAAAGCAGCGGAAACGCTCGACTACCACGCGCTGAATGCGATGCTGAACCTCTATGACGATCAGGGGCGGATCCAGCTCGACAAGGATCGAATGGCGGCCAAGCAGTATTTCCTGCAGCATGTGAACCAGAACACGGTGTTCTTTCACAATCTCCGGGAAAAGCTCGATTACCTCGTGACCGAGGGCTATTACGAGCAGGAGGTTCTCGACCAGTATTCCTTCAATTTCGTGCGGGATCTGTTCGACCAGGCCTATGCCAAGAAGTTCCGTTTCCCGACCTTCCTCGGCGCCTTCAAATATTACACCAGCTATACGCTGAAGACCTTCGACGGAAAGCGCTATCTCGAGCGCTATGAGGACCGCATCTGCATGGTGGCCCTGGCCTTGGCGCGCGGCGACGAGAGCCTTGCCCGCGACATGGTCGACGAGATCATTTCCGGCCGCTTCCAGCCGGCGACGCCGACCTTCCTCAATGCCGGTAAGAAGCAGCGCGGCGAACTGGTTTCCTGCTTCCTGCTGCGCGTCGAGGACAATATGGAATCGATCGGCCGGTCGATCAATTCGGCGCTGCAATTGTCGAAGCGCGGCGGCGGCGTGGCGCTGTCGCTGACGAATATCCGCGAGGCAGGCGCGCCGATCAAGCATATCGAGAACCAGTCCTCGGGCATCATCCCTGTCATGAAGCTGCTCGAAGACAGTTTTTCCTATGCCAACCAGCTCGGCGCACGGCAGGGCGCGGGGGCCGTCTATCTCAATGCCCATCACCCCGACATCATGCGCTTTCTCGACACCAAGCGCGAAAATGCCGACGAGAAGATCCGCATCAAGACGCTGTCGCTCGGCGTCGTCGTGCCCGATATCACCTTCGAACTCGCGAGGAACAACGAGGACATGTACCTGTTCTCGCCCTATGACGTGGAGCGCGTCTATGGCGTGCCCTTCACCGAGATTTCGGTGACGGAAAAGTACCGCGAGATGGCTGACGACGCCCGCATCTCCAAGAAGAAGATCAAGGCACGCGAATTCTTCCAGGTGCTTGCCGAAATCCAGTTCGAGAGCGGCTATCCCTACATCATGTTCGAGGACACGGTGAACCGGGCAAACCCGATCGCCGGACGTGTTTCGATGAGCAATCTATGCTCGGAAATCCTGCAGGTGAGTGAGGCGAGCGAATATAACGACGACCTCTCCTACAAACATCTCGGCAAGGACATCTCCTGTAATCTCGGCTCGCTGAACATCGCGGCAGCGATGGATTCGGTCGATTTCGGCAAGACGATCGAGACCTCGATCCGGGCGTTGAGTGCTGTTTCCGACATGAGCCACATCTCCTCAGTCCCTTCGATCGAGAAGGGCAATGACGAGAGCCATGCGATCGGCCTCGGCCAGATGAATCTGCACGGCTACCTCGCCCGCGAACGCATCTTCTATGGCTCCGAGGAAGGCGTCGATTTCACCAACATCTATTTCTACACGGTGACCTACTACGCGATCCGCGCCTCGAATCTTTTGGCGGTCGAACGCGGCGCGAGCTTCAAGGGCTTCGAGAACTCGAAATATGCCTCCGGCGACTATTTCGACAAATATACCGACCGGCTCTGGGAGCCTGCGACGGAGAGGGTCAAGGCGCTGTTCGAGACGTCAGGCATTCACATTCCGACGCAGGAAGATTGGGTGGCGTTGAAGAAGGCGGTGATGGCCTCCGGCCTCTATAACCAGAACCTGCAAGCAGTGCCGCCGACAGGCTCGATCTCTTATATCAATCACTCGACCTCCTCGATCCATCCGATCGTCTCGAAGATCGAGATCCGCAAGGAAGGCAAGATCGGCCGCGTCTATTATCCGGCGCCGTTCATGACCAACGACAATCTCGATTATTATCAGGATGCCTACGAGATCGGGCCGGAGAAGATCATCGACACCTATGCGGCGGCGACCCAGCATGTCGACCAGGGCCTGTCACTGACCTTGTTCTTCCGCGACACGGCAACGACGCGCGACATCAACAAGGCGCAGATCCATGCCTGGAAGAAGGGCATCAAGACGATCTACTACATCCGCCTTCGCCAGATGGCGCTGTCCGGCACCGAGGTGCAGGGCTGCGTGTCTTGTACGCTGTGATTTGATATTTCGCTCCGGAGCATTTGCCCCTCACCCTAGCCCTCTCCCCGTTCTGACGGGGAGAGGGGACTTGCCACACGAACCGGCAATAAAGACGGAAAAGGGTGCGGCATATCCCCTTCGCCCCGCTGGCGGGGGTCCGAAGGACGGGTCGAGACCAGTGGCTCGACCCAGGCAACGGTGCCGGCAGGCGGATGAGGGGCAGATCCGGACACATTTCTCAAGAGGGAACACAATGAACATGCAATTGAAGCCGGCCAGCCGCGTGCGCGCCGTCAACTGGAACCGCATCGAGGACGACAAGGATCTCGAAGTCTGGAACCGGCTCACCGGCAATTTCTGGCTGCCGGAAAAGGTGCCGCTTTCCAACGACATTCCCTCCTGGGCGACGCTGACGGCGGCCGAGCAGCAGCTGACCATCCGCGTTTTCACCGGATTGACGCTGCTCGACACGATCCAGAACGGCGTCGGTTCCATCCGGCTGATGGAGGATGCAGCGACGTCGCATGAAGAGGCGGTGCTTTCCAACGTCTCCTTCATGGAGGCCGTGCATGCACGCTCCTATTCCTCGATCTTCTCGACACTGTGCTCGACGCCCGATGTCGACGATGCCTATCGCTGGTCGGAGGAGAACGAATTCCTGCAGCGGAAATCGGCGTTGATCATGGAGCAGTACCGCTCCGGCGATCCGTTGAAAAAGAAGGTCGCGAGCGTCTTCCTCGAAAGCTTCCTGTTTTATTCGGGCTTCTACCTGCCGATGTACTGGTCGAGCCGCGCCAAGCTCACCAACACGGCCGACATGATCCGGCTGATTATCCGCGACGAGGCGGTGCACGGCTATTATATCGGCTACAAGTTCCAGCGCGGGTTGGAGCGGCTCGGCGACGAGCGGAAGCAGGAGATCAAGGATTTCGCCTTCGAACTGCTGCTCGAACTCTACGACAACGAGGCGAAATATACCGAAGCGCTGTATGACGGCGTCGGGCTGACCGAGGACGTCAAGAAATTCCTGCACTACAATGCCAACAAGGCGCTGATGAATCTGGGCTATGAGGCACTTTTCCCGGCCGAGGCCTGCAAGGTCAATCCGGCGATCCTGTCGGCACTTTCGCCGAATGCCGACGAGAACCACGACTTCTTCTCCGGCTCCGGTTCCTCCTATGTGATCGGCAAGGCGGTGGCGACCGAGGACGAGGACTGGGATTTCTGAGGCTTGATCGCAGTCTGCCTCTTATCATTTGCTCCCTCATCGCCCACATTTAGCGGAAACTAAATTCGGTCCTCGCCGATGATGTGGCGTAGCGGGAGTTTTTGATGTCGTCTTTTTTGAACAAGGCCGGGACTGCCGTCGAAGCGGAAGAAGGCGTCTGGCCGATCCGCAGAAGACGGATTCTCGACTGGCTGGTGAACGATACGCGCGGCGAGCGGTTCATCGACAATATCCTGGTGGACATGTGCGAGAAGCTGCGGGCGGCAGGCGTGCCGGTGGCGCGGGTGACATTGCATTTCAGGACGAACCATCCGCAATGGATCGGCGCCCGCATCCTCTGGAAGGAAGGCCTGGCGGAGGCGAAGATCAACACTTTCGCCTATGGTGTCGAAAATACGCCGGAGTTCCTGAAGAGCCCCGTCAACGCGATCCATCAGGGTTCGGAGGAGGTGCGTAGACAGCTGGAAGGCACAGCCGACGGCGACGAGGATTCATTCTATCAGGAACTGCGCGATGACGGCCTCACAGAGTATATCGCCTGGCCCCTCGAGCATACTTTCGGCAAACGGCATGTCGCGACATTTTCGACCAGCCGGCCGGGCGGTTTTACGAGCGAGCATGTCGATTTCCTGCGTGATCTGCTGCCGGCCTTGACGCTCGTCAGCGAAATCCGGCTGAAGAACATCATGGCGCGCACGCTGCTGCAGACCTATGTCGGACCGCATGCGAGCGAACAGATCCTGTCGGGCGTCACGACGCGCGGCAGCGGCGCGACTGTCGGTGCGGCAATCATGATCTGCGACCTGCGCGACTTTACGGCGATCTCCGATCTCTGGCCGCGCGACGATGTCATCCATCTGCTCAACGATTATTTCGACGCCATGTCAGATCCCATCGAGCGGCATGGCGGAGAGATCCTGAAGTTCATGGGTGACGGATTGCTGGCGATCTTCCCGTTAGCCAAGGAAACGGCCTGCCTCGATCTGCTGCAGGCGATCCGCGAAGGGCAGGCGTTGATGGCGCAATTGAACCAGCAATATGCGGGCAACGGACGCGAACCGCTGCGCTACGGCGTCGGGGTGCATGTCGGCGACGTCATGTACGGCAATATCGGCTCGCGCCGGCGGCTGGATTTCACCGTCATCGGCCCGGCGGTCAATGTCGCCTCGCGACTGGAAACCCTGACCAAGGAGGTCAAGCGTCCGGTGCTCTTGTCGCGGGCCTTTGTCGAAATGGCGGGCTGCGCGAAGGACATGGATAGTCTCGGCACCTTCCCGCTGCGCGGGCTTGGAGAGCCCGTCGATGTTTTCGCCTTTCCGGAGCACGTCGCTGCATGATTTTCAGCGCAGGCGGGCTCATACGCCTCGCTTGTTTCCCCAGAGCAGCACGTGCAATTGCGGCAGTACGCGGACTTCAAACCATTGGTCGGCCGTCACCCTTTCGACAAGCCAGTGCATCCGATCCATCACGCCGTCGATATCAATGCGTGCGTCATCGTTATCGGGCGGCGGCGGCGTATGATTGCCTGGCTGAAGGAACAACGGAATTTGGGGATAGCGCTGACCCGCCTGTTGGGCGAATTCGTAGTCGGCATCGTCGAAGACAACAATCTTCAATGCGACCTCCGGTCCGCCGGCGGCCAGTTGCAGGCAGTTATCCACCTGATCCCAATCCGTCAGCATTCCGCTCGATGGCGGTTTGGGGCTGACGACCAGGACGTCGAGATCGCGAAACCAGCTCTGGGCTATGCTTCCCTGTGTTTCCAGGGCAAAACGATATCCTCGCGAATGGCCAAGCTCGATCAGCGGCCTTAAGGGCTGTATCGCCGGATTGCCTCCGGAAAGGGAAACCGTCAGTGGTTTGCCCCCGGAGAGTTCCGTGACCTTATGCCAGACCGCCTCAGTGGACATGGGAATCCATTGATTCCGGAAGGCGCTATCGACGGCGTGAAGGCTGTCGCACCAGGAACACCGGTAGTCACAGCCGCCTGTCCTCACGAACACCGTCGGCAGCCCGATCAAGGCGCCTTCACCCTGTATGGTCGGGCCAAAGATCTCGCTGACGCGAATGGTCCCGGCGCTCACGGCCTGTACTCCGCCCAGGTTTTCGGCGTCTCGCTTACGCGAACGGACGATGTTTCCGGGAAGTGCTGCTTGCACCAGTCGTAGAAGTGCCTCGCCAGGAACTCGGAGGTGACTTTTGAATGGCCGAAGACGTCGTTCAGGTGACGATGGTCGAAAGTTTCGTCGATGTAGCGCTTGAGCGGCGAGAGGTCGTGATAGTCACGGACGAAGCCATCATCATTCAGGCTTTCCGCAGCCAGCTCGACGACGACGACGTAGTTGTGACCGTGGAGCCGAGCACATTGATGGTCGGCAGGCAGGTGATCCAATTGATGGGAGGCGGAGAGATGAAACTCCTTGGTGATGCGGTACATCAATGCACCTCCGTGGCCGAGTATCGCGACACGGCCGCTCTCCAGAAATCCTGGTCTTCGTATTCCGTGGGATCGGGGACGCCGGCAAGATGGAAAGCTTCACGGCGTTCCACGCAGGTTCCGCAGCGCCCGCAGTGGAGCTCGCCGCCCTTGTAGCAGGACCAGGTCTCCGAGAACGGCGTGCCGTGTTTTTCGCCGTCAACCACGATCGCCGCTTTGGAAGCGTCGACATAGGGTGCAAGCAGTTTCACGTTGGCATAACCGTCCAGCGCTTCGTTTTGCATATGCTGGAAGGCATCGATGAAGCCCGGCCGGCAGTCCGGATAAATGAAGTGGTCGCCGCCATGCACAGCGACGGCAACGGCATCTGCTTTTTGCGCGGCCGCCAAACCGAACGCGATTGCCAGCATGATCGCATTGCGGTTGGGCACGACGGTGGCTTTCATGGTCTCCTCGGCGTAGTGGCCATCCGGAACCTCGACATTGTCGGTCAGGGCCGATCCGCTGAGATGACCGCCGATGCTGGCGATGTCGATAATATGATAGGGAACGGCGAGGCGTGAGGCACATCTGGCGGCGAAGTCGAGTTCCTTGCGATGCCGTTGGCCGTAGTCGAAGGATACGAGACCGATAAGCTGTTGTTCCGCTGCTACCTTGTGGGCAAGCGTAACGGAGTCCAGTCCGCCGGAGCAGACAACGATGGTTTTCATATTTTGGATCCCTTGTTTTGACCGGGTGGGCTGCGACCGGATTGCGCGGTGCTTCTAGGACAAATCACGCGCCATAGAAACAGTTTTGAAGCGTCAGCGTCATTAAGGGATGAGATGACGTTGATTTCACGCCGGTTTTCGTCGCTTCGAGGTTTGATGTCAACCCGAGGTCGTCTAACCGATCGGAAAGTTGATCTGCGGCGGCAGCAGGAGTTGCAGATCCTCGGCATCCGGATTGTTGATGCGCTGCAGCAGCATGCGTCCCAAATCCTCGCCGGCCGCCGTCAGGTCCTCGTGGATCGTGTCGACCTTCGGCTGCAGCTGGGTGAGAAGGCGGGACGTCTCCTTGGCGACGATATCGTAATCGACCGCCAGTATGCGGCCGGCATCGCTCATGCCGCTGATGACGGCGAGCGCCGAAACTTCGCCGGGACAGATGAAGCCATCCGGAGCATCTGGCGCGGCGGCGCGGCTGCGGATGAAGTCACGCAGCACGTCTGCCGGTGTATCGAGATCGACCGCCTCGGGAACCTCATAGGCGATGCCTGCCTCCCGCACCGCCGTCATGAAGCCGTGCAGGATATGCTGGCAGAAGGTCAGCCGCTTCGGCGGCAGGATCACCGCCACCTTTCTGCGGCCTTTGGCGATCAGCCGGCGCGCCGCCTCATAGGCAAAGGTGAAATTGTCGTAGTCGACATAGGGGTGCGGCGTCGAAAATTCAGTGCGGCCATGACAGATGAAGGGAAAGCCGGTTTCGAGCAGCAGGCGGACGCGCGCATCGAGCGGTTCGGTGCGCGTGAAGATCAGCCCGTCGGCGAGGTGGTTGCGGATGATATATTCGGCGGCCTCGATATCGGTCGTCGACAGGAAGTTCGGGGCGACGACCAGATGGTATGAGGTCTCCTTCAGCGCCTTGGCGATGCCGTACATGATCGAGGTGCTGAAACCGACCACTTCCTCGTGCGAATCGAGCAGTATGGCGATGACGTTGGTGCGGCCTGTCTTCAGGCGCTGCGCGGCCCGGTCAGGGAGATAGCCGATTTCGCGGGCGATGCGATGCACCCGTTGGCGGGTCTCGAGTGAAATCTGCGGCGCATCGGAAAGCGCCCGTGACACCGTCGTCACCGCAAGGCCGGCGATCGTGGCGATCGTTCGCAAGGTCGGCTTGCCGCGCTTATGCGTTATATCGAGATTTTCGCCGCGCTGCGGCCGGGACGGTTCGGTCACCCTTGGCTTTCCATGCTGGAATTGCCGATACCATAACACGATGAATCCGGCGCGCAATAAACGAATGAAAACGTTTTAAATTTTAACGTTTTGTTAATCACGAATTAAAGATGACTTATATTCAGTAGCTTAGGGGAATAGCCGTGTTTTTCTCGGGAGTCGAGAAAGGGCTTGACGACCAAAGATTTATAACGTTTTAAATTAGCAACCGCGCGGAGGAGCGCGGCCGTATGCTGACCGCTGCAATGGCGGGGAGCATCAGGCGGCAGGGAGGTCCCGCCGCCGATTTGCAAACGGGAGGAAATTCATGAACAAGTTTTTGAGCTCGGCAGCTGTTGCTGTCGTGATGATGGCTGGCCTCAGTGCTGCCCACGCAGCCGACGTCAAGGAAGTGCAGATGCTGCACTGGTGGACATCGGGCGGCGAGGCGGC
Organism: Rhizobium sp. WSM1328; assembly: GCF_057653715.1. Lineage (NCBI taxonomy): Bacteria > Pseudomonadati > Pseudomonadota > Alphaproteobacteria > Hyphomicrobiales > Rhizobiaceae > Rhizobium > Rhizobium sp. WSM1328. Next base: position 3,831,882 of record NZ_CM172788.1, on the reverse strand, counting down.
GGCACTGAACGTTCTGAAGCAGGATCTTTCGAAGGAAGGTTTTGCCTGGAAGGATGTGCCGGTTGCCGGCGGTGGCGGCGATGCGGCGATGACGGCGCTGAAGGCGATGGTTGCGGCCGGCACCTATCCGACAGCCTCGCAGATGCTGGGCTATACCGTGCTCGATTATGCTCAGGCCGGGGTCATGGGCGATCTGACGGAGACGGCGAAGAAGGAAGGCTGGGACAAGTCGGTTCCGGCAGCGCTGCAGAAGTTCTCGGTCTATGACGGCAAGTGGGTCGCAGCCCCCGTCAACGTCCACTCGGTCAACTGGCTGTGGATCAACAAGGCTGTGATGGACAAGATCGGCGGCACCCAGCCGAAGACCTTCGACGAGCTGATCGCCCTGCTCGACAAGGCGAAGGCCGCAGGCGTCATCCCGCTGGCTCTCGGCGGCCAGAACTGGCAGGAGGCGACGATGTTCGATTCCATCGTGCTGTCGACCGGCGGGCCGGAGTTCTACAAGAAGGCCTTCAACGACCTCGACGAGGAATCGCTGAAGTCCGACACGATGAAGAAGTCGTTCGACAATCTGGCGACGATCATCAAATATGTCGACCCGAACTTCTCGGGCCGCGACTGGAACCTGGCAACCGCCATGGTCATCAAGGGTGACGCGCTAGTGCAGGTGATGGGCGACTGGGCCAAGGGCGAATTCGTCGCCGCCAAGAAGACGCCGGATACCGACTTCCTGTGCTACCGCTTCCCCGGCACCGACGGCAGCGTCGTCTACAACTCCGACATGTTCGGCATGTTCAACGTTCCCGACGACCGCAAGGCGGCCCAGGTGGCGCTGGCGACCGCAACGCTGTCGAAGAGCTTCCAGTCGGCCTTCAACGTCGTCAAGGGTTCGGTGCCGGCTCGTACCGACGTTCCCGATACCGACTTCGATGCTTGCGGCAAGAAGGGCATCGCCGACCTGAAGGCAGCCAACGAAGGCGGCACGCTGTTCGGCTCGCTGGCACAGGGCTACGGCGCTCCTCCGGCGATCGCCAATGCCTACAAGGATGTCGTCTCGAAGTTCGTCCACGGCCAGATCAAGACCTCCGACGAAGCCGTCAAGCAGCTCGTCCAGGCGATCGACGACGCCCGCTGAGATCACGTGTGATGACAAATGCTTCCCCGCCTGCTGGCGGGGAAGCTTCAGGCTCCACGCCGATCATGCCCCGACAATTATGCGGGGATGATCATGCGGGGCCGATTGCCCGGACGATCATGCAGGCAGGAGATGACATTCCATGAGCACCGTTGCGACCACCGATCCGGTTCTAACGCCGAGGCAATCGACGGGGATCTCGTTGAGGGGCCGGCTGCAGGATGCGCTGCCGAAGATCGTGCTGGCGCCGAGCTTCGTCATCACCATCATCTTCGTCTACGGCTTCATCGTCTGGACGGCCTATCTGTCGTTCACCAATTCCAAGACATTCCCCTCCTATGCGCTGACCGGAGCACGCGCCTATCAACGGCTGTGGCGCTGGACCTTCGAGAGCGATCCGCCGTCTTCCTGGTATACCTCGATCACCAACATGGCGATCTTCGGCTTCCTCTATATCGGCATCTGCCTGGCGCTCGGTCTGTTCCTCGCCATCCTGCTCGACCAGAAGATCCGCGGTGAGAGCGTGTTGCGGCCGATCTTCCTCTATCCGATGGCGCTCTCCTTCATCGTCACCGGCGTTGCCTGGAAATGGTTCCTCGATCCCGGCCTCGGGCTGGAACAGACGCTGCACCACTTCGGCTGGACGAGCTTCCACTTCGACTGGATCAAGAACAAGGACTTCGTCATCTACACCGTCGTCATTGCCGGCGTCTGGCAGGCGTCGGGCTTCGTCATGGCGATGTTCCTGGCGGGACTGCGCGGTATCGACGGCGAGATCATGAAGGCCGCCCAGATCGATGGCGCGTCTGCCTTCCAGCTCTATCGGCGCATCGTCATTCCGCTGCTGCGGCCGATCTTTCTCTCCGCCTTCATCGTGCTCGCCCATATGGCGATCAAGTCCTATGACCTGGTGGTGGCGCTGACCTCCGGCGGCCCCGGCGGCTCGGCCTGGCTGCCGTCCAACTTCATGTATGAATACACCTTCAAGCGCAACGAGATGGCCGTCGGCTCGGCCAGCGCCATCATCATGCTGATGACGATCTCGGCGATCATCGTTCCCTATCTCTATTCCGAACTGAAGGAGAAGGCGCGATGAGCAGCGTGACCTCTCCGACAGCAATCTCGCAGAACAGCACCAACACCCGCTGGATCGGCCGCACCGTCATCTACGGCCTGCTGCTGATCTTCGCCGTCCTCTACCTGATGCCGCTCTTCGTCATGCTGACGACCTCGTTCAAGACCATGGACGAGATCCAGAACGGCAACATGCTGGCGCTGCCGCAATCGCCGACCTTCGACCCCTGGATCAAGGCCTGGGGCGAGACCTGCGTCGGGCTCACCTGCGCCGGCATCAAGGGCTACTTCTGGAACTCGATCAAGATGGTGGTGCCGGCTGTGGCGATCTCCACCATCATGGGCGCGCTGAACGGCTATGTGCTGACCAAATGGCGCTTTCCCGGCCACACGCTGGTGTTCGGGCTGATGCTGTTTGCCTGCTTCATCCCGTTCCAGTCGGTGCTGCTGCCGATGGCAACGATCCTCGGCAGTCTCGGCCGCTTCGGCATGACGTTGCAGAATGCCACGGGCTGGAACTTCGGCTTCGGCAATCCGACCGTCAATCTGGTCTTCGTGCATGTCGTCTATGGCCTCGGCTTCACGACGCTGTTCTTCCGCAATTTCTACGAGGCCTTTCCGACCGAGCTGGTCAGGGCCGCCCAGGTCGATGGCGCCAGCTTCTTCCAGATCTTCCGCCGCATCATGCTGCCGAACTCGCTGCCGATCATCGTCGTCACGGTGATCTACCAGTTCACCAATATCTGGAACGACTTCCTGTTTGCCTCGGCTTACGCCGGCACCGGTGACACCATGCCGATGACGGTGGCGCTGAACAATGTCGTCAACACCTCGACGGGCGTCGTCGAATACAATGTCAACATGGCGGCGGCGATGATCGCCGCCGTGCCGACGCTCATCGTCTATATCCTCGCCGGCCGCTACTTCGTGCGCGGTCTGATGGCGGGCGCTGTCAAAGGGTAATCCATGGCCTTCCTCGAAATCTCCGGTCTCAAAAAGCGCTTCGGCGCAGTCGACATTCTCAAGGGGATCGACCTCGAACTCGAAAAGGGCGGCTTTCTCGTGCTGGTCGGCCCATCCGGCTGCGGCAAGTCCACCCTGCTCAACACCATTGCCGGGCTGGAGACGATCACCTCAGGCGATATCAAGATCGACGGGCGCGACATCAGCGGCCTGCATCCCTCCAAGCGCGACATCGCCATGGTGTTCCAGTCCTATGCGCTCTATCCGAACATGACGGTGGCGGGCAACATCGCCTTCGGCATGGAGATCCGCGGTGTGCCGAAGGAGGAGCGCGCCAGGGCGATCGCCCAAGTCTCCGACATGCTGCAGATCGGCCATCTGCTCGACCGCAAGCCGAGCCAGCTCTCCGGCGGCCAGCGCCAGCGTGTCGCCATGGGAAGGGCGCTGGTGCGCAATCCGCAGGTCTTCCTGTTCGACGAACCGCTCTCCAATCTCGACGCCAAGCTGCGCGTCGACATGCGCACCGAGATCAAGCGGCTGCATCAGCGCATGGGCACCACCTTCGTCTATGTCACCCACGACCAGATCGAGGCGATGACGCTGGCGACCAAGATCGCCGTACTGAAGGATGGCGTGCTGCAGCAGTTCGGCACGCCGGCCGAGATCTATAACAGCCCCTCCAACATCTTCGTCGCCGCCTTCATGGGCTCGCCGGCGATGAACCTGCTCAACGCCACCGTCGAGAACGGCGCCGGCGGCCTCGAAGTCTCGCTGGAGCGGCCGAATGCCGCCCCGCTCCGACTGCCCGTCATCTCAGGCAATGACGGCCTGACCGCCTATACCGGCAGACAGGTGATCTTCGGCATCCGGCCGGAGGCCTTGACCGATCCCGATGGCGCCGACCGCAAGGCGCGCTCGCTGACCGAGGGCGATTGCCTGATCGAGGTGGTCGAACCGGCCGGCTCCGATACCTTCGCCGTCACCAAGCTCGGCGGTAAATCCGTCGTCGCCCGCCTGCGCGCCGATACCGGCATCGCGCCAGGACAAAACACCCGCCTCGCATTCAATCTCGATAAGGCCGTCTTCTTCGATCCCAGTAGCCAGCTCAGGATCGGGTGAGGGCCGTTGGAGCGCCGCGCGTCTAGAAAGACGCACTAAGGACGCTCTAACAGTTTGAGTTTGCGCATAATTCCTTTCCGAAAATCGATTTCGATTTTCGGGGTTATGCGCTAGGCAGCCGTCACGCCGAGCGTCACCGACGCAAAACGCGTGGAAACCGCTTCGATAGTGATCTCGCCGGTGAACCCGGTCGCCTCCAGCCAGAAACCGGCGGTGCCGCCCTGCAGCGGGACATTGGTCGGGCCGACGATCCTAGCCGGGCCGTGAACCTTCAGCGAAATGCTGTCGTTCAAGAAAGGCAGGCGCTGGCCGCGCTGGTCGAGGGCGCGGATGATGACCCGCGTGCTGTCGCGTTCACGGGCCTTCAGCGTCGAGCTGTCGGCAACGACTTCCAGAGTCGTCGGCAACGGATCGGCCACCAGCGTCAGGCTGGCCACCGGCTCGCCGCCGATATAGCCGGTGAAGGTGCCGTCGATCCATTCGAGACCCCAGGTGCCGAGCTCATCGGCGGTAAAGTGCCGATGGTCGAGCACGACGGGCGGGTGCGGCAGATGCGGGTAGTTCTCGCGATCCGGACCGATGCGCTTGGAAAGCCCGCCATATTGCAGTTCCACCTCGTCGCAATTGGTCAGGATGATCAGCGGCAGCACGCCGCCGATATTGCGTTCGCCGCGCGCCCAGAAGGTCACCGGCTTCATGACGATCTCCTCGGAAGGGTCGCACTGGCTGATATAGGCATAGGCCGCGAATTTCGGCTCGCGGAACATGTCCATCACGCCGTGATAGCAGATGCGGTCGCCGGAGCCGAAATCCTTGTGGGTGTTGTAATCGAACATGCACCAGCCGATGGCGCCGGAGATATCAGGATCGCCATGGGCGGCATTCAGCACTTCCAGGTGCCGGCGCACATGCTCGGCCTGGCGCTGCTCCTGGTCATAGATCTTCGTCGGGTGCATGTGGCCGTTGAACTCGGTGATCAGGTACGGCACCTTGTGCGATAGTCCGGTATTTTCCTGCTGGGCGCGCAGGGCGGTGCGCGGTCGGTTGGCGCCCGGCAGCTCTTCATTGCCGAGGATGAAGTCGTTCATCGTGTAGACGTCTTCGAGCAGCTCGCTCTCGGTGAGATAACGCACGCCGCCGGTCTGGCGGGTACTGTCGAGTTCACGGGCGAGGCGATTGGTCTTGGCGTAGAAATCGTGATTATCCTGCGATTCGTTGATGCGCACGCCCCAGATGATGATCGAGGGGTGGTTCCAGTCGCGCTCAATCATGCGGCGGACGTTCTCGATCGATTCCTGCTGCCAGTCGGCATCGCCGATATGCTGCCAGCCGGGGATCTCCTCGAAAACCAGCAGGCCGATTGCGTCGCATCGATCGAGGAACCATTTCGACTGCGGATAATGCGAAGTGCGGACAATATTGCACTTCAGCACCGTCTTCATGATGTCGGCGTCACGCTCCTGGGCAGAGCGGCCGGCGGCATAACCGACATAAGGGAAGGCCTGGTGGCGGTTGAGGCCGCGCAGCTTCAATGGCTTGCCGTTGAGGAGGAAACCTTCCGGCGTGAATTCGGCGGTGCGGAAGCCGAACCGGGTGGAAATACGGTCGGAGCCGTGTTCGGTCCTGAGCTCGACGGTGACGTCATAGAGCGTGGGATCGGTGATGTCCCAGAGGGCGATGCCGGTGAGGCCGCCAAAGGAGAGCGTGGTGCGGCTGCCGATCGTTTCGGTCGCGGCAGTGGCGACCACCGTGCCGTCGGCCTGTTTCAGCGTGGCAGTGACGGTCGCCGAGAAGCTGCGGCCCTCGGGATTGGCGATGTCGACGCGGATGGTCGCCGATTTCTCCGGGCGAAGAACGTCAGTGGTTTCGATCTTGAGATTGCGGATCGAGACCGGGTCGGTGACCTTCAGCCAGACATCGCGGTAGATGCCGGCATAGGTCAGATAATCGATGCGGCCGCCGAAAGGCGGAATGTCAGGGTTCTCGCTGCCGTCGATCTTGACGGTGACGAGGTTCTCGCCCTTGACGAGCTTGCCGGTGAGGCGGGCCTCGAAGGGCGTGTATCCGTCCTTATAGGCAATGATTTCTTCGCCGTTCAGATAGACGACGCTGTCGGCCATGGCGGCATCGAAGACGAGCGAAACCTCGCGGCCCTCGAATTCCGGCAGCCAGCGCAGCACCTTCTGATAGGTGAAGGCGCGCTGATAGCTGGTCTCGTCGAAATAGCTGAAGGGCAGTTCGACGGCGGTATGCGGCAGGCTGACCGACTTGGCGGCATCGAAAGCTTCGAGCAAACGCTGGCCGAAGCCCTCATGGAAACTCCAGCCTTCGTTGAAGGAAACGACGGAACGCATTTCAGGCTCTCCAGGTTACGACATCAGGGACATTGCGGCGCCTCTCGGCGCGTGAAAATCTGGTCATCGGTATTCCTCCTGGACGCAATGGATGAGCGAGCCGCTAAAATACGTCACATCGAATTCGATTCATGCGACGCGCTTTAGCTTTTTTCATGCATGTCGTCACCCCGCAACCGCTGTGCACTTCCAGGCAACATGCTTCAGGCGGTCGAGCCCCAGCGGGCGGTGCAGGTGAGCGTGATGCTGTGCGGGCCTTCGATCTCGGCGTCATGCCGTTCGATCAATTCGACGACGGCATCGATGAAGGCGACGTGGTTCAGGCTCAGTGTGGTCAGGTCGTTGCAATCCCAGGCAGCCATGGCGATGCCGTCCTGGCCGACGATGGCGATATCATCAGGGGTGTTCTTGCCGAGCACCCGGCGGGCCGCATCGCGTGCGCCGATCGCCATGACGTCGTTGCCGCAGATGATGGCGTCGACCTTATCCCGGTGCAGCAGGAGCACGGCTTCCTTGAAGCCGGAATCATAGGAGTAGTCACCGAAGGCCTGTGCCTCGAAAGCAAGTCCGCGCTTGGCTAGCGCATCGACGAACCATTTTCGCCGGAGCTTGTCGATCCAGCTTGAATTGGTGCCGGAAAGGTAGGCAAAACGCTTCTTGCCGTCGCGGACGATCTTATCGACGATCTCGTCGGCCGCCTCAGCGCCGTCGATGCGGATGCTGGAGACGTTTTCGTTGTCGAGCGGCTCGAAGGAGACGATGATCGGCTTCGTCGTGTGGAAGATGTCGACCGCATCTTGCATCGACACCATGTCGGAGAAGACGACGACGTGATCGACCTGATAGGTGGATGCAAGGCGCATCAGTTGCAGCCGGTCGGAATGATCGGCGCAGCAGAGGATGATCGGCAGCAATTGTCTGGCCTGCAGGCGGTGGACGAGAAGCTGTTGCTCCTCAGCCTCGCAAGGGTTGCCGATCGCATTGACGACGAGGGCGACGAGCCGCGAGCGCTGGTTGTTCAGCGAGCGGGCGATCGCGTTCGGCTGGTAGCCATGTTCACGGGCGACGGCGAGGATGCGGTCACGCGTGGCGCTGCCGATGCGCGAATCCGGCGAGAAGGCGCGGGAAATGGTGGCGGAAGAGACGCCGGCGAGTTTCGCCAGTTCCTTCGAAGTGATCCGCCGTCTGTTCATTCCGCTCATCTTCAGCGCCTATTGGGCGACGATCCTGACGGAAGCGCCGTCGGCCGCTGCCGATTCCTTGATTGCATCCCATAGCCTAGCGAATCTGAGGCCCATTTCAACGGAGCCGGAGTTTTCCATCTTTCCCTCGCGAATGGCGAGGAAATTCTTCATCGGGTTGCCGAGAATCTCGGCTTCCTCGCGCGGCTCGGCGATCCGCCCGATACTGATCTCGCGCCAGCCACCCCAGGCGTCGATGCGCACGATCGCCTTCGAATAGAAGAAGGTGATGTAGGAAGCGCAGCCCGGAGGTCCTTCGCCGGCGGCCGTCAATGTCGCCAGCGCGCCGTTCTTCAGCCGGGCGCAGACGGCCGTGGTGATATCGACCTGTCTGCCGTGGTTGTTCATATAGGCGGACACACTGTCGAAGTCCGAATTGGCGAGCAGGCAGACGGTGTTCATCATATGGGCGCCGGTATCGAACATGAAGCCGCCGCCGGAGATGTCAGGCTGCTGCTTCCAATGGCCGTCGTAATTGGACGACCAGCTTTCCCAGATCATGCCCGATATGGCGATCAACTCGCCGAATTCGCCGGTGAGGGCCCGCCGGCGCGTGTCGAGCACCAGCGGCGACAGGCCGCCCTGGAAGGCGGTGACGATGGTGACGCCGCTATTTTTCTGTGCGGCGATCAGCCTCTCGGCCTCAGCAACCGTCGTCACCATCGGCTTTTCCAGGAAGAGATCGAGGTCAGCCTCGGCGACGGCAGTTGCCTGCTCGGCATGGAAGGCATGCGGGGTCGAGACGTAGACGATGTCGAGTTCGCCCCGGCATTCCGCGAGCATCTGGCGATAATCCTCGAAGCTCCTCGGTTCTGGTGCGCCGGCGGCGAGGCAGACGTCGATCAGGCGCTGGCGCGACGCCGCCGTGGTGTCGGCGAGAGCAGCGAATTCGATCTCCGGCATCTTGACCCAGCTCTCGGCATATTCCGCCGCCTTCAAGCCAGCGCCGATGACGCCGAGGCGCAATTTCTCAGACATGAAATTCCTCCCTGAATACATTGTGCACACGATTACACAAACTGTATGGCGATGGCAATATCTAAATAAATAAGCAATATCAGTATATTAAATCTCTTGTTCGAATCTTTTCAAAACCGTCTTGTCAGCATTTGGAATGCGTGTACATTTTCACGACCGGTGCTGGAGGGCGCCGTGTCTCTACAAAAGGGAGGACTTCCGTTGAAGAAAATGGTTCTTGGCGGCCTATGCGCCATTCTGCTGAGCGCGGTTTCGACGCTGGCACAGGCAGAAACAATCCGAATTGCAAATCATGGTCAGGCCGGCATCGACGCGATGAAGTCGACGGTCGAGCGGATCGAAAAGAAATATGGCGTCACCGTCGAGGTCATCGAATATCCGGCGCCCGACAAGGACTACCTGACGAAACTCCTGACCGAGCTCGGCGCCGGCAACGCGCCCGACCTGTTCTCCATCCCGACGACGGCTGCGGTCGCCGACATGGTGGAAGCCGGTTACCTCGCGCCTGTTACCAAGGAGTTCAAGGCCTGGGACGGCTACGCCAACCTCTATGACGTCGCCAAGGAGCTTGCCGTCAGCCCGGATGGTGAAACCTATGTGATGCCGTTCATGCTCGGCATTCAGGAAATCTATTACCGCAAGGACGTTCTCGAAAAAGCCGGCATCTCCACCGAACAGCCGAAGACCTGGCAGGAACTTCTCGACCGCGCGGCCGAGATCAAGCAGAAGACCGGCGCCTACGGCCTACTCTTTCCGGCCGGCGTTTCCTGGGGAAGCGGTGCCTTCGACGAAGGTTTCCAGCATCTGCTCGTCGGTTCCAAGACGCCGCAGTTGGTCGATGCCGACGGCAAGCTCGATCTGAATGGCGAAGGCATCAAGGATGTCTTCAACGTCTACAAGGAACTGATCGACAAGGATCTGATGCCGACGCAGCCGCTGCTCGGACCCGAGCCCTGGGTCGTGCCGAAGTACCAGATGTTCCCGGAAGGCAAGCTCGCCGCGACTACCTGCGGCTCCTGGTGCTATATTTTCGACTGGGGTCGCGAAAGCAAGAACCCGATCCCTGACGTGACGAAGGTGGTCGGCACCTGGACGGTTCCCGGCCAGAGCAGCGGCCAGTATGTGCTTGCCAATCTCGCTGCGCCGTGGGCCGTCAATTCCAAGTCGGCCAATACCGAACTGGCAATCAAGGCGCTGATGGAGATCGGCTCGATCGAGACGCAGGTTTCCTACGCCGCCCGCATCGGCAACATCCCCGCCAGCAAGGATGCGGCTGACAATGCCGAGTTCCAGAAGCTGACGGAACTGGTTCCGATCCATGCTGCGGCCGGGAACGGCGTGTTCCTGAAGCAGGCCTCTGGTTTCGGTACGGTCTCGGAAGGGGTCGCGCGGGCCACCGAAGCGCTGCTGCGCAAGGAAACCGATGCCGCCGGCGCCCAGAAGATCCTTGTCGACTACGTCAAGGAAACGCTCGGCGACGACATGGTCAAGTAAGCTCCGGCACCCTCTCTTCCGCCACGACGGGGACGCGGCGCCAACGCCCGCGTCTTCCCGCTTTCATTCGATAAGCCGGTTCCATCGATAAGGTTTGTGAGCTTCCATGGCCCGAAACTCTCATGAAAAGCGCGCCGAGCGGCAATGGCTGCTGATCCTGCTGCCCTCGCTGGTGCTGCTTCTGGCCTTCGTCATCTATCCGGCCCTCTATTCGATCTATCTGAGCTTCACCAATGAGGCGCTGACCGGGGCTGCGGCCCTTCGGCCCCGTTTCGTCGGTTTCAGGAACTATACGCGGCTCTTCAACGACGCGAAGTTCTGGAATTCGCTGTTCGTCACCTTCGTCTTCGTCATCGGTTCGGCGGTGATCGGCCAGTTCGTGCTCGGCCTGATCTCGGCAATTGCGCTGCGCCGGCCGATCCGCTTTCGGCGGGTGTTCTCGTCGATCATCCTGTTGCCGAACGCGGCCCCTGAAGTCGTCGCCGGTTTCATGTGGATCTCGATGCTGGCGGGCGGCGACAATGCCACACTCAGCCGCATCGTCAGCTTCTTCGGCATCACGCCGGCCGACTGGCTGCAGGTCTTCCCGCTGTCGATGATCATTGTCGTCAACACCTGGCGCGGCATCGCAACGGCGATGATCCTATTAACGGCCGGCCTCAGCACCATTCCAGCGGAGATCTACGAGGCGGCCCGCATGGACGGCGCGACACCGTCGCAGATGTTCCGACGCATCACCCTGCCGCTGATGATGCCGACGATCCTGCTCTATATGCTGATCTCGGCCGTCTCCACCATCGCCGTCTTCGGTCTCGTCTATGCGCTGACGCGCGGCGGGCCGGGCGGGGCGACCGAGGTCGTCAGCATCTATATCTACAACCAGTCCTTCACGGCGTTCCAGCTGGGCTATGGTGCTGCGGTCGCCGTCGTCGCGCTCGTCATCTCACTGATATTAGGTATCGCCTATGTCCGGGCCATGAAGGTGGAGGTCTGACATGGCCGTCGTTTCCCCGAGCGAAACTGCAAACAAAGGTCGGTCCGACCTCATCGCCTATGCGACGCTGTCGCTGATCTCGATCTTCTGCGCGGTACCTTTCTTCTGGGTGCTGCTTGCCTCTCTCGACGGCAATGCGCAGCTCTTCCTGCATTGGCCGGAGCAGTGGACCTTCGCCAACTATATCAGGGTCTTCACCAAGGAAGACGGGGCGAAGTGGCTGTTCAATTCGCTCTTCGTGGTCGCTAGCGCGACGCTGCTCGTCATGGTGCTTTCGGGGCTCGGCGGTTATGCGCTGTCGCGCACCCGGGCCTGGTGGAAGCTGCCTTTCCTCTACGCAATCCTGCTCATCCGGGTGCTGCCGCCGACGGCGCTGGTCGTGCCGCTCTATAAATTCCTGCTGACGTTGAACAATGCGGAAGCGGCGGTGCTCAGGCCGATCTTCGGCAGCTATACGCGTGACATCATGCGCTGGACTGGCTTCATCGACGGGTATCTTGGGCTGATCCTGGTGCTTGCGACAATGCAATTGCCGCTGGCGCTCTGGATCATGAAGACCTTCTTCGATGGGCTGCCGAGGGACTACGAGGAGGCGGCGCTGATGGATGGGGCAACACTCACCCAGCGCATCCGCCGGGTGCTGATCCCGCTGGCGCTGCCGGGGCTGGCTGCGGCCGGGCTTTTCGCCTTCATGTCGGCCTGGGGCGATTTCCTGCTGCCGCTGATCCTCCTGTCGTCGCCGGAGCTGCAGACGCTGCCGCTCGGTCTCTTCCGCGCCTTCCTGCGCATCAACGAGATCGATTACGGCCTGCTGACCGCGCTGGCATTCATCTATCTGCTGCCCGCCGTCGTCGCCTTCGGTTTTGCGCGGCGCTTCCTCGTCCAGACGTTTTCGGGCGGCGTGAAGGGCTGAGATCAAGAAAGAGAAACAGATGATCAATCTCAGAAACGTTCGCAAATTCTACGGCGCGCTCGAGGTCATCAAGGGCGTCGACATTACCGTGGAAGACGGAGAATTCGCGGTTTTCGTCGGCCCCTCCGGCTGCGGCAAGTCCACGCTGCTGCGGATGATCGCCGGCCTCGAAGGCATCGATGACGGCGACCTTATCCTCAACGGCAAACGCATCAACGACGTGCCGCCCGACAAGCGCGGCATTGCCATGGTGTTCCAGTCCTATGCGCTCTATCCGCATATGAGCGTTGCCGAAAACATTGGCTTCTCGCTCAGCCTGAAGAAGGTGCCGGAGGCGGAAATCCGCCGGCAGGTGGAAGGTGTCGCCGAAATCCTGCAGCTCACCGACTACCTCGACCGCCGCCCGGCCGCCCTTTCCGGCGGCCAGCGCCAGCGCGTGGCGATCGGCCGCGCCATCATCAAGAAACCGGCGCTGATCCTGTTCGACGAACCGCTGTCGAACCTCGATTCGGCGCTGCGCGTGCAGATGCGCGCCGAGCTGCAACGCCTGCACCGCGAGCTGAAGGCGACGGTCGTCTACGTCACGCACGACCAGGTGGAGGCGATGACGATGGCGGACCGCATCGTCGTGCTGAACAAGGGCGTCGTCGCTCAACAGGGCGCGCCGATGGATCTCTACCATCAGCCGGACAACGAATTTGTCGCAACCTTCATCGGCTCGCCAAAGATGAACGTGCTGCCGATGACGGCGACGCGCCGGGATGGCGGCAAGGTGCATCTGGAAAGCCCGCTCGGCCTTTCCATCGACCTTTCAGACGGCAATGGCGCCGTGCAGCAGGGCGAGGCGAAGCTCGGCATTCGGCCGGAACATCTGAAGCTCGCACCCCAAGGGCAGGGTGATTTTTCGGCCGAGGTCGTCATCGTCGAGCGTTTGGGCGTGGAGACCTATCTGACAGTCGGTTCGCAGCAGCAGCCGATTGTCGTACGCGCCGAAGGCGATATCGCGGTGCGGCCGGGCGATCGTGTGTCGCTGACTGCCGAGCGCGCCGGTTGCCATCTGTTTGATTCCGCCGGCCGGGTAATCCGTTCGGCAACCGCTTGAAACACATCGAGGAATGACATGACAATCAAGGTCACGATCTGGAACGAAGGGCGCCACGAGCAGGTCCACAAGGAAGTTCAGGATATCTATCCTGATCGTATCGACGGAGCGATCGCTGCCGGTATCGCCCACCCCGATTTCGAGGTCCGCCGCGGTACGCTAGACGATCCGGATGAAGGGCTGCCGGATTCCGTGCTCAATGATACCGACGTGCTGCTCTGGTGGGGGCATATGGCGCATGAGGAGGTCAGCGACGGGCTGATCGACCGCGTGCAGCAGCGCGTGCTGAAGGGCATGGGCCTGCTGGTCCTGCATTCCGGCCATCATTCCAAGCTCTTCCGCCGGCTGATGGGGACCAATGCCAACCTTTCCTGGCGCGAGACGCCTGATGGCGACCTGGAGCGCGTCTGGGTGGTCAATCCCTCGCATCCTATCGCCGAGGGGCTGCCGCCCTATTTCGAGGTCAATGCCTCGGAAATGTACGGCGAACCCTTCGACATTCCGCAGCCGGACGAGCTGGTGTTCATCTCCTGGTATTCCGGCGGCGAGGTGTTCCGCAGCGGCTGCACCTTCCAGCGCGGGCGTGGGCGCATCTTCTTCTTCAGCCCCGGCCACGAGACCTACCCGATCTATCACGACAAGACCGTGCATAAGGTGATCTCGAACGGCATCCGCTGGGCGCGGCAGAAACACACCGATGGCCGCATTCTGGAAAACTGGCACCGGGCCGAGCCGCTGCACGGGCGTCCCGACAAAGCGAAGGCCTGATCTATGGATATTGTGCGCCGGTCGTCTTGATATAGATCGAATAGACCGAACGTGTCGCGGTGATGAAGAGCCGGTTTTTCTTGGGGCCGCCGAAGGTGAGGTTGGACACCGTCTGCGGCACCCTGATCTTGCCGAGCAGGGTTCCGTCGGGCGAAAAGCAGTGCACGCCGTCGGAGGCACTCGTCCAGAGATTGCCGGCGACATCGAAACGAAAACCGTCGGGATGGCCGACATCGAGGCTACAGAAGTAGCGGCTGTTGGCAAGCCCCTTGCCGTCGGTGACGTCGAAAACGCGGATATGGCGCGGCACTTCATGTTTTGCGGAGCCGGAATCGGCAATATAAAGCTTCGTCTCATCGGGCGAGAACGCAAGGCCGTTCGGCTGGATGAAATCCTCGACGACGGCGTCGATCGCGCCGCTTGCCGGGTCGATCCGGTAGACATTGCGCGTCGACTGCTCGGGTTCGGCCTTGTGGCCCTCGTAATCCGACAGGATGCCGTAGGTCGGATCGGTGAACCAGACCCCGCCGTCGGAGTGCACGACGACGTCGTTCGGCGAGTTCAGCCGTTTGCCCTGATAGCTGTCGGCGAGAACGGTGATGGTGCCGTCCGTCTCGGTGCGGGTGACACGGCGGCCGCCATGTTCGCAGGAGACCAGCCGGCCCTGCCGGTCGCGGGTATTGCCATTGACGTAGCTGGAGGGTGAGCGGAAGACGGAGACCGTCCCATCCGGTGTCCAGCGCATCATGCGTTCATTCGGGATATCGCTCCAGAGAAGGCAGTTCAGGTCGGAAAACCAGACCGGGCCTTCCGTCCAGCGGCAGCCGGAATAAAGCTCCTCGAGGCCGGCGCTGCCGATGACCATTGCACCGAAGCGTTCGTCGCGGATCTCATAAATCGGATTGTCGCCCATGCCAGTTTCCTCCCTGAATGCTGCCGTTCTTTTCCTAGCGGCAAAAAGCTGGAGGTGCCAGAGCCCGGCGATGGAAATGCCGGGCTCCGGTTTCGTATAGCCTTTCCTGGTCAGCTTGAAGCATTCTGTTGGCTCAAACGGAGTCGAATGATCGACCGGCCGGCGCGCGTCGTAGCCAAGCTCTACGGCCAAGCCGGCCGGTCGATCAGCCGGCCCGTTTCAGCCAACCCGAAGGGCCGGGCATCTTTCCGCCAGGATCAGAGGCGATCGGCTCGGACGTACCAAGAGGTATGCCCTTCGCCAATCGCCTCTGCCCTGACGAAAACCTGCTCCGGCAGAATGCTGCAATCTGACCAGGAAAGGCTCTAGAGGGCGGCGACCGGATGCGGCGAGCCGTCGTAAGCGCCCCAGATCGACTGGTCGAAGCAGATGACCGAGCCGGTCATCAGGCCGGATTCGGAAGACGACAGGTAAGCGCAGGCGCGCGCCACCTCGTGCGGATCGACGAGACGGCCGAAGGGCTGGCTTGCCGCCGCCTTCTCCAGCCAGTCGGCCGGTGCGCCGTGATATTCGCGCTGAATGCGGTCCTCGCCTTCAGAGGCCATCCAACCGATGTTCAGACCATTGACGCGGATGCGGTTGCGCAGGAGCGCATAGGCGGTGTTCTTCGTCAGCGTTTCCAGCGCGCCCTTGGAGGCGCAATAGGCGGCGATGAAGGGCTGGCCGGCTTTGGCCGACATCGAGCCGATGTTGACGATCGTACCCTCGATCTTTTCGCGGCGCATGACCTTCACCGCTTCCTGCATCAGGAAAAACGGCGCGCGAACATTGACGGCGAACATTGCGTCGAAGAGTTCCGGGCTGGTGTCGAGGATGGTGCCGCGATCGGTGATGGCGGCGGCATTGACCAGCGCATCGACACGACCGAAGGTCTCGTCGCAGGCGCGCACGACATTCTGTGCATCCTCGACCTTGCCGAGGTCGGACTTGACGTAGACGATCCTGGTGCCGGTCGCAGCCGAAATCTCCGCCGCCTTCGCCTTGCCCTTGGCTTCGTTGCGGCCGCAGATGACGATGCCTTTTGCACCGCGTTCGGCGAAGAGGCGGGCGATCGTCGCGCCCAATCCTTGCGTGCCGCCGGTGACGATGGCGATCTTGCCGTCAAGGCGGCCGTGGTCTGTGCTCATGTGGTTCCTCCATTGCGATGATGTGCGAATGGCCTCCCGCGGGTGCGGGAGGCTTTTATGTCAGTGCGGATGCAACAGGCTCGAGCTCCAAATCAGCTCAGCTTCTTCTGCGCCTGCTCGGCAAGTGCTGCCGTAAAGAGTTCATCGCTCCAGCCTTCCTTCAGCGCCTCATGCATCAGTTGCGCTTGTGTTTTCGGCGCCAGTCCGCCAAGCGGCGGGTCGCGGTCGAGGTTGGTCGGGAAGGAGTAGCCCTCGGCGCAGGCGGCGACGGCGTTGGCGATTTCGTCAGGCGAGAGCCTGCCCAGCAAGGCCTTCAAAGCGGGAAACAGCCTGGCGCTCATCTTCTCGCGGTTGACGGTTTCCATCGCCCGGCCGAAGGCGGAGGAGACCTGCAGGAGGTTGGCGACGCGCTTGATGTCGGCCGAGCGGTTGGTGCCGGCGGCATGGAAAAGGGCGGGATTGAAGAAGACGAGGTCGCCTTTTTCGAGCGGCAGCTGGACATGGTTGGTCTCGAAATAATCCAGGAACTCCTGCCGCTTCAGCGCGAGGTAACCCGGCACATAGGTCTGGCTGTGCGGCAGGAAGAGTGTCGGGCCGCTTTCGAGAGGCATGTCGCAATGGGCGACCGCACCCTGCAATGTCAGCACCGGCGAGAGCCGGTGCACATGCGCCGGGAATTGTTCGATCACCTTCGACGACTGAAAGCCGAGATGATAGTCGCGATGCGCCGACTGCGCCGAACCGCCCGGATTGACGCGGTTGACCTGCGCCGTCATCTGGTAGCTTGGGCCGAGCCAGGCTTCGCTGGCCAGCGCGATGATGGCGTTGCCGTAATATTCGGCGAAATTTGCCGGATCGGCGAGGCAATGTTTTTCCAGCGAGTTCCAGATACGGTCGTTGGCACCAGGCTTGGCGAAGTGATCGCCGCCGCCGGTCGAAGTGCGGTGCTGTTCCTCGATGATCGCATCGAAGATCGTGCTGGCGCGGTCGATGATGCCGGTGTCTTCGTAAGCGCGCTTGAACACGACGACACCAGGACCTTCGCCGAAGGCATCGCAGATTTCCGCCAGCACGGCGCGTCGGCCTTCTGGCGTTGCGGCCGTCGTCATCACCTTGCGGCTATCATAGATCAGCACGTTTTTTTCGACCGCAGACGCCGAGGGGTAATCGGCAAGTGCCGTCGTCTTTTCCGCAAGGGCGCGAAACTCATCGAGATCGCATGCGTCTTCGCTCAGCCAGACGCGGTCGGCGCGCAGTTTCTGCTGGTTGTCGGTTTTCATGGTGGGCTCCTCCGTCTTTCCAATGGAGGCACTATACGCCGCGATGCCAGGTGATATAGATCAGAACTCCATCAAAAAACCATCAGACCGATCGCATGGCACACCTCTTTCTCGTCAAGGATATTGCCTTCCAGGCAGGGCTCAGCACTGCGACCGTCGACCGGGTGCTGAACGGCAGGCCGGGCGTGCGCCGGCAGACCGAGATGCGGGTGAAGGCGGCGATCGCGGAGCTGGAGAAGCAGCAGGCCGGGGCGATGGGCAGCGGGCGGGTGCTGGCGATCGATATCGTCATGGAGACACCGCAGCGTTTCAGCGATGCGGTGCGCGCCGCCTTCGAGGCGGAGATGGCGACCTTTCTGCCGGGCGTCTTCCGCTGTCGCTTCCATTTTGCCGAGGTGATGAAGCCGGCCGAGCTGGCGCAGCTTCTCGATCGCATCCGGCTGCGTGGCACGCACGGCATCGTACTCAAGGCGCCTGACGTCACCGAGGTGGCTGCCGCCGTCGCGCGGGCGGATGCGACCGGCATTCCGGTCGTGACGCTGGTGACCGACCTGCCGAATTCGGCCCGCATCGCCTATGCCGGCGCCGACAACCGGGCAGCGGGAGAGACCGCCGCCTATCTGATCGGCGAATTTCTCGGGGCTGGCGGCGGCAAGGTGCTGGTGACCCTGTCGAGCGGACGCTTCCGTGGCGAGGAGGAGCGCGAAATCGGCTTTCGCCGCGTCATCCGCGCCCGTTATCCCGACATCGGCATTACCGAAATCAGCGAGGGGCACGGCACCGATGCTGCGACGGGAACGCTTGCCGCGGCAGCGCTTGCCGCCGATCCCACCATCAACGCCGTCTATTCGATCGGCGGCGGCAACCGGGCGGTGCTTGCGGCCTTCGACGCGGCCAAACGCCCCGTCCGCGTTTTCGTCGCCCATGATCTCGACGCGGATAATCGCGCCCTGCTTGCGGCGCGTCGGATCGGCTTCGTGCTGCATCATGATCTCAGAACCGATGCGCGTTCGGCCTTCCGGGCGATCATGAGCCGCGCGACTGCCTTGCCGCGCGCGGTTACGCCCTCGCTTTCATCAGTCGAAATCGTCACGCCCTACAATATGCCCGCGGCCGATTGAGCCAATTGGCTTTCCTTCGATGCCGAATTCGGGCTACAGCTTTGACACGAGTGAAGGTGAGTGGGCATGGATTACAGCGACGTCAGCACGATTGCAGCCTGGATCACGGAGCAGGGACTGAAAGGCGTTTCGGAAGCCGAACTCATGACCGGTTTCTGCTCGGCTTGCCGGGACGCCGGCCTACCGCTCGACCGCGGTCTGGCGCTGATGGATACGCTGCATCCGGTGCATGAGGGCCGCGCCTTCCGCTGGGACAGCATCGAGGAAATCCAGACCGAATTCGAATATGGTCCGACAATCTCGGGGGAGGCGGCGTCGAACTGGCAGCGTTCGGCCTTCTATCATCTTTGGTCTCGCAACGAGCGGGAGATACGCCGGCGTCTCGGCTTCGGCGATCCGATCGATTTCTCCATGCTCGATACGATCGCTGAAGCCGGTCACACGGATTTCGTGGCGATGATGCATCGTTTTTCCGAGGCCGGCACGATCGGCGAGATGGATTGCTTCTTCTCGCATTTCGCGACGAAACATCCTGAGGGCTTTTCCGATCACGACCTCGCCATCCTGCGCAAGCTGGTGCCGGTGTTGGGGCTGGCGATCAAATGTATCGCGCTCGGGCGTATCGCCCGCACAATCGCCGAGGTCTATCTCGGCGAGGACGCCGCGCGCCAGGTGATGGAAGGCAAGATCAGCCGCGGCAAATCGGAACGGATTTCCGCTGCACTCTGGTTTTCCGACCTGCTGAACTACACCAAGATCTCCGACAGCGTGCCGCCGGAGGAGATCATCCCGCTGCTCAACGACTATAGCGAGGCGGTGATCACGGCGGTCCACGAGTCCGGCGGCAACGTGCTGAAGCTGATCGGCGACGGTGTGCTCGCCATCTTTAAGGGCGAGGTGCCGGCGGAGACATGTCGTGCGGCGCTGAGTGCCGAATCGTTGCTGCGGGAAAAGCTGACCACGCTGAATGCCGCGCGTGCGGCCGACGGCCGGGCGACGACCGACGTCTATATCGGCCTGCATATCGGCGATGTCTTCTACGGCAATATCGGGAGCCAGGACCGGTTGGACTTCACCGTCATCGGACCTGCCGTCAACGAGGTCAGCCGGATCGCCTCGATGTGTCGTTCCGTCGATCTCAACCTGTTGATCTCCTCCGATTTCGCCGCGGTGATACCGGAGCAGCAGCGTACCGCACTCGCCTGCGTCGGACGCTATGCGTTGCGCGGCGTGCAGCGCGCGCAGGAACTCTACACCCTCGACAGTGCCCGGCTGAACGGCTGAGTTCCTGACTGCAAGGGCTATCGCAACAGGCCCTGGCCGCCGTCGATCCAGATCGGCGTACCGGTGATGTGTCGGGCGCGCTCGGAGGCGAGGAAAAGGATTGTTTCGGCGACATCTTCGCTCTTGCCTGTCTTGCCGCCGGCAATCGGAATATCCCCCTCAAGCCAGATGACCGGAACCTCCGTCTCCTCGCGGTGGCGGCTGTCGGTATTGGCGCCGATATTGGTCTCGATCTCGCCGGGGCAGACGGCATTGACGCGGATGCCGTGTCGGCCGAGTTCGAGGGCGAGCTGCTGGACCATGGCGACCTGGCCGGCCTTGGTTGCGGTGTAGGCGGTGGCACCGGGCGTGGTGAAGGTGCGGGTGCCGTTGATCGAGGAGACGACGATGATCGAACCGCCATGGCGCTTCAGATGCGGAACCGTCAGATGCAGGGTGAGATAGGTGCCGCGCAGATTGACGGCGATGGTCTTGTCCCATTCATCCGGCTTCAGATCGTCGATCGGCGCCCAGACACCGTTGATCCCAGCATTGGCGACAACGATGTCGAGGCCGCCGAAGGTGTCGGTCAGTTGCGCGACGGCGCCCCGCATTTGAGCTTCGTCGCTGGTATCTGCCGTCAGCGCGATCGACTGGCCGCTGGCGGCCTTGATCTCGGCGCAGGTCTTTTCGACCTCGTCGGCGGTGCGGCTCAATGCTGCGACCCTTGCCCCCTCGGCAGCGAGCCGCAAAGCGGCCGCTTTGCCGATGCCGGAACCGGCGCCTGTTACCAATGCGATCTTTCCCTTCAGCTCCATGGGCGGGCTCTCCTTGCCGTTTTGCCGGTAGGCCAATGTTCGGCACGGCTCTTGGTTCCGAAGGAGAGCAGGTCGCTAGAGCGCGGTGCTAGAGCCTCCTGAGGAGGGTGTGGCTCAGCGCCCATCTCTCCGGCCCGTGGACGGCGGCAAAGAGCAGACCGGCGAGGAAGGTAAAGTGATCGATGAAGAAGCCGAACTCGGCCTGGTTCTGTTGCCAATGGGACGGACCGTGGAAGGCGAAAGCGAGGAAGATCACATAGATGGCTGCGAGCAGGCTGGCCTCGGTGAAGAAGGCTCCTGATATGAAAGCGAGCGCCAGCGCGATCTCGAAGAAGGCGGCGATCCAGGTAAGGAATGTCGCCATCGGAAAGCCCGCGGCAGTGATATAGCCCGCCGTTGCGCCGATATCGGCGAACTTGAAGCCGGCGGCCATGAAGAAGACGAAGCTGAAGATGATGCGGGCGACGATGATTGCGATTGCTCTGGCCATCCTGAAATCTCCTCTTTGAGCTTCCACTATGACGGACGGGACACGCGATATCCTACACGGGGAATGAAAAAGGGCCGCTCGCGCGACCCTATCACTTTGAGTTGCGCATAATCCTTTCCGAAAATCGGCTCCGATTTTCGGGGTTATGCGCTTTCACCACTCGGCGAAGCTGCCGTCGGCATGCCGCCAGATCGGGTTGCGCCAGCGGTGGCCCTCCTTGGCGCGTTCGATGACATAGGCCTCGTCGACCTCGATGCCGAGACCCGGACCCTGCGGGATCGAGACGAAACCATCGGCATACTGGAACACCTCCTTGTTGGAGATGTAGTCGAGGATGTCGTTGCCCTTGTTGTAGTGGATGCCGAGGCTCTGTTCCTGGATGAAGGCATTGTAGCTGACGGCATCGACCTGCAGGCAGGCGGCAAGCGCGATCGGACCCAGTGGGCAATGCGGCGCCAGCGCCACGTCATAGGCTTCGGCCATCGCCGCGATCTTGCGGCATTCGGTGATGCCGCCGGCATGGGAGAGATCCGGCTGGATGATGTCGACATAACCGTCGGAGAGAACCTGCTTGAAGTCCCAACGCGAAAAGAGGCGTTCACCCAGCGCAATCGGCGTCGAGGTGTGGTTGACGATATCGCGCAGCGCTTCCTTGTTTTCGGAAAGCACCGGCTCTTCGATGAACATCAGCTTGTAGGGATCGAGCTCCTTGGCGAGAACCTTCGCCATCGGCTTGTGGACGCGGCCGTGGAAATCGACGCCGATGCCGATATGCGGGCCGATCGCCTCGCGGATAGCGGCGATGGTCTCGACCGCCTTCTCCACCTTTTCGTTGGTGTCGACGATCTGCATTTCCTCGCAGCCATTGAGCTTGATCGCTTTGAAACCGCGGGCCACCACTTCCTTGGCATTGTTGGCGACATCCGAGGGACGGTCGCCGCCGATCCAGGAATAGACTTTGATGCGATCACGGAGCTGGCCGCCGAGCAGGGAATGGATCGGCTGGCCGAGCGCCTTGCCCTTGATGTCCCACAGCGCCTGGTCGATGCCCGAGATTGCGCTCATGTGGACGGCGCCGCCGCGATAGAAGCCGCCGCGATACATCACGGTCCAGTGGTCTTCGATCAGGAAAGGATCCTTGCCGATCAGGTAGTCTTCCAGCTCATGGACGGCGGCCTGAACGGTGAGCGCACGGCCTTCGACGACCGGCTCGCCCCAGCCGACGATGCCTTCATCGGTCTCGACCTTCAAAAACAGCCAGCGCGGGGGAACGATATAGGTGGTGAGTTTGGTGATCTTCATCGCTGTTCTTTCAGTCTCTTCCCGGGTTTGCGATCGGCGGCGCGTCCGCAGATTTGTCGTGATCGGTCATTTCGTTCTGCCGATCGCTTTTTCGGCGGCGGCAAGATCGCGCACTGCAAGATCGAGCATGCGGTTGGCGCATTCGCGGGCGCCCGCCTTGTCGCGCATGCGCAGGGCCTCGACCAGCTGGCCGTGAACGAGCACCGCATCCTCGCGATTCTCGACGCCGATATTGGAGGCATGCAGCGCATATTTCAGTGCCGCGTGAATGGCGCTCGACAGGCGGCGGAAGACCTGATTGTGGCTGGCGGTGAGCAGCACCGTGTGGAACATGACGTCGGCATCGGTAAAGCTTTCCGGGTCGCGAGCGCTGTCGCGCATCTGCCGCCAGGCATTGTCGAGATCGGCGATCTCCTGGGCGCTGGCGCGCTCGGCGGCATATTCGGCGGCTGCCGGCTCGATGGTGCGGCGGGCCTCGAGAATGCAGCCGAGCAGGTCGAAATCCTTGATATAGGGACCCATCCATTCAAGCACGTCAGCGTCCAGGATATTCCAATCGTCCTTGTCGCAAACGGTGGTTCCGATGCGTGGCTTACCGCGGACGAGGCCTTTGGATTCCAGCACTTTCAGCGATTCGCGAATGACGGTGCGGCTGACGCCGTAGAGCTCGCAGAGATCGTTCTCGCGGGGCAGCGGTGAGCCCGCGGGATAGCGGTCCGCACAGATATCCTGAGCGATCGCCGCCGTGACGTTGCGGCGTACGCGCGGGCGGCGCTCGATGCGGCGGCTTTCGGCCCCGCTCTGTCGCTCGATTGTTTCCAACTCACCTCTCCGCTCTGTCTCGCGTGCGAAGCAATCGAACCTGATTATCCGAATTCGATCCGCTTTGCGACGCTTCCTCCCGGCATCTCGTCAATAATCCTATTATTCCAATCATCATACATTGGCAATTGACTGGTATGATGATTTATCATAATTCAATGGACGTTGCCTGGGAGGCAGCTGCTCGGTTTTTGAGAGTTTAGGGAGAGAGACATGCGCTTGTTCAAAGCAGCCATTCTGGCTGGCACTTTCGCCATTCTGGCGGCCGGCTCGGCATTTTCCGCGGACGTCAAGATAGGGTTCATCGTCAAGCAGCCCGAGGAGCCTTGGTTCCAGGACGAATGGAAATTCGCCGACCAGGCCGCCAAGGAAAAAGGCTTCACCGTCGTCAAGATCGGCGCCGAAGACGGCGAGAAGGTCCAGTCGGCGATCGATAATCTCGGTGCCCAGGGTGCGCAGGGCTTCATCATCTGCACGCCCGATGTCAAGCTCGGCCCCGGCATTGTCGCCAAGGCCGAAGCCAACCAGCTGAAGCTGATGACGGTCGACGACCGCCTCGTCAGCGCCGACGGCAAGCCGCTGGAAGACGTGCCGCATATGGGCATTTCAGCCACCAAGATCGGCGAGACCGTCGGCCAGGCGATCGTCGACGAAATCAAGAAGCGCGGCTGGGACATGAAGAATGTCGGCGCCGTGCGGGTCTCCTATGACCAGCTGCCGACCGCCGTCGACCGCGTCGAAGGCGCGATGTCGGTGCTGAAGGCCGCCGGCTTCCCGGCCGAAAACATCTATGATGCGCCACAGGCGAAGACGGATACGGAAGCGGCGCTCAACGCGGCAACCACCGTTTTCAACAAACATGCCGACGTGAAATACTGGGTCGCCTTCGGCCTCAACGACGAAGCCGTCCTCGGCGCCGTCCGTGCTTCCGAATCGGTCGGCATTCCGGCGGCCAACGTCATCGGTGTCGGCATCGGCGGTGCGGAATCGGCGATCAACGAGTTCAAGAAGCCGGCGGCGACGGGCTTCTTCGGCACCGTCATCATCTCGCCGAAGCGTCACGGCTATGAGACGGCGCTCAACATGTATGACTGGATCGCCAACGACAAGGAGCCGGCAAAGCTGACGTTGACCTCCGGTTCCCTGGCACTGCGCGGCGATTTTGAAAAGGTCCGCAAGGATCTTGGCATCGAGTGATCGTCCTTCCAAGATGATGTCGTCCGGCGGCCGCCTAGCGTGCCGCCGGGTCCTTCTCGGTGGAGCAATGATGGCTTTCCTCGAATTCAGCAATATCTCCAAGGGTTATCCCGGCGTGCAGGCGCTGGCGAATGTGTCCTTCACTGTCGAGAAGGGTGCCGTCCACGGCTTGATGGGTGAAAACGGCGCCGGTAAATCGACGCTGATCCGGGTACTGTCCGGCGATCAGGCCGCCGATGCCGGCAACATCCTCATCGACGGCGAGGAGCAGAGATACGGGTCCGTCCGCGACGCCTTCCATGCCGGCGTCATCGTCATCCATCAGGAACTGCAACTCGTTCCGGAGTTGACCGTCGCCGAAAATCTCTGGCTCGGACGCTTTCCGGCCAAGGGCGGCGTCATCCATACGAAAGTGCTGATCGAGACGGTGCGGTCGAAGCTCGAGGAGATAGGCATCGATGTCGATCCGTCGGCCAAGGTCGCCTCGCTTTCGATCGGTGCGCGGCAGATGGTCGAGATCGCCAAGGCCGTCATGCTCGATGCACGGGTGATCGCGCTCGACGAGCCGACCTCCTCGCTTTCCTCGCGCGAAAGCGAAATCCTGTTTTCGCTCATCGACAGGCTGAAGGCGCAGGGAACGGTCATTCTCTACGTCTCGCATCGTCTCGATGAGATCTTTCGTCTTTGCGACAGCCTGACGGTGCTGCGCGACGGCAAGCTTGCCGCCCACCATCCTCAGATCGCCGAAACCACGCGCGAGCAGATCATCTCGGAAATGGTCGGACGCGAGATCAGCAATGTCTGGGGATGGCGCGAACGTCCGTTCGGCGGCATTCGGCTGGAGGTCAACGGCCTGTCGGGGCCGAGGCTGCGCCATCCGATCAGCTTTTCCGTCCGCGAGGGCGAAATCCTCGGTTTCTTCGGCCTGATCGGCGCTGGCCGTAGCGAGATGGCGCGGCTGCTTTACGGCGCCGATGCCAGGCATCAGGGCCAGGTGACCATCGACGGCGTTGCCGTTTCGCCGAACAATCCGAAAGCGGCGATCAATGCCGGCATGGTGCTTTGCCCCGAGGACCGCAAGTTCGACGGCATCGTCCAGGGCCGATCGATCGAAGAAAATATCGCGATCTCGTCACGCCGGCACTTTTCGCCCTTCGGCATTCTGAGCCCGAGACAAGAGGCGGCGCTGGCAGATCGGTTCATCGCCAAGCTTCGGGTGCGAACACCGTCGCGCAAGCAGGACATCATCAATCTATCGGGCGGCAACCAGCAGAAGGTCATTCTCGGCCGCTGGCTGTCCGAGCAGGGGATCAAGGTGCTGGTCATCGACGAGCCGACGCGCGGCATCGATGTCGGGGCGAAATCGGAAATCTACGAAATTCTCTATGAGCTTGCGGCCGGCGGCATGGCGATCGTGGTGATCTCCAGCGAGTTGCCCGAAGTCATGGGCATCTCCGATCGCATCATGGTGATGTGCCAGGGCAGGGTGGCGGCCAACGTCGCCCGTCCGGATTTCGACGAGCGCAGCATCCTGACGGCAGCGCTTCCCGACAAGAATGCCGCAGGCACCCTTTAGAATTGGGAATACGGACGATGAATTCGTTGAAAAAAATTCTCCTCGGCGAACAAGGGCTGGTGGTGATCTTTGCTGCCGCCTTCGTGATCGTCTCGCTCTTCGTTCCGAACTTCCTGACCGAGCGAAACATGCTGGGGCTGCTGCAGTCGGTCGTCACGATCGGCATCGTTGCCTGCACGATGATGTTCTGCCTGGCGTCGCGCGATTTCGACCTTTCGGTCGGATCGATCGTCGCCTTCTCCGGCATGATCGCGGTGATGGTCTCGAATGCGACGGGCTCCATTCCCGTCGGGCTGCTCGCCGCCCTGCTTTGCGGCGCTATCGTTGGTTTCGTCAATGGTATCGTCATTGCCCGCTTTCGCATCAATGCGCTGATCACCACGCTTGCGACCATGCAGATCGTGCGCGGGCTGGCGCTGATCGCTTCCGATGGCCGCGCCGTCGGCATCAATGATCCCGCTTTCTACCAGCTTGCCCTGTCGCGATTTCTCACCGTGCCGACGCCGATCTGGATCATGCTGATCCTTTTCATTCTCTTCGGTTTCGTGCTCAACCGCACCGTCTTCGGCAAGAACACCCTGGCGATCGGCGGCAATCCCGAGGCCTCGCGGCTTGCCGGTGTCAATGTCGTCAACATGCGGGTCTGGATCTTTGCGCTGCAGGGGCTTGTCTGCGGCATAGCCGGAATTCTGCTTGCCTCCCGCATCACCTCCGGCCAGCCGAATGCGGCGACAGGGCTTGAGCTTTCGGTGATTTCGGCCTGCGTTCTTGGCGGCGTTTCGCTGGCCGGCGGCCGGGCGGCGATGAGCGGCGTCATTGTCGGCGTGCTGATTATGGGCATCGCCGAAAACGTCATGAACCTCTTGAATATCCAGGCGTTCTATCAGTATGTGGTACGCGGGCTGATCCTGCTGATCGCAGTGTTGCTCGACAATTTGAGGTCTTCGGCTGCGGGACGGCGCGGATGAACCAGGGACAAACCGGCGATGACATCGAACTGAGGCACGGCGATCTCGCCGTCCGGGTCAGCCGTCGGGGTGCTGCCGTCACCGCCGCGACCTATCGAGGCATGCCCTTTCTCGTGGCGGCCGGCGGCCCTGAAGGAATGATGGCGAATTTCGCGATGGTGCCGTTCGGCAACCGCGTGGAAGGCAATATCATGTCCTTTGCCGGACGCGACTATGCCTTCCAGCCGAATACTTCCGATCCGCTCTATCGGCACGGCGACGGCTGGCTCAGCCTCTGGCAGCTTGAAGACTCCAGCCCGGAGCATGCGCAGTTCTGCTTTTCCCGGAGCGCCGACGGGGTTTCACCCTATGCCTATCTTACCCGGCAGGAGATCCGTCTCGTCGGCGATGCGTTGGTGCTGACACTTTCCGTGGAAAACCGCGGCGAAACCGCTCTTCCCTTCGGGCTCGGTCAGCATCCCTTCTTCGCGCGCACGCCAAAGACGCGACTGACGATTGCGGCCGATCGCTATTGGAGCGAGCGGCCGGACCATCTTCCGGAGATGCCTGGCCCTGTGCCGCACTATTTCGATTTCAGATCCGAAAAGCTTTTGCCGCAGAGATGGATGAACAATGCCTTCGAGGGTTGGAATGGGCGGGCTGCAATGGCCTGGCCGGAACTTGGAATCCAGGCGGCGCTGGAAGCCGACGGTGCGCTCGATCGCTTCATGCTGTATATGCCGGTCAACCGGAGCGACTTCTTCTGCCTCGAACCGATGAGCCATCTGCCGAACGGCCACCATCTGCCTGATTTCGGTGGGCTCGCGCCGCTTGCGCCGGGGGAGGCGCTTGCCGGCACGGTGACGATCCTGATGTCGGCGCTGCCGGTTCGGTCGGAGGAGGGATAGATGGGCGGCCGTCTGCAAGGCAAGAACATCCTGATAACAGGTGCTGCGCAGGGTATCGGGCTTGCGATGGCGAAGGCTTTCATGCGGGAGGATGCCGCCGTCTTCCTCGTTGATCGCGATGCGGCGCTGCTGGCGCGGGCGGCGAAAGAGCTCCAGAGCAGTGGTGGCCGGCTTGGTTATCTGCCGGCCGATATTACCGATGCCGGGACGATCACGACATTGGTCGCTCAGGCGAATGAAGAAATCGGACAGCTGAACGCGCTCGTCAACAATGCCGGGGTGAATGTCTTTGCCGAACCGCTCGAGACGACGGACGAGGAATGGAACCGCTGCTTCGACATCAATTTGAAGGGCGCATGGAACTGCTGCAAGGCGGTGCTGCCGGGCCTGATCGAACAGGGCGGCGGCGTTATCCTCAACATCGCCTCGACGCACGCTTTCACCATCATCCCGCACACATTTCCCTATCCGCTGGCAAAACACGCCCTGCTCGGAATGACGAAATCCTTGGGGCTCGAATATGCCGCCCGCAATATCCGCGTGAACGCGCTGGCGCCGGGCTATGTCTCGACGCAGAAGGTGATCGATTACTGGAACGGCTTTCCCGATCCGGAGGCGGCAAAGGCCGAAACGATGAAACTGCATCCCGGCGGTCGCATCGCGACGCCGGAGGAGATTGCCATGGCGGCCGTGTTCATGATCTCCGACGAGTGCCCGTTCATCAATGCCACCTGCCTGACGATCGACGGCGGCCTCAGCGTGCTGCAGCATCCTGCCTGAAGGGCTTCGATCCCGCTATTTTTACAAGCCTGTCGTCTTCTCGGGATAGAGCATTATATTGCCCATCGGGAAGGCTATCTGATCTCCCGCAGGCACGGAGCGGCCCCCGCCGCTTTCTGGAAACAGTTGGAGCATGATGTTGTCCGAAAACCGCGCACGCTTTTCGACATCATGCTCTGAAAGCACAATCGAAAACAGGAGGACGGCATGCAGATCAATCGCACGGCTTCGGCTCATTGGACCGGTGGCCTCAAGGACGGAAAAGGCCTGATCTCGACGCAGAGCGGCGCCCTGAAGGATTACCCCTACGGCTTTGCGAGCCGCTTCGAAGGTGTTGCCGGCACCAACCCGGAAGAACTGATCGGTGCCGCCCATGCCGGCTGCTTCACCATGGCGCTGTCGTTGATCCTCGGTGAAGCCGGCTTTACCGCCGAGCATATGGAAACCTCCGCCAAGGTGACGCTCGAAAGCGTCGAGGGCGGTTTTGCCATTACCGCCATCCATCTCTCGCTCTCCGGCCGTATTCCCGGTGCCGATGAGGCGACCTTCACCGAACTCGCCAACAAGGCAAAGGCCGGCTGCCCGGTTTCGAAGGCGCTCGCCTCCGTTCCGATCACACTCGACGTCAAGGTCGTCTGACCCGTCACTCCATTGACGAAGTGCCGCGCGCTTCTCGCCGCGGCACTTTCCATTTTGCTGCCCCCATCGTCAGGGTCCGCCTATTCCGACGTCATCGGCTGTCGGACAGGCCTTCTCACCATTCATCGAGTTATCGCTTCCGCCGGGCTCGTCCGGCGAGACCTTGTGCTGCGCCTCAGTATATTGACAAGTAACGTCTGATATTTTATGACTGACGAAATTCGAAAATCGTCAGTCATAATTCGGGTCTCGAAAATCATGAACGACATCGCGGAAAATACGCTCGACATCACGCGGCAGGAGAATGTCACGCGCATTCTGGATGCAGCCGAGCGGCTGTTTCGGCACTATGGCTACAGCAAGACGACGGTGGCCGACATTGCCCGCGATCTCGGCATGTCGCCGGCCAATATTTATCGTTTCTTCGCCTCCAAGGTCGAAATTCACCAGGCGCTCTGCGGGCGCATGCTCGCCACCGCCTATCAAATCGCTTACGACATCCGCCATCAGCCGATCAGCGCCAGCGAGCGGCTGCGCCGCTATGTCGAGACCCAGCACCAGTTGACGCTGGATCTGATGCTCGACGAGATGAAGGTGCACGAGATGATCATCGTCGCGATCGATCGCGACTGGCACGTCATCGAAAAACACATCGATCGCATTCATGATCTCATCGCCGAAATCATTGCCGAAGGCATTGCAGCCGGCGAGTTCGCCGAGCAGGACCCGGTCGTTGCGTCGCGCTGCTTCGGCGCGGCGACGAACACGCTCTGCCATCCGCAGATGGTGGCGCAATGTCTTGCCAAAACGAACCGCGCGAGCGTCGACGAACTGATCGACTACGTGATCAGGGCGCTGAAGAAATAATGGACGGCAGCCGCCGCCGAAACCCCAAACGATCCAGGAGTGCGGAAGATGTTTTCGCTCAAGACCCTCAGCCATCGCATGCCGTCCGTCTCCACTCTCGTGCTCTTCGGCGCCATCGGCATCGGCGTTTCCGCCTGCTCGGAAGAGAAGGCCGAGGTCAAGCAAGTCATCCGGCCGGTGAAGGTCGTCGAGATCGCCAAGGCCGGCGACACCCGCAAGCTCGACTATTCGGGCTCGGTCAAGGCGCGCACCGAGATGAACCTCGGATTTCGCGTCGCCGGCAAGATCACCGAACGCCTCGTCGATATCGGAGACAAGGTGAAGCCAGGCGACGTGCTCGCTCGGATGGACTCCACCGATTACCAGCTGGCGGTCAAGACGGCGGAAGCCAATCTCGCAGCCGCTGAAAAGGGCGTCGAAACCGCCGATCTCGTGAACAAGCGCAATCAGCAGCTGTTCGACAAGAATGTTTCGCCGAAATCCCAGCTCGAGCAAGCGTCGCTCAGTTACGATCAGGCCGTTTCAAGCCGCGATGCCGCCGTCTCGGCGCTCGATCAGGCGAAGAACCAGGTGAGTTATGCGGAGCTGAAGGCCGACCACAACGGGATTGTCACGACGATCAATGCCGATGTCGGCCAGGTCGTTGCGTCGGGCACTCCCGTCGTCGCCGTTGCCGTCGACGGCGAAAAGGAAGTGCAGATTGCGGTTCCAGAAAACGACATTGCCGAATTCAAGCCGGGCAAGACAGTCAAGGCCAGCTTCTGGGCTGACGACAGGCTGGTGCTCGACGGCAAGGTGCGCGAGGTTTCCGGCAGCGCCGACCAGCAGTCGCGTACCTTTGCGGTTCGGGTGAGCCTGCCGAACGATCCGCAGGTGTTGCTCGGCATGACGGCGACGATAGAGGCCGATGTTAGCAACGGCAACAGCTATGTCTCGATCCCGCTCAGCGCCCTGGCTGAAAAGGACGGCAAGCAGATGGTCTGGACCGTCGACCGCGACACGGCGACCGTGCACGGCCGTGACATCAAGGTTGCCGACTTCACCGGCGACGGCGTGCATGTGACCGAGGGTCTCGATACCGGCGATCTCGTCGTTTCGGCCGGCGCGCAGTTCATGAGCGAAAACCTGAAGGTGAAGGTGCCGGACCAGCAATCGGCCCTGGCCGCCACGGACCAGACCGTCCGCTGATCGCGCCATAGGATAGGGACAAAGACCATGGACGCCACCACCGAGAAGCGGCCCTTCAATCTGTCGCGCTGGGCAATCGGACATCCGAGCATCGCCCGTTTCCTCTTCGGGCTAATCATCATCACCGGCGTGCTCGGCCTGATGCGCATGGGCCAGCGCGAGGACCCCGAATTCACCTTCCGCGTCATGGTCGTTCAGGCGATCTGGCCAGGTGCTTCCATCCAGGAAATGGAAGACCAGGTCGTCAACAAGATCGAGCGCAAGCTGCAGGAAACGCCGCATATCGACTGGGTCAAGTCCTATACGCGGGCGGGCAGTGCGATCATCACCCTGCAGGTCAAGGGCGACACGAATTCGCAAGAAGTGGCGGATGCCTTCTACCAGGTGCGCAAGAAGGTCGGCGACATCTCCAACGAGCTGCCGCAGGGCCTGCTCGGCCCCTATTTCAACGACGAGTTCGGCGACACCTTCATCACGCTGCATTCGATCAGCGGCGACGGCTATTCCTATCCGGAACTGAAGAAATTCGCGATCCAGGCGCGCGACATGCTGTTGACGACGCCGGGCGTCGAAAAGGCCGTCATCATCGGCGACCAGCCTGAGAAGATCTATATCGACGTCTCGTCCAAGGCGCTCTCCGAGCGCGGCCTGACGATCCTCGATCTGCAGAACGCCATCAAGGGCCAAAACAATGTCGATCCGGCAGGCTCGGTCGATACCGGCCTGCGCTCGGTGCGCATATCGGTCGAAGGCGACGTGAAGAAGGCGGCCGATATCCGCGAGCTGCGCCTTCGCGCCGGCGGCCAGGTAACGCGCCTCGGCGATATCGCCACCGTCAGTTCCGGGCTCGAAGATCCCTACCAGCGCAAGTACCGTTTCAACGGCCACGACAGCGTTCAGGTCGGCGTCGTGATGGCCAAGGGCTTCAACGTGACCGATGTCGGCAAGGGCGTGGAGGCGACCTATCAGCGCTTCGAGGAGGCGCTGCCCTATGGCGTCGCCGTCGATCAGATCGCCAACCAGCCCGACGTGGTGACGGATGCGGTCAGCGAATTCATGCATGCGCTCGGCGAAGCTCTCATCATCGTGCTCGTCGTCTCGTTCGTGTCGATCGGCTGGCGATCGGGCCTCGTCATCGCCATCGCCATTCCGCTGGTGCTGGCTGCCACCTTTGCGCTGATGTACGAACTCGGCATCGATCTGCAGCGCATCTCACTCGGCGCGCTGATCATCGCGCTCGGCCTGCTTGTCGACGATGCGATGATCGTCGTCGAGATGATGGAGCGAAAGCTGGAGGAGGGGCTCGTCAAGATCGACGCGGCAAGCTTCGCTTATTCCTCGACTGCCTTCCCGATGTTGACGGGCACGCTGATAACCACGGCCGGCTTCATTCCGGTCGGCTTCGCCGCCTCGACGGCCGGCGAATATGTGCGCTCGCTGTTCTACGTCGTCGGCATCGCGCTTGTCACCTCGTGGTTCGTCGCGGTCTACTTCACGCCGTGGCTCGGCTATATGATCCTCAAGCAGCGCCATCACGCCGGCGAGCATCACGACGCCTTCGACACCGGCTTCTATCGCCGGCTGCGCGGCACGGTCGGCTGGGCGGTGCGCCACCGCGTCATCGTGCTGCTGCTGACGCTCGGCACCTTCGTCACCAGCCTCTGGGCCTTCCAGTTCATTCCGCAGAATTTCTTCCCGCAATCCTCGCGGCCGGAAATCCTCGTCGATCTCTGGCTGCCCGAGGGCACCAGCATCAAGGAAGTCGAGGTGCAGGCAAAGGCACTCGAAACCAAGATGATGGATGATCCCGACAAGCGGTTTATCGCCACCTATATCGGCGAAGGCGCGCCGCGCTTCTTCCTGCCGCTCGACCAGCAGCTGCGCAATCCGAACTTCGCCCAGCTGCTCGTCATGGCCAATGACGAACCGGCGCGCGAGCGGCTGATCGTCAAGCTGCGGACGATCCTTGCGGAAGACTTCCCCGATATTCGCGGCAAGGTCGACCGCCTCTTCCTTGGTCCGCCGACCGGCTGGCCGGTGCAGATGCGCGTGATGGGGCCCGACCGTCAGGAAGTCAGGGAGATCGCCGATCAGGTAAAGGCGCGCTTCCAGGCCAATCCGGAGCTCGGCGCCATCCATGACGATTGGCTGGAAGAGGTGCCGGCGATGAAGCTGGTGATCGACCAGGATCGCGCCCGGGCACTCGGCGTCACCTCGCAGCGTGTCCGCCAGATGTTGCAGACCGCCATGTCAGGGACTGCGCTCGACGATTTCCGCGATGGCGAGGAGACGGTTTCGATCGTCGCCCGCGAGCCGGATGCCAACCGCTCGCTGCTGTCGGCAGTCAACTCGGTCTATGTGCCGACGGATTTCGGCGGCTTCGTACCGGTCTCGCAGGTCGCCAAGGTCGTGCCCGTCATGGAGCAGGGCATCGAATGGCGGCGCAACAGGCTGCCGACAATCACCGTGCGCGCCACGCTGCCTGACGATGTGCAGCCGAACGACGTGGTGATGAAGATGTATGCCGACATGAAGGATCTGCGCGACAGCCTGCCGGCCGGCTACAAGGTCGAAATCCAGGGCGGCGCCGAGGATGCGGCGGAAAGCCAGATGTCGATCGCCGCCAAGGCGCCGATCATGCTCGCCGTCATCATCCTACTGCTGATGGTGCAACTGCAGCATTTCGGCAAGGCGATGCTGGTGCTCGCCACCGGACCGCTCGGGATCATCGGTGCGGCGGCCGCATTGCTGATCAGCGGCGCGCCTTTCGGCTTCGTGGCGATCCTCGGCGTTATCGCGCTGCTCGGCATCATCATGCGCAATTCGATCATCCTGGTCGATCAGATCGACCAGGATATCAAGGCCGGCATGCACCGGCAGGAGGCGATTGTCGGCGCGGCCGTGCGACGTTTCCGGCCGATAATGCTGACGGCGCTGACCGCCGTTCTGGCTCTCATCCCGATCTCGCGCGGTGTTTTCTGGGGTCCGCTCGCCTACGCGATGATGGGCGGCATCCTGGTTGCGACCGTGCTCACCATTCTGGTTCTGCCCGCCGGTTACGCTCTTTTCTTCGGCCGGGAGCCGAAGGCTAAGGACGAGCCGGGCGAGCATGCCGACGCCATCCAGGAAGAGGCGGATGACAGACATCCGCCGGCGTTGGCAGCAGAGTGAGGACGGCGCGGCGAAAGCCGCGCCGTTTTCCTTGGCTACAGGTCCTCGTGCGCCGATTCCATTGCCGCCTCGAAAAAGCTAAGCTGCCAAAGCATGCCGGGATACCAACCGCGATCCCGGCCACTCAGCGACGAGGCAGAGCACGACCATGGCCGATTACCATCTGGAAGCAAGCTGGAGCCCGATCGAGGGCAGTTTCGGGCGCCTCACCTTCATGCTTTTCAATCTTTCGACCGAGCCGCTGTCCGGCTTCTCGCTCGCCTATACGTCAGAGACGCGGGTTGCCGACAAACATGTCTGCGACGGCGGCAGCCTCAAGCGGCGGGTCGCGCATTTCCATGAATTCCTGCCGCCCGAAGACCTGAGCGTGCCGCCCGGTGGGCGCTGGCGCTTCACTGTCGAGGGACTGACCAGGGAGCCGAAACATGTCACGGCCGGCGTCAAGTCGGCCTATCTGACACTTGGCGACGGACGCCACTTTCCTGTTGGTTTCGGCGATCTCATGCTCGAAGGCCGGGATGGTGGCGTGGCGCCGCCGCTTCTGCCGCCGGGCCGGGCCGAGGAACCTTATTCGCTACTGCCCTGGCCGCTGGCGCTCGGGTTGAAGGCGGGAGAGCTGCCGGTCGTGCTTTATCCGGCCGAGCGGACGCGCCCTGATGCGGTCAAGGCGCTCTCGCTGATTCTGGAGCTCTACCAGCGGCTCTACCCGGCCGACAATATGCCGTTTTCCCTCGGTGCCGTCGAAGGCGGGCGGGGCATTCGTTTCGTCACCGAATCGTCGATCGCCGCCTTCGCTTACGAATTGCGTTTTACCGCGCATGAGATCGTGCTTTCGAGTGCGGATGCCGCCGGGCGGCATTACGGGCTGATCAGCCTGGCGCAACTGCTGCACGGCGCCCGCGCCGATCCCGAGCGCTTCAAATTCCCCAATTTCGGCGCGATCGCCGACCAGCCGCGTTATGACTGGCGCGGCTGCCATCTCGATGTGTCCAGGCAGTTCTATCCGGTGGCAGACGTCGTGCGGCTGATCGATATTCTCGCCTGGAACAAGCTCAACATCTTCCACTGGCATCTGACCGATGACGAAGCGTGGCGGCTGGAGATCAAGGCCTATCCCGCGCTGACGGAGATCGGCGCCCGGCGCGGGCCGGATGAAGTGCTCGTGCCGCAGCTCGGCGACGGGGCGCAAACGCGCTCCGGTCATTACACGCAGGAGGATGCCAAGCGGATCGTTGCGCATGCAGCCTCGCTGCATATCGAGGTACTGCCGGAAATCGATATTCCGGGCCACAGCATGGCGACGCTGTTCTCGCTGCCCGAGCTCGTCGACGGCCAGGAGGCGCCGGATAGTTACCGCTCGGTGCAGGGTTATCCGAACAACGCCCTCAATCCGGCGGTGGAATTCACCTATGAATTTCTCGGTAAGGTGTTCGACGAGATGGTGACGCTGTTTCCCGGCGAATATCTCCATATCGGCGGCGACGAAGTGGCGCACGGCTCCTGGCTTTCCTCGCCGCTCTGCAAGACGCTGATGGAGAGGGAGAAACTTGCCGGCACTGCCGAGCTGCAATCCTATTTCCTGAAACGTATCAAAGCCATGCTGTCGGATCGCGGCAAGAAACTCGTCGGCTGGAACGAGGTTTCGCATGGCGGCGGCGTCGACCGCGACGGCACGCTGCTGATGGCCTGGGAAAAGCCCGCCGTCGGCATCGAGCTGGCACAGGAGGGCTACGACGTGGTGATGACGCCGGGCCAGGCCTATTATCTCGACATGGCGCAAGCGGAAGCCTGGGGCGAGCCCGGCGCGAGCTGGGCGGGCTTCAGCCTGCCGGAACACACCTACGCTTACGAGGCCGAGGGCGAGCTGCCGGCGGCGCTGCAGGAGAAGATGCGCGGCATCCAGGCCTGCATCTGGACTGAAAATTTCCTCTCGCGTGCCTATTTCAACCGGCTGGTTTTCCCGCGTCTCCCAGCGGTCGCCGAGGCTGCTTGGACGCCTTCTGCGCGCAAGGACTGGGATCGGTTCGCAGCGATCGTGCGGATGTGGCCGGTGCTTTAAGCCGCCGTCTCGGCCTTCAGCCCCAAAAGCGCTGCGCCGATCAGGCCGGGTTCGATGCGGCATTCGCTGCGCACCACCAGCGGGCGATCGAACTTGCGCAGGATGCGGGCGCGCACGGCGTGGTCGAGCTCGGCAAGCAGCGGCTCGACATTGGAAAGCCCGCCTCCGACCGGCACAATGGTCGCTCCGGTGATGTTGATCGTCAGCGCCAAGGGCGAGGCGACGAGATCGACATAGACGTCGATCGTCCTTGTCGCCTTTTCCTCCCCACGCCCCCACTGAGCGATGATCTCCTCGCTGGAAAGGTCGAGATCGTGCAGCGTCTGGTGCAGCCGCTCCAGGCCGCGGGCACCGCCGACGGTGTCGACGCAGCCCCTCTGGCCGCAGCCGCAGGCATAGGCGGGAATGGCGACGGGCGGATTGCCGGCCGCAGATGCGATGATCGGCCCATGACCCCATTCGCCGGCAAAGCCGCCGGCATCGTTGACGAGGCGCCCGTCGGCAACCAGGCCGCCGCCGACGCCGGTGCCGAGGATGGCGCCGAAGACGATGCGGTGGCCGCGGCCGGCGCCGAGACCGGCTTCGGCCATCGCGAAACAGTCGGCGTCGTTGGCGATCAGCACCGGCAGGCCGAGCTCGACTTCGAGATCGGCGCCAAGCGTACGGTGGTGGATGCAGGGAATGTTGGCGCAGATCAGGCGCTGCGTATCGGGATCGACGACGCCGGCGATGGAGAGGGCGATGCGGCTCGGCTGTTCGCCGGTTTCGGCGATGATGTCGCGCAGGGTCTCGACGAACGCGGCAAAATCATCCTTGGGCGTCGGGCGGCGGCCGAGGGGAAGGATGTCTATCTCGGAGTGGGCGATGCCGCCCTTGATAGCGGTGCCGCCGATGTCGAATGAAATGATCATTGCCACTCTGCCGTTTTTCTGGTCTCCCACCGTCTGCTTGCATTGTTGGCGGGGAATTTCAAGCGCTCATTCGGCGGTGGTGTCGCCGGCTTTAGGGTCGTGTCGTGTGCTACCCCGTCTGTTCTGCTTGACATCTCTCCCGCAGGTGGGGAGATCGGATAGGCGCGACGGTTTTCCGTCTTTCATTCCGTCATGGCAAGACGTTGGAGAAATCCGGTGAGCCCAAGCCCATCGGCTTCGATCGCGGCCGCAATTTCTAACCCCACAAGTCATTCAATTGGCATATTGCATCGCCAGAATCCGGCCCTACACTTTTATCAACTGCCGGACCCACGACCATAGATACGAGAGAAAACAGTACCATCCGAAGACCACGTCCCAAAGGCCGCCGCCTTTCATCCATTTTGCGGCAGATGGCCGCCGACCAGAGCCGCGAACGGATCTCGATAGGCGATCTGTTCGATACTATGGGTGACAGGGCGATCAGCGCGTTGATGCTGATCTTCGCGCTGCCGAATGCCTTTCCCACTCCGCCGGGCACCTCGGCAGTGCTCGGGGCGCCATTGGTCTTCCTGGCAGTGCAACTGACCTTCGGGCTGAAACCCTGGCTACCGAAGGTGATTGCCAACCGTTCGATGCGGCGGGAGGATTTCGAGACCATTGTCGGCCGCATCCATCGCTGGCTCGCCTGGGCCGAACGCATGCTGAAACCGCGGCTTGCGATCTTCGCCGAACCGCCGGCGGAATATCTTGCCGGGGCGGCATGCCTGCTGCTGTCGATCGTGCTGCTGCTGCCGGTCCCGCTCGGCAACATCCTGCCGGCGGTCACGATCTCGGTCTTCGCCTTCGGCATATTGGGCCGTGACGGGCTCTTCGCGCTCATCGGCTTCGTGATGACGGCCGTGTCGCTCGTCGTCGCCGGCGGGGTGATTTACGGTCTCGTGAAGGCGGCGATCTATCTCGTCGTGCAATGGTTTGCCTGAGCGGGTTTGCCGGAGTGATGGCGGTTATTTAGCGGTCCACTTTGCAACAGGCTCGACATTTGCCGGAATTTTGTTTTGATCTGGCGATACAGACTCAGATCATGTTCGGCGGCGGCACGCCGGCTCACTTCGCGCGGTAGGCAGTAAATGGTAAAAAGATCCGAGACCCCTGCACGGCTCGACGATGCGGCGCGTGCCGGCTGGCTCTATTACGTCGCCGGGCGCACGCAGGACGAAATCGCCGCTGCGATGGGCATCTCGCGGCAATCGGCGCAGCGGCTGGTGTCGCTGGCGGTCGCCGAGCGCCTGATCAAGGTGCGGCTCGATCATCCGATCGCCGCCTGCCTGGAGCTCGGCAGTCAGCTGCGGCGGAAATTCGGGTTGAAACATGTGGAAGTGGTGCCGAGCGATCCCGCATCGTCGTCGACGACGGTCGGTATCGCCGAGGCGGCCGCGGCCGAGATCGAGCGGTGGCTGAAACGGCCGGAGCCGATCGTGCTCGCCATCGGTACCGGCCGCACGCTGAAGGCGGCCGTCGACCAGCTTCCGGCGATCGAATGTCCCAATCACCGCATCGTTTCGCTGACCGGCAATATCGCCCCGGACGGATCGGCGGCCTATTACAACGTCATCTTCAGCATGGCCGATGCGGTGAAGGCGCGGCACTATCCGATGCCGCTGCCGGTGCTCGTCACCTCGGCGGAGGAGCGGGAGCTGCTGCATGGCCAACAGCTGGTGCGCTCGACGCTGAATATGAGTGCGCAAGCCGATGTCACCTTCGTCGGCATCGGCGAGCTCGGCATCGATGGGCCGCTCTGCGTCGACGGGTTTCTCGAGAAGGACGAGATGATGGAGCTGATGCGCGGGGGTGCTGTCGGCGAGATCTGCGGCTGGATCTTCGATGTCGATGGCAGGTTGATCGACAACCCGATCAACGAGCGCGTCGCGTCGGCGCCGATCCCGTCCCGCGACGCGTCGATGGTCATTGGGCTGGCCAAGGGCAAGCGCAAGTTCAAGGCGATCAGGGCTGCGGTTGTCGGCCATCAAATCAACG
Organism: Rhizobium sp. WSM1328; assembly: GCF_057653715.1. Lineage (NCBI taxonomy): Bacteria > Pseudomonadati > Pseudomonadota > Alphaproteobacteria > Hyphomicrobiales > Rhizobiaceae > Rhizobium > Rhizobium sp. WSM1328. The sequence continues at coordinate 3,792,271 of NZ_CM172788.1, read as the reverse complement.
CTCTGATCACCGACGAAGAGACGGCTGAGTTTTTGCTCAGGAGCTGAGCAAAAAATATTCTCGTTAAATCAATAGGATGACCATCGCCTTCGGCACCGCAGCAACGATTGTCGATTGACATTCCTTATTGTTTATTGAGTAATTGCCCATGAGCGAAGCGAATGCTCACACCCCATCTTCTGGGAGGAAGATTATGACATTGAGAACTTTTCTGCTGGGCGCCTGCTCAGCACTGGCGTTTGCCGGTATGGCTTCGGCCGAAACGCTGACAATCGCGACCGTGAATAACGGCGACATGATCCGGATGCAGAAGCTGACGGATGATTTCAAGGCGAAGAACCCCGGTATCGACCTTGAATGGGTAACCCTGGAAGAAAACGTGCTGCGCCAGAAGGTCACGACCGATATCGCGACCAAGGGCGGCCAGTACGACGTTCTGACGATCGGCACCTATGAAGTTCCGATCTGGGCAAAACAGGACTGGTTGCTGCCGCTCGACAATCTCGGCGCCAATTACGACGTCGACGACTTGCTGCCGGCAATTCGCAGCGGCCTGACTGTGGACGGCAAGCTCTATGCTTCGCCGTTCTATGGTGAAAGCTCGATGGTCATGTACCGTAAGGACCTGTTCGAAGCTGCCGGCCTGAAAATGCCCGACGCGCCGACCTGGGACTTCGTTGCCGACGCTGCCCGCAAGATCACCAACAAGGACAAGGAAATCTACGGCATCTGCCTTCGCGGCAAGGCCGGCTGGGGCGAGAACATGGCCTTCTTGACGGCCATGTCCAATTCCTTCGGCGCACGCTGGTTTGACGAGAAGTGGAAGCCGCAGTTCGATCAGCCGGAATGGAAGGACACGCTCGACTTCTACGTCAAGCTGATGAAGGACGCCGGCCCTCCGGGCGCCTCCTCCAACGGCTTCAACGAGAACCTGGCGCTCTTCCAGACCGGTAAGTGCGGCATGTGGATCGATGCAACGGTTGCCGCTTCCTTCGTCGCCGATCCGAAGCAGTCGCAGGTCGCCGACAAGGTCGGCTTCGCGCTCGCCCCGGACAAGGGCCTCGGCAAGCGCGGCAACTGGCTCTGGGCCTGGAGCCTCGCCATCCCGGCAGGGACCCAGAAGGCCGAAGCTGCTGAGAAGTTCGTTGCCTGGGCAACCAGCAAGGAATACAGCAACCTCGTCGCCGAGAAGGAAGGTTGGCTGAACGCACCTCCGGGCACCCGCAAATCGCTCTATGCGAATGCGGACTACCAGAAGGCGGCTTCGTTCGCCAAGATGACGCTCGACTCGATCGAGTCGGCCGATCCGACCAAGCCGACCGTCAAGCCGGTTCCCTATGTCGGCGTCCAGTTCGTGGCGATCCCGGAATTCCAGGGCATCGGCACGGCGGTGGGCCAGCAGTTCTCCGCAGCTCTTGCCGGCCAGCTCTCGGTCGACCAGGCCCTGCAGGCAGCGCAGCAACTGACCACTCGCGAAATGACCAAGGCCGGCTACATAAAATAAAACCTCCTGAGCAAGAGGCGGATCCTTGACAATCCGCCTCTCTGGGCCGCCGATTGCCCGAACTGCATCGGCGGCCGCTTTTTTCCAGACAAAGCTGCCTTGCGGCCGCTCCCCGCTTCAGTCCAGATCGGTGATTGCCATGGCAACGTTACACACCCGCTCCTCCGCGCGCCTGATGATCGCGCCCTCCGTGCTGCTGCTTTTTGCGTGGATGATCGTCCCGCTGGCGATGACGATCTATTTCTCGCTGCTGAACTACAATCTGCTCAGCCCCGGCATGGAGAGCTTCGTCGGTTTCCTGAACTACGAATATTTCCTGTCGGATCCGGCCTTCTTCGCCGCGCTGATCAACACGCTGCTGCTTGTTGCCGGCGTGTTGCTGATCACCGTCATCGGCGGCATCGCCTTTGCGCTGCTGCTCGACCAGCCGATGTACGGCCAGGGCATCGTGCGCATCCTGGTGATTGCACCGTTCTTCGTCATGCCGACGGTGGCAGCACTGGTCTGGAAGAATATGTTCATGAACCCGGTCAACGGGTTGTTTGCGCATCTTGCCAAGGCGCTCGGCCTGCAGCCGATCGACTGGCTGGCGAATGCGCCGCTGTTTTCCGTCATTCTGATCGTCGCCTGGCAATGGCTGCCGTTTGCCACCCTCATCATGCTGACGGCGCTGCAGTCGCTCGACGAGGAGCAGAAGGAAGCCTCCGAGATGGACGGCGCCGGACCGATCTCGAAGTTCATCTACATCATCCTTCCGCACATGGCGCGCGCCATCACCGTGGTGATCCTGATCCAGACGATCTTCCTGCTTTCGGTCTTTGCCGAAATCCTCGTCACCACCAATGGCGGGCCGGGCACCGACAGCACCAACCTCACCTATCTCGTCTATGCCCAGGCGCTGCTGCAGTTCGATATCGGTGGGGCATCGGCCGGTGGTATCGTGGCTGTTATCCTCGCCAATATCGTCGCGATCTTCCTCGTGCGCCTCGTCGGCAAGAATCTGGAGGCTTGAGATGGCCAGAAAAGTCACAACCAAGCGCAAGCTCATCGTCACCGCGATCGCCTGGACGCTCGGCATCCTGATCTTCTTCCCGATTCTCTGGACGTTTCTCACCAGCTTCAAGTCGGAAGCCGATGCCATCGCCTCGCCGCCGCAGTTCCTGTTCTTCCACTGGACGACGGAGAACTACGCGGAGGTGCAGAGCCGGTCGAACTATCTCAGCCACTTCATGAACTCGGTGATCATCTCCTTCGGCTCGACGCTGATCGGCCTGATCATCGCCATTCCGGCCGCCTGGGCGATGGCGTTTTCGCCGACCAAGCGGACCAAGGACGTGCTGATGTGGATGCTGTCGACCAAGATGATGCCGCCGGTCGGCGCGCTGATCCCGATCTATCTGATGTTCCGCAATTTTGGCCTACTCGACACGCGCACCGGCCTGGTGATCGTGCTGACGCTGATCAACCTGCCGATTATCGTCTGGATGCTCTACACCTACTTCAAGGAAATCCCCGGCGAGATCCTCGAGGCGGCGCGTATGGATGGGGCGTCGCTGATGAAGGAGATCGTCTACGTGCTGACGCCGATGGCCGTGCCCGGCATTGCCTCGACACTGCTTTTGAACATCATCCTTGCCTGGAACGAGGCGTTCTGGACGCTCAATCTCACCGCCTCGAAGGCGGCGCCGCTGACGGCCTTCATCGCTTCCTATTCCAGCCCCGAGGGTCTGTTTTACGCCAAGCTCTCGGCGGCATCGACGATGGCGATCGCGCCGATCCTGATCCTTGGCTGGTTCAGTCAGAAACAACTCGTCCGCGGCCTGACCTTCGGCGCTGTGAAATAACATAAAAGGGAGAGAAACATGGGCAGCATTACCCTTCAGAAGGTTTCCAAGGTCTTCGGCGAAGCCAAGGTCATCCCTTCGATCGATCTCGACATCAAGGACGGCGAGTTCGTCGTCTTCGTCGGTCCGTCGGGCTGCGGCAAGTCCACGCTGCTCAGGCTGATCGCCGGGCTCGAGGACGTCTCCGGCGGCAAGATCGTCATCGACGGCAGGGACGCCACCGAAAAGGCGCCGTCCGAGCGCGGCCTTGCCATGGTGTTCCAGTCCTATGCGCTTTATCCGCATATGAGCGTGCGCAACAACATCGCTTTCCCGCTGAAGATGGCGGGCATCGACAAGGCGGAGATCGACCGCAAGGTCAGCGATGCCGCCCGGGTGCTTAACCTCACCGACTATCTCGAGCGCAAGCCGCGCCAGCTGTCGGGCGGCCAGCGCCAGCGCGTGGCGATCGGCCGCGCCATCGTGCGCCAACCTTCGGCCTTCCTGTTCGACGAACCGCTGTCGAACCTCGATGCGGCGCTACGCGTCAACATGCGCCTCGAAATCAGCGAGTTACATCAGCAACTGAAGACGACGATGGTCTACGTCACCCACGACCAGGTCGAGGCGATGACCATGGCCGACAAGATCGTCGTCCTGAACCGGGGCAATATCGAGCAGGTCGGATCGCCGCTCGAACTCTACAGCCGTCCCCTGAACCTCTTCGTCGCCGGCTTCATCGGATCGCCGAAGATGAACTTCATCACCGGCCAAAACGCCGCCGCGCTCAATGCTCATACCATCGGCGTCCGGCCCGAACATGTGCTGCTGTCGATGGAAAGCGGCGACTGGAAGGGCAGGGTCGTGGTCGCCGAACATCTTGGTTCCGACACTTTCCTGCATATCGATGCCGATGGCATCGGCATGCTGACGGCGCGCGGCAGCGGCGATTTCGCCGCCAAAGCGGGCGATACGGTCTTCCTGACGCCGGACCGTTCGCGTATTCATAAATTCAACGAAGGCGGTCTTGCCATCTGAGGCAGCCGGCCGGGCCGGAGGGCAGGCATGCGAGCCGGACGATGGCGCCCGGCCGTCTCGGCAAGACCTTCAAGAGGACTGAAACATGACGTGCAAACTATCGCTGGCAACGCTTTCGGATGTGGCGCGCACTGCTGCCATCCCTGGATATGACAGGGCGTCGCTGAAGGCCGGCATCGTGCACTTCGGCGTCGGCAATTTCCACCGTGCCCATCAGGCGATCTATCTCGACGATCTCTTCAACGCGGGCACGGATCACGACTGGGCGATCGTCGGCGCCGGCGTGCTGCCGTCGGATGCGGCGATGCGCGAAAAGCTTGCGGCGCAGGATTTCCTGACGACGGTGGTCGAACAGGACAACAACAAGACGGCGGCGCGCGTCACCGCACCGATGATCGACATCCTGCCGGTCGGCGATGCCGCTGCGATCATCGCCAGGCTTGCCGATCCCGAAATCCGCATCGTTTCGATGACGATTACCGAGGGCGGTTATTTCATCGATGCCTCAGGCACGTTCAATCCGGCCCATCCGGCCATTGCCGCAGACGGAGAGAACCCCAACGCGCCGAAGACGGTGTTCGGCCTGATCGTCGCCGGCCTGAAGGCGCGCAAGGACAAGGGCATCGGACCTTTCACCGTCATGTCCTGCGACAACATTCCCCATAATGGCATCGTCACCGCCAATGCCGTCGTCGGCACGGCGGCACTTTCGGATCCTGCCTTTGCCGACTGGATCCGGGCGAATGTCGCCTTCCCGAACGCCATGGTCGACCGAATCACGCCGGCGACCAGCCAGCGCGAGATCGATTTCCTCAGGGACAATTTCCAGATCGAGGACAGTTGGCCGGTTTATTGCGAGGAATTCAAGCAATGGGTGCTCGAGGATAAGTTCACCGCCGGCCGGCCGGCGCTGGAAAAGGTCGGCGTCACCTTCGTTGCCGATGTCACGCCTTACGAGCATATGAAGATCCGCATCCTCAACGGCGGGCATGCCGCGATCGCCTATCCGGCGGCGCTGATGGACATTCACTTCGTGCATGATTCCATGGAAGACCCGCTGATCCGCGCCTTCCTCGCCAAACTCGAGAAAGACGAGATCATTCCGATCGTGCCGCCGGTGCCGAACACGTCGCTGACGGATTATTTCGCGCTGATCGAACATCGCCTGCTCAATCCGAAGATTGCCGACACCATTCCGCGGCTGGCGCAGGACGGCTCGAACCGCCAACCGAAATTCATCCTGCCGTCGACGCTCAACAATTTGAGTCAGGGCAGGGACGTCGTCGGTCTGGCGCTGGTTTCGGCACTCTGGTGCCGTTATTTCGCCGGCAAGACCGACAGCGGCAAGGATATCGTCTTCAACGACGCGAGCGCAGAGCGCCTGCATGCGGCAGCGCTGAAAGCCAAGGACGATCCATCGGCCTTCCTCGTCTTCGACGATATTTTCGGCGAAGTGGCAAAATCCGAACTTTTCCGCAAGCGTTTTGCCCATGCTCTCAAAACCCTGTGGGAAAAGGGCACGCGGGAGACGCTGCAGCTCTATCTCGACGGCAAGCTCGCAGTGTAAGAAATTCGGTGGCGGTCTCTACTGCCGCCATTCATCCGGCCTTGCGAGTGAAGCGGGACGGTAACGCGTCCGAATTGAACTCAGGTTGGGTCTTGCATGGCTGATGCTGAAACACGGCTGGTGATCTTCGATTGCGATGGCGTACTCGTCGACAGCGAGCCGATCTCGATCAGCGTGCTCGTCGGGGCAATGAACGATCTCGGCGTCTCGATCACCGAGGACCAGGCCTATGAGCGTTTTCTCGGCCGCAGCCTGTCGACCCTCATCGATACGCTGGAAACCGAATTCAACGTCCATGCCGACGAGGAATTCCTCGAGCGTATCCGCATCGAACTCTACGCTCGTTTTCGCACGGAACTGAAGCCGATCGACGGTATCGCCGCGGCGATCGACAGGCTGGGCGTTCGCTGCTGCGTTGCCTCCTCCAGCCAGATGGAGCGAATCCGGTTGTCGCTGTCGGTGACCGGGCTTCTCGACAGGCTGCCCGACATCTTCAGCGCAACGATGGTCAAGCGCGGCAAGCCGGCGCCCGATCTCTTCCTGCATGCGGCGCGTGAAATGCAGGTCGAGCCGGCTCATTGCCTTGTCGTCGAAGACAGCCCGGCCGGCATTGCCGCCGCCAAGGCAGCAGGCATGACGGTCTTTGCCTTCACCGGCGGATCACACGCCAATTTCACCGGATATCGTGCCGAACTCGACCGCCTTTCGCCTGATGTGGTGTTTGACGCCATGCCGGATTTGATACACCTTGTCCGCAACCATAAGCTGGACGGGACCAAGACTTGATGCGTGATCATGTGGTTGCGGTGGATATCGGCACGGGCAGCGCGCGCGCCGGCGTCTTCGATGTACGCGGCCGTCTGCTCGCCAAGGCCGAGCATCCGATCGTGATGAACCGGCCACGCGAAAACCATGCCGAGCATGATTCCGAAGACATCTGGTCGGCCGCCTGCACGGCAGTGCGCAGGGCGGTGGAGCAATCCGGCATCGCCGCCGCCTCGGTCGGAGCGATTGGCTTCGACGCCACCTGCTCGCTCGTCGTCCGTGACATCGAGGGCCGGCAGCTCAGCGTTTCCACAGGCGGCGACCGGCGTTTCGACACGATCGTCTGGCTCGATCACCGGGCGCTGAAGGAAGCCGATTTCTGCACGGCGACGGAGCACAGGGTGCTCGAACATTCCGGCCACGTGATGTCGCCGGAAATGGAAATGCCGAAGCTGATGTGGCTGAAGAAAAAGCTGCCCGCCACATGGGAAACGGCCGGCTACTTCTTCGATCTCGCCGATTTCATGACGTGGAAATCGACCGGATCGGCCGCCCGTTCGCGCTGCACGCTGACGGCGAAATGGAACTATCTCGCCCATCTCGAAAAGGGCTGGCAGCAGGATTTCCTGGAGCGGATCGGCCTCGAGGACCTTCAGGCGCGCGGCCACCTGCCGGATGAGACCACGCCTGTCGGAGACAGCGTCGGCCGGCTGACTGAGGAAGCGGCAGAAGCGCTGGGGCTGACTGTGGACTGCCGTGTCGCTGCCGGGATGATCGACGCCTATGCCGGCGCACTCGGCGCGCTCGGCGGCTATGCCGCTGATCCTGTCAAACGCGAGCACCAGCTGGCGCTGATTGCCGGCACATCGAGCTGCATCGTTACGTTCTCGCGGGAGCGCAAGCCGAGCCATGGCATGTGGGGTCCCTATTACGAGGCTGTCTTCCCGCAATCCTGGCTGGTGGAGGCCGGGCAATCGGCGACCGGCGCGCTGCTCGACCACATCGTGCGCATGCATGCGGCCGGCGGCGAGCCAACGGCGGCGCTGCATCAGAGGATCGTCGCGCGGATCGCCGAATTGCGGGCCGAGGAGGGCGATGCCTTCGGTGCGCGGATCTTCGTGCTGCCGGATTTCCATGGCAACCGCTCGCCACTCGCCGATCCGCATGCGGTCGGCGTCGTCAGTGGACTGACGCTCGATACGTCCTTCGACGGGCTCTGCGCGCTTTATTGGCGCTCTGCGGTGGGCATTGCGCTCGGCATCCGCCATATTCTGGAAATGATGAAGCAATACGGTTACATGACCGATACGCTGCATATCGCCGGCGGGCATGTGAAGAACCCGGTGCTGATGGAGCTTTATAGCGATGCGACCGGCTGCAAGGTCGTGGTGCCGAAGATGAACGAGGCAGTGCTGCTCGGCACGGCGATCGCAGCATCCGTCGCCTGCGGCCTGTACAAGGATCTGGCGGCGGCCGGCGAGGCGATGTATCCGGGCGCCGACGAACGGCTTCCCGACAAGGCGAAGCAGGCGCTCTACGACCGCGACTACCGCCGACTTCTCGCCATGCACCGGCACCGCGCCGAATTGGAAACGATGCAATAGAGCGCCGCGCGGCGCTCCATCACTTTGAATCTGCGCATGATCCTTTTAAAATTAGTGGTTCGCCGTCTCGCCGAGCACGGTCGCGAACTCCATCATGCGGCGGCGGCGAAGTGCCGCCTCTTCTCCGACTTGGAGGATGACGGATTCCGACAGGCAATCGAGCAGCGCGATCAGCGGCGGAAGATTGTCGAGATCGGGTGCACGAGCGGGCGGCAGAGGCAGCATGACGTTCGACTGGTCCGCCATCCAGTCCGCTTGCTGCGGCGAAATCAGCACGACCTTATAGCCGTAGCGCCGCGCCGTTCTGGCAAGCAGCCGCGCCTTGGCGAAGCGGCGACAATCGATGATGACGAGCAGTGCGTCGTCGACCGCCAGCCGGGCGAAGAGTTCCGCAAAACGGTTGTCGGCGGCGTCGAGCGTGCGCACGCCGTCGCGGGCTTGTGTCAGCCGCTGGCAGAAATGATTGGCCAGGCTTGCGAGCCGCGCATGCGTGGCGATCGACACTTCGCGGGCAGTGCTGATCAAGCCGACGGCTTCCGACCAGTGCGGCTGCGCCGTCAGATGATAGATATGATGGAGGGCCTGGATCTGTTCGGCAACCAGCACGGCCAGCGGTTTGCCCTCCGCGGCGTCGGCATGCAGCTCGCTCATGGCGCTCTGTAATTGCGCCGGCGATGTCGTCACGGTCTCGCGAATCTCCACCTTGACGCTGTCCAATCCCTGATAACCGAGCGAGCGCAGAAAGCGCCCGACGGTCATCGGCGAGAGATCCAGCCTGTCGGCAACGGACGCAGCCGTCTCGAATGGCAGGTCGTTCAGATGTTCGGTGAAATATTTCGCGATACGGCGCTCGGCGGGTGTGCCGGTTTTTGCGTATTGCCTGAGTTTTTGCACAAAGTCTTCCACGGCAGCCTCCCCATCTTCCTCAGAGGCGTTCCGTGGATGCGCTGTTGCGACCCCTTGTCTTTGCAACTATTTCGGAAGCTGCTTCTCAGGCCCGTGCGTATTTCATGTATGCCACAATATTATATTAGTATTTGGTTTTCGACAAGTTTTCTATTACTGAATGCAATTTTATTCTCTCTTGTCGGTGGCCCGCATCTTCCCTACATCTTCGGCGCAACCGGAGACGCCTGAGACATGATTCTTGACGCCGCTCGACTTTCGCTCGCCAATCTGTTCGCATCGGAAACACGCTCTGTCTTCTGGAAGGTGCTCGGCCTGACGGTTCTCGTGCTTGTCGGCCTCTGGTTCGCGCTGCGCGGGGCCTTCATGGCCTTTCTCTTTCCCTGGCTCACGAGCTTCTTTCCCGATATGCCGGATTGGGCGGGGTGGTTCGCTCTCATCTTCGCAATTTTTGCCGGAATCGGCCTTGCTCTCATGCTGGCGCTGCTGCTGTCGCCGGTGACGGCGCTGATTGCCGGCCTGTTTCTCGACGACGTCGCCGAGGTCATCGAAAAGCGCGACTATCCCAAGGACGCGCCGGGCACCGCCATGCCGCTCGGTCCGGCGATGGTAAGCTCGATCAAGTTTCTCGGTGTGGTGATTCTCGGCAATATCCTGGCATTGCTGCTGCTGTTCATACCCGGCGTCAATCTGGTCGCGTTCTTTCTGGTGAACGGCTATCTGCTCGGACGGGAATTCTTCGAATTCGCCGCCATGCGCTTCCGTTCGCCGGATGAGGCGCGGCTCTTCCGCGCCAAGCATGCCTCCACCGTCTTTCTCGGCGGGCTGATGATCGTCCTTTTCCTGGCGATCCCGATCGTCAATCTTCTGACGCCGCTTTTTGCCGCCGGTATGATGGTGCATCTGCACAAGTTGGTTTCCGCTAAGGACACCGGTTTGCGTGCCTAAGACTCAAGCGGGCAGGGCGGAGGTGTCGTACATCGCCGCGAATTCGGCGCTCGGCGGGATCGGCTTGATGATGTCGATCAGCACGCCGTTCGGATCGGCGGTGATGAAATGCCGCTGGCCGAAATCCTCGTCGCGGATTTCTCTCAGAATTGGCAGGCCGGCGCTCCGGCAGGCTGCATAGATCGCATCGACATCGCCGACCTCGAAATTGAGGAGAAGGCCGGACACCCTGCCGCGGGCTATGGCCGGGATGGTCTCGTGGCTGCCGTCAAGGATGGCAAGCGCGATATGCTCCTCCTCTGCCGATTGCAGGTGAACATACCAGTCGCTTTCGAACAGAGCTTTGAAGCCGAAATGCGTGCAATAGAAGCTGGCGGTGCCGGCAACGTCGTCGGTCATCATGACAGGATAATAGCTCGTCGATTTCATCTCGTTTTCCTCCTTTTTTACATACAATCTGTATGTTTTTGTCTATTAACATACATTCTGTTTGTATGTAAAGAGGTGTGCATGGGCCGCAGCAATCGCGAGAGAACGGAGCAGACGAGACAGGCACTGATCGATGCCGGTCGACGTCTCTTCGTCGAAAAAGGTTATGCCGAAACCGCGACGCCGGAGATCGTCGCGGCGGCGGGAGTGACGCGTGGTGCGCTCTACCATCATTTTGAAGACAAGAAGGCGCTTTTTAGGGCGGTTATCGAATGCGAGGCGAAAGCGGTGACCGCGGCGATCGAGGCGCGTTCGGCGTCCTACGACGCGCCGCGTGCCATGCTGATCGCCGGTGCCTCGGCCTATTTCGATGCGATGATGGGGCAAGGGCGCACGCAGCTGCTGCTGATCGAGGCACCTGCCGTTCTCGGCCCGCTGGCGAGTGCGGCGATCGATGCAGAGAATGCGGAAGCGACGCTGCGGGCAGGGCTTGCAGCGATGCTTCCAGAGGCCGGCGCCATGCTCGAACCGCTGACGTCGCTGCTATCGGCGGCCTTCGATCGCGCGGCGATCGCGATCGAGGCGGGCGCTGAAAGGCGGCATTACGAGCAGGCGATCGCAGTCCTACTCGACGGCCTCGCCGATCACCTGCGGCGGTAGCTCGACCAGCGGCGCCGGCACATCCCAACTCTTCTCCGGCGATTTGCAGAGGTCGGCGATGATACAGCGCTCGCATTCGGGGCGGCGCGCCTTGCAGGTATAGCGACCGTGCAGGATCAGCCAGTGATGGGCGTGATAGAGGTAATGGCTCGGGATCACCTTCATCAGCCGCGCCTCGACCTCGTCTGGTGTCTTGCCGGGGGCAAGCCTGGTGCGATTGGCGATGCGGAAGATGTGTGTGTCGACGGCCATCGTCGCCTGGCCGAAGGCCATGGAAAGCACGACATTGGCGGTCTTGCGGCCGACGCCCGGCAACCTCACCAGTTCGTCGCGCGTTTCCGGCACCTTGCCGCCGAATTGGTCGATCAGCATCTGCGAGAGCGCGATGACGTTTTTCGCCTTGTTGCGGTAGAGGCCGATCGTCCTGATGTAATCGCGCAGCCGCTCCTCGCCGAGATCGAGCATCTTTTCCGGCGTATCGGCAACCTTGAAGAGCGCGCGCGTCGCCTTGTTGACGCCAACATCGGTCGCTTGCGCTGAAAGCGCGACGGCGACGACGAGCGTGAAGGGGTTGGTGTGCTCGAGCTCGCCCCTCGGTTGCGGCCGCTGCACCGAGAAGCGGCGGAATATCTCCTCGCGTTCGGTCAGCGAATAGGCCGTGCGCACCGCTGCCGCCGGTTTGCGGCGGGCAATCACATTCGTGCCCTGCGGCGTCTTGGTAACGGATTTGAGTTTCGGATTCGCCATGGAAACTCTATACTCAGCAGCCATGATGGAAAGCAACGCCGACAGCTTCAATGAGCAGCCTGTTTTCGCTGCCGAGCTCTTTCCCCACCGGTCGCTCGGCCGCCGGGGCTTCAAGGTGCTGCTTGCCCTATCCGGTGCCGTCTGCTTGCTTTACGGCACGTTCTTCATCGCGACGGGGGCCTGGCCGATCGGCTTCTTCTTCGGACTGGATTTCCTGCTTCTCTACGGCGCTTTCTGGCTGAATTACCGCTCCGGGAAAGCGCACGAACAGGTGACGGTGTCACGTACGGACGTGTCGGTGCGCAAGTTTGCGCCATCAGGACGGATGGTGGAGCATCATTTCAATCCGTTCTGGGCACGCTTCCTCGTTCGCCGGCACCAGGAGATCGGCATCCTTTCCATGCATATCTTCGGCGAGGGCCGGCGCACGGATATCGGCTCCTTCCTCAATCCCGACGATCGCGAAAGCTTCGCCAAAGCCTTCAAGGGAGCGCTGGCGACGGTCAAGCAGCGGATCTGAACCTATCCGGCGGATGCGCAAGAATCGGGTGGTTTGCTCACCCCCACTTGACTATCTCCTTGTTACAAGGAGAAAGACGATGAATATGATTGCCAACCTGCAGACAGACATCACGCCTGACGGCCCTGATTATGACATTGTCCGTCGGGTGATCGAACTCATCACCGAGGATTACCGCGACCAGCCTTCGCTGGAGGCGATCGCGGCGCGGCTCAACCAGTCGCCGACCCAGCTGCAGAAGACCTTCACCCGCTGGGCAGGACTATCGCCCAAGGGCTTCCTGCAAGCGGTGACGCTCGACCACGCCAAGCGGCTGCTGCGCAAGGAAGACATGCCGCTGCTCGAGACCTCGATCGAGGTCGGCCTTTCCGGGCCGAGCCGGCTGCATGATCTTTTCGTCACCCATGAGGCGATGTCGCCCGGTGAATGGAAGGCCAAGGGCGGCGGTCTCATCATCCGCTACGGCTTCCACATTTGCCCCTTCGGCGTGGCGCTGATCATGGTGACCGACCGCGGCCTTGCCGGCCTTGCCTTCAGCGATTCCGGCGACGAGAGGGCCTGCCTCGAGGATATGACCTGCCGCTGGCCGAACGCCGAATATGTCGAAGACCTGCAGGCGACGGTCCCCTATGCCGCCCGGATCTTCGAGCCCGGCAAATGGTCCTCGGACCAGCCGCTGCGTGTCGTGCTGATCGGCACGGACTTCCAGGTACGCGTCTGGCAGAGCCTGCTGAAGATCCCGTTCGGCAAGGCCGTCACCTATTCCGATATCGCCAACGATATCGGCAGCCCGACGGCGCAGCGCGCCGTGGGTGCGGCGGTCGGGGCAAACCCGATCTCCTTCGTGGTGCCCTGCCATCGGGCGCTCGGCAAGAACGGCGCACTGACGGGCTACCATTGGGGCCTCACCCGCAAGCGGGCGATGCTCGGTTGGGAATCGGCGCACGCCTGAGGGGCCTGCCGCAATTAGTCGAAGTCAAAATTGTTGATCCGGGCGATAATGTCGTCGTCCAGATTCAATAGGGCTTCGGCGATGTCGATGTGACCTTTCGCGACTGCTTGGGCTGCGCCTGCCGAGAGGAGCGTCGATCTGCTCCAGGTTTCATGGCGGTGCAAGCTGACGCAGTCAGTCATCGATGTGATCGCGTGGTGGTAGGCCTCTTCCAGATCAGCAGGTATTTCCGGTCCCCGCCCGGTCATCCGGGCAATTTCGATGCTTGCCGGCAGTTGGTAGAAAGAGAAGTCGATCGGTGCCGTCGTCGCAAGCCCGATCCTGACGATATGAGGGACCGCCGCGTATGAAGCAGTGTAGACGTCGCCTTGATGACAGAGGCTTGACCATAGGCTGAACCAAGGTTCCGCATCGGGAGACAAGTCCGGTCCGGCCGGCAAGTCCAATGCTCTCAGCAGTGCCGGAGTATCGGCTGCCGGGCCATAGCAATGGCTCAACTCACCCCAACGCTTGTTGTCAAGTGGGAGCATGTGTTTCTATTCCGCCAATTCCAGCAATGCCCGGGCAGCACTTTCATCGGTGATCAGCGTGTTGCAGCCGATGCGCTTGATCGTCGCACGGATTGCCACGGCCCGATGGGCGCCACCGGAGGAGAGCACGATGTGCTTTGCCTCCTTCAGCGTGTCGAGATCGACGGACATCACGCGCCGATTGATCGAGTGGTCGACCGAATTGCCGTCCCTGTCGAGGAAGTTGAACATGGTGTCACAGACGCAGCCGGCATCGATCAACTCCTGCAGCTCGGCCTTCGAGATCCAGCCCTCCGACAGCGAGGTCGAATGCGGGCCGATATCGCCGCAGCTGACGATCGCCAGATCAAGATTTTCGGCGAGACGGTAGATCGTGTCCAGCCCGCATTTCTCGATGAGGTTGCGCTTGGTCTCGATGGAGTCGACCAGAAGCGGCGCCAGGAACATGTAGCATTCGGCGCCGAGCTGGTTAGCCAGCCGCCAGGTGTAATCGATCGGGTTCGTCTGATGCACGGCGACGATGCCGCCCAGCAGCGAGACGACCTTGCAATTGGCGCGGCGCGGCGGCCGGAAGCTCGACAGCGAGGCGGTCATGGTACGGCCCCAGCCGACACCGATGGTGTAGTCGTCCGGAATGGCTTCGGAGAGGAACTGGCCAAGCGCCAGGCCGACATTTCTCGCCAGCGAATTGACGTCGCCATTGACCGGCGCAGGGACGACGATCGCCTCGTCGAGGCCATAGGCACGCTCCAGCTTCACCGAGAGTTCAACGCAGTCGCCGATCGAATCGTTGATCCAGATCTGGACTTCGCTGCGTTTCATCGCCTCGTCGAGCAGGCGGATCACCGTGGTGCGGCTGATGCCGAGCTGTTCGGCGACGTCCTTCTGGGTAAGGCCCTCGTTGTAATAGAGCCATGCCGCCCTGAGCCGTAGCGAGGATGCCTCCGAATAGGCCGTGTGCGTGCCGCGTTTGAGCTTGACCACATCTCCTCCGCACGATTTCCTGCCCTAGATCCCTCATGGGATGAAAGGCCTTAGCGACGCTTTTGTTGCCGGGGGATAATGACGGGTGTGACACTTATGTCAATTGAAATGCACAAATGTCCTTGACTTTTCGCAAGGCGAATGGCGATAGTCCGGGTGACACAAGTCGTTCTTGTCCGTCCGAGGAGGACATAGTGCGGGCATGCCGAAAGTCACGACCGGCCTTCCAGCCGCAAGCGGTATCGCTTGCGTTTGAGCAGCCGTTCGTTTGCGGCCGGAACACGGCCACTGTCCTTCACGTTTATGAATCATCCGTGACGGATGCGCGCATTTTCGCCTGCAGCATGCAAACAACCTGTCGGTAGATCACCTTTGCCCGGCGGAACTCGCGCCGGTCGCAGCCCAAGTTCAACAAGGATTATTGACCATGACATCCAAGCTTGACCAACTCCGCGAGATTACCACCGTGGTCGCCGATACCGGCGACATCGAAGCCGTCGCCCGCCTGAAGCCGGTCGATTGCACGACGAACCCGAGCATCGTGCTCAAGGCCCTCGGCACGCCGATGTTTGCCGACGCCATCAAGGAAGCCGTTACCTGGGGCAAGAAACAGGGCGGCAATCCCGAAGCCGTTTCTTCCGCCGTCGCCGATCGTCTCGCCATCTCCGTCGGCGCAGCCCTGGTGAAGCTCGTCCCGGGCCGCGTCTCGACCGAAGTCGACGCCGATCTTTCCTTCGATACCGAGGCTTCGCTTGCCAAGGCGCGCGCAATCATTGCCGCCTACAAGGATCGCGGTATCGACCAGGACCGCATCCTCATCAAACTCGCTTCCACCTGGGAAGGCATCCGCGCCGCCGAAGTGCTGCAGAAGGAAGGCATTGACTGCAACCTCACGCTTCTCTTCAGCAAGGCCCAGGCGATCGCCTGCGCCGACGCCAAAGTGTTCCTGATCTCGCCCTTCGTCGGCCGCATCCTCGACTGGTACAAGAAGTCGACCGGCAAGGACTATACGCCTGAGGAAGATCCGGGCGTCATCTCCGTCCGTGAAATCTACAACTACTACAAGGCAAACGACATCAAGACGATCGTCATGGGCGCCTCCTTCCGCAGCGCCGGCGAAATCGAAGCCCTTGCCGGCTGCGACCGCCTGACCATCAGCCCGAACCTGCTCGACGAGCTCGCCAAGGATGAAGGCAAGCTGGAGCGCAAGCTCTCGCCGGAGAGCCGCAAGCCGGATCCGAAGGTCTCCGTCGACGAGAAGACCTTCCGCTGGATGATGAACGAAGACGCGATGGCGACGGAAAAACTCGCCGAAGGCATCCGCGCCTTCGCCAAGGATCTCGGAACGCTGCGCACCATGGTGCAGAAGGAACTGCAGCTCGCCGCCGCCTGATAAGGCTCGGCCACAATCGGAGGCGCGGCTGCCGGCTGGCAGGCGCGCCTTTTTCATGCTGTTATCAAGGGCATATGCTGTCGGAGACCGATATGGCGGATGAGGAACGGGCAAATTCGCTTGCAGCATTTGCCTACAAGCATGCGAGCTTCATCTTTGCCGTTGTTGCCGGACTGGTGGTCTTCTTGGCGCTGACCTCACGCGAAGTCAGCGCCGGCAATATCCTGTTCGGCTGGAATGTCAGCGCCGGCGTTTTTGTCGCGCTCAGCTGGCGCAAGATGCTGCGGGCGACGGTTGAAAGCATCCGGAAACGTTCGGAGGATCTCGATTTCTCCGACACCGTCCTGCTGGCTCTGTCGATCGGTGCCGCACTTGCCAGCATTGCCGGGATCGGCCTCGAGCTTCATTCGATCAAGGAGGCGGCACCTGACGTCGCGCTGGCGCGGGCAGGTGTTGCGGTTCTGACGATCCTGATTTCCTGGATCTTCCTGCATACACTCTTCACCATCCACTATGCCCATTATTTCTATGGCGGGGCGGACGAGGAGGGTGGGCTGAAGTTTCCGGACGGGATCGAAGAGCCCGGCTACTGGGATTTCCTCTATTTCTCCTTCACCATCGGCGTTGCCGCACAGACGGCGGATGTCGCGGTCAGTTCGACCAGCATGCGCAAGCTGACGCTGCTGCATGCCGTGCTGTCGTTCCTGTTCAATACGACGATCCTGGCGCTTGCGATAAATGTCGGGGCGAGCCTGCTATAATGCGCCTTGCCTTGAGCGGGCTAACCACCTGCTCTTCAAATCGGAGGGTATGATGGAAAGCGCCTCAAGCCGGCCCCGACTGGCCGATCTCATTCTTCTCCTCGGCAGGCTTCTGCTGTCGCTGATCTTCCTGCACGAAGCTTGGTCGCTCGCGGCAGATATCACCGCGACTTTCGACATTTTCGCAAAACTGGGGCTGTCGGCGCCGGTCGCGCTTGCCACCATTGCCCTGCAGATCGGCGCCGGCCTTTCCGTCGCGACAGGCTTCCTCAGCCGGCTTGGGGCATTGGCGCTGGCGCTCTTCTGCCTGGCGACCGCCTTGCTCTTTCACACGAATTTTGCCAGCCAGAACGAACTGCTGCACTTCGAGAAGGACCTGGCGATTGCCGGCGGCATGTTCGTGCTCGCGGTTTCGGGTGCGGGATCGATATCGATCGACAAGCTGCTGAGAAAGCGAACGAACAAAATGCCTCCCTGGCTCAGGGCGGTATTGTCGTGAATGCCCCCGAAATCCGAAGACCTTCGGTGCTGAATTTGATGAATTTTGCGGGCGCTCCCTGGCGCAATAAAACCGAATAAAACCGAACAAACAGAAGCGTCGATGCGGGCTACACTTTTGGCGACAGGTCAGGAGTGTGCCAGTGATGTCTTCCGCGCAAAACAATCAGCAAAAGCCAATTCTCGTCTTTCTCGGAAAAGACGCTGCCTGCGATATCGTCTCGAAATTGAATGAGAACGGATATGTCGCGGCGGCTGTGTCCTCGGTGCCGGAACTTTTCGACGCCTTGCGTTCGGGCCGATATTTTCTGGCCGTAACGATGCGGTCGGATATCGACATGGTCCGAAACATCAAGCCGATACCGATCATCAATCTGGAGGTGTTTTTCCATGCCGTCCAGCCGGCCACGAAGGCGGTTCACTCCTCGAAGGAATTCGACAGCGATGCATTTCTGAGAAGGATCTCGGCCCTTACCGAGTCAAGGACAGGCAGAATTGCTGCAGTCCAGAGAGCCCCTGCTGCGAACGAGACGGTGATTGCAGGCACGGCGAAGGCATCCCGGTGGCGTGCCGCCACCTCCCTTCTTTTAAGCCGCCGCGCTGCGCCCAGCGCAGAACGAGCCGATTAGAGGTGACCGAATTCCCGTCGCCGACGGACCGGTCTTCGCCTGATTCAGATCCCGATGACCCGGCCCCGTCTCTCCGGCCGGCCACGCTGCGCCTCGTTCCGGACGATTCCTATGAGCATATTTCTACCGGGTTTCGGCGGCTTGAAAACGTCATTCCGAGACCGGAGCTTTTTACGTGGTGCGGATGTCTTCTCATGTTTCAGTTGCTCGGTGCAGCATCGGCAAGCGGATATATCATCACGGCATTGTTCCTGCTGGTGGCGATCGGTCGTCTCGCCAGACGCGCTCTCGATAAGCTCACCGCAGGGCTCCAGAAGCGCTCGGCGTTGAAATTTTATACGACGGCGGTCGTCTCTCTGGTGTTCTTTTGCCTGCTGGTCGTCCGGATGTGTTTCATCGCCACGGTCATCATTGACAGCGCCATCCTAGGTGACAAGGTGGAAATCAGCGGCGATCCCGAAAGCCAGTTTTGACGCCGGACTCCGCATTGGCAGTCCCGCAACATATCTCAACATTATCGAATATAGCATTGCACGATACTTGATATCCTGAAGGCGGAGACCGCGTCGGCGCGGCGACCGATATCGTGTGGTGTCTGATTGACTGCGGAGATTAGCCGCCGCGATTGACAGTCGACGAGGCCGCCTGACCGAGACACGGTGAACGTGGTAATTTCGCGCCAAGGGCATCTCCCGGCAAGAGAACGAATGACGATGGCATATGAAATGGCAGCTCCCAATCAGGCTCATATCCTCATCGTCGAAGACGATCCCGCCATCGCGGATATGCTGGTGGATCTTGTCCGAAGCAGCGGCTTCGAGGCCTCGTCGGTGGAAAGCGGCGCGGCTATGGATCGAATGATGGTGCGACAGCAATTCGATCTCATCGTCCTCGATGCGATGTTGCCGGGCGAGGACGGTTTCAGCATCTGCAGGCGGCTTCGTGCGGCGTGCTCGGTGCCAATCCTGATGTTGACGGCGCTCCAGGAGGATATCGACCGCATTCTCGGCCTGGAGCTCGGAGCCGACGACTATGTCACGAAACCATTCAACTCCCGCGAGCTTCTGGCCCGGATCAAGAGTATTCTCCGCAGGGCGTCATATGCGCATCATCAGGAGGAAGCACTTGGACCGATGATGTTCTCGGGATGGCGCATCGATCCAAAAAGCCGTCAACTCCACGACGCCGACGGCGCGCAGGTTTCCATGACAACCGCGGAGTTCGATATCCTCCTGGCCTTCTGCTGCAATCCCAACAAGGTTTTGACGCGCGAACAGCTGTTGTCGATGACACATGCCGGATCGGCGGGGCCGGTCGAGCGCAGCATCGACGCCCATATCAGCCGGGTCAGGCAAAAGATCGAACCAAATCTGAAAGATCCGACGTTCATAAAGACGGTGCGGCTGGGCGGTTATCTCTTCGCATCCAAGGTAGAGCGTCTCCCTTGAGAAATTTTCGGCGCGCTTCGATCCAAAGCCAGATCCTCATATTGGCGACCTTGCTTGTCGTGCTCGTTTCCGTCGCGGCAACCGCCATGGAGCCCTATATCTACGGCCGTCATGATCGTGGGTTTCAAAACGGCCTGTTTGCTGCCAGAGCGGCAATGGTCGCGGAGCAATTTGCCCAGGCAAGTTCAGCGCAGGACGAAGTCACCGTTCTCAAGAGAGCAGCGGCACTCGGCGTTGGGGTCGAAAAATTGTCCCTGGAGCAGCCACTTGCCGGCAAACAGCAGATGGTATCTCCCAGCGAATTGGTGGCGCGTATCAACACAATGCTTGCCGACAATATTTTTGCGGCATTTCATCGCTTCGTCATCGGTCAATCGCACCCAGATGTCCTGACTGTCGGAATTGACGACAAGCGCGCCCTCGTCTTTCAACTGCCGGTTTTTCCCAGCTATGTCTGGTTTGTTCCGGCCGCCGTGAGCGGGTTTTTGAAAATCGTCATCCCATTGGTGCTGCTTGCATATTTCAGCAGCTGGCTTATCACCGAGCCTCTGAGGCGCTTTGCCGCCGCCGCAAAGCGAGCAAGCATCGAGGGCAGTTGGGAAAAGCCTTTCGAACCGGACGGCGCAGCCGAGATTCGAAGTCTGGCGGAATCGCTGAACGTCATGAGCGATCGAATCCAGAGCATGGCGGAGGATCGAACAAGAATGCTGAGTGGCGTGGGGCATGATCTCAGGACGCCTCTGACGAGATTGCGGATGCGTGCCGAGCGTTCTGGCGAGCCCGAGCTTCGCGGCCTGATGCTGGCCGATATCGCCACCTTGAGTTTCATGATCGACGAGTGCCTGGCCTATTTCAAAGACGCGTCCACTGCGGAGACTGATCGAAAGGTCGATATCTCAAGCCTGCTGCAGACGATTGCGACAGACTTCTCCGACATGGGCGTCGATGTAGGCTTCACCGGTTCGCGGCGGCTGGCGTTTGTCTGCAAACCTCAGGCCCTGACTCGGGCAATCACGAATCTGGTCGACAATGCGTCTCGTTATGCAAAGCAAGTCGAAATCGATCTGCAAGAGAGCGACGATGGCGGGATCAAAATATCGGTGGGCGACAATGGTCCTGGTTTGACCGATGAGGCCAAGGCAAAAGTTCTGGAGCCGTTCTTCAAAGTGGATAAATCCCGCCAGATCGGTGCCCAGGGCGGCTCCGGGCTTGGGCTCGGCCTTCCGATCGCCAAAGGAATTGTCACCAAAGCGCATAATGGACAGTTGACGTTGCTGGACAGGACGCCAACCGGCCTGGTCGTCGTGATCGATCTTCCCGCCCCTCAGGCGAGCCAGCCCGAAGGCGCGCCGCCGATCCCTTCGTCACAATGACTTATTGCCCGGCCGTCGCGTCATCACGCGTCGCGCTGCCCGGAGCGAACACGGCTCACGAACATTTCCACATATCATGGCAAACACAGCAACATTCGAATTCCATAAAACCGCTGCCAGCAGATGCCATTCGGTATTTCCAAAGCTGGAGCCAAGTCATTGATAAAAACTTTGAAAGTCGGCGCCGCACTGATGCTCGCCTGTTCGAGCGTTGCCGCATGCACGGCCCCTGACCCCACGGTTTATTCCGGGCTGGCTTCGGCATCGCAGCTCCAGCCGAACAGCGAGGATAAGACCGGCCGCGTACCGTATCGCTATCAGACTAAAGTCAACTGGAGCCAGTACAGCAGGATCATCGTCGATCCCGTTGCCGTCTATAACGGTCCCGACAACCAGTTCGGCAAGGTCTTAGAAAAAGACAAAGCATTCCTTGCCAATTACATGCAGGTTCAATTCACGGAAAAATTGAAGACGCGCTTTGCTGTCGTCAGCACGCCTGCTCCAGCGACTCTCAGATTGCATCTGACGCTGACGGGCGCCAAGGCAACGACCGCGGTCCTCGGAACGGTCACGCGCATCGACGTCGCAGGCGGATTGTATAACACCGTCCAGGCCGTTCGCGGCCGGGAAGGCTCGATGATCGGCTCGGTGAATTATGCCGTGGAGATCTATGACGCTGCGAGCAATCGCCTCCTGTCTTCCTATGTCACCAAGCAATATCCCAACGCGATGAATATCGGCGCAAGCTTCACGGCGATGGATGCCTCCATGGTGGGCATCCGCAAAGGTGCCGATGCTCTGCTTGCCGAGTTGAAATAGGCCGCAGGGCTTAAAGGGCCTGTGGCGACAACAGACGGCGGGGGCCGCAAGCGCAAGGCGCAGCGGCCCCCGCGACCGCTCACAGGATCGCCTGGCCGGCCATCAGCGCAAGGACAAGGAAGATCAGGAAGATCAGCAGCGCGATGCCGAAGAGAACGCGTGCGATTGTCGCGGTCGCTGCGGAGACGCCGGAGAAACCGAAGAAGCCGGCGATGATCGAAATGACAAAAAATATCAGAGCCCATTTCAGCATGACATCATCCTTTGCGTTTGCTTGGGAAAGACGCGGCAACCGGGAAAATGTTCCAGATCGCTTGAATGGAATGGCGATCTCTGGGGAGCACCCTCCCGGTGCTACCGATGGGCATTGCGTCGAATTTCGTACCCTTGCCTTTCCTGCCGGTCAGCCGTGATTGATCATCACGTGGCGTACGGCGGTGTAGTCCTCCAGTGCGTAGACCGACATGTCCTTGCCGTAGCCCGACTGTTTGAGGCCGCCATGCGGCATCTCGTTGGTCAGCATGAAATGGGTGTTGATCCAGGTGCAGCCATATTGCAGGCGGGCGGCTGTCTTCATGCCGCGGCCGATATCCTTGGTCCAGACGGAGGAGGCCAGGCCGTAGTCGCTGTCGTTTGCCCAGGCAACGGCGTCGTCGGCATCGGAAAAGCGGGTGACCGAGACGACCGGGCCGAAGACCTCGCGCCGGACGATCTCGTCGTCCTGCAGGGCGCCTGCAATGACCGTCGGCGTGAAGAAGAAACCCTTGTCGCCGGAAACCTTGCCGCCGGCGGTGATCTCCATGTGCTTGTGTTCGGAAGCGCGGGCGACGAAGCTTTCGACGCGGTCGCGCTGGCGCTTGGAGATCAGCGGGCCGATCTCGTTTTCGGTATCGTCGGCCTGGTTGAAGCGGATACTCGAGACGGCTGAGGAGAGGTCGGCGACGAAATTGTCGTAGACCCTGGCATCGGCATAGATGCGGCAGGCGGCGGTGCAGTCCTGGCCGGCATTGTAATAGCCGAAGGTGCGGATGCCGGCGACGACCGCATCAATATCGGCATCATCGAAGACAATGACCGGGGCCTTGCCGCCGAGTTCCAGGTGGGTGCGCTTGACCGTCTTGGCCGCGGCCTGCAGTACCTTCTTGCCGGTTGCGATATCGCCGGTGATCGAGACCATGCCGATCTTGGCGTGATTGATCAGGGCGTTGCCGACACTTTCACCACGGCCGAGGATGACGTTGACGACGCCTTCGGGAAGGATTTCGGAGAGCAGCTTCGCCATTTTCAGCGCCGTCAGCGGCGTCTGCTCCGAGGGCTTGAAGACGACGGTATTGCCGCCGGCGATCGCTGGCGCCAGCTTCCAGGCCATCATCATCAGCGGATAGTTCCACGGCGCGATCGAGCCGACAATGCCGATCGGATCGCGGCGGATCATCGAGGTGTGGCCGGGCAGGTATTCGCCGGCCGCCGGTGCGTGCAGGTTGCGCACGGCGCCCGCAAAAAAGCGATAACAATCGACGATCGCCGGGATTTCGTCGTTCAGCACCGCATTGATCGGCTTGCCGCAGTTCAGCGCCTCCAGTGCGGCAAAGCCGGCGGCATCCTTTTCGATTGCATCGGCGATCTTCAACAGGTAGCCGGAGCGCTCGCCGGGCGTTGTCTGTGACCAGCTCGTGAAGGCTTTCTCGGCGGCGTCGACTGCAGCGTCAACCTGGGAAAGCGACGCTTCGGCAAGGTCCAGCACCGTCTCGCCCGTCTTGGGGTTCAGGACGTGCTCTTCCGTTTCCGTGCCTTTTTCAAAGCGGGAACCGATCAGCATTTGGATATCCATGATGTTCTCCCTTTTTATTTACCGGCGCCGGCGATCTGGTCGCCATCGCGGGTGAGGTAATAGGCTGCCAGGATCGGCAGGAAGGTGACGAGCACGACGACCATGGCGACCACATTGGTGACAGGGCGCTGGCGCGGGCGGATGAGTTCTTCGAGCATCCAGATCGGCAAGGTCGATTGCTGGCCACCGGTGAAGGTGGTGACGATGACCTCGTCGAAAGACAGCGCGAAGGCAAGCATGCCGCCGGCAAGAAGGGCGGTGCCGATATTCGGCAGGATGACATGACGGAAGGTCTGGAAGCCGTCGGCGCCGAGATCCATCGAGGCCTCGATCAGCGAACCGGAGGTGCGGCGGAAGCGGGCGACCGCATTGTTGTAGACGACGACGACGCAGAAAGTGGCGTGGCCGAGCACGATGGTCCAGACCGAAAACGGGATGTCGAACAGGCTGAAGGCGGAGCGGAGCGCAATGCCGGTGATGATGCCGGGAAGGGCGATCGGCAGGATGACCAGCAGCGAGATCGCCTCGCGGCCGAAGAACTTCGTCTGGCTGACGGCTGCAGCACAGAGCGTGCCGAGGACCAGCGCGATCGCCGTGGCGATGACGGCGACCTGCACGGAAAGCCCGAGCGCCGACCAGACGTCCGGCCGGTTCCAGGCGACCTCGAACCATTGCAGCGTCAGGCCAGGCGGCGGCCATTGATAGCTCTTCTCCTCCGTCGTGAAGGCATAGACGAAGATCAGCAGGATCGGCAGATGCAGGAAGAGCAGCCCGCCGGCTGCGGCGACCTTCAGCGCAAGTGGCGATGTCTTGAGGTCAGAGCGCATCGAAAGCTCCCTGTTTCTTGGCGAGCCAGAGATAGAGCGCCATGATGACGATCGGCACGACGGAAAAGGCGGCAGCAAGCGGCACGTTGCCGGCCGTTCCCTGCTGGGTATAGACCGCCTGGCCGATGAAGAGCCTGGACGAGCCGATGATCTGCGGGATGATATAATCGCCCAATGTCAGCGAGAAGGTGAAGATCGAGCCGGCGACGATGCCGGGCAGGGCGAGCGGCAGCAGCACCGTTCGGAAGGTCTGGCGCGGCGTGGCGCCGAGATCCGACGAGGCCTCGATCAGGTTGCCGGGCACACGCTCGAGGGCTGCCTGCGTCGGCAGGATCATATAGGGGAGCCAGATATAGACGAAGACGATGAAGGTGCCGAGGTAGCTGACCGAGAGCGAATTGCCGCCGATGACGGGCAGGTTCAGGATGCCGTCGAGCAGCCAGGAGAGATAGAGCTTCTCGAAGATCCAGGTGAGGATGCCTTCCTTGGCGAGGATCAGCTTCCAGGCGTAGATCTTGACGAGATAGCTCGACCAGAGCGGCAGCATGATGCCGAGATAGAAAAGCGCCTTCCATTTGCCTTGCGCATAACGCGCCGTGTAGTAGGCGATCGGGAAGGCGATCAAGGCGGAAGCGACGGTCACTAGTGCCGCCATGACGAAAGTGCGGATGATAATGTCGAAATTCGTCGGGCTCAGAAGCTGCGCATAGGTCGCAAGGGTGAATTCGTAATTCACCAGGCCTGAGAAATCGTCGATCGAAAAGAAACTCTGCAGAAGCAGGGCGAGCAGCGAACCGATATAGATGATGCCGAGCCAGAGCAGCGGCGGCGTCAGCATCAGGAAGAGCAGCAGTTTCGGGTGCCGCCAGAAGGCATCGGACAGCCGGCCGAAGAGGCCGCCGCGCCCCGGAAGAATCGATGTCGCCTCATTGGTGGTGATGAAGATCGCCGTCATGCCGCGTCATCCATGTAGTGGATATCGTCGGGCTGCCAGGCAAGGCGTATGCCGGCGCCGACGACAGGCACATCTGCGCCCGCCGGCAGCATCACATGCAGCCGCGCCCCCCGGAGGCCAACGGTGAGGCGCGTGGCTGCGCCGAGGAAGCTCGCATTGTCGACCTGCGCCGCGACACCGTCGCCTGCCAGCCGGATTGCTTCGGGACGGAGGCTTGCCCAGCGTCTTTCGCCGCCGAGTGAGGCCATCAGATCAGGTGCGATGACGTTCGACGAGCCGACGAAATCGGCGACGAAGCGGTTCTTCGGGCGGCGGTAGATATCCTGCGGCGTGCCCTCCTGGACGATATTGCCGTCGTTGAAGACGGCGACGCGATCGGCCATGGACAGCGCCTCACCCTGATCGTGGGTGACGAAGACGAAGGTGATGCCGAGTGCGCGCTGCAGGCTCTTCAGCTCCTCCTGCATCTGTTCGCGGAGCTTCAGGTCGAGCGCGCCGAGCGGCTCGTCGAGCAGCAGCACCTTCGGCTTGTTGACCAGTGCGCGGGCGAGCGCCACGCGCTGGCGCTGACCACCGGACAGCTGGCCGGGGCGGCGGGCGCCGTAACCCGGCAGCTTGACGAGCTCGAGGGCATCGCCTGCCGCTTTCATCCGCTCCGCCTTGCCGACGCCTTTGACCATCAGCCCGTAGGCGACATTGTCGAGGATGTTGAGATGCGGGAAGAGCGCGTAGTCCTGGAATACGGTGTTGACGTTGCGGCGATAGGGCGGAACGCCGTCGGCCGTCTCGCCGAAGATCTGGATATGGCCCGCGGTCGGCTGCTCGAAGCCGGCGATCAATCGCAGGCACGTCGTC
The DNA here is from genome assembly GCF_057653715.1 of Rhizobium sp. WSM1328. Taxonomy (NCBI): domain Bacteria; kingdom Pseudomonadati; phylum Pseudomonadota; class Alphaproteobacteria; order Hyphomicrobiales; family Rhizobiaceae; genus Rhizobium; species Rhizobium sp. WSM1328. The sequence continues at coordinate 3,765,905 of NZ_CM172788.1, read as the reverse complement.
TTGCCGGAGCCGGACGGCCCGAGCATGGCAAAGAATTCGCCGGGCGCGATCTCGAGATCGACGCCGTCGACGGCGCGAACCTGGCCGAAATGGCGTGATACCTGCTGGAAACGGACGGCGGGTGTCATGAGGGCTCCGGCTTCTTTGCTTTTAGAGAGGCTGCGGTCTTGGTTCATATGACTCCGCCCAAACCCCTCCCCACAAGGGGGAGGGGCTTAATCTGCCGTACCCCTTTCGCAAATACCTTGGCGTTTCGGCAGGAATTCGGCGGTGCCATTCAAGGCCCCTCCCCCTTGTGGGGAGGGGTTGGGGAGGGGACTTTACCCAAGCGGATCGGCCCGGTTTACCGCCCGCCGATCACGCCGATATAATCAGACACCCAACGATGGTACGGCACGCATTCGCTCTGCGTGGTGCATTTGGCGACCGGGGTCTTCCAGAACTTGATCTTGTCGAAGTGATCGAAGCCGTTGGTGGCGCAACCGCTGTCGCCTATCAGCTCGTTGCCCTTGCAGGCAGCGGGAACGGAGGGCACGGCGCCGAACCAGGCGGCGGCGTCGCCCTGGACCTTGGCCTTCAGCGAATGTTCCATCCACATATAGGCGCAGTTCGGATGTTCGCTGTCGGCATGCAGCATGGTGGTGTCGGCCCAGCCGGTGACGCCTTCATCCGGAAAAGTGGAGGCGATCTTCTGCTTGTCGGCTTGCAGCAGGTTCACCTGGAAGGGCCAGGAGCCGGAGGCGACGACGCCTTCGTTCTTGAAATCGTCGATCTGGATCATCGCGTCGTGCCAGTAGCGGGAGACGAGCTTGCGCTGGCCGCGCAGCAGGTCGAGGGCGGCCTTGTACTGGTCCTCGTTCAGCTCGTAGGGATCCTTGATGCCGAGATCCGGCTTATGGGCCATCAGATACATAGCGGCATCGGCGATGTAGATAGCGCCGTCATAGGCCTGGACGCGGCCCTTGTTGGACTTGCCGTCGGGCAGCGTCTGCTCTTCGAAGACGACGTTCCAGCTGGTCGGCGCCTTGTCCTTGAAGGCATCGGTATTGTACATCAGCACGTTCGGCCCCCAGAGATAGGGCACGCCGTAATGCACGCCGCCGACCGTATACCACGGTCCGTTCTGCAGACGCTCGTCGACGGTCTTGAAGCTCGGGATCAGGTCGGTGTTGATCGGCTGGACACGCTTGCCGGCGATAAGGCGGAGCGAGGCGTCGCCCGATGCCGTGACGAGATCGAAGCCGCCTTCGTTCATCAGCGACACCATTTCATCCGAGGTGGCGGCGGTCTTGACTGAAACCTTGCAGCCGGTCTCCTTTTCGAAATCGGTGACCCAGTCGTAGTTCTTGTCGGTTTCGCCGCGTTCGATATAGCCGGCCCAGGCGACGATGCTGACCGCACCTTCGCCTTTGCCCAGAGCCTTCAGCGGTTCGGCGGCGATTCCCTGCGTCGCGAAGCTGAGGCAAGCGAGCGCTGCCGTGCAGGATTTCAACAGATTCGTCATCATCCGTCTCCCGGTTTGCCACTTTTGTGGCGGTTTGTTCCCGGATGAAAAGGTGACGCGAAAAAGCCGCTTTCGCAAATTCATTTATCAGAAAGGCGATATCGGAAATTCCGATATCATCGGATTCGGCCGGAGCGCAAGCTTTCGGCGATGCCGACGAAGTCGCGCGCCGCCTGCGGCAGGCTGGAGCCCTTGCGCCAGACCATGCCGACCTGGACGACCGGCAGCGAACCGGAGACGTCGCGGCTCTCGATGCGGTCGCCTTCCAGCGACCATGGACGGTAGACAAGATCGGGAAGCAGGGCCACGCCGGCGCCTGTCGCAACCAAACTGCGCACCGCCTCCACCGAGCGGGTGCGGAAGGCGACATGCGGGCGGGCGCCGAGGGCTGAGAGCAGCTTGCCGGTATTCTCCTCGATTTCGTCGACCGTCAGCATGATCAGCGGTTCGCGGGCGATGTCGGCGACCGAGATGATGTCGGCCGATACCAGCGGATGGCCCATCGGCAGCCATAGTCGATAGGGCGAGGTCTCCAAGATCTCCGCCTGCAGCGCCATCCGGTCGCGCAGATTTGATATCACCATCACGGCGACATCGAGTTCGCCGCCGACCAGGAGATGTTCGAGGTAACCACCATTGTCCTCGATGGCGCTGACCTCGATATCAGGACAGGCGCGCCGGTATCGCGCCAGCAGGTCGGAGAGCACGTAGCCGGCGACAAGCGAGGTGACGCCGATGTTCAGCGTGCCGGAGAGGGCGCTTTGCTGGCCGGAAAAGCTGGTCCGCGCATCGGAGACGGAGGCCAGGATCTTCGTCGCGTGGCGCAGGAACTGGTGGCCGTTATGGGTGATGGTCAGGCCGCGCGGATGGCGCTCGAAGAGCGCGACGCCGAGGTCGGTTTCGAGCTCCTTCAGCGCTTCCGTCACCGAGGATTGAGAGATCGAAAGGTTCTGTGCGGCGCGCGTCACCGAACCTTGTTCGGCGACGGCGACGAAATATTGAACCTGGCGAAGCGTGAAGGCCATGGGGGTTTAGAGCATGGCGGAACAGGCTGTGGCAAGCGGCCCGGAAAGCGGACCTTTTTTGGTGTTTTCTCAAAATGGCGCAGGCTTCACACGCCCACTTAAACTTTCGGAAACGTCATTTCTTTAGCGTTCTTAGCACTTGTCCTGCGTTGGAGTTTCAGATGGCGGAGCAGTTGGCGTGAAGGCCTTACTGCGCATCTTCCGGCCTTCCCGGAAATTGGCAATCATCATCGGTGGAGTCGCTCTTCTCATGGGCGTTTCCGGCGGTGCGGCGGTCTATGTCGGCAAGGACAGGCTGATCGGTGCCGCCGGTGGTGGATACGGGCTCGAATGCAGCGACGTCAACCTGGTGACGATCCGGAAGCAGGACCACGTCTGGGTACGCAAATACATCAAAACCGAACCGACCGACGGGATGACGCGCGTCAAGACTGCGCTTCGTGTCGCTCAGGCCGTCTATGCCGCGCAGAAGCCGGATCTGGTCCAGGTGGTGGTGCTCGACGAAAACGGACCGACGTTACGCGCCGACATTCGCGGCCGGGCGATCGGCGCCGATGTCGTCTATATCCCGCATCCCGACAAGACCGTTCCCGGCCTCGACGACAAGGCCTATACAGCGCGCTACTATGACGGCAAGGCCAGTGAAAATGGGCTGTTCTTCGGCGAGCGGATAGAGATGCCGTTCGACGAGGTCGCCATGATCAGCGCCGCCTTCAAGGACCCCGAGGATTGCGTCGACCCGGTCGCGGTTGGCTCCACGAAGGGTGAGGGCAAGGCAGCAGGCGGTGGACACGGCGCAGCACCGGAGACCAAGGATCCGTCTGCTCAGGAGCAGGCTGCCAAGGATGCAGCCACTCCAGCGGAAGACGCTCCCGCAGAAGAACCGCAGGCCAAGAGCGGGCACTAAACCCAAAAAGCATCAGGCGGCAGGCCTGATATTTTCCCTCATCAGCGAGGCGTCGCGCGCCGGCGGCTGGCCGAAGAAACGTGCATATTCCCTGGTGAATTGCGAGACGCTTTCGTAGCCCACCGAATAGGCGACCGAGGAGGCGTTTCCGGATTGGGAAATCAGAAGCTGGCGGGCCTGCAGCAGGCGGATACGCTTTTGGAACTGGATCGGGCTCATCGCCGTCACAGCCTTGAAATGGCGATGAAAGGCCGAGACGCTCATGGCGGTGAGGGCGGCGAGTTTTTCGACCTCGACCGCTTCGGCATAATGCTCGCGAACCCAGCGAATGGCGAGCCGTATCCGCGACAGGGCGCTATCGGGTGCTGCGATATCCCGCAGCATCCAGCCCTGCGGTCCTTGCAGCACGCGATAGAGGATTTCGCGTTCGTAGGCCGGGGCAAGGGCAGGGATATCCTGCGGGCGCTCCATGAGTTGCAGCATCCTCAGCCAGGCACCCGGAAGTTCCGGCGTCATGCGACAGACGGAATAGCCACCGCTTTGTCCCTCCTGATAGGATTGCGGCGGAAGATCCAGGAGAAGCGCTGCGACCTTTACAGGATCGAGCGATAGGCTGACGCCGATATAGGGCCGGTCGGGACCTGCCTGCTGCACCATGCCCGTCGCCGGCACATCGATCGATATCACGAAGTAGCTCGCTGGATCGTAATAATAATCCTGCCCGGCGATCGTCAGCGTCTTGCTGCCATCAAGGATCAGGTTGACCATTGGCTCATAAACGGCGCCGAGCTTGTGTTCGGGGATCTCCCCCTTGACCATCAGTATGCCGGGTATGCCGGTTTCCGTCGGGCGGTTTTCAGCGTGGGCCGTCAAGCGGCGCATCTCTTCGAGCATTGTTTGCATGGCGAAATCCTGCCCCAGCAAGTGACACGGCACAAGGCAAAAGCAGGAATAGGCAAGAACGAGGCAGTTTCCGGCGGAGTGTAGGCCGGCTGTTTCCCATAGCTTCCGGCCATCGAAGCAAAGGAGACAGAGATGAAAATCGCAATCATTACCGGCGGCAGCCGTGGCATTGGTCAATCGGCAGCGCAGGAATGCGCAAGGCGCGGCATGGGTGTCATCCTCACCTATAACAGCCACAAGCCAGGTGCGGATGAAGTCATCGCCGCGATCAAGGCAGACGGTGGTCAAGCTTTTGCGCTTGCCCTCGATGTCGGTGATGCCGACAGCTTTCCGGCCTTCGTGGCGGAGGTGAAACGGCTGCTTTCCACTTATTGGGGCCGGGATGCGTTCGATTGCCTCGTCAACAATGCCGGTTTCGGCATGTTCAATCTCATGGAGATGGTGACGACGGGCCAGTTCGACGCTCTGATGAATGTCCACCTGAAAGGGCCGTTCTTCCTGACGCAGGCATTGCTGCCGCTGATGGTCGATGGCGGCGTGATCCTCAATGTAACGAGCGCTTCCGTTCGCGTCGCAACAGCAGGTGTTGCACCCTATGCAGCCCTCAAGTCCGGACTTGAGACGTTGACCCGCTATCAGGCGAAGGAGTTCGGCGATCGCAGGATCCGCGCCAATGCTATCTCGCCCGGTCCTATCCGCACCAATCTTGCCGACGCTGCGCTGGACAAGAACCCGGAATTCGCCGCGTTGCTTGCCTCACAGACGGCTCTCGGCCGTATCGGCGAAGCCGAGGATGTCGGCCGCGTCATCGCCATGCTCGCGTCCGACGACGGCGCATGGATCAATGCGCAGACAATCGAGGTCGCCGGCGGCTACATGATCTGAGTGTGACGACGAACGCGGTCATAACAAAAACCAACGAAATACCAGTCTGCTTAAAACAAAACGGAGCGTCCTTTCGGGCGCTCCGTTTCTTCATTTTAAGGAATGTGGTTCTCAGTCGGCTTTGTTGCGGCGGGCCGGGAAGAGGATGACGTCGCGGATCGACGGCGCGTTGGTCAGAAGCATGATGAGACGGTCGACGCCGATGCCGAGGCCACCTGCCGGCGGCATGCCCTGGTCGATGGCGTCGAGGAATTCCTCATCCAACTGCTTTTCCTTTTCGCCGCGGGCATGCGCCTGTTCGAGCTGCTCGACCATGCGGCGGCGCTGCTCCTCGGGATCGTTCAGCTCCGAGAAGGCGTTGCCGAGTTCCCAGGCGTTGCAATAGGTCTCGAAGCGCTCGACCAGGCGCGGCTCGCCCGGCACTTCCTTGGCGAAGGGCGAAATGTCCTTCGGGAAATGCGTGACATGCGACGGCTGGATCAGCGTGGATTCGACCTTTTCCTCGAAGATGAAGGCGAGGCATTCGCCCCAAGTCCAATCCTTCTCGACCGCAAAGCCGGCAGCCTTGGCGGCGGCGCGCGCCTCTTCATCGGTCTTGATGGCGAGGAAGTCGATGCCGGTCGCTTCCTTGACGGCGTCGGGCATCGGGACGCGCTTGAACGGACCCTTGAAGGACATGGTCTTGTCGCCGAAGGGGAATTCCGTCGCACCGTGAATGGAGAGTGCCAAGCTCTCGAACAGCCGCTCGACGAGGTCCATGATGTCCTCATAATCGGCATAGGCCCAGTAACACTCCATCATGGTGAATTCGGGATTGTGCCGGGTGGAGACTCCTTCGTTGCGGAAGTTCCGGTTGATCTCGAACACCTTGTCGGTCAGCCCCGAGACCAGCGTGCGCTTGAGGAACAGTTCCGGTGCGATGCGCAGGTACATGTCGAGTTTGAGCGTGTTGTGATGCGTCTTGAACGGCTCGGCGGTGGCGCCGCCATAGACCGAATGCAGCATCGGCGTCTCGACTTCCATGAAGCCGTCATTTTCCATGAAGCGGCGGATGCCGGAGAGGATCTTCGAGCGCTGCTGGAAGCGGAGCTTCGAATCCTCGTTGGTCATGATGTCGAGATGGCGCTTGCGATAGCGCAACTCGATGTCGGAGAGGCCGTGCCACTTTTCCGGCATCGGCAGCAGCGACTTCGTCAGCATGGTGATTGTCTGCGCGTTGATCGTCAGCTCGCCGCGCTTGGTGCGGCGCACGATGCCGGTGACGCCGATGATGTCGCCGATGTCGATCATCGGCAGCAGGGCGCGGGCTTCTTCCGGGGTCGTGTCCTTGTGACTGAAAATCTGGATCTTGCCGCCGGCATCGTGGATGTCCATGAACATGCCGGAGTTGCGCGACGAGTAGACGCGGCCGGCGACGATGACGACATCCTGCGTCTCGACGTCAGATTCCAGGTTCTCATATTTCGCGATGAGCTCGGCATTGGTCATCGTGCGGTGGAAATGCGCCGGATAGACCTCGCCGATCTGCTCGCGCAGCAGCTTCAGCTTCTGGGTGCGCACTTCCGTCGCGTCGGAGGAAAGGGTGTTTTCGGTCTTGTTGTCAGCCATTGTCGAAATCCTCTGACTGTTCTTACTTCGAGCCGACGAGGGCGGCGACCGCCTGCGAGGCGAGCTTCAGGCGCTGACGCACAACGGACCGGCCGAGGATCGCCATGGAATCGAAGAGCGGCAGCGAGCGCGACGAGCCGGACACGGCGACGAAGAGCGGCGAGACCACGACCTTCAGCTTCTTGCCCATGCGGTCGGCGATCGCGCGCAGCTCCGCCTCGATCGTCTCGACATTCCATTCCAGGATCTTTTCGAGATCCGGCTGAACGGTGTTGAGGATCTCCAGGATCTCTTCCGGCGGCGACTTGATCTTGGCGAAGTCGGAAGGCTGCAGGCCGAGATCGGACTTCAGCAGGAAGCCGGCAAGATCGGGCAACTCACCGAGCTTGGAAATGCGTGTCTGCGACAGGCGCAGACCTTCCTTCAGGCGGTCGTTTTCCATCGCCCAAGTCAGCACACGCGCCTGGAATTCCTCCTCGGAGAGCTTCTCGCGGATCCAGCGGCCGTTCAGCCAGTCGAGCTTCTGAATGTCGAAGATCGCACCGGCCTTGGAGAGGTTTGCCGGGTCGAACTTCTCGGAGAGCTCGTCCATACCAAGGAGCTCTTCGCCCTCGGCGATCTGGATGAAGAACAGGCCGAGGAAGTTCATCAGCGCTTCCGGGATATAGCCGAGCGCGGAGTAATAGGAGATCGAGGTCGGGTTCTTGCGCTTCGACAGCTTCGACTTGTCGGCATTGCGCATCAGCGACAGATGCATGAAGACCGGCTGATCCCAGTCGAAATAGCGATAAAGCAGGATGTGCTTCGGCACCGAAGCCAGCCATTCCTCGCCGCGCGCCACATGGGTGATCTTCATCAGATGGTCGTCGATGACGTTGGCCATGTGATAGGTCGGCATGCCGTCGGCCTTGACGAGCACCTGCATGTCGACCGAATCCCACGGAATGGAGACATCGCCGTAGACGCCGTCGGTGAAGTCGCATGAGCCTTCGGCAGGAATCTTCATGCGGATGACGGTCGTCTCGCCGGCGGCAATGCGCGAGGTGACTTCCTCGGCCGTGAGGTTGAGGCAGAGACCATCGTACTTCGGCGGCTTGCCGGCGGCGCGCTGGGTTTCGCGCATCTGCTCCAGCCGCGCGGGTGTGCAGAAACAGCGGAAGGCATGGCCCTTATCCAGCAATTCCTGCCCGTAAGGCTGGTACATTTCCTTGCGGTCGGACTGGCGATAGGGGCCGTAGGGGCCGCCGATATCAGGGCCTTCCTTCCATTCCAGCCCGCACCATTTCAGCGCGTCCAACACCTTCGTTTCGAATTCCGGGGTCGAGCGTGTCGCATCGGTATCCTCGATGCGCAGGATGAACTCGCCGCCATGCTTCTTGGCGAAAAGGTAGTTGAAAAGAGCGATGTAAGCGGTGCCGACATGCGGCTCGCCGGTCGGCGAGGGAGCGATGCGGACGCGGACGCCGGTGGCTGTCCCGGAAACTGTCATTGTGTGTGCCCGTCAATGAATGCCGGACGGCTTTCATGGGAAAGCGACGTACGGCCGGAAGGATGCAGATAGCTTCATCGGCAAACCGGCCGGAAAAAGGGCATAAGCCCGCACTATCCGCCGATCGTCCGTTCGGCTGGCCTTAGGCCATATTCAACCGGGCGCGTCAAGAAAAACACGCCAGGAACGGCCTGATGGCAATGCGTGAGGGCGCGCCGGTTCCGCCGCGCCCTCCTGCCCAAGCCTCAATGCGCGGCGTCGCGTTTTCGCTTGCGGGCGTTGCGCGCGAACATGTTCAGCACCTCGACCAGCGCCGAGAAGGCCATGGCGGCGTAGACGTAGCCCTTCGGCACATGGAAGCCCATGCCTTCGGCGATCAGCGTCGTGCCGATCATCAGCAGGAAGGCGAGCGCCAGCATGACGATCGTCGGGTTCCTCTCGATGAAGTTGGCAAGCGGGGTCGCGGCGACAAGCATGACGGTGACTGCGGCGACGACGGCGACCACCATGATCGGCAGATGTGGCGTCATGCCGACGGCGGTGATGATGCTGTCGACGGAGAAGACGAGGTCGAGCAGAAGGATCTGGCCGATGGCCGATGCAAAGCCTGTCGTGGCCGAACTTGCGATGAAGTCCTCGCCGTGATCTTCCGGATCGACGCTGTGGTGGATTTCCTTGGTGGCCTTCCAGACGAGGAACAGACCGCCGGCAATCAGGATCAGATCCTTCCAGGAGAAACCGTGGCCGAAGGCTTCAAACAGCGGTTCGGTCAGCTGCACGATCCAGGCGATGGTGCCGAGCAGGGCGAGACGCATGACGAGCGCAAGACCGATGCCGATCTTGCGGGCCTTCTCGCGGTGCTCGGGCGGCAGTTTGTTGGTGAGAATGGAAATGAAGATCAGGTTGTCGATCCCGAGAACGACTTCCATCACCACCAGCGTGATGAGCGCCACCCAGGCGGCCGGATCCTGAATGAGCGTCATGATTTCCTGCATCAGCATATATCCCTTTTGCGCCACATGAGTAATGACGCTCGCAATGTAATGTCGCCGGCCTGCCAGGCAAGCGCCGCAAGGGGGTATACGAAACCGATGTGACTTTTATTCCCTGGAACAGGATTTAAGGCCGGGTCGGCCTTAAAATTGAATCTTGATTAAAGAGTTAGAGCATGATGTCGTCCGAAAACCGCTCGCACTTTTCGGCATTATGCTCTGATCGGCAACCAGATTTCGGTGACGCCCATGCCGGTATAGGGGTCGAAGCGCTCGTCGTAGCGTTCGAACATGTCGGGTGTCTCGCTGTGCTCTAGGCCCGAGGTCGGCCACCATGCGCCAAAAATGCGGTTCATCGTCGCCGGAATGCCGGAGACGTGGCCGCGATGGGCAAAGACGACGTAGCGCTGGCCTGGAAGCTTGAGCGTTGCAAAATCCGCCGGCAGATCACCCGCATCGGAGATCTCGACCGCGGCCATATAGCGGAATTTCTCCGCTTCTCCGTCGATATGCGTACAGATGCCGTAGGCGACATTGCCTTTCTGACCGGAGATATGTCCGAAATGGGCATTGAATTTCTGCCAGAGAGAGGGGATGGCGGCATTGCCGCCATAGGGGTAGATCTCCTGCAGGCCGGCAAACAGCATCGGTTGGAGGGTTTCGAAACGGGGCGGTTCGAGGTCGTTGAGGTGGGCGGGGTCCATTCTGATCGGCTCCAGCAAGACAAGGTTACAGGCGTGCCCCTGTCTGCGCACCGCATCCGGCGTCATGCCGAACTGGTCGCGGAAGGCACGGGTGAAGGCCTCGTGCGAGCCGTAGCCCGCGCAAAGCGCAACCTCGAGAATGGTGGATGAGCTGCCGACCAGTGTGGGCACGGCGCGGCTGAGGCGCCGCCCTCTTATATAGCCGCTGATCGAGTAGCCGGTGACGAGCCCGAAGACGCGCGACAGATGGTAGCGCGACAATCCGGCTGCTTCCGATATCTCTTCCAGCGATATATCGCTTTCGAAATGGCTCTCGATGAACCAGATCGCCCGTCCGACAGCGCTCATCCTTATTCTCCTACAGCGCCGCGCGTCTTTTCCAGGCGCGCAAAGGACGCTGTAACACTTTGAAGTGCTGCATAATTTTATCCTTAAATCGATTCCGATTTAAGGAATTATGCAGTGTTGCGACTCTTCCTTAAAGAAAAGTCGGCAGCCGGATTTGATCGCTATTGCGGGATTTTGGCCGACGGAACGCGGCAGTCAAGGATGCGGTCAGGCGGTCTCGTGCCGGCGCGCGCCATAGGCGGCCATGAAGACCCGGATCGCGCCGCGGATGACGCGCTCGATTTCGTCACGGGACGGCGGCTCTTCCATGCTTCCGAACAGGCGGAGCTTGAAGAAACTACCGCTGGCGAGATCGAGGAACTGGCCGGCGGCCAGATCGATGTCGTCGATCTCAAACCTGCCTTCGGCGATGTGGCGTTCCAGGAAGTCGCGCATGATGGTGCGCAGGTTTTCCGGACCCTTGAAGAAGCGTTGACAGAGCACCGGCATGCGGTCGCGAACGCCGAGAACGGTGCGCATCGCGCTGATGACCTTTTCATCGGTCATATGGGTGACGAAGCTTATCCCGAATTCGTACAGGCCGGCTTCGGGATCGTCATGTTCGGCAAGCGCCGTGCGCACGGCCGCCACGAAGGCGGCGCGCTCGGTCTCGATCATCGCCGAAAACAGCTCTTCCTTGTTGGTGAAATAGACGTAGAGCGTTCCCTTGGAGACGCCGGCCTCACGCGTCACGTCGTTCATGCTGGCGGCGTCGAAACCCATCTTCATGAAAACGCGCTTGGCGCCGGCGAGGATCTGCTGGCGCTTGGCCGGATCTTCGCCTGCGGCAAATCGGCCTCCGGCAGCGGGAGGACTGAATACGGCGGCGTGGTCGGGTTTCAGCGTCATGTCCTCTTAACCGTGTTGACGGTTTCGCTTTTTCTTTAAAAGAAATCGAACCGATTGGTTCTATACATCTTGATATGACGATAAAACAGGTTTAAGTCAACTGAACCGAACCGTTCAGTTCGATTATTTACTCCAGATCGGTAAAGTGGCTATGTCGAGCAACCAGAAGAGCAACGTCGCGCGGATCGTCAGCGAAAACGCCGAGACCGAAGAGGTAAAGGCGGATGTCGCGGCCGTAGAAGCCCCGACGGCAGAAGCCCGCGAACTTCCCTCTGCTCCCGCGCAGTCGGCGCCGGCTTCGGTCGCCGCCGCACCCGCGGCTGCGAAGAAGCGCCGCAGCCCGGTGCTGCCGATCGTCGTGCTTGCCCTTCTCGCAGGCGGCGGCTGGTATGGTTACGAATGGTGGACGAACGGCCGCTTCATGGTGTCGACCGACGACGCCTATATCGAAGGCGATATCGCAACGATTTCGCCGAAGGTCACGGGCTACGTCGCGAAGGTGAACGTTGTCGCCAACCAGGAAGTCAAAGCGGGCGACGTGCTTGCCACGCTTGATAACGGCGACTATCAGAACGCCCTCGATTTGGCCCAGGCCCAGATCGTCACCGAACAGCTTTCGCTGCAGCGTATCGACGCGCAGATCGAAGGCGCGAATGCGAGCCTGGTGCAGGCGCAGGCGCAGAAGGTGGCACTCGAAGCGGCCGTTCGCGGTGCCGAGATTACTCAGAAGCGCCAGAGCGACCTTCAGGCGAAGTCGGTCGGCACCGCCGCCGATCTCGACAACGCCAATATCGCCCTCGACCAGGCCAAGGCCAATCTTGCCGGCGGCGATGCCAACATCACCGCTGCACAGGCCAACATCACCATTCTCCAGGCCCAGCGCAAGGAAGCCGAAGGCTCGGTCCGTTCGCTGGAAATCTCACGCGACAAGGCCGTTCGCGACCTTTCCTTCACCGTGCTCAAGGCGCCTTATGACGGCATTGTCGGCAACCGCTCCGTCCAGGAAGGCGACCTCGTCTCTCCCGGCCAGCGCCTGATGGCACTCGTTCCGGTGCGCCAGCTCTACATCGACGCCAATTTCAAGGAAACGCAGATCCAGCATCTGGTGCCGGGCTCGAAGGTCAACGTCCAGGTCGATGCCTATAGCGATCATCCGATCGTGGGCACCGTCGAATCGATCTCACCGGCTTCCGGCTCGGTCTTTTCGATGCTGCCGCCGGAAAACGCCACGGGCAATTTCACCAAGGTGATCCAGCGCGTGCCTGTGCGCATCGCGCTGCCGCAGGAAGCGCTCGACAGCGGGCGGCTGCGCGCGGGCCTGAGCGTCGTCGTCGACGTCGACACCCGTACGGCGCCGAGCAAGTAAGCCTTCAGGAAAGGCGGAGGTGGTCTGATGGCCGGGAGCGCGACAGCAACAGCGGGGACGATTCCGGCGGCACCCGCCCATGCCGACGAACGCATGGATCCGAAGAAGCTTATCGCCTTCTTCGCGATGGTGCTCGGCATGTTCATGTCGATCCTCGACATCCAGATCGTCTCGGCTTCTCTTGCCGAAATCCAGGCCGGCCTTTCTGCAGGCAGCGACGAGGTCGGCTGGGTGCAGACGGCCTATCTGATCGCCGAAGTGATCATGATCCCACTTTCGGGCACGTTGGCGCGCATCATCTCGACGCGTTATCTCTTCGCAATCTCGGCTGCCGGCTTCACCATGGCGAGCGCGCTGGCGGCGACGGCCACCAATATCGATCAGATGATCGTTTACCGCGTCATCCAGGGCTTCATCGGCGGCGGCATGATTCCGTCGGTCTTCGCGGCCGCCTTCACCATCTTCCCGCCGTCGAAGCGTAGCATCGTCTCGCCGATCATCGGCCTGATCGCGACGCTGGCGCCGACCATCGGCCCGACCGTCGGCGGTTATCTCAGCCATGCCTTTTCCTGGCACTGGCTGTTCCTCGTCAACATCGTTCCCGGTATCATCGTCACCATCGTCACCTGGAACTTCATCGATTTCGACAAGCCGGAACTGTCGCTCTTCAAGAAGTTCGACTGGTGGGGTCTGATCTCGATGGGCGTCTTCCTCGGCGCGCTGGAATATGTGCTCGAAGAGGGCAATTCGAACGACTGGTTCAACGACAGCTCGATCGCCATCGCAGCGGTTGCCTCCGGCGTTGCGGCCATCGTCTTTTTCTATCGCGCCTTCACGGTGGATTTCCCGGTCGTCGACCTCAAGGCCTTTTCGAACCGGAATTTCTCCTTCGGCTCGGTGTTTTCCTTCGTCATGGGCATCGGCCTTTATGGCCTCACCTATATCTATCCTGTTTATCTCGGGCGCATCCGCGGCTATGATTCATTGATGATCGGCGAGACGATGTTCGTCTCCGGGCTGGCGATGTTCTTCACCGCGCCGATCGCTGGGCGGCTGTCGACCAAGATGGACCTGCGGTTGATGATGGTGATCGGCTTCGTCAGCTTCGCCGCCGGCACCTTCATCATGATGCATCTGACGGCGGATTGGGATTTCTACGAACTCTTCATCCCGCAGATCCTGCGCGGCTTCGGGCTGATGATGTGCATGGTGCCGATCAACAACATCGCGCTCGGCACGATGCCGCCCTCGCGCATCCGCGGCGCGTCCGGCCTGTTCAACCTGACCCGAAACCTCGGCGGCGCCGTCGGCCTTGCCGTCATCAATACCGTGCTCACCAACCGGCAGGACGTGCATTATGAGCGGCTGCGGGAGAATATGGATTGGGGCAACCCGGCGGCGATCGACCAGATGAACAACATGGCCGCCAATTTCAACACCTATGGCATGGATGGCGCCTCGGTTGCGATCAAGCAGATGGTCGGGCTTGCCACCAAACAGGCGATCATCCTTTCCTTCAGCGACGTGTTCCTGATCCTGACCGCGCTTTTCCTCGCGATGATCCTCGGTGTCGCCATGATCAAGAAACCCGCGCCGCAAGGCGGGGGAGGCGGTGGCGGCCACTGACCTCCGGCCTGCCGCCCCTTGAAAAGGCCCTCTTCGGAGGGCCTTTTTGTTGCCGTCTTCCGGCCGCTGTGGCATCAGGCGGATGACTGTGGGCCGGGTCGGAAAACCGACGTGGAAACCGGCCTGTCAGATTTTTTGATTTACGTACATCAAAATTGGCGCTAATGGTCTCGTCAGGAGGAATGATGAGGCCAACCGTTCACGATATCGCCGCTGCCGCCGGTGTCAGTCTCGCGACTGTCGACCGGGTTCTCAACCAGCGGCCCGGTGTGCGCCACGTCACGCGGGAAAAGGTCGAGACCGCGATCCGCGAACTCGGTTATGTCAGAGACGTCGCCGCCGCCAATCTTGCCAAGGGGCGCACCTATCCGCTGGTCTTCATCCTTCCGGCCAGCGATAATTCCTTCATGCACGGGCTCAATGCCGAAATCCGTCAGGCGATCCTCCGCTCGTCGGCCGAGCGTACCGATATCCGCACCATCGAGGTGCCGGCCTTCGATCCCGCCGCCCTCGTCGCCGTGCTTGAAGGGCTTTCCCGGGAAAAGCCCTGCGGCATTGCGCTGGTTGCGACCGATGCGCCTGACGTGCGCGCCGCCGTCGACAGGCTGGTGCGCGAGCGCTTTCCCGTCGTCACCCTGGTTTCCGATCTCACGGGGTCGCTGCGCCATCACTATGCCGGCGTCGACAATATCGCAGCCGGCCGCACAGCCGCCCGCCTGCTCGGACGATTCCTCGGGCCGCGAAAGGGCGAAATAGCCGTGCTCGCCGGTTCCATGCTGGTGCGCGACCATCGCGAGCGGCTGGAGGGCTTCACCGCTGTCATGGCCGAGGAATTTCCGGATCTTGCGATCCTGCCGGTTCTCGAAGGCCGCGACGACCCGGAGGTCGCCCACAGGCTTGTTGCCGACGCGCTCGGGAATGCCGACATCATCGGCGTCTACAGCCTCGGCGCCGGCAATCGCGGCCTGATCCGGGCGCTGAAGGAGAAGGCCGTCGATCGCGTACTGACTGTCATTGCCCACGAGTTGACCGCCCATACGCGCGCAGCACTGATCGACAATACGATCGATGCGATCCTCAACCAGGATGCCGGCCATGAGGTGCGCAGCGCGATCCGCGTACTGAAAGCCAAGGCGGACGGGCTTGCCGTCATCGAAGCGCAGGAGCGCATCCGCCTCGACATATTCCTGAAAGACAATCTGCCGTAACGGCAAAGGGAGAAATACCACATGTATCTGGGTCTCGATCTCGGAACCTCCGGCGTCAAGGCGATGCTGATCGACGGTGATCAGAAGATCATCGGCTCTGCCAATGGTTCGCTCGACGTCTCGCGTCCGCATTCCGGCTGGTCGGAACAGGAGCCGGCCCACTGGGTACGCGCCACGGAAGAGGCTGTCGCCGGCCTCAAGGCAAAACATCCGAAGGAGTTGGCGGCGGTCAAGGGCATCGGCCTTTCCGGCCAGATGCATGGCGCAACGCTCATCGATGCCACTGATAAGGTGCTGCGCCCCTGCATCCTTTGGAACGACACCCGCAGCTACGTCGAGGCCGCGGCACTCGATGCCGATCCGCGCTTTCGCGCGCTGACCGGCAATATCGTCTTTCCCGGTTTCACGGCACCGAAGCTCGCCTGGGTCGCAAAACATGAGCCCGATGTCTTCGGCAAGATCGCCAAGGTGCTGTTGCCGAAGGACTATCTGCGTCTCTGGCTGACCGGCGACTATATCTCTGAAATGTCGGATTCGGCCGGCACCTCCTGGCTCAACACCGGCAAGCGTGCCTGGTCGTCGGAACTGCTGGCCGCCACCAAGCTTTCCGAGGAACAGATGCCGGCGCTTGTCGAAGGCACCGAGCAGGCCGGCAAGCTGCGGTCCGAACTGGCGGCGCAATGGGGCATATCAGGCGATGTCGTCATTGCCGGCGGTGCCGGCGACAATGCGGCTTCGGCCTGCGGCATGGGCACGGTCAGCGACGGCGCCGCCTTCGTCTCGCTCGGCACATCAGGTGTGCTTTTTGCTGCCAACGCTTCCTATTTGCCGAAGCCGGAAAGCGCCGTGCATGCCTTCTGCCACGCGCTGCCGAACACCTGGCACCAGATGGGCGTCATCCTGTCGGCCACCGATGCGCTGAACTGGCATTCTGGTGTAACCGGCAAGTCGGCCGCCGATCTCACCGGCGAACTCGGCGAGACGCTGAAGGCGCCCACCGGCGTCACTTTCCTGCCCTATCTCTCCGGCGAGCGCACGCCGCACAATGATGCCGTCATCCGTGGCGCCTTCATCGGCCTCGAACACGAAAGCAGCCGTGTCGTTCTTACACAAGCGGTGCTCGAAGGCGTCGCCTTCGCCATTCGCGACAATCTCGAAGCGCTGCGTTCGGCCGGCACCGGCATATCCCGGGTCACGGCGATCGGCGGCGGTTCACGCTCGCGTTACTGGCTGGCGTCGATCGCGACCGCGCTCGGCGTTCCGGTCGACCTGCCGGCTGACGGCGATTTCGGCGCGGCCTTCGGGGCAGCCCGCCTCGGCCTGATCGCAGCAACGGGGGCAGATCCCATTGCCGTCTGCACGCCGCCGGTGACGGCAGGCACGATCGAGCCTGTGGCGGCGCTAAGCGGCGCTTATGAGGATGCCTACAAGCGCTACCGAGCGCTTTACCCGGCGATCAAGTCGCTGGCGCATTGAGAACTGGAGCCAGCGGCCCCCTCATCCGCCTGCCGGAACCGACCGGGGTCGAGCCACGGGTCTCAACCCGTCCTTCGGACCCCCGAGGGGAGAAGAGGTTCGCAGCGGCGCCTCATTCCCCTTCTCCCCTGGGGGAGAAGGTGGCCCGAAGGGTCGGATGAGGGGGCTGCACGGCACGAACGATAGACTGAATTACGAACCCAAGGAGAACCAAAATGAGCACCGGATTTTTCGGCGATATCCAGAAAGTCAAATACGAGGGCCCTGACAGCACCAATCCGCTGGCCTTCCGCCATTACCAGCCGGACGAGATCGTCATGGGCAAGCGCATGGAAGACCATCTGCGCTTTGCAGTGGCCTATTGGCACACCTTCACCTGGCCGGGTGGCGATCCCTTCGGCGGGCAGACCTTCCTGCGTCCCTGGTTCGAGGACACGATGAAGGCCGCCAAGCTCAAGGCCGACGTCGCCTTCGAATTCTTCTCGCTGCTCGGCTCGCCCTACTATTGCTTCCATGACGCCGACGTGCGTCCGGAAGGCAAGACTTTTGCCGAGAACACTAAAAACCTCAACGAGATCGTCGATTATTTCGCCGAGAAGCAGGCCGCAACCGGCACCAAGCTGCTTTGGGGCACGGCGAACCTCTTCTCCCACCGCCGCTATATGTCGGGCGCTGCGACCAATCCGGATCCCGATGTCTTTGCTTTCGCAGCCGCGACGGTAAAGACCTGCATCGATGCCACGCAGAAGCTCGGCGGCGAAAACTACGTGCTCTGGGGCGGCCGCGAAGGTTACGAGACGCTGCTCAACACCGATATCGGCCGCGAGCTCGACCAGCTCGGCCGCTTCCTCAACCTCGTCGTCGAATACAAGCACAAGATCGGCTACAAGGGCACGATCCTGATCGAGCCGAAGCCGCAGGAGCCGACCAAGCACCAGTATGACTATGACGTTGCGACCGTCTATGGCTTCCTCAAGAAGCACGGCCTTGAAAACGAGGTGAAGCTCAA
Source organism: Rhizobium sp. WSM1328 (assembly GCF_057653715.1). Classification (NCBI taxonomy): domain Bacteria; kingdom Pseudomonadati; phylum Pseudomonadota; class Alphaproteobacteria; order Hyphomicrobiales; family Rhizobiaceae; genus Rhizobium; species Rhizobium sp. WSM1328. Next base: position 3,747,967 of record NZ_CM172788.1, on the reverse strand, counting down.
TATCGAGCAGGGCCACGCGATCCTTGCCGGCCACTCCTTCGAGCACGAGCTGGCGCTTGCCAATGCGCTCGGCATCTTCGGCTCGATCGACATGAACCGCAACGACTACCAGTCCGGCTGGGATACCGACCAGTTCCCGAACAATGTTCCCGAAATGGCGCTCGCTTATTACCATGTTCTGGCTGGCGGCGGCTTCAAGACCGGCGGCACCAACTTCGACTCGAAGCTGCGCCGTCAGTCTCTCGACCCGGCGGATCTGCTGATCGGCCATATCGGCGGCATGGATTGCTGCGCCCGCGGCCTGAAGGCCGCTGCCAAGATGATCGAGGACAAGGCTCTGTCGCAGCCGCTCGCCGATCGGTATGCCGGCTGGGAATCCGCCGAGGCGCAGAAGCTCTTCCGCGGCGAGTATTCGCTGGATGAGATCACCCACTATGTCGAGAGCCACGACGTGAACCCGCAGCCGAGATCCGGCAAGCAGGAACTGCTGGAGAACGTCGTCAACCGTTACGTTTGATAAAGCGCGCCGGCGGCCATTGGTCGCCGGCGCATTTGCCGGCTAGAGCATGATGCCGAAAAGTGTGCGCGGTTTTCGGACGACATCATGCTCTACTTCTTTGATTTAGATCAGGATTCAGATTTTAGGCCGATCGGGCTTAAAATCATCCTGATCTAAATGCGCCTTAAGCGCTCAGTGATACGGGTTCAACGTTTCGACCAGCTGCGCGACGGCGCCGAGACGGAGTTTCGAACCACCAGATCCGGCCGCAGCAGGATTTCCGTTTCGGTTGGCCGGCCATCGGACAGAAGTTCCAGCAGCAGCGCCATCGCCTGCTTGCCGATCGCCGTTCTCGGCTGGCGGATCGTGGTCAGCGGTGGGGATATGAAGACGGCCTGCGGCACGTCGTCGAAACCGGTCACCGAGAAATCCCGCGGAATATCATAACCTCGTGCGCCGAGCCCGACCATGACGCCGATCGCCGTCTGGTCGTTGACGCACATGAAGGCGGTTGGAAGCGTGTCGCGCATGAAAAGCTGTTCGACCGCATGCCGCCCGCTTTCGATCGTGCCGTCACCTTCCAGCACGATCCTGGTGTCGGGCGGGATGCCTGCGGCATCGAGACCGGCATCGTAACCCATGCGGCGTCTCGTATAGGCAAGCCGGGTGCGTGAATCGCCGATGAAGGCGATCTTGCGATGCCCTTCAGCCAGCAGCAGGTCCACCGCTTTCCGAGCGCCTTCGGTATCGTCGACGCCGACATAGGGAATGCCGCCGTTGAAGACGGGCTCGAAAACGCCGACGCTCGGCGGCAGCCGCGCGGTCATCGTCTGATGCCCGAAGGGCAGGATGCCGGTGAAGAGGATCAATCCAGCCGCCTGGTTGGAATTGAAGAATTTCAGATATTCCAGGCCGCGCTGGGCATCGTTCTGGGTGTGGCCAATCAGGATGCCGTAGCCGTGCGCGCGCGCTTCGTTCTCCAGCCCGACGAGAATATTGGAGAAATTGGGATCGCCAATATCGGGCGCCACGACAAGGATCATATTGGAGCGGCCGAGCCTCAGGCTGCGCGCCATGGCATTGGTGGTATAGCCGGTGATGGCGATCGCCTGGTTGACCTTGAGGCGGGTGGAGTTGGCGACCTTCTCCGGCATGTGGATTGCCCGGGAAACCGTCGCGATAGAGACCTCGGCGATCCGGGCGACGTCTTCGATGGTTGCGGGCGTGGAATTCGACACTGAGCTCTGCCTTGGGCTGTCTTCGCCGCGACACTACACAGACTTGTCGAGAGGTCAAAGGCAGGCTTCAACTGATCTGTGTAAATCAACGATGTAAACCTTTACACGATGTATGTAAAGGTTTACATAAGGCTTCTGAGTGGACGGAGAGCCGCTTTGGGGAGGACCAGATGACCGTGGAGACCGCCGACACCGCACCCGTGGTGCTGTCCGCCAGGCGCATATGCAAATCCTTCAGTGGAGTGCAGGTCCTTTTCAGCGTGAACTTCGATCTCCGCGCCGGCGAAATCCATGCGCTGATGGGTGAAAACGGCGCCGGCAAATCCACGCTTGTCAAGGTATTGTCGGGTTTCGAGCAGCCCAGTTCCGGCGAAATCCTGCTTGATGGCAAGCCCGTCGTCCTGCCGCCCAACGGCGACGCCGAGGCGCTCGGCATCGTCATCATTCACCAGGAATTCAACCTCGCAGAACATCTGACCGTGACGGAGAGCCTCTTCCTCGGGCGCGAAGTCACGCATTTCGGCATGCTCGACCGTAAATATATGCGGTCGGAGACACGCAAGGTTCTCGACGTGCTCGGTTCGCATGTCGATGAGAATGCGCTGATCAGCACGCTTTCCATCGCCGACAAGCAGATGGTCGAAATCGCCAAGGCGATCAGCCGCGATGCGCGGGTGGTGTTCATGGACGAGCCGACCGCGGTGCTGTCGCGGGAAGAGACCAATATGCTGTTCAAACAGGTTCGCAAGCTTCGCGACCAGGGGACCAGCTTCGTCTTCGTGTCCCACAAGCTCGACGAGGTGATGGAGTTGACCGATCGTGTCACGGTGCTGCGCGACGGCCAGTGGATCAAGACTTCGCCGACGTCGGTTCTGGACGGGGAATCGATCGCTCAGCTGATGGTAGGCCGCGAACTCTCCAGCCTCTATCCCGCCAAGGTCGAGCCTGATGTCGACGAGGAGGTCGTCCTCAGGGTCGCTTCGGTATCAACGGGTTATGTGAAGGATGCGAGCTTCGAGGTGCGCAAGGGCGAGATCATCGGGTTTTCCGGCATGATCGGCTCCGGCCGCACCGAACTGATGGAAGCGATCGCCGGGTTGCGGACCCGTCTCGAGGGCGAGGTGGTCATCAAGGGGGAAACTGTTCCCTCCGGCGACGTCCATGCCGCCAATCGCTGCGGGCTCGCCTACATGACCAAGGACCGCAAGTCGAAAGGCCTGCTGCTGCGCTCCGGCATGGTGACCAATCTGACACTGCAATCGCTCGGAAGGCACGCTCGTCACGGCTATCTCAGCCCGGGCAGCGAGGCGGCCGCGATGGCAAAGGCCAAGCGCCGCTTCGATATCAGGGTTCGTGACGGCAATATCGTCGCCGGCCGGATGTCGGGGGGGAACCAGCAGAAGCTGCTGCTCGCCAAGGTCATGGAGACCGAACCTCAGATCATCATCATCGACGAGCCGACGCGCGGCATCGATGTCGGCACCAAGCAGCAGATCTATCATTTCATCTCGGCCCTCGCCCGGGACGGCCGGTCGATCATCGTCGTGTCCTCGGAGATGCCGGAGGTCATCGGCCTCTGCACCAGAGTGGCGGTGATGCGCGAAGGGCGTATCGTCGGCGTGCTCGAGGGAGACGAGATTTCCGAGCAGGAGATCATGCGTTACGCCGCCGGGCTCAAGAGGAAGGCGGCCGCCTGAAGGCTGAAGCAGGGCTTTGCCGATCAGGACGACAGATAAAATGCCCAGAAAATATGGGACGGGAGGTTGATTTTGGAAATGAGTGTCAACGAGGAGACCAGGGAAATCCGGCGCCGATCCTGGCGGGATGTCGACCTGCGTGCGGTCGCTCCCTTCGTCGCCCTGGCGCTGCTGCTGATCGTCGGAGCCTTGGTCAATCCCAATTTCATCGGCATCACCAACCTTGCCAATGTCGCGACGCGCAGCGCTTTCATCGCCATCATCGCGGTCGGTGCGACCTTCGTGATATCAGCAGGCGATCTCGACTTGTCTGTCGGCTCGATGGTGGCCTTCGTCGCCAGCCTGATGATCCTGCTGATGAATTCGGGCGCCATCGAAAACCCGGCTTTGATGCTGACGGTCGCCGCCGTCTTCACGATCGTCGCCGGCGCGCTTTGCGGCCTGGCGAACGGCCTGATCACGACGGTCGGCAGGATCGAGCCCTTCATTGCGACGCTCGGCACGATGGGCATCTATCGCGGCCTGACGACCTGGCTGTCGCAGGGCGGTGCGATCACGCTTCGCTCAGCCGATATCCAGACGCTCTATCGCCCTGCTTATTTCGGCAATGTCGCCGGCATACCCGTGCCGATCGTGGTGATCCTGGCAGTGACGGCGGTTGCGGCCTTCATCCTCTATCGCACCCGCTACGGGCGCCACGTTGTTGCGGTTGGATCAAACAGCGATGTCGCCCGCTATTCCGGTATCGCGGTCAACCGTGTGCGGACGATCGCCTTCGTCATCCAGGGATTGTGCGTCGCCATTGCCGTGCTGCTCTATGTTCCCCGTCTCGGCTCGACGTCGGCGACGACGGGCATCCTATGGGAGTTGCAGGCGATCACGGCCGTCGTCGTCGGCGGCACGGCCCTCAAAGGCGGCGCGGGCAGGGTCTGGGGCACGATCTGCGGCGCCTTCATTCTCGAACTGGTCGGCAACATCATGCTGCTTTCGAATTTCATCAGCGAGTATCTGATCGGCGCCATCCAGGGTGCGATCATCATCATCGCCATGTTCGTCCAGCGCTCGCTGGTGCGCAAATCATGACTTGATCGGGCTTACAGGGCGTCCGGTCCCGTATGGAAAAGTCCCTGAAATTATTGGGAGGAAATAGCATGCGTAAATTGATGTTGGGCCTGACGGTTGCGGCGGTGACGTTCGCCGGCGCCGCTCACGCCCAGGACAAGAAATTCACGATCGGCGTGTCCATTCCGGCCGCCGACCACGGTTGGACATCGGGCGTGGTGTTCCATGCCGAACGCGTCGCCAAGCTGCTGATGGCCGAACATCCCGGTCTCAACGTCATCGTCAAGACCTCGCCGGACGCCGCAAGCCAGGCCAATGCCGTGCAGGATCTCGATACGCAGGGCATCGACGCCCTCGTCATCCTGCCGTCGGATCCGGATCCGCTCGTCAACGCCATCAAGGAAGTCAAGGGCAAGGGCAAGTTCGTCGCCCTCGTCGACCGTGCGCCGAGCAACAACGACAATTCCGTGCGCGATCTCTATGTCGCCGGCAACAACCCGGCTCTCGGCGAAGTCGCCGGCAAGTACATCAAGGACACCACTCCGGACGCCGAAGTGGTCATCATCCGCGGTCTGCCGATCCCGATCGACCAGCAGCGCCAGGACGGCTTCGACAAGGGCATTGCCGGCTCGAACGTCAAGGTTCTCGACCGCCAGTACGGCAACTGGAACCGCGACGATGCCTTCAAGGTCATGCAGGACTACCTGACCAAGTATCAGAAGATCGACGTCGTATGGTGCCAGGACGACGACATGGCCGTCGGCGTTCTGCAGGCGATCGAGCAGGCCAAGCGCACCGACATCAAGTATGTCGTCGCCGGCGCCGGCTCCAAGGACATGGTCAAGAAGGTCATGGACGGCGATAAGCTGATCCCGGTCGACGTCCTCTATCCGCCGGCAATGGTCGGCACAGCGATGGAACTGACGGCGGCGGCACTTTATGATCAGGTTCCGGTTCACGGCAGCTACATCCTCGACGCGACGCTCGTCACCAAGGACAATGCCAAGGACTTCTACTTCCCGGATTCTCCGTTCTGATCCATCGACTGGAGACATGCGCCCATTCGTAAGGATGGGCGCATTTTTTATGCTTCCAATAGAGCGGGTGGCCGAAAATGCTGCACGTACCTCTTGCCCGCCAAAGCCCATCATGATTAGCTCGCCGCCATATCGCATCTGGCTTCGCGCCAAATCACGAGCCAAGGGCGAGGAGGCGCCTTGCTCCCGCCAAATTGCGTGCTACAACACTTCAGAAACGTTTACGGCCGATATTCAGGGAGGAATCTGACATGAAGACGATCAAGGGCCCCGGCCTTTTCCTTGGCCAGTTCGCGGGCGATACTGCTCCTTTCAACTCGTGGGACGCGATCACCAAATGGGCGGCCGACATCGGTTACAAGGGCGTCCAGGTGCCGACCTGGGCCAGCCAGCTGATCGATCTGAAGAAGGCTGCCACGTCCAAGGATTATTGCGACGAATTCGCCGGCAAGGCGCGTGAAAACGGCATCGAGATCACCGAACTCTCCACTCATCTGCAAGGACAGCTCGTCGCCGTTCACCCGGCCTATGACGAAGCCTTCGACGGGTTTGCTGCACCGGAGGTGCGCGGCAATCCGAAGGCGCGTCAGGAATGGGCGGTCGAGCAGGTCAAGATGGCACTGACGGCATCCAAAAACCTCGGTCTCAAGGCGCATGCGACCTTTTCCGGCGCGCTTGCCTGGCCCTTCATCTATCCCTGGCCGCAGCGTCCTGCCGGTCTGGTCGAGACTGCCTTCGACGAACTCGCCCGCCGCTGGACGCCGATCCTCAACCATGCGGACGAGAACGGTATCGACGTCTGCTACGAGATCCATCCGGGCGAGGACCTGCATGACGGCATCACCTTCGAGATGTTCCTGGAGCGGGTGAAGAACCATCCGCGCGCCAACATGCTCTACGATCCCTCGCACTACGTCCTGCAGTGCCTCGATTATCTCGACAACATCGACATCTACAAAGACCGCATCAAGATGTTCCACGTCAAGGATGCTGAGTTCAATCCGACCGGGCGCCAGGGCGTCTACGGTGGCTATCAGGGCTGGGTCGAACGCGCCGGCCGGTTCCGTTCGCTTGGCGACGGCCAGGTCGATTTCGGCGCGGTGTTCTCGAAGATGACGGCGAATAATTTCGATGGCTGGGCCGTGGTCGAATGGGAATGCGCGCTGAAGCATCCGGAGGACGGCGCCCGCGAAGGCGCCGAATTCGTTGCCGCCCATATCATCCGCGTGACCGAGAAAGCCTTCGACGATTTCGCCGGCAGCGGCACGGACCAGGCGGCGAACCGGCGGATGCTGGGGCTCTAGGTTTCTATTCCCTTCTCCCCAGCGGGGAGAAGATGCCCGTCAGGGCAGATGAGGGGGATGAGGAGCGATAGCGACGAATGCCTTGAGCGACAAGCGAAAGGCATATCTACCGCGAAGCCCCCTCATCCGACCCTTCGGGCCACCGACCGGGGTTGAGCCACGGGGCTCAACCCGTCCTTTGAACCCCCCAGGGGAGAAGGGAAGAAAAATTGAGGAGGAATCAATGGCAATCGAAGCATCATCCGAACAGACACGCGAGCCGCGCATCCGGCTCGGCATGGTGGGCGGCGGCGCGGGCGCGTTCATCGGCGCGGTGCACCGTATCGCGGCCCGCATCGACGATCAGTACGATCTCATCGCCGGCGCGCTGTCGGCTTCGCCCGAAAAGGCGATCGCATCCGGCCGCGACCTCGGCCTCGATCCGTCGCGGACCTATTCCAGCTATCGCGAGATGGCGATCCGCGAGGCGAAGCTGAAGAATGGCATCGAGGCGGTGGCGATCGTCACGCCGAACCATGTTCACTACGATGCAGCCAAGGAATTCCTGAAGCGCGGCATTCATGTCATCTGCGACAAGCCGCTGACATCCAACCTTGCCGATGCGAAGAAGCTGAAGAAGATCGCCGACGAGAGTGGGGCACTCTTCGTGCTGACGCATAATTACACCGGCTATCCGATGGTCCGCCAGGCGCGGGAGATGATCGCGAATGGTGAACTCGGCGACATCCGCGTCGTCCAGGCCGAATATCCGCAAGACTGGCTGACGGAAGCGGTCGAGCAAACCGGCCAGAAACAGGCTGCCTGGCGCACCGATCCGGCGCAGTCCGGCGTCGGCGGCTCGACCGGCGATATCGGCACCCATGCCTATAATCTCGCCGCCTTCATCACTGGCCTGGAGCTCGACAGCCTCGCCGCCGATCTCGATAGCTTCGTTCCCGGCCGCCGGCTGGACGATAATGCGCATGTCATGCTGCGCTTCAAGGCGAAGGGTTCGGAGAAGCCGGCCAAGGGCATGCTCTGGTGCAGCCAGGTTGCGCCCGGCCATGAAAACGGCCTGATGGTGCGTGTCTACGGCACCAAGGGCGGGCTGGAATGGACCCAGAAGGACCCGAACTACTTGTGGTACACGCCTTTCGGCGAGCCGAAGCGGCTGATCACCCGCGGCGGCGCCGGTTCAGGCGCGGCTGCCGGCCGTGTCACGCGCGTGCCATCAGGGCATCCGGAAGGTTATCTCGAAGCCTTTGCAACGATCTATACGGAAGCCGCGCATGCGATAAACGCCCGCAAGAAGGGCAAGGCCGTCGACAAGGCGGTGGTCTATCCCACAGTCGATGACGGCGTGAAGGGTGTGGCCTTCGTGGAAGCCTGCGTCGCGTCTTCGAAGAGGAACGGCGCCTGGATCAAAGTCTGAATTTAACGATCTCGGTTGCCCCATGAAAAACGCCGAGGCGATCTACTGCATAATTCCTTAAATCGGAATCGATTTAAGGACAAAATTATGCAGTAATTCTAAGCGCTACAGCGCCTTTGCGCGTCTGAAAAGACGCGCGGCGCTGTAGAGTCGCCTCGGCGTTTTGTTTTATTTTGATCAGACCGCAGCAGTGCGGCCACGCTTCAGCAGGTTGTCGACGCTCAACGGTCCGGCACCTGCCGCCACCAGATAAAGAAACACGAAGCAGAACAGGATCGCCGCGACGCCGCCGTTCTGGGCGGGGTAGATGCCCTTCGATGCATGTGCGATGAAATAGGCGACGGCCATCAGGCCGGAGAGCACGAAGGCGGCGATACGGGTCTGGAATCCGACAAGCACCAGGAACCCGAAGGTGAGTTCGAGCAGGCCGGCAATCCAGGGCAGCGAGCCTGCGGGCGGCACGCTTGCCGCAGCCGGAAAATGCAGGATCTTCTGTGTTCCATAGCTGAAAAGTACAAGTGACGAGACAATGCGCAACAGGCTCAGCAGATGAGGCTGCAGCGAATGGACCGAAGAGAGCATTGGATCCCTTTCATATTTGTGATGCCATTTCCCGTGTAAGGATCGCGGTCTCAACGGCCAAATCACGACTGCTGACATTGCCGTTATGAGGGCGGCAGCGCGGCGAGGGAGCGGCGCTGCAGCTGTTCTGTTTTTCCTCCTGCAACGTTGCAGTTTTTCTTCCGGCCAGCCTGTACTTTGCCTTCAGGCTTGGCTAAATCCGGCGCAAACGGCTCAACCTGAGAGATAGGATTTCCAGATGATCGATCCGAAGAAACTCGCGGAGCGCTTTCCCGGCGACTTCATTTTCGGCGTTGCCACCGCTGCCTTCCAGATCGAAGGCGCCAGCAAAGCTGATGGCCGCAAGCCATCCATCTGGGATGCTTTCTGCAATATGCCTGGCCGCGTCCATAATCGCGATAACGGCGATGTTGCCTGCGATCACTACAATCGCCTGGAACAGGACCTCGATCTCATCAAGGAGATGGGTGTCGAAGCCTACCGGTTCTCGATTGCCTGGCCGCGCATTATCCCGGACGGCACGGGTCCGGTGAACGAGGCCGGCCTCGATTTCTACGACCGGCTGGTCGACGGCTGCAAGGCGCGCGGTATCAAGACCTTCGCGACGCTCTACCACTGGGATCTGCCTCTGTTGCTCGCCGGCGAGGGCGGGTGGACCGCGCGCTCGACCGCCTATGCGTTTCAGCGCTATGCCAAGACGGTGATGAACCGCCTTGGCGATCGCCTCGACCGGGTCGCGACCTTCAACGAACCCTGGTGCATCGTCTGGCTCAGCCACCTCTACGGCATCCATGCTCCGGGCGAGCGCAACATGCAGGCTGCCCTTCACGCCATGCATTACATGAACCTTGCCCACGGCCTCGGCGTCGAGGCGATCCGCTCGGAAGCGCCCAATGTGCCGGTCGGCCTCGTGCTCAATGCCGCCTCGATCATTCCCGGCTCCGACAGCCCGGCCGACCTTGCCGCGGGCGAGCGGGCGCATCAGTTCCACAACGGCGCTTTCTTCGATCCCGTCTTCAAGGGTGAATATCCGAAGGAATTCGTCGCGGCGCTCGGCGACCGCATGCCTGTCATCGAGGATGGCGACCTGAAGCTCATCAGCCAGAAACTCGATTGGTGGGGCCTGAACTATTATAAGCCCGAACGCGTCACCGACGATGCCGAACGCAAAGGCGATTTCCCCTGGACGGTGGAGGCGCCGCCGGCAAGCGACGTCAAGACCGATATCGGCTGGGAAATCTATGCGCCGGGCCTGAAGCTCTCGATCGAGGATCTCTACCGCCGCTACGAACTGCCGGAATGCTACATCACCGAGAACGGCGCCTGCGACAACACCGATGTCATCGACGGCGAGGTCGACGATACGATGCGCCTCGACTATGTCGGAGATCACCTCGAAATCGTTGCCGGCCTCATCAAGGACGGCTATCCCCTACGCGGCTATTTCGCCTGGAGCCTGATGGATAATTTCGAATGGGCGGAAGGCTACCGCATGCGCTTCGGCCTGGTCCATGTCGATTATGAAACCCAGCTGCGCACGGTGAAGAAGAGCGGCAAGTGGTATCGCCAACTCGCGGCGCAATTCCCGAAGGGCAATCACAAGGCGGTTTAGCGCAGTTGCCTCGCGGGCACTTGAGAGAGGCACCTGTCTGACGCTTATCGCGAGCATCTGGGGGCGCGGACTTCCGGCCGGCATGGCAAGCTGACGTTGCTTGCCAGCATTTTCGCGACGACCGGAGGCAGGCAGAAAAATAGATCGCGAGAGGCCTGCAACAGGCGGTTGCTTAAACGTTTTTGAACCCTTGACTGGCAAAGTCCAACGGTCAGGGAGTCGTAATGCAGACAGCCGGAAAGTCGCAGAGCAAGGGATCGGGAATAGGCCGTCACATCACCGTCACCGGCGTGCTTTTCTCCTTCGCAGTCATCGTCGCCGTCGTCACCATCATGGTGCTGACGGCGCTGGAACGCGTGGCCGAAAATTCCAATGTTCTCGATGACGAGCGCTCGCGCGAAACGACGGTCGGTGCATTGAAGACCTTCGAGGATCAGCTCGGCGCGACGCTCGACGATTACGCCGCCTGGGATGACGCTGCCGTCAACGTCTACGCGGCCGACGGTATGGCCTGGACGGTGAGCAACTACGGCGAGATGTCGGTCAACAGCTCGCTGTTCGACATGGCGATCGTCATCGATGGCGAGAAGAAGGCGATCATGGCCTATCGCGACGGCAAACCGATGGAGGAGCCGCTCACAGATTTCTTCGCGCCTTCGCTCTGGACCCTCTTCGACACGGTAAAGGCGGCCGGCCCGGCCGATCGTCCTCAGGCGATCGGTTTCGTCACCACCAAGCGGGGCATTGCCGCCGTCGGTGTGGCATTGGTGCGGAAAAAGTCCGGTGCGCTGGATGTGCCCGCCGGCCAGCAGCGCTATCTCGTTTTCGCCCGCCATCTCGATGACGACAGGGTGACCGCTCTCGGCCAGACCTATGTCATCGGCGGGCTGAGGCTGGCGCCGCCGAGTTTTGCGGCCGACTATCTTGTGCCGATCGTCGATCCGACGGGGGCAACGCTCGGCAAGCTGGTTTGGATCTCGCGTTCACCCGGCGATATCGGCTATGCACAGGTGCGGCCGATGGTCATCCAGGCGCTCGGCCTCGTCGGGTTGTTCTTCGTCGTGCTGCTGGTCATCGGCTGGCTTGCCGGCCGCCGCCTGAAGGCGGAGGAAAACAGCGCTCGCGAGGAGGCGCTGCGCGACAGGCTGAGCGGGCTTTCCAATCGTGATGGCCTCGGGCTGGCCGTCGATCGTTTTGTCGTCGAGGCACGCCAGACCAAGCGCAACGTGCTCCTCCTCTATCTCGACCTCGATGGCTTCAAGGAAGTCAATGACAGCTATGGCCATGGCACCGGCGACCAGTTGATCCGTGCGGTCGCGGCCGGGCTCGCTGTGCTCATTCCGCAGGGTGCCGTTCTCGCCCGCATCGGCGGCGATGAATTTGCCATCGCCTTTCTCTCCGACAGTGAGAATGCCGCCGCACTACAGCTTGCCGAGCAGATTCTCGATTTTCTTGTCGAGCCGCTGGAGATCGGTCGCCGTGTCGTTGTCGTCGGGGCAAGCATCGGCATTGCCATGTCGCCTTCCGGGACGATCGGGCGTGAGGAGCTGGTGCGCCGTTCCGACCTTGCCATGTACAAGGCGAAGGAAGCCGGCCGCGCGCGCATGACCCTCTACGATCCGTCGATGGACACCGATCGAGAGCAGCGCAACGCGCTGGAGCTCGATCTCCGGATCGCCATCGAAAGCGGCGACCTGACGCTGGCCTACCAGCCGCTGATCGATGCGGCGACGCATGCGATGACCGGCGTCGAAGCACTGGTGCGCTGGAACCGTCCGGGCCATGGCCCTGTTTCGCCCGAGCTGTTCATCCCGATCGCCGAGACCAGCGGCCTCATCGAATCGCTCGGTCTGTTCGTACTGCGCAAGGCCTGTGAGACGGCCAAACAATGGCCGGAACTCAACGTCTCGGTTAACGTCTCGCCCGGCCAGTTCCGCAATCCTGCCTTTACCGACTATGTGCGCTACGTACTGAAACAGACGGAGATCGAGGCCGGCCGCATCACGCTTGAGATCACCGAAGGCTACATGATTCAGAATCCGCAGCGCACCCGCCAGTCGATCGAACGGCTGAAGGGGCTGGGGGTCAAGGTGGCGCTCGACGATTTCGGTTCCGGCTTCTCGTCGATCGGTTATCTCAGGCAGTTCGGCTTCGACCGCATCAAGATCGACCGCTCGCTGGTCATGGGCGTCAACGACAAACGCCAGCGCGAGATGCTGCAGGCGACGGTGGCGCTCGCCCGCTCGCTCGACATTCCGGTGACGGCCGAAGGCATCGAGACCGAGGAGCAGGCGATAGCCATGCGCCTCTTCGGCTGCGACTGCCTGCAGGGCTATTTGTTCGGCAAGCCCGTGATATCAGAGCTTATCACCGAGATGCTGCACGAGCGACGTGAAGCGGAGCCGGCAGCCCGGCGTCGCATCGACGCAGCCTGATCTTCAGAAAGCAAAGTTGATCCACACAGAAATCTGGCTCAGCTACCGATATGTCGTTGGCCGCGCCTTCTTGCGAGCGCGATCTGGTGCTGACGCTGACGGTAACGCAGCCGGTCTTCTTCCGTGCGGGTGTGGTAGCAGTGGCTGCAGGAAACGCCTTCCTCGTAGAGCGGCGAGATCATTTCCTCGGCGGTGATCGGGTTGCGGCAAGCGTGGCAGAGCCGGTGTTCGCCTTGCTTCAGCCCGTGCTCGACGGATACACGCTCGTCGAAGACGAAGCAGGCGCCATCCCAGAGACTCTCCTCCTGCGGCACTTCCTCCAGATATTTCAGGATGCCGCCCTTCAGATGATAGACCTCGTCGAAGCCCTCAGCCTTCATGAAGGCGGTGGCCTTCTCGCAGCGTATGCCGCCGGTGCAGTACATGGCGACCTTCGGCTTATTGTGCAGACCGGGATTTGCGCGCACCCAATCGGGAAATTCGCGGAACGTCTTGGTCTTTGGGTCGAGCGCGCCGCGAAAAGTGCCGATTGCTGTCTCGTAGTCATTGCGGGTGTCGATGACGATCGTATCGGGATCGGAAATCAGCGCGTTCCAGTCCTTGGCCGCCACATAGGTGCCGACCACCTTGTTGGGGTCGATATCTTCGACGCCCATGGTGACGATTTCCTTCTTCAGCTTCACCTTCATGCGCAGGAAGGGCATTTTCGAGGCGTGGCTTTCCTTGTGCTCGAGGCCCGAAAATTCCGGCTGGGCGCGCAGGAAGGCAAGCACGGCGTGAATGCCGGCATCCGGGCCCGCGATCGTGCCGTTGATGCCTTCATGCGCCAGAAGCAGCGTTCCCTTGACGCCGTTCTCCTCGCAAAGCGTCTGCAACGGCGCCTGCAGGTCGGCAAAGCGCGGCACAGAAACGAAATGATAGAGTGCGGCCACGAGGAACGGGCTGGTGTGTGTCGGGCTGTCGGTCATGGGGCGGAAATACAGAAAATCGGCGGGCCGCGCAATTGCCTTCGCCGGCGGCGGCCTTCTCTCAGTTTCCGGCCATCAGCCAGAGAAGCTCGATGCGCTGGGCTTCCTCGTCGGCATCATCGGCGAAGACGGCTTCGGCTTTGATCAGCGCTTGCCGCCGGTCCTCCTGCTGGCGGAAGATGATGATGTCGAGCAGATGCGCCAGGTCGTCATTGCGGGTGAAGAGCTGTGGTTCGGCCTCGACCAGTTCGGAGAGTACGGTCAGATCGTGAATGTGGCCGAGATCCTCGACGAGTTCCTTGGCCGCATCGCGCTTGGCCTTCATCGCGCCCGGCCAGACGTCGCGCAGAAGGGCATGGTAGAGCCGATAGTCGTAGGTGCGTTTGCGCAGATCGTGGAAATCGTCGGCCGATGCCCCGCCGTGGCAGGCCGCAAGCGCCGCCTTGGCCTTCCGTGCGGTGCGGCGCCAGCTTTTTGCCAGCATGCGGGCATTCTTGCGGTGTCCGCCATCAAAGGAGACGGCGTCCAAGGCGGCGATCGCCTGCTTCAGAACGCCGGAGGTTTCCGCCAGCCGCTGTTCCAGGCCGCTTTCGGCTTCCGCCATCCAGTCACGGCGCCCTTCGAGAATGGTGACGATGCGGCCGAGCGCCTCGCTCTCCTCGTTCTCGCGGGCTGCATGCTGCAGATATTGGGCGGTGCCGATAAGGGCGGCAGCGTCGCGGATCGCCGAAAGCGAGCGTGCGGCATCGCGCAGCCTTGCGTTTTCGCGGCGCTGGAAATCCGGCACGTCGCGGGCCACGAGACGGTAGAGCGAGCGTAGTCGTTTCAGATTCTTGCGGAATGAATGGATCGCCTCATGCGCGCCATCCGGGCGTTCATCGAGGATGGTGACGGCGTGTTCCAGCTGCTTGGTCGCGACGCTACGGAACGCCTCGGTGAAATCGGCGTCAGGCCGAATGCGATAGGCCATGCCTGTCGTGCCCGTATTCTGTGGCAAGGGCCTGGTTAGAGTAACGGAAATCTCCGGTCACTTCGCGTCCGAGCCAGGTGGGCAGGGCGGGATCATCGGTTTCCGACGTCATTTCCACCTCGGCGATCACCAGTCCCCGATGCTCGCCGGTAAACACGTCGACTTCCCAAACGAAGTCCTCATGCGGAACGCGGTAGCGCGTTTTCTCGATGACGACGCCGATCGCGTTGCGCAACAGCTCTTCGGCATCGGCGATCGGGATGTCGTATTCGAATTCGTCACGGGTGATGGTGCTGCGGCCGATCTTGATCGTCAGTCTCGCCTTCCTGCCGTCGAGTATGCGCACTCGCACGGAACGGTCGTCCATCGAGGCGATGTAACCCTGCCGGAGGACGGACTTCGTCTCGACAGCGGCACGCCATCCATCGCTGCGTACAAGGAACTTCCGCTCGATCTCTTTCGCCATACCAGTGAACCTTTTGTGACGATTGCGGCACGGTAGCCCAATTTCCACCCATTTCATACCCTTCTCGGCATGTGGTCCGGTTTTATCTCGACAAGGTTCCGCGAGGGCGTTATTCGGGGTCCGAATTCAATCGTTTTAAGGAGGTCGCGCGACCATGGGCGAGAAAACAGAGAAGCTCCTTTCCATCCTGAAACTCCAGCCTGTCGTTCCGGTCTTGATCGTCGACGATGCGAAATCGGCGGTTCTGCTGGCCCGGGCGCTCGTCGCGGGCGGCCTGAAGGCGATCGAGATCACCATGCGCACGCCGGCGGCACTCGAGGCCGTGCGTGCCGTCGCCGCCGAGGTCGAAGGAGCCGAAGTCGGCGCCGGCACGATCCTCAATGTCGCCCATTGGGAAGCCGCCGTCGAGGCTGGGTCGAAGTTCATCGTCAGCCCGGGCACGACGCAGGAACTGCTCGATGCCGCCGCCGATTCCGACGTGCCGCTGCTTCCGGGGGCCGCGACCGCCAGTGAAGTCATGGCGTTGCGCGAGGAAGGCTACCAGGTGCTGAAATTCTTCCCGGCGGAGCAGGCCGGCGGCGCCGCTTATCTCAAGGCGCTGTCCTCGCCGCTTGCTGGCACCTTGTTCTGCCCGACCGGCGGCATCTCGCTGAAGAACGCCAATGATTATCTCTCGCTGCCGAACGTCATCTGCGTCGGCGGTTCGTGGGTGGCGCCGAAGGAACTGGTCGCGGCCGGCGACTGGGCTGGCATCACCAGGCTCGCGGCAGAGGCTGCCGCATTGAAGGCCTGAGTTTCGGCAGGGGCGGGTGAGCCTGACGGCTCAATCCCGCTCCCCATATTTGTATTTCAGCCGTCGCAAACCTATGTTCCCTCCAGCTTCAACAGGGAGATGACGAGGAATGTTCGACGCAAAAAAGCTTCTCGACCAGTTCTTGGGTTCGCAGGTGCCAGGTCTCGGCGGTTCGGTCCGCGACAGGGCGGGCGATGCCGTGCAGACGGCCAGGAATAATCCGATGAAGACCGGCGCGATTGCCGCCGCGCTGCTCGGCACCAAGACCGGTCGTGGTATTGCCGGTAATGCACTGGCGATCGGCGGTCTTGCCGCGATTGCCGGCCTCGGCTACCAGGCCTACAAGAATTATCAGGCCGGGCAGGCGCCCGCTGCCCCTTCCGATGCACCGTCCGCCAATAATCCGGTGCTCCTGCCGCCGCCCGTCGAATCCGGTTTCGGACCAGCGTCGCCCGCCGGCAGCAATGAATTCGTGCTGGTGCTGATCCGCGCGATGATCGCCGCCGCCAAGGCCGACGGCCACATCGACGATGCCGAACGCGCCCTCATCATGGATAAGGTCAAGGCCGCCGATGTCAGCGGCGAGGCCGCGGCCTTCATCGAGCATGAACTCGCTTCGCCGACGGATATCGATGCGTTCGTTGCCGCCGCGACGACGGAAGAACAACGCGTCGAGCTTTACACCGCCTCGCGGCTCACCATCGACCCGGATTCGCGCGCCGAGCGCGGTTATCTCGATCTGCTTGCCGGCCGCCTCGGCCTTGCCGACCAGCTGGTCGACCATATCGAGGCGACGGTGTCCTCCGCCAAGGTGACCTTGTCACAGTGACATCTAAAGCATGTCGCGCAAAAGTGTGCAGCGGTTTTGCGACAACGACATGCGTGGAAATAAGGGCCTAAAGCGCGATGCGCTTTAGGCCGGTTGCCTTTGTCGGGCGGCTGGCCTATCCACTCTTCCGAAAAGGGGAGTGACCATGCGCGATCTTGCAAATTTCAAGGGCTGCCCGGCGCCGAAGCCGGTCACGCTGAAGGGCCGTTTCGTTACCGTAGAGCCCTATCGGCGCGCCGAACATCTCGAGGCGCTGTGGGACGGGCTCGGCGGCATGGGCATCAATCCCCTGCTTCTCTATTTCGCCCAGGACGATTTCTCCGGTATCGACGATTTCGCCAACTGGCTGGAAACCGTCTACACCAAGTCCGGCTGGCTTACCCACATCTTTCGCGACAACGCCACCGGCAAGATTGTCGGCATGGCGAATTACATGCGCGCCGACCCGGCAAACGGCGTCGTCGAGATCGGCGGGGTGGCGCACGGGGCCGAGATGAAGCGGTCGCCGCTGTCGACCGAGGTGCACTACCTGATGGCCAAGCATGTCTTCGAGGATCTCGGCTACCGCCGCTACGAATGGAAATGCGACAATAACAACGAGGCAAGCAAGACGACGGCTGCGCGTTACGGCTTCAGCTTCGAAGGGGTCTTCCGCCAGCACATGATCTCCAAGCATCGCAACCGCGATACCGCCTGGTTCTCGATGATCGATGCCGAATGGCCGATGATCAACGATGCCTTCGAAGCCTGGCTTTCGCCGGAGAATTTCGACGCCGAGGGCAACCAGATCCGCCGCCTGCAGGACATCCGCACCGATCTTGAAAAGGAAAGACTCGCGTGAGCCCGGAAAGCCGCTCGCAGGCGACCGCCGCCGGCATCATCCTGCTTAGCGCCGCCCTCGTCATCTATTTCCTGCCGACCATCGTGCTGTGGATCGGCAATTTCTCGCCGACGCTGGCGATTGTCGTCGGCGTCTGCCTGATCATGGCGTTTTTCGCAGTCTTCTGGCTGCGGGCGCGCTACCAGCGCCGCCGGGGAAAATAATTTTATCCCTGCAGCGAGGCCCCGAGCAGCAGGGCGCCCATCAGCATGACGAGCACGGCGCCGAGGATTTCGATGGCGTTGCCGACCCAGATCGAGGTGGTCGAGCCGCGTCCGGAGAGGCGGACGGCCGCGCTCTTGGCAGTAACGGCAAGTGTGGCAAGCAGGGAAACGGTGATCGCCGTGCCGAGCGACATGGCGGCGACCGAAAGCACGCCGCCGAGATAGAGCCCGTTCAGCAGTGAGAAGGTCATGACCAGCAATGCGCCGGAACAGGGGCGCAGACCGACGGCTACGATCGCCGACCAGGCCTCGCTGGCGCTGAACCTGTCGCCGCCGAGCAAGGCCGGATCGGGCACATGGGCATTGCCGCAGGTCTCGCAGACCATGCCGGGAACGAAGGTATGGCCGGCTTCGACAGGCTGCGCCTTGCCGTTGAAGGCATAGGCTTGGCGTTCGGCCGCATTGTCCTTCCAGTCGAGCATCATGCTGACCGGACCGGCAGGCGTCGCCATCAGCCGGCGGCGCGGCATGTTGCCCACCAGCGAGCGCAGTTTGCGGAACAGCAGCCAGCCGCCGAAAAGGATGACCATGACGAAGCTTGCGACCTCCATTGCGTGGGTCGCCGCCGTCAGCGTAATGCCGGTGCCGCGCAGCACCAGCCAGGCGCCGCCGACCAGCGCCACCGCCACCACGCCCTGAACGAAGGCAGAAATGAAGGAAATCACCACGCCGCGCTTCAGCTCGACCTCGTTGGCGATCATGTAGGAGGAGATGACCGCCTTGCCGTGTCCGGGGCCGGCGGCATGGAAGACGCCATAGGCGAAGGAGAGGCCGATCAGCGAAGCCAGCTGCCAGGGGTCTTGGCGCATCGCCTTCAAGGCGCCGGTCAGCGCCCGATAGAAAGCCTGCTGCTCGTAATTGACGTAGAGAAATAGCGGCGCAAACGGCCCGCCGGTCGGCTGGAAGCTTGGTTCCGCCGTGCCGATGCCGAGCGGCGATTGCGCATGGGCGAGGCTTGCCGCCGTCACCAGCGCGAGGACGGCGGCGGAAAAGATGAGGGGAAGGCGTTTCGTCAGCATGTGACCTCCAGCCGGGTGGCGAAGAGTTTGGACATGTTGGTGCCGGTGGGATCGTTGAAGAAGGCGTCCGTCAGCGACTGTTTGTTTTGCGAGATCACCTCGTCGGCATCCGGCCGCACCACCTGATGTTTGCAGGCCTTGAAGCCGTCTCCGACGATCGCCAGCTCGTTGTCGGTGGGAAAATCGATCGAGGTGTAGAGCGTCGGGTCGTAGACGCCGAAGGTGAGCCTGCCCTTCAGCGGCATCTTCTCCACCGGCTTCACCGCGAAGAACATCAGCAGCTGGCCATCCTTGTAGTCGACATGGATGATGTCGGGCTTCTGGACGGTGATGTTCTTCCCGTTGATCGTCAGGTTCATGTAGTAGTCGTAGTCAGCAAGAGACTTCTTGACCGTGTTGCCGACGTCGGTCAGCTCGTTCGGTTCCAGCTTCAGGTCGGTGTTCTTGTCGAAATCCATGACCACGGAGGAGGAAAAGACCTCGTCGAAGCGCCAGACATTGCGCAGTTCCTCGACACTGCCGTCCTTGCCGGCCACGACTTCGAGGCGGGCCTCGATGAAGATGTGCGGATGGGCAAAGGCGGCGGCCGGCGCCAGCGAAAGAAGCGCGGCCATCAGTATCGTTGAATGTTTCATCTATCCCGCTGCCCTGTTCGCTGCCCCAGACTTCTTGCCAGAAATTGGGACGGAATTGGGACCGGACTCCGTATCGGATTCGTGGGGCCACACGTTGAAGCGGGGCGGAATGTCGCATCGCTGCGCAGGTGCGCCGCCCTACGGATGCTTCTTGAACCAGTTGTGCAGGTAATCGACGAAGATCCTTACCTTGGCCGGCAGGTAGCGCCGGTGCGGGTAGACGGCATAGATGCCGCGGTCGGTCGGGGTGTAATCGTTGAACAGGGTCACCAGTTCGCCGCTCTCGATCGGCTTGCGGGCGATGAAATCCGGGATGAAGGCTACGCCGATGCCGGCAAGTGCCGCGCGTAATGTCGCATGCGGGCTGTTGACCTCTATCGGTCCGGAAACGGCGACGGCAAACGAGGTGTTGTCGGGATTGTGGAAGCGGATGCTCGCCTGGGTGCGCGCATTGGTATCGACGATGAAGGGGACGCTGGAAAGGGCCGTTGGGTGATCGAGATCGGGATAACGCTCGAGAAATTCAGGGGTGGCGCAGATATGGATGCGGAAATCCGAGATCTTGCGGGCGATCATGCCGGAATCTTCGAGCTTGGTGATGCGGATCGCCACGTCGAAACCTTCTTCGATCAGGTCGACGAACCGGTCGTCGGCGGCGATCTCCAGCGAAAGGTCCGGGTTCTCCTTGGCGAAATCGATCAGCGACTGGCCGACATCGGCATCGACGAAGGTGCGCGGCACGGAAATGCGAAGCCGTCCTTTGAGCTGTGCATTGTTCTCACGCACGAGATCGGCGAGGTTGTCGATCTCCTTCAGGATATCGGAGGCGGTGCGGTAATAGGTGTGGCCGGCTTCGGTCATGGAGAACTGCCGGGTGGTGCGGTTGAGCAGCAGCGCGCCGAGCTCATCCTCCAGTTCACGCACATATTTAGAGAGCAGCGCCTTTGAGCGGCCGGTGCGCCGTGCCGCGGCGGAGAAGCCTTCGGCCTCGACGACATCGATGAAGGCGCGTATGCGGGTCAAGGTATCCATGGCACCCCTCAGCTGTTTCGGAATATTGAACAAATTGCTTCCTATTGTTCAATTATTTTTTTGGCCCGAGATCAAAAAATCGCTTGATTATGAAGGCGAATATTCTTATTTCCCACTCAGCCCAAAGTCGCACGTGCCCATGGGTGTCCGCCGAACCCTCGAATTGGTGAGGAAATCGGTAAGGTACCTGGAATTAACCCCTCCAGTCGCTATTCCGGCCAACCGGAAAATGCGAGGACGCCTGAAGCAACGACGGTGCGGGCCTTTTTGTTCTCTCCCTGCTTTCCATCAGCGGGGGTTACTGAAGAGGCACACCATCATTGCCGGAAGTGCGGTTGGGATTCTCCCTCCAATCCATGGCAGACAAAGCCGAACTTACACCGCACCGCGGCGTTGGTTCACGATCTGCGCATCGAGCGCTTGCTATGGTTCCGGGGTCTCCACCGGCTGGTTCCAATGCGAGCTATCGTATGCCCTTTGTCCTCCGGTTCAAACCGGAGCTCTGGAATTGGAAGAGGGAATCGATATGACCACCCAGCGCATCCGCGACTTTCTCGCAACCCGACGTCCCGATGGTCCCTGCCTCGTGGTTGACCTCGACGTCGTTCGCGACAATTTCCACGCCTTCCGTCACGCCATGCCGGACAGCGCCATCTACTACGCCGTCAAGGCCAACCCGGCCCCGGAAGTGCTGAAGCTGCTTGCAGGCCTCGGCTCCAATTTCGATTGCGCGTCCGTTGCCGAAATCGAAATGGCGCTCGAAGCCGGTGCAACCGCCGCCCGCATCTCCTACGGCAACACGATCAAGAAGGAACGTGACGTTGCCCGCGCGCATGCGCTCGGCGTCAGCCTCTTTGCGGTCGACAGCCACGAGGAAGTCGAGAAGATCTCGCGCGCCGCTCCCGGCGCCCGTGTCTTCTGCCGCGTGCTGACCGATGGTGAAGGCGCTGAATGGCCGCTGTCGCGCAAGTTCGGCTGCGTTCCCCAGATGGCTGTCGACGTTCTCGTCTACGCCCATCAGCTTGGCCTGCAGTCCTATGGCGTCTCGTTCCATGTCGGTTCGCAGATGACCAAGGTCGATGCCTGGGATTCGGCACTCGCCGATGCCAAGCGCGTCTTCGTATCGCTTGCCAAGCAGGGCATCCACCTGCAGATGGTCAACATGGGCGGCGGCTTCCCGACCAAGTACCTGCGTGACGTTCCGTCCGCAGAAGCTTACGGCAAGTCGATCTACCAGGCGCTGCGCACGCATTTCGGCAACCAGATCCCGCAGACGATCATCGAGCCGGGCCGCGGCATGGTCGGCAATGCCGGTGTCATCAAGGCGGAAGTCGTTCTGATTTCGAAGAAGTCGGACAATGACGATGCCCGCTGGGTCTTCCTCGACATCGGCAAGTTCGGCGGTCTCGCCGAGACGATGGACGAAGCCATCCGCTATCCGATCCGCACGGAACACGATGGTGACGAGATGGAGCCCTGCGTCATTGCCGGTCCGACCTGCGATTCGGCCGACGTGCTCTACGAGAAGAACCTCTATCCGCTGCCGATCTCCCTTTCGATCGGCGACGAGGTCCTGATCGAAGGCACCGGCGCCTATACGACGACCTATTCGGCGGTCGCTTTCAACGGTTTCGACCCGTTGAAGGCCTACGTCATCTAAGGTCGTTTCCGCCGGCCCCGTAACCAGCCGGGGCGGCAACTTCACAATTTTCCTTCATCGCCGCTGATAACGGTATTGGGTACGGGAGGCCAAGATGGCCGCTGTTCTTGATTCTGTCCGCGCATTCTTTGCGCCTACCACTTTCGCCATCGACGCCGAAAATCCTTCGGATGTCGTTGCGCGTGAAAACCTGCTCGACCGCGTCATGGGACCAGATCGCCGCAAGAAGTCGTCGGAGAAGATCCGCCGCAGCCGCGTTCCGGCCGAGGGCCTTGCGCTCGTCGCGCGCGATCGCGACGGCCATGTCATCGGCACGGTGCGGCTTTGGAACATCGAGGCCGGCGTCAATGACGAAGGCACGCCGATCAATGCGCTGCTGCTCGGACCGCTCGCCATTGCGCCGCATCACGGCGGCAAGGGCATCGGCTCGGCGCTGATGCGCGCGGCGATCCTCGAAGCGAAGAAGCGTAGGCACGGTGCCGTCCTGCTCGTCGGCGATGCTGCCTATTACGAGCGCTTCGGCTTCTTTGCCGAAAAGGCTCGCCATCTTGTCATGCCGGGTCCGTTCGAACGCTCGCGCTTTCTGGCGCTCGAATTGACGGAAGGCTGGCTCGACGGCGCGGCCGGCATGATCGTCGCCTCGGGACGCATGCTGGCCGGTGCCCCGGTTCGCCGCGCAGCCTAGCGCATCGATTCTGAAAGAAGCGCGGCGCTGTAAGGCTGCGCCGACCGGCCGGCCAGGTTGGGAACTTTTCCCCCGGCTGGTAATATCCGCGCCGTTTGACCACCCAGGCAGGCGGGCTTGGTGTGGTTGCGGCGCGGATTGTATTTCTGGCATCAAGTTTCGAGAAGGCGCCGGCGCACGCGGAAACACAATCGCGTGAAAAGTGGCGCCGGCATGCGAACATATCGCGGCGATATCCTATCTTGCGCCACATGATCCGCATTCTCTCCCTTCTGCTTCTCCTCTGCCTGCCGCTTGACGCAACGGGGCCGGCTGCTGCCCAGAGCACGGCTTCCGCCGTCGGCGGGCTTGGTCCGCGTCTCGATCGCGTGGCGAGCGACCCCGCGATGCGGCCTTTGAAGACGGTCATTGTCGCTCGCGACGGACGCGTGCTCAGCGAACGTGGGTTTCGTGGTCATTCGCCCTCGGAATCGACCAATATCAAATCCGCTTCGAAGTCGATCATCTCGGCGCTGGTCGGTATCGCTATCGACAAAGGCCTGCTCATTGGGCCGGATCAGAAGATCGCGCCGATCCTGAAGGCCGATCTCCCTGTAACGCCCGACCCGCGCATCAACGACATCACCATCGGCAATCTTCTCTCGATGCAGGCTGGGCTCGATCGCATGTCGGGGCCGAACTACGGCCGCTGGGTCTCCTCGCGCAACTGGGTGCGCTTTGCGCTGTCGCAGCCTTTCGTCGATCAGCCCGGTGGTGAGATGCTCTATTCCACCGCATCCACGCATCTGCTGTCTGCCATTCTCACCAAGGTCGGCCGGCGGCCGACGCTGGTGTTGGCGCGCGAATGGCTGGGTCCTGTCGACGGTTTCCGCATTGGCGCATGGGAGCGCGATCCGCAGGGCATCTATCTCGGCGGCAATCAGATGGCGATGAGCGCCCGGTCGCTGCTTGCCTTCGGCGAACTCTACCGTAGCGGCGGCAAGACCGCCGACGGCCGCCAGATCGTCCCCGCCGACTGGATCGCCCAGTCGTGGCAGCAGCGCACCAACTCGCGCTTCTCAGGCGATGAATATGGCTATGGCTGGTTCACGCGGCAGATCGGCGGCGAGCAGGTGCATTTCGCCTGGGGTTATGGCGGGCAGATGCTCTACATCGTGCCGTCGCTCGATCTCACCGTCGTCATGACCTCGGAAGAGAGCGGTCCGTCTGCCCGAAACGGCTACAGGGACTTGCTGCACGGTCTGTTGGCGGACATCATCGGCTCGGTGCGGGCCGCTTGACGACAGCGCCGCGCGTCTTTGAGTTGCGCAAAGGGTCTGTCGCATTTTGAACTATGCAGCAGGGAAAAACCGGCGATCGTTAAATTCTTAGCGAAGGCTCCAATCAAACCGCAAAACGCTTCCTGTAAGTTCCGCGAGAATTTCGGGAAAGCGCCATGCTGCTGGATCTCAGGACAATCTATTTCATTGTTGCCGTGAGCTGTTTCGTGCTGGGCATTCTCCAGCTTGCAGCCTATGCGACCGGTCGCTTCGAGAGGTGGCCGCTCTGGTGGGGCTTGAGCAACCTTCTTGTCGGCGTCGGTTCGTTTCTCGTCGCGCTACGCAATCTCGTTCCCACCTCTGTCTCGATCGACGGCGGCAATATCGTCACCATCGCCGGCTACATGCTGATGTTCTTTGCCATACGGGTGTTTTCGGGACGAGCGCTCGACCAGCGCACTTTCTGGCTTGCCATCTTCGTCGTCAGCGTTCCTGTCGCGCTTATTGTCCGCGATCCCTCGGCAGTCTCGGCGAGGCTCCTCTACGTCTCCGTCATCTGCTGCCTCTGCGATCTTGCCGTCGCAAGGGAGGCAATCATCATTGCCCGGTGCGAGAAGCTGTATTCGGCAGCGCTGCTTGTCGGCCTCTACGCCTGCACTGCCGCGATTTTTGCGGTTCGCAGCATTCTCGCGGCGACCGGTGAGATTGGCGGGCCGGATCCTTTCGGCGGCAGTGCAGTTCACAGCTGGATGGCGGTATCGGCGGTCGCGTTCATCATGCTGCGCAGCATGGCGATGGTGCTGATGGCCGCCGAGCGCAGCCGAAATCAGCTGACGGAACTCGCTCACCACGATCCGCTGACCGGCGCCCTCAATCGCGGCGGCCTTGCCCAGCATCTGCCGGCGCTCGGCTTCCAGCCGGTATCGCTGCTGATCATCGATATCGACCATTTCAAGCAGCTGAACGACAGGCATGGCCATGCCGCCGGCGACGATATCCTGCGGCTTTTCGCCAGTGTTTCGAGAAGCATCATGCGCTCCGACGACCTGCTCGCCCGTCAAGGTGGGGATGAGTTCCTGGCGGTGCTGAAAAATGCTTCCCGGCAGGATGCGGTGATTATTGCCGAACGCATCCGTCTCGCCTTCGCCGCTGCCGTCCTGCAGCGACCGGATCTGGCGATCTTTCCGACGCTGAGCATCGGCGTTGCCGCGCGCGCGGAAAGCGGCGGAGATTTCGAACGGCTGATGCAGAAGGCGGACGAGGCGCTCTATCGTTCGAAGCGTGAAGGCCGCAACCGCGTCGAGGCCTTCAGCGAAAATCAGCAAGCCGCCTAGGATCGGGCGAATTCCCTATTCAGGACAGCTCTAGATATTCTGATCCATCGTCTCGGCCGGGATTTCGTCGACGCGGTGGACGCGCACGAGCGTCGCCGGCACGCCGGCGACCGTGCAATGCGTGGGAACCGACTTGAGCACGACGCTGCCGGCGGCGACTTTGCTGAAGGCGCCGATTTCGATATTGCCGAGGATCTTGGCGCCCGCGCCGATCATCACGCCGTGGCGGATCTTCGGGTGGCGGTCGCCGGTCTCCTTGCCGGTGCCGCCGAGCGTGACGTTCTGCAGGATCGACACTTCATCCTCGATGACCGCTGTTTCGCCGATGACGATGCCCGAACCGTGGTCGAGCATGATGGACGCGCCGATCCGCGCCGCCGGATGGATATCCGGGCCAAAGACCAGCGAAACGAGATTGGCGAGCCAACTGGCGATCTCCGGACGGCCGGCGGTCCAGAGCGCATGGGCGATGCGATGCGTCTGCAGCGCATGAAAGCCCTTGAGATTGAGAAGCGCGTGCAGAAATGTCGTGCAGGCCGGATCGCGCTCGCGCACGGCGATGAGATCGGCCTCGACCTTTCGCATGATATCGCCATCAAGTGTGGACAGGATGAGATCGAACAGATCACCCGTTTCCACCTGCGCCACGGAGAGCCGCGCGGCCAGCACGCGGGCGATGATCTCATCGTTGCCAGCGGTGTCCGTTACCTGAGCGGCAAGCAGCCGCCGCAATATCGGCTCGCGTGCGGCAAGCTCAACGGCCTCGGCGCGGATCACGGTCCAGACGGATGCGTCGCCCAAAGCCTGCGGCTGTTGTTCGGTCAAACCGAGGCCGGTCGATTTCGACATTCTCGTTTCCTCTATCAGCCAAGGTGGCGCGCAAAGCGCTTCCTGCTCGTGCTTCATGTTTCGCCCGGGCAAGGCGTTTGGCAAGCCCCGATATCCTATGGCCTTGGGTCCGATAGCATATTCTAGCCGGATGGCTGCAGGCGAGCAGTCAGCTCCGGAAGCAGGCGCCAATGATAGAGTACATCAGGCTCCCGTTCTTCGTTGTCGGCGCCATCGGTCTCCTCCTCGGCGATAAAACCGTGCCGTTCGTAGAAAGCGCGAGCGCCCGCATTGCGCTGAAACGTCCAGAGCCTGATCTCGTTCATCTCCTCCTTGGCGCAGCCAAGGAGGGAGGAGCCGATGCCCATGCCCTGGAACCCGGGGAGAACGTAAAGCTGCTCTATCCAGTTGTCGCCATAGGCGATGACACCTACGAGCCGGTTGCCCATGGCAGCGCCGAGGATCGAGCAATTCGGTAGCAGATGCATGCGCCAATACTGCTCCTCTTCCTCGGGCGTATGGACATCCGGCAGCCAGGGCAGCCGCTGCCACAGGGCGACACGTCTGATTTCGGCCGCGGCTTGCATGTGATTGGCCGTGAGCGCCACGATTTCGGATTCCGTCAAGGCGTCGTCCATCGCCGGCAACGGGCCTCAAGCCGAAATATCGACGACGCCGCAGTCGCCGGCTTCGGAGCCGAAGGCGAGCAGCTTGCCGTTTTTGCTCCAACTCATCGCCGTGATCGCGCCCTTGCCGGGTCGGCGCAGGAGCGCTTCCTTGCTGTCGGTGATGCGCACAGCCAGGATCATGCCGTCGATGAAGCCGATGGCGAGGATGTCTTCGAGCGGATGGAACTTCACCGCGGTCGCCATGATATTGGCGCGGGTGCCGAGCTCCATCGGCGCCTTGCCCATCGGCCCGTCCTTGCCCTGGAAGGGCCAGACGATTGCCGCAGGCGCGCCTGAAGACGCGAGCCACTTGCCCTTGACCGACCAGGAGAGCGATTTCACCTTGGCGGGGTAGCCGGTCATGCGCATGTGGCGAGCTTCGGTACCGGGCTTGATGTCGAGCTTCCAGCCGTGCAGTGCGTTTTCCTGCATCGAGGTGACGAGGAAATTGCCATCAGGCGAGAAGGTGACGCCGGTATGCGCACCCTTCCATTCCAGGTCGACCGGCTTGGCGTTCATACCGATCCAGTGCAGCGACACGCCGTTGTAGCGCGCCGCCGCGATGCGTAGGCCCTTCGGCGCAAAGGCAAGGCCTTCGACCGTGCGCTCTTCGGCGAATTCCTTGGTCGTGCCGTCGGCAAGGCGCACCAGTGAACTCTTGCCGTAGGAATAGGCAACGGCACCCTGCGGGCCGGCTGCGACCTGCGAAATCCACTTGCGCGGCGCGGTCGCGATCTCGCTGACGCTGCCGTCGGCGGCAATGCGCAGCACCTTGCCGTCCTCGCCGCCCGAGATCAGGCTCTCGCTATAGGGATCGCGGATCGCGGTGAGCATGCCCTGGTGGGCTTCGGAAACCCTGTCGCCGCCGTCCAGCCGGTGGAATGTACCGTTTGCGCTTGCGAAGAAGGGAACATCACCTAAAAATTCGACGGCCAGAACGTGGCCGTCGAGATCAAGCGGTGCAACTGTCGGCATCAGGCGGCTGCCTCGCAGGCCTTGAAGGAGGCTTCGAGCTTCTCGCGGTCAAGTTCGCGGCCGATGAAGACGAGACGGCTCTCGTGCTTTTCGCCTTCCTTCCACGGCCGCTGGTGGTCGCCCTCGATGATCATGTGCACGCCCTGAACGACGTAACGCTCGGGATCGTCTTTGAAGGCGATGATGCCCTTAAGACGCAGGATATTTGGCCCCTGCGTCTGGGTGACCTTCTGGATCCAGGGGAAGAAGCGCTCCGGGTTCATCTCTGCGCCGCGCAGCGACACCGACTGCACCGTCACATCGTGGATCGCCGACATCGCGCCATGTTGATGGGCGCCATGGTGATGATGGTCGTGGCCGTGGTCACCATGCTGATGATCATGGTCATGATGGTGGTGGTCGTGATCGCAATCGGGGCCGCAGACATGGTCGTCATGGCCGTGCTCGAGGAAATGCGGATCGTTTTCGAGCGCGCGCTCCAGGTTGAAGGCGCCCTGATCGAGCACGCGGGCGAGGTCGACGCCGGAGCGGCTGGTCTTGTAAACTCGGGCGGCCGGGTTGATGGCGCGGACGATATCCTCGATCACATCAAGTTCTTCCGGGGTCACCAGGTCGCTCTTGTTGATGATGACGACGTCGGCGAAGGCGATCTGGTCCTCGGCCTCGCGGCTGTCCTTCAGGCGCAGCGGCAGGTGCTTGGCATCGACGAGGGCGACGACGGCGTCGAGTTCGGTCTTGGCGCGCACATCGTCATCCATGAAGAAGGTCTGGGCGACTGGCACCGGATCGGCAAGGCCCGTCGTCTCGACGATGATGCCGTCGAAGCGGCCGGGGCGGCGCATCAGGCCTTCGACAACGCGGATCAGGTCGCCGCGCACCGTGCAGCAGACACAGCCATTGTTCATCTCGTAGATTTCTTCGTCCGACTCGACGATCAGGTCGTTGTCGATGCCGATTTCGCCGAATTCATTGACGATGACCGCATATTTCTTGCCGTGATTTTCGGAGAGAATGCGGTTGAGCAATGTCGTCTTGCCGGCGCCAAGATAACCGGTGAGCACGGTAACGGGAATGGGCTTCAGGGTGGAGATCGCGTCGGTCATGAGAACCTCTAGGATTTAGGCGTGCGGCCGAGCGGCTTGGGATCGGCTGCTTGAACGGTTGGTCTCATATAATGGCTTGAGCGCGGCAGTTCAAAGGGTTTTATAATGTTATAAGATCACGTCGTCTGGCCGGTGCAGATGCCCCCATAGTCACCGCAGTTGCGCGACATCGAATGCATCGACGTCACTCAGCAATTCCACCAGTCCTTTTACCGCATGGGCAATCAGCGCCTCGCCTTTCTCTACTGTGGCGGCGGCGGCGTTTCCCGCCACGCCTTCAGCATTGAGGTCCGACATCTTCCAGCCGAAGGCGTGCGGCCCGTAGGCGCGCAGATGCTTGAAACGCTCGGCGAATTCCGTCTGCCGCGAGGAAAAGTTCGCCGCCTTCGCCATATCAACCTTGTCGGGATGAAGCGCCAGCATCACCGATGTCTCGATATCGCCGCCATGGATGCCGATCGCCTTTTCCTCCGGCGTGACCACGCCATCCGGCAGGCCGAAACGGGTCCAGCTCGTTGCCACGGCCAGCATGGCGAAGCGGAGCCGCGCCTCGGTCGCGACAATGGTCACGATGGGCGAATTGCCGCCATGGGCGTTCAGCATCACCAATTTGCGGATGCCCTGCTTTGCCAGCCCCTCGGCGATGCCGAGCCAGCGGTTTACCGCTTCGTCGAAGGCAAGCGTCTTCGTTCCTTCAACATCCATATGCTCTATGGAATAGCCGACAGATTCGGCGGGCAGGAAGGTGACCGGCAGGCCGGCAGGCAAGGCTATCTTCAATCGTCCGGCGATGCCTTCGGCAATCAGGGTGTCGGTTTCGAAGGGCAGGTGAGGGCCGTGCTGTTCATGGGCGCCGAGCGGCAGCACGGCGATCAGATGGCGCCCGTCAGGTGTAGAGGCCGGGTTGCTGTCCTCGAAGCGCGGCGAAGGTGTCATCATCCGGTCGTTGCCTCTTGTTTATGACGAGATCCTGAGCAATGTCATATCGCAGCGGCGCCGGGGCTTAAAGATCAAAGGGATGGCTATGGGAAAGAAGCACAAGGACGGCAAAAAGAACAAGTCCAAGAAGAAGGATCAGACCGAGTATACGCTCGTCGATCTCTCTCCGGCTCTGACCCAGGCGGCACGTTCCATGCGGACGGTGCTCTCGCGCAACCTGCTCGAAAGCGGCCTCTATGCCGGCCAGGATGGCGTCATCCTCTCGCTTGCCGAGAGCGACGGCATGACGGCCGGCGGCCTTGCCCAGAAGCTCGGCGTCAAAGCGCCGACGATGACGCGCACCATCGGCCGCATGGAAGCGCAGGGCTTTCTCGAGCGTAAGCCCGATGCGGAGGATGCGCGCCTCACCAAGGTCTATCTCACCGAACTCGGCCGCGGCAGCGTGCAAGGGATCGAGATGGCGGCCTCGGCCTGCGACAAGTTGGCGACGCAGGAGTTCTCCGAGAAGGAAATTCGCAATCTCGTCCGATTGCTGAAGGCGATCGATGCCAATCTGCAGGCCGAAGCCATTCATATCGAAGAACCGGACGAAGACTGAAATTTCCCCGAAAGACGAATTGCTTCCATCGATTAAATCTTTTAATTAAACATTTTAAGGGCCGCGCCGGTGTGACGGCGGGGTCTTGACTGCCTTGCGTGCTGCCTGGAGGAGGACACGTGGTTCAGAAGATCAAGCTTTCGACAATCGCCGAAACGCTCGGCATTTCTACGGCGACCGTATCGCTTGCCTTACGCGACAGTCCGCTCGTCGCCGGCAATACCCGGGAGAAGATCAAGGAACAGGCGCGCGCGCTCGGCTATATCTACAATCGCCGTGCCGCCAGCCTTCGGACCTCGCGCTCCGGCATCATCGGCGTCGTCGTGCACGACATCATGAACCCGTTCTATGGCGAGATCCTGAAGGCGATCGAAAGCGAGCTTGATCGCAGCCGCCACACCTTCATCCTTTCCAACCATTACGACAATGTCGAGAAGCAGCGCACCTTCATCGAGACGCTGCTGCAGCTCGGTGGCGACGGCGTCATCATGTCGCCGGCGATCGGTACTCCGCCTGAAGACGTGCAGCTGGCAGAAGACAACGGCATGCCGGCGATCCTCGTCGCCCGCTCGATGGAAGGGCAGGACCTGCCGACCTATCGCGGTGACGACAGCTACGGCATCTCGCTTGCCACCAACCACCTGATCGGCCTTGGTCATCGCTCGATCGCCATGATCGGCGGCACGGACCAGACATCCACCGGCCGCGACCGTTACCAGGGCTATGTCAATTCGCTGCGCAAGGCCGGCATCGAGGTCGATCCGAACTTGCGCATTCCCGGTCCGCGCTCGAAACAGGGCGGTTTCGAGGCGGCCGTGCATTTCCTTTCGCTGCCGCAGAAGCCGACCGCGGCCGTCTGCTGGAACGATCTCGTAGCGATCGGCCTGATGAACGGCATTGCGCGCGCGGGCCTGGTGCCGGGACGCGATATTTCCGTCACCGGCTACGACGATCTCGAGGAGGCCTCGATCGCTACGCCTGCGCTAACGACCGTCTGGAACGGTCAGGCCGAGGTCGGGCGCCTGGCCGCTCGGGCGCTGCTCGATCGCCTTGCCGGCAGCCATGAGCCTGATGGCATGCATCTGATCAAACCGGAAATGCGCATTCGCCAGTCCACCAGTCCCCATCGGCCGCGCGCCTGAACCGACCGCCATATCCAAGAGGAAAAGCCATGTCCCGCATCGCCATTCTCGTTCCTGGGAAGATACACGAGCGTGTTCTCGAAAGGTTGAAGGATCGGTTTGAGATTATCGCCGTCCCACGCGAGGAGAAGCTTGCGCTGGACGGCGAGACTGCCGGCCGTATCCGCGGCGTCGCCGTGTCCGGCTCCTTCCCAGGCGCCTGGATAGACCAGCTGCCGCATGCCGAAGTGATCGCCAATTTCGGTGTCGGTTATGACGGCGTCGATGTGAAACATGCCGCCGAAAAAGGCATTGTCGTCACCAATACGCCTGATGTGCTGAACGACGAGGTCGCCGATACGGCGATCGGCCTGCTGCTGAACACGGTTCGCGAGTTGCCGCGGGCCGAAGCGTGGCTGCGTGCCGGCAACTGGAAGCCGGGAACGGCCTATCCGCTGTCGCGCTTCTCGCTCAAGGGCCGCCATATCGGGCTTTACGGCCTTGGCCGCATCGGGCTCGAAATCGCCAAGCGGCTGGAGCCGTTCAAGGTGAAGATCAGTTATCACACACGTTCGCGCCACGCCGATGTGTCCTACGATTATCACCCGACGTTGAAGGGGCTGGCGGAAGCGGTGGATACGCTGATCGCCATCGTTCCGAAGACGCCGCAGACACACAAGACGATCGATGCGGATATTCTGGCAGCACTCGGCCCAAACGGCATTCTCGTCAACGTCGGCCGTGGCTGGACGGTGGACGAGGCGGCGCTGAGTGCCGCTCTTGCCTCCGGCGCGCTCGGTGCTGCCGGCCTCGACGTTTTCTATGAAGAGCCGACCGTGCCGGCCGACCTGCTGGGGCCGACCAACGCCGTGCTGCTGCCGCACGTCGCCTCCGCGTCCGTGCCGACACGCAATGCAATGGCCGATCTCGTTGCCGACAATCTCATCGCCTGGTTCGATAAGGGTGCGGCGCTGACGCCGGTGCCGGAGACGCCGCAGAAGGTTTAGAGCGCCGTGCGTCCTTTCGGACGCACAAAGGACGCTCTAACACTTTGAAATCTGCGCATCGTGCTTTCCGAAAATCGATTCCGATTTTCGGGCCGATGCGCTAGGCGCGTCGGATAGAATTCTGCGCCTGGCTCAACCACGAACGCGACGACGATCACCGTTGATTGATGTTTCCACGCCCGGTGGGTCTGGTGGTCACGCGATCGCCTGCGCCGGGATGACCGGCCGCTTGGCGGCGGCATAGGCGCGGACGGCGTCGCCGAAAGCAGCGAACAGCTGGTTCGAAGACTTGTCGGTTTCAGCCCAATATTCCGGATGCCATTGCACGCCGACGGCGAAAGCCTTGGCGTCGATGACGGAAACGGCCTCCACCGTGCCGTCCTCGGCGATCGCTTCCACCTGCAGGCGTGGGGCGGTTCTGGCAATTGCCTGGCGATGCAGGGAATTCACGCGGATCTCGCCCGGTCCGAGAATGGCTGCGATGCAGGAGCCTTCCTTGACGTGGACGGTCTGGCGAATGGCGTACATGCCGTCCCGGTCGACGCCTTCTGGCCGGCGATGGTCCCAGATGCCGGGCTGCTCCTGAATCTCGCTTGCCAGCGAGCCGCCGAGGGCGACATTCAGCTCCTGGATGCCGCGGCAGATGGCGAGCAGCGGGATGGCGCGGTCAATGGCGCGGCGGATGAGCGGCAGGCTGGTGGCGTCGCGGGCGGGGTCGAAGGGGCCGTCCTTGTCATTCGCCTCGGCACCGTAGAGCAAGGGATGAACATTGCTGGCCGAACCGGAGACCAGCAGACCGTCGACGCGGTCGAGGATCGCGTCGGTATCGTAGCCCTCCTCGAAAGCGGGGATGATGAAGGCCATGACACCGGATGCGTTCAATGCGGCGCGCAGATATTGATGCTGCACGGCATGCCAGGTCGCGCCGTCGAAGCTACGGATATCGGCAGGAATGGCAACGATCGGTTTCGTCATATCAGCCCCGGTGAAAATCTTTATTCTCGTCGTTTCTTCCGCCTGAACGGCCGTCAAGTCAACGCTTGGCTGCATTAGGCAGCCAAATTGCGACGGAGGCGGCGCCCTGCCTTTCCGGTTTACCGCTAAGCCGCTGATTCTGATGGATACGTGCGCGTTGCCTTATTGCCGTCTTGATGCCAAAGGCTAATAGACTAAAGCTTGAATCGCGGCCCCCGCCATGCTTAGGTTTGCCCTTGCTGCGGGTGGGGGTGAAGATCGCCGCGCAGTACCATCTATACGGGAGGTTTTTGATGGATCGTCGTTCGTTTTTCAAGAAGGCGGGAACCGCCGGCGCCGGTGCGGTTGCCGCAACGGCATTGGCTGCGCCTGCGATCGCGCAGGAGAATCCGAAGATCGCGTGGCGCATGACGTCGTCGTTTCCGAAGAGCTTGGATACGATCTATGGCGGCGCCGAGGATATCGCCAAGCATGTTGCCGCGGCGACGGATGGCAATTTCACGATCCAGCCCTTTGCGGCCGGTGAAATCGTGCCGGGCCTGCAGGCCGTCGATGCCGTTGCCGCCGGCACGGTCGAGGCAGCCCATACCACCTCCTATTATTTCGTCGGCAAGGACCCGACCTATGCCATCGGGACGGCCATTCCGTTCGGGCTGAACAGCCGTCTGACCAATGCCTGGTACTATGAAGGCAACGGCAACAAGCTGATGAACGAGTTTTATGCCACACAGGGAATGTATGCGCTGCCGGCCGGCAATACCGGTGCGCAGATGGGCGGCTGGTTCCGCAAGGAAATCAACACGCTCGATGACCTTAAGGGCGTCAAGATGCGCATTGCCGGCCTTGCCGGTCGCGTCATGGAGAAGGTCGGCGTCATCCCGCAGCAGATCGCCGGCGGCGATATCTATCCGGCGTTGGAAAAAGGCACGATCGATGCGGCGGAATTCGTCGGCCCCTATGACGACCTGAAGCTCGGCTTCCACAAGGTGGCGAAGTACTACTATTATCCGGGCTGGTGGGAAGGTGGCCCGACGGTGCATGGGTTCTTCAATCTCGAAAAATGGAGCAGCCTGCCCAAGCATTATCAGGCAGCGCTGACCGACGCCTGCGCCTTCGCCAATACCAACATGCTGGCGAAGTACGACACGAAGAACCCGACGGCGCTGAAGCAGCTCGTGGCGGAAGGCGCGACGCTGCGCCCGTTCAGCCAGGAGATCATGGAAGCCTGCTTCCAGGCGGCGACGGGCATCTACAGCGAAATTTCGGGCACGAACCAGTATTTCAAGAAGATCTATGACGACCAGACCGCCTTCAAGCGGGATGCCTATCTGTGGATGCAGCTGTCGGAATACACCTTCGATACGTTCATGATGATTCAGCAGCGGGCCGGAAAGCTTTAAGCTTTCCGCCGTCGACGCTTCAGACGAGCGCAATAACAAAACCCCGGATCTCCATCCGGGGTTTTGCTTTTTGCTGGACTAGAGCCTTTCCGGGTTAGATTGCAGCATTCTGTTGGCTCAAACGGAGTCGGCCGGTCGATCAGCCGGCCCGTTTCAGCCAACCCCCCGCAGATTTGCCTCGCAAATGGGCCGGGCATCTTTCCGCCAGGGCAAAGGCGATCAGCTCGGACGTACCTTGGGGTATGCCCGTCGCCAATCGCCTTTGCCCTGACGAAAACCTGCTCCGGCAGAATGCTGCAATCTAATCCGGAAAGGCTCTATTTGGCCGGTGGCGGCGGTGCTCCCGGCAGGCCGTTCAGTGGCGGCAGGGTCAGGCCGGGGATCTGCGGTGAGCCATTGCCGCCGCCGCCCAGCGGTGGCAGGCCGAGCTGGCCGCCGAAGCCCGGGACTTCGATCTTGATCGAGTTCGGGTCGACCTTCGGGCCGTGATCCAGCCAATAGGTTACCGATTGCGGCCAGAAGATCACGATCGCCACCAGGATCAGCTGCATGCCGACCCAGGGGAGCGCGCCCATGTAGATATCCGAGGTCTTGACGTCCTTGCTGGCGATTGAGCGCAGATAGAAGAGCGCGAAGCCGAAGGGCGGATGCATGAAGCTCGTCTGCATGTTGACGCAGATCAGGACGCCGAACCAGATCAGGTCGATGCCGAGACTGGAGGCGACGGGTGCGAGCATCGGGATGACGATGAAGGCGATCTCGAAGAAATCGAGGAAGAAGGCGAGCACGAAGATGAAGATGTTGACGAAGATCAGGAAACCGACCGGCCCGCCGGGAATGCCCGACAGCATGTGCTCGATCCAGCGCGAGCCGTCCATGCCCTGGAAGACCAGGCTGAAACAGGTGGAGCCGATCAGGATCATCACCACCATGGATGTAATGTGTGTGGTCGATGCCATTGCTTCGCGGATCAGCGGCCAGGTGAGGCGGCGATTCATGGCGGCAAGCACAATGGCGCCGACGACGCCGAGCGCGCCTGCTTCCGTCGGCGTTGCAAGACCCATGAAGATCGTGCCGAGCACGAGGAAGATCAGCACGATCGAGGGCACCATGCCCATCAGCACCTTCACGAGCAGAGCCCAATTGAAATCGCCGCGCACCTCTTTCGGCAGCGGCGGCATCGATTTCGGCCGAATAATCGACATCACCAGGATGAAGAGCACGAAGATCGTCACCTGCAGGATCGAGGGGCCGATCGCGCCGAGATACATGTCGCCGACCGACCTGCCGAGCTGATCGGCGAGAACGACGAGCACGAGCGAGGGCGGGATGACCTGGGTGATCGTGCCCGAGGCGGCGATGACGCCGGTGGCAAGGCGCGGATTGTAGCCATAGCGCAGCATGATCGGCAGCGAGATCATCCCCATGGTGATCACGGAAGCGGCCACCGTGCCGGTGATCGCTCCGAGCACGGCGCCGACGAGGATGACGGCATAGGCAAGCCCGCCGGGTATACCACCGAAGAGTTTGCCGGTGCCCTCGAGCAGGTCCTCGGCCAACCCGCAGCGCTCCAGCACCGCACCCATGAAGGTGAAGAAGGGAATGGCGAGCAGAAGGTCGTTGGAAAGGATGCCGAAGAAGCGCAGCGGCAGAGCCTGCAGAAAGACCTCGCCGAAATGGCCGGTGACGATGCCGATGATGGCGAAAAACAAGCCGACGGCGGCGAGCGAAAAGGCGACCGGAAAGCCGTAGAGCATGAAGATGATCATGCCCAGGAACATGGCCGGCGGGATGATGCCGAAATCAAACAAGTCCGTTTCTCCCAGCCCGCGTTACTGCAGCGGCTTTTCGTATTTCGTATCGATGCTGATATGGCCGGTGAGGGCTGCGATCCGCTTGACCAGCTCGGAAACGCCCTGAAGGGAAAGCAGTGCGAAGCCGGCGACGAGGATCAGCTTGACGGGCCAACGGATCAGTCCGCCGGCGTTGCCCGATATTTCCCCCTGATGGTAGGAGAGCGTGAAGAAAGGCCAGCACAGCCAGGTGAGATAGAGGCATGCGGGAAGGAGGAAGACAATGAGGCCGACGATGTCGATCCAGATCTTCGCCCTGTCGGAAACCGAACCATAGATCAGGTCGACGCGGACATGCTCATTGTTGCGCAGCGCATGCGAGGCGCCGAGCATGACGACGAAGGCGAAGAGATACCACTGAATCTCCAGCCAGCCGTTCGAACTGTAGTTGAAGGCGTAGCGGACGATGGCGTTTCCGGCGCTGATCAGGCAGCAGAACAGCACCATATATTCGGAAAGTTTGCCCATGAACTGACTGATCGAGTCAATCAGCCGGCTTGCGGCCAGAAGTACCGACATTCGCCTCCCCTTGTTCTTGTCCCACCGGTTTTCCGGCAGTTTTTCCTCTTGCAATCGATGTAGACCACGGCCTTTGAAATTGGAAGGATAAATGCCTCGCGTTGGAGTATAGTCTTAGACGCATCGGCCCCGCCGTAGGGCCGTCAAATATTTCAACAACCCAGGCGTGGATAAATTATTTCGGTAATCTCGCCGGTAGGCTGCATTAACTCGCGTAAGCTGTGCGGTTCACCCTGTGGTTTTAGAAAATTTGACCAAATGTTTGATTCCATTGAAATCAATTTTTAAAAGGTTGGGCCTAGAATTCCCGCGCACAGGGAAAGTGTGGATGAAGCCAGATAACCCGAACAGGGTCCCTATAGATGTGTATCTGTCGTTTGTGAGTTCCCTTTCCGGGAACCGCATGACGCTGCTTGCTGGCGTGATCGTGCATGTCGCGACATGCCTTGCCGTTGCTGCCAAGACCCAGTCCTTCGTCTATATCCTGCTGGCGGCCGCCTTCCTCCTGGTCTTCTGCGTTCGCATGGTCATCTTCCGGCAGTTCGACCGCGTTGACAAGGAGAGCCTGTCGCACGCCGGAATCGAGCGTTGGGAGCGGATCCTGGTTGCCGGTGCTGCCTGCACCACCACCCTGCTTGGCATCGCCAGCGGCTACGCCATCTTCGTCGTCCATGATTCCTTTGCGGAACTTGCCTGCATTGCGGTTACCATGGCGACCATGGTTTCCGTTGTCGGCCGCAATTATGGTTCGCGCCTGGCGGTTGACCTCCAGACCTTTTCCTGCTGTCTGCCGATGATTGTCTGCAGCCTGTTGGCGCTCGATTTTTATCGTGGCTTGTTGTCGATCTTCCTCATTCCCTTCTGGCTGACGACGCGTGCCATGGCGAACGGCGTGCGCGAGTTCCTCTATGAGAATGTCATCGCGCGCCGGGAAATCACCATCATCGCCGACCGCTTCGATACGGCGCTCAACAACATGCCGCATGGCCTAGTCATGGTCGATGCCGAAAACCGCATCCAGGTCGTCAATCGCAAGGCCTGCGAGCTTTTGAAGATCGGTGCGCCGGATCGGTTGAAGGACCGCGATCTCGGCGCCGTGCTACGCTACGGCGCGCGCTACAGCTTCATGGACGCCTCGCAGCCGGAGCTCATCCTGCGCCAGCTCACCCAAGTCGCCGAAGGCAACCTGTCGCGCACGCTCATCCATTTCCCCGAGGGCCTGTCGCTCGAATTCTCCGCCAGCCGCAGGGCCGACGGCGGCGCCGTGCTGATCTTCGAGGACGTGTCGAGCCGGGTGAAGGCGGAGCAGAAGATCATGCACATGGTCCGCTTCGATGCGCTGACCGGCCTGCCGAACCGAGAATATTTCGGGCAGCTGGTGCAGGATTATCTCGCCAAACATCAAAGGAAGTCCGGGCCACTCGGCTTCATGGTTCTCGATATCGACGAGTTCAAACATGTCAACGACATGCGCGGCCACGTTACAGGCGACCACCTGCTTTGCGCCATCGCCGCCCGCATCAAGCAGGCGTCCGGCAACGCCATCCTCGGCCGGTTGATGGGAGACCAGTTCATCCTGTTCTTCCCGCATGCGAAGGAACAGGCCTCGCTCGACGTCGAGATCCGCCGCGTGCACGCCGCAATCCAGGGCAACTACGCAGTCGACGAGCTGACCTTCCTGGTTTCGCTCAGCGCCGGCTACGCGATCCTCGAGAGTGCTGCGTTTGCGATGGACGAATGGAGCGTCAAGGCGGATCTGGCGCTGTTCGAAAGCAAGTCGCGCTTCAAGGGCGGCATTTCCGGCTTCGAGCGGGAGATGGATGGCCGCTATATCGAGCAGCAGAAGCTGAAAGCGGATTTGCGCGACGCGGTCTCGGCGCAGGCGCTGCATCTTGCCTTCCAGCCGATGTTCCGGTCCGACGGCTCGCGGATCGAATGCGCCGAAGCGTTGGCGCGCTGGGTGCATCCGGAGAAGGGCTCGATCCCGCCCGACGTCTTCATCCGGCTCGCCGAAGATATGGGCATCATCTCCGACATCACCCGTTTCGTGTTGTTCAAGGCGTGCAGCGAATGCATGAACTGGCCGGAACATATCGCCGTCTCGGTGAACCTTTCGGCGCGGGATCTGCGCGATGCCGATATTCTCGCGGTGGTCGCCGAAGCGCTTGCCCATTCCGGTCTCGACGCGGCGCGGCTGCATCTCGAAGTCACCGAAAGCTGCCTGATCGACGAGCCGGCGGCTGTGCGCGCCATCCTGGCCGAGCTCAGGGCTCGCGGCATCACCATCG
This sequence comes from Rhizobium sp. WSM1328, assembly GCF_057653715.1. NCBI lineage: Bacteria > Pseudomonadati > Pseudomonadota > Alphaproteobacteria > Hyphomicrobiales > Rhizobiaceae > Rhizobium > Rhizobium sp. WSM1328. The sequence continues at coordinate 3,708,062 of NZ_CM172788.1, read as the reverse complement.
CCATCGACGATTTCGGTACCGGCTTCTCCAGCCTCAGCTACCTCGACACACTGCCGCTCGATATCGTCAAGATCGATCGCTCCTTCGTGCGCAACATCGTCGAAGATAACCGCCGCTTGAAGCTGCTGCGCGGCACGGTCCATCTCGCCCGTGAACTGGGCCTGAAGATCGTCATTGAAGGTGTCGAAACCGAGGAGCAGCTCGCACTGCTCAACAAGCACCGCAGCGCCGATCTTGTTCAGGGTTACGTTTTCTCGCCGCCGGTGCCTTCCCAGAATATCCCGCTGTTGCAGCAGGGCATCGGCCGCCGCGTCGTACAACGCCGCCGCAACAAGGTCGCCTGAGCGGTCTCAACAGACAGTTTCCCCCGTGAAAAGCGCGTGCCGCGTTAACCTTAACGATTTAAAAACAAGGGAAATTATCGGATTTCCTTGCCTAAATTTCGCTGGCGTATGATTAATGATCCGTTAACGAGCGGATCGAGAAATGTCAGAGACACTGTTCAAGCGTAGCGATTTCAGCACAAAAATTTTGGAAGTTTTGGATCATGTCGAGTATCGCCGCGTCGAAAGCAGCGAAGACATGGAGCAGGTGGAACGGTTGCGCTACAAGGCCTACAAGGCCCATGACGTGCTGGCGCTTGCCCCGAAAGGGCTGCTTGATGACAGCGATTTCGACAGCCACGCCTATATCTTCGGTCTGTATTATTATGGGGAACTGGTCAGTACGATCCGGGTTCATTATGTGACACCGGAACATCGCCTCAGTCAGTCCGGTGGCGCCTTTCCCGAGGCGATGGATGACCTTCTGGATGCGGGGCTGACCCTGATCGATCCGGCGCGTTTCGCGGCCGACCCCGAGCTCACCGCCGATCTGCCGTGGGTTCCCTATCTGACGCTGAGGCCGACCATCGTGGCGGCGGCGTATTTCCGTGCGGACCGCGTTCTTCAATTCGTTCGGCCGCCGCATGCGGCCTTCTACAAGCGGGTCTTCTATGCCGATACGGTCGTGCCCGGCCGGCTGGCGAAGAATTACGGGATCGACATGACGCTGATGGCGACGAATGTGATCGAGGTCGGGCGAAAGCTGTTGACGCGCTATCCCTTCTTCATCTCGAGCGCCAGCGAGCAGCGCATGATGTTTTCGCGCAATCCCAACGACACCCTGCCGCCGCTCACCATCATTCCGACGGCGCGTTTCGTGCCGCAAGGCGAACTCGGCACCGACCTGCCGCTGTAATTTACCCTGTTCCCGACGGAGAGACGATCTCCGCCGGGCAGAGGAGGGCGATGGACGGCAGGCGATATCAGCCGTCCTTCAGGTCCGTCCAGGCCTCTGACATCGCGGTTGCCACGCGCGCCTGCGGCATTCTCATGCATTGCGCTTTCGCCTGTCATTGTGTAATCCCTGCAAGAAGGGATTTCCCTCGCTCAGGCTAGGGAATCGAGCAGCGCAGAGGCATTTCAGGGAGACGATATTTATGGCCGAACATCATACCGGACCGGTCGAGACCGGCGCGCCGATGGATTATAAAGAACATGAACAGACCTACGACATGTTCATCGCCAGCGCGAAATACGGCTCGATGCTGCTCATCGTCCTCCTGCTTGCGATGACCGCTGGTTTCTTCGGCGGCGCCGGCCTTCTCGGTGGCCTCTTCGTCTTCATCATTCTTCTCGCAGCCGGCATCTTCCTGTTCCGCTGATCGCGTAGATTCAGAGGGTCAGAGCGGTCCTTTGTGCGTCCGAAAGGACGCACGGCACTCTGAGGGAAGGAGAGCTTCTCCGAAGCTTTTTGAATGAGGTGCTTGGCCTGCGCAGGGAAACCTGCGGCGGTCTGGCTGACCCGGAGGAGGGGGCAGTTGGGCAATATCGTTTTCGTTGCAAGGGAAGTCACGGGCGAGGAGACACGCGTCGCCGCCTCCGCCGAGACCGTGAAGAAGATGAAGAGTTTCGGCTTCGACGTCGTCGTTGAAGCCGGTGCCGGTGCGGCTTCGCGGATTCCGGATGGGGATTTCGAGGCCGCCGGTGCCAGGATCGGCAGTTTTGCGGATGCAGCCTTGGCCGATGTCGTGCTGAAGGTGCGTCGGCCCAGCGGATCGGAAATCTCCGGCTATAAAAGCGGTGCCGTGATCATTGCCATCATGGACCCCTACGGCAATGACGAAGCGATCGCGGCACTGGCAAGTGCCGGGCTTTCGGCTTTCGCGATGGAGTTGATGCCGCGCATTACCCGCGCCCAGTCCATGGACGTGCTGTCGTCCCAGGCCAATCTTGCCGGTTACCAGGCCGTCATCGAGGCGGCGGCGGTTTATGACCGCGCCATGCCGATGATGATGACGGCGGCTGGCACCGTCCCGGCCGCCAAAGTCTTCGTCATGGGCGCCGGCGTCGCCGGTCTTCAGGCGATCGCGACCGCGCGCCGTCTCGGCGCCGCGGTCTCGGCCACCGACGTTCGCCCCGCTGCCAAGGAGCAGGTCGCCTCGCTCGGCGCCAAGTTCATCGCCGTCGAGGACGAAGAGTTCAAGGCGGCGGAAACGGCCGGCGGCTATGCCAAGGAAATGTCTGCCGACTATCAGGCGAAACAGGCGGCTCTGGTTGCCGAACACATCGCCAAGCAGGATATCGTCATCACCACCGCGCTGATCCCCGGTCGTGCGGCGCCGCGGCTCGTTTCGCGCGCCATGCTTGCCTCGATGAAGTCGGGTGCGGTCGCCGTCGACCTCGCGGTCGAGCGCGGCGGCAATATCGAGGGCGTCGTCCCCGGCGAGGTCGCCGATGTCGAAGGCGTCAGCGTGATCGGTTTCGCCAACATGCCGGGCCGGGTTGCGGCCAGCGCCTCGGCGCTCTACGCCAAGAACCTCGTGACCTTCCTCGAGACCATGGTCAACAAGGAAACGCGGAGCGTCGTCGTCAATCTTGACGACGAACTCGTCAAGGCGACGATGCTGACCTATGCCGGGGACGTGGTTCATCCCGCCTTCGGCGGCGCGAAGAAGGGAGACATCTGATGGCCAGTGAAGCAATGGACAGGGCGCTGGAGCAGCTCGACCATGCGGTGACCGCCGTGATCACGGCGGCTGCCCAGGCACCGGAAGCGGCAAGTGCTGCGACTGGCGGGGCGATCGATCCCTTCGTCTTCCAGCTCGCCATCTTCGTCTTGTCGATCTTCGTCGGTTATTACGTCGTATGGTCGGTGACGCCGGCGCTGCATACGCCGCTGATGGCCGTCACCAATGCGATCTCCTCCGTCATCGTCGTCGGCGCGCTTCTGGCGGTCGGCATCTCGACCAGCGGCCTTGCGACCGGTTTCGGTTTCGTCGCCCTGGTGCTCGTCTCGGTGAACATCTTCGGCGGTTTCCTCGTCACGCAGCGGATGCTTTCGATGTACCGCAAGAAGGATCGGTGAGGGACTGATGACCAATATCGCAGCCTTCCTCTACCTCGTCTCCGGCGTGCTCTTCATCCTGGCGCTGCGCGGCCTGTCGCATCCGGCTACCAGCCGCAAGGGCAATCTCTACGGCATGATCGGCATGGGCATCGCGATCCTGACGACGCTGGTGCTGGCGACGCCTGACTTCGGCGGCTTCGTGCTGATCATCCTTGGGCTTGCCATCGGTGGCAGTGTCGGCGCCTATGTCGCCCGCACCATACCCATGACCTCGATGCCGCAGCTCGTCGCGGGTTTCCATTCGCTGGTCGGCCTTGCCGCGGTGCTGGTCGCGGCCTCCGCGCTCTACACGCCGGCTTCCTTCGGCATCGGTGAGATCGGTCACATCCACACCGAGGCGCGCGTCGAGATGGCGCTCGGCGTGGCGATCGGCGCGCTGACTTTCACCGGTTCGATCATTGCCTTTCTGAAGCTCGACGGGCGCATGTCCGGTAAGCCGATTCTGTTGCCCTACCGGCATGTGATCAATGCGAGCCTGCTGCTGCTGATCGTGCTCTTCATCATCGGGCTGGCCGCCACCGAGAGCCATTTCGACTTCTGGGCCGTCGTCGCGCTGTCGCTGGCGCTCGGCGTTCTGCTGATCGTGCCGATCGGCGGGGCCGATATGCCGGTCGTCGTGTCGATGCTGAACTCTTATTCAGGCTGGGCGGCGGCCGGCATCGGCTTCACGCTCGGCAATCTGGCGCTGATCATCACGGGCGCGCTCGTCGGCTCGTCCGGCGCGATCCTCTCCTACATCATGTGCAAGGGTATGAACCGTTCCTTCGTCTCCGTCATCCTCGGCGGTTTCGGCGGTGAGACGGCGTCCGGCGGACCAGACACGTCAGACAGGACGGTCAAGCTCGGCTCGGCCGAGGATGCGGCCTATCTGATGGCCAATGCATCGAAGGTTATCATCGTGCCGGGATATGGCATGGCGGTCGCCCAGGCCCAGCATGCGCTGCGCGAGCTCGCGGACAATCTCAAGAAGAACGGCGTCGAGGTAAAATATGCGATCCACCCGGTCGCAGGACGTATGCCTGGGCACATGAACGTGTTGCTCGCCGAAGCGAATGTTCCCTATGACGAGGTTTTCGAGCTCGAGGACATCAATTCGGAATTCGCCCAGGCCGACGTTGCCTATGTCATCGGTGCCAATGACGTGACCAATCCGGCGGCGCGCGACGACAAGACCTCGCCGATCTACGGCATGCCGATTCTCGACGTCGACCGGGCAAAGACCTGCCTCTTCGTCAAGCGCTCGCTCGGCTCGGGTTATGCCGGCATCGACAATACGCTGTTCTATAAGGACGGCACGATGATGCTGCTCGGTGATGCGAAGAAGATGACCGAGGATATCAACAAGGCGCTCGCGCACTGATCGCTGCAGCCGCCCTTCGGGCGGCTGTTTGATTCACGTAAGCAGGCAACTGCTGTCTACCTTGGCTGACGTGGCTGCTGTCGTCAGGTCTCGCCCGGCACGAGCGTCATCTTCTCGACGCCGATCGCCAGGTTCAAACCTTCCTGCGCCTGGACGTTCAACGGCTGCAGCATGAAGGCCTTGTCGGTGCCGCCGGCGATGACCTTGGCGCCGGCGCCCGCACCGATGCTCGCATCGGCGCCGATCCCGTAATATTCGCCGGCAAGGGCGAATTGCGGGATATCCGTGCCGGTCTTTGCCAGCACCTGCCAGATCATGACGCTCTTGCCGGTCTGGCCGATATCAAGGCCGAATTTCTCGATTTTGCCGGCATAGACTGCCTTGGCGCCGCCGGCCGCCGACGTATAAGTGCAGATGAGGCTCTTCTGCGAGGTGACGATCAGACCTTGGCCGCCATCCGATCCGCAGACCAGCCGGCCAAGCGTGACATAGTTTTCCGCGCCCGCCGGGCTCGCCCAGGCAACGGCCGTCAGTGCCGCGGCTGCGATCATCGTTTGCTTGAACATGGTCTTTCTCCTTTGGAACGACCTGTCCGAAACGGGTGGAGATAGCGATTGTTCCGGGCGCAGTTTCAAAGTGATAGAGCGTCCTTAGCGCGTCTTAAGAGACGCGCCGCGCTCTATTCCCGCTCCAGCGTGGCGCGCTGCGCCGTCAGTACCCATAACAGGCCTTCGGGCCGGAAATCGATCTCAACCGTGCCGCGGAAGGCGGAGGCGGCATGAGCCTTGATAACGGTCGTGCCGAAGCCCGAGCGCGATGGCTGGGTGACAGGCGGGCCGCCGCGTTCCTCCCAGGTGAAGCGGAGCAGGGCATCCGGTTTGTCTTCCTCGCTGACGTCGCGCCACTCGAAGCGGACACGGCCTTGCGGTACGGAGAGCGCCCCGTATTTCACCGAATTGGTGGCGAGTTCATGCAAGGCGAGGCCGAGATTCTGCACTGCATCCGGCTTCAGCACGAAGTTTTTGCCGCTGATGTCGATCTGTTCGCGCGATTGCGGGAATGCGTGCAAATGGATGTCGACGACCCGCCGCAGCGATACGCCTCCCCATTGTTCGCTGGTCAGGAGCTCGATCGAGCGCACCAACCCCTCAAGGCGGTCGGCGACGGCGGCGCGGAAGGTCTCGACGCTGTCCGACTGCTTGGCCAGCTGGCGCATCATTGCCTGAGCAAGCGTCAGAAGATTCTTGGTGCGGTGGACGAGCTCGTGCATGACGAAACGCAGCCGGTCTTCGGTCTGGCTGCGGTCGAAAGAGGCATTCGAAAGGGCAATCGCCACCTGGTTCGCCTCGATGACGCTGGTCTCGACCGGTGAGACGATATGACCTTCGCCCATGCGGTTTGCCATGTCGGCGATATCGCGGATGGTGGTGCGCACCTGTCTTGCGACGGCATAGGCGCCCAGCACGGCGACCAGCACCAGTGCCACGCCGCCGATGATGAGGAAACGCCAGGTGCTGAGGATCGAAGCCTGGGCAATCGGTCCCCAGATCACTGTCTTCCACGACCAACCGGGAATCTGGGCATAACCGAGGAGCATGTGCGGCAGGATCGTCTCGTCCTCGAAGACGCCGCGGGACACGGTGAGCGCCGGCAGAATGCGCGGATCGAAGGGCGTACCGGGTTCAAGATTAGCGGGGCCGCTGGCTGCGACGACGTGGCCGCTCTCGTCGATGACGGCGGCCGACCAGCCAGAGGCAAGACCTTCGGTGGTCACGAGCTTGCCCAGATCCTTCGCGTTTTGCGTGATGATAAGGGCTGCGACCGGATCATTCTTCCGTGGCAGGGTGACGTTATAGACCCATTCGCCGCTGGTCCGGCCGCGAAAGACGTCGGAGGCCTCGATGCGACCGGAAGCCATGACCGCTTCGAGGGCAGGGATGTTCGCCGTCTTGCCAAGCGGCGTGCCGAATGCCCGACGCGTGTTCAGTAGTTGCTGGCCGCTGCTGTCGACGGCGATGACGAAAAGCGTATTGTCTCTGAGGGCCGTTTCCGTGCGCTCATGGAAGGAAGCGAGATTGCCGTTTTCAAGCTCCGGCGAACTCGAAAGCAGCCGCAGTGTCGTCGCCATGTCCTGAAGCTGGCGGTCGATGATCCGTGAAAGGGCAAGCGCATCCTGGGCCGTCTCGCGCTTCAGCGTCGAACGCTGATTGTCCTCCAGCTGCAGCAGAAGCAGCGCCACGAAGGCGAAGATCGGCAGTGCGATCGCCACGGCCATGGCGACGAGGTAGGTGCCGATCGAAGCCTTGGGAAAGAACAGCGTGACGATTTTCATCTGCTACGCCACATCGGATAATTCCTTAAATCGGAATCGATTTAAGGATAAAGTCATGCAGCAACTCAAAGGGCTATAGCGTTCTTTGCGCGTCTGAAAGGACGCGCGGCGCTGCAATGCGCGTGGCCCGCAACGGTTTTCGCCTGCGGCCAGGAAAGCAAAGATCCGCATCTTTCGCAAACCGCCCTCAACACGTGTTCGAACATCCGATAGCGGACTATCGAAGCAGGTCCATGTTAGGGGGAGCAAGAGCAGGTTGCAACACACTATGACAGGCCATCGACGATGATGGACGCTTTTTCGGCTTCTCTTTGCAAGGCGGTGCGGTCGGCTTTGCGGCAGCGTCGCTTCCTCCGCCCAGGTTAGCACGCTATCACCTCGATAATATCGGGCGGCCGGAAGATTCGCTTGAATCATCAATGCTTTGGCCGACATCTCCGATGGGCGGCGCGACCGGCAAGAGGCCGTTGCGGGCCGCCCGATGATGTCCTTAGCCGGCTGGGGCGACGCCGACGCGAGCAAGGCCGTCACGGGCCGGCTGGTACTTCGGATCGAGGCCGATCGCGTGACGATAGGAGCGGGCAGCCTTCGCCTTGTCGCCGCGGCGTTCGTAGACGAGCGCCTGGTTGGCCCAGGATTCGGCGATGTTGCCGTTAAGCTCGATCGCATGGTTGAAATCGGCAAAGGCGTTGTCGTCGTCGTTCAGCGCGATATAGGAAATGCCGCGGCCATTATAGGGCTCGGCCGAATTCGGGGCGAGCGAGATCGCTTTCGAGAAATCGTCGATCGCCTTGTCCTGCTGATTGCGCTTCTGATAGATCAGGCCACGATTGTGATAGGCGCGGCCATCGGTAGTGCCGAGTTGGATCGCCTTGTCGAAATCGTTGAAAGCCTGATCATCCTGGCCGGCCATGCGATAGACATTGCCGCGGCCGATATAGGCGACGTCGTAGCTCGGATTGATCTGCAGGGCGGCATTGTAATCGGAAATCGCCTGGGCCTGCTGGCCCATGTTGCGATAAACGAGAGCGCGGTTGGCGTAAGCCTGGAAAAACCGCGGATTGATCTGTAATGCCGTGTTGAAATCGTTCAGCGCCGGGCGGAACTGGCCGGCGCGGCCATAGGCGGAACCACGGACGTTGTAACCTTCGGGATCCCTCGGATTGGCGTTGATGACCGCCGTCAGCGACGCGATGTTCTCTTCCGAGCCCTGCGCCTTGTCGATGCGGATCACGGCATCCGTGGTATTGGTCGTCTCACAGCCGGCGAGGCCGAACATTGCCGCCAGCGCCAGAGCGGGCAGGAATGCCGTTTTCTGCAAACGCAGAGCGCGGGACGGATTAAAGGTATTGACAGCCATTCGGGCTCGCTTTCCCCATACGGCATATCCGGTGCGCGGATATGCGATCTCTCAGCGGCAAACTAAAAAAGGCGGCGGCGAACCGATCGCCCCCGCCACAATGCATCTGAAAACGTCGAAATAACGACGGAAACGCTCAGCGTGCTGCGACCACACCTTCGCGTTGGGCGCGCTTGCGGGCCAGCTTGCGAACGCGACGAACAGCCTCGGCCTTTTCGCGAGCACGCTTCTGCGACGGCTTCTCGTAATAGTCGCGCATCTTCATTTCGCGGAAAATGCCTTCGCGCTGCATCTTTTTCTTGAGAGCGCGGAGAGCCTGATCAACATTGTTATCGCGGACAAGTACCTGCACGAGAATCACGTTCCTTTGGTTGGTTGATGCCGGAGGCGGCGCAGCGGCCTGAGGCAAAATAATTACGTTCGCGCGGCAGGAGCCTTGCGATTGGTGACGCGAAATAGCAGATTGGGTAGGGGAAGTCCAGATGGGGATGGGAGGCGGGCGGAAAAATCATGCTTCGCCTAATCCAGTCATGATCCGGCCGGTTCGGGCGCAGCTTCGTCCAGCGCGGCGATTGCCTCCTTGAGAGCCGTCCTGACCCTTGGGCGATCGGCGTGCTCCGGCGTCGACGATTTCGTTCACTAGCGCATAGGTTTCGTAGCTCAGGATGCTGAAAAGACAGCGCCCGGGATGCATCTGCGAATGGCGTTTGGACCGAAAGCGGCGTAGCCTGTCTGCCAGCAGGTGCGGGCCGTTCTGTCGGCCGTCGGAGGGACAGCCGGTGAGATCATGACGCGCGTGCAGCAAATCGGTGTCGTTATCGGCCTGGCGATCGTGGCTATGCTGACGCTCCTCCGGGCAGGCGATCCTGGGATTTTCAAGCTGATCCGCGGCGTGACGTTCGACGAGTATCAGCGACTGGTTCCCAGGACCTTCGAGCCGATGCCGGTCCGCGTGATCGACATCGACGAGACGTCGTTGCGCGAATTCGGCCAGTGGCCGTGGCCGCGGGACCGGATGGCTCTGCTGGTAGACCGGCTTTCGGAGATGGGTGCCTCGGCCATCGCCTTCGATGTTCTCTTCGCCGAGCCGGACCGGCTGTCGCCGCGCAATGTTGTGCGCGACGTTGCCGGTGTGGATCCGTCCTTGGCCGAGAAGCTGCCCGACAATGACGAGATATTCGCCCGTTCAATTGCCGGAAAACCCGTCGTGCTCGGCTTCGGTCTTTCCAACGAGGGCAACTATCGGCCGCCGGTCAAGGCGGGCTTCGCCTTCACCGGCGAAAGCCCCGTCTCGGCTCCGCCCTATCTCGGCGCCTCGACGCCGCTCAGACCGCAATTGGAGGCCAATGCGGCGGGGCTCGGCCATATCAGCCTCAATCCCGGCAACCCCTCGCCGGTGGTGCGGGCGGTGCCACTGTTCCTGACAGACGGCGAGCAGCTCTATCCTAATCTCGCAATCGAGGCCCTGCGCGTCGCACAGGGGGCATCGACCTATGTGCTATCGGGAGCGCCCGATCGCGTCGGCATCATGACATCGGCAAAGATCGGCGATTTCGTCGTGCCGCTGACGGCAGCAGGCGAACTCTGGCTCTATGTCAGCCCCGACCGAGCGGAACGTTATATATCCGCCCGTCAGGTGCTCGCGGCCGAAGGGGCCTCTCCCGAGGTCGCGGCCGCCATCGACGGCAGCATCGTCTTCGTCGGCACATCGGCAGCCGGCCTGCAGGACATCCGCGTCACTGCGCTTGGCGAGAACGTTCCCGGCGTTTCGCTGCATGCGCAGGCCGTCGAGCAGATCCTCTCCGGCCATTTCCTGTCGCGGCCCGACTGGGCCGACGGGCTGGAAATCCTGACGATCGCGGTGGTCGGATGCCTGCTCGTCGTGGTGACGACCTTCGTCAGCCCCGCCGTCGCTCTAATCTGTGGCCTGCTGATCACGGCCATGGCGCTGGTGGCGTCCTGGCTGTCGTTTCTTTATGCAGGACTTCTCTTCGATCCGCTGGCTCCGATCGTCAGCGGATCGATCATTCATTTTGCCGCGACCTCGTTCCGGATCCTGGTGATCGACAGGGAGCGGCGCGCGGTGCGGCGCGCCTTCGGGCATTATCTTTCTCCATCGCTGCTCCACCGCATCGAGCATACCCCCGATGCTTTGCGCCTCGGCGGCGACGATCGCGAACTGACGGTGATGTTTGTCGACGTCAGGAGCTTTACGGAGATCAGCGAGCGGCTGGCGCCGACAGATGTCGTCGCGTTCCTGAACACGTTGCTCGATGCGCTGAGCCGCCATGTGGTGGCCCATGAAGGCACGCTCGACAAGTTCATCGGCGATTCGATCATGGCGTTCTGGAATGCGCCTGTCGATGTGGCCGATCATGAAACCAAGGCCGTTCGCGCAGCACTTGCCATGCGCGAAACGCTGGCCGAATTGAACGCCGGCGACGCCTTCGGCTTCGGGCCAGGACAAGAGGTCGGGATCGGCATCGGCATCCATACCGGCCTTGCCTGCGTCGGCAATATGGGCGCCAAGACGCGCTTCAACTATTCGGCGGTTGGTGATGCCGTCAACGTCGCGGCGCGGCTGGAATCATGCTGCAAAGAGGTCGGCTTCGATATTCTGATATCCGACAGCACGGCAAGGTCGGTGCGGGGAATGGCGCTGATCGAGGCCGGTGCCATCCCGCTCAAGGGCAAGAGCAGCCGAACGCAGATCCTCGCCGTCGTCGGCGCCGAGCGCGTTGCAGCATCTGCCGAGTTTGCAGCGCTTGTTGTCGTTCACCAGCAACTGATGCAGGCCCTGCTTTCGCATTCAAAGAACACCCGCAAGCTTATCGGCACGGCAAAGCTCCGGGCGGCGCAGGTGATCGGCGGTTTGGCGGAATTCTATCAGCGGATCTCCGGCAGGACCGATCATTTTCGCGAGGTGGCTGATCGCTTCGAGAAGAGCGCGGCCGACTGAAGGCGTCAGCGGTTCCGATTGAAACTCCGGCCCTTGTCGTGGTTGCGATCCCTGCCGTGATCTCGATCACGATCCTTATCGTGATCACGATCTCCGCCATGGTCGCGGTCGTGTCCTCGATGATCCCGGTCATTCCCGTGATTCTGGCTGTGATTTCCCGGCCTGTCGTTTCCATCATGCTTGTCGGGCCTATCCGGCCTGTCGTGATGTGGCCTATCATGGTGCGGTTTGTCGTGATGCGGCTTATCGGGCTTGTGTGGCCGTTCCTTTTGCGGCTCGGCCTGTTTCGGCGGCGGATCTTGTTTCTGTGGATCGGGCGAAGCCGGAGGCGGGGGCCGGTTCCTGTCCCTTCTTTCCGGCGCGGCTGACGCCATATTGCAGCCGCCGAGCATGCCGATGCCGCCTGCAAGCCGCTGATTGCCGGAGAGGAAGGGCAGGGCGTGCTGATTTCCGAGTGTCGCGAGGATGCTGGGATCGACCCGGCGTGCCGCCGACATATCGCCGTTCGGCTTGGCCACCACACAATCGCAGCGCTGCTGCAATTGCCGGCAGCCGCCCGGGCCGCAGAAACGGGCAGCGCCATTCAACAGCACGACGGCGGTCGTGCCATCCGGGCCGACGTAGAAATCGAAAGCGGTGCCGCGCACGCCGATCGTGCCGGCCGGCGTCAGGATCTGGTAGGCCGAGGAGTTGGAATTGCCGCTGACCCAGCGGAATGTGCCCTTTGCTGCCCTGATCGTCAGTTTCTTGACCGATTGGGAATCATCGAAGACATATTTGTCGATCACGACCGACGAACCCCAGCCCACCGCGAGCTTCGTGCCGTCACGAAACACGAATTGGCCAAGCCCCGACGGTGATGTCTTGATGCGCTCGTTGCGATGGACGCTGGTGTCGACCTCGATCGGCCCGCTCTGTCCCGTCACCTGCGTCTTGATGACGACGGCCTGGCCAACCGGCTCGGCGGCGAGCGCCGGCCATGCGCCGCTTAACGCGATGCAAAGCATCGCGATTGATACTGAGCGCCAACCCCACATGATACACGTACCCCGGGAACGTGCGATTGTTAACATTTTAGCAATTGCTTGTCTTCTCACCCTCTTGGGTTAGGGGCGGTCCGGCGGCTCAGCGGAAATGCAGACGCTTGCGTCATCCGCCTGGAACGGCATTCTCGTCAGCGTGTCGAAAGCAAAGCTCTCGCGCGTCGCAAAAGAACCGTTGTGCCGCATTTGGATTTGCGATTTGTATGAGCGCGGAGAACAAGCCCTTTCCCGAAGGAGAAGAAGGCGGATGCGGAAATATTCGGTTTTTGCCGTGGCACGGGAGGCCCTTCGCGGCCACAAGGGCTGGGAGAAGCAGTGGACTTCGCCTGAGCCGCGCGCCGAATACGACGTCGTCATCATTGGCGGCGGCGGCCACGGGCTGGGCGCTGCCTACTATCTCGCCAAGGAGCACGGCATCACCAATGTGGCGGTGATCGAGAAGGGCTGGCTCGGCGGCGGCAATACCGGGCGCAACACCACCATCATCCGCTCGAACTATCTCTACGAAGAGAGCATGCACATTTACGAGCATTCGATGAAGCTCTGGGAAGGGCTTTCCCAGGAGCTCAACTACAATGTGATGTATTCGCCGCGCGGCGTGATGATGCTTTCGCACAATATTCACGACCAGCAGTCCTTCAAGCGGCATATCCATGCCAACCGGCTCTACGGCATCGACAATGAATGGCTGACGCCGGAGCAGGCGAGGGCCTATTGTCCGCCGCTCGATATCTCGGCCAGCGCGCGCTACCCGATCAACGGCGCAGCACTGCAGCGGCGCGGCGGCACGGCCAGGCACGACGCGGTCGCCTGGGGTTATGCGCGGGCGGCCTCAGACCGCGGGGTGCACATCATCCAGAATTGTGAAGTGACCGGCATCCGGCGCGGTCCGGACGGACAGGTGACCGGGGTCGAGACCTCGCGTGGCTTCATCGGCGCCAGAAAGATCGCCGTCTCGGCGGCCGGCCATACGACAACAATCATGCAGATGGCTGGTGTGCGCGTGCCGCTGCAATCGAGCCCTCTGCAGGCGCTGGTCTCCGAGCCGCTGAAGCCGATCTTTCCCTGCGTCGTCATGTCGAACACGGTGCATGCCTATATCTCCCAGTCCGACAAGGGAGAGCTGGTCATCGGCGCCGGCACCGACCAGTATAATTCCTATTCCCAGACCGGCGGGCTGCAGATCATCACGCACACGCTCGACGCTATCTGCGAGCTCTTCCCGATGTTCCGGCGCGTCAAGATGATGCGGCAATGGGGCGGCATCGTCGACAATACGCCGGATCGTTCGGCGATCCAGTCGAAGACGCCGGTTCCCGGGCTTTACGTCAATTGCGGCTGGGGCACCGGCGGCTTCAAGGCGACGCCGGGCTCGGCCAATCTCTTCGCGCATCTGATTGCCCGCGACGAGCCGCACAAATTCAATGCCGGGCTGACGCTGGATCGTTTCCGCAGTGGCCGGCTGATCGACGAGGCGGCGGCGGCGGCGGTGGCACACTGATGTGGACGGCGGCTCTCCTGACGATCGGGATCAGTGGCGCGGCAATGCCGGCCGGTGACGTCTTTCCCGGCGTCGGAGATTTCCGCCTGCAGAAGATCCACAGGGTTGCCGGCGAAAGCGAATGGCCCTTCGTTGCCGAGAGCGGCACGCTGCTTTGCGCGATGATCCTGCGCCAACCAGCCGTTTATTTCGTGCCTGAGGTCGGCGGAACGCCGGGACGTGCCTTCGTGATCGACAACGATATCGCCAAGATGGCTTTTGCGAATATCGGCATGACCGATGTGCTGGAGCCCTATGACAATTTCGAACAGCTTCTCAAGCGCCTCATTCCCTATGTGACGATGGGAAAGCGTCTCTGCAATCAACCTCCGGGAACCAATGTTTCCGGGTCGGAACTCTAAGACGGGTAACACATGCTGCTGATCTATTGCCCCTACTGTCAGGAAGAGCGCTCCGAGCTCGAATTCCGTGGCGCAGGTGACGCGCATATCGCGCGGCCCGCCGATATCGCCTCGATTTCGGACGAGGAATTCGAGTCTTATTTCTTTATCCGCGACAATCCGAAGGGGCTGATCTTCGAGCGCTGGCGGCATATTCACGGCTGCGGGCGCTTCTTCAACGCGGCGCGCGATACGGTGAGCGACAAGTTCATCATGACCTACAAGGCGGGGGAGCCAAAGCCTGAGATCGGTGCGGCGGCCAAGCAGCATGGGCCTGTCGAGACATATGAAGCCGTGGAAGGAGAGGCGCAATGAGCGGCGTGAACCGTATCGCAGGCAAGGGGCGCCTGACACCGGCCAGGACCGCGCGCTTCAGCTTCGACGGCAAGAGTTATACGGCGCTCGAAGGTGATACCGTCGCCTCGGCGCTGATCGCCAACGGCGTGCATCTCATCGGCCGTTCGTTCAAATATCACCGGGCCCGCGGTATTCTGTCGGCAGGGGCCGAAGAGCCGAACGCGCTGATCGACGTTTCCCGCGATACGGCGCGCAAGCAGCCGAACGTGCGCGCCACCGTGCAGGAAGTCTTCGACGGCATGATCGTCAGCTCGCAAAACCGCTGGCCCTCGCTTGCCTTCGACGTCGGTGCGGTCAACAACCTGATGTCGCCGTTCTTTGCCGCTGGTTTCTACTACAAGACCTTCATGTGGCCGCGCGCCGCCTGGAAACACGTCTACGAACCGCTCATCCGTCGTGCCGCCGGCCTCGGCGTCGCACCGACGGAGGAGGATCCGGACCATTATGCCAGCCGCTATGCCCATTGCGACGTGCTGGTGGTCGGCGCCGGTGTTGCCGGGCTTTCGGCGGCGCTGGCTGCGGCCGAGACCGGCGCCCGCGTGATCCTTTGCGACGAGCAGGCGGAAGCGGGCGGGGCATTGCGCTACGATGCCGGCGTGAGGATCGACGGACAGGACGGCAATAGCTGGGCACAGAAGGCCGTGGCGCGACTGAAGGCGATGGATAATGTCGAAGTGCTCACCCGCACGACCGCCTTCGGCTACTACAACCACAATTTCGTCGGTCTTGCCGAGCGCGTCACCGATCATATTGCCAAGCCTTCCCGCGATCTGCCGCGCGAGCGGCTTTGGCAGGTCCGGGCCAAGCGGGTGATCCTTGCCACCGGCGCGATCGAGCGGCACATGGTGTTTCCGAACAACGACCGGCCGGGCATCATGCTCGCCTCGGCGGGGCGGATGTATCTCAATCATTACGGCGTTGCGGTCGGGGCCAAAGTCGGCATCTACACGGCGCACGACTCGGCCTATGAGGCGGCTTTCGACCTGAAACGATCCGGTGTTTCGATCGCCGCCATCGTCGATTGCAGGCAGACGCCGGGAGCGGCGGTGCTGGAGGAGGCGCGTACGCTCGGCATCGATGTTCTGGCCGGCCAATCGGTCGTCAACACCTCGGGACGGCTGCGCATCTCGTCGATGACGGTGGCGCGCAACGGCGGCGGTTCGCCGCGCAAGATCGCGGTCGATGCGCTGCTGGTTTCGGCCGGCTGGACGCCGTCCGTCCATCTGTTCTCGCAGTCGCGCGGCAAAGTGGCCTTCGATGCCGAAAGCCAGCGTTTCCTGCCCGGCTCCTATGCGCAGGACTGCCTCTCGGTCGGCGCGTGCAACGGCACCGACGACCTGCAGCGGACGATCGAGGAGTCGCTTGCCGCCGGCGAACTGATGGCGCAGGCCACCGGCAGAAGCAGTGGCGAGAAGATCGCAATTTCGGCCGAACAGGCCTATGACTGGACGGGCGGCATGATTGGTGCTGCCGAAGGCGCCGGGCCGAAGACCAACGCCAAGGCCTTTATCGATTTCCAGCATGACGTCTGCGCCAAGGATATCCGCCTTGCCGTGCGCGAGGGCATGCATTCGATCGAGCATATCAAGCGCTTCACGACCAACGGCATGGCCTCGGACCAGGGCAAGCTCTCCAACATGCATGGCCTGGCGATTGCCGCTGAAATGCTCGGCAAGGAAATCCCGCAGGTCGGCCTCACCACCTTCCGTGCGCCCTATACGCCGGTTACCTACGGTACGCTGATCGGTCATTCGCGCGGAGAGCTGTTCGATCCGACGCGCAAGACGCCGCTGCATGCCTGGGAAGAAGCCCATGGCGCGGTCTTCGAGGATGTCGGCAACTGGAAGCGTGCCTGGTTCTATCCGCAGGCCGGCGAGACCATGCATCAGGCGGTGGCTCGCGAATGCCGGACGGCACGCGAGGCGGCCGGTATCTTCGACGCCTCGACGCTCGGCAAGATCGAGGTGGTGGGGCCGGATGCGGCGGAATTTCTCAACCTCATCTACACCAATGCCTGGGACACGCTGAAGCCCGGCAAGGCCCGCTACGGTATCATGACCCGCGAGGACGGTTTCGTTTATGACGACGGCGTTGTCGGACGCCTGGCGGACGACCGTTTCCATGTGACGACGACCACCGGCGGCGCGCCGCGTGTTCTCCATCACATGGAAGATTACCTGCAGACGGAATTCCCGCATCTGAAGGTATGGCTGACTTCGGTGACCGAACAATGGGCTGTCATCGCCGTGCAGGGACCGAAGGCGCGCGAGATCGTCGCGCCGCTGGTCGAAGGGCTCGATCTTTCGAACGAGGCCTTCCCGCATATGAGCGTTGCCGAGTGCACGGTTTGCGGCGTGCCGGCGCGGCTCTTCCGCGTCTCTTTCACCGGTGAAACCGGCTTCGAAATCAATGTGCCGGCCGATTACGGCCAGTCGGTTCTCGAAGCGGTCTGGGCCAATGCTGAGCCGCTCGGCGCCTGCGTCTACGGCACGGAGACGATGCACGTTCTTCGCGCCGAGAAGGGTTACATCATCGTCGGGCAGGATACCGATGGGACGGTGACCCCCGATGACGCCGGACTTTCCTGGGCGGTTTCGAAGAAAAAGACGGATTTCGTCGGCATCCGCGGGTTGAAGCGGCCGGATCTCGTCAAGGACGGGCGCAAACAGCTCGTCGGCCTCGTCACCAAGGACCCGAAGCTGGTGCTCGAAGAAGGCGCGCAGATCGTCGCGAGCCCGAACGAGCCGAAGCCGATGACCATGCTCGGCCACGTCACATCAGCCTATTGGTCGGACAATTGCGGCAGGTCGATTGCCTTCGCGCTCGTCGCCGGCGGCCGGGCGCGGATGGGCGAAACGCTCTATGTGCCGATGCCGGACCGGACGATCGCCGTAGACGTGACGGATCTGGTATTCTTTGACAAGGAAGGGGGGCGCATCCATGGCTGATGTCGCAATTCGCAAACCGGCGCTGGCCGGACGTCTCGGCGGCTCCGCAGCGGTGCGGTTGACGACCGCACCCACGGCCAGCCGGGTGGCGCTACGCGCGCCGGCGGAATCGCTCTCGGCACTTTCTTCTGCTCTCGGCCTGACGCTGCCGGATGCTCCGAAGACATCCGGCCGGGCCGGCGCCCGATCGGCGCTCTGGATTGGCCCGGACGAGTGGCTGGTGATCGATGAGGCCGGCGCCGGTCTGATGGCTGCACTTTCCGCCGCCGGTACGCTGCATTCGGCGACCGACGTTTCCCACCGCAATGTCGCGATCATCGTTTCGGGACCGGGTGCCGAGGCGACGCTTTCGGGCGGCTGCCCACAGGATCTGTCGCTTTCTTCCTTTCCGGTCGGCGCCGCATCGCGCACGGTCTTCGGCAAGGCGGAAATCGTGCTTTTCCGTACGGAAGAAGACACGTTCCGGGTGGAGTGCTGGCGGTCGTTTTCGGATTATGTCTTCGGGCTGCTGAACGAGGCGGCTGAAGACGCTGGGCACTGAGTCTCAGCAAATCGCGGGCGTGCGCTCATTCAAGGGGTAAGCGAATGCTGCACCATGTCTCCCTCGGTGTTTCCGATATCGAGCGGTCGGCGGCATTTTACGATGCCGCCCTTGCCGCGCTCGGCTATATCAGGGTCTGGGACGATATCAGGCCAGGGCAAACAGGGGAGGCAATCGGCTACGGCCTTCCCGGCGGCGGGGACAAGCTGGCGATCAAGCATCGCCCGGACGGCCAGCGTGCGCCCGGCCCGGGTTTTCATCTGGCGTTTGCCGCGCCGAACCGCCAGGCAGTCGATCAGTTTTATGCGGCGGCAATCGCGCATGGCGGCAGCGACAATGGCCGTCCCGGCCTGCGGTCTCATTACGGTGAGCACTATTATGCGGCGTTCGTCATGGATCCCGACGGACATGCTCTCGAAGCCGTGTTCAATTCGGCCGAATAACAAAGCGATTTTGCTCAGATGTCCGCGGGACGGTCCTTCGGGTCGAATTGGATGATGGTGATCCATTTTGCCGTCAGTGCCGGCTTCTTCTCGTTTTCGATCTCGATCGTAACGTCATAGGTGGTCATCAGCATGCCGGCGCCGCGGAAGCGGGCTTCGGAAAGCAGGAAGCGACCGCGAACGCGGGCGCCGCTTTTCACCGGCGTCATGAAGCGGACGCGATCGAAGCCGTAATTGATGCCAAGAGTCTGCTCGCGCACTTTCGGCAGGCAGTTGTAGTTCATCGTCGACAGCAGAGACAGGGTCAGGAAGCCATGGGCGATGGTGCCGCCGAAGGGGCTTTCGGCCGCCGCGCGTGCGGGATCAACGTGGATGAACTGATGGTCGTCAGTCGCCGACGCGAAGGCGTCGATCATCGTCTGGTCGACGGTGACCCAATCCGAAAGGCCCGTTTCCATGCCGATCAATCCCCGCACGTCGGAGAGTGAAATTTCCGTGACCATGAATTCCTCGTGAAATAAGCCGCCGCGGCAAAGCCTTATCGTGCATTTGTGACGATTGCGACAAGGATTTGCGTGCGGGACGGGAGGCGGTCAATTTTCTACGAAAAAGGCAATCGAGCGTGGCTCGACGGTTGCACGGCCACCGGTTTTCTTCGCTCCATCCGGGGTCAACTGGCGCCAGCCCGGTTCGCTCTGAGAAGGCAGCGTGAAAAATTGGCGGCTCCCCGAGCGATTGAAAAGCACACCAAGCCTGGTCTGCCTGCCGCGAGAGGAGCGGTCACCGGTCGATAACAGCATGCCGAGGGTGGAGAGCGACGGCGTCTCCCATTCGGCAACGCTCATCGGTTCGCCGGAAAGCGAAATCCATTCGACATCGCCATTTCCCGCCAGGAAGCCCGTTTCGGAGAAAACGGTGAAACGGCGACGTAACCCTGCAACGAAGGCGGTATGGGCGATGAGACCCTCGTCCAACGCCTTCCAGTCCAGCCAGGTGATCTCGTTGTCCTGGCAATAGGCGTTGTTGTTGCCGTGCTGGCTGCGGCCGCCCTCGTCGCCCGCCGTCAGCATGATGCTGCCGCGGGTGGCAAAAAGCGTTGAGATCAGCGCCATCACATCGTCCCGGCGACGCTTGCGGATCGTCGGATAGACGGTTTCCCCCTCGACGCCGTTGTTCCAGGAATGATTCTCGTTATGGCCGTCGCGATTGTGTTCGCCGTTGGCGTCGTTGTGCTTTGCGGCATAGGAGACGAGATCGATCAGCGTGAAGCCGTCATGGGCGGCGAGAAAATTGACGCTGCGCGTCTCGTTGCCGTCGTTGCGGGAGAAGATGTCGGAGGAGCCGGCAAGTGCGGTTGCCAGCGCGCCGGTCTTCCAATCGTCGCCGCGCCAGTAGCAGCGCAGATCATCGCGAACCCGGTCGTTCCATTCAAGGAAGGGCGGCGGGAAATTGCCGAGCTGGTAACCGCCCGGGCCGATATCCCAGGGTTCGGCGATCATGATCCGGTCGGCAAGCACATCGTCGGAGAGGATCGAGGCCAGTGTTCCGTCGCGTTCGAAGCCCGTCGCGGTGCGGCCGAGTACCGGGGCGAGATCGAAGCGAAAACCGTCGACGCCGGCGTTGAGCACGAAATGGCGTAGGCTGTCGATGACGAGGCGGCGAACCTCAGGATGATCGCAGGCGAGCGTGTTGCCGGTGCCTGTGTCGTTGACGAGTTCGCCCGGGCAATTCTGGGCGTGGCGATAATAATGCAGGTTGTCGAGGCCGCGCAGCGACAGCGTCGCGCCGTAACGGTCGCTCTCGCCGGTATGGTTGAAGACGAGGTCGAGGATGACGGCGATGCCTTCGGCATGGAGGGCCGCGACCGTCTGGCGCAACTCGGTCATGCCGCCAGGCACGAGCCGCGGGTCGAGCGCCATGAAGGCGACGGGATTGTAGCCCCAGCCGTTGGTGAGGCCGAGCGGCGGAAGGTGGCGTTCGTCGATCCAGGCGGTGATCGGCATCAGTTCGACGGCATCGACACCGATCCGCTTCAGATGTGCGACGACGGAGGGATGGGCAAGCGCTGCGACCGTGCCGCGCTCAGCCTCCGGCACGTCGGGATGGAGAATGGTGAAGGGCCGTACCGCCACCTCATAGATAAAGCCGCCCGGTTTGAAGAGCGGCTTGCTGATCGCGGCTCGGGTATCGGTGGTGACAATCGCCTTCGGCATCAGATCCTGGCTGTCCTCGCCATAGATGCCGAGGCGGGGATCGTAGCGGAACGGCCTATCGATCTCCTTGGCGTAGGGATCGATCAGCAGTTTGGAGGGATCGAACCAGAGGCCGTTATCGGGCGCATAAATACCGTCGGCGCGATAGCCGTAGCGCGCGCCCGCCTTCAATCCGTCGACAAACAGTCGATGGATGTGGTTGCTGTCGCGCGCCATCGGCAGGCGCGCGAATTCCCTGTTGCCGTCATCCTCGAAGAGGCAGAGTTCGATCTGTGCGGCATGATGCGACCATACGGCAAATTCGACGCCGGTCTCGAAGACGATCGCGCCGGCTTGCGCCGAACTGTTCCCCCGCATGTTCCCCCCGGATCAGGTGATCACGGTTGGCGCATCGCGTCCCGTGCGTTCACGAATGCTGGCTATGCTTTCGGCGGCGGCGATCAGATCGGCGAGCGCTTCTTGCGTTTCGATGTTGTGACGAGTCGAATCCGGCTCGTAGCGCTCGATATAGACGCGCAAGGTTGCGCCAGACGTGCCGGTGCCGGACAGGCGGAAGACGACGCGGGAGCCGCCTTCGAAGAGCACGCGGATGCCTTGATGCTCGCTCACCGATTTGTCGATCGGATCGTGATAGGCGAAGTCGTCGGCCTTCTCGACCTTCAGGTTGCCGAAGCTCTTGCCGGGCAGGGTGGGAAGCTGGCTGCGCAGATTGTCCACCAAGCCGTTCGCCGCATCGGTGTCGAGGCCTTCATAATCATGGCGCGAATAATAGTTGCGGCCGTAGGTCTGCCAATGCTGGGTGACGATATCGGCGACGCTCTCGCCGCGCACTGCAAGAATGTTCAGCCACAGCAGCACGGCCCAGAGGCCATCCTTTTCGCGGACGTGGCTGGAGCCGGTGCCGGAGCTTTCCTCACCACAGATCGTCGCCATGCCGGCGTCGAGTAGGTTGCCGAAGAACTTCCAGCCGGTCGGCGTTTCGTACATGCCGATGCCGCGCTTTTCGGCGACGCGGTCGGCAGCACCCGATGTCGGCATCGAGCGGGCGATGCCGGCGAGCCCGCCGGAATAGCCGGGGGCGAGATTGGCGTTGGCGGCAAGGATCGCCAGGCTGTCGGACGGCGTGACGAAGATGCCGCGGCCGATGATCAGATTGCGGTCGCCGTCGCCGTCGGAAGCTGCGCCGAAATCGGGCGCGTCATCGCCCATCATTTCATCGAAGAGTTCCTTGCAGTGCACCGGGTTCGGGTCCGGATGATGGCCGCCGAAATCCGGCAGCGGCATGAAGTTGCGCACCGAGCCCGAGGGAGCGCCGAGACGATTTTCGAAGATTTCCTTGGCATAGGGGCCAGTGACGGCGCTCATCCCATCGAAGGCAATGCGGAAGCCGAGGCTGATCAGATTGCGGATGGCGCCGAAATCGAACAGCTCTTCCATCAGCGCGGCATAGTCCTCGACCGGATCGATAACCGAGAGGATCGTGCCGCCGGGAAGCTCGTCCTTGCCGATGCGGTCGAGATTGACGTCGGCGAAATCGGCGATCTTGTAGCTGTCGATCGTCTTGGAGCGCGCATAGATAGCGTCGGTGATCTTTTCCGGCGCCGGGCCGCCATTGTTGATGTTGTATTTGATGCCGAAGTCTTCGGTCGGGCCGCCGGGGTTGTGGCTTGCGGAGAGGATGATGCCACCGAAAGCCTTGTATTTGCGGATGATGTGGGAAGCGGCCGGCGTCGACAGGATGCCGCCCTTGCCGACCATGACCTTGCCGAAGCCATTGGCCGCGGCCATCTTGACCGCCTTCTGGATGACCTCGCGATTGTAGTAGCGTCCGTCGCCGCCGATGACGAGGCACTTGCCCTGATAGCCTTCCAGCGAATCGAAGATCGACTGGATGAAGTTCTCTGCATAGTTCGGCTGCTGGAAGACCGGAACCTTCTTGCGCAGGCCCGACGTGCCGGGTTTCTGGTCCAGATAGGGCGTGGTGGAGACGGACTTGATCATTTTAGGTCACATGCCTTTCGAGACGAGGCTTGAATAGAGGGCAGCGTAGCGTTCGGCGCTCTTCTCCCAGGAGACATCCGATTTCATGCCCTGCTTTTGCAATTGGGTCCAGAGTTTTCGGTCCTGATAAAAATGCATCGCACGGCGGATTGCCTGTAGCATGCCTGTTTCTGTCACGGGGGCAAATTGTATGCCGGTTGCGACTTTCGCTGCAAGTGCGGCGTGATTGGCGTCGATCACGGTGTCATTCAACCCGCCGGTGCGGGCCACGATCGGCACGCAGCCGTAACGCAGGCCGTAAAGCTGGGTCAGGCCGCAGGGTTCGAAGCGCGAGGGGATGACGATCGCATCGCAGCCGGCCTGCATCAGGTGCGACATCGGCTCGTTGTAGCCGATCGAAACGCCGATGCGGCCGGGATGGCGGCTGGCGGAGGCGAGCAGAGCGCCTTCAAGGGCGGCTTCGCCGGAGCCGAGCACGACGAGCTTGCCGCCCATGGCGACGATCTCATCGGCGATGTTGGCGACGACATCCATGCCCTTCTGCCAGGTGAGACGGCTGATGACGCAGAAGATCGGGGCGTCGTCATTGTCGAGGTGGAAGAATTCGGCGATCGAGCGACGGTTCTCCTCGCGGTTCTTCAGCGTCGTCGAGCCGTAGTGGGTGTGGACGACAGGATCGGTCGCCGGGTTCCAGATATCGGTGTCGATGCCGTTGACGATGCCGTGCAGATCGTCGATGCGGCTGGCGATGACGCCCTCGAGCCCCATGCCGAATTCCGACGTCAGAATCTCATCGGCATAGGTCGGGCTGACTGTCGTGATCGCATGGGCGGTCTTAAGGCCGCCCTTGAGAAAGCCGATAGTGCCGTAATATTCGATGCTTTCGGTGGCGAAGGCATGGGCAGGCAGGCGCAGGCCGGCAAAGATCTCGGAACCGAACTGGCCCTGGAAGGCGATGTTGTGGATGGTCAGAACGCTCGGCAGTTCCGGCGTCGGATAATAACGCATATAGACGGACGTCAGCGCCGCCTGCCAGTCGTGAGTGTGGACGAGATCCGGCTTCCAGCCGGGCAGCAGACCGGCGGCGATCTCGGAGGCGGCGAGCGACAGGGCGGCAAAACGACGCCAGTTGTCGGGATAGTCCTTGCCGAGCGGATCGAGATAGGGTCCGCCCGGCCTGTCGTAATAGGCCGGGGCATCGAGGATGAGCAGATCGAGGCCCTCGTGCTGGACCTCGAGTACGGTCGCCCGTTCACCGAGCAGGTCGGGGAATTCGAGCCTGACGACCGCGTCGCGAATGACCTTCATGACGGCGGGATAGCCGGGTAGAAGGGTCTTGGTCTCGACCCCGAAGGCTTTCAGAGCAATCGGCAGGGCGCCGGACACATCGGCCAGACCCCCTGTCTTGATCAAAGGGAAGACTTCGGACGAAACCGAAAGAACTTTCATAAGTCAGATATCCAGCTTGTCGATCATCGGTTGCGTGATCAGGCAGATGCCGCTTTCCGTCCGCCGGAAGCGCTTGGCATCGAGCTCGGGATCCTCGCCGACGACCAGACCTTCCGGAATGACGACACCATGGTCGATCACCACATTCTTGAGCTGCGCGCGCCGTCCGACCTTCACGTTCGGCAGGACGACCGCTCCTTCCAACTTGGAGAAGGAGTTGGCCCTGACGCCCGTGAAGAGCAGGCTGTTGTTGAGCATGGCGCCTGAAATGATGCAATCGCCTGACACAACTGAGGAGGTGGCCGAGCCGCGGCGATCCTCGTCGTCATGGACGAATTTCGCCGGCGGGGTAATCTCGGCATAGGTCCAGATCGGCCAGGACTTGTCGTAGATATCGAGCTCCGGAACGATCGCTGTCAGGTCGATATTGGCCTGCCAATAGGCGTCGATCGTGCCGACGTCGCGCCAGTAGGGCTCGTGCTCGAAATCCGAACGGACGCAGGACTTGGCGAAGCGGTGGGCGACCGCCTTACCGTTCTTGACGATATAGGGGATGATGTCCTTGCCGAAGTCGCGGCTCGAGGTCGGATCGGCGGCGTCGCGGCGCAGCGCATCGAGCAGGAACTTGGTGTGGAAGACGTAGATGCCCATCGAGGCGAGGGCGAAATCCGGCTTGTCGGGAATGGGCGGCGGATCGGCCGGTTTCTCGACGAAGGCGATGATCTCGTCCTTCTCGTTGACATGCATGACGCCGAAGCCGACCGCTTCCATGCGCGGCACTTCCAAGCAGCCGATGGTGACGTCGGCGCCGGAATCGACGTGCTGCTGCAGCATCCATTCATAGTCCATCTTATAGACGTGGTCGCCGGCAAGAATGACCATGTATTCGACGCCGTAATCCTGGATGATGTCGATGTTCTGATAGACGGCATCGGCCGTGCCTTCATACCATTGCGTCTCGGAGACGCGCTGGCTGGCCGGCAGGATATCGAAGCTTTCGTTGCGCTCGGGGCGGAAGAAGTTCCAGCCGCGTTGCATGTGGCGGATCAGCGAATGCGCCTTGTATTGCGTGGCAACGCCGATACGGCGAATGCCGGAATTCAGGGCATTCGACAGGGCGAAATCGATGATGCGGGCCTTGCCGCCGAAATAGACGGCCGGCTTGGCACGCCGGTCGGTGAGTTCCTTGAGACGGCTTCCTCTACCGCCCGCCAGAACATAAGCCATTGCATCGCGGGCAAGTGGCTGAACGCGCTTTTCTACCATTTTCTCCTCCCACCAGTCACTAATTTTCAGGTTCAAGCATGATTGTCGCCAAGGGCGGCAAGGTAATCGAGCAGGTGATGTTGCCGCCGGCATCGACGGCCTGCACGCGCCCGCCATTGCCCTTGCCGCTGCCGCCGTAGATGTCGGCATCGGTGTTCAGGATTTCCCGCCAGCGACCTGCGGACGGCAGGCGGATCGAGTAATTCTCGCGATAGACAGGGGTGAAATTGGTGATGACGGCGACCGGCTTCTGGCCCGGCGCCTTGCGCAGCCAGGCAAAGACGGAATTCTGGTGGTCGTCGGCGACCAGCCATTCGAAACCTTCGCCCTCGCAGTCACGCTCATGCAGCGCCGGCTTGCTGCGATAGGTGAAATTGAGGTCACGCACCAGGCGCCGGATGCCCTCGTGCATGCGATACTGAAGCAGGTTCCAGTCGAGTGCCTTCTCTTCGCTCCACTCGCTCCACTGGGCGAATTCCTGGCCCATGAACAGCAGCTTCTTGCCGGGATAGCCCCACATATAGGCGTAGTAGGCACGCAGATTGGCGAATTTCTGCCAGTCGTCGCCCGGCATCTTGGCGATCAGCGAGCCTTTTCCATGGACAACCTCGTCATGCGAGAGCGGCAGGACGAAATTTTCCGAATAGGCGTAGAGCAGGCCGAAGGTGAGTTCGTTGTGATGGTGGCCGCGATAGATAGGATCGCGGCTCATGTAGCTCAGCGTGTCGTGCATGAAGCCCATGTTCCACTTGAAGCCAAAACCGAGGCCGCCTTCATGCACGGGCTGCGAGACTTTCGGCCAGGAGGTCGATTCCTCGGCGATGGTCATGACGTTGGAATTTTTGCCATAGATGCGGATGTTGAGATCCTGCAGAAAACGGACCGCTTCGAGGTTCTCGTTGCCGCCATATTCGTTCGGGATCCACTCGCCGTGCTTGCGCGAATAATCGAGGTAGAGCATCGAAGCGACGGCATCGACACGCAGACCGTCGAGGTGGAATTTTTCGGCCCAGTAGAGCGCGTTGTTAACGAGATAGGAAACGACCTCGGTGCGGCCGAAATTGTAGATCGCCGTGCTCCAGTCCGGGTGGAAGCCCTTGCGCGGATCTTCGTGCTCGTAGAGCGCCGTGCCGTCGAACCAGCCGAGACCGTGTTCGTCGGTCGGAAAATGCGCCGGCACCCAGTCGAGGATGACGCCGATGCCGACCTTGTGGCAGCCGTTGACGAAACGGGCAAAACCCTCCGGCTCGCCGAAACGAGCGGTCGGCGCATAGAGGCCGGTCGTCTGGTAACCCCAAGAGGGGTCGTAGGGATACTCGGTGATCGGCAGGAATTCGATATGGGTGAAGCCCATGTCGGCGCAATAGGGGATGAGGCTGGAGGCGAGCTCGTCCCAGGACAGCATCGTGCCGTCCTGCCGGCGTTGCCAGGAGGCGGCATGCACCTCGTAGATCGAGATCGGCTGGCGGCGCTTGTCGGTCTCGCGCCAGTGCTTCAGATGGGCCTCGTCTTCCCACTCCTGCTCCAGCTCGGCGGCGGTGATCGAGGCGGTCTTCGGTCGGAGCTCGCTGCGCCGCGCAAAGGGATCTGCCTTTAGCGGCAGCAATACGCCGTCCTGGCCGCGGATCTCGAACTTGTAGGCAACGCCGATCGGTACGTCAGGGGCAAAGATTTCCCAGATGCCGCTGTCGGCACGGAAGCGCATCACGTGGCGGCGGCCGTCCCAATTGTTGAAATCACCGACGACGGAGACGCGCTGTGCGTTCGGCGCCCAGACGGCAAAATGGATGCCCTGGGCGCCGTCGTGCTTGATGAGGTGGGCGCCCATCTTGTCGAACAGGCGCAGATGCGAACCCTGGCGGGCGAAATAATCGTCCATCGGTCCGAGCACCGGACCGAAGCTGTAGGGATCGGTGACTGCCCATTCGGCATCGCCGCGCCGGGCGCGGTAACGCACCGGCTGGAGCTTTGTGAGGGAAACCGGGCCGGCAAAGACGCCGTCGGCATGGAGCTGCTTCAGTTCGCCGATGACGCCGCCATCGAGCGTCATGGCGGTCACCTCTTCGGCGCCCTGGATGAAGCACCGGGCGACGAAGGTGTCGCCGGCCTGGTGCAAACCGAGGACGGCAAACGGATTGGAATGCGAGCCGGCAAGGATTGCCGTGATTTCATCTGCCGAAATTTCCCAGGAAAGCTTTACTTCAGGGACGGTCTTCGGCGTTTTCATCCGGCTCTCCAGATTTCGTCTGCATATTGCCTGATGGTACGGTCGGAAGAGAACCAGCCCATCCGCGCCGTATTGTTGATCGTCTTGGTGTACCAGGCGGACTGGTTGGTCCAGATCTGGTCGACCTCGCGCTGGGCCTGGGCGTAGGCGTCGAAATCGGCTGCGACCATGAACCAATCGTGCGAATAGATGCCATCGATCAGCGATGTATAGCGATTGCGGTCATCGGGCGAGAAGACGCCGGAGCCGATGGCGGCAAGCGCCTGGGCGAGTTCGCGCGATCCCTCGATGATGGCGCGCGGATTGTGGCCATCGCTGCGGACTTTCGACACCTCGTCGGCCTTGAGACCGAAGATGACGATGTTGTCCTCGCCAACATTGTCGCGCATCTCGACATTGGCGCCATCGAGCGTGCCGATCGTCAGCGCGCCATTGAGGCCGAATTTCATGTTGCCGGTGCCGGATGCTTCCATGCCGGCGGTCGAGATCTGCTCCGAGAGGTCGGCGGCCGGAACCATGACTTCGGCAAGCGAGACATTGTAGTTCGGGACGAAGACGATCTTCAGCAGGCCGCGCACCGACGGGTCGTTGTTGATCGTGCGGGAGACGTCGTTGATCAGCTTGATGATGAGCTTGGCATTGTAATAACTCGGCGCCGCCTTGCCGGCGAAGAGTTTCACGCGCGGCACCCAGTCGAGCTCGGGATGCGAGCGGATCTGGTCGTAGAGCGCGACGGCCTCGATGATATTAAGCAGCTGGCGCTTGTATTCATGGATGCGCTTGATCTGGATGTCGAACATCGCCGACGGATCGAGCTTCACGCCCATGCGGCTGGCGACGAGGTTGGAGAGTGCCACCTTGTTGGCGCGCTTTACCGCTGCAAACTTCTGCTGGAAAGCCGGATCGGAAGAATGCACGTCGAGCGCACGCAGCTTTTCGGCATCATCGAGGAATTCGTCGCCGATGGCCTCGCGGATCAGGCCGGTGAGACCGGGATTGCACTGCTGCAGCCAGCGGCGCGGCGTGATGCCGTTGGTCTTGTTGTTGATGCGGTTAGGATAGAGCTTGTGCAGGTCGGCGAAGACCGTGACCTTCATCAGGTCGGTGTGCAGGGCCGAAACGCCGTTGATCGAATGCGAGCCGACGAAAGCGAGGTTGCCCATGCGCACGCGGCGGTCGCCGCTTTCATCGATCAGCGAGATCGAGCGGATTTCCCCATCGGAGAAGTTCTTGCCCTTGCGGGCGTCGATCAGGATCTTGGCATTGATCGCATAGATGATCTGCATGTGGCGCGGCAGCAGACGCTCGAACAGTGGCACCGCCCAGCTTTCCAACGCTTCGGGCAGAAGCGTGTGGTTGGTGTAGGAGAAGGTTTGGCGGGTAATTTCCCAGGCCTGGTCGAAATCCATCCCGTGTACGTCACAGAGTAGACGCACGAGTTCGGCGACCGAGACGGCGGGGTGAGTGTCGTTCAGCTGGATCGCCACCTTGTCCGGCAGCGAGGTGAAATCGTCGTATTGCTGCAGATGGCGGCGCAGGATGTCCTGCAGCGAGGCCGACGAGAAGAAGAATTCCTGGCGCAGACGCAGTTCCTGGCCGGCCGGGGTGGCGTCGGCAGGATAGAGAACCCGGGTCAGGCTTTCGGCCTTGTTGCTTTCGCGCAGAGCGCCGATGTGGTCGCCGGCGTTGAAGGCATCGAGCAGGATCGGATCGATCGGTTGCGCCGACCAGAGGCGCAGCGTGTTGACGCGCTTGCCGCGCCAGCCGACGGCCGGCGTGTCGAAGGCGGCGGCGATGACGCGCTCGGCCGGTTTCCAGACGTAGCGCGGCTGGTCGTCATGGGTGGTGATGAATTCGACGGCGCCGCCGAAGCCGATTTCATAGGCGCTTTCGCGGCGTTCGAATTCCCAAGGATTGCCGTGGGCGAGCCAGTTTTCCGGCAGTTCCACCTGCCAGCCGTCGGCCAACTGCTGGCGGAAGAGGCCGTGGACATAGCGGATGCCGTAGCCGTAGGCCGGGACGTCGACCGTTGCCATGCTCTCCATGAAACAGGCAGCCAGACGGCCGAGGCCGCCGTTACCGAGTGCGGCGTCCGGCTCCAGGCCGGCGATGACGTTGACGTCGACGCCGAGCGAGGCGAGTGCATCGCGCACCTCCTCCATCAGGCCGAGGTTCGAAACGGCGTCGCGCATCAGCCGGCCGATCAGGAATTCGAGAGAAAGATAATAGACGCGCTTAGCGCCGGTCGCATAAACCTCGCGGGTGGAAGCCATCCACCTGTCGATGATGCGGTCGCGCACCACCAGGATCGTCGCGGTCAGCCAGTCATGCGGCTTTGCCACCTTGGCATCCTTGCCGATGCGGTAGGTCAGACGTTCGATAATTTCTTCAGCGAGAATTTCCGGCCTTGAACTGCGAGGGGCGGGGGAGGGGATGATCGGCTTGGAAACAGTGTTCATCGTCAGGTCTCGCCAATTTTAATTTTGTTTCAGGATGTTATGCCTGATTCAATCAATTTGTCGCTTGCGCAGCCGACAGTTTATGCATCGTTACTAAGCACTTGCAACAAAGGATTTGGACAAACGAAAAATTTGCGAAACCTTCATATTCACGCGGGTCGAGGGGCTTGATTTCAATCGCTTTTCCCGATCTGATGCGCCGAACGAGCACAACGAAAAGCCGCACCGGTTTGTTCCGGCGCGGCTTTTCGTTTCCCATTTCTCTGGGCGTTGTATCAGTTCGTCAGACGCGTGACCTGATTGGATGCTTTCATGCCGATTTCCTTGAATGCCTTCAGGAGCGCCGTCATGTCGCCAGCGGGAAAATAGTTGCCCGGCGCTGTCGCGCAATAGCTCAGCAGAGCCTGGCCACGCGCCGGCGCCATAAAGGCAATCGTATAGACCTGCATCTTGGCGTCGCGCGCCTTGTCGCACCACGTCTTCGTTTCGGTGTCGGCGGAGGTATAGTTGTTGTCTCCGTCCGTCATGAAGACGATGTATTTTGTCGGAACCTGTCCCGTCTTGTCCACGTGCGCCTTGTCTTCGGCCGCGTCGGCAAGCTTATTATAGGCCGTCTTGAATGCCTCGCCAGAGTCCGTACCGTCGGTCGCCGTCAGCTTGTTGACATATTTGGTGACGTGGGCCGTTCCCCAATCCAGCGCTTTCGCTTTCTGCATCTCGATATTGTAGGAAACGGCACCCGTGCGGACATATTCCTTTTCGGGATCGACTGCGTCGAGTTCGCCCGTCAGCGTGCCGACGGCAAGCTTTAGGGCTTCGATTTTGGTGTAGTAGTGAGGACGCGTATCGGTGCAGGTCTTCTTCTTGGTTACGTTGCCGTATCTGTCTTTTTCGCTGCAGTCGTAATTGTATTCTTCCGTAGGATCTGACGCGTTGACCGTCGCGGTATCCTCGCCCATTGAGCCGGATCTGTCGAGGACGAGGAACATCGAGACGGAGCCTTGGGTTTGCGAATTGCCGCTGGTCGTCGTGCTCGACGTTGAAATGTTCTGCGTCGTGAACCCGATCGTCTGCATCAGCGGATTGACCGCGATGTTGTAGTCGGGCGAAACCGTCACTTGATAGGATGTCGACTTGCCCGATGTCGTTGTCCGGACATCGACGCCCGTCGTGCTCTTGATATCGATGCCGCTCTGCAGGTAATTCGCCATTTGTCCGGCGACGAAATCCCGCGCGAAGGCCTCGGCCTGCGAGGTTTGGATCGTGCCGTTTGCCAGGGCGGTCGCGGTTGCCAGCGCGGCAGAATCGGCGGCTTCCTGCAATTGCTGTTTCGAGAGCAATAGGTCGCCCACCTGGATCGCCATGCCGGCAGCACCAAAGAGGACGGGCAATACGATCGCCGTCATTATACCGAAATTACCGCCACGGTCGCCAAGCATGCGACGCAGGCAGGGATGCAAAAAGGAGGTGCTCATCATGTTCACCCGTGTAGGAGGCCCTGTGCGGTGATATTAGGCACGCTCCTCCTTTCCGCTGTCCTTACGGCGTCAATACAATTTTAACGAATCGTCGGATTTTTCCAGTTTTGGGATTATTTCAGTGGGATCACGTCGACCGCCTGGACGGCGCGTTGGCCGCCATAACTTTTCAATACGCCGATGACGGGAACGACGTCGGAATAGTCCCGGCCATAGGCGACCACGATGTGGTCTGTGCCGGCGGGGATGTCGTTGGTCGGGTCGAGCTCGATCCAGCCGTTCGTCTCGCCGCACCAGATCCTGACCCAGGCATGCATGGCGTCCGCCCCTTCCAGCCGTTCCTTGCCGGGCGGCGGGATGGTGCGCAGGAAGCCGGAGACGTAGCCGGCCGGAATGCCGAGGCTTCTAAGCGCCAGGATCATGATGTGGGTGAAATCCTGGCAGACGCCGCGCTTCAATCTGAACGCCTCGAGCGGCGTCGTGTCCACCGTTGTCGCGTCAGGATCGTAGGTGAAATCCTTGTTGATCCGGCTACAGAGCGCATGGGCGATCTGCATCGCCGTCAGATCAGGCACGGCCCAGCTTTGCGCATAGTCGGCGATCTCGCGGGCTTGGGTCAGGCGCGGGCTGTCGCCAAGGAAATGGTGCGGCGAATCCGGCGCCAGCGACCAGATTCCGGCGACCTCCTCCGGCAGGTCGGCAAGCAGCGGCGAGAAATCGGCGGCGATCGGCTGGCTTTCCACCTGCACGCGGGCCTGCATGCGAATGTCGAGCGTCTCGTGCGGCGCGCGCAGCATGAAGGAGGTGGTGGGATGATGGAAGAAATCGACGAAATGCGACTGCTCGTCCGGCGTCGGCGAGATGGTGATCGAGCCGGCGACCAGGCGCTGTCGATTGGTCAGCGACAGCGGCATCAGGCGCATGACGTGGCGAGCGCCGGAGGCCGGCACGTCGTAGATGTAACCCATGCGGAGGGAGAGATCGTAGAGCATCGCCGTCACCCGAGATAGGTTTGGGCGAGCAGATCGGAAAGCTGCTCCAATTCGCGTTCTAGCCGTTGATAGACCTCGGCCCCCATACCCTCCGGCGTCATCACCGCCAGGCCGGAATGGAGCCGCATCGCTTCGCGGTAGAAGGGCGACATCTGGCCGTTGATCAGGGCATTCGGCAACTGCTCGACTTCATGGTGGATCTCGTTCACCTGGAAAAGGACCGAGCGGGGATTGAGAGGGTCGAGCGCCAGCAGGTCGGTGACGGTCAGCCGCGCCGTGTTGACGTTGTAGCGGCGGCGATGGGTCATGACGCTGTCGCCGATTTCGAGCAGCATGTCGAGCGCGCCGTCGGGCGCTTCCGGGCCGGACATGTGGCCGAGCAGGCGCGTCATGTGCAGGCCGCGCTCGATATAGCGGCCGAGCGAGAGGAAGCGCCAGCCGGTGAAGCGGTACATGTTCTCGTGCACGAGACCGGCGAAGCCCGCGAGCTTGCGCAGAAGGATCGTCATCGCATGGCTGGCGTCGTCGCCGGCAGCGACGGTGACGTGAAAGCGGCGGGCGGTTTTGGCGAGATCGTTGAGTGCCAGCCAGCCGTCCGGGGAGAAACGGTCGCGGATGTTGCTCGCCGAATAAACGGCGCTGTCGATGTTGCGCAAGAGCGTTTCCGGCACGGGTTCGGCGGTATCGATATCGACGGCCGTGAGATACTCGGAGACATCGGCGAGCAGCGGCTGGCTCGGATCGGCAGCTTCGGCGTAACGCGCATGCCAGGCGCGCAGGATGCGCAGCGCCCCTTCGGCACGTTCGATGTAACGGCCGAGCCAGAACAAATTGTCGGCTGCCCGGCTTGGCAGGCTGCCCGGCATGTTGCGGGTAAAGCTGCCCTCGGCCGGCAGCAGCGTGTGGCGCTCGACCGGCTTGTCGCTGACGATCCAGACGTCGGCGGCCGCTCCGCCCGACTGCATGGCGATCGCCGCGACATCGGCGCCGGAGCCGATACGGGCAAAGCCGCCGGGCATGATCTGCCAGCCGTTTGCCGTGCGGGCGGCAAAGACGCGCAGCGACATCGGCCGCGGCACGAGCTTGCCGTCCACCCAGGCGGGCGTCGTCGACAGCGTGACGACCTCCTGGCCGACCAGTTTCGGGCCGTCCGAACTCAGCCAGTCGGTGATGGAATCCTTGGCGGTCGCACGCAGCGACGAGCCGAGCACGGACTCGCCGTTGTCGTCGAAGAAGGGTGCTCGGGAATAGGCCGGGCCGATCACCATCTTCTCGATGTTCTTTGCGACGTGCTCGCGCTCTTCCTTCTGGCCACACCACCAGGTAGCGATCGAGGGCAATTGCAGATCTTCCCCCAGCAGACGGTGGCAGATGGTCGGCATGAAGGCCAGAAGCGCCCGGGTTTCGAGAACGCCGGTGCCGAGCGCATTGACGATGGTGAGGCTTTCGGCGCGCAGCGCTTCCACCAGGCCGGGCGTGCCGATATGCGAATTCTGGTTCAGCTCCAGCGGGTCGGCAAAGGCCGAATCGAGACGGCGCCAGAGCACCCCGATCGGCTTCAGGCCGGCAACGGTGCGCACCATGACGCGGCCCTTCACGACAGTGAGGTCCTCGCCTTCGAGCAGCATGAGACCGAGATAGCGGGCGATGTAGGCGTGCTCGTAATAGGTCTCGTTGGCCGGGCCGGGCGTCAGCACGGCGATGCGGTCGTCGCCCGAATGTTTCATACCCTGTAGTGCGTCGCGGAAGGCGCCGAAGAAGGAGGCGAGGCGGTGGACCGGGGTTTCGGCGTAGATATCCGAGAAGGCCCGGGTCGTCGCGACGCGGCTTTCCAGCGCGAAACCGGCGCCAGACGGTGCCTGCGTCCTGTCGGCCAGCACCCACCAGTTGCCGTCAGGTCCGCGGCCGATCTCGAAGGCGCAGAAATGCAGATAATGGCCGGAGCCCGGCCGGATACCGGCGAGCGGGCGCTGGAATTCGGGATTGGCGGCCATCAGCGCCGGCGGCAGGACCCCTTCCTCCACCAGCCGGTTGTCGCCGTAAATATCGGCAACGATCGCCTCCAGCAGGTCGGCGCGCTGGACGAGCCCCGCCGACAGCGTCTTCCATTCGCGCTCGTCGATCAGCACCGGGATATGCGAAATCGGCCAGGCGCGTTCGCCGGTGCCCTTGCTGCCATAGGCGCGGTAGAAGACGCCGGCATCGCGCAGGTAGCGGTCGGCGCGGGCAAAACGCTCGGCGAGATCCTTTTCCGGCATTGCGCTCAGATGCGAGAGGAAATTCTGCCAGACGGGGCGGACTGCGCCTTTGTTGTCGACCATCTCGTCAGCGGTGCCAGGAAGCGACGCATAGCCGAAGGCCGCACCCTTGGCGATGCGGACCTCTGCCTCTCCCCTGCGCTCCGCTGCCGGCCTCTTACCCATCAAAACTGAACCCCAACCCCCGGCCCTAACCCTCGGCCTTAAATTCCGGCGGGCCGCCTCAGATCCAGCGTCAGCGGGAATTCAAGCGAACCCGTCTCGGCGTGCGGGATATAACCGCCCGCCGTATGTCCCCACGGCTCGAAGCGGGCGAGCCGCCTTGCTTCCGCTTCGTTGCCGTTGACCGGGAAGGTGTCATAGGTCCGGCCGCCCGGATGGGCAACATGATAGATGCAGCCGCCGATCGAACGCTTCGACCATGTATCATAAATGTCAAACGTCAAAGGCGTGTTGATCGGCAGGACAGGATGCAGACCGGAGGATGGCTGCCACGCCTTGTAACGGACGCCGGCGACCGACACGCCAGCGGTGCCGGTCGGCGTCAGCGGCAGGGTGCGGCCATTGCAGGTGACGGTATAACGCGCGGTATTGCTGGTTTCGAGCCGCACCTGAAGGCGTTCGACGGAGCTGTCGACGTATCGGACGGTGCCGCCCGGCGCGCCTTCCTCGCCCATGACATGCCAAGGCTCCAGCGCCTGGCGCAGTTCGAGCTTCGAGCCCTCGTATTCGACTTCGCCGCAGAAGGGGAAGCGGAATTCGAGCTGGGCCTTGAACCATTCCGGGCTGACGTCGAAGCCGTTTTGGCGAAGGTCGGCGAGCACGTCGAGGAAATCGGTCCAGACGAAATGCGGCAGCATGAAACGGTCGTGCAGGGTCGTGCCCCAGCGGACGAAGTTGCCGTCGACCGGGTTGACCCAAAAACGAGCGATCAGCGCGCGCACCAGCAATTGCTGGGCAAGCGACATGCGCGCATTCGGCGGCATCTCGAAGCCGCGGAACTCGATGAGGCCGAGCCGTCCGGTCGGGCCGTCGGGCGAGAACAGCTTATCGATGCAGATCTCGGCACGGTGGGTATTGCCGGTGACGTCGGTCAAAAGGTTACGGAACAGGCGGTCAACGAGCCAGGGCAGCGGTTGCTGGCCGCTGCCGGGGGCAGCGATCTGCGCCATGGCGATCTCCAGCTCATAGAGGCTGTCGTGACGAGCCTCGTCGATGCGCGGCGCCTGGCTGGTCGGGCCGATGAACATGCCGGAGAAGAGATAGGAGAGAGAGGGATGACGCTGCCAGTGGAGGACGACGCTCTTCAACAGATCGGGACGGCGCAGGAAGGGGCTGTTGTTCGGATTGGCCGCGCCTACGACGACATGGTTGCCGCCGCCGGTGCCGGTGTGGCGACCGTCGATCATGAACTTGTCGGCGCCGAGCCGGGTGGCGCGCGCTTCCTCGTAGATCGCGGTCGTAATGTCGACGCAGTCCTTCCAGTTCGAGGCCGGATGAATGTTGACCTCAATGACGCCGGGATCCGGGGCGACGCGGATGACGTTGATGCGCTCGTCCTGCGGCGGCGGATAACCTTCGATATGGACGGGAAGCTTGAGTTCGGCTGCGGCGTTTTCGGCTGCGGCGATCAGCTCGAGATAATCCTCGATGCGCTCGACCGGCGGCATGAAGATGCAGAGCCTGCCGTCGCGCGGCTCGACCGACATGGCGGTGCGCACGGCACCGCGGAGTTCGCCGAGCGTCTGTTCGACACGGCCGCGATTGCTCTCATCGGCATGGAAAGAGGCTTCCGGCATGGCGCGGCCGGCCGGTACAAAGACATCAGGCAGCGGTTCGCGCGGGATCGTCGGATCGGCGGGGTGGATATAGGGGTAACGCGCCGGGGCAACATAGGGCAACGTGCCGAGCGGCAGGCGGTAACCGATCGGACTGTCGCCCGGGACGAGGAAGATCTTGCCGCGGCGGGTGCGCCATTTCTCGCTGACCCAGACTCGGCTTTCCGCTGCCTTGGCGTTCCATGCCTGGACCGGAAGAATGTAGCCGGTCGCGACGGTCAGGCCGCGGGCGAAGACGCGGGCGATGCGGTTGCGTTCCTCAGGATCCTTCAGCTTCGAATTCGCCGGATCGACATTTTCGGGAAGGTTGCCTTCCTTGATGATCCAGTCGGCCGGATCTTCATAGGCCGGCTGCACCATGTCAGGCTTGATCGCCAGCTCCTTGGCGATCGCCGTCAGGAGCTTTTCGGCATCCTCGGCGGTAACGCCGGTATCCTTGCCTTCGGCGGCGACCAGATCGAGGTTCTGCCAGACCGGCTTGCCGTCGCGGCGCCAGTAGAGCGAGAAGGTCCAGCGCGGCAGGCTTTCGCCCGGATACCATTTGCCCTGGCCGTAATGCAGGAAACCACCGGGGGCGAAGCGTTCTTGCAGCTTGCGGATCAGGACGTCGGCCTTTTCGCGCTTGGTCGGGCCGACGGCGGCGGTGTTCCACTCCTCGGACTGGAAATCGTCGATCGAAACGAAGGTCGGTTCGCCGCCCATCGTCAGATGCACGTCCTCGGCTTCGAGGACACGATCGACCTTCTCGCCGAGTTCGTTGAGTTCGTCCCAGCTCTCATCGGAGAAGGGCTTGGTGATGCGCGGGTGCTCGGCGACGCGCGATACCTTCATGTCGAAGGCGAATTCGGTTTCGGCCTCGCCGAAATAACCGCCGGAAATCGGAGCGGCATTTCGGAAATGCGGTGTGGCGGCAAGCGGGATGTGGCTTTCCCCGGTCAGCAGGCCGGAGGTCGGATCGAGACCGACCCAGCCGGCACCAGGCAGATAGACCTCAGCCCAGGCATGCAGGTCGGTGAAATCGACTTCGGTGCCGGAGGGTCCGTCAAGCGCCTTCAGGTCCGGCGTCAGCTGGATGAGGTAGCCGGAGACGAAGCGGGCGGCGAGGCCGAGATGGCGAAGGATCTGGACGAGCAGCCAGCTGGTGTCGCGGCAGGAACCCTTGGCGCTTTCCAGCGTCTCCTCCGGCGTCTGCACGCCGGTTTCCATGCGGATGACATAGCCGATCTGCCGCTGCAGGCGGGCATTCAGGCCGACGACCATGTCCACCGTCGGCTGGTCGGGCGACCAGTCGAGCGTCGGCAGCAGCGCCTTGAGGCGCGGACCGGCCGGCTCCGGCGTCATGTAGATCGACAGATCCTCCTGGATCGTTTCGGGGTATCCGAACGGCCACTTGGTTGCCTCTTCCTCGACGAAGAAGTCGAACGGATTGTAGACCGTCATGTCGGCGACGAGATCGACCTCGATCTTGAACTCGGTCACCGGATCCGGAAAGACGTAGCGGGCAAGGTAGTTGCCGTAGGGGTCCTGCTGCAGATTGACGAAATGGTTGGAAGGCGTGACCTTCAGCGAGTGGCTGAGCACCCGTGTCTTCGAATGCGAGGCAGGTTTCAGTCTGATGATCTGTGGGCCGAGGCGAACCGGCTTGTCATAGATGTAATGCGTCAGATGATAGATGCTGGCTTTGATCGACATATTTCTCTTTTTATCCGGCTCGCATCGTCGTGCGGCTTGCTGTTCCCGAGATCAGTGTGTGCAATGCAGCGAAAGAAAGCAAGGCGGAAAGGTCTACAGCGCCGCGCGTCGTTTTAGACGCGCAAAGGACGCAGTCGCATTTTGAATTGCCAAAGGCTTTTACGCTGCCTTGGCAAAGGTAACCGCCGCCTTCAGGCCCTTACCGCCTGTGCCCGGCTCCAGCGTCAGCGCGGCATTGAAAAGATTGGCGATTTCTTCGACGATCGGCAGGCCGAGGCCAGCACCGGGCGCACCGGACTCATTGCCGCGCGAAAAACGCCGGCGCACTGCTTCCAGCTTCTCGCGCGGAATACCGGGGCCATTGTCCTCGACTTCGAGGCGGACCGTCTCTGACGCGGCGATGATGCGGACGGTGACCTCAGCTCCCTTACCGGCATAGGCGATGGCATTGCCGGCAAGATTGCGCAGCATTTCGCCGATCAGCAGCGGCTCGGCGCGGACCATCGCCGGGCTCTCGCCCTCGAAGCCGAGATCGATGCCGGCAACAGCGGCCGTCGGGATCTGTTCGCCGGTGATCTCCTGGGCAATGGCGGCGAGATCGATGGCGGAGGCGGTGAGCGCCTCCTTGGCGGTGGCGGCGTCAATCTTGGCCATCAGGAGAAGCTGGGCGATGATGCGTTCGGCATGTGCCACCGCCTGGTCGCCCTTCAGTGCCGCCGCTTGGGCCTCGTCGAGCGAGCCGGCACGGGCGGAAAGGGCGAGCTGAGTGCGGATGATCGCCAGCGGGGTGCGCAGCTGATGGCTGGCATTGCCGGTGAAATGGCGGAGCGCATCGAGCGCCGATTGCAGGCGGACCATGAAGGAGTTCACCGTATCGACGAGCGGTTCGACCTCGCTCGGCACGGTCTGCTCAATCGGATGCAGGTCATCGGGGCTGCGTTCGCCGATGGCGTCGCCGAGCTTGTAGAGCGGGCGCAGAGCCACCGTGACCGAGATCCAGACGATGACGGCAGCGCCCGCGATCATGAAGGCGAGACGGAGTGCGGAGCGGACGAGGATCGCCTGCGCCAGCTGCCGGCGAGCGATGGTGGTTTCGGCGACCGTCACCACGAAGGGCACAGAGCGGATGCCTGTCGAGGCGGAGCGTTCGAGTGTGGCGATTCGGATCGGCTCGCCGCGGAAGCTATCGTCGGCGAAGGCGGCGGCATCGCCCGGCGTCTTCTTGAGGACCGGCAGGGACTGGTAGCCGGTGATGAATTGGCCCGGCGGGCCGTCGACGCGGTAGAAGACGCGATCCTGCGCGGCCGAGGTCAGCATCTCCAGTGCGACATAGGGGATATCGACCTGCAGCGTGCCGTCCTCGGCGACGACGACGCGCTCGGCGATCGCCAGCGCGGAACCGGCGAGCACGCGGTCGGAGACGATATTGGAGGTCTGGACCGCCTCGCGATAGGTATCGGCAAGTGCCAGCGTACCGATGACGGCTGTCGAGACGAGCAGCCAGAAGAGCAGCCGGCGCCGGAGGGAATAGGCGGCTTTCATGAGGCCTCGGGCAGCTTGTCGAGATAATAGCCGATGCCGCGCGCGGTCTTGACGGTCAGGCCGTGCGGCGACAGGCGCTTACGCAGGCGGCTGACATATTGCTCGATGGCGTTTGCGGAAATGTCGTCGTCGAAGGCGGTCAGCGATTGAATGATCGCTTCCTTGGCGACGACCTTGCCGGCCCGCATGAAGAGGATTTCGAGCAGACCGAGCTCGCGAGCAGGAATATCGAGCGGAGTGGCGCCTGCTGAAAAGGTGCGGGAATTGAGATCGAAGGAGATGCCGCCGAAGCTGACCGTCGCCGAGCGCAGCCCGGCCTGGCGGCGCAGCAGCACGCGCACCCGGGCCTCGAATTCGGCAATGTCGAAGGGCTTGATCAGATAATCGTCGGCGCCGAGATCGAGCCCCTTCACCCGCTCTTCCGGCGTGCCGCGCGCGGTCAGGATGAGAACGGCGGCCTGATTCTGCCGGGCGCGCATGGCGCGCAGCACGTCGAGACCGTCCATCTCCGGCAGGTTGAGGTCGAGGATCACCAGATCGAAATTTTCCGCGGCGATGACCGCATTGGCAGACGCACCATCATGCACGACATCAACGGCATGGCCCGTGCCGCGCAAGATCGCCGACAGGCCGTCGGCCAGCGCGATATTGTCTTCGGTGAGCAGGATGCGCACAGATGTCCCCCTGTTTTCATAGGAGATTACAGAGGTGCTGTAGCGATGTCACAGCGATTTTGAAGATTGGGTGAACGCCGGGAAAGACCGGCGTTAGCTTCCGGTCCTTTCGATCCGTTCGCGCTGCATCATTGCGGCGGTGAGCAACTTCCGGAAGCGGGGATCGTCGCGGATGTTGTCGAGATCGGAATCATTGTCGAACCATTTGATATGGTAGACGGAGCTGTTCGGCAGCAGCTTCTCCAGCAGATCGATCGCCTGGTCGACGTCGCCGAGAACGGAATAGACGCAGGCGAGATTATACTGCGCGACGATGTCGTCGGGATCGATGGCGATCGCACGCGCCGCCCAGTCGCGTGCCCTTGTCGCATCGCCCATATGGGCAAGCGCCAGCGCGCCGCGATGGGCGGGGCCGGAATTTTCCGGATTGAGGTTCAGGGCGCGTTCGGCGCGCAGCAGGCCGAGGCGCGCCCAGTTTTCCGTGTCCAACACCCGGCCGAGCGAGCGGTAGGCCGACATCAGGTGGATCGGCGAGACGTAGTCGTCCGGACGGATTGCGGCGGCGCGGGTGAAATATTGCACCGATTCGGCAAAGTTGCCGTGCATGAAGAAGAACCGGGCATAATGGAAATTCGCCTCGAAGAGGTTCGGGTCGAGCGCCAGGGCACGTTCGAAGGCCGCCGCCGCCCTATCGTCATAGCCGCTCTGATGCAAAGCGAGACCATGAGAGGCGTGGGCTTCGGGAAGGTCGGGATCAAGCGCCAGGGCACGGGCGCTCATCTCGAGGATGCGCCTCAGCGGCACGTCGTCAGGTGCCCAGTCGCGGATCGCCGCGTCGCAATCGGCGATGCCGGCATAGGCGCGGGCATAATCCGGATCGAGCTCGACCGCCTTGCAGAACATGCGCCTTGCGAGCTGGAGATAGGATTTGGTCCAGGTGTGGGAGAGCTGGCGGCCCCTGAGATAGTAGGTATAGGCCTCGACATTGGCGGTCGGCTCAGTCGCGATCGCCTTCTTCTCTTCCGGTAGCAGGCGCACCTTCAACTGGCCGACGATCGCATGGGTGATCTCGTCCTGGATGGCAAAGATGTCAGTCATATCGCGGTCGTAACGCTCGGCCCAGAGATGGTCGCCATTGGCGGTATCGATCAGCTGACCGGAAATGCGCACGCGATTGCCGACGATGCGTACACTTCCCTCGAGCACGTAGCGCACGCCAAGCTCCTGGGCGAGCCGCTTCACCTTCACCGATATGCCCTTATAGGTGAAGATGGTATTGCGCGGCACGACGTGCAGGCTGGAGATCTTGGAAAGATCGGTGATGATATCTTCGGTAATGCCGTCGGAGAAATAATCCTGATCGGCATCGCCGCTCATATTGGTGAAGGGCAGCACCGCGATGAAGCAGGTATTGCGATTCTGCGCGACCAATCTGGCGGAGGAAGGCGGCGCCAAGCTGACGGTATAGACCTGAACAGGCTGCCTGATGTTCTTCAGTATATGTTCGCCGATGAATTCGAAGCCAAGATTGAGGCGCGAGCCGACTTGGTCACGCACCGAGGCCGACACGGCGATGCCGCCCGGCGCTGCGATACGCTCAAGCCTGGCGGCGAGATTGACCCCATCTCCGAATATGTCGCCGTTCTCGACCACGACGTCGCCGAGATTGATGCCGATGCGGAATTCGACGCGCTCGTCCTTGGGCACGTTCTCGTTACGGGCGGCCATGCTGCGCTGGATCTCGGCGGCACAGGCCACCGCATTCACCACGCTCTGGAATTCGGCAAGGATGCCATCGCCGGTGAGTTTAACGATCCGGCCCTTGTAGTCTGAAATACGAATGTCGACCAGCTCGCAGCGATGGCGGTTCAGCGCCTGCAACGTGCCGGATTCATCGATGCCCATCAGCCGGCTGTAGCCGACGACGTCTGCAGCGAGAATAGCGCTCAGTCGTCGTTCCATGACCCCTCCCATGGATCTTCCCAGTTTAGTCTAACTTTTTATAGAGTTTTTGTCGCATAGAGTCGTCCCCCGAAATAAGAAATTCGGGCGGTCTCGACGTTTTAACGCGGCAGCGCGACCATATAACGTCGTCGATCTTCATCAATACTCTAAATGGGTGAAGGATGGAGCCAGTCACTAATCCTTTGTGATGAAAAGGCAATTTGCTTCGGAGAAAAACCCAGTGTTCTGCCTTGGCCGATACTTCCCGTGTCGGCATCATAAAACCGATCGCCGAACGATTTAAGGCTTGAGCCGGACCCAGGGGCATGGCTTGGAAGACGAATCGCCAGGGTATCCAACGCGGTATGCAATGTGATTCGCGGTTGCTTCGGCGATTGTCGTGAGGCCAGCGAAAGGTATTGTGGTGACGTGTCATGGCTGACGGAGATTTTGGATGACGGATTTGGCCCGGAATTTTCTGGAGTTTCACGACATTCCGGAGGCCGGGCTGCGGTCGATCATCGGTCGCGCCGGTGAGCTTGCCAAAGCCTGGGATGAGCGCACGATGCCGCAGAGCCTTGCGGGCAAACGCGTCGCGCTGATTGTCGATGACGGCGGCTGGCGCAATACGACCGCCTTCGATCTCGGCATCCAGGCGATGGGCGGTATTTGCGTGCATGTGCCGATCGGCTTCAATGCCAGGGAGGAAACCGGCGATCTCTCGGGTTATCTCGGCAACTGGTTCGACATGCTGGTGATCCGCACGAAGGAGTTTGCGACATTGAAGGCGGTGGCGGCAGCCTCGCCGGTCCCTGTCATCAACGCGCGCACACGCTCCAACCATCCCTGCGAGACGCTCGGCGACCTTGCCTATATCAACAGCCGGCGCGGCTTGATCGATGGGTTGAAGGTCGTTGGCGTGGCGGCGGACGCAAATATCCTCCGCTCCTGGGCCGAAGCGTCGATCGCATTGCCGATCGAGGTGGTGCAGGTCTATCCCGAACACTGGCACATCAGCGACGCCGCGTTGCTCAATGGACGCTTCCGCGTGAGCACCGATATGGGCGAGCTATCGAATGCCGACGTCGTCACCACCGATTCATGGCCGGGCGATGCCGCCTCGGACGCGCTCGCCGGCTACCGGATCGGGGCCGATGTGCTCGATCGTTTGCGGGAGGATGCGATCTTTCTGCCGTGCCCGCCGGTTCGGCGCGGCCAGGAGGTGACGGCGGAGGCGATGGCGCATCCGCTCTGCCAAAGCCGCGTCGCCAAGGCCTTTCTGTTGCATGCGCAAAATGCGCTGATGGAGTGGGTCGCGACCTAGAGCGATTCAGCTTTTAACGGAAGCGCAGAACCGCTCTATCCTTTTGTCTTTACGCAATTCCCGGCAAAAGCGCTTCGCGCTTTGCCTGGGAAAACCGCTACACACTTTTCCTGCCTCGTTGAGCGATGGCGTTGGATATGATTTTGCCATCTTGGCTCTTGCGTGCTGTGTTGAGAACATCCATCGGATGCGATGGCCCTTTCGGTGCGGCGTCGCAGCCAGGTCCGGACCTCGGTTTCAAGGCTGTCGCGACTGGCGATGCGGCGGTCAAGACATTGGCGGCACAGGAAGCGGATCTCGATCTCGACCATATTGAGCCAATTGGCGTGCTTGGGCGTGTAGTGGAACTCCAGACGTCGCAAAATCCGGCGCTCCTCGGCGGCTGGGAAGGTCTGATAGACGGCGGAGGTCGTGTGGGTTGATAGGTTATCCATCATGACACGAACCTTGTCGGCGCCGGGATAGTCGACGTCGACAAGGCGCGCATGCAGATGGCCAAGTCCTCATTGGCGCGGCGGCACCGCCGTCTTCTGGAGCCCATCGGCAACATTCCACCAGCCGAAGCTGAAGAACGATACTACGTCATGCTGGACGCGCCAGCCATGGCCGCATAACTTAAACCAAACGGTCTCCGGCAAACCCGGGCGGTTCCCCTTGAACGAGAGAACACACAATGCTTGGTTTCCTACGACGCAAAGCAGAGCCGGACCCATC
Organism: Rhizobium sp. WSM1328; assembly: GCF_057653715.1. Lineage (NCBI taxonomy): Bacteria > Pseudomonadati > Pseudomonadota > Alphaproteobacteria > Hyphomicrobiales > Rhizobiaceae > Rhizobium > Rhizobium sp. WSM1328. The sequence continues at coordinate 3,663,257 of NZ_CM172788.1, read as the reverse complement.
ACCCAAAATTCTGCGGGTTCCGTCGAAAAAGTTCAACGCCGCTGTGGGTGCTGCTATGGCGGCCATTCATGAGTTAGAGGAGATCACGACACGCGCAAAGTCTCGGATGAGCGATCAAAAGAGACCAATCGGGCAAGGAGACCTTGAGGAAGTCCTACGAATGCTGTCCGATGCAAAGCGGCGAATTGATAGTGAAATGGAAGATGAAATAGCAAAATCTGACGATCAAGGTGACACTGAATGGAACAAGGACGGATATGATCTACTTGTGGCTCCAACTTTTCGAATGGCCAACTCACCCCAGGAAATAATTGATCTTACGTTGAGAGCTTCAGACGGTGGCGCTAAGAGTGCCCGATTGGTGTATCAACTGGTAATTGCAGAGATGGATGTTGCTGTTGCGCGTTATTATGTGACGCTAAACACAGGCATCAAAACTGAATAGGAGCAAACCAGCTCAAATGTGGTTTGGATGCATAGGGGACACCTAGGTCGCGAAGTTGGGTCGCCTAGTAGTAAAGTGCTCCCCGACCCCAAATGCCACTCAGCCCGCCCGCGTTCGCCCAGAGAATGGCTTCCTCCGTCGGCCCAATCCCGCTCCTTGAGCTCCCGGATGGCGATGGACGCCTTGTCGGCCAATGCAGTGAGTTTGTCGATCAGGGTATCTGCTCGATCGTTTGTCGGAGGGTGCGATCTCCCTGCCGTGCCCGCCGGTTCGGCGCGGCGAGGAGGTAACGGCGGGGGCGATGGAACATCCGCTCTGCCGAAGCCGTATCGCCAAGGCTTTTCTGCTGCATGCGCAGAATGCGCTGATGGAGTGGGTCGCTGCCTAGTCCGGCGCCCTTGCTCCTCTGGGCGCGCTCAGGCATTGTTGCGGCATGAGGAGAGTTTTCATCTTGCTGCTGGCGTTCTGGCCGGGCTTCGCGCTCGCCGATCAGGCCTTCTATCCGGCGAAGTCGGGCAATGCCGATGCGCCGGTGCTGACGGTTTATTCCTCGCTCGACGAGCCCCTGGCGCAGCCGATGATCCGGGGTTTCCTGGACGCCAATCCCGATATCGCAGTCAAATATGAGGACATGCTGACCGGCGACATCTACGACCGGATCGTCAGGGAGACGGATGCCGGCAAGAAGACGGCGGATTTCGCCTTCTCCTCGGCGATGGACCTGCAGGTGAAGCTTTCCAATGACGGATATGCTCAGGTCAGCAACCTGCCGATGAGCGGTGCATGGCCGAAATGGGCGAACTGGCGCAACACCGCCTATGCGCTCACCTTCGAGCCGGCGGTGTTCGTCTATCACAAGCCGAGCTTTGCGCATGAGCCGGTGCCGAGCTCGCGGGCTGAATTCGTCGATTATCTGAAACGCAAGGGCAACGACGTCTATGGGCGGATTGGCACCTACGATATCGAGCGCTCGGGCGTCGGCTTTCTTTTCATGGCGCGCGACCAGGAGCAGTTCGGCGACATCTGGTCGGTGATCGGGGCGATGGGGGCTGCCGGCGTCAAGCTTTATTCGACGAGTTCGGCGATCCTCGAACGCGTTGCCGACGGGCGCTTCGTGCTCGGCTACAATATTCTCGGCTCCTATGCGGCCGACTGGGCGTCGCGCTATCCCGATGTCGGCATCGTGCTGCCGAAGGATTATACCGTGGTGATGTCGCGGATCGGGCTGGTGCCGCAGGCCGCCGCCGATCCGGAACTCGGTCGGCGTTACCTTACCTTCTTCATGTCGAGGGAAGGGCAGACGATCCTGGCGCGCGAGCTGCAGATCCCGGCGGTCAGCCCCGAGGTGGCAGGCGAGAATACCGCCAATACGCTGCAGGAACTGCTCGGCGCCCAACTGCGGCCGGTGCCGGTCAGCCCCGGATTGATGGTCTATCTCGACCAGGTGAAGCGGGCGCGGCTGATCGCGCATTGGAACGAGGTTCTGCGGATGCAGTGAAGGCGCTTTCGGTGGGCTTTGCCCTCCTTATAGAGCTTTGGATCGCTCCGCCTGTAGCTCTCGCCAGATGAGGCTCGCGGCCATACTTCGCGGCGACTAGAAGTACTGGCCATGCGGCAGCGAAGAACCGGGATTTAGACCGGCAACTGCCAATTACGGCAAAAAAGTGTCGTGTCCTTCTGGATATCTCACCGATGTCAGCTAAATGACAGGTTGTTGTGGTCGCTTTGGCTACTTCTTCTCCGTGGAGGCGGAGAGCTGAAGCCTTGGGAGGTATTCCGCTCGTCATTCAGGACGCTTGCGTCCGCTGGCAGCCATTCCTCCTGATTCCCTTGAGAATAACAGGCGGTCTGCTCAGCCGCCGACGGAGGACACATCGTGAAGCATACGTTCATTGCAACCCTTCTTGCAGCGACTATCGCGCTGCCGGCCTATGCGGCCGATTACACCATCATCGCGCCGGCCGCTCCCGGCGGCGGCTGGGACCAGACGGCCCGTTCGCTGCAGACCGCGCTGCAGCAGGAGAAGATCTCCGGCAACGTGCAGGTCCAGAACGTTCCGGGCGCCGGCGGCACCATCGGCCTTGCGCAGTTCAGCAGCCAGGCTGCCGGCAACCCGAATTCGCTGATTGTCGGCGGCTATGTCATGGTCGGCGCGATCCTCACTAACAAGTCGCCGGTGACGCTCAAGGATGTCACGCCGATCGCTCGTCTGACCGGCGAGTATGAGGCCGTCGTCGTTCCTGCCGCGTCCGAGATCAAAACCATGGCCGACCTGGTCGCGGCGCTGAAGAAGGATCCGGGTGCGGTTTCCTGGGGCGGCGGCTCTGCCGGCGGCACCGACCACATCGCCGTCGGCCTGATCGCCAAGGCTTCCGGCGTCGACCCGACCAAGATCAACTATGTCGCCTTTTCCGGCGGCGGTGAAGCGCTCGCCGCCATTCTCGGCGGCCAGGTCACGGCTGGCGTCTCGAGCTATAGCGAATTCGAATCGCAGGTGAAGTCGGGCACGCTCCGTCTTCTCGCCGTATCCAGCGACAAGCGTATCGACGGCGTCGATGCGCCGACGCTGAAGGAAGCCGGCACCGACGTCACCATTCAGAACTGGCGCATGGTTGCCGCTGCTCCCGGCCTGTCGGCAGAGCAGGTGGCAAGCGTCACCGCCGATTTCGAGAAACTGCACAGCTCCGCCACCTGGCAGGAAACCCTGAAGACCAAGGGCTGGGCCGACACCTATCTGTCCGGCGACGCCTTCAAGGCGCAGCTCGAAAAGGATGTCTCGGCCACTGAAGGCATTCTCAAAGATATCGGACTTGTTCAATGAGCGAGGATAGCCCCTCCTCGGCAACCGAACGCCGCCCTGATTGGGCGGCGTTCATCATTGCCGTTTTCCTCTTCGTCGTCGCCGGCGTGATGGCCTGGGATGCCTTGCATCTGAAAACGATTGCGCAGTACGACCGCATCGGTCCGGCGACTGTGCCTCAAGTGGTGGCACTCGGCCTCTTCTGTCTCGGGATCTGGACCGCCTTCGAAGCCTGGCGCGGCGATTTTCCCGAACGTGACCGGCAGGAAGTCGCACCCGTCATCTGGATCGTCGCCGGTCTTGCCTGCCAGATGCTGCTTTTGCGCGTCGCCGGCTTCTCGATCGCGACCGGCATCCTCTTCGCGCTGACGGCACGCGGCTTCGGCAAGCGTAAGCTCTGGATCTCGCTGCCGCTTGGCATCGTCCTCAGCTTTGTCGTCTGGGCGATCTTCTCGCAGCTGCTGCAACTGACGCTGCCGGCCGGCCCGCTCGAACATCTGTTCTTCTGACCGCGCGGACGCGCTGTCAGCTCTTTTGATTTTGCGCGGCGCCTGACCCCGAAATCGGATGGTCGGGAAGGCCGCTTGGGACACCAAGATGAGCACATTCGAATTCCTATGGCAGGGTATCCTGGTTGCGATGCAGCCGATGAACCTGGTTTATGCGCTGGTCGGCGTGACGCTGGGCACCGCCGTCGGCGTGCTTCCCGGCATCGGCCCGGCACTCACCGTGGCGCTGCTGTTGCCCGTCACCTACAAACTCGATCCCGGCGGCTCGCTGATCATGTTCGCCGGCATTTATTACGGCGGCATGTATGGCGGTTCGACGACCTCGATCCTGCTCAACACGCCGGGTGAAAGCGCCTCGATCGTCACCGCGCTCGAGGGCAACAAGATGGCGCGCGCCGGGCGCGGCGGACCGGCGCTGGCGACGGCGGCGATCGGCTCCTTCGTCGCCGGCCTGATCGCGACGCTCGGGCTTGCCTTCATCGCGCCTTACATCGTCAAGCTGGCGCTGGTCTTCGGGCCGCGCGAATATTTCGCGCTGATGGTGCTTGCCTTCGTTACCGTCTCCTCGGCTTTCGGCGATTCGGCGCTCAGGGGCCTGACCTCGCTGTTTATCGGCTTTGCGCTCGCCATGGTCGGCATCGACCAGCAGACGGGGCAGGCCAGGCTTTCCTTCGGCATTCCCGACCTGCTCGATGGTGTCGAGGTGACGACGCTTGCCGTGGCGATGTTTGCGATCGGCGAGACGCTTTATATCGCCGCGCAGGGCAACCGGATCGCGGAGAAGATCGAGGCGGTCAAGGGTTCGCTCTGGATGACCGCTGAGGACTGGTCGCGCTCGTGGAAGCCGTGGCTGCGCGGCACGCTGATCGGTTTCCCGATCGGCGCGATGCCGGCGGGCGGCGCCGAAATCGGCACTTTCCTCTCCTATGCGACCGAAAAGCGGCTGGCGAAAAACCCGGAAGAGTTCGGCCATGGCGCGATCGAAGGGGTGGCCGGTCCCGAGGCAGCAAACAACGCATCGGCCGCCGGCACCCTGGTGCCGCTTCTGACGCTCGGCCTGCCGACGACGGCGACAGCGGCGATCATGCTTGCCGGCTTCCAGCAGTACGGCTTGCAGCCGGGGCCGCTGCTGTTTGCCACCAATCCGCAGCTTGTCTGGGGACTGATCGCCAGCCTGCTCATCGCCAATGCGATGCTTTTGGTGCTGAACCTGCCGATGATCGGGCTCTGGGTAAAGCTGCTGACAATCCCGAAGCCATGGCTCTATGCCGGTATCCTGCTGTTTGCGACGCTTGGGACAATCGGTGCCAATCCATCCGTGTTCGAGCTCGGCATGCTGCTCACTTTTGGCCTGCTCGGCTATGTGATGCGGCTGTTCGGCTATCCGATCGCGCCTACCGTCGTCGGCCTGATCCTCGGCCCGCTTGCCGAACAGCAGCTGCGCCGAGCGCTGGCGATCAGCCAGGGCGACGTCACGACGCTTGTGATGTCGCCGATCGCGGCAGGCTTGCTCATCGTTGCAGCCGCCGCCTTCCTCATCCCGCTGATCCTGCGGCTGCGCGGCAGAGGTCAGGTGCTGTCGCAACTTGCGGCAAACGAAGACTAAAATAAGAAGACGATCCACCCCTCCCTCGGGGCCGGCCATGGAGACATGTGCCGGCCTGCTGTTTATGCATGGCTGAGGTGATTTTCTGAGCATTGTGGAGGTCTATGCGTGACGCCATCTATGGACAGTCAATCATAGAGCAAGAGGAAAAGGACAATGTCCGCACTTCGCAATTCAATCCGTACTGGCTTCTTTGGCCGCGCATTCGCCGTCCTTGGGGCTGCAAACGCTGTCAGCGCCGCTGTCGAAGCAGGCCGTCGCCCGCGCGCCAATGATCTCACGAAGCTCGGCATCGACCCGGCCTCCTTCGGTCAGGTCTCCCGCTAACACCTTCAAGCCATGCATGAATGAATTAGCCCGCAACCGGATGGTCGCGGGCTTTATTTTTATCCCTACGGATGCAGCAGCGCGGCGCGCTGTGACACCCGATGTCAGGCGTGAAGCTCCTCCTGCCTGATGCCATGACCCTCCACCTTTTCGCGCCTGTTGTGGCGGATGGATGACCAGAGGGACAGGCCGATCAAGGCCGCGCCGCCGAGGCCGGTGATGACTTCGGGGATGTGCACCATGGTCTGCGCATACATGATCACCGAGAGGATCAGGATGGCATAGAAGGCGCCATGTTCGAGATAGCGGTATTCGGCAAGTGTTCCCTTCTCCACCAGCATGATCGTCATCGAGCGCACATACATGGCGCCGATGCCGAGGCCGATGGCGATGACGAAGAGGTTCTGCGTCAGCGCAAAGGCGCCGATGACGCCGTCGAAGGAGAAGCTGGCGTCCAGCACTTCTAGATAGATGAAGGCGCCGAGGCCACCCTTGGCGGCAGCGCTCATCGTCTGCTGCGAGGCATCGAGCAGCCCGCCGACCACCTCGACCGCGAGGAAGGTGAGCAGGCCGTAGATGGCGCAATGGACGAAGACAGTGGCTTCCTCGCCGCCGATCAGCCAGGAGAAAACCAGCATCAGCGCCAGCACGAAGGCGATCTCGATACCCTTGATGGTGGCGGAACGCGCCATCATCTTTTCAAGGCCGCCGATCCAGTGCACCTGCTTCTCGTGATTGAAGAAATAGTTGAGGCCGACCATCATCAGGAAGGTGCCGCCGAAGGCTGCGATCGGCAGATGTGCGTCGTTCATGATGCGGGCATATTCGGCCGGCTCGCGTGCGGCAAGCACCAGAGCATCCCAGGGGCCGATCTGTGCCGCGATCGCGACGATCGCCAGCGGGAAGACGATGCGCATACCGAAGACGGCAATGATGATGCCCCAGGTGAGGAAGCGCTTCTGCCAGACCGGCGTCATCTCCTTCAGCTTGTTGGCGTTGACGATGGCATTGTCGAAGGAAAGCGATATCTCCAGCACTGCAAGTACCGTGCAGATGAAGAAGACGGTCGCCATGCCGCCGATCGTGCCGGTCGTCTGCCAGCCGAGCACGGCGCCGAGAACGAGGCCGAGGGCAGTGACGATGAAAGCCCAGCGAAAATAGCTGAGCGAGGATTTGGAGGTCACAGTCTGGTTCATGGCCGCACCTCGCGGCCGCAAATCGTGTCGAAGAGGGTGGACAAATTAGAAAGACGCCGCACGCCACAATGGGCACGCGGGTCAGGCATGGTGAGCTTGTTCATCGATGAAAAATCCGCCGGCTAAGCTGCAGGCGGTACCGACATCACGAGAGCGCCGTAAAAACTCTCGCCAGAGGGGCCCGGCACCAAAGTTCCCCCGTCAGCCGATGTCTGGAAGGCTGCGGGATAGGTTCTAGGTAATGGGCTTCGCGGGCCAGTCAAGGCCGACAGGCGTGCCGAGATTGGGTAATTTTTTTGGAACCATCCTGATGCCCGCCCGTTAGGCCCTGGTTGAGCTTAAAAAAGGAGGCCGATGATGCACACTTCGACCCATCTTCCCGACAAACGCACGGAGGCGTCCGACCGCATGAAGCGGTCGAAGCCGAACCGCATGCAGAAGGCGCAGGTGCTGCCGCCGCATCATGTCGACTTGACGCTTACGCCCGGCGTCTACCACGACATTCACGTGCCGGCCCATGTTACCGGCGCCGATCTTTCCAAGGGTGGCCCCGACATCAAGGGCAATGCAGAGACCAAGAAATAACGGCTATTCCGGAAGCCCTTGGGCGATGACAGTAGATTTGAAACAGGGTGAGAAACATATGACGATCAACTTTGTGCCCCGCGAAATCTTCATCCGGCACGAAAATGAATGGAAGGCCGTACGCGAGGCGGCGGACGAACGCATCAATATCGGCAAACGCCAGAAGCCGCTCTCCGCCATCGGCGGCACCGTGTCGGTTGGTAAAAGCGATCCTTCGGCTACACGCGCTGAATGGCCAACAGCCGAGTGACCCACAGAAGGGCACGCCGACAACACGAGCGCCCGGCATGATGCCGGGCGCTTTGCTTTTCTATTTCTGTTCATCGCGATCGACACGCTGTCCGGAATTAAAGCCGAACCGCTGTTCGAGTTTGCCGAAGGCGAAGAGTACGCAGATGGCGACGATCGTCGTGAAGAAGGCGAGCGGCCAATAGCCGAAGCCCATGGCGAGGCCGATCGCGCCGGAGAGCCACATGCCGGCGCCCGTCGTCAGCCCGTGCACCCGACCTCTTGCAAAGACGATCATGCCGGCGGCAAGGAAGGCGACGCCGGCAGTCACGGCTTCGATGACGCGCAGCGGATCGATGCGCACCTGCTCGTCATCGGTAAAACCCGGCATGTGCACGGCCTCGATCGAGATGATGGCGAAGAGGGCAGCGGCAAGACTAATCAGAATATGGGTGCGGAAGCCCGCCGGGCGGTCGCGTGCCTCGCGTTCGAAGCCGATCAGCCCGCCGAAGACGATGGCGCCGAAGAGGCGGGCGAAGATGACGGGATAGTGGATACGCGACGCCGGTATTATGTCGGCGATGATGAGATCCATGGATTTTTCCCCAGAATAGATGGAATTTTTCGCTGGCTAACGTCTGAGCGCGGAATTTGTTCAGCTTTTTTCCCTCATGCGTTTCGGCCGTCCCGTTGGTCTCTCCGGTCCGCGCCGGCGCTTGCATGTCATTGGAGGGAAAGTTCGGCGCACCAGGCATCATCCTGTCGCCGCGCCAACCTTTCGGAAAGGATTGGGCAGCGATAATCCCGGCCTCACGGGAATCGGACAGATGGCCAAGACAGCGACACGCGGCCGCCGCAAGGCGCCGGCCAGAGGAAAGAGCAAAGCGCGCAGCAGCGGTGGCGGATTGCTGCCCTGGGCGGTGATCGGCATTGCCGCGATCGGCGGCATCGTCGCCCACGACCATTGGAAGCGCATCCAGCCGATGCTTGCAAGGCAATCGACATCGATCACGCGGGAAACGGCGGAGCCGAGGCCCGTCGTCAGGAAGGACGTGCCGCCGAAGCAGGTGGCGCTTGCCGCACCCACGCCGAAAGTCGCAGCGCCGCTGCGACAGTCGCAATCGCTGCCGCCGGCCACGATCCCGACGCCGATGATCCAGCCGATAAAGGCAGTGCCGTCACCGGCCTCTCCGGCCGTTTCGGAAACCGGGACGGTTGCCTTCGGCTATTGCGGGCAGGGCGCCCATATCAATTGCGTCAGCGACGGCGGCGTCTTCTGGTACAAGGGCGAAAAGATCGTGATTGCCGACATGGCAAGCCCGGTGGTCGACCAAGCGCGCTGTGACGGCGAGCGCCGAGTGGCCTTTGCCGCCAAGTCGCGGCTGCTGGCGCTTCTGAACGCCGGACCCTTCACCATGAATGCCGCGGGCAAGAGCGAGCCCTCTGGCGCGCCGCGCGTCATCTCGCGCGACGGGCGCTCTTTCGGCGCGCAGCTGATCAACGAGGGACTGGCACGCAAGCCAGGGGCCGCCGGCGGCGCCTGGTGCGCCTGACAGCAATTCAAAATGCTAGAGCGTCCTTTGCGCGTCTGAAAAGACGCGCGGCGCTGTAGAGCATTTCCATTCTCGAATGCATGGAAAAGCTCTCTTTGTTTTCACGCGATTCAGGACGAAAAACCGCTGCGCAGTTTTGCAGGGATTGCTCTGGCTACTTACCCTTCTTCACCAGCTTGCCGCCGGTGCGGAAGCTGCCGGTAAACGAGGAATCTTTGCTTTCGGCGGTGCATTCGATCGCGATCGGCTTGCCGGCATAGGGATTGCCGAAGGTACAGAAGCCGGCGACCTTGACCTCTCCGGTCATCTTGTTGCCGACACCCGTGGTGACGAGGCTGAGCGGCAGGCGGGCATTACCGTTGGAGGCAGGCTTGATGCCGCTGCCGTCGCCTTGGAAGCCGAGCGCCTTGCCGTCCGAGGTGAAGATGAAGGTCACCAAGCCATTGGCCAGCGTGACGCTGGCAAGCTCGTTCTTGCAGCCCTTGGTGGCGTCGAATTTGGCAACGACCAGCTTGGCGCATTTGCCGGAAAGGGTAATGACGCCGGGCGCACCGGGAAAGGTCTCGACGGGCGCGGCCGGCGCGGCAGAGGCCGGCAAGGCAAGGGCGGCGGAAAAAATTGCGGCGGCTGCCGATGCGAAAAGTCTCATTCTCTGTCTCAACCCCATCTGTCTGCGACGGCGAATCGGCCGTGCACTGGATAGCCAGGCATTGGCACTCTTCTGTGACTTATTTTGGTCCTACCCGGCGGATGCTCGACATCAAACAAGGCGTTAGGGACTTTTGAAGTCGTCCCAGAGGATCGCTGCCCCAGCCGCAAATATCGTGATCGGGATCAGCCAAAGCTTGATGCTGATGGGCTCGACGACATGAAACTGCATATAACCGAAACCGAGGAGGCCAGCCCCAACCAGGGCGACGCCGAGGATGATGGATATCGCTTTCCGTGTCCGCGTCCTTTGCGTCATACGTCCCTCAATTTGCCACGTGTGGGGCTATCCCACAGCCAATTGAATCCGGCCCGGATCATGGCCCGGGCCAATCATGTGCAAACCCTCGCTCCGCAAAGTGCCGGATCTGGAGCGCGGGCCAGCCTCAAGAATTAGAAAATCCCCAAGGCGGGGATTTCTCAACAATGTCAGGGGGATCGGATGGTGGGCGTGACAGGGATTGAACCTGTGACCCCTACGATGTCAACGTAGTGCTCTCCCGCTGAGCTACACGCCCATCCGATGGCGGCGCATAGATCACAAAACCTTCGGAGCCGTCAATAGGCTTTTTTCAGTTTTGTGACGCGCCGCCTGACAAGCCTTACGCGGCAAGCATCTTGTTGACCTCGTCGACGAGATCGCGAAGGTGAAAAGGCTTGGAAAGCACCTTGGCATCCTTCGGCGCCTTCGAATCAGGGTTCAGCGCCACAGCGGCAAAACCGGTGATGAACATCACTTTCAGGTCGGGGTCGAGCTCGGTGGCGCGGCGCGCCAGCTCGATGCCGTCCATCTCGGGCATGACGATATCGGTGAGCAGCAAGGAAAACGGCTCCTCGCGCAGCCGGTCATAGGCGCTGGCGCCATTGTCATAGGAAAGGACCTTGTAGCCGGCCTTTTCGAGCGCCTTCACCAGGAAGCGGCGCATGTCGTTGTCGTCTTCGGCGAGAAGTATCTTCTGAGTCATCAATCCAGACCGCGATCCATAGGTTTTTGGTGGGCTGCCAGCCGTTTACACTAGTCTTTATCCGGTAAACAACCGGTGAATTGCCTGTGCGTGACCGCCATCCCTCCTACATAGTATGGACTTGCGGCCGGGCAACTGGCAACATAGGCCAAGCAGTCAGTTCATGACATGGTAAAGAGGGCCGAAAGTGCCGGAAATACGCGAATACGAGCTTTTTGAGGTTCATGAGCCCGTGTCGCAGACCATTCCCTTCGTCTACAACTCCCCCCATAGCGGCCGCATTTATCCACCGGAATTTATTGCCCAGTCCAGGCTCGAGGGCATAGCCATCCGCCGTTCCGAGGATCACTATGTCGACGAACTCTTCGGCTCGGCCGTAGCACTCGGCGCGCCGCTGCTGGCAGCCAACTTTCCGCGCGCCTATCTCGACGTCAATCGCGAGCCCTACGAGCTCGATCCGCGGATGTTCGACGGGCTGCTGCCGCCCTATGCCAACGTCAATTCGCTCAGGGTCGCCGGCGGGCTCGGTACCATTCCGCGCATCGTCGCCGAGAACATGGAGATCTATGCGCGGCGCCTGCCGGTGCAGGAGGGGCTCGACCGCGTCGAAGCGGTCTACAAGCCCTATCATTCGGCGCTTCGCCGGCTGATCGCGCGAACGCATGTGCAGTTCGGCTTCGGCGTGCTGATCGACTGCCACTCGATGCCCGGCAATGTGCGCGTTGCCGGCAGCACGGCGCGACCCGATTTCATCATCGGTGATCGCTACGGCACCAGCGCTTCGGCTGAACTCTCGCGCGCGGCCATCGCCATCCTCGAGGAAATGGGCTTTGCGGCGATACGCAACAAGCCCTATGCCGGCGGCTTCATCACCGAACATTACGGCCGACCTTCGCGCGGACTGCACGCGCTGCAGATCGAGGTGAACCGGGCGATCTATGTCGACGAGCTGACTCTGGAGAAGCGCGAGGATTTCGCCGCAGTGGCTGATGCCGTCACGGACTTCATGCAGCAAATGGCGGAATATGTCGAGAAATTTGCCGGCGAGCGGGCGCTGGCCGCCGAATAGCTCTCTTTTTCGATACCGCTGACCTCTGGCCTTCGTCTTCCCGGCCAAAAAAAACCGCGCTTGTGAGCGCGGCTAAGTCTAGGGAGGAAACACCCAAGGAGGGTATTTACAGTCAGAAGACTGTACTGAGGACGGTACTATTGCATTGCACAAATGTCAAGCAATATATTGCGCTGCGATATCTTTGGGCAGTTAGATCCAGATTGCCTACTGCGTTTGCATTCCCGTTGCTTTTCGCTATGAAAAGCGCCATTCCCGCCAGCCAAACGGATAAATCATGCTTCCTGACCGTTCGTTCTTCAACCGCCTGGCGGAGGCCGCCCGAGCCGAGACGCTGCCGCGCTTCCGTTCCGGCCTCGATGTCACGAACAAGCTTTCCTCCGGTTTCGACCCGGTGACGGAGGGCGACCGGGCGGCCGAACTCGCCATCCGGGCGCTGATCGAGGAGAGTTTCCCCGGTCACGGCATTCTCGGCGAGGAGCACGGCAATGTCGGGCTCGACCGCGAATATGTCTGGGTGATCGATCCGATCGACGGCACGCGCGCCTTCATCTCCGGCGTGCCGGTATGGGGAACGCTGATCGGCCTGCAGCAGGCGGGCCGGGCGATCATGGGCATGATCGAGCAACCCTTTACCGGCGAGCGTTATTTCGCCGACCAGAACGGCTCGATCTATACCGGGCCGGAGGGCGAGCGGCGGCTGGCGACGCGCCAGTGCGACACGCTTTCGAACGCCATCCTGTTCACTACCTCGCCGCATCTCTTTGCCGGCGAGGAGATGGAGAAATACCGCGAGATTGAGAGCCAGGTACGGCTCTTTCGCTACGGCTGCGACTGCTATGCCTATGCGCTGCTTGCCGCCGGCCATATCGATCTGGTCGTCGAAAACAGCCTGAAACCCTATGACGTCGGCGGCATCATCCCCGTCATCGAGGGGGCGGGCGGCATCATCACCACCTGGGACGGCGGACGGCCGGAAAACGGCGGCTCGATTATCGCTGCCGGCAGCCGCGCAGTCTACGAACAGGCTATCGCCATCCTGCAGCGCTGATCCCAGGGTCAGCAGCGCTGATCCCCCGGTCGGCAAAGCCGATCCGGCTCACGTGCCGAGGGCGGCGACGTCCTGGTTTTCTTCGGCATCGCTGCCGGGAATGAATGCGTGGAAGGCGGCAAGGGCGGCGGCACGGTAGATATCCCGTTCCTGGAAGATCTCGTGCCGGGCGCCGTTGATCGGCACCAGTTGGCCGGCGCGGAAATAACGTGAAAGCCGCTCCTGCGCCGTGTAGGGCACGACCCCGTCGCGCGTCGGCGCGATGACGATGGTCGGGATGGTGATCGAGAAGAGATGATAGGGGGAGGTGACCCGGTCCATCGTGCGGAAAGCCTCGATCAGCCAGCGGGCCGTCGGCGGCCCGAGCGTCAATTCCGGATGAGCCTTCATCATTGCGACATTGCGCTCGAAGCGGTGTTCGTCCGAGGTCAGCGGGTTGTCGCTGAAGTTCGGCTCCTTCGGTTTCGAGGTCAGCGGCAGGAAGCCGAGGCCGACGGCAGCCAGCGTGCCGGCCAGAGCGCGGATGACACGCGGCGAGGCCGACTGGCCGGTCAGGCCGATGAAGGGCGCCGACAGCACCATGCGATCGATACGGGTGGTGAGATAGGGCGCAGCCGACAGCGCGATCAGGCCGCCTGTGGAATGCGCGAGCAGATAGAAGGGCAGGCGGGTATCCGGAAGCACCACCTTTTCGAGGAAGGTGTCGAGATCACGCTCGTAATCGGCAAAGCGGCGGATGTGGCCATGGTTGCGGCTCTTCAGGAGCCGGGGCGAGCCGCCCTGGCCGCGCATATCGAAGGTCGCGACCCAGAGTCCTTTGGCCGTCAGATCGCGGATCGTCTCGAAATATTTCTCGATATATTCGTTTCGGCCGTGCAGGATGACGACGGTGCCCTTGGCAATCTGGCCGCTCGAGCGGAAGACGGCGTATCGCAGCTGCTGGCCGTCATGGGTTTCGAAGAACCCTTCCGTGCGGTTTTCCGGGGCGGGATTATCGGGCGTCGAATAGAGAACCTGATCCATGACTTTGCCAATGCGCCGCTGCTGACTGCTTCGCATCAGGGATAGCGCATGGCATCCGGCTTGGAAAGCGGTGGGGGAAAAGGGCCGGCAGGAGCATGAGGGTGCTCGCGGCCGGCCGAAGTTGAGGCTGAAGAAGAAGGGACGATGCACTTCAGCCATCGGGACCAGATTTCACCCGACGCCTAAATTCCTAAGTGAATGCGCCTGAACGTGCTCCGAACCTGTCGTTCATGCGGGGTTCACGGGCCGATCAAGGCGATTGCAAAAAGGTCTTGAACTCCTCGAATCCCATCACCATCTCCTTTCTGCGGGTGCCGAACAGGGCCTGCGCAACCGTCCCAAGGCCGCCAAAGATGGGGTCTCAGGGGCATTTCATCGCAACACGTCGCTTCCACAGGAGGACATCATGCGTCACGTAGACTTCTCTCCCCTTTATCGTTCGACCGTCGGTTTCGACCGGCTCTTCACCATGCTCGACAGCCTTGCCCAGCCGGAGCAGGCGCAGACCTATCCGCCCTATAATATCGAGCGCACCGGTGAAAACACCTATCGCATCACCATGGCCGTTGCCGGTTTCGACGAGACCGAACTTTCGATCGAAGCCCATGCCCTTGTGCTGTCCGTGAAGGGTGAAAAGAACGAGGAACCTGCCGAAAGCGGCGAGTTCCTCTACCGCGGCATTGCCAAGCGCGCCTTCGAGCGCCGCTTCCAGCTTGCCGATCATGTCGAGGTGACCGCCGCTTCGCTGAAGAACGGCCTGCTTCACATCGACCTTCTGCGCAATATTCCCGAGGCCATGAAGCCCCGCAAGATCGCAATTGCTGCAGAACCGGTCGAGGCTCCGAAGGCCATCGAGGCGCAGATCATCAACGGCTAATCAGATCCTTATCGGATAAAACGAACGGCGCTCCATCGGGGCGCCGTTTTCTATTTCGGCTTAAAGCGCGTCGCGATCTTTCAGATTCGCTTCTCGCGCTTTCGCATTTTATTTACGCATGTCGTTATCGCAAAACCGCTGAACAGTTTTGCGCGACATGCTTCATGCCGGGCTGGTTGCCTCGTCGATTTCCTTGTCCGTTGCACGGCGGGCCGCGGCGGCGGCGTATTTCTGGGCGATGACGGCGCAGACCATCAGCTGGATCTGGTGGAACAGCATCAGCGGCAGCACGATCGCGCCGATCGACTGGCCGGCGAAGATGACGTTCGCCATCGGCACGCCGCTTGCGAGGCTCTTCTTCGAGCCGCAGAAGGTGATGGTGATCTGGTCGGCCTTGTTGAAGCCCAGCCAGCGGCTGCCGAACATCGTCAGCACCAGGACAATCGCCAGCAGGACCATGTCGGCGACGATGACGACTGCGATATCGGCAATCGAGAAGGTGTGCCACAGGCCCTCGACCACCGCCGTGCTGAAGGCGAGATAGACGACCATCAGGATCGAGCCGCGGTCGACAGGCATCAGGATCTTCTTCTTGGCGCGGATCCAGTCGCCGATCCAGGGCTGCAAGATCTGGCCGACGATGAAGGGGGCGAGCAGCTGCAGCAGGATCTGCTGCAATGCGTCGAAGGAGAAGCCGCCATGGCCGCCGACGGAAAACAGCAGGCCGACGAGCAGTGGCGTCAGGAACATGCCGAAGATGTTGGATGCCGAGGCCGAGCAGATGGCGGCAGGCACGTTGCCGCCGGCCATCGACGTAAAGGCGATCGACGACTGCACCGTCGACGGCAGCAGGCAGAGGAAGAGGATGCCGAGATAGAGTGGTTGCGGCAGGATCGTGTCGGGGATCAGCCCGAGTGCCATGCCGAGCAACGGGAAGATGCCGAAGGTCGTCAGCAGGATGACGATATGCAGGCGCCAGTGCAGCAAGCCTGCGATGACCACGTCGCGCGACAGGCGGGCGCCATGCAGGAAGAACAGCAGCGCGATGGCAAGATCGGTGGCGATACCGAAATGATCCGCGAATGTGCCGCGCGCCGGCAACACCGAGGCGAGGATGACGGTGCAGACGAGCAGGATGGTGAATGTATCGGGCAGAAAGCGGCGCATGACGATCTCGCGGCTTGATAAAACAGTCATTGTTCTGTCGTCCATTATGATCCAGGATGCAAGAAATAACAGTTATCGAGAAGCTGGATCATGTTAGACCTTTCGCAATTGCGCAGTTTCGTCGCCGTCGAGCAGATGGGCAGTTTCACGCTCGCCGCAGAAAGGCTCGGCCTCGGGCAGTCGACGGTCAGTCAGCACATCCAGCGGCTGGAGGCAGCACTCGGGCGCAGGCTGCTGGCGCGCGACACCCATAAGGTGATGTTGACCGGCGATGGCGAGGCGCTGCTGTCGCATGCGCGCGCCATGCTTTCGATCGAGGGACAGGTGCAGTCGCTGTTTAAGAATAACAGCCTGCGTGGCAGTCTGCGGCTCGGCGTGTCGGAGGATTTCGTCACTAGCCAGTTGCCGGCGGTGCTGGAGGATTTCGTTCGTTCGCACCCCTCGGTCGACCTGGAACTGACGGTGGCGCTGTCCGGCGTTCTTTACGAGATGCAGGACAATGGCGAGATCGATCTGGTGCTTGCCAAGCGCCGGCTCGGCGATGCGCGCGGAAAACTCGTCTATCGCGAGCCACTCGTCTGGCTGGCGCGCGATCCCGAGCGTGTGCTTGCCTCCGGCCCCCTGCCGCTGATCGCCTTTCCGCCGCCGAGCGTCACACGGGTGATCGCGCTCGAAGCACTCGGGCGAAACGGGGTGCCGTGGCGGATCGTCTGTACCTGCGGCAGCCTGAGCGGGTTGACGGCGGCGGCGCGGGCCGGGATGGGCGTGCTGGTGCAGCCGCGCAGCATGGCGCCGTCCGGTCTGAAGGAGATTGCGGTGGGAAAACTGCCGGTGCTGGAGGATGTGGAATTCGTGCTGGTGCCGCGCAAGGGCGCGGACCAGGCACTGGTCTCGGCACTGTCCGAGGATATTCTGCAAAAGGTGAGGGGATTGCGGTCGGCGTGAATCCTTGCCCGTTACCGAAAGGCCTGCCGGCCCGGCAGCCCTTTCCGGCAGGCGATCAGGCGGCCAGGCACTTCAAGAAGCCATCGACATCCGCTTCGGTGGTCGCGAAGCTGGTGACGAGGCGGATCAGGGTTTCGCTTTCGGAAACGAGCTCGGGCGTTGCCGCCGGGACCGGCCATTCGTAAAACTTCGCGCCCTTTTCCTCCGCAATTTTCACGGCACTCTTGCTGACGACGGCAAAGACTTCGTTGGATGCGGTCGGCCAGGCGAGGCGGGCGGAGTTGCTCGTGCCGATGCCGGCGCGCAGCCGGTCGGCCATGCCGTTCGAATGGCGGGCGAGATCGAGCCAGAGGCCATCTTCGAAATAGGCATCGAACTGGGCGGCGATGAAACGCGACTTGGAGAAGAGCTGGGCAGCGCGTTTGCGGATGAAGGGCATTTCCCGGGCTCGATCCGGATTGAAGAAGACGATCGCTTCGGCACACCAGCAGCCGTTCTTGGTGCCGCCGAAGGACAGCATGTCGACGCCGCGCTTCCAGGTCATTTCGGCCGGGGTGGCGCCGAGTGCGACCAGGGCGTTGGCAAAGCGGGCACCATCCATGTGGAGCGGCAGATTGCGCTTCCTTGATATGGCGGCGATCTCGCCGATCTCCGGCAAGGAATAGACGGTGCCGATCTCAGTCGCCTGGGTGATGGTCACCGCGCTGGCGCGGCCATGATGGACGGCGTCTTCGGGAAAGCTTGCGATCTTCGCCGAAAGCTTCGCCGGATCGATCTTGCCGGCTTCGCCGTCAATGGCAACGAGACGGGCAGCGCCGGAGAAAAATTCCGGCGCGCCGCATTCATCCTCGATCACATGGGCCTCCGAATGGCAGAAGGTGATGCCGCCGGGCCGCTGGACGCTTGCCAGCGACAGGGAGTTGGCGGCCGTGCCGGTGGCGACGAAGAAAACCGAAACCTCGCGCTCGAAGATCTCGGAAAAACGGGCCTCGACCTTCCTGTCGAGATCGCCGGCGCCATAGGCGGCGGCAAAGCCGGTCGATTCCGTCAGCAGACGTTCGGCAATGGATTTGTGGGCGCCGGCCCAATTATCGGAAGCAAAGAACATGGGGGAAACCGTTGGAAAGGAAGGGGTTGGCAAAGTCCGCAGCGGACATTACGCCAAAGCTTCACAGGATCAAGGTTGTCGCCCGCGACACATCACGGAAATTGAACTACGCAATCAATAAACAAAATAATACGTCTCCGCGTAATTTTATTGCGCGATCGCCGCTACCCAGGCAATCTTCCGTCGCAAATTGACGTTTTTTAACGGAGCGCTCTTGCAGAGCCGAATGCTTTCTGGCATAGAACTGATGAATTAGGACAGTGTTGCTGTCCTATTTTGGCCTTTGTGACCGAAGAGACGCCGAAAGCCCTGGAACAGACCGGCTTTCACGCTATAGTTCTTCCGAGCGTCAAGCCTCAAGGGGCGGCGCGCGGAGGCGAATGGCAGGCGCGGAACGCGACGGTTTGCTTTCCTTCAAAGCAGATGTCTGCGGCCGATCTTCACAATGCAACAGCGCTGTCATGCGCCGAACCTATCTTCGGGTTGCGGCGCTGGACGAAAAGCCGCCCGCGGCTCCGCGGGCTTCGACAGGAGGAAAGATGATGACGAAGACGCCATCCATGGAAGTTGACCGGTTTGCTGCTGCTAATCTGCGCGCGACGGCCAATATGTCCAAATCCGCCTCCGGCCTGCCGAAGAAGCAGGGCCTCTACGATCCGCGCAACGAACATGATGCCTGCGGCGTCGGCTTCGTCGCCCATATGAAGGGCCAGAAGTCGCACCAGATCGTCAAGGATGGCCTGTTCATCCTCGAGAACCTGACGCATCGCGGCGCCGTCGGCGCCGATCCGCTGATGGGTGACGGGGCCGGCATCCTGGTGCAGATCCCCGACCGTTTCTTCCGCGAGGAGATGGCCGAGCAGGGCATCACCCTGCCGCCGGTCGGCGAATATGGTGTCGGCCATATCTTCATGCCGCGCGATGAAAAGCAGATCGAGCACTTCAAGAAGGTGATCAAGGACGTCATCACCGAGGAAGGTCAGGTCTTCATCGGCTTCCGCGACGTGCCGGTCGACAATTCCTCGCTCTCCAAGGCGCCGGCCATTGCCGCAACCGAGCCGCATCATGTGCAGGTCTTCATCGGCGCCGGCGAGGATGCCGAAAACAACGACGAGTTCGAGCGCCGGCTGTTCACGCTGCGCAAGGTAATCTCCAACCGCATCTATGACGAGTTCGACGGCGAGGAGAGCAATTTCTATCCGGTGTCGCTGTCGTCGGCGACGGTGGTCTACAAGGGCATGTTCCTGGCCTATCAGGTCGGCGTCTATTACAAGGACCTGTCGGATCCGCGTTTCGAAAGCGCGGTCGCTCTGGTGCATCAGCGCTTCTCGACCAACACCTTCCCGTCGTGGAAGCTCGCACATCCCTACCGCATGGTTGCCCATAACGGCGAGATCAACACGCTGCGCGGCAACGTCAACTGGATGGCGGCGCGCCAGGCGTCGGTCTCCTCGCCGCTGTTTGGCGAGGACATCTCCAAGCTCTGGCCGATCTCCTACGAGGGACAGTCGGACACGGCCTGCTTCGACAATGCGCTCGAATTCCTGGTGCGCGGCGGTTATTCGATGGCGCATGCGGTAATGATGCTGATCCCGGAAGCCTGGGCCGGCAACCAGTCGATGGCCACCGAACGCAAGGCTTTCTACGAATATCATGCGGCGCTGATGGAGCCGTGGGACGGGCCGGCCGCGGTCGCCTTCACCGACGGCAAGCAGATCGGCGCGACGCTCGACCGCAACGGACTGCGGCCGGCGCGCTACCTCGTCACCAATGACGATCGCGTCATCATGGCGTCCGAAGCCGGCGTGCTGCCGGTTCCGGAAGAGATCATCATCCAGAAGTGGCGCCTGCAGCCGGGCAAGATGCTGCTGATCGACATGGAAGAAGGCCGTATCATCTCAGACGACGAGGTGAAGTCGCAACTGGCGACGGCCCATCCCTATCGCAGCTGGCTCAACCGCACGCAGCTCATCCTCGAAGACTTGAAGCCGGTGGAACCGCGGGCGCTGCGCCGCGACGTGTCGCTGCTCGACCGCCAGCAGGCCTTCGGCTACACGCTCGAGGATACCCGCATCCTGATGTCGCCGATGGCGACGACGGGCCAGGAGGCGATCGGTTCGATGGGCACGGATACGCCGATCTCGGCCATGTCGGAAAAGTCGAAGCTGCTCTACACCTATTTCAAGCAGAACTTCGCGCAGGTCACCAACCCGCCGATCGACCCGATCCGCGAGGAACTGGTGATGAGCCTGGTTTCCTTCATCGGGCCGCGGCCGAACATTCTCGACCATGAGGGCGCGGCCAACGCCAAGCGGCTCGAAGTGCGCCAGCCGATCCTGACCAATGGCGATCTCGAAAAGATCCGCTCGATCGGCCATACGGAAGACCGTTTCGACACCAAGACGCTCGATTTCACCTATGATATCGAGCGCGGCGCCGAAGGTATGCCCGAGATGCTCGACCGGCTCTGCGAGCGCGCGGAAGCGGCCGTCAAGGGCGGCTATAACATCATCGTGCTCTCCGACCGCCAGATCGGGCCGGACCGGATCGCGATTCCCGCATTGCTCGCTACAGCTGCCGTGCATCACCACCTGATCCGCAAGGGGCTTCGTACCTCGGTCGGTCTCGTCGTCGAGACCGGCGAACCGCGCGAGGTCCATCATTTCTGCCTACTCGCCGGCTACGGCGCCGAGGCGATCAACCCGTATCTCGCCTTCGACACGCTGCTCGACATGCATGCCAAGGGCGAATTCCCGAAGGAAGTGGATGCCACCGAAATCGTCTACCGCTACATCAAGGCGGTCGGCAAAGGCATCCTCAAGGTAATGTCGAAGATGGGTATCTCGACCTATCAGTCCTATTGCGGCGCACAGATCTTCGATGCGATCGGCCTGCAGTCGGAGTTCATCGACAAGTATTTCTTCGGAACCGCGACCATGATCGAAGGCGTTGGCCTCGAGGCAATCGCCGCTGAGACCGTCGCCCGCCACACCGCGGCCTTCGGCGCCGACCCGATCCTGGCGACGACGCTCGATATCGGCGGCGAGTATGCCTATCGCATGCGCGGCGAAAGCCATGCCTGGACGCCCGATGCGGTCGCCGCCCTTCAGCATGCCGTGCGCGGCAATGCCGAGGACCGTTACCAGGAATTCGCCGAGATGGTGAACAACTCGGCGCTGCGCATGAACACGATCCGCGGGCTCTTCAAGATGAAGAGCGCCGAGGCACTCGGCCGCACACCAGTATCGATCGACGAGGTCGAGCCGGCGGTCGATATCGTCAAGCGTTTCTCGACGGGGGCGATGTCCTTCGGCTCGATTTCCAGGGAGGCGCATACGACCCTGGCGATCGCCATGAACCGGATCGGCGGCAAGTCGAACACCGGTGAGGGCGGCGAGGAATCCGACCGCTATATGCCGCTGGCCGATGGTTCGATGAACCCGGAACGTTCGGCGATCAAGCAGATCGCCTCGGGCCGCTTCGGCGTCACCACCGAATATCTCGTCAATGCCGACGTGCTGCAGATCAAGGTCGCGCAAGGCGCCAAGCCTGGTGAAGGCGGCCAGCTGCCGGGTCACAAGGTTGACGCGACGGTTGCCAAGACCCGCCATTCGACACCTGGTGTCGGCCTCATTTCGCCGCCGCCGCATCACGACATCTATTCGATCGAAGATCTGGCGCAGCTGATCTACGATCTGAAGAACGTCAACCCGACCGCGGATGTCTCGGTCAAGCTGGTCTCGGAAGTCGGCGTCGGCACGGTCGCCGCCGGCGTCGCCAAGGCGCGCGCCGACCATATCACGGTCGCCGGCTTCGACGGCGGTACGGGTGCGTCGCCGCTGACGTCGCTCAAACATGCCGGCAGCCCTTGGGAAATCGGCCTTGCCGAGACTCAGCAGACGCTGGTGCTGAACGGGCTGCGTTCGCGCGTCGCCCTGCAGGTGGACGGCGGGCTGAAGACAGGCCGCGACGTCATCATCGGGGCGCTGCTTGGAGCCGACGAGTTCGGCTTTGCCACCGCGCCGCTGATTGCCGCCGGCTGCATCATGATGCGCAAGTGCCATCTCAACACCTGTCCTGTTGGTGTGGCGACCCAGGATCCGGTGCTGCGCAAGCGCTTCAAAGGCGCGCCGGAGCATGTCATCAACTATTTCTTCTTCGTCGCGAACGAGGTGCGCGAAATCCTCGCCTCGCTCGGCTTCACCCGGCTTGACGAGATCATCGGCGCCTCGGAGCTGCTGGAGAAGGACGAGATGCTGTCGCACTGGAAGGCCAAGGGCCTCGACTTCAGCCGCATCTTCCACAAGGTTGACGCTCCCAAGGAAGAGACCTTCTGGACGAGCCGGCAGAAGCACCCGATCGACGACATTCTCGACCGCGTGCTGATCGAACAGGCGCAGCCGGCACTGACGGCCAAGACACCCGTCGCCTTCGAGGTCGGCATCAAGAACGTCGACCGTTCGGTGGGCGCGATGCTTTCTGGCGAGGTCGCCAAGCGTTATCGCCATCGCGGTCTGAAGGAAGACACGATCAACGTGACACTTCGCGGCACCGCAGGTCAGAGCTTCGGCGCCTTCCTGGCGCGCGGCGTCACCTTCAACCTGATCGGCGACGGCAACGACTATGTCGGCAAGGGGCTTTCAGGCGGCAAGATCATCATCCGGCCGCCGGAGAATTCGAGGATCGTGGCCGAGGACTCCATCATCGTCGGCAACACCGTGCTTTATGGTGCGACCGAGGGCGAGTGCTATTTCCGCGGTGTGGCGGGCGAACGTTTCGCCGTGCGCAATTCGGGCGCGATCGCCATCGTCGAGGGTGTCGGCGACCATGGCTGCGAATACATGACCGGCGGCGTCGTCGTCGTGCTCGGCGCCACGGGCCGCAACTTTGCAGCCGGCATGTCCGGCGGTGTCGCCTACGTGCTCGATGAAACCGGTGATTTCGCCAGCCGCTGCAACATGGCAATGGTCGAGCTCGAGCCGGTGCCTGAGGAGGACGACATGCTGGAAAAGCTGCATCATCACGGCGGTGATCTCATGCACAAGGGACGCGTCGACGTCTCTGGCGACATGACGCGCCATGACGAGGAGCGCCTTTACCAGCTGATCTCCAACCATCTGCATTATACGGGCTCGGCCCGCGCCACTGAGATCCTCGACAACTGGGCCGACTACCGCCCGAAATTCCGCAAGGTCATGCCGGTTGAATACCGGCGTGCGCTCGAGGAAATGGAGCGCAGCCGGATGGGCATCGCGGCGGAATGAATTGCACCGGGACATCCGTCACCAGCTGACTGCAGGTGACGGGTGACGAAAATATCTCGATGACTTGTGACGATTACGCCGACGGCGAAAGCTGTTCAGATCGCCGGATGTCTTCCAGGGGATATGGTCCAATGACGGTCAAGACAAGCAACTTGCCCCGGGTACCGGGACTGACGATAGACAGATTGGCTGCGGTGAGGCGGTCATGAGGGTAAGGGACGAAGATATGGGTAAGGTAACAGGGTTTCTGGAAATCGACCGGCAGGTGGCGAAGTACCAGCCGGCGTCGGATCGTATCCGTCATTTCCGTGAGTTCACGATCCCGATGTCGGACCCGGAAGTGCAGAAACAGGCAGCCCGCTGCATGGACTGTGGCATCCCCTATTGCCACGGCCCGACCGGCTGTCCTGTTCACAACCAGATTCCCGATTGGAATGACCTCGTCTACAACAACAACTGGGAAGCGGCGATCCAGAACCTACACTCGACCAACAACTTTCCTGAGTTCACCGGTCGTGTCTGCCCGGCGCCCTGCGAGGAAGCCTGCACGTTGAATCTCGAGGATGCGCCGGTCGCCATCAAGACGGTCGAACAGGCAATTGCCGACAAGGCCTATGAACTCGGCTTCATCCGGCCGCAGCCGGCCACGGTCCATACCGGCAAGAAGGTTGCCGTCATCGGCTCCGGCCCCGCCGGCATGGCGGCCGCCCAGCAGCTCGGCCGCGCCGGCCACGAGGTGCATCTCTACGAGCGCGAGACCAAGCCGGGCGGACTGCTGCGTTACGGCATTCCCGATTTCAAGATGGAGAAGAACTTCATCGACCGCCGCGTCGAGCAGATGAAGGGTGAGGGCGTCACCTTCCATTGCGGCGTCAATATCGGCGTCGACGTCAAGGTCGAGCAGTTGCTCGCCGATCACGACGCCGTGCTTTACTGCGGCGGCTCCGAGACGCCGCGCGAGGCGGGCATTCCGGGCACCGACCTTGCGGGCGTGCATGATGCGATGCCCTATCTGGTGCAGCAGAACCGCCGGGTCGGGCGTGAAAACATCGACAGCGTCGGCTGGCCGTCGGATCCGATCCTTGCCGGCGCCAAACATATCGTCGTCGTCGGCGGCGGCGATACGGCTTCGGACTGCGTCGGCACGGCGTTCCGCCAGGGGGCCGTCAGGGTCACCCAGCTCGACATCCGGCCGCAGCCGCCGGAAAAGGAAGACAAACTTGCCGTCTGGCCCTTCTGGGCGACGAAGATGCGCACCTCCTCCTCGCAGGCCGAGGGCGCGGTGCGTGAATTCCAGGTGGCCACTCTTGAATTCGTCGGCGAAGACGGCGTGCTGACCGGCGTCAAGTGCTGTGAGGTCGACGAGCGCCGGCGGCCGGTTCCGGGCACGGAATTCGTCATCCGGGCCGATCTCGCCTTCATCGCCATCGGCTTCCGTGGCCCGTTCACCGGCAGCGTGCTGAAGGAGCTCGACGGCAAGCTGACGCTCAACACCGACAAGCGCGGCTCGACCAACGTCGTCGCCAACGACCGCGACTACAAGACTTCGATCGACAAGTTCTGGACGGCGGGTGACGTGCGCCGCGGCCAGTCGCTGGTGGTCTGGGCGATCCGTGAAGGCCGGCAGGCAGCGCGCGCCATCGACGAGGATCTAATGGGCTCGACCGTCCTGCCGAACTGACCGTCGGCTGCACACCCTCTCGAAGACACGAAACTCCGCCCCTCCGGCGGAGTTTTTTCTTGGCGCGCCGCGCTGTGGTGCGACCGCTTGACGCGGAGGCCTTGCGCCGCAAGCCTCAGGCAATGTCGGGAAGCGAGATTTTCGCCGGACGCGGGCTGAGAAGCAGCCAGCGGCGACCGAAGCGGAGGTGCCCCGCCGTTTTGGCCACAGCGCATTTCACCGTCGGCCGCGACGCAAGGCCGCGAATGATCGACAAGGATTTTCAAATGGTTTCCGCACTTGACAGCACGCGGCTGGTTTCGGCCCAATATGCCCTGAAAAACCTTCGCGGCTCCGACGACAGCGCGCAGGATATGCAGAGTTCGTCGGCCGCCAGCATTCTGAGCAGCTACGGGCTCGATCCGAGCTCTTCCTCGCTTCTTTCCAACCAGGCCCTTTCCGGGCTGCTCGATACGCTTTCGGCCCAAAGCGACACGTCTGATGAGTCCGACACAACGGGTGATGGCGCCGACGTCACCAGCGCCTCCTTCATGTCTATGCTGAAGCAGCAGCTGCAGGATGCGGCTGCGGCCGAGGGCGAGAGCGGCAAGGCCCATGACATGCTGGCCGCCCTCGAAGCGGGCACGCTGACCATCACCGATCCGACACAGGGCGTATCGATCAACGCCTGGGATGTCGCCGATGTCGACGAGGCGGACACGGAGAGCAAGGCCGGCCAGGATATCGATGTCAGCGGCTGGAGCGACTTCCTCGATGCGCATCTGGAGCGTGGCGCCAACGGCGCCTTCGTCAAGGAAAACGGCAGCTACGTCGACCAGACGAACGACAGCAATGCTTTTTTTGGCTTGATCGGCGCGAACTACTATTATCTGAGCTGGCCGCAGGCGACGGCGACGGCGAAGTAAACGGGACGAAGTGGAGGGCAGCCTCGCGCAGCCTTTATTTGACCGAGACTTCGGCCGGCGCCTTTGCGGCAGGCAGGCGGTAATCGTCAACGCGGCCGGGAGGTGCTGGCGTCATTTCGCCCTGCTCGACCAGCTGGTCGCGCGGCGACCGCGTCAAAGCCACAGGCGGCGGCCTGGCGCCGAGAAGCTCGGCGCCGCCGTCGAGATTGGGATCGGAGAGGCTGATCGGCACGGTATGTTCGACCGGATTGGCGGGAAGGCCGAGGCCGGGCAGATTGCTGGAGTCGAGGCGGACCAGATCCGGGCTCGCCTGGGTGCCGAGAAGACGCCGGGCCGGTTTTTCCACATAGAAGGCAAGCTTGCGCCGGCCAGCCTGAGTAAGGTTGATGCCATCGGAGGTGCGCAGGCGCACCTGCTGGCCGTTCACATCCGAACCGGTGACGATGAAGTTGCCGTTTTCGTCGACGAAACCATCCCAGATATCGACGAATTCACCGCCGACGCTTTCGACCTGGTTGCGGTAGAGCTGGTTCATCTGAACGGCATCGGCCGTCATCGAATCGGATTCGAAGGCGGGAAGACCGACCCAGAGCAGCGGGATCTTGCGGTCGGTGACCTCCTTGCCGAAGGAAAGCACGCGGCGGCGGTATTCGGTGAACCAGCCATCGGTGCGGAATTTTTCCTTGGCGGTGTCGGTCACCATCTGCTGGCGGTCGTTGGCACCGATCATGACGACGACCATTGCCGGCTTCAGCTCGTCGATCATCTTCGGCAGCTGTTCCGGCCAGTCATAATAATCGTCGCGGACAAGACCCGATGAGACGTTGCCGCGGGCTTCGACGACGACACCCGGCGAGGTCTCGAAGGCGGCCGTGAGGCCGTCGCCGAGGCCGCTGGCCAGAAAATCGCCGACGATCAGGATCTTTCGGGCGTCGCCAAGTTTCTGTACGGCCGGCTCCTCCTCGACGGGAGCGCGGACCGGCGGCGCAGTGCGGGTATTGACGATGGCTTTCTGCGCTGGCGGGCGTTTGCGCTGCTGGCGTCGCGGCTGCTGGACGTCAGGGGCCTGCGGGCCGTCGTCGAGATAGCGCCGGCCAAGGAAGAAATCGAAGATCGACCGGCGCTGATAGCGCTGCTCCTGGGCTTCGGCGACATGCACCGGCGCAGACACGCCAAGGCATAGCGAAGCCGCCGCCAAGGCGAGCACGAGCCAACGGATTTTACGGGTCCGATCAATTTTCTTCGTCATGGGCAGTTCCGCATCTGCCGGCATCTTGCACGCAGGGCAGGCCAGCGTCCACTCCCACTAATATCTAGGTCACGGTTCTGCCGCTTCCAATGCTGGTTCGCCAAAACCGTGCGCCAGGACGGGGCGACCTGCATGAGACAAAGACTTGAAGCGCCCTGCATGATTCCCGAACCGACGCAAACTCTAGAGCATGATGCCGAAAAGTGTGCGCGGTTTTCGGACGACATCATGCTCTACTTCTTTGATTTAGATCAGGATTCAGATTTTAGGCCGATCGGGCCTAAAATCATCCTGATCTAGCGACGAAGTGCGTTCAGAAGCGGCAGCGAGGGCTCGCCGTCCGGCTGCATGCCGATGCGAGACTGCACGGCTGATATCGCCGCCTTCGAACCCGAGCCGAAATTGCCGTCCACCTCGCCATTGTAATAGCCGAGCGTCTTGAGACGCGTCTGCAGCTCGAATTTCTCGGTGATGTCGAGTGCGCCGTTCGGGCGCGGCCAACGCTGCTGCATCCCGCCGTAGCCGGCGATCTGGTCGGCAAGCAGGCCGACGGCAAGCGCGTAGCTGTCCGAGGCATTGTAGTTCTTGATGGTGAAGAAGTTGGCGGTCATCAGGAAGCCTGGGCCGCCAGCTCCGGCCGGCATCTTCAGCATGGCCTTGGTGGCGCTCTCGCGGAAGGCCTTGCCGTTCGGGCGGGTCAGGCCGAGTGCCGCCCATTGGGCCAGTGTATGGGTCTTGCCGGCCTGCTTGGCGGCCGCTGCGGGAACGACGACCTCATAGCCCCAGGTCTTGCCGGTATCCCAGCCGTTCTTCATCAGGAGATTGGCCGAGGTCGCCAGTGCGTCGGGGATCGAGTTCCAGATATCGCGATGGCCGTTGCCGTCGGCATCGACAGCATAAAGCAGGTAGCTTGTCGGGATGAACTGGGTGTGGCCCATGGCGCCGGCCCAGGAGCCGGTCATCTTGCGTGCCGGCACATCGCCGTTCTGCAGGATCTTCAGCGCGGCGACCAACTGCTTCTTGGCGAATTTGGCGCGGCTCGGATCGGCATAGGCAAGCGTGGCCAGGGCGCGCGGCACGTAGTGCAGCCGGTCGTCCTTGTCGAGAACCGCGCCGTAATTCGATTCCATCGACCAGATGGCCAGCAAAATGGTCTTGTCGACGCCGAAACGCTGCTCGATCGCAGCGAGCGTCCTTGCGTGTTTGGCGGCCATCTCGCGGCCGATTTTGACCGTATAGGGGTTGACGCGGGAATCGACATAGTCCCAGATCTTCGAGGTGAATTCCGGCTGGTAGGCCGCCTTTTCGAGCACGGTCGGATCGGGCTCGCTCACCCCGGAAAAGGCCTTTTGATAGGTTGCCTTACTGATGCCACTCTGAGCGGCAGTCTGGTAAAAATCCGCGATCCATTTCTGGAAGCGGGAATCAGCTTTCGCGTTGTCGGGGACCAGTGCCACCTGGGCAGCGACAATGAGGGCGAGAGCAAGACCACGAAGGGAGTTTTTGTGATTCTGGGTCATCGACAGTCGTATCCGTCATCTTCAGTTTCTGGTGCAGCGGGGCATCATTTCCGCCCAGACCCGAGACTACAGGAACGGAGTCAACAAATTCTTTACCATGGCGATCCGCTGCGGTCACCATTTGCAAAACAGTAGCAATTCTATACTAGTTAAAGCTAAAAAAACTCCATTTCCAAAGCGATATGATCGAAGCAGGAGGCCGGGTGTGGCTCAACACAACAAAGTTCGTAAAGCAGTATTTCCGGTTGCCGGGTTGGGAACGCGATTCCTTCCGGCGACAAAGGCTGTTCCGAAGGAAATGTTGACCGTCGTCGACAAGCCAATCATTCAATATGTCGTCGACGAGGCGATCGAAGCCGGGATCGAACATCTGGTCTTCGTCACCGGACGCAACAAGCACGTCATCGAAGATTATTTCGACATTCATTTCGAGCTGGAACAGACGCTGCGCGAGCGCGCCAAGAAGGCGGAAATTACCCTTCTCGCCCAGCAATTGCCGAAGGCCGGCACGGTGAGCTTCACTCGTCAGCAGGAGCCTCTCGGCCTCGGCCACGCCGTGTGGTGC
The DNA here is from genome assembly GCF_057653715.1 of Rhizobium sp. WSM1328. Taxonomy (NCBI): domain Bacteria; kingdom Pseudomonadati; phylum Pseudomonadota; class Alphaproteobacteria; order Hyphomicrobiales; family Rhizobiaceae; genus Rhizobium; species Rhizobium sp. WSM1328. Next base: position 3,633,911 of record NZ_CM172788.1, on the reverse strand, counting down.
GCCCGCGAGATCGTCGGCGACGAGCCCTTCGCACTGCTGCTGCCCGATATGATCATGAAGGGCGACAAGGGCTGCATGAAGGGCATGATCGACCTCTATGCCCAGAGCGGCGGCAATATCATCGCCGTCGAGGAATGCGCGCCGGACCAGGCGCATAAATACGGCATCGTCGGCGTCGGCGAGGCGATCGGCGACGGCTTTCGCATCACCGGAATGGTGGAAAAGCCTGCCAAGGGGACGGCGCCTTCCAACTTCTTCATCAACGGCCGCTATATCCTGCAGCCGGAGATCTTCAAGATCCTCGAAACCCAGGAGCGCGGCGCCGGCAACGAGATCCAGCTCACCGACGGCATGCTGAAGCTGCTGAAGGAACAGGATTTCGCCGGTTACCACTTCCGCGGCGCGACTTACGACTGCGGCGCCAAGGACGGCTTCATCCTGGCAAACGTCGCCTTCGCCCTCGAACGCGACGATATCCGCCCCTCCGTCGAAGGCGGCTTCAGGGAATTGCTTGCGGGCCTGAAATAAGTCGTAGATTCAATGTGATAGAGCGCCGCGTGTCCTAAGGGATACGCGGCGCTCTATTTTCCGACATTCTTAGCGTTTCAGCTTGAGACCGACGCCGGCTCGCCATTGCTGCGAGTCGCTGCCTTCCTTGCGCGTCGTCAACTCGTAGCCGAGCGTGCTGGTCAGATCGAGATAGCGGTTGATGTTCCAGGTCAGGCCGGTCGCGGCGGTATAGACGAGCTCGTCGTTGATGGTGCTGTCCGTGGGATAATCGCGCCATATCACCCCGCCGATCATCGTCCCGACCAGGTTGTCGCGCAGCTGGTGGGTGACCGTCGTCGTCAGCGCGTGTGAGACGTAGCCGCTTTCGCCTGCCGTGGTCGAGGGTTGGATGCTCGTCTGCAGGTCGAGATTGACATCGGTGCCGCGGATCGGCGACCAGAGCAGGCTCGCATCGAGCGTGGCGGTATCGATCGAGGACAGGCGGCTGTCTTCGAAATCTGCCATCTCGTAGCCGACGCCGACTTCACCCTTCAGCTTTTCACCGAGATCGACCTCGACGCCTGCCTTGGCGCCATAGCTATGGCCGGAGCGCTCGTAACCGGCGGAGTCGCGGGTTTCGTCATAGACCGAACGGCCGATCGTCGCCTCGATGAAGGGGATGAGCGCGGGAGACAGTTCGTAGCCGACGCGGCCGCGCAGCGTGCCCGTCGTCTGGTTACGGTCGCTGAGGGCGACGGTGGTGCCGTTGGCAAGTTTGGCATCCGAATAGATCGAGCGGGTCAGTGCCAGTGCCGTCGTGCCGCGCAGGATGCCGAAATCGCGTTGGACGGAGGCGCCGGCCGAAAATTCCTGCACGTCCGACTGTTGCGCGGCGTCGGCGATGGCGTCGGGATCGTCCGTATCCTCACGGTAGAAATTATAACCGGCGGTCAGGTGCGCGGTCGTATCGTCGGGAAGATCCAGCCTGAGATCGCCGTTGACTTTAAAGGAAGGCTGCTCCTCGCCCTCGCCGCTGATATTCCTCTGCCAGGCGCCTTCCGAGGTGACGGTCAGTTGGTGCCGGCCCCAGTCGGAAGTCAGTGTCGCTGCCGCATCCGTTTCGAGAAAGGCGCGCCGTTGCCTGGTATTGCCGTCCTTGGTGGTCTCCGTATTGATGCTCTGGGTGACGCTCGGGCGGAGCACGAAAGTGCCGATCGGAATTCCTGGCGTTTCCTCCGTCGAGGCGCTCTCGGCAGCCCTGCGGCGCGGCAGCGTCTCATCGCTCGGCGCCTCGCGGGTGTTCAGCCGGCGTATGTCCTCGTCGAGGATGGAGCCGGTAATGTCGTCGCCGGCTTGTGTATCCGGTATGGCCGGCCGCTGCTGGGCATCGTCCGCGTTCGCGGTCGCGCCGTTTGCCGCAGGAGTGGCGTTATCGCTGGTCTCGTCATCGAAACCGGCGGCGGATGCGGCATTGTTAGTGGCGCGGTTATCCTGGGAGGCAGCGGAGCGACCGGTTGCCGGCTGCGACGAGGCGGACTGCGCGAAGGCTGCTGTCTGGCTGAGAAGCAGGCCACCCAGCACGGCAAAGGAGACGGCACGGCTCATGGCGCGGAGCGGCGTCACACTGCTCGTCTGTTTTGGCTGGCCCATGCAATTCGCGCCTGACATGCTTTCGGTTCTTACCCAAAGGTAAAGCCTTGTGGTTAACCATTCGTTGCCGGCGGCGGGCGCTGTTCACAATTCGGAAAGAGTGCGGGTCGGAAAGACTGCGGGTCGGAAAGAGTGCGGGGTGGACTTGGAAAGTGAAAAGGTCTAACGCAACTTCATGAACAGAAGAGCGATCAACCTCGTTGAAAACAGCGTGCTCGAATCGGCAAAACGCACGATAGAGACCGAAAGACGCGGTCTTGAAGCGCTCGAACAGGCTTTTGACAATGGCTTGGCCGGTCCTTTCACACGGGCGGTCGAAGTGATCAGCGACATCTCCGGGCGCGTCATCGTCACCGGCGTCGGCAAGAGCGGGCATATCGGCGCCAAGCTCGCGGCGACATTCGCTTCGACCGGAACGCCTGCCTTTTTCGTGCATGCGGCGGAGGCCAATCACGGCGATCTCGGCATGATCGCGCGCGACGACGTCGTGCTGGCGATTTCCAAAGGTGGCGAAAGCGCCGAGCTCAAGAGCATCATTTCCTTCACGCGGCGCTTCTCCATTCCGCTGATCGCGATCACCTGCAGCGAAGGCTCCTCGCTCGCCGCCGCCGCCGATATCGTCCTTCTGATGCCGAATGAACAGGAGGCCTGCCCCAATGGGCTGGCGCCGACGACCTCGACGCTGATGCAGCTTGCCATCGGCGACGCGCTGGCGGTGGCGCTCCTGGAGGCGCGCGGCTTTACCGCCACGGATTTCCACGTCTTCCATCCGGGCGGCAAGCTGGGCGCGAGCCTGATGCATGTCGCCGATGTCATGCATACCGGCGAGCGGCTGCCGCTCGTTGCCAAGGGTACACCGATGCCGGAGGCGATCACGGTGCTGTCGCGCAAGCACTTCGGCTGCGTCGGCGTGCTTGATGAGGATGGGCGGCTCTGCGGCATCGTCACCGAAGGCGACATGGCGCGCAACCTGACGCGCAATCTTGCCGAGCTTACCGTCGACGACATCATGACGCGGACGCCGAAGACGGTGAAGCCGACGGTGCTGGCGACCGCGGCCCTGGCGCTGCTCAACCAGCATCATATCGGCGCGCTGATCGTCATCGACGACGACCGCCGGCCGGTCGGGCTGGTGCATTTCCACGACCTGCTGCGGATCGGCGTCGCCTGATCAGGTTCGTTTGTTCAGAGTTATTTGATCAGACCGGCTCGACCGTCAGGTCGCGGCCGTTGCTCGAAACCACTTTCACCTGTGTTCCGACGGGCAGGTCGGGTCCCATCACCTGCCATAGCGTATCGTCGAGACGGATGCGGCCGCGGCCTTCGCGGATCGGTTCGTGCAGTGTTGCGGTGCGGCCGACGAGGCTGGCGCCGCGCTGATTGAGAAAGGGCTCGTCGGTCGTGGCATTGCGCAGTGTCAGCCGGCGGCCGGCGAAGGTCGCGGCAACGGCGAAAAGCGCAAAAAGGATTGCCTGCAACTCCCAGACCCAGAAGGCGCTGTCCCAGAAAAGCAGCGACAGCGCGCCGACGATCAAGGCGGCAAGGCCAATCCAAACCAGGAAGAAGCCGGGAACGATCATTTCCGCGGCGAGCAGCACGAGGCCCGCGACCCACCAGCTCCACGGACCGAGTTCGGCGACGATCTTCGCCAGCATGGCTTAACGCTCCTGCTCGGGATTGAAGGGATTGGGGGTCGATGGATTGATCGGCGGTGTCGAGCGCGCCGGTGCGGGACGTGGACGCGGCGGCACAGGCAGCGGCGTTGACGGGCCGTTACCGGCATCGCCGAAGACTTCGCGGGCAATGGCGCCGATACCACCGAGCGAGCTCAGGATGGAAGAGGCTTCCATTGGCATCATCACGATCTTGGAATTGGGCGCCGAACCGATCGAGGTGAGCGCCTCGGTATATTTCTGAGCGACGAAATAGTTGATCGCCTGAATATCGCCGGCGGCGATCGCTTCCGAAACCATCTTCGTCGCCTTGGCTTCGGCCTCGGCCAGGCGTTCGCGGGCTTCGGCGTTGCGGAAGGCAGCCTCGCGCTGGCCTTCGGCCTGCAGGATGGCGGATTGCTTTGCGCCTTCGGCCCTCAGAATCTGCGCATTGCGCGAGCCTTCGGCCTCCAGTACCTGGGCGCGCTTCTCGCGCTCGGCCTTCATCTGGCGGGCCATCGCATCGACGAGGTCGCGCGGCGGCTGAATGTCCTTGATCTCGACGCGGGTGACCTTGATGCCCCAGGGATGCACGGCTTCGTCGACGACGCGCAACAGCCGGTCGTTGATCGCATCGCGGTTGGAGAGCAGTTCGTCGAGATCCATCGAACCCATGACCGAGCGGATGTTGGTCATGGTGAGATTGAGGATGGCGTTTTCGAGGTTGGAGACCTGATAGGCAGCCTGGGCGGCGTTCAGCACCTGATAGAAGGAGACCGCATCGGCCGAAACCGAGGCATTATCCTTGGTGATCACCTCCTGGGTCGGCACGTTCAGCACCTGCTCCATCACATTCAACTTGGCGCCGACGCGCTCGATGAAGGGGGTGATGAGGTTGAGGCCTGGCTCCAGCGTGCGGGTATAACGCCCGAAGCGCTCGATCGTATAGCGGTAGCCCTGCGGCACGGTCTTGATCCCGGCAAAGAGCACCAGGATGACGAAGATGACCAGCACGATCACGACGATGTCGAAGCCGCCGAACAGCATGAAAAATTCCTCCTATCGGCGCATTCGCGCCCACCTACACCACTGATGTGGTGAGTTAGCATGTTCTTTGCGAGGAGGAAATGACGCACGCCTGCCGCACCTTCCAAGCGAAAGGAGGGTAAGGTCCGTCGGGTCGTCGCCGACTATCCGTGCGGCGTAATTTTCTGAAGATGGTTTCCTAGATCCAGCCCTGCAATTCGCGGCGGACGACCTTTTCCAGCACCTTCATGCCGTCCTCGCCATCGTTGAGGCAGGGGATATGCGCGAACTTCTCGCCGCCGTTTTCGTGGAAGGAGTGGGCGGCCTGTTCGGCGATCTCCTCCAGCGTCTCCAGACAGTCGGAGACGAAGCCGGGATTGATGACGGCGATGCGTTTGACGCCGTCCTTGGCGAGCTTCTCCACCGTCTTGTCGGTGTAAGGCTGCAGCCATTCCTCCGGCCCGAAGCGGGACTGGAAGGTCACCATGAAGTTTTCTTTGGTGAGCCCGAGCCGCTCGCGCAGCAGCCGGCCGGTCTTCTGGCATTGACAGTAGTAGGGATCGCCCTGCTTGAAATAGGACATCGGTATGCCGTGGAAGGAGGCGAGCAGCATCTCGGGCTTCCAGTCGAGGGTCGAAAGATGCCTCTCGACGGATGTGGCGAGCGCTTCGATATAAGTCTCGTCGTCATGATAGGCGGGAACGGTGCGTAGCGCCGGCTGCCAGCGCATCGAGAGCAGCTTCTGGAAGGCCTTGTCGTTGACGGTGGCGGTCGTCGCCGCCGCATATTGCGGATAGAGCGGGAAGAGCACAATCCGGTCGCAGCCTTCTTCTTTCAGCGCGTCGATGCGCGAGGCGATCGACGGCGTGCCGTAGCGCATCGCCCAGTCTACCTTGACGTTATCAAGATCCTTCAGGCGCTCGGCTATCAGTTCCGACTGGTTGCGGGTGTAGGTGCGCAGATAACTTTCGTTCTTCTCCTTGTTCCAGATCAGCTCATAGGCCTTACCGACCTTCTGCGGGCGGGTGTTGAGCACGATGCCGAACAGGATCGGATACCACTTCCAGGGCGACCATTCGATGACGCGGCGATCGGTCAGGAATTCCCTGAGATAGCGGCGCATCGAGGTATAATCAGTGCCGTCAGGCGTGCCGAGATTGACCAGCAGCACACCGACCTTACCAAATTTGACGGCCGGATGATCGGCCGGGCGGAGTGAAATATCTGCTGTCATTCTGGCCCCAACGTTCATTTGTCCCGTCGGCTCATACGCAGCCTGGAGATCGTGGTTCACCCTATAGAAAGAAAAGCCGGCCCGGGAAACCCCGGACCGGCCAGTGGCATCGAGACAAATCGTCTTACTTGGCGGGGACTTCGATCTCCTTGCCGACCGTCAAGTGCCGCGGGTTCGGCTTGCCATTGGCATCCGAAAGCTTCCGCCACAGCGTGCCGTCGCCATAGAAGGTCACGGCGAGATCCCAGAAGGTGTCGCCCGCGGCGATGACGTGGGTGGAAGGCGTCGTCGCGGCAGGTGTGGAGGCTGCCGGTGCGGGTGCCGGTTCCGCAGTGGGTGCAGGAGCCGGTGCTGTTGGGGCCGGGGCAGCAGGTGCGGGAGCCGGCTCGGTGGATGGAGCAGGAGCAGCCGGTGCAGGGCTGGGTTCGGTAGATGGGGTCGGAGCAGCAGGTGCGGCAGGCGCCGACTCGGAAGCGGAGGGTGCAGGCGCTGCCTGCGCCAGTTCCGTGACGCGGCCATCCGTGTAGGGCTTGTAGGGTGAATGCGCGGCGACGTATTCGGCCGTCACGTCGGCAAGATCCGGGCCGAAATCATAGGCGTTCTGGCCTTCCTTGAAGATCGTATAGCCGTCGCCGCCGCCCCGCATGAAGTTGTTGGTGGCGACCTTGTAGGTCTTAGCCGGGTCGATCGGAGCGAAATTGTCGCCGTCCTTCACCTGAACGTCGCTGACACGGCTGTCGACGGGCTTCGACTGGTCGAAGGAGAACTTCAGGCCGGCGACCTGCGGGAAGCGGCCGGCGCCCTGGTCGATCTGGCTGACGCCGTTTTCGAGCGCCTTGACGACGTTTGCGCCGGTCAGCTCAAACGTAGCGAGCGTGTTCTGGAAAGGCAGGACGGTGATGACCTCGCCCTGGGTGATCTCGCCGCCGTCGATCGACGCACGCAGGCCGCCGCCGTTCTGAACGGCAATGGTGACGCCCTGGTTTTTAGTGCGATCGAGCATGGCGTCTGCCACCAGATTGCCCATCGAGCATTCCTTGACGCGGCAGACCTTGCGGTCGCCTTCGATCGGGCTTTCGGAAGAGCCGATCACCTTTTTGCGCAGGTCCTCGATCGGTTTTGCCAGTTCGGCGATACGGGTGAGGACGGCCGGATCGGGGGTGAAGGTGGAATCGATCACGATCGGATCGCCCTTGGCATCCTTGACGACGCCGCTATCGTCGAAATTGACGACGAGATCGCCGAGATACTTGCTGTAGGAGGCAGCCTGGACGACCGGCACCTTGTAGCCGCCGGGATTGTCGACCATCGTCGGATACGGACCTTCAGCCTTGGGGTCGGTATTGGAGAGCAGGCTGTGGGAGTGGCCTCCGACGACGACATCGACATCGGGGATCTTGGCGATCAGGGCGAGATCGCGGGGATAACCGACATGGGTCAGCGCGATGATCTTGTTGACGCCCTGACCCTTCAGATCCTGAACGGCTGAAGTAATGCTCTGGACGTCATCTGCGATCGTGACGTTCGGGCCGGGGGAGGAAAGCTCTGCCGTATCATTGGTGACGGCGCCGACGATGCCGATCTTCTGGCCGCCGACATCGAGCACCAGCGAGGGCTTGATGCGGTCGCCGAGCTTGGAGGCTGCGGTCGCCTTGACGTTCGCCGTCACGACAGGGAACTGCACCTTGTCAAGGAAGGTCGCGAGCCCGTCTTCGCTGTCGTCGAATTCATGGTTGCCGACGGTCATGGCGTCGAACTTCATCAGGTTCAGGAATTCGGCTTCGGCTGCCCCCTTGTAGGTCGTGTAGAAGAGCGAGCCCTGGAAATTGTCGCCGGCATTGAGGAGGAGGACGTTCTTGCCGGATAGCGCCTGACGGCGCTGGTCGATCGCGGTCTTCAGGCGGGCCGCACCACCGAAGCATTCCTTCTTGCCTTCCTCCTCGGCCGAGCAGGTGGAGTCGAATTTGTTGATCGATTCGATGCGCGAATGGAAATCGTTGATATGAAGAATATTGAGTTCGTAATCCGCAAAGGCGGCGCCCGCGCTCAGCGCTAGCATGGACGCGGTCAAAAGACCGAAGCTGAAAGACTTCGTCATCCCTGTTCTCCTGATTGAGGCGAAAGATCCCCCTGATCCTCGCCGATCCCTTTTATCGTGCGCCGGGGCGGTTTCCCGGCCTGCGGATGTTCCATCAGACGATGCACGACCGCAAGAGAAAGCTGGGCCAGGCGAGGCGCTTTCCAAGGGGGCAGGGGAAAAAAGCCGAGTTCCTATCCCAGGCATTCGCCGTCGGCGGCGTTTCGATAAAGTTCGTGCACGGCCTCGGCAATATTCGGAACCGTGGCGAGCGCGATGATCAAGCAGAGAACGGAAACGAGGCGATGAAAGCGCCGGCCGGCCCGATAGGCAAGGAGCGCGCCTGCGCCATAGATCAGGACGGCAGGCACGGCGAAGATCAGCACCTGCAGCGGCCCGTCGCAATCGGGAGCGGCGATGCCCTGGGCACGATAGACATTGGCCGGCGAAACGACCGCAAGTGCCGCAAGCGGCATGGCGAGCAGCAGGACGAGATAAGAGGCGAGGGCCCGCATGGTGTGCTTAGTCTAGCCTATCGCCGCATCTTTCAGCCGCGGCGGGAAAGCGTGAACTGTGCGCCGGAATCGGAGGTGCAATTGAGCTGGCTCGGGTTGACGAGGGCGCAATTGACCTTGGACTGGGTCTTGCGCACCAGCGAGGTCATGTTGATCTCGACCAGGGTCGGTGAGGTATTGATATAGGTGCCCGAGGCAAGAAGCTGGTTGCTATCGGTGGTGCGGGTGGTGAAGCTACCGCCCTGGAAGGTGGAAACGATGCCGTTCGGATCGCTCCAGTTGCCTTCGACGCCAGTGGCGGCGGGCGCGGTTGCAACCGGCAAGCGACGCGGCTCTGATGAAACGCAGGCGGCAAGAGCGGCCGCTGCACCGACAAGAACGAGACCAGTTCTGATTTTCATAAGGCTACTCCCGGCGAATCGGCGCGGCGGACAGCCGCCAAGTTCGGGCAAAACATGGCGCGCGCCCGGCGTGAAGGCAAGCCTTGGTGGGGCGGCGAGCGGCATTTAGACAGCCGGCGTTACAAAAATGCCCGCCTTGCGGCGGGCATTGTCAAAGCCGTGCAGACAATCTCAGCGAACGAGAATGTTCCTGAACTGCCACGGATCCTTGGTGTCGATATCCTCGGGGAAGAGGCCCGGGCGGCCGTCCAGCGGAGTCCAATCGGTATAGTGGCCCTCGACCGGGCCGAGATAGGGCATCTGCACTTCGAGGCAGCGCTTGTAATCGATCTCGTCGGCTTCGACGATGCCGGCATTCGGGTTTTCCAGCGCCCAGACCATGCCGGCGAGAACGGCGGAGGTCACCTGCAGGCCGGTGGCGTTCTGATAGGGCGCGATGCTGCGGGTTTCTTCCAGCGACAGGCGCGAGCCATACCAGTAGGCATTCCTCTCGTGGCCGTAGAGCAGGACGCCGAGTTCGTCGATGCCATCTTCTAATTCGTCCTCGTCGAGAACGTGATGGACCGGCTGCGGCGTACCGCCATTGCCGAACATCTCGTGCAGCGAGAGCACGGCGTCGTTGGCCGGATGGTAGGCATAGTGGCAGGTCGGGCGGAAGGTCACTTCGCCGTCCTTGTCGCGGACCGTGAAAAAGTCGGCGATCGAGATCGACTCGTTGTGGGTGACGAGGAAGCCATATTGCGGGCCGGGCGTCGGGCACCAGGTGCGCACGCGGGTGTTGGCGCCCGGCTGCTCCAGGTAGATCGCCGCCTTGTTGCCCTTCTTGTGCTTCTTGGCGTTTTTCGGCATCCACTCTTCATGCGTGCCCCAGCCGAGTTCAGCCGGCTGCAGGCCTTCAGAGATGAAGCCTTCGACAGACCAGGTGTTCCAGAAGACGTTGAGCGGCTTCGGATGCTTGGTGCGCTGGGTGTCGCGCTCGGCGATGTGAATGCCCTTGACGCCGACCTTCTTCATCAGCTTTGCCCAGCCTTCGCGATCATGCTGGTCCGGCTCCTCGAACTTGAGGCCGATGTCGTTGGCGAGGTTGACGAGCGCCTGCTTGACGAACCAGGAGACCATGCCCGGATTGGCGCCGCAGGTGGAGACGGCGGTGGCGCCGCCCGGGTTCTTCGCCTTTTCCTTGCGCATGGTTTCGCGCAGCGCATAGTTGGTGCGGTCGGCATTGCTCATGCCCTTGTCGAAATAGAAGCCGAGCCAGGGCTCGACGACGGTGTCGACATAGGGAACGTCGAGTTTACGGCAGAGCTTGATGATGTCGAGCGAGGAGGTGTCGACCGAGAGGTTGACGCAGAAACCCTGACCTTCGCCTTCCGTCAGCAGCGGCTTCAGCAGTTCCTTGTAATTGTCCTTGGTGACATATTCCTTGATATGGCGAACGCCGTGCTTCTTCAGGATCTCCATGTCGGAGGGCTCTTCACGAGGGTCGATGACGACCATCCGGCTCTTGTCGAATTTGAAATGGCGCTCGATCAGGGGCAGGGTGCCGCGGCCGATGGAGCCAAAGCCGATCATTACGATCGGACCGGTAATTTCGGCATATACCGGATAATTCTGTTCCGTCATTCTTTTCTCCTGTGGAAGGCGACGAAGGCGTTCAGCCCGAAGAATTGTTTTGAAATTGCCGCAGAGAGTGCGAGGTGACCGGCTCTAACCATAAAACGACGTCACAATAAAGAGCATTGACGGGGAAAGGCCAAATATCGAGCGGCGATAGGGCCGGCGAGGCTGCCCTGGGATCGGCAGCCCGCATCGATTGGCTTAACCAATGACGGTGCCCTGGTGGAAGAGCATGCGCCAGTGCCCCTCCTCTTCCAGCCGCCAGATGGAACTGCGCAGCGTCCGCCTTTTGCTTCCGTCGGTGTCTGTGTAAATGGCGCGGTAGGTGACGAGCGCGATGTGCTCCGCAAGTCTTTGGGTTTCGAAATGCTCGCCGCGGGACGTTCCCGTCCGTTGCTCGGCCAAAAGACTGGGCACAATGACGTCGAAGGTATAGAGCCGTCCGGAACTGCCGATTTCACGGAAATCGCGCGAGAGCAGCGTAGTCAGCATCTCCCGCGAGGCGCGAACCGATGGCTCGAAGAGTTTTTCCTCGAGCTCTTTCAGATGGGCGGCGAGATCATTCATGATCGGCTCCTGTCAATTCAGCGCTTCAGGGTTTCCAGCCCTTCGACCGCGGTCGTTACGGCAAGCTCGGTGATGTCGTATTCGGCGACGCCGTGGATGGTGAAGGGATCGGCGGCGACATAGGTCTCGATCGCAGCGCGATCGCCGATTGCGAGGATCACGCCGCCGGTGCGCGGCACCTTGCGGCCGGAAGCGAGGAACCAGCCCTTGGCAAACCCTCCTTCACCCAGGCCATGTGCGGTTCCATGTGCCTGTCGGCTTCATCGTTGGGTTTCACATAGGTGAGCGAGAGAATGAACATGGTCAGCTCCTGATGAGGTTTGCGCGGATCAGGCCGCGCAGCGAATTGCCGATATAGAGCGTGCCGGCATTGAGATCGGCAGGCGTGATGCGGCCGACGCGGGCCTTGCGGTTGCAGATCAATTCGGTGCGCAGCACACCGGCGAGCAGGCCGCAGGAGATCGGCGGAGTGCGCAGAACGCCGGTTCCGTCGTCCAGGAAGATCGAGGTGATGGTGCCATCGCAGACTTCATTGCGTTCATTCAAAAGGATGACTTCATCGGCCTCATCAGGCCTATATTCGGCCCGTGCGGCCTCGTAGACGGCACGGCGCGTGGTCTTGACGCGCAGCAGCCTGTCGGCGGAATTCAGACGGGTTTCGGCGAGGCGGACGGTCCAGGTGGTATCGGGCGCCAGGGGCACGAAAGCGGCGCTCGTCACCTCGATGCGGCCTTGCGCGTCGAAGGTCAGGCGGACGCGCAGCGGACCGGCAGCACCCGCAACGGCTTCGTCGAGCCTTGCTACCGCCTCGACCGGTTGCGGGAAGCCAAGGCGACGGGCGGAGCGGGAAAGCCGGGCGAGATGCAGACGCAGTCGGATGAAACCCTCGCCGGGCTGCCAGCGCAGCGTCTCGATCAACGAAAAATCGATCATCGCGCAATCCATTGGTCGCCGACAGCGAAGCGGGCTTTGAGCAGGCATTCCTCATATTCGGCCTCGGCGGTCGAATCGAAGACGATGCCGCCGCCGACATTGAAGACGGCCCTGCCGCCCTGAAAAAGCGTGATCGTGCGGATGGCGACGGAAAAACGCATGGCGCCGGTGGGTGAGATCATGCCGATCGCGCCGCAATAGGCGTCGCGCGGGACATCCTCGAGCGCATGGAGGATTTCCATTGCCCGCATCTTTGGCGCGCCGGTGATCGAACCACAGGGGAAGAGCGCGGAGAAGATGTCGCAGATCGAAAGATCGGGACGGAGCCTTGCCTGGACATGGCTCACCATCTGGTGGACGGTCGGATAGGTCTCGATGTCGAAGAGCTTCGGGACGTCGAGTGTGCCGACCTCGGTGATGCGGGAGATATCGTTGCGCAGGAGATCGACGATCATACGGTTTTCCGCTTGCGTCTTGATATCGCTGCGCATGGCCTCGATGATTTCGGCATCCTCGGCGGCAGTGGTGCCGCGTTTTGCCGTGCCCTTCATCGGATGGGTCTCGATCCAGCCCTCTTCATCGGTGCGGAAGAAAAGTTCGGGCGACCGCGAAAGGATGACCGGGCCGCCGAGATCGACCAGCGCGCCGTATTTGACCGGCTGGCGTTCGATCAGCGACCAAAAGGCGGCACGAGGGTCGCCGTTCCAGTGAGCCTCGACCGGCATGGTGAGGTTCGCCTGATAGGCGTCGCCGAGCCGCAGGTGCTGGTGGAGGCGGTCGAAGCGCTCTTTATATATAGGGAAATCCCAGGCAGCTTTCGGGGCGGTGAGGAATTCCTCGTTTTCGAGGCGCTGTTTTGGCTGGGCAAGCGGATGCGTATCGGCCTGCGGAGCGTCGAAGACGCCGAAACAGATGAGCGGGGTCTCGCGATGTTCCCCGGCGAAGGGAGCAAGTTTTTCCTCGAAGAGGTATCCGGCCTCATAGGCCATGTAACCGGCAAGCCATTTGCCTGCGGCCTTGGCCTCTTCCATCCGGGCAAGGCCTGCAAAGAACTCGGCGCGCGTCCTGGCAACGATGATCTCAGCCGGCTCTGCGAAAAGCATCACCTGTCCGGTCGCGTCGTCGCGGAAGAGAATATAGGGGTCAGACATGGTCGCGCCGCATCTTGCCTGGTTATCCGATGCTTGCGCCGGTTTTGTTCTCTGCGGTGCCGGGTGATGCGAAACTCGTGTTCTCGCGGCGGCAAGCCGAGACCTCGGCAATATCCGCCCTCATTCCTGTGCTTGTCAGAGGAATCCAGCCACGGCGCGTACGCGCCGTGAATAACTCATTTCCGACCGATAAACAGTCCCCGGCGCCCAAGGACTTGGGCGCGCTGGACTCCTGTGACAAGCACAGGAATGAGGGAGAGGGGGCTGCCGTCATGGTTCCTCATGGACGTTGCAGAATGCGGTTGGTAGATCAAACGTTACAATGCCGATCATGCCCCCCGCTTGTTTCAAGTCTTGGCCGGGGCGTCAGCCCCTATCCAACGCTTCCAACTCATCGATCAGCCCTTCGATCATCGACAGGCCCTGGCTCCAGAACGACGGATCGGTGGCGTCGAGGCCAAAAGGCTTCAGCAGTTCCGAGTGATGCTTGGTGCCGCCGGCCCTCAGCAGTTCGAAATACTTCTCCTGAAAGCCCTTCTCGGCTTTCTGGTAGACGGCATAGAGCGAATTTACCAGGCAATCGCCAAAGGCATAGGCGTAGACATAGAAGGGCGAGTGGATGAAATGGGGGATATAGGCCCAATAGGTCTCGTACCCTTCAGAAATGCTGATCGCCGGCCCGAGGCTTTCCGACTGGACGGAGAGCCAGAGTTCGCCGATGTCGTCAGCTGTGAGTTCGCCAGCTTTACGAGCGGTGTGGAGCTTGCGCTCGAATTCGTAGAAGGCGATCTGGCGCACGACCGTGTTGATCATATCCTCGACCTTCTGGGCGAGCATCGCCTTGCGCTCGCGCGTATCGGTGGTCTTTTGCAGAAGCGCGCGGAAGGTCAGCATCTCGCCGAAGACGGAAGCGGTTTCGGCAAGCGTCAGCGGCGTCTGGCACATCAGCGCTCCCTGCGCGCCGGCGAGAACCTGATGCACGCCGTGCCCGAGTTCATGGGCAAGCGTCATTACATCGCGCGGCTTGCCCATATAATTGACGAGCACATAGGGATGGGCCGAGGGAACCGTCGGATGCGCGAAGGCGCCGGGCGCCTTGCCGGCACGAACCGGAGCATCGATCCACTGTTCGTCGAAGAACCGCCTGGCGATATCAGCCATCTCGGGGGAAAAATTGCCATAGGCCGATAGCACGGTGTCCTTCGCCTCCGGCCACGAGATGATGGCGCTGGAGGTTTCCGGAAGCGGCGCGTTGCGGTCCCAGAAATTCATCTGCTCCATGCCAAGCCATTTCGCCTTCATCTTGTAATAGCGATGCGAAAGGCGGGGATAGGCTTCGCGGACGGCTGCGGCCAGCGCATCGACGACCTCGCGCTCGACGCGGTTTGCCAGGTGTCGGCTGTCGGCGATGTCCTCGAAGCCGCGCCAGCGGTCGGCGATCTCCTTATCCTTGGCAAGCGTGTTGGTGATCAGCGTAAAGGTGCGGATACTCGCCTTGAAGGTTTCGGCGAGCGCCATGGCTGCCTTGCGGCGCACTTCCGGATCCTTTTCCTGCAGCTTGTTCAGCGCCACTTCGAGCGGCACTTTCTCGCCATCGATCTCGTAGCGAAGTTCCGCCATGGTTTCGTCGAAGAGGCGGTTGAAGGCTGCGGCTGATGTCATCGACTTCTCAAGGAAGAGCTGTTCCAGCCTATCGTCGAGCTGGTAGGGCTTGTCCTTCCTGAGGTCGAGCAGCCAAGGGCGATAATGTCCGGCGGCGGGATCATTCGCCATGCAGGCGTCGATCACCGCGTCGTCGATGCGGTTGAGTTCCAGCGCGAAGAACAGGAGATGACCGGAAAATTCGGTGATCTTGGCCTGTACGTCGCCGTAGAGCTTGCCGTTTGTCGGGTTGGTGGTATCGGAGAAATAAGTGAGGCCGGCAAAGGAGCCGAGGCGGCCGATGATGTCGTCCAGCGCCTCATATTCCTTCAGGGCCGCGCCGATGCCCTCGGCGCCGGTCTTCGCCGTCGCCTCCGTGAGTGTGCCCTTCCACTTTTCTTCAAAGGCGATCGCGGCCTTGCCGGCTTTTTCCATGTCGGCGACGAAGGCGGTGGAGGTGGCGGAGGGATAAAGATCCTGCAGCTTCCAGACCGGCAGAACGCCGAGCGCCGGATCGGCGGCCCCAGCTGGCGCTGCTGCCGATAGAAGAAGGCCGGCGTGCGGGAGCTTGATTTTCATGGGCGCATTCCTCTCCACATTCATAACAGACTGCTTGTCTAAGCGCGCTAAGGCCCGGCATCAAGGGGCTTTCGGCGCATGAAAGGCCTCGCTTCGGCACGAAATCGACCCGTTGCAATCGTTAAAATGCAATTATTTCTCAAAACTGGATGTTCAAGCCTTGCTGTCAGAGTGCGCTTTATGGTTTCGCATGAAGTGAGGCGACAATGACCGGTTACAATGAGCTCAAGGGAGCAGGGCAAATCCTCGTGGTCGAGGACGACCCCGTGCAGCGCCGCCTGCTCAAGAACGCAATCGAGCGTCACGGCCATGTCGTGCACCAGGCGGAAAATGGCCGTATCGGCCTGGAAATGGTCAAACGCGACAGCGGCCTTTTCAACGTCATCGTGCTCGACCTGATGATGCCGGAGATGACCGGCCTCGAATTCCTCGATGCGCTTCACGAATTCGGCACGCAGATCCCTGTCATCGTGCAGACGGGGCAGGGCGGCATCGAAACGGTGGTGCAGGCCATGCGCGCCGGCGCCTTCGATTTCGTCGTCAAGCCGGTCTCGCCCGAACGCATCGCCACTTCGATCTCGAACGCGATGAAGCTCGACCAGCGCGAAGTCAAGGCGCGCGCCGGACGCCGGTCGCGCTCAGGTTCGGTTGGCTTCGACGATATCGTCTCGGCAAGCCCGGCGATGCTCCGCGTCATCGATCTCGCCCAGCGGGCGGCTCAGTCCAACATTCCCGTCGTGCTCGAAGGCGAATCCGGCGTCGGCAAGGAGCTGGTGGCGCGCGCCATCCAATCGGGCGGCGACCGCTCGAACAAGCCCTTCGTCACCGTCAATTGCGGGGCGATCCCGCATAATCTGGTCGAGAGCATTCTCTTCGGTCACGAGAAGGGCGCGTTTACCGGCGCGACCGAGCGCCACATCGGCAAATTCATGGAAGCCGACGGCGGCACCATCTTCCTTGACGAGATCGGCGACCTGCCGCTCGAAGTGCAGGTGAAACTCTTGCGCGCCGTCCAGCAGGGCGAGATTGAGACCGTCGGTGCGCGCACCGCGCACAAGGTCAATGTCCGGCTGATCTCGGCGACCAACAAGGATCTGATCGAGGAGGTCAAGAACGGCCATTTCCGCGAGGATCTCTACTATCGCCTCAACGTCTTCCCGATCACCATTCCGGCGTTGCGCAAACGCAAGGAAGATATTCCGCATCTGGTGCGCGTCTTTGCCGACCGCTTCTCCAGCGATCAGAAGAACGGCCGCCGCATGACGGTGAATGCCGGCACGCTGGCTTTGCTGACCGCCTATGACTGGCCGGGCAATATCCGCCAGCTCGAAAACGCGATCTTCCGCGCAGTCGTCCTGGCCGAAGGGCCGGAGCTGACCGAGGCTGATTTCCCGCAGATCGCCGCCCAGCTTCCGGAATATGACGTGGTGGATCACCTGGCCCTCGTTGCCGACAATACCGGCCTCGATCCCGACAACGGCTATGGCGAGGACTTCAGGGCGTCGATGTCGGGGGAGGTACACCACCACCGCCTGTCCGAGGCCTCGGAAAACGCGATTGCCAGCGTCAATCCTGCCGGAGACGTGCGCAAACTTGCCGATGTCGAGGAGGAACTCATCCGATTCGCACTCAAATTCTATCGCGGGCAGATGAGTCAAGTAGCGCGCAAGCTCGGTATCGGCCGATCCACACTTTATCGCAAGCTCAAGGACTACGGCATAGACCCTGACAATCCCCAGAAAGATGCGGCTTAAGCGCTTTTCATTAAGATTAAGGCAACCACGTTTTGTTACTAGTCATAAACCACTTGTTAGTGGCGCGTTCACTATGTAAAGAAAAGGTTGATCATGTGTGGCATTTTTGCCATCGTGTGACCGCATTTGACAGTCATCTGAGACAGTACGGGACATTGTCTGTCTGACGGGGATCGAGTTGCCGAATCTGAATGGGAATTCCAAGCCTTCGCGCTTGAGCTGGCGTTTGTTGTGCGCCGACATTTGCGGAAAGGCAATAAGGACGGTAGCGGCCGCCCTTCTTGCGCTCGCGGTTTCCTCACCGGTATTCGTTGGTACGCCTTCGCAGGCAGCGGGCGACACCCGCAGCCTCAAGCTCTATTTCATTCATACCGGCGAAAAAGCCGTCATCACCTATAAGCGTAACGGCAAGTTCGACCCCAAGGGTCTAGAGCAGCTGAACCGCTTCCTGCGCGACTGGCGCAAGAACCAGCCGACGAAGATGGACCCGCGCCTGTTCGACCTGATCTGGGAAGTCTATCGCCAGAGCGGTTCGAGGGACTACATCAACGTTGTCTGCGGTTTCCGTTCGCCAGGAACCAACGAGCTGCTGCGCGGCCGCTCGCGCAATTCCGGCGTCGCCGAAAAGAGCCAGCATATGCTTGGCAAGGCGATGGACTTCTTCATTCCCGACGTTAAGCTGGCGACGTTGCGCGGCATCGGCATGAAGATGCAGGTCGGCGGCGTCGGCTTCTATCCGAAATCGGGCTCGCCCTTCGTGCATATGGATGTCGGTGGCGTTCGCGCCTGGCCGCGCATGAGCCGCGACGAGCTTGTCCGGCTCTTCCCGAACGGTAATACCATCCATATTCCGGCCGATGGCAAGCCGCTACCGGGCTACCAGCAGGCGATGGCCGACTATAAGCGCCGCGCCAGCGGCACGCAGATCCAGATCGCCAGCGCTTCCGAATCGGCGCCAAAGCACAAGACGTTGTTTGCCGCGCTCTTTGGCGGCGGAGCGGACGAGCAAGAAGACGAGTCGGATGATTCCACCCCTGTTGCCGTCGCCAAGGCGACGCCGCCGAAGGCCGAGCCTGCTCCCGCCGAGCCGCAACAGACCGAAGTCGCCGATCTGAACGCGCCGGTGCCGCAGGTTCGCCCCGCATTCAGCAACCAGCCGGCGGCCAGCGAAGTGGCGAGTGCACTCGTCGCGCCGCCTTCGGGTAATGCCGCACAGCAGGCTCTTGCGGCGGCCCTTCCGGCCGATCAGGCCCAGCCGCAGCAGTTCGCCGATCTCAGCGCCTACAGCATTCCGGTTCCCTCGCTTCTCGGCCAGCGCCGCGCGCCTGGCGACGCCGAGGTTGCAGCGACCGATCCCGTGCTGACGGGTGCGAATGGACTGCCGGTTCCGACGCCGATCGAACGCCCTTCCGTTGCCGAGAACCTTCTTGCCGCGGCCGATGCCGATCCGGAAGCAGAGGCCGACGAAGCCGATCAGGACGCGCTGTCTCCTGCCGTTGCCGATGCGCTCGACCAGCAGCGGAACGAGGGGGAAAGCCAGATCGCGTCGAAGGCTCCGCCGCAGACGGTCGAGCAGGCGATCAACGCCGCGATGACGCAAAAGGCGCCTGCCGCAACAAAGCCGCCGCTCGAACTCGCGGCATTGGCGCCGATGACCAAATCGGCAAGCTTTGGCGACGGCTTCGACGAACCGGCTGTCGAAAGCGCCGTGGCGCAGGGGCTTCCCGCCAAGGGTGGTCGCCCGACGCATAAGGAAGCCGCGGCAGCGGATGCCAGCCGCACGACGGTGCGCACCGAGCCGAAGCTGACGGAAAAGATGATCTCGCAGTGGGCGCTCACCAATGCGCGCCTCGAAATGGCCTCCAAGCTGGTCAAGGCGCCGCGGTTCGTCAGCCAGACGATGCGCGCCCAGCCGACCGCCGTCTATGCCGAGGGCTTCAACGTCAAAACCGCTTCGGTCGACCCGGCCCGCTTCAGCGGCACGGCTGTGAACTTCATGGAAGTGCGCAAGTTCAACACGAACTGAGCCTGCCAATCGAGGAAATGTCGAAAACCGCGGGAGGGAGCGATCCGGCGGTTTTTCTTTTTTATTTCGATCCGGCAAGCTGGCTGTTTAGGCAGTTGTTTTCACCGCAAAAGAAAAGCCGCCGGGAGGCCGGCGGCTTGTCGACATCGGTAATGCCGGAAGGATCAGCCTTCCGGCGGCGACTCGATCATGCCGAGCGCGAGCAGGTAGGTGTCGAGGATTGCTTCCTCTTCCATGCGCTCCTGCTCGTCCTTCTTGCGCAGCGCCACGACCTTCTTCAGGATCTTGGTATCGAAGCCCATTCCCTTGGCTTCGCCATAGACGTCCTTGATGTCGTCGGCGATGGTCTTCTTTTCTTCTTCCAGCCGTTCAATGCGCTCGATGAAAGCGCGAAGCTGATCGCGGGCGACGCCATGAGCATCAGACATCGTGTTCTCCTGGTTTTTTGGTGATCAATTTTGGATGCCAGTGACTGCCGCGAAGCGGCGTCACGGTCAAGCCTGTTCGGGGCCAGCCAAGCTATTTGTGTGGGTTGTTCAGTTCAAAAGCAGCCTTTTGCACAGGCGAGGCTTCGTTCTGGTGAAGATTCTTCCAATCCTCATAGGACATGCCATAGACCATTTCGCGCGATTCGTCCCTGGTAACCGGGACACCTTCGGCCTCTGCGGCTTCGCGATACCAGTTCGACAGGCAGTTGCGGCAGAACCCGGCCAGATTCATCAGATCGATGTTCTGAACGTCGCTGCGTTCGCGAAGATGTGCGACGAGGCGGCGGAAGGCGGCAGCTTCGAATTCGGTCTGTTGTTCCTTGCTGAGCGCGGTCATCTTGCTTCCTTTCTTTCAATAGGGGCCGGTGCGTGACAGATGAACGTCGTATCCGTGCAAGGCGGGATCGGCATTCATCGCCGCAAAGATCGGCGCCAGGCGTTCGGCCCATGCTGATATGCCGGTCTCGTCTCCGATCAGGTCTTGGCGCACCTCGAGCAGCGCATGCGGAATGCCTTTGATCATGCAATGGCGGTACATGGTATCGCCCTTCAGTGCGCCGTCATAGGGTTCGTTGTCGCCGACGGCGAGATCGGGGTCGGCGCGCAGCATGTCGAGCAGCGGGCCGACGGCGCGATGGTCGCTGTCCCAGAGCACGGCGGCGTGCCAGGGACGGGGAATGCCTTTCCAGGCCGGCGTGAAGGAATGCAGCGACAGCACCAGCGGCGCTCTGCCGGTGGCATTCGCCACGCTGTCGATCGTTGCGGCCACAGCGTCGTGATAGGGGCGATGGAAGGTTTCGATGCGGTAGTCCCATTCCTGCGGCGTGATCGGATGATTGCCTGATATGACGGCGCCGTCGGAGATCTTCATGATCAGCGTCGGATCGTCTTCGCCGCGATTCGGATCGATCAGCAGACGCGAAAAGCTGCCGAGCACGGCTGGAACGCCGAGTTTCGCCGAAAGCTGTCGCGTCAGGCCCTCGATGCCGATGTCATAGGCGATGTGGCGGTCGAAGGCCGCGTCGGGCAGTCCGAGCCGGCCATATCGCGCGGGAAGGCGGTTCATCGCGTGATCTGCGAGGATCACCATGCCTTTGTCATGTTTGCCGGATAGGATTTCGAAGGATTGGAAGTCGTCCATCAGGGAATTGCCGTTTGTCATTGCGCCGTTGGGCGCAGTGATCGCATGCACCTGCGGCAGGTTCAAGCGCGGCAGGGTGGGGAGAGGTTGAGTCGGACCCTCGACGGTGGTTATGAAAGGAAATATAATCGATTAGCATTGCGTTGACTTTCGCTTGACGGCGGCGCAAGAAGACACGGATACGAATAACCGTGGAGCTATTTGGGAGCCGTGTTGATCCAAGCCGCGCCAAGTTTCCTCACGCGGTCCGGACCGCTGGTCCGTCTCGCTCTGTTCGCTCTTGCAGCCGCCATGCCGTTTTTCATCGCAGATGCCGCACGCGCCGATTTTCGCGTCTGCAATGGAACACAAAATCTCGTCGGCGTCGCGATCGGATACCGGGCCAAGGATGGCTGGGTGACGGAGGGCTGGTGGCAGGTGCCGGCAACGACCTGCGCTACGCTGATCGAGGGAGAATTGCAGTCGCGTTATTATTACCTCTACGCAGAGGACGCCGCCCGGGGAGGACGATGGACGGGTGACGTGCAGATGTGCGTGGCGGAAAATGAATTCAAGATCTCGGGTGTGCAGGATTGTTATGCCCGCGGTTACCAGAAGATGGGATTCAAGGAATATGATACGGGCCGCCAGGGTAGCTGGATGGTTCAACTCTCCGACACCCCAGGGACGCAAGAAAGCCAGAATTGATGAAGCGTAATCGCAAAGTTAAAATCCTCGCCACCCTCGGGCCAGCCTCCTCCGAGGAATCGATGATCGAGAAGCTGCACCAGGCTGGTGCCGATGTCTTCCGCATCAACATGAGCCATGCGAGCCACGACATGATGCGTATGCTCATCCAGCGCATCCGCTCGGTCGAGGCGCGCTCCGGCCGGCCGATCGGCATTCTCGCCGACCTGCAGGGACCGAAACTGCGTGTCGGCAAGTTCGTCGACGGCAAGGTGGATCTGAAGCCCGGCCAGACCTTCACGCTCGACAACAACGAAGCCCTCGGCGACCAGAACCGCGTCTATCTGCCGCACCCCGAGATCCTAGAGTCGGTACAGCCCGGCCACCGCCTACTGATCGATGACGGCAAGCTCGCCCTGCGCGCAGAAAAATGCGACGGCAAGAGCATCGTCACGACTGTTATTTCGGGCACGCGCATCTCCGACCGCAAGGGCGTCAGCCTTCCCGACACGCTGCTCGGCGTCGGCGCGCTGACGGACAAGGACCGCGCCGATCTCGACGCAGTGCTTGCCACCGACGATGTCGACTGGGTGGCGCTTTCCTTCGTCCAGCGTCCCGACGACCTTGCCGAAGTGCGCAAGATCGCCCGCGGCCGCGTCGGCCTGATGTCGAAGATCGAAAAGCCGCAAGCTCTTGAGCGCATCGAGGAAATCATCGAGCTTTCCGATGCATTGATGGTCGCGCGCGGTGATCTCGGCGTCGAAATGCCGCTCGAATCGGTTCCTGGCATCCAGAAGCAGCTGATCCGTGCCTGCCGCCGTTCGGGCAAGCCGGTGGTCGTTGCCACGCAGATGCTGGAATCGATGATTTCAGCGCCGGTGCCGACACGCGCCGAAGTTTCCGACGTCGCGACCGCCGTTTTTGAAGGTGCGGATGCCGTCATGCTCTCGGCCGAATCGGCCTCGGGCGACTATCCCGTCGAAGCTGTGACGACGATGGCGTCGATTGCCACCGCCATCGAGCGCGAGCCGCATTATCCCGGCATCATCTATGCCCAGCGTGCCCAGCCGGAAGCGACCGGCGCCGATGCGATCTCGCTGGCCGCCCGTCAGATCGCCGAAACGCTGAAGCTGTCGGCGATCGTCTGTTACACCTCGTCGGGCACGACAGGCCTTCGTGCCTCGCGCGAGCGTCCGCAGGTGCCGATCCTGGCGCTGTCGCCGATCATCAAGACGGCGCGCCGTCTTGCCGTTGTCTGGGGCCTGCATTGCGTCGTCACCCATGACGCGACCGATCTCGACGATATGGTCAACCGCGCCTGCCGGATCGTCGCGGACGAAGGCTTCGGCAAGCCGGGCGATCGCATCATCATCTCGGCCGGTGTGCCGCTCGGCACGCCCGGCGCCACCAACATGATCCGCATCGCCTATATCGGCTCCGACGGCCAGAGCGGCGTCTGATCCAATCGCATGCCTTCGAAAGTCCGCTGCCCGAAGAGGCGGCGGGCTTTTTCGTTGACGGACTGGCATTGCCAAGCTTGGCGACGCATGCAAGTTTCGCTCCCTGGAGCTGGACATGCTCCGGGTTCGGAGGAGCATCATGGATATCGTCACGCTTCTGGCTTTTGCAGCCGTTTCTTTTGTCGGCATCGCGACGCCCGGGCCAACGGTGCTGTTGGCGCTGACCAACGGTTCTCGGCATGGCCTGCGCCGGGCAGTTGCCGGCATGATCGGCGCGGTGCTGTCCGATTTCGTGCTGATCGGCGCCGTCGCGATCGGGCTCGGTGCGCTGCTCGCTGCATCGGAATTCTGGTTCTCGATGCTGAAATGGGCGGGTGCCGCCTATCTCGCTTTTCTCGGCATCATGCTGCTGCGTTCGAAGGGCACGATCGATGCGGCTTTGAAGTCCGGAGCGCCTGCGGGCGCGACTTCGCCCTTCTCGATCGGGCTGAAGAGCTTCATGGTCGCGGCGACCAATCCGAAGGGCTACCTGTTCTTCTCGGCCTTTCTGCCGCAGTTCATCGACCCGACCCTGCCGCAGGCAACGCAATACACGTTGCTCGCGCTGGTCTTTGCCGCGCTCGATTTCCTCATCATGTTCGGCTACGCCTTCTTCGGTTCGCAGGCCGTGCGTTTCCTCAAAACCTCCAGCGCCATGTGGCTGGAGCGGGCCTGCGGTGGCGCGCTGCTGGCGCTTGCCGGCTCGCTTGCATTCTATCGCCGGGCAACCGCTTGAGGTCAGGGTCGAGCCAGGGATAGATGGCCGACGCGATAGGCCTGCGTCTGCTCGCCGATCTCGGGAATTTCTCGCCACAGTCTGAAGCGTACCCGCGTCCAGGTCGTAGGTTCGAAGCCGGAGACGGAGGCGAGTGCCCTGCCCGTCGCAACGTCGGCTCCAGCCTCCGCGCTTTCGGCCTGGCGGATGTCGGCGAGCGGCGCATAAGGCTCTGTCTGCAGGACATCGCGTGTGGCGAACTTGGCTGAGGCGATATCAGGCGAGATTTCTGCCTGCCAGACGATCCAGGTCCTCACCTGTGGCCAGCCGAAGGCGCTGGTGAGAGCCTCGAAACCTGGGCCGCAGAGGAATTCGCTTGCTCCTTCCGGCCTCTGCCAGAGATAGAAGGGCGCATAGAGATTGTCGCGGTTGCCGAACTCCCCCTTGCGGGCGCTGAGATAGGCTTTGAAGCCGAGATCGGGGAAGCCGTCGAGCAGCGGACCCTTGTCGCGGATGCGGCGGTCGATGATCGACATGTCGTAGTCCGCGGGCAGGGGGAAGCTGTACTGCATGGTCATCATGACCGTGTCTCCACCGGTTGCAGCCATTCGACGACGCTGCCGTTTTCCTTCGGCTGGATACTGATATAGCTGAAGGGGCTGTCATCGGCCGCGCCATGCCAGTGACGCTCGCCGAGCGCAAACCAGACGGCATCGCCGGGACGCAATGCTTCGATCGGGCCGCCCTCGGTCTGCGCCAACCCATGGCCCGAAAGCACATAGAGCAACTGGCCTCTGGGATGGGTGTGCCAACGGGTGATGGTGCCGGGTTCGAGCGTGGCGCGCATTGCGGTGTTCTCACCATCGGCGCTGCCTTCGAGCAGCATCTCGACCCAGAAAGGCGAGGTTGCGACGCCCTCCGGCGAGCGGACCGCCCTGCCAGGGCGTCTGATGGTCATGGTCTTCGGGTTCGAAGCGATCATTGCCGGCCTCCAGCCACACGAAGCCGCCAGTCTGGGTCTGTCATCTGGGCAATGCCATTGCCGAAGGACCAGTCTTCCGGTGTGCTGGTGCTGATGACGATCATTACGTCCTCCGGCCGGAGGCCCGGCGATTGCGCCAGGAGATCGGCGTGCCGCCGATAGAGCGCTGCCTTCATCTCGCCGGTGCGAGGCCTGCCGATCGTGATCGAGATGTAGACGAAGTCGTCCGAGCGCGGGCCGGCAAGATAGCTGCGATCGAAGATCAACTCGCGCTCGTCATGCTGGTGGATGGCCTGGAAGCGGTCGTTTTCGGGCACGTCGAAGGTCTCGACCAGGGCGTGCTGGATGTTGTCGGCCAGTGCCATGAGGTAGTCCGGCGACTTGCCTTTACGAAGGGAAATGCGAACGAAGGGCATCGGAATCTCCATGGTTCAGGCCGTCGGTCGGCCTTGACAGCAGAACCATCGCACGGCACGATGATGCTGAAAATCAGAATTTTATGGATGAATGATCCTGAAAAATAGGACTATTTAATGCGACGGACGATCTTCGATCTCGAAGTGCTTCGAACCTTTTCGACCGGCATGGAACTCGGCAATTTCGCCAAGGCGGCCGAGCGGCTCGGGCGTTCGACCTCTGCAGTGAGTGCGCAGCTGAAGAAGCTGGAGGAGCAGGCGGGCACGCCGATCTTCCGCAAGGCGGGGCGCGGGCTGGCGCTGACCGATGCCGGCGAGACGATGCTCGGTTATGCCAGGCGGCTGCTGGAGCTCAACGACGAGGCGGCTGCCGCCGTTAACAGCGTCGAGCTGGAAGGCTGGGTGCGGCTCGGCCTGCAGGAGGATTTCGGCGAAACCCTGCTGCCTGATGTGCTCGGCCGCTTTGCGCGTGCCCACCCGAAGGTTCGGATCGAAGCGCGGGTGGTACGCAATGCCGAACTGCTGGAGCGCGTCACATCGGGCAAGCTCGATCTGGCGCTTGCCTGGAGCGACGGCACGCTGACGGCGCATTGCGAGCGGATCGGCGAAGTGCCGATGCGCTGGATCGGACCTGCCGAGGGGCAGCCGGCCTGGCAAGCCGCAAGCGGCGAGCCGATGCCGCTCGCTTCGCTGGAGGCGCCATGCCTGCTGCGCAGTGCAGCGACCAAGGCACTTGATGAGGCGGGCATTTCCTGGCGGCTCGCCTTCGTCAGTCCCAGTCTCGGCGGTCTTTGGGCTGCGACGGCGGCTGGCCTCGGTCTCACCATCCGCACGCCGGTTGGCCTGCCGGCGAAGGTCCGGCCGCTGGCGCCGGGGGCGATCGGCTTGCCGGATTTGCCGAAGCTCGGCCTGGTCCTGCATCGGGCGGAAGCCGAACCGCAGCCGGCTGCGGCCCGGCTTGCCGAACTCGTGCTGCAGTCGGTGCATGGCGCGTTGCGCGGGGTGGTGGCCTGACATCTCCGCATTGACCCGTCGGACGCGTGGCTGTAGCTTTGGGCCGCTATGAAGACGTTCACCCTCAATATCGCTTCGGTCTTCTTCTTGAGCCGCTGAGGCTCTGCCTTCGGGCATCAGAAGATGGGGCCGCTGACCAGCCTTTGCGGCTGGCGCGTTGCCGTGAAACGTAACCACCCTGCGTCTGGCCAAGGAAAGAGCCGGCAGGATTGGCGATAGAGAGAGATTTCATGACATCAGATGTTTATCCGGCGGCACTGAGTGCTGCGCAGATCGAGCAATTCATCGACGACGGTTTCGTCAGGATCGACGACGCTTTTCCCCTCGCATTGGCCAAGGAAGCTCGAGCCATCATGTGGCGCGACATTCCCTTCGATGCGGATGATCCAAGGACGTGGACGCAGCCAGTCGTGCGGCTTGCCGGCTATGGCGGCGGGCCATTCGAGAAAGCCGTCAATACGCCGGTGTTGCATTCGGCCTTCGACCAGCTCGTCGGCAAGGGTCGCTGGGAGCCGCGCAGCGGGCTTGGCAGTTTCCCGGTCCGCTTTCCCCATCCCGATGATCCCGGCGATGCCGGTTGGCATGTCGATCTGAGCTTTGCCGGCGAGGATTCCAATCGGGATGAGCAGCGGGACTTTTCCGCCTGGCGGGTGAATATCACCTCGCGCGGGCGGGCGTTGCTGATGCTCTTCCTGTTCTCGGATGTCGGGGAACAGGATGCGCCGACCCGCATCCGCGTCGGTTCGCACAAGGATATTGCCCGCCTTCTTGAGCCAGCGGGCGAGTCGGGAATGGCCTATCTTAGGTTGGAGCACGTCGGGGAAGACCGGCCGCTGGCCTTGGCGACAGGGCGGGCGGGTACCGTCTATCTATGCCATCCGTTTCTCATCCACGCAGCGCAGATGCATCGCGGCAAGCAGCCGCGTTTCATGGCGCAGCCCGGCCTTGCACCTTCCGAACCCATTCGGCTCGAACGGGAGGACGGTGCCTATTCAGCGGTCGAGACGGCAATACGCCGGGCGCTTCAGGAGCGGTAACGAGAACAGGATGCATCCTGCCGCCTACAGCGCTGCGCGTCTTTTCAGACGCGCAAAGGACGCTGTAGCACTTTGAATTGCTGCATAATTTTACCCTTAAATCGATTCCGATTTAAGGAATTATGCAGCAGGCCGGGTGCATCACATCTGCAGTTCCTGCAGGGCGGCGCGCCGAATTGCCTGCGGCGGCTGACCGAAAGCGCGAAGGAAGGCGCGGCGCATGCGCTCGCGATCGGCAAAGCCGGTTTCGCGGGCAACGACATCGATCGGGTGGCGGCCCTGCTCCATCATCAGCCGGGCCGCTTCCAGCCTCAGGTTCTCGACGGCCTTCGCCGGCGACTGCCCGGTTTCGTCGCGGAAGGCGCGGCTGAACTGACGGGGGCTGAGATGGGCGACTTCCGCCAACTCCTCCACCGAAAGCGCCGATTTCAGATTGCTGCGGGCGTGGGCGAGCGCCTTTTGGATCCGGTCCGATTTTGGCTCCAGTTCCAGAAGGGCTGAGAATTGCGACTGGCCGCCGGCGCGGCGATGATAGACGACGAGCTTGCGGGAAACGGCGCGCGCCACCTCGAAACCATGATCCTTCTCGACCATCGCCAAAGCCAGGTCGAGACCGGCCGTCATGCCTGCCGAGGTCCAGATGGAACCGTCGATGATGAAGATCCGGTCCTCTTCCATCTTTATCTTGGGATAGCGGCTTTGCAGCTCGCGAGAGACATACCAGTGCGTCGTCGCGCGGCGGCCGTCGAGGATGCCGGCTTCGGCAAGAAAGAAGGCGCCGGTGCAGATCGACGCCAAGCGACGTGTGGCGGGCAGGGCGGCACGAATGAAGTCGGCTTCTGCGGCATTCGGCAGCCTGATATCGGGCGCGCCCGCCACGATCAGGGTGTCGAGGGCCGGGGTGCCGAAGGCCTCCGTCTCCATCATCATGCCAAGCGAGTTGGCAACCGGCCCGCCATTTTCGGAGAGGTAGCGGATCTCGTAAACCTTTTCCTCGAGTTCGAGATTGGCGAATTCGAAGGCGGAGACGGCCGCCAGGCTCATTATCTGAAAGCCGGGATAGAGCAGAAAGCCGATTTGCTGCATGATCGTCGCGTCCTGAAAAGGAATGTCCTGAAAGGTGGTATATATGGCATTCAGGACGCGCACAATCGCGCGTAAGACTCTCCTCAAGCGCAAGGCATTGGGCCGGCGCGCACGCAAGGAGACGGATCATGACACAGGACCATAAGGGTACGGCACTGGTAACAGGCGCATCCTCGGGCATCGGCGCAGTCTATGCCCACAGGCTGGCGAAGCAGGGCTACAATCTCATTCTCGTTGCCCGCAACGGCGAACGGTTGAAGACGCTGGCAAGCCGGCTGACCGATGAGACCGGCCGGACGGTCGAGACTGTCGTTGCCGATCTCGGCAACCGGGCCGATCTCGGCCGCATCGAAGGGGTGTTGAAGGAAGACCGGAGCATCACGCTGCTGGTCAACAATGCCGGTGTCGGTGGAACGGCGCCGCTGCTTTCCGCCGATGTCGACAAGATGCAGGAGATGATCGAGCTCAACGTCACGGCGCTGACGCGGCTGACCTATGCCGCCGTGCCGGGTTTCGCTACACGCGGCGGCGGCACGATCATCAATATTGCGTCCATCGTCGCGATCGCGCCGGAGCTGCTGAACGGTGTTTACGGCGGTACGAAGGCCTTCGTGCTCGCCTTCAGCCAGTCGCTGAAGCACGAATTGGCGGAGAAGAACATTCGCGTGCAGGCCGTGCTGCCCGGCGCCACCGCCACGGAATTCTGGGACATCGCCGGCACGCCGGTTGAACATTTGCCGAATGAGATCGTAATGTCGGCAGAAAATATGGTCGATGCGTCGCTCGCAGGTCTTGAGCAGGGCGAATTTGCAACGATCCCCTCGCTTGAGGATGCAGGCCTGCTTGCCGCCTACGAGCAGGCGCGTCAGGCATTGATGCCGAATCTCTCGCGCACCGCGCCGGCGAAACGCTACAAGGTCGCGTAATTGTAAAAGATAGAAACCATCCGCGGCTGCTGCTGCGGATGGTCGACGGCGTTCACTTGCACGATGTTCAGCCGAAACGTTCCAGAGCCATGGCGAAGATATCGGGATCGACATTGCCGCCGGAGGTGACCACGACGGCTGTGTCGCTTTCCAGGGCATCGCCATGGAAGAGGGCGGCGGCGAGCGCCACGGCGCCGCCGGGCTCGACGACGATCTTCAATCGCGAGAAGGCAAGCGCCATGGCCCGCAGCGCCTCCTCGTCGGTGACGACGATGCCGGCGCCGGCGAGGCGCTTGAGGATCGGGAAGGTGATGTTGCCCGGCTGCGGCGTGACGATCGCATCGCAGATCGAGCCCGATACCGCCGCGTTGCGTTCGATCTTGCCGGAGGCGAGCGAGCGGGTCGTGTCGTCGAAATCCCTGGGCTCGCAGGGACGGACGCGAAAGCCGGGGGAGCTGGCTTCGAGGGCCAGCGCAATGCCGGAGGTCAATCCGCCGCCGCCGCAGGGAACGAGGACTTCGGCGGATGTCACGCCTTCCTCCCCAGCCTGCTCGGAGATTTCGAGACCGGTCGTGCCCTGACCGGCGATGACGAGCGGTTCGTCGAAGGGCTTGATCAGCGTCAGGCCGCGCTCGGCCGAAAGTCTCGCGCCGATCTCGTCGCGATCCTCGTTGACGCGGTCGTAGAGCACCACTTCAGCGCCGAAGGCGCGGGTGTTGGCGATCTTCAGCTTCGGCGCATCGCTCGGCATGATGATGACGGAGGGCACGCCGTGCAGCTTGGCCGCAAGCGCAACGCCCTGGGCGTGGTTGCCGGAGGAAAAGGCGATGACGCCCTTCGAGCGTACCGCAGCATCGAGGCCGGAGACGGCCGACCAGCCGCCGCGAAACTTGAACGAGCCGGAATGCTGCAGGCATTCCGCTTTCACGAACAGACGCCGGCCGGCAATCTCATTCAAAAAAGGAGAGGAGAGAAGCGGCGTGCGCCTTGCATGACCGCGCAGACGGGCGCGAGCTGCGACAATCATTTCAATGCTAGCCATCCGGGAATCTTTCTGCTTGCGGGTTCGCCCATGCATAGGGCGCGGCAAGCCAATTGTGAACGGCGACTTTGTCACGGTGACATGAATGGTGCCACCGCTGCTTCTTGAGCCGCGTTGCGCTTTCCGCCGACTGTTTGATCAGGCGATCTCGAAGCGTCAGTAGCCGCTTGCCGACCCTTCCGCTGCGCGGCTATCCATGGCGCCATTGTAGCGGGCGCCACCGCCCTTTTCGATTGCCGCAAGGCTTTTGCCGCCGACGAGGATGCCTGCGGCCTGGCCCCATTGCGGCGCGTCATTGCCGCCATCGAAGCTGTAGCCCATGGCGGCAAGCGTCTTTTCGGTATCGGGCGAGAGTGCATAGGGTTCGAGAAAGACCTTGTCGGGCTGCCATTGGTGGTGGACACGCGGGGCGTTGACCGCCTGACTGATATCCATGCCGAAATCGACGACATTGAGGATCGCTTCCAATGTGATGGTGATGATGCGCGAGCCGCCGGGGCTGCCGATCACCATGAATGGTTTGCCGTCCCGGGTGACGATCGTCGGGCTCATCGAGGAAAGCGGCGTCTTCTTCGGGGCGATGGCATTGGCTTCGCCCTGCACCAATCCGTAGAGGTTCGGCACACCGGGCTTGGAGGTGAAATCGTCCATCTCGTTGTTGAGTAGGACACCCGTGCCGGGCGCGACGACCGCGGCGCCGAAGGAGCCGTTCAGCGTATAGGTGACGGCGACCGCATTGCCCTCGTCGTCGACGATCGAATAATGCGTCGTCTCGGTGCTTTCCTTGCCGCCGAGCGGTTTCAGGTTCGCCGAGGCGCCGGCCCTGTAGGGATCGATCTTGGCGGCAATTTCCGAGGCATATTTCTTGTCGAGCAGTTTCTCGACCGGGTTCTCGACGAAATCAGGATCGCCGAGCGCTGCATTGCGGTCGACATAGGCGTAGCGCATGGCCTCGACCATGATGTGCACGGTTTCGGCCGAGTTATAGCCGAGATAGGAGAGCGGATAACCTTCGAGAACGTTGAGGATCTCGCAGATGATGACGCCGCCGGAAGACGGCGGTGGCGAGGAAATGATGTCGTAGCCGCGGTAATTGCACTCGATCGGCTTCAATTCCCGCACGGCATATTGCTCGAAATCCTCCTTGGCGAGGATGCCGCCCTTGGCCTGGCTCGCCTTGACGATCGCCTCGGCGGGGGCGGCCTTGTAGAAGGCGTCGGGGCCTTTTTCGGAAATGCCTGCCAGGACTGCGGCAAGGTCCGGCTGCTGGAGTTTTTCGCCGGATGCATAGGGTTTACCATCAGGTTTCAGGAAGATCTTCGCCGCCGCCTCATCCTTGGCGAGGCGCTTGGCGTTGCCGGCGAAACTTGCGGCGTCGCCCTGTTCCAGCGTGAAACCTTCCTTGGCGAAGCGAAGTGCCGGCGCGATCAGTTCTTCGCGCGACTTGCTGCCGTATTTCTCGCGCGCGGTCTCGAAGCCCATGACGGAGCCCGGCACGCCAACGGCAAGATAGCCGTCGAGGCTGGCGCGCGGCACGATATCGCCCTTGGCATCGAGATACATAGTCTTCGTTGCGGCAAGCGGCGCGCGTTCGCGAAAATCGAGGAAGGTCTTCGTGCCGTCCTTCAGGCGGATGGTCATGAAGCCGCCACCGCCGAGATTGCCGGCCGAGGGATAGACCACCGCCAGCGCATAACCGACGGCGACCGCCGCATCGACGGCGTTACCGCCGCTTTTCAGCACGTCGACGCCGACATCGGTCGCCAGATGCTGGGCGGTGACGACCATGCCGTGCTCGGCTTCGACGGGCGCAGGCGAGGCGGCGAAAGCCGAGGTCAGGCTCAGCGACAAAGCTGATATGACGGAGATCGTCCCGATATGCAGGCGGCCCATGATTTCCCCTCCTATGGACA
The DNA here is from genome assembly GCF_057653715.1 of Rhizobium sp. WSM1328. NCBI lineage: Bacteria > Pseudomonadati > Pseudomonadota > Alphaproteobacteria > Hyphomicrobiales > Rhizobiaceae > Rhizobium > Rhizobium sp. WSM1328. Next base: position 3,601,674 of record NZ_CM172788.1, on the reverse strand, counting down.
ATGATGGAAAAACATATGGGACTGCGGCAGCCCGAGGCAATGCAAGGGGTTGGCTTTTATGTGAGGAGCTCGGCGAGTTTCCGGTTGGTGTCGTCGTCATCGAGCGGCGTATAGACGATGAGTTTCATTTCCGGCCGGCTGGTCAGTGTTAGGCCGGTATGTTCGAAGGACATGCGGCCCTTGACGGGATGGTTGATGCGCTTGATGCCGGATAGCGGACTGACGACCTCATGGCGCTGCCACCAATCACGAAATTCAGGGCTTGACTGTTTCAGCAGCGTGATCAGCCGATCGAAATCCGGATCGCCGGCATAACGCGCACTGTCGGCGCGAAACATCGCCAGCGAGACGCGGGCAACTGCTTCCCAGTCGACGAGCAGCTTGCGATGCGCGGGGTCGGCAAAGAGGCGATGCATGGTATTGCGCTCGTCGCGGTCGAGCGTGTCGTAACCGCCGAACAGCACCTCGGCGGCACGGTTCCAGGCGAGCACGTCCCACCGGCGGCCGAGCACATAGGCCGGCTGGTGTGTCAGGTTGGCGAGCATGCGCTGCAGCGGCTCGTCGACACATTCGGGTGCGGACGAGATTGCCTGAGGCACTTGCCGATTGTTGAGGATGAAGAGATGCCGGCGCTCGGCCTCGTCGAGGCGCAGCGCATCGGCAAGGGCGTTGAGCACCTGAATGGAGGGCCGGATGTCGCGGCCCTGTTCCAGCCAGGTGTACCAGGTGGTGCCGACGCCGGCGAGCATGGCGAGCTCCTCGCGGCGGAGACCCGGCGTGCGTCGGCGAAACCCCTCCGGCAGGCCAACTTCGGAGGGCGTCAGCCGCTCGCGACGGGAACGCAGAAAGGCTGCGAATTCACGGCGGCGGGCATCGAATGTATCGGGTCTCTGGTCCATGGGAGCGATTATATCAGTATCAATACCAGGATAAAACTGGAACTGTTTGCCGTTTCCAGGCCGCGCATGATGCCGGTGCCGCGGGTGATTGAAACGCCCGCGGCTCGATCAATTCAAGGAGCAGCATCATGTCTTCGCAGCATGTGGTCGTCATCGGCGGTTCTTCCGGCATCGGCCTTGCCACGGCGAAATTACTGTTGAAACAGGGGTATACCGTTACCATTGCGGGCCGCGACGGCGAAAAGCTTGCCGCGGCGACGGCATCGCTCGCGGGCGAACTGCGCAGCCTCGTGCTCGATGCGGCGGAGCTCTCCGGTCTCGGGGAGGCTTTTTCCCAGATCGGCGCATTCGGTCATCTCGTGCTGGCGATGGGCAGCGGTCACGGTGCCGGACCCTTCGTGACGCTCGACATGGCGGATCTGCTTGCCGGGTTTCAGACCAAGCTCATCCCGCATGCCGCGGCAGCCCAGGCGGCACTGCCGCTGCTGCAGCCGGGCGGCAGCATCACCTTCGTTTCGGCGGTCAGCGCGCAAGCTGCGATGCCTGGCACGGCTGGACTTGCGGCCGTCAATGCCGGCATCGAGGCGATGGTGCCGGTGCTTGCCGCCGAATTGAAGCCGCTGCGCGTCAACGGCGTTTCCCCCGGGGTCGTCGATACGCCGTGGTGGAATTTCCTGCCGCCCGAGCAGCGCGACAGCGTCTTTGCGGATTTCGCCGGCCGCACGCCGGTCGGCCGTGTCGGCAGGCCGGAGGATATCGCGGAGGCGATTGCCTTCCTGATCGGAAACGGATTTATGAGTGGCCATGTCATCACCTGCGATGGTGGCGTCAGTCTCGGCGCCTGAGGCAGGTTTCGGACGATGCTGACAAAATTATGCAGCATTCAAAGTGCTACGGCGTCCTCGGCGCCTCTGAAAAGACGTGGGGTCCTGTCGGCCCCAACGATGGTACGGCTGCGGCCGTCCGATCGCGTGAGGCCGCGGCAAGCCTCTCTTCGGCCCTGCGGGCGATCGCCTGCAGGTCGCGCGGCTTGCCTGATATCTTCTCCATGGCGGCGATGGCGACATCGGTTGCGAGGTAATCCGGCTTGTGGCCGACGCCGCGAACGGTGATGAGTTCGGAGCCTGATATATCGCGGGCAAGGCCGCGCGAGTGCAGGTGTTCCCAGACGATCTCGTCGCTGTCGCCTGTTATGATGACGGTCGGAGCGGTGATCTGCGAATAGAGCAGCGACTGCTCCTTCACATAGGCAAGCAGTCGTTTGAAATCGTCGGCATTGTTCTGGAACGCGCTGGGACGCAGTACCAGCGACGGACCGGTTTTTTCGATGTAGTCGGCCGGGCGCGGATTGGGGCGGAATACATTCAGCGTGCCCCGCTCCAGCCGGCTGAGCCCAAGCGGCACGACGATTGCGTGGTTGAAGAGCCAGCCGACGATCGGCACGGTTGCCAGGTGATAGTACCAGTCGATGCCGCCTGGCCATGGATGAGTGGCGGGCGCGAGGAAGAGCAGGCCGGCGGTTTTGTCAGGATGGCGCAGGCCGAAGGCGGCGGTGATCGCGCCGCCGAAGGAATGGCCGACGATGATCGCCTTTTCGATGCCGCGCTTCTCCATCAGTCTGGCGATTGCATCGGCCTGGCCGGAGGGGACGGCGTTCTCAGGACCGCCGCGTTCGGAATAGCCATGACCGGGGCGATCGACGAACAGCATTTCCGCCCGGCCTTCGAGTGCGGCGCGGAAGGCCACGACCTGGTCGAGCAGATTGCCGCTGGCGCCGTGAATGAAGACCAGAGCCGGCAGATCCGAATTTTCTGGCGGCGGGACGTGGACCGCATTCATGCGGTAGCCGCCGATATCGGTCAGTTCGCCGATATTCGGATAGGCGTGTTCAAATTGCCGCGCCTTATAAGTGGAGTAACCGATGGCGGCGGCGAGCGGGGCGAGAAGAGCGGAAACTTCTGCAAGCATGATCTCAACAAGCGGTAATTGCGGGATGACCTGCGAGCGGGCACCGCATCGTTCCCGCTCTATTCTAAAATTGCGCGGCACGATCCGACGTCAAGGCCGCCGTCCGGAATCAGGTGCGGTTGCCGGCGAGTTTTTCCGCAAGTGTGTTGGCCTGTTCTTGCGCGGTGCGTTCGGCGGGATAGATATCGAGAAAACGCTCCCACGCCTTCAAGGTCAGCTGATCGTTACCGGAATTGCTGAGGATCGCCGCCATGCCGGAGAGCGCGCCGAAATGACGCGGCTCGAGATCGAGTACACGTTCGATGTCGGACATCGACTTGCGATAATTTCCCATGACGAAATTCAGCGTGGCGCGGCGGTTCCAGCTTTCGGCATAATCGGGCTTCAGCGCGATCGCCTCGTCGAGGAAATCGAGGGCGGCGGGGTTGCGCTTTTCCTCGATCGCCTTGTCGGCCCACTGCATCAGCAGATTGACGGTGGCACTGCCCGAATCGTTCCATTCCATGCGGATTTCATTGGCGATGCCACTGGCTTTTTCGGGATCGCGTTCACGCTTCAGCTGGCTGAAGAGCTGGTCGAGGTGCTGCTTCGGCGAATTGTTGGCATCCGCCTGCTCGACGATGACGTCCTTTTTCGCGACGGCAGCCGACTTTTCCGCGGCGGCGGCCGGAAAGGAGGGGGTAAGGAGAATGAGGGCGAGCGGCAGCGCCGCTGATGTCAAAGCAAAAAAGCGCATGGCGGACATATTAGCCCGCCAGCGCCGAAGATCAAACAAATTTGACGTGATCACCGCAGCGACCCACCGGATATATCTGCCGGCGCAAGCGCACGCGGCAGGGCGATCCGGACGCGCGAAATCAGCCCTGACGAGCCTTGAAGCGCGGGTTCAGCTTGTTGATGATGTACATGCGGCCCTTGCGGCGAACCAGACGGTTGTCACGGTGACGAGCCTTGAGCGACTTGAGCGAATTCTTAATCTTCATTTTTTTGATCCGCGATCTCTATGGGGAATTCACATTCGCCCGTATCTTTAACAATCAAAAGCGCGCCATCGGGCGCGCTGTTTAGGTGGGGGAGCAGATACCCCGTCACCTTTTCCGTGTCAACCACATGAAGGTGTTTTTCCCAAGGCGCAGAGGTGTTTTCTCAGGTCCAAACCGGCGATTTCGGCGTCACGGTGGTGACATGACCCATCTTGCGGCCGGGGCGCCACTCGGTCTTGCCGTAGAGATGAACCAGCGTGTCGGGGCGCCGCAGCCAGTCGGGAACGGCAAGGATATCGTCGCCGATCAGGTTCTGCATGACGCAGTCGGAATGTCGCTCGGCATTGCCAAGCGGCAGGCCGGTGACGGCGCGGATATGCTGCTCGAACTGGCTGACGACGCAGGCGGCTTCCGTCCAGTGACCGGAGTTGTGGACGCGCGGCGCCATCTCGTTGGCGATCAGACCGCCATCGGCAAGCACAAAGAATTCGATGCCGATGACGCCGACATAGTTCAATGCGGCAAGGATTTTCTCGGCCGATTTCCGCGCGGCGTCCGCCGTCGGCGCCGAGATCGCGGCGGGAACCGTCGAGGTGTGGAGGATGCCGTTGCGGTGGACATTCTCGGCGGGATCGAAGCAGACGACCGTACCGTCGGTGGCGCGGGCGGCGATGATCGAGACTTCACGCTCGAAGGCGACGAAGCTTTCGAGAATGAGCGGCACGCCGCCAAGTGCTGCATAGGTGCCATCCGGGCTGTCGGCCGCCGAGCGGAAAACCTTCTGGCCCTTGCCGTCATAACCGAGACGGCGGGTCTTCAGCACGCCCTGGCCGCCGAAATCCTTCAGCGCCGTTTCGAGATCGGCCTGGCTGTGGATCGCATGGAAGCGTGCAGTGGTTATGCCGCAGCCGTTGAGAAAGCGTTTTTCGACGAGACGGTCCTGGGCGGCTTCCAGCGCCTTCGGCGGCGGATAGACCGACACGCTCGCCGAGAGCTTTTCGGCGGCTGCGACAGGCACGTTTTCGAATTCGTAGGTGACGACATCGCAGATATCGGCGAGTTCGGCGAGTGCCGCCGGATCGTCATAGGCAGCGGTAATCTGCCGGTTGGCGAGCTGGGCGGCCGGGCAGTCCGCCTGCGGCTCGAGGATGACCGTGCGAAAATTCAACCTGGCGGCGGCAATCGCCAGCATGCGGCCGAGCTGGCCGCCGCCGATAATGCCGATCGTTGTTGCCGTCATAGGTCGTCCATCGGGTATTCGGCGACGGCAGCACTCTGGCGCTCGCGCCATTCGTCGAGCCGGTCGGCAATTTCTTCGTCGGAAAGGGCAAGTACGGCGGCAGCGAGAAGGGCGGCGTTGACCGCACCAGCCTTGCCGATGGCGAGCGTGCCGACCGGAATACCGGCCGGCATCTGTACGATGGAAAGGAGGCTGTCCTGGCCGGACAGGGCTTTCGACTGGACCGGCACGCCGAAAACTGGCAGCGGTGTCAGCGAGGCGGTCATGCCCGGCAGATGGGCAGCGCCGCCGGCGCCGGCGATGATGACCTTGAAGCCCTCCGCGCGTGCGCCCTTGGCGAAATTGACCAGCCGGTCGACTGTACGGTGCGCCGAAATGATGCGCGCGTCATAGGGAATTTCCAGCGCCTCCAGCGTGTCGGCGGCGTTTTTCATGGTCTCCCAGTCGGACTGGCTGCCCATGATGATGGCGACGGGTGGTCTGTCTGTCATCGTTGCTGCTATTCCCTCTCAGGCGATGATGTCAGGGATGATCTGATCTTCCAGCCTGGAGAGCCTGTCCTTGATGACGAGCTTCTTCTTTTTCATGCGCTGGATCCGCAGAGCGTCGCATCCGGTCTGGATCATGGCGTTGATCGCGGCGTCGAAATCCTCGTGCTCCTGGCGCAAGCGCGCCACTATGAGCCTGATTTCCGCCTGTTCCTGATCGGCCATATACATTCCCCGTTATCGTCCCTGGACCTTGTCCGATCTGCCGATGATTTCCGCAAGCTCCTATCATCAAATACAGGTAACGGCTAGTTAGTCTTGATCATGAAATTGCCATCCAGTCTTCATCTTTTGGCCTTCGACAAGCCTTCAAAAATGTGTCACAGTCCCGCCCGTTGACACCTTGATCCCCGACGATGTTGGCCGGGGAGGGTAAGAGGAAGGAAGGGTCATATGACTGTTCAAGCTCATCTTGAGTCACTCCAGAAAAAGCATGTCGCTCTCGAGGAGGAGTTGCACGCGCTCAGAACATCTCCCTCTATTTCCGATACGGCACTTGCCGATTGCAAGCGTCGCAAGTTGCGCATCAAGGACGAGATTCAGCGTCTTAAGTCATCCGTCCACTAATCTTCCCAAGGATCGCCGGACGATCATCTTGCGCAACAAGGTAAATCCATCCATTCCACCAAAAATCAGCAAGAACCGGTGATTTGACACCAGATTTGCGCCAGCCCGATGCATCCGGCATCGTGGCTGGCGCTTTTGGGTCCGCCACGTCTCACATCGCGTTCTTATGATTCACATCGTATTCCCAGATCGCATGGGAACATGCATCAGGCCCAGAACTGATCCAGCCACAAATTGAGCTTGTCGAAGCCGCGGTTGTTGACCGCGTAGATACGTTTGGTGCCTTCCGAGGTCACGGAGACGAGATTGCTGTCGAGAAGCGCCTTCAGGTGCTGCGAAACAGCAGGACGGCTGATCGGCAGGCCTTCGGCGAGCTCATTGACGGTCCGGGGCGCGCGACGCAATTCCTCCAGCAGAAACCGCCGGTTCGGATCGGCAATCGCAGAGAAGGGGTCCGTGTTCGACATGGCGGGAACGCTACGTCAAACCGGCCGCGCCAGCAAGGAAATTGTGCATTGCAGCGTGTCACTGCATAATTCCTAAAATCGGAGTCGATTTCAGGAATTATGCAGCCGTTCAAAGTGCCACAGCGTCCTTTGCGCCTCTCGAAAGATGTGCGGCGCTGTATGGCTTCTACCAGCCAAGGCCCTCGCCTACGATCAGGAAGGCGGCGATCAGCGCCATCGCATACATGAAGGGATAGAAGATCTGTGGCCTCATCCGGCGCACGCACCAGGCGCCGGCGATGGTGGCGAGCGGGGCGAAGGGCAGAAGCGTCGCGGAGGTCGCAAGGTTCTGGGTGTCGAGCTGGCCGAGCGCGAAATAGGGGATCAGCTTGATGGCGTTGAGGATTGCGAAGAAGCGCACGCTGGTGCCGGTATATTCGCGCGGCTGCAATTTGAGCGGCAGGGCATAGATCTGGAAGGGCGCACCGCCGGCATGAGCGACGAAGCTGCCGTAACCGGAAAATGTCCCCCAGAGGCCGGCGGCCACCGGCCGCTGGCCGCGCGGCGGGATCACCTTGCCGGCGCCCGGGCCGAAACTGTTCCAGAAATAGCGCAGGCAGAAGAGGATGGTCACCGCGCCGATGACGATGCGCAGCATGTTGCCCGGAACCAGCGCCGAGGTCGCCCAGCCCAGCGCGATACCGAAGATCGCGCCCGGCAGCATGATTTTCAGCGTCGCCCAGTCGCCATGTTTGCGCCAGATGACGAGCGAGATCATGTCCATGAAGACCAGGATCGGCAGCAGGATGGCCGCTGCCTCGACGGGCGAGACGACGAGGGCGAGAAAGGGCAGGCCGATCAGCGACAAAGCGTCGCCCATGCCGCCCTTTGCGAGGCCCACCAGCAGAACGGCGGGCACGGCGGCGTAGTAGAATGACAGATCCTGCGGCATGCTTTCGACGTCCTCCTCTTGCCAGCCTCGTCTAACGGAACTACTCACACAAAACGAGTGCGGATCCCTCATTTCGAAGGGGAATTCGCAGGAAACGGAAAGACCCCATGACCGAACCGGAAAACCGCTGCCGCCTTGTGCTCATCGTGCCCGATATCGCCGATGCAGATGAACAGGCAAAGATCGTCGCCGACGCGCTGAAGGGCGGCGATGTCGCCTCGGTGATCGTGCCGCAATACGGGCTCGACGACGGCACCTTCCAGAAACATGCGGAAAAGCTGGTGCCATTGATCCAGGATGCTGGAGCAGCCGCGCTGATATCAGGCGACAGCCGTGTCGCAGGCCGGGCAAAGGCCGATGGCCTGCACCTTTCCAGCAATGCAGAGGCGCTTTCGGAAGCGATCGACAAACATGCGCCGAAGCTGATCGTCGGCGGCGGCAACGCGGCCGACCGGCACCATGCGCTGGAGATCGGCGAAGTCAGGCCGGACTATATCTTCTTCGGCAAGCTCGACGGCGATATCAAGCCGGAGGCGCATCCGAAGAACCTTGCGCTCGGCGAATGGTGGGCCTCGATGATCGAGATTCCCTGCATCGTCATGGGCGGCACCGATCCGGCCTCGGCGCTCGCCGTCGCCGAAACCGGAGCGGAGTTTGTGGCGCTGCGGCTGGCGGTCTTCGCCGAGCCTGCCCGGGCGCCGTCTGTCGTTGCCGAAATCAATGCGTTGCTTGACGAAAAAGCGCCACGGTTTGAGGATTGAAATCGCGCTCATGCCGATCCCGCCCGCCCGCCTTTTGAAATATATCCTTGCCAGCATGGCCGCCCTCGTTGCGGCCGGGCCGAATGTTGCCTTGGCGCAGGCGCCGGACAGCGTCATCAGCCAGCCGGGCACGGGGCCGGCTACGACCTTCCGCACCGACCGGCCTTCCAGGCCGGGTGTGCAACCCTCCGATGGTGTCGGCGTATTCGACCGCATGGGCGCGAACCTGCCGGATCTGCCGCCGGAGAAGGATTACAAGGGGCCGATCGACGAGGCCTATGGCGCCTTCCAGCGCGGTTATTACCTGACGGCGATGGACAAGGCGCTGCCGCGCGCCCAGCTCGGCGATCCGGCGGCGCAGACGCTGATCGGCGAAATCCTCTCGCAGGGCCTCGGCGTCAAGAAGGACGTCAAGAACGCCGCCTTCTGGTACGGCAAGGCGGCCGAAGGCGGCGACGGGGCGGCGATGTTCAAATATGCACTGATCCTGATGGAAGGCGAGGGCGTGCCGCGTGACAAGGTCAAGGCCGACGACTACATGCACAAGGCGGCCGAGGCCGGCAATCCTTCGGCGGAATTCAACTGGGCGCAGCTTCTCATCGCCGACAATCCCGGCGAGAAGGGACTGAAGCTCGCGCTGCCGTTCTACGAGAAATCGGCCGAGCAGGGCATTGCCGATTCGCAATATGCCGTGGCGCAGATCTATGCGACGCTGAAGGACCTGCCGGAAGAAAAGACGAAGCTCGCCCGCGAGTGGATGGCGCGCGCGGCGCGCGCCGGTTTCGACACGGCCCAGCTCGATCTCGGCATCTGGCTCGTCAACGGCGTCGGCGGGCCGAAGGATTACGTCAAGGGCTTCGAATGGCTGAAACTTGCCGCCAATGGCGGCAATGTCGCCGCGCAGAACAAGCTCGCCCATCTCTATATCAACGCGATCGGCACGGCGCCCAATCCGATCGAGGCGGCGAAGTGGTACGTGCTGTCGCGCCGGGCCGGGCTCGCCGATCCGGCGCTCGAGGATTTCTATCTCGGCATCGAGGACAATCAGCAAAAGGCGGCGATCGATGCCGCCAACAAATTCCGACGGCGATAGCGGCCGTATTCTAATTTAGAAAAGCGCGTCGGCGAAGAGGTCTTCATCGTTTTCGGCTTTGACGTTTTCGGCGGGAGCGGAGGTGCTGTCCTCGCTTGCCGGAATGATGCCGCGATGAATGCTGCGCTCCTGGACCATCGTATAGTGCTTGAAGATCTTGCGGTCGAGCGGCGCGATCGTCTCAGCGAGATCGGAGATATCGGCGACATCGGTGCCGGCGACGCCTTCGAGCAGATCGGCGCAGCCGGCAAGGACTTCGCCCAGATTATGCTGGAAATCGAGCTTGCCGATCAGCAGGCTGATCTTGGTGGCGACCTCGCGACCGTTCTCGGCGAGCACCTTCAACTCGTTTTCCATCACGTTGGCTGCAGAGCGGATGTTGCCGACGGCCGAGGTCAGGCTTTCTCCGAGATTTCCGGCTCCGGCATCGGTGGCGGGGGCGACGCGCCCGGCCGCGGCTTCGAGCGCCGGCAGGCCGTTGACGATGGCGTCGGCGGAATCGTCGAGCTTGCCGGCGAAGATGCGCAGCTCGGCGGTGACGACGTTGATCGACTTGCCTTCCTCGCCGAGCCGGCTGCAGCGCAGGTTGGTATTCAAAGCCATATAGTGAATGTCGGTCTTGACGGCGCGGATGTTGCCGATCGCTTCGGAGAGCTTGGCCGCCGTGCCGATCGTGGACTGGCTCACCTGATCGGCCTGGCGGCTTGCCGTATCGACCTGCTTGACGATTTCATGGGCGGCCGAAACGCTGGATTCCAGCGCGCGCATGAAGTTGCCGCCGGCCTCGCCGCTCTGACCGCTCATCTGATCGCGCAGCTTGAGAATCTCCCGCATGTCGTGATCGAAACTTGCGATCGTCTTGACGACGTTCTCGGAATCCCGCTGGAAATTTGCACACATGTCGCTCATCTGCGCCGCCGTCAGATGGTGAATGACGTTCTGGAGGCGCTGGCGCGCGCCGGCGTCGAGTCTGGCGCCATCCTCACCGGCAAAGAAATCTTCAAGCAGCGAAAAAGTAGCCTGCACATGCTCGATGCGCTGGCGAGTGATATCGCCGATCTGCAGGGCAGACAGGGTCGAGGCGACCTTGCTCTGGACGGCGCGGGCAATCGCGCCGACCTCGCGGGCGATGACGCCGAGATCCTTGCGATGGCCGGCGATCTTGGCGGCATCATCGCGCAGGGCTCCGGCGACGGCAGGAACGGTATCGGCATAGCCCTTCGAAACGCTGGCGCCAAAGGAGGCGGCGAGCTTGACCTCCTTGTCGAGACTGTCGAGATGCGTGGCAAAACGGTTGACCTCATCGGTACCGGAATAGATGCGCTCTAGGATCTCCTGGGCGAAGCCGGCGAATTCGGCAAGGCCGGCACCGGTAATCTTCACGGTCACCGCGAAGGTTCTGAGATAACGCATCGTCTCCTGCATGTCGGCGACGTGCTTGCGCAGTTCCCTGCCGGTATGCGCCAGCGAGACGAGCGCCTGCTGCCGGTTTTCCTCGGTGACGGGCAGCGCCATCAGGCTCTCCACCGTGGCGCGGAGATCGGCGCTGGTGTCGCTCGCCTCCTTGTTGTCGAGCGTCGTGGTGACGCTCTCGAGCGAGTTCAACAGACGGTTGAGCACATCCATCACCGAGAGCAGCACGGTGCCGCCTTCGAGGAAACGTTCCTCGACCTGGCTACGAGCAGATTCCAGGGTCTGGCTTATGTCCCGTCCTGATGAGTAGGCTGCAGCGTTCGGCGATACCAGAGCGTGTGCCACTTTTATACCTTTTCTTAAAATCCAGGCAATTCGAACTCTATTTTTACGGGCAGGATGGAAACGTCCGGTAAACGCGCCGGACTCGCCAGCGTTGTGATTAACGAAAGATGTTGATGGCCTGTCGGGGAAAGCCTAACGCTCGGATTGATGATTCAACTTATTGTTTTAATTTTACTTATTTCTAAATTTTGAGAAAAAAATACAACTTATCCCGGATGAGAATTGGGAGTCTGGGAATGCGCTATACGGCAGTTTCCTACAACCGCTGTTTACCCCGCATTAACGCTGCCGTGAGAGTCCTTTTAGGGTCGTCAAGTATTTTCTGGCCCAGGAGGCTGCATTGGATACTCAGAAACAATATTACGAATCTATAAATTTGCCGGACGTGCTCAGCATTCGCAACGTGTCCGAACTATATTCCAAGTTTACCGATGAATTTCATAGCAATGATACAATCATCATCAGCATTCCCGAGGGCGCAGAAGCGGATCTTAGTTTTGTTCAACTCATCGAATCCTCGCGCCGCCAAGCAAAGGCCAAGGGAAAGACCTTCAAGCTTTCTTCGCCGGCCAGTGGCTCGGTCCTGAAGGTACTTGAGCGTGCAGGTTTCATCGAATCCTTCGATCACGAAGACGCAAATTTCTGGTTGCATAAAGAGGTGACGTTATGAGTGCAAAGATCCTGACTGTCGACGATTCCGCCAGCATTCGTCTGACCACCAAGGTCACGCTGACCAATGCTGGCTATAGCGTCACCGAGGCGGTCAACGGGGCAGAGGGCCTCGCGACAGCCAAGGGCAGCAGCTTCGATCTGATCGTGACCGATCTCAACATGCCTGTCATGGATGGTCTGACGATGATCGAGGAACTGCGCAAGCTGCCGGCGCAGGCCGGCGTTCCGATCATCTTCCTGACGACGGAATCGGACGCCGATCTCAAGGCGCGCGCCAAGGCCGCCGGCGCGACGGGCTGGTTGACCAAGCCGTTCGACCCGGAAAGCCTGGTGAAGATCGTGAAGAAGGTTCTCGGACGATGAGTACGCTCGATCCGGTCGCCGTCTTCCGCACGGAAGCTGCCGAATGCCTCGAAGCGATCGAGGCTGGTCTTCTCGACCTGACCCACCAGCTCGACAACAAGGATCTCGTCGATGCCGTGTTCCGCGGCCTCCACACGCTCAAGGGCTCCGGTGCGATGTTCGGTTTCGAGGCGCTCGCCGCCTTCACCCATCATTGCGAAACAGCCTTCGATCGCGTCCGCAAGGGCGAGGTCGCGGCGACCAGCGAACTCGTCGCCGCCGTTCTCGCCGCCCAGGACCATATGCGAGCCCTGGTCGATCAGCCGGACGCCGATCACGGCGATACCGGGCATAAGCTTCTGGCACAGTTGCAAGCTGCCGTCGGCGGCAAGGAAGCAGTGCCGGCCGCTGTTGCCGCACCCGCGGCCGTGCGCGAGACCCCGGCGAAGAAGAAGAGCAGCTGGCGCATCCGCTTCAGCCTGCCTGCCAATTCGATGGCCAACGGCACCAACCCGCTCGGCCTGCTGGACGAGCTGCGCGATCTCGGCGAATGCACCGTGCGCGCCAACTCCTCGGCCATTCCGCCCCTCGACGCGCTGGCTCCGACGGAACTCCACATTTCCTGGGACGTGACGCTGACCAGCGAGCAAGACCGCTCAGCGATCGACGACGTCTTCATCTTCGTGCTTGATGATATGGAACTCAGCGTCGAGGAGATCGGCGGTACGGCAGCGGCAACCGCCGCTCCGGTTGAGGAAAAGGCCGCAACTGCCCCTGTCGCCGCGGTATCGGCGGCTTCGCCGACCAGCGTCCCGGAATTCCGTCCTGTCGAGGCGGTTCCGGCCAAGCGCGAGGCGCCCGCCGCCATCAGCCAGGCGAAGGCGGCCGAGAATGTCCGCGTTCCGGCCGAACGTCTCGATGAGCTGATGGACCGTGTCGGCGAGCTCGTCATCGCGCAATCGCGCCTCAGCCAGCTGGCCAGTGCCAGCGCCGATATCGCGCTGCGCTCCGTCTCGGAAGAAATCGAACGCCTCTCCGGCGAATTGCGCGACACGATGATGGTGCTGCGCATGGTGCCGGTCGCCACCCTGTTCTCCCGTTTTCGCCGCCTCATTCACGATCTCGCCCGCGAAACCGGCAAGGTGATCGAACTGGTGACGGAGGGCGAGAGCACCGAAGTCGACAAAACCGTCATCGAGCGTCTGGCCGATCCGCTTGTGCATCTGGTGCGCAACTCGATCGATCACGGCCTCGAAACGCCCGCCGACCGCCTTGCCTCCGGCAAGACCGAAGCCGGCACGGTGACGCTTTCGGCCCGCCAGGCCGGCGGCGAGGTGATCATCTCGATCAAGGATGACGGCCGCGGCATCAATCGTGAACGCGTTCGCGCCAAAGCGGAATCCTCCGGTCTCATCCAGCCCGGTCAGCCGCTTTCCGACTCCGAGCTGCTGCAACTAATCTTCGCCCCCGGCTTCTCGACGGCCGCGGCAATCACCAATCTCTCCGGCCGCGGGGTCGGCATGGACGTGGTGAAGAAGACGGTCGAAGCGCTCCGCGGCGCGATCGATATCGTCAGCCTGCCGGGACAAGGTTCGGAAGTGTCGCTGCGCATTCCGCTGACGCTCGCCATCATCGACGGCCTGCTGGTGCGGGTCGGCTCCGGCCGCTACGTCATCCCGCTCTCGGCAGTCGAGGAATGCCTCGAACTGTCGCTCGAGGAAGATCTCCGCTCGCGCGGCCGCAGCTTCATCTCGCTGCGCGACAGCCTGGTGCCGTTCCTGCGCCTGCGCGACCTCTTCCGCACCGGCACTAAGCCCGACGTGCATCAGAAGGTCGTCGTCATCTCGACCGGCACGGAGCGCGTCGGCCTCGTCGTCGACCAGATCATCGGCGACCACCAGACGGTCATCAAGTCGATGTCGAAACTGCACAATAACGTCGCGACCTTTTCGGGCGCCACCATTCTCGGCGACGGCAGCGTCGCTCTCATTCTCGACGTTGGGCACCTGGTTGCCGCGGGTCAGCAACAGGAGGCGCAATTGCGTGTAGCAGGATGAGTGCAACAGCAGCAGCCGAACGGTTCGACAAGCACTGGAGCTATGCCGAGGAAGTCGAGGTCCTGACCTTCGATCTCAACGGCGAAACCTTCGCGCTGGAAGCGGTTATCGTCCAGGAAATCCTGGACCTGCTTCCTGAGACCGCGGTGCCGGGCAGTCAGCCCTTCGTCGCCAGCGTCATCAACTTCCGCGGTAAGGTCATTCCGCTCGCCGATCTGCGTCTCGCCTTCGGGATGGAAGCAGCAGAGGCGACGATCGACAGCCGCTTCATCGTCATCGAGATCGACCTACAGGGCGAGCAGACGCTCGTCGGCCTCAGAACCGACAAGGTGAACGAGGTGACGACACTTGCAAAGTCCGCGAGCGAAGCCCCGCCCAGCATCGGCATGCGTTGGCGCGCCGACTACATCAACTGCCTGGTGAAGAGGGGCGGAGAATTCATCATTCTCCCCAATCTGCAGGCGATCTTTTCATCGAGGCACGATGCGGCGGGAGCCGTCAATTGACGCTGGATGAATTCAACGAGGGGTTTGGACGATGCGACTGACAATAAAGACGAAACTGGTGACCGCGTTCACCTTCATCATTCTGATGCTCGTAGGCACCGCCGCTTACGGTATCTTCAGCCTTGGATCGCTGAACGACACGATCGATAAGCTTCTTGCCGGCCCGGCAGCCCGCCTCGATCTCGCGCAGCAGATCAACATTGCCCAGCTCGAGGCCATCCGCCAGCAGAAGAACCTGCTCACCGCCCGCAGCGCAGACGAGACGGCCGGCGCGGTCGCGAAGGGCAATCAGGCCCGCAAGGAGTTCACCGACGCCTTCAACCAGGTGCTGGCGCTGGCGACGGAAGAAGGCAAGGCGCGCTGGGCGCGCATCGCCGAACTTTCCAAGACCTTCAATGCGGCCGACGATCAGATCCGTGACTATGTGAAGGCCGGTAATGCCGAAGGCGCAAATACCGTCTCTGTTACGACGGCGCGGGCCGCTGCCAACGATATCGACGCGACGCTCAGCGAAATCCTGGCACTTGAAAAGCAGCGCATGAAGGCTGCCGACGACGGCGCCGAAGCGCAGTACACGACGACACGCACAATGATGGTTGCGGTCGCAGCCGTCGCCCTGCTGATTGCCGCCCTCACCGCCTTCTGGATCGCCAGCACGATCAGCAAGGGCCTCGGCCGTGCCAACACCGTGGTGCGCGAAGTGTCGGAAGGCGATCTGACCAAGATGGCCGACATCACCAGCCATGACGAAATCGGCGAACTTCTGGGCAACGTCAATATCATGATCGAACGTCTGCGCGGCGTCGTTGCCGACGCACTGTCGGCCGCCGACAACGTCTCTTCCGGAAGCCAGCAACTTTCGGCGAGTTCGGAACAGGTATCGCAGGGCGCCACCGAACAGGCGGCGTCGGCCGAAGAGGCTTCCGCCTCGATGGAGCAGATGGCCGCCAACATCAAGCAGAACGCCGATAACGCCGCCCAGACCGAAAAGATCGCCCGCCAGTCCGCCAAGGACGCGGAGATGAGCGGTGAAGCGGTGACGCGTGCTGTCGACGCCATGCGCACGATCGCCCAGAAGATCGGCATCGTCCAGGAAATCGCCCGCCAGACCGATCTCTTGGCTCTCAACGCTGCCGTGGAAGCGGCTCGTGCGGGAGAACACGGCAAGGGCTTTGCGGTGGTCGCTTCGGAAGTGCGCAAGCTTGCCGAACGCAGCCAGTCGGCGGCTGCCGAAATCAGCTCGATGTCGAGCGACACGGTCAAAGCTGCCGCCGATGCCGGCGATATGCTCGGCCGGCTGGTGCCCGATATCCGCAAGACGGCGGAACTGGTCTCCGAGATCAGTGCGGCCTGCCGCGAACAGGATATCGGCGCCTCGCAGATCAATGAAGCGATCCAGCAGCTCGACAAGGTGACGCAACAGAATGCCGGCGCTTCCGAGCAGATGTCGGCAACCTCCGAGGAGCTCGCCTCCCAGGCAGAGGAACTGCAGACGTCAATCGCCTTCTTCAAGGTCGATACGGCAGGCAACGGACGGTCCGGCGCCCACAAAGCGCAGCCAAAGGCTTCGGCCAAGGCGCTCAAGGCCCCGGCCGCTGGCCGCAAGCCCGGCCTGCAGGCTCACAGCCAAGGCCGCGGCCAGACGGTTTCGGCTCAACAGCAGCGCCTCAAGGGCTTTGCTCTCGATATGTCGATGGGCGGTCCAGACGCCAGCGACGACGACTTTAGGGAGAGCGCATAAGCGCTCCCCCGGGGAAAGCGCGTGAGCGTTTCGCCTCAATGTGATCCCTCGGGCTGCTCCGGCGGCCTGAGGCGAGAACATCCCCCAACGCATGTAGGCGTTGGCGCTGCGATGGATAGATGTCCGGCTGCCGGGAAGTGAATTTAGTCGCTTTTCCCCGTTTCAGCACATCACTTTCCAAGCTTGACGTCCCGCCAAGGGGACATGTCTCTCCATTCGTTTTGACCGCAAATCGGGGGTATCACATGCGTTTCACCATTAAACTCAAACTGGGTCTTGCCTTTGGCATCATGACGCTGCTGCTGATCGGCATCGCGGTTTATGGAAGCCTGAGCCTCGGCACCTTGAACGAGGCGAGCGGCAAGATGATCGACGGCTCTGTGCGCCGCCTGGAACTGGCGCTGAACGCCAATATTGCCGAAGTCAACGCCATCCGCGCTCAGAAGAACGCTCTGCTTTCCACCGATCCTGACGCGGCTGCCGGCTTCTACAAGGAAGCCGACCAGAATTTGCAGGTCATGTTCGATGCCGTCGATGCCGGCCTTGCGATCGCCTTGCCGGAAGGCAAACCCCATTGGGAGAAGCTGCGGACGGTCGGCGGGAAATTCCGTGAAAAATCCGCCGAGCTGCAGCAGCTTGACGCCAAGGGCGACAAGGCCGGCGCGCTGGCGCTTTCACTCGGCGACCTCCGGGCGATGACCGGCGACATGGGCGATGCGATCTCCGCCCTTACCGAGATCCAGCGCAAGGGCATGCAGGCGACCAACCAATCGAACACCAATCTCTACACCTCAACGAAGCTGATCCTCACCACTGCTTCCGGCATCGCAGTGCTCATCGCGCTCGGTGCTGCGCTCTGGATCACGCTTGGAATCAACAATGGCTTGAGGAAGATCACGACCGTCGTAAACGCCGTCGCAATCGGCGATCTCAACCAGAAGGTCGATGTCAAGACCAATGACGAGATCAAGGATCTCATCAATACGGTCAATGCCATGACTGCCAATCTGCGTGCCACGGCAGCACTTGCCGACCAGATCGCCATGGGTGACCTCAGCACCGATGCCAAGCCGCTTTCGGACAAGGATGCGCTCGGCATCGCGATGCAGAGCATGATCTCCAACCTGCGGACCACCGCCGGCATCGCCGATCAGATCGCAAACGGTGACCTGACGGTGTCTCCAAAGCCGCTCTCCGACAAGGATGCGCTGGGCATCGCGCTCGAACAGATGGTCGAACGCCTGCGCGGCGTCGTTGCCGATGCGATATCGGCCGCCGAGAACGTCTCTTCCGGCAGCCAGGAACTTTCGGCAAGCTCCGAGCAGGTGTCGCAGGGCGCCACGGAGCAGGCGGCTTCCGCCGAAGAGGCTTCCGCCTCGATGGAAGAGATGGCCTCCAACATCAAGCAGAACGCCGACAATGCCGCCCAGACCGAAAAGATCGCCCGTCAGTCGGCGAAGGATGCGGAAGCCAGCGGCGAGGCTGTCTCCCGCGCTGTCGACGCGATGCGCACGATTGCCCAGAAGATCGGCATCGTCCAGGAAATCGCCCGCCAGACCGATCTTCTCGCCCTCAACGCTGCCGTGGAAGCGGCTCGTGCGGGTGAGCACGGCAAGGGTTTCGCAGTCGTTGCATCCGAAGTGCGCAAGCTTGCTGAACGCAGCCAGTCGGCTGCCGCCGAGATCAGCTCGATGTCGAGCGATACGGTGACGGCGGCCCAGGAAGCGGGCGAAATGCTCGGCCGGCTGGTGCCCGATATCCGCAAGACGGCCGAGCTGGTTTCCGAGATCAGTGCCGCCTGCCGCGAACAGGATATCGGGGCGGCCCAGATCAACGAGGCGATCCAGCAGCTCGACAAGGTGACGCAGCAGAATGCCGGCGCCTCCGAGCAGATGTCGGCAACCTCGGAGGAACTCGCCTCCCAGGCTGAAGAGCTGCAGACGTCGATTGCCTTCTTCAGGGTCGACATGGCAGGCGGTCGCCGCGAGCGTGCGCCGGCTGCAAAACTCACCGTCCGCAACCGGCCTCCCGCCGCACCTCGCAAACCGGCTGGCAAGGCGCCGGCCAATACGGTGGCCGGCCAGCAGGCCCGCGTGAAGGGTTTTGCCCTCGACATGTCGATGGGCGGTCCCGACACGGTCGACGAGGAATTCCGGGAGAGCGCATAGCGCTCCCCTGGGGAAAGCGCTTAAGCGCTATCGCGTCGCACTCGTCGCGGGCCAGCTAATGCGCCCGCGAGGCATGCTTCCGGCGCCTGCGGTTGTCGGCACGGAGATCCGTGGGCAGTCTTCGTCCGCCGGAAGGTTTTGCTGCATGACGCAGCGCCAAGGAATAGCCGGTTCACACTTATTACGTCGCTCTCACAAAGGATATTGAGATGCGTATCACGATCAAGCTTAAGCTCGCGGCCGCGTTCGGCTTCGTCATTTTGTTGCTGGTGGG
Source organism: Rhizobium sp. WSM1328 (assembly GCF_057653715.1). Taxonomy (NCBI): domain Bacteria; kingdom Pseudomonadati; phylum Pseudomonadota; class Alphaproteobacteria; order Hyphomicrobiales; family Rhizobiaceae; genus Rhizobium; species Rhizobium sp. WSM1328. The sequence goes on along the minus strand of NZ_CM172788.1, from coordinate 3,582,699 downwards.
CAGCGCGGTGTATGGGATCATCAGCCTCAGCACACTGAACGACGCCGTCGGCAACCTTGTCGCGGGTCCTGCAAAAAGCCTGGAACTGGCCCTGGAAGCAAAAGCTGCGGAGCTCAGTGCCATTCGCTGGCAGAAGAATGCCCTTCTGGAAATGGATCCCGAAGTGGCCAGGAAGAACTACCAGAACTCGGCGAAGAGCATGGACGAAATGCTGGCCTATGCGGTGAGTGGCCAACAGCTTGCAACTGTCGACGGCAAGCCCACGTGGGATAGGCTGATCGAACTGGCCAAGCGTTTCACCGAGGGCTCCCACAAAGTCGCCTCCATCCAGGAAAGTGGTGACAGGGCAGGGGCCAATGCCCTGTCGTCGGGAGAGGTTCGCGCCCTCGTTACGGAACTGGAAGACGTCTTCGCGGCGCTCGTTGCGCAGCAGCAGAAGTCAATGGCGCAGGCCGATGACGATACCGAAACCCTTTATGGTTCCACCAGGAACCTGCTGATCGGCATCGCCGTCGGCGCCTCCGTCATCGCTTTTGCCGCCGCATTGTGGATCGCCCTCGGCATCAACAGCGGCCTGCGTAAGATCATGAACGTCGCCAACGCCGTCGCCACCGGCGACCTGAACCAGAAGGCCGAGATCAACAGCAACGACGAGATCAAGGACCTGGTGAACACGATCAACGTCATGACGGATAATCTTCGCAGCACTGCTGGTATCGCCAGCCAGATCTCGAACGGCGACTTGACCGTGTCGCCGAAGCCGCTTTCTGACAAGGACATGCTGGGCATTGCGCTCGAGCAGATGGTCGAGCGTCTGCGCGGTGTCGTCTCTGATGCGGCGGCTGCCGCAGAAAATGTTTCGGCCGGCAGCCAGGAACTGTCCTCGAGCTCCGAGCAGGTATCGCAGGGCGCCACCGAACAGGCGGCTTCGGCCGAAGAGGCTTCCGCCTCGATGGAAGAGATGGCCGCCAACATCAAGCAGAACGCCGATAACGCCGCCCAGACCGAAAAGATCGCCCGCCAGTCGGCCAAGGATGCTGAAGCCAGCGGGGACGCGGTGACGCGCGCCGTACAGGCGATGCGGACCATTGCCGAGAAGATCGGTATCGTCCAGGAAATCGCCCGCCAAACCGATCTCTTGGCTCTCAATGCCGCCGTCGAAGCTGCTCGTGCAGGCGAACACGGCAAGGGCTTTGCGGTGGTGGCTTCGGAAGTGCGCAAGCTTGCCGAACGCAGCCAGTCGGCTGCTGCCGAAATCAGCTCGATGTCGGGCGATACCGTCAAGGCCGCTCAGGAAGCGGGCGACATGCTTGGCCGGCTGGTGCCGGATATCCGCAAGACGGCGGAACTGGTCTCCGAGATCAGCGCCGCCTGCCGCGAACAGGATGTCGGCGCTTCGCAGATCAACGAAGCGATCCAGCAGCTCGACAAGGTGACGCAGCAGAATGCCGGCGCCTCCGAGCAGATGTCCGCAACCTCGGAAGAGCTCGCGACTCAAGCGGAAGAATTGCAGGCCTCGATCGCCTTCTTCAAGGTCGATACTGCAGGCAACCGCCAGTCCCGCACGCCGGCCGCCAGGATGACGGTTCGCAGCCCGGCTCCGGCCGCCGGCCGCAAGCCTGCACCCAAGAAGCCGGCCGCCAACAGCGTCGCCGGCCAGCAGGCGCGGGCGAAAGGCTTCGCTCTCGATCTCTCCATGGGCGGTCCCGATGACGGAGACGCCGAATTCAAGGAAAGCGCATGATCATGGCCACGACATCTTTGGAAGCGCAATTCGTGACCTTCAGCCTCGGCGAGGAGATTTTCGCCGTGCCGGTTGAGGTGGTACGGGAAATCCTCGACTATGCGGAAGCTTTCAAGATTCCGAATGGTCCCGACTATCTGCTCGGCCTGCGCGACGTGCGCGGGCAGGGCGTGCCGACGATCGATCTTCGCTTGAAGCTCGGCATGACGAAGACCGTGCCGACGCCGCACACGCGGGTGCTCGTCCTCGACGTGCCGATGGAAAACCGGCTGCTGACGCTTGGCCTCGTCGCCGATCGCGTCTTCGAAGTCACGCCATTCCGGCACGAGCAGATCGAGGCGGCGCCTGATATCGGCGTGCGCTGGCGCTCGGACTATATCGCCGGCGTCGTTCGCCGTGAAAACGGCTTCGTCGTCATCATCGACCTTGCACGGTTGCTGTCGCGCGAGGACGCCTCGGTACTGCAATCGGCGGCCTGACCCGCGCATCAACTCGGAGTACTGCATTCTATGAGTATGGCAGCAGCGGTGGAAACCCAATTGCCGGGCGACCGGATCAGCAAGCGCAATTTCGATAAGCTTGCCCGGTTCATCTACGATTATAGCGGCATCAAGATGCCGCCGACCAAGCTGACGATGCTCGAAGGGCGGTTGAGGCGCCGCCTTCGCGCAACCAACCATGCGACCTTCGACGATTATTGCGATTTCCTGTTCAATCATGACGGCCTCGACCAGGAAACCGTCTACCTGATCGACGTGGTGACGACGAATAAGACCGACTTCTTCCGCGAAGCCAAGCATTTCGACTATCTGCAGACGGTAGCGCTGCCAATGATTGTCAATAGCGGCGTTCGGACCATCCGCACCTGGAGTTCGGCCTGCTCGACGGGAGCGGAACCCTACACGATGGCGATGGTGCTGGCGGAATTCGCCGAAGGCCGCAACGACGTCTCCTACAGCGTTCTGGCGACCGACCTTTCCACTGATGTGCTGCAGACGGCGCGCCGGGGCATCTACCCGGAAGATTTGATCGCGCCTGTGCCGCGCGATCTGCAGCGCAAATACGTGCTGACAGCCAAGCAGCCGGGTCGGCGGGAGGTGCGTATCACGCCGAAACTGCGCAGCAAGATCGGTTTTGCCCGCATGAATCTGATGGACGAGAAATACGCGATCGGCGAGTTGATGAACGTCATCTTCTGCCGCAACGTGCTAATCTACTTTGACAAGCAGACTCAGGCCGGTGTTCTCAACCGCCTCTGTGCCTGCCTGGCGAAGGGCGGCTACATGTTCATCGGCCATTCTGAATCAATCACCGGCTTCGATCTGCCGTTGAAGCAGGTCTCGAATACGGTGTTTCAGCGTATCTAAAGCGCATTGCGTCATCCCAAAACCGCTGCGCACTTCTGGACGGCATGCATTAGGGGCATTCATGGCTAAGAAAATCCGCGTTCTCATCATCGACGATTCCGCCAGTATCCGCCAAACGCTGACCCATGTGCTGGAGCAGGATCCCGATATCGAGATCATGGCGGTGGCATCCGACCCCTTCATGGCGGCGCGGAAACTGCAGGAGGAGATCCCCGATGTCATCACGCTCGATGTGGAGATGCCGCGCATGGACGGCATCACCTTCCTGCGCAAGCTGATGTCGCAGCGGCCGATCCCCGTCGTGATGTGCTCGTCGCTGACGGAGGCGGGATCGGAAACGCTGCTCCAGGCGCTGGAGGCCGGCGCCGTCGACGTCATCCTGAAATCGAAGATCGGGGCTGCCGACAGCCTTTCCGACGATGCGATGCGTATTCGCGAAGTCGTCAAGAGCGCCTCGCATGCACGGCTTTCCAACGTGCGCCGCGCCGCCGGAACCATTCGCTCGGCTTCGGCGGAAGGGCCGGCCAAGAAGCTGACGGCGGATGTGATGCTGCCGCCACCGACGGGGCGGGCCATGGCGAAGACAACGGAGATGGTCGTCTGCGTCGGCGCCTCCACCGGTGGCACCGAAGCGCTGCGCGAGTTCCTGGAGGAACTGCCGGCCAACGCGCCTGGCATGGTGATCGTCCAGCATATGCCGGAGAAATTCACCGCCGCCTTCGCCAAGCGGCTGAACGGGCTTTGCGAAGTCGAGGTCAAGGAAGCCGTCGATGGCGATCCGGTGCTGCGCGGCCATGTGCTGATCGCACCAGGCGACAAGCACATGCTGCTCGAGCGCCAGGGTGCGCGCTACTATGTCAGCGTCAAGACCGGGCCGCTGGTGTCGCGACACCGGCCTTCCGTCGACGTGCTCTTCCGCTCGGCGGCGCGCTCGGCCGGCTCGAACGCCATGGGTATCATCATGACCGGCATGGGCGACGACGGCGCGCGCGGCATGCTGGAAATGCATCAGGCCGGCGCCTACACGGTGGCGCAGGACGAGGCGAGTTCAGTCGTTTTCGGCATGCCGAAGGAGGCGATCGCCAAAGGCGGCGTCGACCGTATCCTGCCGCTCGATCAGATCGCTCGCGAAGTTTTGATAACGCAGCAGAAGTTTTAAGTCGGTTTCAACGGAACCGGCTGAAGCCGGCGGTATCGCAGGATGCCGCCGGTTTTTGGTTACAGCCCTGCAAATTCCCTATTCAGGCGAGATAACCGCCGTCGATCGTCAGGCTGGCGCCGGTGACGAAAGCGGCCTCGGCACTGGCGAGATAGGCGGCGAGGCCGGCGATCTCGCGGTCCTCACCCAGGCGGCCAAGTGCCATCAGCGGCTTGAGGCGCTGATGATCGTCCTCATTGGGGTTCATGTCGGTCGCCGTCGGGCCGGGCTGGATGTTGTTGACGGTGATGCCGCGTGGGCCGAGATCGCGGGCGAGGCCGCGGGTCATCGAGGCGATTGCGCCCTTCGTCATGCTGTAGACTGCGGAGGTTGGAAAGCCGCTGCGATCGGCGGTGACGCTGCCGATGGTGATGACGCGGCCGCCTTCCTTCATGTGTCTTGCCGCTGCCTGGATGCCGACGAAGGCAGCGCGGACGTTGACGGCGAACATCCGGTCGAAATCTTCGAGCGAATAGTCGTCGAGCGGGTTGAGGATGAGAATGCCGGCATTGCTGACGAGAATGTCGAGACCGCCAAAATGCCCGGCTGTCAACGCGACGGCATCCTGTACGGCCTTCGCATCGGCACTGTCGGCCCGGATCGCCAGCGCCCTGCCGCCAGCAGCCTCCAGCTCGGCGACGATCGCCTTCGCCTTGTGCTCCGAGCTGGAATAGGTGAAGGCGACGGCGGCGCCATCAGCGGCGAGCCTTCGGACGATAGCGGCACCGATGCCGCGCGAGCCGCCGGTGACGAGGGCGATCTTGGTGGAAAGGGGTTGAGACATGCAGGTTTCCTTTGTTTCTGGATTGATCAGTCTAGAATTGCTCATGGAAAGGTCAGTTCGGAGTTGTCCGTTCGTCAGCGGAGGCTTCTGATTGCCATGTGTGCGATACCGCGGAGCGTCTCGGATTGGGCGCCGTTTCGGGCGCTGACTTTCATGCCCGACAGCGTAGCGCCGAGAAACGGAATGGCGTCGGCGATATCGATCTCTGTTGCGAGTTCTCCGCTCCTGCGAGCCTCAGCGAGAAGGCTTTCGATCGCCGCGTGAAGCGCGCGGCCGGCGCTGTCCGTAAGAGCTGCGACCTCGGCATCGGAGCGGCCGAATTCACAGATGGCGCTGACACCGAGGCAGCCGCGCCGGGCCTCGGCAGCGGGACGCGAGGCGAAAGCGACAAGAGCACCTTCCAGCGCCTCGATCGGCCGACCGTCGTGGCGAAGATCGGCGATGATCTTATCGATGCTCTCCACATTGTAGCGCTTCAGCGCTTCCAGATAGAGACCGCGCTTGTCGCCGAAGGTGTCGTACATGCTTTGGCGGCTGATCTTCATCGCCGTCAGCAATTCCTCGGTTGAGGTGCCTTCATAGCCATGCTCGGTAAATACGCCGATGGCGGCATGAAGGGCGGTGTCGCGATCGAATTCCTTGTGTCGTGCCATGACCAGGCTTCTACTCTTATTGGACTGGTCTGTCCAGAATAAAATGAATAGTTTCCGACGCCGCAGGGCAGCCATGCGTGCGTCCCCTTGAAATTTCCCTGATTTTGTGGTCTTGAGGCCGCCAATCTTCGCAGCGCTGCCTGTCATGCATGGTCAGGGACACTTCCCGCCCCTGGCAGCGCGCGCGCCCCGTATCAGTCCCAAGGAAAAATGCGCCGATGGCCCGTTCAGCTCTTCTCAATGTCATGGTTCAGGCTGCCCTCAAGGCAGGAAAGTCGCTGGGGCGTGATTTCGGCGAAGTGCAGAACCTGCAGGTTTCCGTGAAAGGACCGGGCGACTTCGTTTCCACCGCCGACCGCAAGGCCGAAAAGATCGTCAGGGAAGAGCTGCTCAAGGCGCGTCCGACCTATGGCTTCCTCGGCGAGGAAAGCGAGGAAATCAAGGGCACCGACGGCGCGCATCGCTGGATCGTCGACCCGCTCGACGGCACGACGAACTTTTTGCACGGCATCCCGGCCTTCGCTGTCTCGATCGCGCTCGAACGCAATGGCGAGATCGTCGCCGCCGTCGTCTTCAATCCGGCGACCGACGAACTCTATACCGCCGAGCGCGGCGGCGGCGCCTTCCTCAATGACCGGCGCCTGCGCGTCGCTGCGCGCCGGGCGCTGTCGGATTGCGTCATCGGCTGTGGCGTGCCGGCGCTTGGCAAGCGCAATCACGGCAAGTTCCTGGTCGAGCTTCGTCACGTGATGGGCGAAGTGGCAGGCATCCGCCGCCTGGGTTCGCCGACGCTTGATCTCGCCTATGTCGCGGCCGGGCGTTTCGACGGTTTCTGGGAAGCGGAACTGGCGCCCTGGGACGTGGCGGCCGGCATCCTGCTCATCCGTGAAGCCGGCGGTTTCGCGACCGACTGGGAGGGTGGCGCGACGATGCTGGAGAGCGGCACAATCGTCGCCGGCAACGAGATCATCCACAAGGCGCTGATCGAAGTCGTCAAGCGGCCGGTTCCCGCCAAGTGACCGAACGAAAATCTGGCTGTTGTAAAGTCACGGTTTTCTCCCCGGCATACTTCAATTCGGCACAATGTTGTTCTAGTCTCCGCCAGCAGGGAATCCGGAGGCTGCGTAACCTATGGAAAATGTGAATGTGGCGGAGATCGGCTCCACCGAAAAGACGACGGGCATTTATGCCAACAGGCTTTCGAGCCCCATGCCCTTCCTCTGGACGATGCTGCTTTTCCTCGTGATCGTCGGTTTTATCGCCGCTATCCTCTTCCGCCAGACGCAGACCGCCTTCATGCACAATCCGGGCCTCAACGGCCTGATCGTCGGCGTTCTCGCGGTCGGAATCATCCTTGTTTTCAACCATGTACTGGCGCTTCGCCCCGAGGTGCGTTGGTTTAATTCCTTCCGCGCCGCCGGCAGCGTCGACAAGGTCAACCGCAATCCGCGGCTGCTTGCGCCCATGCGGGCGCTGCTCGGCAGCCGCAAGTCCTCAGCGTCGCTGTCGACGACGGCGCTGCGCTCGATCCTCGATTCGATTGCCAGCCGCCTCGACGAATCGCGCGACGTTTCACGCTACCTGATCGGCCTCTTGGTCTTCCTCGGCCTGCTCGGCACCTTCTGGGGCCTCATCGGCACGATTGGTTCGATCAGCATTGTCATCCAGTCGCTCGATGCCGGCTCGAACGGCACGGGGGACGTGCTCTCGGCGCTGAAGGAAGGGCTTTCCACGCCGCTTTCGGGCATGGGCCAGGCCTTCTCCTCCTCGCTGCTCGGCCTTTCCGGTTCGCTCATTCTCGGCTTCCTCGACCTGCAGGCCGGCCGCGCGCAAAACCGCTTCTATATGGAGCTGGAAAACTGGCTCTCCTCGGTCACGGATGTCGGCTCCGATCATCTTGCCCCGGCTCTCGACGCCGTTGCCGGCGCTTCGTCGGACGACATGCGCGCGCTCTCCGATTATCTGCGCAAGGTCTCGGAAGAGGGTGGTGCCGGCAGCCAGCGCTCCGTCGCCGCCATGGCGAGCCTTGCCGAAGGCATTCAAGGCCTCGTCAAGAACATGCGCAACGAGCAGCAGATGCTGCGCGACTGGATCGAGGCACAGCAGGACGAGGCGAAGGCGATGCGCCGCACGCTCGACCGGCTTGCCGAACGCATCGGCGTGCAGGAGCGCGCAGGCGAGAGGGGCGAGCGTTTGCGCGACCGCGCCAGCCAGGCAGAAAAGAGCGAGGGCAAGTAAGCCATGGCTCTAGCCCGCAACCGGCGCCGCGAACGCACGGTCGATTATTGGCCGGGCTTCGTCGACGCGCTGTCGACGCTGCTCATCTCCATCATGTTCCTGCTGACGGTCTTCGTCGTCGGGCAGTTCATACTCAGCCGTGAGATCACCGGACGCGATGAGGTGCTCAATCGTCTTAACAGCCAGATCAACGAGCTGACGCAGCTTCTTGCGCTGGAAAAGGGCAGCAACCAGGATCTCCAGGATTCGGTCGCCAATCTGCAGGCCTCGCTTGCCAGCGCCGAAGGCGACCGGTCGCGGCTGCAAGCGCTGCTGAGTGCCGGTTCGGGCGGTCAGGATGCGGCGCAGAAGCGGATCGGCTCGATGACGCAGGAGCTCGACGAGCAGAAGCAGGTGAGCGAACGAGCGCTCAGCCAGGTCGAACTGCTAAACCAGCAGATCGCAGCGCTTCGCAGCCAGATTGCCGCCGTCGAAGCAGCCCTTCAGGCGTCGGAGGATAAAGACCGGGTCTCGCAGACCAAGATCGCCGACCTCGGCAGCCGCCTCAACGTGGCGCTTGCCGCCCGTGTCCAGGAGCTGAACCGTTACCGTTCCGACTTCTTCGGCCGTCTGCGGGAGATCCTCTCGGACCGCGAAAATATCCGCATCGTCGGCGACCGGTTCGTCTTCCAGTCGGAAGTGCTGTTTCCCTCGGGCGGCGCCGATCTCAACCCGGAAGGGCAGACCGAGATGGCGAAGCTTGCTAGCGCCCTTCTCGATCTCGCCAAGGAAATTCCGCCCGAGATCAACTGGGTGCTGCGCGTCGATGGCCATACCGACAATGTGCCGCTTGGCGGAACGGGCCGCTATCGCGACAATTGGGAACTCTCCTCGGCGCGCGCGATTTCGGTCGTCAAATTCCTGATTGCACAGGGCGTACCGGCCGACCGGCTGGTTGCCGCAGGCTTCGGCGAGTTCCAACCAATCGCGCCTGGCGATACGCCGGATGCGCGCTCTACCAACCGCCGCATCGAGCTGAAGCTGACCGAGAAGTGATTAACTTGATATCGCCTGCCGCGCGTCCCTTAGCCGGACGGCGAGAAAATCGCGCACGGCGGCGCTGTCGCTGAGGCCGATCGCCGTCATATAGCTATCGGCTGCCGCGGTATGATCACCGGCCTGAGCCAGGAGAAAGGCACGCACCGCCCAGTAGGGCTGGTAGCTTGCGATGTCTCGCGGATCGAGCTTGTCGAGCCGCTCCAGGCCGGCAGTGGCGCTGAACGCCCTGCCGATCACCGCAGCCTGGCTGACATGCGCACCCAGCGTCGGCTTCATCATCACCAGCGCCGCGTAGAGTGTCGTCAGCGCCTGCCAGTCGGTCGTTCCCGACAGCCGGCGCGCCGCATGCACGGATTGGATCGCTGCCTGGCACTGGAAGGGACCGAAACGGTCGAAGCTGCCGGCCTTGCGCAGCAGCGCATCCGCCTCGGCAATCATGATCGCGTTCCACGCGGTCGTATCCTGCTCGTCCAGCGGCACATATCGGCCGCTATCGTCGCGCCGGGCGCTGCGGCGGGCTTCGCAGTGAAGCATCAGCGAGAGCAGGCCGATCGCTTCCGGTTCGTCCGGCAGCACTGCCAGAAGCGCACGGCCGAGCCAGATCGCCTCGCCGGCGAGCGAATGGCGTTCGTTCTCTCCGTCAAGACCGTCCCAGCCGAGACCGTAAGCCGCGTAGATCGCCGAAAGCACCGCGGCCAGCCGCCCGGGTAAGGCGGGGCGAGGCGGGACGGCGAAGGGAATGCCGGCATCGCGGATCTTCACCTTGGCCCGCACCAGCCGCTGGCTCATCGTTTCTGGCGAAACGACGAAGGTCCGTGCGATGGTTCTCGCCTCGATGCCGAGAACGGTCTGCAGCATCAGCGCCGTATGCACGGAGCTGTCGATGGCTGGGTGAGTGCAGGCAAAGAGCAGCTTCAGCCGCTCATCGGGAAAGACGGCGTTGCCGGCCGCGTTCATGCGTTCCTCCGCCTCCTCGAAGGCGACCGATATCGTCGTTTGCGCATTGGCCTCGACGGTGCGGTGGCGGGCAGCCTGCATGAGGTTGCGGCGGGCAGCCACCAACAGCCAGGCTTCCGGATTGCCGGGAACGCCGCGCTCCGGCCAGACGCGAAGCGCCGAAGCCAGCGCTTCCGACAATGCGTCTTCTGCCGCCGGCACGTCGCGCGAGCGGGCGGCGAGAAAGGCGATCAGCTTGCCGTAGGACTGACGCGCCACCTTTTCGGCAGCGCGTCTGGCATCGGGCGGCATGACTGCCTCACATCTGCAGGCGCGGGCGCACCTCGACCGACCCCTTGTCGGAGATCGGAACGCGGATTGCCCATTCGAGCGCGGTGTCCATGTCGGGGACGTCGATCAGATAGAAGCCGCCGAGCTGTTGCTTGCCGTCCGGATATGGCCCGTCCTGCACATCATGGTCCTCGCCTTTGCGGCGCACGATCGTGCCGGTCTCCGGGCCTGTCAGCCCGGCGCCGCCAGTCATGATCCCTGCCTGGGCGAGTGCCTGGCTGTAGGCGACCCAGCCGTCGCGATAGGCGGGATCGCTACGGCGGGCGAAATCCTCGGCGGCTTCGCGAATGATGAGAGCATATTGCATGGAAAACTCCTGATCTCGTTGCTGACGTTGATCCGGGCATCCCGATGTCGGGGATCGAGATCCCGAAAGCCATGAAGCCCGGCGGAGCGGCGCGGCCGTTCCGAAACAATGAGGCGCGGCCACCGGTCGTTTCGACATGGCTTTCAAAAAAATATGCTAAAAAGAAAAATGGCGCCCGAAATCGCAAGCAAGCGAGCCGAGCTCAAGGGCGCCGGCGCTGCTTACGGGCGCGAAAGGGCAGGGCGGCAATCACGCCGCCGCTGCCGGTCTGCTCAGGATTCGGCCTTCGTCTGATCGACGATTTCGGCACTTGGCGTGTTCTTCTTGATGGATTCGATTGCACTCATGGCGGACGCCTTCGCCTTGTAGCCCTCTGACGAGAACATAGCTTCCCCGTTCGATGCTTTGAAGCGGAAGCGGAACTCGCCGGCCTTATCCTTATAGACTTCGAATTTATACATAGATGTCTCCCGAAATCCCAAAACGCTGAATTGCAACCATCAGCTTAGCGGAGGCTAGATCAAAATGGCGAGCTTTTCCACTGCCTTAATCAGGATTGGGTTGCTTAGCGTCCAATTGTCACCGTTTCCATTGGACGCAAGCGAATGAGGGGGCGCCAGCGCCTATGCCGAGAACAGGATGATTTCAGCCCGGGTCGGCCTAAAATCTGAATCCTGTTCTCATTTAAAGAATAGAGCATGATGTCATCCGAAAGCCGCTCACACTTTTCGGCATCATGCTCGGCATCACTCCATCTGGATGTTGGCGCCCTTGACGACCGGTCCCCATTTGGCGAGTTCGGCCTTCACATGGGCGGCGAGTTCTTCCGGCGTCGAGCCGACGATGGTGGCGCTGAATTCCTTCATGCGTTCAGCGACAGCTGGGTCGGCGAGAGCCTTTTTAGCCGAGGCGTTGAGGCGCATCACCACTTCGTTCGGCGTCTTGGCCGGGGCGAAAAGCGCGTTCCAGGTATAGGTCTCGTAACCTGGAATGCCTGACTCGGCGACGGTCGGCACGTCGGGGAAGGACGGCGCACGCTCGGCCGTGGTCACCGCCAGCGCCCGCAGAGTACCGGCCTTGATGTGGCTCGACGAGGAGGGCAGGTTGTCGAACATGATCGACACCTGGTTGCCGATGACGTCGTTCAATGCCGGACCGGCGCCCTTATAGGGGATGTGCTGCATGCTGACGCCGGCCATGGACTTGAAGAGTTCACCGGAAAGATGCAACGGCGTGCCGTTGCCCGATGAGGCGTAGCTGTATTTGTCTGGCTCGGCCTTCAGCAGCGCGACCAGCTCCTGCACGGTCTTTGCCGGCAGTTCCGGATTGACGACCAGCACATTCGGCACGACGACGAGCAGCGAGATCGGTGCGAAATCCTTTTCTGCATCATATGGCGTCGATTTCAGGATCAGCGGATTGAGGGCGTGGGTCGCGACTGTGCCCATCAGGATGGTGTAACCGTCCGGTTCTGCGCGGGCGACGTTACCGGCGCCGAGATTGCCGCCGGCGCCGGCGACGTTCTGGACGATCACTTGTTGGCCGAGATCCTCCGACATCTTCTGCGCGACGATGCGGGCGACGACATCGGTCGAGCCGCCGGCCGCGAAGGGGACGACCATGGTGATCGTACGATCGGGAAAATCCGCAGCGGTGGCAGACGCGCCGACGGCAAGGGCCGCAAGCACACCGAAACCGAGCGCAAGGCCCGCACGTCGCGTCATATCGGAAAGCGCCATTCCTATCTCCTCCCAAGGATTTCAGCAGCAATATCCCCACCCCGGGGAATGAAGAGGTTAGGGCAGGACGCGCGAAAGACAACCGCAGAGAGGCGCGGCGGGTTCAGACTTTAGTCGCTGTTGGCTGGAGAAGTGCGCCCTGGCTATTTCGCGGCGGCGAGCACGTCCTCATTGGCGGCGTCGAATTGCAGCCGCGCCAGCCGCGCATAGATGCCGCCATGGCGGATCAGGCTCTGATGCGTGCCCTCTTCGACGACCCGGCCCTGATCCATGACGAGAATGCGGTCGGCCTTCAGCACGGTTGCCAGGCGATGAGCGATGACGAGCGTCGTGCGGCCGTCCACCAGGCCGTCGAGCGCCTTCTGCACCAGGGTCTCGCTTTCGGCGTCAAGCGCCGAGGTCGCCTCGTCGAGCAGCAGCACCGGCGCGTTCTTCAGGATGGCGCGGGCGATGGCGATGCGCTGGCGCTGGCCGCCTGACAGAGTGATGCCGCGTTCGCCGACCTCGGTCTCGTAGCCCTGGTCCAGCCGGGCGATGAATTCGTCGGCCTGCGCGGCAAGGGCTGCGGCGCGGACTTCGTCACGCGAGGCACCGGGACGGCCGAAGGCGATGTTGTCATGGATCGAGGCGGCAAAGATGGTGACGTCCTGCGGCACGATGGCGATGCGCTGGCGCAGTTCGTCGGGCGTCGTCAGCTGGGCATCGACACCATCGATCTTCACGCTGCCCTGCTGCGGATCGTAGAAGCGCAGCAGCAGTGAAAAGACGGTGCTTTTACCGGCACCGGAAGGGCCGACGATGGCGACGGTCTCACCCGGCGTGATCGCGAAGCTTAAGGCATGCAGCGCCGATTTTCCGGGGCGCGAGGGATAGGCAAAATGCACGCCTGAGAATTCGACGCGGCCGCGGCTGGGCGAAGGAAGCGGCTCAGGGCTGGCGGGGGCGGTGATCGGCGAGACCTCGTCGAGAAGCTCGGTCAGCCGGTCGGCAGCGCCGGCTGCCTGCGAGAGTTCACCCCAGACCTCCGACAGCGCGCCCAGCGAACCGGCGGAGATGACGGCATAGAGCAGGAATTGGCCGAGCGTGCCGGCCGAGAGCGTGCCGGCAAGCACGCTGTGGGCGCCCACCCAGAGAACGGCGACGACGCTGCCGAAGATCAGCGTGATGGCGATCCCCGTCAGCAGCGCGCGCGAGCGGATGGCGGCGCGGGCGGCCTCATAGGCGGATTCGACGGCGGTGCCGTAACGCGTTGCTGCGGCGTCTTCGCCGTTGAAGGCCTGGACGGTGCGGGTCGCGGCGATCGTCTCGTTGGCGAAGGCGGAGGCCTCGGCGAGCGTGTCCTGGGCTGCGCGTGAGCGTTTGCGCACCGAGCGGCCGAAGGCGACCAGCGGGAAGACGATCAGCGGGATCGCTCCGATGACGAGGCTCGAAAGCTTCGGCGAGGTGACGATCATCATGCCCATGGCGCCGATACAGAGGATGAGGTTCCTCAGCGCCACCGAGGCGGTGGCGCCGACGGCGGACTTGATCTGCGTCGTATCGGCGGTCAGCCGCGAGACGATCTCGCCGGACTGGTTGACGTCGAAGAAGGAGGGCGACAGCCGCGTCACATGGGCAAAGACGTCGCGGCGAAGATCGGCGACGATGCGCTCGCCGATGGTGATGACGAAATAATAGCGCAGCGCGCTGGCGACCGCGAGTACGATGGCCATGACCATCAGCATGGCGAAGTAGCTGTTGATGAAGCGGCCGTCCGACTGGGTGAAGCCGTGGTCGATCATGCGGCGCACGGCGAGCGGCAGCGCCAGCGAGGTGATGGCGGCAAGCGCCAGCGACATCAGCGCACCAGCCACCAGGCCGCGGTAACGCATGACATAGGGTGTCAGCCTGCCGAGCGGTCGCAGCGATCGCTTCTTGTTTACCTCAGCCCGTGCCTGCTCTGCCAAATCGTCTCCGATCGCCCGCAGGACCCGCGCAATGCGGCCTGTTGGCTCTTGTTATCTAGGCGTCCTTCATGTATAGGCACCGCATCCTAATGGGAAGCCGTAGCCATCCGACTGCGGCTTCATTTATTCAATCGGTTCGTTGGCCGCAACTGCATGCGGCAAATTGAACTCCGGTATCGCAGGAAGATTGTTATGAAGGCAGGCATCCATCCCGAATATCACATGATCAAGGTGGTCATGACCGATGGCACTGAGTACGAAACCCGCTCGACCTGGGGTTCGGAAGGCGCTGTCATGAACCTCGAAATCGATTCCAAGTCGCATCCGGCCTGGACCGGCGGCAACCAGCAGCTCATGGACCGCGGTGGCCGCGTTTCCAAGTTCAACAAGCGTTTCGGCGGCCTCGGCCTCTAATCGCTTCTGCTCGACGGAATTCGAAGAGAGCCCGGTTTTGCCGGGCTTTTTTGCGTTGGCAATGGCTTACAGTGCCGCGCGTCTTTTCGTACGCGCAAAGGACGTTTCAGCAATGCCGATGTTCAGCGGCAAACAAAAAACCGGCCGCGTAAGACGCAGCCGGTTCATATCGAATTCTTGCAGATCTGGTCAGTTGTTGCCGAAGGCGGTCTGCAGCAGGGACAGCTGGGCCTGGACGCTGTTCTGATTATCATGAACGATCACTGCTTCGGACGGGCGGTAGATCTCGCGGTCAAGCAGGGCAATGCGGTTCTGCAGACGCAACGAGCGTTCGACCAAGTCGCGGAAGGATTCCGGCAGATCACCCCAGCCGGGTGCGGCGCGGTCGACGTTAAAGCCGTCGAGGCGAACCTTGTTCTTTTCGGCCAGCACCTGGTCACGGGACATTTCGCCATTGTTGACGGCGCGCTGCAACAGCAGCCAGGAAGCCATCTGCATCAGGCGGGTGGTGAGACGCATCGATTCCGCGGCGTAGAGAACCGAGGCCATCCGCGGCAGAACCTTGGAGGCGGCGCGGCCCTGGCCGTCGAGATAGGCGGCAGTCTCTTCGACCAGCGACATGCCTTCCGCGTAAAGTGCCTTGAACTGCGAGGATGCAGCGGCGCGGCCTGCAAAACTGATCGTGTTCAATCCAACTTCCGACATCGCAATAGTCCCTGTTCGCACGCAGCTACATATATTCAGGTAACGCCGGCACCGACGGAAAAGTTTCCAGGCCCGGTCTTTATGACTTTAAGATGGTATCATTAGCCCAAATGCGCAAGCCGTTTCTTAAGAAAGGGTTAATCTCCACAGTTTCGTGGAAGTGCGCCGGCCATAGGAAAAAGAAGAGCCGCAAACGCGGCTCTCAAGGTAAAACAGGGAGAAAAATCAGACCAATTCACCGCTTGGAAAACTGTCTGAGATCCAGAGGAAATCCGGATAAATATAGTAATACCTTATAAAGCTTAATATTTTATTAACATTGTGCTGAATTAAGACTTGGGGCTAGCTGTTTTATCCGCCCATAGCCTTGTTTTTCGGAGTTTTTAGCGGATCACGAGCGGAAGAAGCTTTCCGCTGCCTGCCGCCCGGAGGCCTTGCGACCGGCCTCGGCCTCGAGGCGTGCGATCTCCGTCTTCAGCAATTCCACCCGCCCCTTCAATTCGTCGACCGAAAGCATGGAGAGATCCGCGCCGATCTCATGGGCGACTTTCTTCTGCGGCCGCTCGTCATCGATGAAGCTCATGGTTCGTCCTCCGTTCGCTGCGCACTTTTGCTGGAATTGTTCTAGCCGAACTTTACAGCAGGATCGCCGCTTTCGGGAGACTTTTCCGTTTCGGGAGGTTTGCCGGCGCCGCGATCGGCAAGCGACATGCTTTGCGGTGTCAGCATCTGCGAGGTGCCGGTCGGGATCGTCGTGTAGGCGTCGCGGTCGCTGGCCGGCACGGCGGCGCGGATGCGGCTCCTGATGATGGCGTAAACGGTGATCAGCACATGGGCGATGGCGGTGACGAGGAAAAGCGCATGCGGGGTGATCGCCGACATGACGGGACCGCTGAGCGTCGGGCCGATCATCGTGCCGATGCCGTAAAGCAGCAGCAAGCCGCCGGAGACCTTGACGAAATCCTCCGAGGCCGCGAAGTCGTTCGCGTGGGCGACGGCGATCGGATAGAGCGTATTCGCCACCGCGCCGTAGAGGACCACAAGCCCGATCAGCAAGGCGGGGGACGTCGGGTGGAGCAGAAAGATCAGCAAGCCGGCAAGGGCGGCGATGCCCGACATGGCGGCGAGCACGTAGCGCCGGTCGATGCGGTCGGAAAGCCGGCCGGCCGGCAGCTGCATCACCGCCCCGGCGAAGATGGTGGCGCTCATCATGACGGCGATGTTGGTGTCGGACAGGCCGGCGCCGGCGCCGAAGACGGCGCCGAGCGTGCCGTAGGCGCCGTTGGCGATGCCGACGAGCAGGATGCCGAGGCAGGAGACCGGCGAGTTGCGATAGAGCGCCGGCAGGTCGAGGCGCACCGCCTTCAGCGGCTGCGGCGAAGCAGCGGTCGACAGCGTCGTCGGCAGCATGGCGATGCAATAGAAGATGCCGCAGATCATGAACAGAACCGGCGTGCGCACATCCTCGAGCGGGATCATCATCTGGCCGCCGACGACGCCAAGTAGTGTGATGCCGATATAGAGCGAGAAGATCATGCCGCGGCTCTCGTTGCTGGCGCGCTCGTTCAGCCAGCTTTCGATGATCATCGACGTACCGGCAGTGGAGAAGCCGGTGACGGCGCGCAGGACCACCCACCAGACCGGATCGATGATGATACCGCTGACCAGCGCGATGATGGCGATGATCGAGATGAAGCCCGAAAAGGCACGCACATGGCCGACGCGGCGCACGATCTTCGGCGCAACCAGGCAACCGATGACGAAGCCCCCGGCCCATGAGGTGCCGAGCAGGCCGAGCGTCGTCGTTGCGTAGCCTTCGAGATTGCCGCGGACGGGGAGCAGGATGCCCTGCAGGCCGTTGCCCATGAAAAGGAAGAGCGTGCCAAAGAGCAACGCGGCGACGGACAGCAGATTTCTCTTCATTTCCCCAGACTCGGTCTTAGCGATTTGCAATGGACATAAGGCAAGACCTGCCTCAGCCCAGCCTCAAGATGATTGATTGTGCCCCGGAATATCTTTACGGCGTGTCGAGATCCTCTTGTTCGCGCGGAAAAATGTCCGTCCTGTGACATTCCGAAAAACGGAAAAAATAAAGCATGACAAAGCTGATAGCCTTGCTGCTCATCCTTGCCATGGCGATACAGGTGATCAAGCCGCTCGGGCTTCCCGGCCTCAGGCGGCGGATGGATTTCTGGAAGCTCGCGCTGATCGCTTTCGCGGTCTGGGCAGTGGCTCTGCTTTCGCGCGATTTCCTGATGTAATCCTTGGATTATATGTAACCCGGGGATTACGGCCGACCTGCGACCGTCAGTCCTGCAAACTGATTTCTCCGCGCATGACGGAAACGCAGCCTCCCGAGATGACCACATCGGTGACGATGCCGTCGGATTTCGCGACATCAAGAGTGATGACGCTGCGGCGGCCCATTTCGACGCCCTGTTCAATGGTGATGCGGGCGTTCATGTCGGCCTCCGGCGCAAGCGAGACGAGATAGGCGCCAAGCGCAGCTGACGCGCTGCCCGTTGCCGGATCTTCGGGCACGTTATCGAGTGGCGCGAACATGCGGGCGCGAATACTCCATGGATTTTCGGCTGTCCTCACGTAGACGAAGAGCGAGAAGTCGTGGCCGCTGGTCGTCTGGCGGCCGGCAGCTGCCTGAAACCCGGCAAGGTTGGGGCGGGCGGCGGCCAGCGCTCCAAGCCCGTTCAACTCGGCGACGGCGAAGTTCAGCCCGACCGAGACAAAGACCGGTGCATGGGTGGTGTTGACGATGGCGCCGGGGTCGAGCGAGACACAGCCGGCGACGGTTTCCGCGGCTATGGTGTCGCCGATCGTCAGCGGCTGCGGCGCGCGGATGGCGGCAGCAGCAACCCTTCCGCCCTCGCGTTTCAGGCTGACTTCGACGATGCCGGCCTTTTCCTCGAAACGCAGCGTATCGCCGACTGGCTTGCCGAAGATCTCCGCCTGTTGGCCGATCACATAGGCTGTGCCGACATTCGGATGGCCGGCAAAGGGTATTTCCATCGTCGGGGTGAAGATGCGCACGCGGGCGGAATTTTGCGGGTCTTCCGGCGGCAGGACGAAGGTGACTTCGGAATAATTGAACTCGGTGGCGATCTTTTGCATCGCCGCGTCGCTCAGACCGCGCGCATCGGAAATGACGGCAAGCGGATTGCCCTCGAAGCGGGTGGAGGTGAAGACATCGACGGTGACGTAGGAGAGGGTGTTCATGGCGGCTCCTGTTGTGACAGGGCGCTATGAGTAGTCACGGTTTTCGAGGGAACGAAGCGGTTTCTTGTCGCCGTGACAATCGGAGGAAAAGAAACGGCGGAGAGGGCAGGAAGCTGCGTTCGCCGCTCCCTGCCCAACGTTCAAGGCTCCAAAAACTCAGGCGGCCTTTTCCAGGTCCTTCTTCCAGTTGCCCTTGGCGGCGAGGCTGTTCATCTCGGCGCGGTGGGTGAATTCGCGCTGGCCGGCAGCGACGTTTTCCTGCTTGCCGTTCCAGGCCTTGAGCGCGCTGTCCTGCAGGGCGCGGCCGTAGGAGAAGGTGACGAACCAGGGCAGGTCGCCGCTGGCATTGATCGCCGAAAGATGGGCTGTCGCTTCTTCGGTCGTCTGGCCGCCGGATAGGAAGGCGATGCCCGGAACAGCGGGCGGAACGGTCGCCTTCAGCACCTTGACGGTGCGCTCGGCAACTTCCGCGACCGAGGCCTTGCGGGCGTTCTTGCCGTCGATCACCATGTTCGGCTTCAGGATCATGCCTTCGAGGTTGACGCGGGCATCGGCCAGTTCTTCGAAGACGATGCGCAGCGTGGATTCGGTCACTTCGGCGCAGCGGTCGATATTGTGGTCGCCCGGTTTGCCGTCCATCAGGCATTCCGGCTCGACGATCGGAACGATCCCGGCCTCTTGGCAAAGTGCGGCATAACGAGCAAGCGCCTGAGCGTTGGCGCGGACGGAGCCGCGGGTCGGCAAGGTTGACGAGATGGCGATGACGCCGCGCCACTTGGCGAAGCGGGCGCCGGCTTCATAATATCTGGCAAGGCGCTCGCCGAGACCGTCGAGGCCCTCAGTGATGGTTTCAGCCGGATATTTGGCCATCGGCTTGGCGCCGGTATCGACCTTGATGCCGGGAATGGCGCCGGCGGCGCGGATGATATCGACGAAGGGCGTACCGTCCGCCGCCTTCTGGAACAGCGTCTCCTCGAAGAGGATGACGCCGGAGATATATTTCTTCATCGCCTCGTCGGAGCGGAAGAGCATTTCGCGATAGTCGCGCCGGCTGGTTTCGGTCGATTCGAGATTGATCGCGTCGAAACGCTTCTTGATGGTGGAGGTCGATTCATCGGCGGCGAGCAGCCCCCGGCCGCCCGTAACCATCTGCACTGCAATGTCTTCCAGTCGTTCGCTCATTTCGTTCTCTCCACAACAATAAATATCGGCACTTCAGGAATATAGAACGCGGATAACAGAAGTTTATAGGGAGGAAAATGGAAGGCTAAGTCATTGAAACGATTGAATTCAATTCAATCGTTTGAAAGTTGGGATTTTTTTCGTCCTCTGAGCAAAAGACCGCGGAAGCTGTTTTTTCTTCCACGGTCTATCCACATGTAAAATCTGCGAAATCAATCTTGGCAACTATCTAGCAGCGTTGAGGACGGCGACACCGGGAAGCTCTTTGCCTTCCATCCATTCGAGGAAGGCGCCGCCGGCGGTCGAGACGTAGGTGAAATCGTCGGCAACGCCGGCATGGTTGAGCGCCGAGACGGTGTCGCCACCGCCGGCAACGGAGGTGAGCTTGCCGGCTACCGTGCGCCCAGCGGCGTATTTCGCAGCAGCGACCGTTGCGGCATCGAAGGGTTCGATCTCGAAGGCGCCGAGCGGGCCGTTCCAGACCAGGGTTGCGGCACGCTCGATCCAGGCGTTGATGGCCTCGATGGATTTCGGGCCGACATCGAGCACCATGGCATCGGCGGGAATGGCGTTGATATCGACAGTCTCGTTGGCGGCGCCCGCCTTGAACTCGCGGGCAATCACGCCATCCTCGGGCAGGATGATGGCGCAGCCGGCGGTGGCGGCCTCGATCATGATCTGCTTGGCGGTTTCGGCGAGATCATGTTCGCAGAGCGACTTGCCGACATTGGTGCCGCGGGCGGCGATGAAGGTATTGGCCATGCCACCACCGATAACGAGCGCATCGACCTTCTTCACGAGGTTCATCAACAGGTCGATCTTGGTGGAGACCTTGGCGCCGCCGACGATCGCAACAACAGGGCGAGCCGGTTCGCCGAGGCCCTTTTCCAGCGCCTCCAGCTCGGCCTGCATGGTGCGGCCGGCATAGGCCGGCAGGTGGTGGGCAAGGCCTTCGGTCGAGGCATGGGCGCGGTGGGCGGCCGAAAAGGCGTCGTTGACGTAGATATCGCCGTTGGCGGCAAGCGTCTTGGTGAAGTTGGAGTCGTTGTTTTCCTCGCCCTTGTGGAAGCGGGTGTTTTCCAAAAGCAGAATATCGCCGTCATTCATCGCGGCAACGGCGGAGGCGGCGGCTTCGCCGATGCAGTCGGAGGCCGTCAGCACGGCATGATCAAGCACTTCCTCGACGGAAGGGGCGATCAGCGACAGCGACAGATCCGGCGACGGGCCATCCTTCGGCCGGCCGAAATGGGCCAGCAGGATCACCTTGGCACCCTTTTCGGACAATTCGAGGATGGTCGGCGCCACACGTTCGATGCGCGTCACATCGGTGACCTTGCCGTCTTTCACCGGGACGTTGAGGTCGACGCGGACGAGAACGCGCTTGCCGCGGATGTCGGAGAGATCGTCGAGGGTCTTGAAAGAAGGCATGGGGAGGATCCTGTCGTGGTTGGCGAAAGTTGCGCCGAACATAGCAAGGATCATTCGAGACGCAAGGCGTTCAGCGGCCGTTTTCGCGTGTGCCTTCGTCGCGTCCGGCCGGTGGTTTCGGGGGGCTTTCGGAGGCTGCGGTTTCCCGGTTCCGGCGTCCATTCAGCCGGTCGCGGATGCGCTGGGTAATGTCCTTGAGATTGAGGAAGATCGGCAGCGTAATTGCCGGTTCGACTGCTTCGAGCGACATGCCGACGGAGGTGATGTGATCGTGCTCGTCGAGATCGCGGACGATGAGGATGATCGAGCCGAGGCGGACGCGGTCGGCATAGTCGGCCTTGCCGCCGAGGCGCTGCCGCATCAATTCGGCGATCGTCAGGCCCCTTTCGGATTCGTTGAGCAGGCCGGGGCCATAGGCAGCATCGAGATCGGCGGCGGGGCGGGCGGGGGAGAGCGCGAAGGCCCCGAAGAATTCGGCATCGTCGTCATCGACAGGCGCCCGGCTGGCGAAGAGCCGGTCAAGCAGGCGGGAATAGCTCGGCACGATGAAGAGATAGACGAGATCGTGCTCGCGCAGCCGCCCGGCATATTGGTAGCGCATGGACTTGCCGTCGCGGATGACGAGCGACGGGGTCGCCCAGCGCGGAATGCGCTCGCCGCGCAGTACCGGGCTATCCTTGATGACGCGGTAGGAGAGCAGTTCGTGGTTGGCCGCGCCCGGCAGGTCGACCTCGACCTTGTCGACGGCGCCGATGCGCGGCGGAATGATGAGGCCGAGCTTCTTGGCGACGGGCTTGATTGTCCAGCCCTGGAGGAGCAGCGAGACCAGCACGATGATGAAGGCGGTATTGAAATAGATCTGGCCGTTCTCAAGCCCGCCGAGGATCGGCATGATGGCAAGCAGGATGGAGACGGCGCCGCGCAGGCCGACCCAGGCAACGAAGCCGATTTCCTGCTGCGTGTAATCGAAGGGAAGCAGCGACAGCCAGATCGCCAACGGCCGGGCGACGAAGATCAGGAAGAGGGCGAGCAGGATGGCCGGCACGATGATGACAGGAAATTGCGATGGCGTGGCGAGCAGGCCGAGCACCAGGAACATGATGATCTGCGCCAGCCAGGTCATGCCGTCCTGGAAGCGCTTGATGGTGCCGATCGCCTGCATCTTGCGGTTTCCGGCGTAGATGCCGGCGACATAGACGGCGAGGAAGCCGCTGCCGCCAACCGCGCCGGTGAAGGAAAAGACGAGAAGAGCGAGCGCCAGCACAAAGATCGGTGTCAGGCCGCGATCGGTATCGAGCCTGCTGACGATCAGCACGATCATCATGCCGCCGAGCAGGCCGAGAATGACGCCGAGGCCCATCTGCTGCACGAACATGGCGAGCATGCCGATATTGATGCCGGCATAACGCTCGCCGCTCGCCAGCACCTCGACGAGGGCGATGGTGAGGAAGATCGCCATCGGGTCGTTGGTGCCGGATTCGACCTCCAGCGTCGAGCGCACCTTGTCGCGGATGTTGATGCCGCCGATGCGCAGCAGGAAGAAGACGGCGGCGGCATCGGTCGATGCGACGATCGAGCCGAGCAACAGGCCTTCCAGCCAGGTGAAATTCAAAAGCCACATGGCGGCGAAGGCAAAGAGCGAGGCGGTGATCAGCACGCCGACCGAGGCGAGCGCCAGAGAGGGCACGGCCGCGAGCCGAAAGGCCTGCATCGGCGTGCCGAAGCCGGAATCGAAGAGGATCACGGCCAGCGCAATGGAGCCGAGAATATAGGCGAGATAATTATTGCTGAACTCGATGCCGAGACCATCGACGCCGGCAGCAAGGCCGATCATCAGGAAGAGCAGCAGCAGGGGGGCGCCGAAGCGGAAGGCGAGCAGGCTCGAAAAAGCGGCAAGAAGCACGAGCGCCGTCGAAACCAGCACCACGATATAGAACGCTTCCATGCCCACCCCTTTCAATCGACTGCTTCGCGAACACAGCCACCCCCGGCCGATCCGCCTTTATTCAACCCCTCCATCAGGCGCTGCGATCCGTCAGTAAACGGCAAAACGTCAGAGAAGGGTAGGCCTTGCGGCTTAACCTCGTCGCGATGCTGCTTCATGCTGCTGAACGGCTGCCGGACGGCCAACCGACACGGAATGCTACGGGAGAAATTCTCTATAAAGAATGTATAGGAAAATCAGGCGAGAGCAGGGCAAAAGAGACAGGCACGGATTTTTCCTGCCCGTATCTGCGAATGGCAACAGAATAAGACACCCTCCTCCTTTCATGCGGCCCGTTTGCCTTGTCCAATGACGGGAAGAATGGATTGCAGGCGCCTATGCGAAGAGCGTGGAAATGAACGCTGAGATTTTTCGATATCGGGTGGAAATGCCGGCCGCCTAGCGAGAGCAGCCGGCTGTAGTTTTGTGCCAGAAGCGGCCGGCCCTTGCTCTGCTATCCCAACACTGCCTGAAATATGACGATGGCGAGAAACGAGAGGCCAATGAGGGCGGCGACCCAGATGACCAGACGATTGGCCTTCGCCAACACGGCAGGTCTGACGTCCCGCTTGGGGTGAAACCGTTGCCGCCGTTTGAGGGTGGTGTGGGACAAGCGTTTTTGTGCCTCTGCCATTTATCACCTCCACTTGGCTCACTTTGGCCATTGTGCAGCGCTGCGTATTTGCTCAATCTAGCACGCTTGGCCAGCGGATTACCAATCCGTGCAGAGACGCCGATCGAATTCGAACCCCGAGGCAGCCTCAACTGCACCGCCATCCTGTCCTGAGAACGGCGCCATATCGAACCCGGTGCGGATCGTTAGTCAGTCTTCTGTGTCCTCGCCCTCGTCGGTCAGATCCGCGACCGGGACCAGGAAAACGACGAACTCGTCCTCGATGGTCCGTTCGGGATCGTCGTCGAATTCATAGGCATGCTCGACTTCGCTTGCTTCCTCGGTGGTCGCCTTGCGCAGGCTCAGGGCCGCTTTGCGGTCCCAGAGAGGCTTGCCTTCGGATTCCAGGACGGTCAGATCGTCGCGAAAGTCTTCCGCCTCGAAGAAATGCGTCGCTTCCTCGTGATTTTCCGAGCGGAAACTGGCAACGGCGCGGCCGGCGATTTCAACAGTAAAGTAATCCATCCATCTCTCTCATTTTCATGCGGGCGTCAGTGCTGCCGCACGGTATTGGCGTGGCCGCGCCTGGCCGGTGGCCAATGCGCGAGGAAACTGGGCATTTCGAATGTCCAGGGTGACGTATTCTAGCAGATCTCATCCGGGCAATGGACGAAAAGATGCCAGAGTGGGGAAAGCTGGTTTCGTTCGGAAGGCACGGCAACAAAAAGCGGCCCGGTTTCCCGGGCCGCTAGCATGTCGATGCCTCAAGAGCGCTCAGATGAGCTTGGCGAAAGCGACTGCCGTGTCGGACATGCGGCTGGAGAAGCCCCACTCGTTGTCGTACCAGGACAGGACGCGCACGAAGTTGCCTTCCATGACCTTGGTCTGATCGGTCGCGAGGATCGAGGAGTGGCTGTCGTGGTTGAAGTCACGGGAGACGAGCGGCTCGTCGGTGTAGCCGAGGATGCCCTTCAGCTTGCCGTTGGCAGCAGCCATGATGGCTTCGTTGATTTCACCAACGCTGGTCGCCTTCTTGGCGACGAACTTGAAGTCGACGACGGAAACGTTCGGAGTCGGAACGCGGATCGAGGTGCCGTCGAGTTTACCCTTCAGATGCGGCAGAACGAGGCCGACTGCCTTGGCTGCACCCGTCGAGGTCGGGATCATGGAAAGGGCGGCCGCGCGGGCGCGATACAAGTCCTTGTGCATCGTGTCGAGCGTCGGCTGGTCGCCGGTGTAGGAGTGGATGGTCGTCATGAAGCCGTGGTCAATGCCGACGGCGTCGTCGAGAACCTTCACAACCGGCACCAGGCAGTTGGTGGTGCAGGACGCGTTGGAGATGACCAAGTGCTCCTTGGTGAGCTGATCATGGTTGACGCCGAAGACGACCGTCAGGTCAGCGCCGTCGGCGGGCGCCGAGACGATGACGCGCTTGGCGCCGGCCGTCAGGTGAGCGGCAGCCTTGTCGCGGGCGGTGAAGATGCCGGTGCATTCCATCGCGATGTCGACGCCGAGTTCGCGGTGCGGGAGGGTGGCCGGATCCTTGATCGCCGTGACCTTGATCGGCTTGCCGTTGCCGACGATGATCGAGTCACCCTCGACCTTCACCGTTGCCGGGAACCGGCCGTGGATCGAGTCATAGCGCAGCAGGTGGGCGTTGGTTTCAACCGGGCCGAGATCGTTGATGGCGACGACTTCGATGTCGGTGCGGCCGGATTCGACGATGGCGCGAAGGACGTTGCGGCCGATGCGGCCGAAACCGTTGATGGCAACCTTGACTGTCATGTTCATTCACTCCCGATAGAGTAGGGCCCGATAGTGAGGGCCTGGAATTGAGGAGATGGAGAGCGCCTCATGGCGCCCTCATTAAAGCTTTGCTTCCGCGGCTGCAACGACGGCGTCGGCGGTGATGCCGAAATGCTTATAAACTTCCTTGACCGGGCCGGAAGCGCCGAAGCTCTTCATGCCGATGAAGGTGCCTTCCGGTCCGATGAACGCATCCCAGCCTTCGCGAACGGCGGCTTCGACGGCGATCTTGACTGGCGAGTTGCCGAGGATTTCCTTGCGATAGGCTTCCGGCTGCTCGAAGAACAGTTCGGTGCAGGGAACCGATACGACGCGGACGGTGACGCCCTTGGCTTCGAGTGCCGTACGGGCTGCAACGGCGATTTCGACTTCGGAGCCGGAGGCGAAGATCGTCACCTTGGCGTCGGCATTGCCGGCGAGCACATAGGCACCCTGTTCGCACAGGTTCTTTTCGCTGTATTCGGTACGGGCTGCGAGCAGGTTCTGGCGCGTCAGAGCAAGGCCCGAAGGACGGTTGTGCGTCTTGATGGCGATCTGCCAGCATTCCGCCGTTTCCGTGGCGTCGGCCGGACGGAAGACCATCAGGTTCGGGATGGCGCGCAGGCCGGCGAGCTGTTCGACCGGCTGGTGCGTCGGGCCATCTTCGCCGACGCCGATCGAGTCATGCGTCAGGACGTGAATGACGCGGATGCCCATCAGCGAGGCGAGACGGATCGGCGGGCGGCAATAATCCGAGAAGATCAGGAAGCCGCCGCTGTAGGGGATGAGGCCGCCATGCAGCGCAATGCCGTTCATGGCAGACGCCATGCCATGCTCGCGAATGCCCCAATGCATGTAACGACCGGCGAAATCCGTCGGGGTGATCGAATGCATCTGGCTGGTCTTGGTGTTGTTCGACGGCGTCAGGTCGGCGGAGCCCCCGAGCGTTTCCGGTAGGAAGCCGTTGATGACCTCGAGCGCGTCTTCCGAGGCCTTGCGGGTCGCAACCGTCGGCTTGGTCTCGGCGAGCTTCTTCTTATATGCGCTGATCGCGGCGTCGAAGCCTTCCGGCAGCCCGCCTGCCATGCGGCGGGTGAACTCGGCCCTGGCCGGAGCCTTGGCGAGGCCGTCTTCCCAGCTCTTGACGAGGTCGACGGAGCGGGCGCCGGCAGCACGCCAGCTATCAAGCACGTCCGACGGGATGACGAAGGCTTCGGCTTCCCAGTTCAGCGCCTTGCGGGTGGCTGCGATTTCTTCGGCGCCGAGCGGGTTGCCGTGGACCTTGTGGGTGCCCTGCTTGTTCGGGGCGCCGAAGCCGATGATCGTCTTGCAGGCGATGAAGGTCGGGCGGTCGGACTTGTGAGCAGCTTCGATCGCGTCGGCGATCGCGGCCTGATCGTGACCGTCGATCTCGATCGTGTTCCAGTGTACGGCCTTGAAGCGGGCGATCTGATCGGTGGAATCCGACAGCGACACGGCGCCGTCGATGGTGATCGAGTTGTTGTCCCAAAACAGAACGAGCTTGTTGAGCTTCAGGTGGCCGGCGAGCGCGATGGCTTCGTGGCTGATGCCCTCCATCAGGCAGCCGTCGCCGCAGATAGCATAGGTATAGTGATCCTGGAGATCGGAGCCGAACTCCTCGCGCAGCTTGCGTTCGGCAATCGCCATGCCGACGGAATTGGCAATGCCCTGGCCGAGCGGACCGGTCGTCGTTTCGATGCCGGTGGCATGACCGTATTCCGGGTGGCCGGCGGTCTTCGAACCGAGCTGGCGGAACTGCTTCAGATCTTCGATCGTCATGTCAGGATAGCCGGTCAGATACAGCACCGAATAGAGCAGCATCGAGCCATGGCCGGCCGACAGCACGAAGCGATCGCGGTTCGGCCAGTGCGGCTTCTTCGGATCGAACTTCAGATATTTGGTGAACAGGACCGTTGCCACGTCGGCCATGCCCATCGGCATGCCCGGGTGGCCGGAGTTCGCCTTTTCAACGGCGTCCATGGCAAGAAAACGGATCGCATTCGCCATCCGGTCGTGTTGTTCGGGAGAGGTCATGGCTTTTCCGCAAGTTCCGGGTGTCGGGGGATGGCCTCGAGCCTCCAAGACCATCGAGTGAAAGCGGCAGAGACATAGCAGTTGGGACGGGCAAGTCAATAAATGGCAGGTCAAATCCGGGCGGGAAGCGGCGATTTTTGACATTTGATCACGCGATTGTACAAATGACGAAATCGATGTGTAAAACGCTCATCCACAGGATAGGCCGGTGGGCAAGTGACAGGATTTATTGACGGGCCGTTAGCGAGCTGCATATCCTTTTGAAATCGCAGGATCGGCGCGGCGTGCCGATTCGCGGATCCTGCGCGGGAATCGGAAAGACATGATGCCCACAGGCA
Organism: Rhizobium sp. WSM1328; assembly: GCF_057653715.1. NCBI lineage: Bacteria > Pseudomonadati > Pseudomonadota > Alphaproteobacteria > Hyphomicrobiales > Rhizobiaceae > Rhizobium > Rhizobium sp. WSM1328. The sequence goes on along the minus strand of NZ_CM172788.1, from coordinate 3,554,663 downwards.
AAACCATGGAAGCAGCGCTCAACGAATTGAGACAGGCGATATCGAGCCTCGAAAACGCCGTCGACATGCGCGTCGAACGGCAGCGCGAGCAGGGCGAGATCGAGGGCGAGGTGCGGCGTGTGCACGCCGACCGCTCGCGCCTGGCGCAGGAGCTCGACCAGGCCGAATTCCGCGCCAACCGGCTGGAAGAGGTTAATCGCGAGGTATCGCGGCGGCTGGTGACGGCCATGGAAACGATCCGCGCAGTTCTGGATCGCTGATAGGAAGAGTTTGGCATGGCGCAGGTGACGGTAACGATCGACGGCAAGGCCTATCGCATGGCCTGCGAGGAAGGGCAGGAGGATCACCTGACCGATCTCGCCACCCGTTTCGACCGCTATGTCGGCCATCTCAAGGATCAGTTCGGCGAAATCGGCGATCTGAGGATCACCGTCATGGCCGGCATCATGATCACGGACGAGATTGCCGAGTTGACGCGCCGCGTCGCCGGATTGGAGTCCGAGCTCGAGACGCTGCGCGGCAATCGCGATACGGTGCTTGCAGCCACCGCCCGGACCGAGGAAAATCTTGCCGCAGCGCTGAGCGAAGTGTCGAGCCGCATCCGCGGCATCACCGACAAGCTGAATGGCCGGTCCGCCCCCGAACTCAATTGATCCTAGAGCCTTTCCTGGTCAGATTGAAGCATTCTGTTGGCTCAAACGGAGTCGGATGGTCGACCGGCCGGCGCGTGTCGTAGCCCGGCTCTACGGCCAAGCCGGCCGGTCGATCAGCCGGCCCGTTTCAGCCAACCCGAAGGGCCGGGCATCTTTCCGCCAGGCCAAAGGCGATCGGCTCGGACGTACCAAGAGGTATGCCCTTCGCCAATCGCCTCTGCCCTGACGAAAACCTGCTCCGGCAGAATGCTTCAATCTGACCAGGAAAGGCTCTAATTAAATAGGGGCGGCCTTCCGTCGCCACTGGCGCGGCAGCGCAAACAACCTTATATATCGCCATGCGGTCTGCGCCTCTCGACAGGAACCACAATCCCTGGGGCCATACTCGATCCAAAGGGAGCTGTCCCTGGCCAGGCCCGTGGGCCTGGACACACGGCGCCCACCTACGTTTGTAGGCACCCAGGATCGTAAACATCCATCGGTGGTCGTGGATCGCACCCTTTCCTTCCATTTTCAGCGAAGACGCCGGATATGGCGGGCGAACGCGGGTTGCCCGTTCGCCCTTCTTCAGCGCGTCCGTTACTTCTTCAGACCTGGAAGGGTGACCTGGAAGACCTGGAACATTGTGTCGACGTCGGCACCGCCGTCGGCCTTGTAGGCGGCACCCACCTGGAAACCATCCTGCGTCAAAAAGTCGTTGTCATTGGCGACGAACAGGAAGTAGTCGTCCGGCAGGTTCGGGTTGAGAACGCTCGCCAGACCCATGGCTTCCCATTTTTCCGACAGATTGTTCTTGTCGTTCGGCGCGCCGTTGTGCAGGCCGAAGCGGGCGAGGTCGACCTTGTCGTTGAGGTCGATGAAGGGTATCAGCGTCGCCGGCGTCAGCGAGGGATCGATGACGCCCTTCGGCGCGATCGGCTTGCCGTCATCGAAATTGCTGCCGGCAATGTCGGTCGCGGCGGAAACGTCGACGATGTCGACCTTGCGGTAGAGCGAGGTGTCGCCCTTCAGGCCCTGGCCGTTGCCGCTGTCACGGGCGAGCATCAGGAAGGTCTTGTCGGACAGGGCGACGATTTCGCTCTCGGCGGCGATCATCGTCTTGTCCTTGGCGTCCTTGAAGACCGGCAGCGGCACGACATATTCGTGCATCAGTTTCAGGTGATCGGGATCGGCGGCGTCATAGATCAGCGCGCGGGTATTCTGCCGGGTCGAGCCGGAATCGCCGCCGTCCTGGCGGGCAGCCGATTGCAGCACAGCGATGATGAACTTACCATCAGGCGTCATCGCCATGCCTTCGAGACCCTGGTTGTTCTGGCGGCCGGTCTCCGGATCTTTCGGGTCCGGAGCGGAGGCGCCGGGGCCGGGATTGTTGGAGGCAAAGCTCAACGCGCCCTTGCGCATCGGCAAAAGCGCCTTCGGCGGCTGGGTGGCGGAGAGCAGGTGGCCGTCAGCGGAGAAGTGATAGATATAAGGACCATATTCGTCGCTGACGAACATGCTGCCGTCGGCCATGCGGATGATGGCTTCATTGTCGAGCGCGATCTTGCCGTTCGTCGCCTGCGGCAGCGGCGGAAAATCACCGGCAGCGGGGCGGACGCCGGATTCCGGGTCGAGACCGGTCATGTCGCCGCCCCTGTCGTCGACGAAGAGTGTGGAATCGACGAGCCTTGCGTCGACGCCCGACTGTTCCTTGCCAACCTCGGGTGCCGCACCCGGAGCGGTCGGCGTCAGGCCGATCGAGATGGTGTTCAGACGTGGCCGGTAATCAACGGTGCCGACGGCGTTGTAACCGCGGTCGGGCAACAGGTAGAGCGTGCCCTTGTAGCCGGCGCCGTCGCGGCTCCAGGCGGCGGGATCGATCGCCATGCCCGAGCCGGAACCGAAGGTCTCGCCGAATTTGTCACGCTGGTTGGCCGGAATGCGGCCGATGCCCACCAGGCCCTTGTTGACGAAGGTGAGGCCGCCGACGGTGGCGGAATTCTCGGCCATTGCGACGACTGGCACGGCGGCGGATGCCGCGAGAACCGCGGCGAAAAGCCGCGCTGTGTAAGGTCTGACATTCTTCATGGAAATACCCTCTCGGTCAAAAGCGCTCTCGAAACGGCTTCCGCCCGCAGGCTGGACACCGCTTCAAATGACACCCCGGCCTGGATTCGATTTCCCGATGGCGCAACACGCCCTGGATTTCGTCGCCCATATCCCCGGCAGACGGTCTATGACGGGATCGTGATATCTGGATGACACTTCTCAGCGAAAGCGTCATGCTGGAGAGGAAGTCGGGCTTTCGCGTGTCCGCATTGCAGCTCGCTGCTCTATCCGACCGGGTAAGGCCCTTCGGCGAAGACCTCATCGTGGTAGCCCTTGGAGCCGACATTCAGCGCCAAAGGGCTTCGCCACTCCCTGTTGTCGCGCAGGCAATCGAGCACGAAACGGAAATCATATCGCGGCTGCCAGCCGAGTTCCCGCCTTGCGCGTTCGTTGACATAGACACGGTCGAGCGAAGGAAACATCTTCCAGCCGCGTGATGCGTAAAGGGCGCCTGCACCCTGGAACAGTCGTTCGACGACGTGAGGCGCGTCGCGCCGGATCGCGGCGAGATCATTTGCCGAAAACGGCGTCGTGGCGGAGATGATGTAGCGGCCAAAGCCGATCGCCGGCGCCTTTTCGAGCGCCAGCAGATGGGCGCCGACCACGTCGCTGATATCGACGCGGCGGTGAAGAAGCTCATTGGCCTGGGCGTTCTCTGCCAAATAGCCGTTGCGAATGTCAGGATCGTCGTCATTTTCGGGAAAGAAACGCGAAGTCCTGAGAATGGCGACCGGCAGGCCGGATTTGCGGGCGAAGAGTTCGCACAGACCTTCGGCGGCGAGTTTCGTCACGCCGTAGATGTTTTTCGCGACGGGAAGCACGTCCTCGGTCACCCATGCCGCCGGTTCGCCGGCAGCCGGCGTCAATGCCGCACCGAAGGTGCTGGTGGTGCTGGTGAAGACGAAGCTTGCGACGCCTGCGGTGGTCGCCTCTTCGAGCAGGTGCAGAGTGCCGGCGATATTGGTGTCGAGGAAATCATAATTGCCGTGGGTCGCCACATGCGGTTTGTGCAGCGTCGCGGCATGGATGACGTGGCTGATGCCCGACATCACCTGGCGGACGAAGGCGCGATCACTGATCGAGCCGACCATGTCGGTAAAAGCCGAGGGCTTGATATCGATGCCGCGCACCCAGCGGCTTTCCGCCCTCAAGGTCTGCATCAGCGCCTCGCCGAGATGGCCGGCACTTCCCGTCACCAGTATCGTCATCACATCGTCTCCTGACCGTTCGGCGGCGGACGCTATAAAGACTAAGGTTTTCAGGCAACGCATAAATTATGCATGGGCGTGCAGGAAAGCTTGAGGCTCAGCCGATGGTCGTGACGAGGCGGCCGGCGCTGCCATCGGAAAGCATGATCCTTTCCCAGGTCATGCGGCCGGCGGCGATCGGCAGCAGCGCATTGCCGTTGGCGCCGGTATCAAGCGTCAGCGACGAGAGCCTGCCCGCATGCCAGCCGCGCTCCTCCAGCGACTGCTCGGCGGCGGCGATCTCGGCGGAGGCGTAGGAGAATAGAGAGCGGCCGAGAAAGGCGCCGAGCGGCGCCCGCCACTCCGCGTGCCGCGGGCGAGAGGTGGCGAGCAGCCGGTGGGTGCGGTCGCAGATCAGATGCACCGGCCGGACGGAATCCTCGACCAGCCGCTTCAGCGCCGCATCGACTGCTGCATGTGGCGGCGAGGCGAAAATCCGTTCCAGCTTGATAGCCTGTTCGGGCGAAAGGGCGAGCTTATCGCGCTCCCAGCGTGAGATCGTCGCCTGGTTGACGCCGAGGAGTTCGGCGAGATGTTCCTGCTTCATGCTCCGCAGCAGCCGCATGCGGCGTATGCCGGCTCCGGATATCGTCATCCGTCTGATCCCGTGTCGTTTTTTGCAGCATAGGGCTTCGGCGGGGCGGGCGGCAAGGCGGTTTGACGCCGGGTCATTATTCGGGCTGACCTTCCAGGTCGCCTTTCAGCCGGTCGAGGATAGAGAGCGCATGGCCGGCATAGGCGCTGATCCAGCGGTCATAGATGTGCTTGATCGGCAGGCTGTTCAGATGGTTCCAGCGCTCGCGGCCTTCCTTCCTGGCGATGACCAGATCGGCCTCTTCCAGTACCTTCAGATGCAGCATCACCGTGCAGCGATCCATCTCCGGAAACATCTCGCAAAGGGTCCCTGTGGTTCGGGGGCCATCCTTGAGCAGATCGAGGATTTCGCGGCGGCGATGATGCGCCAGCGCCTTGAAGACTGGGTCGTCGGTTGATTCGCTTGACATGTTATGTTTTTATAACATAATGACGCCAAGTACAACGGAACAGGCACAATGGAGAAGAGGAGAAGTGTCATGTCTCTCGGAATCCGCGTTTCCGGCCGCATCGGCCGTCCCGTCGCAGAGGTGTTCGATGCCGTCGTCAATCCGAAGAAGCTCAGCAGCTATTTCACCACGATCGGCGGAGCGAGCGCGCCGCTCGTGAAGGGCACGACGGTGACCTGGTGGAAGGATGCGCCGGTCGAGGTCGTCGAACTGGTGCCGGAAAGCCGCATCGTGCTGCGCTGGGATGGCGGCACTGGCGAAGACGAGGCGAAGTACAAGACGCTGGTCGAGATGAACTTCAAGCCGCTGGAAGACGGCGGCACGCTGGTGACGATCGCCGAGACCGGCTGGCGCGAAGACGATTCCGGCCGGCGCGGCACCTATCTCAACTGCGAAGGCTGGACGCAGATGCTTTGCTGCATGAAGGCTTTCGTCGAATACGGCATCAATCTGCGCGAGGGCATGTTCCTCAGCGAGATGAAGGGTGAGCCGGCCAGCGCGCCTGATATTTAACGATACGTCGATCTCGGGGAGGTCGGCGGTGCAATCGTCGCATTCGCCGAAATCACCGAGACTTTGCTTGCCTGTCACACTGCGGGTGCTAATTTCCGGATTCGATACTTCATTTCGGTTTCCAGGAGATTCATTATGCAGCTTGGCATGGTTGGTTTGGGCCGCATGGGCAATTATATGGTCCAGCGCCTGATGCGGGGCGGTCACGAATGCGTCGTTTACGACGCCAGGCCGGAAAGCGTTGCCGAGCTCGCGGGCCTCGGTGCGACCGGCAGCGCTTCGCTCGCGGAATTCGTCTCGAAGCTCACCCATCCACGCGCGATCTGGCTGATGCTGCCGGCGGCGATCGTCGACAAGGTGCTGGCGAGCCTAGTGCCGCTGCTTGAGAATGGCGATATCATCATCGACGGCGGAAACTCCTATTACCATGACGACATCCGCCGCGGCGCCGACCTCATCACCAAGGGCATCCACTATGTCGATGTCGGCACAAGCGGCGGCGTCTTCGGCCTCGAGCGCGGTTATTGCCTGATGATCGGCGGCGAGAAGGGCATCGTCGAACACCTTTCCCCGATCTTCGCGACGCTGGCGCCCGGCGTCGGCAAGACGGAAGCCTCGCCCAACCGGAGCGTCGAAGCGGCTGCGGCCAGCACCGCCGAGCAGGGTTACCTGCATTGCGGCCCGCATGGCGCCGGGCATTTCGTCAAGATGGTGCATAACGGCATCGAATACGGCCTGATGGCCGCCTATGCCGAAGGTATCAATATTCTGAAACATGCCAATATCGGCGCCGCCTCGCACGAGGCCGATGCGGAAACCGCACCGCTCGCCCATCCGGAACATTTCCAATATGATTTCAACCTGCAGGATGTCGCCGAAGTCTGGCGCCGCGGCAGTGTCATCACCTCCTGGCTGCTCGATCTTACGGCCGATGCGCTACATGCCGATCCCGCACTTTCGAAATATGCAGGCCGCGTCTCGGACAGCGGCGAAGGCCGCTGGACGATCATGGCGGCAATCGACGAAAGCGTGCCGACGCCGGTGCTGAGCGCTGCGCTCTACGGTCGCTTCTCCTCGCGCGACAATGACGAATTCGCCAACAAGGTGCTGTCGGCGATGCGCGCGGGCTTCGGCGGCCACGTGGAAAAACCGGCCGTGAAATCCTGAAGGCGAGCGACTTCACTCACCGTTCCGACAAAGCCATCATTCTGAAATCGAGCGCGGCGTTTCGTTTCGAAGAGGCGGCGACGTTGACCTTTCCTAGCCATCAGTATGGTTTTCCTACTGCTTGCTGGCGGCAACGGTCGCGAGTATCCATTGCAAAATGTCGGCGCTGCTCTGCACAAGCGACCGACATTTCATTGGAGGCGGTCATGGAGCGTGGCATGGCAAGGGGCTTGAAGGCCGTCATATTCGGCATGCTGACATTGCTCGCGCTTTTTTCGGCGGTTTCGCCTGGCTTTGCCCAGACGTCGCCGGCGCAGGTGTCGGCCGCGGCCGCCCCGCCGGCCGAGGTGCGTCAGATGATGGAGCTGATGCAGACTCCTCAGGTCAAACAATGGATGTCGACGCAAATGGCGGCAGCACCCGCGAGCGATTCGGCGGCCGGCGACCAGATGTCGGTGCTGTCAGGTCTGCTCCAGCATGCCCGTCGGCACGTCTCGATGGTCTCCGATGCAGCGATGACACTGCCCTCGCAGGTCGGCCATGCTTCTTCGCTGTTTTTCGGCGAGATCGCCGCCATCGGCTGGCCACGCATGATAGCGCAGTTTCTGGCGATTTTCCTGCTCGGCACCATCGTCGAGCGCATTGCCCGCTATGCCTTCCGCCGCCGTCGCCAGGCGGCGCAGATGGCGGGCATGCATCTCGCCCCGCGCGTCATTCCGGCGCTGATCTTTGCGATGGCGACGGCACTTGCTCTTCTCAGCGTCAGCTGGCCGCCGGTCAGCCAGAGCATCGCGATCGTTTGCGTTGTCGCGCTCGTGGTCCAGCGCTTCACCATCTGCCTTGGTGGCGTGCTGGTCGATCTCATCGGGCTGGCGCGAGCCGAGGAAGAACGACAGGAGATCACCGCTCCGATCATGCCGGCGCGTGACGTCGCATTCTTCTGGTATCGGCGCTGTGCAACCTTCGTCATCTATTTCATTTTCGGCTGGGCGGTGATCCAGTCGATGGAGCCGCTCGGCTATTCTGCGAGCGTGCGGCTCCTCGTCGGCTATATCCTTGGCATCGGCCTATTGTTGATTGCGATCGAGGCGGTCTGGTCGCGGCCGCACAAGGACGAGAAGCGTGGTCACGGGACCTCCTGGGCGCTCACCGTCTATTTCCTGTTGCTCTGGAGCCTCTGGGTCGCAGGCTTCAACTGGCTGCTCTGGCTCGGCATTTACGTGTTGCTGCTGCCGCGCGTGCTTGCCGTCTCGACGATTGCGGTAAAATCGCTGCAGCAGACCGAAGCGAGCTTCCTTGCCACGCGGCCCATTGCAGCCGTGCTGCTCGACCGTGGCGTGCGGGCGCTGATCATTGCCGTTGCCGCCATCTGGCTTGGGCATATGCTCGGCGTCGGTGCCGATACGATGGCGGCCGGCGAAACGATGATCGACAAGATCGCGCGCGGCGTGATCGGCGGCATCGTCATCCTGCTTGCCGCCGATCTGCTCTGGCATGTCGTCAAGGCCTATATCGACGGCAAGCTGCTTGAATCATCCGTGGATGGCGGAGCAACGGATGAGGAGAAGGCCAAACGCGCGCGGATACAGACGCTGTTGCCGATCTTCCGCAATATCCTTGCCGTCGTCATTGCCGTCATCGCCGTTCTGATGGTGCTCTCCGGCCTCGGTATCGAAATCGGGCCGCTGATTGCCGGCGCCGGTGTCGTCGGCGTTGCGGTCGGTTTCGGCGCGCAGACGATCGTCAAGGACGTCATCAGCGGCATGTTCTATCTCTGGGACGATGCCTTCCGCATCGGCGAATATATCGAAAGCGGCAGCCACAAGGGCGTGGTCGAGGCCTTCAGCCTGCGTTCGGTGAAGCTCAGACATCATCGCGGGCCGCTGACGACGGTGCCGTTCGGTGAACTCGGCGCAGTGAAGAACCTCAATCGCGACTGGACGATCGACAAGATCAGCCTCAACGTCAAATACGACACCGATCTCGTCAAGGCGAAGAAGGTGATCAAGCAGATCGGCCAGACGCTGCTCGAAAATCCGGAATTCGGCCCTCATATCATCGAGACTCTGAAGATGAAGGGTGTCGAGCAGTTCGGCGAATTCGCCATCGAAATCCGGCTGTCGATGATGACGAAGCCCGGCGAGCAATTCGTCATCCGCCGCAATGCGCTGGCGATGATTCGTAATGCCTTCCAGGAAAACGGTATCGAATTCGCCGTGCCGACGGTGCAGGTGGCGGGCGACCGCGACGCGGAGGTGGATGCTGCCGTCGCACGATACGCCGCGCATGCGCGGGCGGGCGCCGAACCGGCGGCATGAACCGCTTCACATCGCGCCGGCTGCTGCTATCAGCAGGCCGCCGATGATCGCCAGGTTGGTTTTCCAGGTATTGATCGCGCTGTCGCGCGCCGTTCCCTGCATGTCCCAGAAATTCAGCAGCATGACGGTGGCCGCCAGCGTGAAGACGATGAGACCGAATGCCGCTGCCGCGACAAAAAGGCCGAGCATCAGCAGGATGCCGGCGACGATCTGGAACATGCTGCCCAAGACCAGCACCCATTTCGCAAAAGGGAGGCCGCGGGCTTCGATCGCCTCGGTCAGCGGCACGATGACGAAAAAATGATGAACGCCGCCAGCGACATAGAGGCCGCCGAGCAGCAGGCGGCCGAGAGCAAGCATCACCAAGGCCGAACCATCCTGCATATCGAACCTTTCTCTCGCGTCTCAACTCTCCATCGAGCGCAAGGCTCTGCCGAAGCTTACGAAAATGCAATGTGCTGCGCCGCTCGCCTGCGCAAATTCGCCCCAATTGAGGATGATTGAGGCGCAGGCGGCGGGGCTGGGGTAGCAGCGGCATAGCTTCATAGAGCTTATATGCCTTTCATGTTACGTCATCTGAAATGATTCCCGCCAAGCTGGCAGTTGCAGCAGGGTACGAGAATGTCGGGGCACGGCAATTTGGAAGAGATTGAAGAAGCGGACGGGTTTTCTTTTGGCGGTCTATTCAGACGGTACAGAACGCCGCTGCTGGCAGCCGCATCACTGGTGGTCTTCTGCCTCGTCGGTTACGCCATCATGCAGCTCACCAACGAGGTGCGCTATGACGACGTCGTCGGTGCGCTCGCCGCCACCAGGCCGAGCTCGATCCTGCTTGCGTTGTTCTTCACGGCGCTCAGTTTCCTCGCACTGATCTTCTACGATCTCAACGCCATCGAATATATCGGCAAGAAGCTGCCCTTTCCGCATGTCGCGCTGACGGCGTTCAGTGCCTATGCCGTCGGCAATACCGCCGGTTTCGGCGCCCTGTCTGGGGGGGCGATTCGCTACCGCGCCTATACGCGCCTCGGGCTCTCGCCGGAGGATATCGGACGCATCATCGCCTTCGTCACGCTGTCCTTCGGATTGGGGCTTGCGGGCGTCGCGGCAATCGCCCTCATCGTCATCGCCGACGAGATCGGCCCGCTCGTCGGCATCAGCCCCTTCCTTCTTCGGCTGATCGCCGGTTCGATCGTCGCCATTCTGGGCGCGGTGATGATCATCGGCCGTGACGGGCGCGTGCTCGATCTTGGCCCTGTGGCAATCCGCCTGCCGGATTCGCGTACCTGGTCGCGGCAGTTCCTCGTCACAGCCTTCGATATCGCCGCCTCGGCGTCGGTGCTCTATGTGCTGCTGCCGCAGACAGCCATCGGCTGGCCGGTCTTCCTCGCCGTCTATGCGATCGCCGTCGGTCTCGGCGTGCTCAGCCATGTTCCGGCCGGGCTCGGCGTGTTCGAGACCGTGATCATCGCCTCGCTCGGCAGCGCGGTGAACATCGATGCCGTGCTCGGATCGCTGGTGCTCTACCGGCTGGTCTACCATGTGCTGCCGCTGCTGATCGCCGTGCTCGCGGTCTCGGCGGCGGAGCTGCGTCGTTTCGTCGACCATCCGGCGGCCTCCAGCATGCGGCGCATCGGCGGACGGCTGATGCCGCAGCTGCTGTCGGCTCTCGCGCTGCTGCTCGGCGTCATGCTGGTGTTTTCGAGCGTCACGCCGACGCCGGACCAGAACCTCGAATTCCTCTCCAACTATCTGCCACTGCCGATGGTCGAAGGGGCGCATTTCCTCTCCAGCCTGTTGGGGCTGGCACTCGTCGTCGCCGCGCGCGGCCTCGGCCAGCGGCTCGACGGCGCCTGGTGGGTCGCCGTGTTCTCGGCGCTTGCCGCGCTGACCTTGTCGCTGCTGAAGGCGATCGCGCTTGTCGAAGCGGCTTTTCTTGCCTTCCTCATCTTCGGGCTCTTCGTCAGCCGCCGGCTCTTTACCCGCCAGGCCTCGCTGCTCAACCAGGCGCTGACGGCGTCCTGGCTGATGGCGATCGCCGTGATCGTCGTCGGGGCTGTCGTCATCCTGCTCTTCGTCTATCGCGACGTCGAATACAGCAACCAGCTCTGGTGGCAGTTCGAATTCACCGCCGAGGCGCCGCGCGGGCTGCGCGCCGTGCTCGGCATCACCATCATTTCGTCGGCGATCGCCGTCTTCAGCCTGCTCCGACCGGCGAGCTTCCGGCCGGAGCAGGCGACGGACGAGGCGCTGGCGCGTGCCGTCGAGATCGTCATGAAGCAGGGCAATGCCGATGCCAATCTTGTGCGCATGGGCGACAAGAGCATCATGTTCTCGGAAAACGGCGATGCCTTCATCATGTATGGCCGGCAGGGCCGCTCCTGGATCGCGCTGTTCGATCCGGTCGGCGACCATCGCGCCGTGCAGGAACTCGTCTGGCGTTTCGTCGAAGCGGCGCGCGCCGCCGGCTGCCGGGCCGTGTTCTATCAGATATCGCCGGCGCTGCTGTCCCATTGCGCCGATGCCGGCCTGCGCGCCTTCAAGCTCGGCGAACTGGCGGTGGCCGATCTCAGGACCTTCGAGATGAAGGGCGGCAAATGGGCAAACCTTCGCCAGACGGCAAGCCGCGCCCAGCGCGACGGGCTGGAATTCGCCGTCGTCGAACCGCAGGACTTGTCTTCGGTCATCGATGATCTTGCCGCGGTTTCGACGGCCTGGCTCGAGCATCACAATGCCAAGGAAAAGGGCTTCTCGCTCGGCGCGTTCGATTTCGATTATGTCTCCTCGCAGCCGGTCGGCATCCTGAAAAAGGACGGCAGGATCGTCGCCTTCGCCAATATCCTCGTGACCGAATCCAGACAGGAGGGCACGATCGATCTCATGCGCTTCTCGCCGGACGCGCCGAAGGGCTCGATGGACTTTCTCTTCGTGCAGATCATGGAATATCTGCGAGGGCAGGGTTTCACCCACTTCAATCTCGGCATGGCGCCTCTCTCCGGCATGTCGAAACGCGAGGCGGCGCCCGTCTGGGACCGCATCGGCAGCACCGTCTTCGAACACGGCGAGCGCTTCTATAACTTCAAAGGCCTTCGGGCATTCAAATCCAAGTTTCATCCGCACTGGCAACCGCGCTATCTTGCGGTCTCAGGAGGGGGCAATCCGATGATCGCGTTGATGGACGCGACATTTCTGATTGGGGGCGGATTGAAAGGGGTAGTGAGAAAATGATCAGAACAATCCTTCTTGCCACGGCATGCGCCTGCATGCTCGCGGCCGCACCGGCTGACGCCGCCGAAGAGACCACGCAGAGTTTCGAAACCGGGCTCATCCCGTCGCCGCACATCTTCCTGCCGGAAGGGGAGGTGAAGGGCACGGTGATGCTGATCTCGGATGCCGCCGGCTGGGGCGATTATGAGAAGGGCGAAGCCGACAGGTTGGTCGCCGAAGGCGCCGTTGTCATCGGCGTCGACTTTCCATCCTATATCCAGGCGCTCGGCCAGTACGACGTCAGCCTCAACGACGGCTGTGTCTACATGGTGTCGGACATCGAATCGCTGAGCCAGCAGGTGCAGCGCGCGACCGGCAACAACGCCTATCACCTGCCGATCGTCGCCGGTATCGGCGAGGGCGGGGCCTTGGCGCTGGCGATCGCCGCGCAAACGCCGGATGCGACGATCGGCCAGACACTTGCCGTTAATCCGGCCGCCGGCATTCCGCTTGCCAAGGAGCTTTGCACGCCGGCGTCCAAGCAGGTGGTCGGCGAACGCACGGTCTATGGCCTCAGCGACGGCATCCTGCCGGACCCGATCGTTACCGTCTTCACGCCTGAGGCCAACAAGGATGGTCGGGCGCATGCCGAGGCGCTGAAGAAGGCCCATGACGCGATCGAGATCCGCGATTCCACCGACGATGCGCAGACGGCGTTTGCCGATACGCTCGACGATCTCGTCACCGCCTCCGGCGCCTTCGGCAACCCGCTCGGCCTGCCGCTGGCGGTGCTCGAGGCAACGCCGGCCTTCGATACGATGGCGGTGATCTATTCCGGCGACGGCGGCTGGCGCGACATCGACAAGGAGGTCGGCGGCACGCTGCAGAAGGAAGGTATTCCGGTCGTCGGCGTCGATTCGCTCCACTATTTCTGGAAGGAGCGCAAGCCGGAGGAGACAGCTGCCGATCTTTCGAAGATCATCGATTTCTACCGCAAGCAGTGGAAGGTGAAGCATGTCCTGCTCGTCGGTTATTCCTTCGGCGCCGATGTCGTGCCCGCCACCTACCAGCTCCTCAAGCCAGCCGAAAAGTCGGCGGTGGCGCAATTGTCGCTGCTGTCGCTTTCGCACCAAGTCGACTACGTCATCTCTGTTCTCGGCTGGCTCGGCCAGAAGACGGAAGGGGCGGGAGGCGATCCTGTCGGCGATCTGAAGAACATCGATCCGAAGCTCGTGCAATGCATCTACGGCAAGGACGACGATGACGATGTTGCCTGTCCGGCGCTGAAGGATAGCGGCGCCGAGGTCATCGAACTGCCCGGCGATCATCACTTCGACGAGAATTACGATCTTCTCACCAAGACAATCATCGACGGGCTGAAGAAGCGGCTGCAGAATTAATGCATGTCGCCCAAAACTGTGCAGCGGTTTTGGGACCACGACAGGCATCAAATAGAGACTTAAAACACTCGCGGCCCGCAGGACGCGCTAACGCATCAGCGTTTCTTCGCTCCAGCCGAGCGTGGCGAGTTCGCCGCCACGGAACCGGGCATCGTCGGCAACGATGAATTCGTCGAGTTGCGGCGGAGCGACGCTGGTGCCGGAGAGCATCGCATGCACCTGCCCGCGATGATGGGTCTGATGCTGGAAGAGGTGGCCGAGCACGTCCTCCATCCGCTCTTCTTGAATGCGGTCGCCGCGATGGAGGCTGATGGTCGAGATGAGTCTCTCCGGCGTCAGGGCCTCGCAAAGTGCCGTCAGGCGCTGATCGACCTTCGCCTGCGCCTCTGTCAGCGAGGAAACGTCATCGAACGGTTCGTCGACCTCGAAGGCCTTGAGCCCGAGCGTGCCGCCTTCCAGGCCGTCGACATAGAACCAGTCGACCGTGATGATATGGTTCAAGGTTTCCTTGATCGAGGGGAAGAAACTGGTGCGCGGCGCTTCGAATTCGCTGGGCTTCAGTGTCGCGCAGGCCTGAAGCAGCCGGCGGTTGGCAAGGGCGTTGTTGTAGGCAAGTTTGCGAAATGGCCTGACAGGATCGAAGGTCGGCATCGGCGCATCTCCTCTTTAAAGGCTTTTGGCGACAGCACCGCCACCTTTTAAGGCGCGCAAAGGGCGCTGTAACACCTTGAATTGCCTGCGTCAGTCTTTGCCGTCGAGATCGCCGTCCCGCCAGACGAGATGACGCGGCACAACGGGAAGGGTTTCGATTTCATCGGCGATGAAATAGGGCGGGATGTCGAGTGCGGACAGGGCATTACGCGTTGCCGGCACCCATTTGAACTCGAGATGGTTGTCGCCGTCCTCGACCCGATGGATGATCTCGCCGGACAAGAAGGGGAATTCTGGCGGAATCTCCATCAGATAATAGAGGCCGAGTTCATGCCAGTCGCGCTGTTCGTAGCGGAAAAAATTCTCGACGATCCAGAGCAGGCGATGGACGGTCACCTCTACGCCCAGTTCCTCCACTATCTCCCGTTTCAGCGTTTGCTCCGACGTCTCGCCGATTTCCGCCCTGCCGCCCGGAAAGGTCCAGAAGGGCTCATGCACGGCGCGATGGACGAGCACGTGGCCGTCACGAAAGCCGAGGCCGGCGATGCGATAGTTGAAACGCTCAGCGCCCGCATTCAGGCGGATGAGAGTGCGCTTGGCCATGCCATTCTATCCAAGATCGATCACGACAATTTCCGGCGGCACGCCGAAGCGCACCGGCGCGATGGAGCAGCCGAGGCCACCGGAGACGATGATATTACGCCCCTCCTCGATCATATGACCATAGGCGTAGCGGTTGCCGTAGCGCGAGGGCACGATAGGCGAACGGCCGAGCAAACGGATCTGTCCGCCATGCGTGTGACCCGATAGCGTCAGCGACACACGCTCCGGCACGCGCGGAAAGATATCGGGTTCATGGGCAAGCAGGATGACCGGCGCATCGTCCGTCACCTGAGCCATCGTTCCCTCGAGATCGTCGAGGCCGAGCATCTGCGTGCGGCCCCACTTCCGGCCCGGCAGAAGCGCTAGCTGATCTTCGAGGCCTGCGAGCCAAAAGCCGCTGCCATCCTTTTCGAGCCGGACGGCGCGGTTGCCATAGACCGGGATGCCGACGTCGGCGAAGGCTCGGTGTCCGAATGTTTCCATCCCGCCGTTCTTCTGGGCGGTCCTGTCCTCCCACCAATCGTGGTTGCCCATGACCGCATGGACGCCGAGAGGGGCCTGCAAGGTGGCGAGCGCCTTCGACCATTGGCTCGAATGCACGTACTGCGTCACCATGTTCATGCCGGCGGCGTAATCGCCGAGCAGGACGGTGACGTCGCCTTCGAGTTCATTCGCCGTGTGGCAGATCGCGGCAATGCGGCTTGCCGACATCCAGGGTTCGCAGGCATGGAGATCGGCGAGCGCGACGACGCGTAGCTTGAGCCCTGGCGTCCATCCCGGCGGCGTCAGCTGGTAGCGGGTGATGGCGAGCCGCGCGAGCGGTTCATAAGCAAAGGCATAACCACCGAGCGACATGACGCCGGCGAAACCGCCGCCGAGAACCTTCAAAAATCCGCGGCGGGTGATCACTCAGTTGTCCTCCTGGAACAGCCGGAACTGCGCAGCCTCCATATCCTTTGGCGGTTGCATTCCCAGATGTTTCCACGCGATTGCGGTCAGAACACGGCCGCGTGGCGTGCGCTGAATGAAACCCTGCTGGATCATGTAGGGCTCGATGATGTCCTCGATCGCGTCGCGCGGCTCGGAAAGGCCGGCGGCAATGGTTTCGATGCCGACCGGGCCGCCGCCGAAATTGACCGCGATCATGTTGAGGTAACGTTTGTCGAGCTGGTCGAAGCCGACATTGTCGACCAGCAGGCGGGTCAGCGCCTCGTCGGCGATCTCGCGGGTGACGGCTTCTGCCCTTGCCACCTCGGCAAAGTCGCGCACGCGCCGCAACAGCCGGCCGGCGATGCGCGGAGTGCCACGGGCGCGTCTTGCGATCTCGCGGGCGCCCTCCTCGGTGATCGGCAGGTTCATCAGCCGCGCGCCGCGGCGCACGATCAGCTCCAGCTCCTCGACGGTATAGAAACTCAGGCGCACCGGAATGCCAAAGCGGTCGCGCAGCGGCGTCGTCAACAGGCCGAGGCGGGTTGTGGCCGCCACCAGCGTGAATTTCGACAGGTCGATCTTCACCGAGCGAGCGGCAGGGCCTTCCCCGATGATGAGGTCGAGCTGGAAATCTTCCATGGCCGGATAGAGGATTTCCTCGACGGCGGGATTGAGGCGATGGATTTCGTCGATGAAGAGCACGTCGCGCTCCTCGAGATTGGTGAGCAGGGCAGCGAGATCGCCGGCCTTGGCGATCACCGGGCCCGACGTCGAGCGAAAGTTGACGCCGAGCTCTTTGGCCATAATCTGCGCCAGCGTCGTCTTGCCGAGGCCGGGCGGACCGACGAAGAGCACATGGTCCAGCGCTTCGCCGCGGTTTTTCGCCGCCTCGATGAAGACCTTGAGATTGGCGCGCGCCTCCGCCTGGCCGGTGAACTCGTCCAGCGATTGCGGGCGCAACGTGATATCAAGGTCTTCGCCCCGCTTTTCCGGCGATATCAGGCGGGCGGGTTCGCTCATGCTCTCATTCCGTTTTGAATCCTGTCACACCAATACACCAAAAAACGGCTGCCTCGACATCCCATCATCGGTTTTGCGGCTTTTCACCGCGCCAGTTCCTTCAATCCCAGCCTGATCAGCTTGGCGCTGTCGGCGTTATCACCCGCCGTCTTCATTGCCGCGGCAACCGCATTGGCGGCCTGGTCGCGGGAATAGCCGAGGTTGGTCAATGCGGACACCGCATCGGCGACCGGTGCTGCCGCGACGCCTTCACCGAGTTCCTGCTTGAGAGCGATATTGATTGCTTCCCCGGCAAAGGCAGGCGCCCGGTTCTTGAGCTCGGTGACGAGGCGCATCGCCACTTTCGGACCGACGCCCGGCGCGCGGGAGACGGCAGTGCGGTCCTGCAGGGCGATCGCATTAGCCAGTTCGCCTGGGGTCAACGTCGAGAGCACGGCGAGCGCCACCTTGGCGCCGACGCCCTGGACGCTTTGGAGCAGGTTGAACCATTCCCGCTCTAGCGCGGTCATGAAGCCAAAGAGCTTCAACTGATCCTCGCGCACATAGGTCTCGATGAACAGCACGCAGGCCTCGCCAGCCGAGCCAAGCTTCGACAGGGTGCGGGCCGAGCAATGGGCGACGTAGCAGACGCCGTGCACATCGACGAGCACATAGTCTTCGCCGATCTCGTCTATGGTGCCTTTCAGCTTGCCGATCATGGGTCGCGGTCTCTCAAGGATGCGTTTCGGGAGAAATGATGTCCAACTCAGGGAAATAGGAGCGGTAGCGCGCGCCATCGCGCGTCAGAAGGCGGTGCGATCGAACGAGGGCGTGCGCCCCGATGAAAAAATCCGGCAGGGTGCGATCGCGCAGGCCGCCGTTTCTCCGGTACTGCGCGTGGGCCATGCCGGCCCGGTACGCGGCGGGAAACGGCAGGGCCTCGCGGATCAGGTTCAGCCGCGACAGGAGAAATGCAAGGGTTTCCTCGCGCGGGGTCATGCTTGCCAACTCCGCCCAGACGACCGGTGTCATGATGAATTGCGAATCCGGACGCAGTATGCTCAACGCCCGTGCGGACCATTCCCTGAAAGGATTATCCGGCCCGAAAATATCGATGAAGATGTTCGTATCAACGAGGACTGAGGTCATCACGTGGTCCCCTCAACCATTCCATGAATTCATCGGTCGTCATGCCGCTGGTGTCGAGGGTCCCGCTCATACTGCCGAGCCAGGATTCAAAATCGTCCTGTGATGGCTCTATCCTGCTGGATAGGACAACGAGGCGGGCACCCTTTTCATCGGCAACGAAATCCACCTCGGATCCCGGGCCGATCTTCAAACGGTCTCGGATGTCCTTGGGAATGGTCACCTGGCCTTTTTCCGTCACGCGCATGGTAATACCTCCGAGGTATTACTTATCATCGAATGGGAACAAGTCAAGAACAGATTAGCCAGCCAGCGCCTGCCGCATCCGGTTGCTGCCGCGATTATGCGCATGGCAGATGGCGATCGCCAGGGCGTCGGCGGCGTCGTTGCCCTTGAATTCGACCTTCGGCATCAGGATCTTCAACATCATGTGGATCTGCTGCTTTTCGCCATGGCCGACGCCGATGACGGCCTTCTTCACGGCGTTCGGGGCATATTCGGAGACCGGCAACCCGGCGCGCGCCGGCACCAGCATGGCGATGCCGCGGGCCTGGCCAAGCTTCAGGGTCGCCACCGCATCCTTGTTGACGAAGGTTTGCTCGACGGCGGCCTCATCCGGCTTATAGCTGTGGACGATCTCCGCCAGGCCGTCGTGCAATTGGCAAAGGCGGGAGGCAAGGTCCATGTCTCCATCGGAGGTCACGGTTCCGGATGCCACAAACCGCAGGGAATTGCCTGATGTCTCGATGATTCCCCAGCCGGTGCGGCGAAGACCGGGATCGATGCCGACGATGCGAATCGTATTTTGCATGGTTCAACCTATAGCGATTGCGAAATAACTGCCATCGATATGTGAACAAAACAAAAACATTCCTGGATTTCGGCCCCGCCATTTACCGCGAATTAAAACAGATGCCTGAATTCTAGTCACCGAATACGAGAGAGGCTGCTTTTCGCGAAGATTTAAGCCTCCGATGTTCTGTTTATAGGTCAGTTGATCAGGCATGCGCTGCGTGCCCGCGCTTGGCAGGCGCGTTCAGAAGGGGTTCGTCGTACATGGCTCGGAGATTTCAATCCCTTTCCTTTAAGGTCATCGCCACATTCATTCTGCTGACCGTGCTGTCGATCGCGGTCATCGATGTGCTTGCCTATTTCGCCAGCAGCCGCATTTCCGACGAGCAGGCGCTGAAGGCCAAGGAAAGCGTGCTGATCTTTCGCGGCGACATGCTGCAGGACCAGCTGACGCAGCTTGAAAACCAGGCCAACTCCATCGCGCGCATCGAGGCGCTGCAGATGTCGATCACCAACCTGAAGAGCGGCTGGAAGACCATCGAGAAGACCGCGGGCGATGCCCGTGCCGAGCTGAAGAAGGTTTTCATAGTAGGCAACCCCAACCCCGCCGACCAACGCGAGAAGCTCATCAAGCCGGAAGGGCCGAGCGGCTTTTATTATTCGAGCCACGAGAAGACGCAGGGTGAAGTTGCCCGCGACCTCGAGGATACCGCCTTCAGCGATCTGCTGATCGTCGATCTCGAAGGTACCGTGCTCTATTCCTATAAGAAGGAAGACGATTTCGCCGAAAACCTGAAGTCGGACGCCTGGAAGGCGACCGGTGCCGGCATCGCTTTCGCCAAGGCGATCGAGAATACCGCCAGGGCGACCGATGACGCCGCGCCGACAGGCTTTTCCGGCCTTCGCGTCGATGCCGGCAGCGGCAAGTCGGCGATCTTCTATGCCGTGCCGATCGTCAAGCTTGGAGCGGCCAAGGGCATCATTCTCTTCAAGGTGCGGGACGAGATCGTCACCGGCATCCTTGCCAAGGGCATCGTCCAGGGCAGCACGGCACGGGCGGCGATCGTCTCCGGCGATGGCTCCGCCGTCGGCCTCGACGCGAGCGGCAAGCTTGCAACGCTCGATGCGACACCCTTCACCTTCATCAAGAGCGCGCTTGCCAGTTCGGCGATGACGGTGGCCGACTTCGGCCGGACGGACGGCGCGGCCCGCGCCTATGTCCGCGGCATCGACTATCGCGGCGATCGCTTCCTCGTGGTCGAAAGCGTGCTTCTGAGCGAGCTTAATGCCGGCTCGATCGAGATCGCCACTCTGCTGACGATGATCGGCATCGGTGTGCTCGTCGTCATGGCGATCGCGACCGGCCTCATCACCAATTTCTTGTTTTCGCCGCTTGCACGGCTTGCCGGCGTCACCCGCGATGTCGCCGACGGCAAGCTCGACAGCGAGATCGGCAGCCTGAACCGCAAGGACGAGATCGGCACGATGGCCAACGCGCTCGACCGCTTCCGCCACTCGCTGATCGAAAGCCGCGAGCTCGAAGCCGCGAGCGAAGAGACGCGCCTGCAGGCCGAGCACGACCGCCAGCAGAATCTGGCCGAGCGTGAGGCCGAGGCGAAGACGCTGCAGCAGGTGGTCGAGGCGCTCGACGAGGGTCTGCATCATCTGGCGAATGGCGATCTCGCCTATCAGATCGATACCCGCTTCCCGAACGAGCTTGAAAGCCTGCGCGTCAATTTCAACGAGGCGCTGGCGACGCTCAGCGAAACCATGACGGCGATCGGCGGTAACTCGATGGCGGTGCGCGCCGGCTCCGAGGAGATGCGCACCGGTGCCGACGAACTTGCCGGGCGCACCGAGCGCCAGGCCGGCTCGATCACCGAGACCGCGAATGCGATCAGCGCCATCACCCAGTCGGTCCGCCAGCAGATCGCGCGGGCCGAACAGGCCGAGCGCATCGCCCGCGACGCCAAGAAGGAGACGACCGGCTCCGGCCAGATCATGCGCGAGACGATCGCGGCGATGGAGGCGATCCAGGCCTCCTCGCGCCAGATCAACACGATCATCTCGGTCATCGACGACATCGCCTTCCAGACCAACCTCCTGGCACTTAATGCAGGCGTCGAGGCGGCGCGCGCCGGTGAATCCGGCAAGGGCTTCGCCGTCGTCGCCATGGAAGTGCGCGAGCTGGCCCAGCGTTCGTCGAGTGCCGCAAAGGAAATCTCCAGCCTGCTGCAGAAATCGACGCATGAGGTCGAAAGCGGCGTTACGCTTGTGGAAAAAGCGGGCGTTGCGCTGACGGGCATCGGTGCCCATGTCGAGGCGATCAACGGGCAGATCAACGAGATCATGAGTGCGACCCGCGAGGAGGCCAATACGCTGCGCGAGATCAATAGCGCCGTTGCCGAACTCGACGCGATGACGCAGCAGAACGCCTCGATGGTCGAAGAGACGACGGCGGCGATCCACCGGCTGGCGACGGAAGCCCTGGAAATGGACCGCCAGCTCGGCAATTTCACGCTGCCGCCCGGCCACCACCAGCCGATCGCCGAGGTGCATGTGCTGCGCCGTCACCGATAAATTATCGCTTGTGACATTGCAGAAGGGTCGCGCTCGCGCGACCTTTTTGTTTGCGCGGATGGTTTGGAATGGCGCGGGCGCGAACCTACATAGACGGCATCGTTCAACTGCCCGGCAGGTTTCCCATGGTTCCCTTCTCCATACTCGACCTTTCCCCCGTTGCCGAAGGCAGCACCGTGCGCCAGTCCCTCGAGGCCTCGGCGCGGATGGCTCTAAAGGCCGAGGAATTTGGTTACAAGCGCTTCTGGCTTGCCGAACATCACGGCATGCCGGGGATCGCCAGTGCTGCCACATCAGTCGTCATCGGCCATGTCGGAGCTGCGACGAAGCGCATCCGCATCGGCTCCGGCGGCATCATGCTGCCCAATCATTCGCCACTGGTCATCGCCGAGCAGTTCGGCACGCTGGAGGCGCTCTTCCCCGGCCGCATCGATCTCGGCCTCGGGCGCGCGCCGGGAACGGATATGCGTACGGCACAGGCGCTGCGGCGTAATCTCGAGGCCGGTGCAAACAGCTTCCCGAACGACGTGGTGGAACTGCAGCAACTCCTCGATACGCCGGTCGAGAACCAGGCGATCCTCGCGGTTCCCGGCAATGGCTCGCATATCCCGATCTGGCTACTCGGCTCCAGTCTCTACAGCGCTCAGCTCGCCGGCATGCTGGGACTTCCCTATGCCTTCGCCTCGCATTTCGCGCCCGACATGCTGCTCGATGCGATCGCGATCTACCGCGACCGCTTCCAGCCCTCGGCGACGCTCGCCAAGCCGCATGTGATGGTCGGCGTGATGGGCGCGGTGGCGGCGACGGACGAGGAGGCACGCTATCATTTCACCTCTGCCCAGCAGCAGTTCGTCAATCTGCGCCGCAATGTCCGCGGGCCGTTCCCGCGTCCGGTGGCCGATATGGGGGACTTCTGGTCGCCGATGGAGAAGATGAATGTCGAACACACGCTGCGTTATGCCGTGGTAGGGTCGCCGAAGACGGCGGAGGCGAAACTGACGGAGTTTCTACAGGAAACGCAGACCGACGAGGTGATCATCTCGATGCCGATCCACGACATCGAGGCGCGGCTGACATCGGTGGAACTTTTCGCGGGGCTGGGAAATTTCATGCGAGCCGCCGCGTAAGGCGTCACTCTGACGCGCCACCTTTCCGGCAAGAAAAAACCCGGCGCTGCCGCCGGGTTTTTATTGGACACCTACCTGCGGAGATCAGGCCGAGAGCTTTGCCAGCACTTCTTCCGAGACCTCGAAGTTGGAATAGACGTTCTGAACGTCGTCATCATCTTCCAAGCTGTCGATAAGTTTCAGCAGCGACTGAGCTTTTTCCTCGTCTACCGGCACGTTGTTCTGGGCGCGCCAGACGGCCTTGACGGTTTCGGCTTCGCCGAGGCTCGATTCCAGCGCTTTCGCCACTTCGCCGAGGGCTTCGAAGCCGCAGGTGATGTAGTGGCCGTCTTCGTCGGTCTCGACGTCATCGGCGCCGGCTTCGATCGCGGCTTCCATCACCTTGTCGGCATCGCCGACGGAAAGCTTGTAGGTGATTTCGCCGACATGGTCGAAGGAGAAGGAAACAGAACCGGTTTCGCCGAGAGCGCCGCCGGCCTTGGTGAAGCTCGAGCGGACGTTGGAGGCGGTGCGGTTGCGATTGTCGGTCAGGGCCTCGACGATGATCGCCGTGCCGCCGGGGCCGTAGCCTTCGTAACGGACTGCGTCGTAGTTCTCGCCGTCGGCGCCGGCTGCCTTCTTGATGGCGCGGTCGATATTGTCCTTCGGCATGGACTGGGCCTTGGCGTTCTGGATCGCCAGGCGAAGGCGGGCGTTCATCGTCGGGTCGGGCAGGCCGGCCTTGGCGGCAACGGTGATTTCGCGCGCAAGCTTGGAGAACATTTTCGACCGCACGGCATCCTGACGGCCTTTGCGGTGCATGATGTTTTTAAACTGTGAATGGCCAGCCATGGCACCCCTGTTCACGTCTCATTGTTCGGAATGGGCCGCCTTATAAGAGCGAAACGGCACCCGTTCAAGGAAAAAGCAGTTCGGAACAAAGGCGAGGGGATGACGTTTCAACCGAACTCCATCCAACGGAAAGGAACGATCATGGCAAGTCTCAGCGAGGCGCAGGAACATCCAGCACGTCAGCTCTGGGATCAGGTCAACGATGTTCATGCCGGCATGCTCGGAATTTCCGGACTGGACATGCACATGCAGCCGATGGCGCCGCATGCCGATCCCACCACCAACACCATCTGGTTCTACACCAAGACCGACGCCGACATCGTGCGCGCCATCAAGCCCGGCAGCCGCGCGCATTTCTGCGTTATCGGCAAGGATCACGACTATCACGCCTGCCTCGCCGGTGTGATCGAGGTGCATCCTGACCCCTCCAAGATCGAGGAATATTGGAGTTCGATCGTCGCGGCCTGGTATGACGGCGGCAAGAAGGACCCCAAGCTCACCATGCTGTCCCTCCATGTCGACGATGCCGAGATCTGGGTTTCCACAGGCAACAAGCTGAAATTCGGCTGGGAGATCGCCAAAGCCAATCTCGACGACGACAAGATGCCGGATGTCGGCATCAAGCGTCACCTGCAGTTCGCTTGACGTGCAGTGCCCCTGCATAATTCGTTAAATCGGAATCGATTTAAGGATAAAATTATGCAGCAATTCAAAGTGCTACAGCGTCCTTTGCGCGCCTGAAAAGACGCGCGGCGCTGTAGAAGGAAAACCTCCGGGCCTTTTTACCGCAAACCCTTCATCACATAGATCAGCGGTTTTTTCGGCAGCGTGCGCATCGAGACGGTGATACTGTCATCGGGCGCATTGGCGACGTCGAAATCCTTGCCGAACATCGAGACGAAGGCTTCGACTGGCGGGCCGCGCCGGTGCATTGGTAGGATCAACGACGAGCGTAGCCGCTTGATGACGCGGCTCATGCTGTCGGCGCCCATCGTCAGGCCACCATCGACGGGGACCATGACAACGTCGAGGCGGCCGATCTCGGTATAATGGGCGTCCGTCAGCTCGTAATGCAGGTGGCCGAGATGGCCGATGCAGAGGCCGGCGATCTCGAAGATGAAGATGGAATTGCCGTTCTCATGCGCGCCGCCGAGGCCATAGCTGAAGCGGATATCCGTGGGGACGTTGCGGATATAAGCATCGCCGACGACGAGATTGATGTTGGCCTTCTCTCCCGAAACATCGCTCCACTCATGCAGCATGTGCTTGATGCCGGGATCGGGGGTCAGGGTGTAGTGGGTCGTGTGCGCCTTGTTCATGGTCACGACATCGGGCGGCGTCGCCGGCCGGTACCAGCCATTATAGTCGGTTGCGATAACGATGCCGCCGGGCGTATCGATCTCGAAGGTGGAGTGGCCGAGGAAGGTGAGTTTGACGTCCTCGCCCTCGGAGACGGCAGGCATCAGCGGCGGAGCGCCGGAAAAGCTTGCGAAGGTCACCTTGGGGATGGTTTGCGCGATCGCCTGGCACTGGCTGACCGGTGGCCGCTGCTCTTGTGCCCCGGCAAGATTCGGCGCGGCGAAGGTCGCAAGGCATGCGATAGCGAGGACAAGATATCGCGGCTTCATGCCACCCCTCCGGCGCTCTATCACTTTTAACCCTGAAATCGATCCGATTTCAGGGTTATGCGCGTGTGGCCGGAGGATGCGGCATGAGGTCGCATCGGTCCAGACGGATGATGCTCACAATTGCGTGTTGGTGGGGTGGGCTACCGCCAAAACTCCGGCACGGTCTCAGCCAGCCGCGGTCCGAGCCGGAGCGGTGCGATCTTTTCTGCAAGTCCTGTCGTATCCGAGATCTCCACGCCGACACCACAGATCGTCGCCGGTCCGTTCGCGGCTTCCATACGGCCCTTCGGCATCTTGGAGATGAAGCGGTTCAGCGGCTCCTCCTTGTCCATGCCGAGAGAGGAGTCGTAGTCGCCGCACATGCCGGCATCCGACATATAGGCGGTGCCGCCGTTCAGGATCTGTGCGTCGGCCGTCGGCACATGCGTGTGGGTGCCGACGACGAAGCTGGCGCGGCCGTCGACGAAATGGCCGAAACATTGCTTCTCGCTGGTCGCCTCCGCATGAAAATCGAAGATGATCGCATCGGCCTGTTCCTTCAGCGGGCAGGCGGCGAGGATGACCTCTGCCGATTTGAAGGGGTCGTCGAGTTCGGGATGCATGAAAACCCGGCCCATGACGTTGGCGACGAGCACGCGCGCACCATTCCTGGCATAGAAAAGACCGGATCCGCGGCCGGGCGTGCCTTGCGGATAGTTGGCGGGACGCAGGAACTGATCGTGCCGGCCGGCAAAAGCGACGGCTTCCTTCTGGTCCCAGACGTGATTGCCTGTCGTCACCACATCGGCGCCGGCATTGATCGTTTCCAGAAAAATGTCCTCGGTGATGCCGAAGCCGCCGGCGGCATTCTCGCCGTTGACGATGACGAAATCCAGCTTGAGGTCTGAAACCAGGCCGGGAAGACGGTCCCAGACCGCCGTGCGTCCCGTCTTGCCGACCATGTCACCCAGAAAAAGCAGCCGCATTCCCTATCCAATCCAAGAGGCAAAAAAGCGAAGGCCGCTTTCTGTCAGGATGGCATCCAGGCTTATGTCGTGCGGCTCAGCGGGCACATGTGCCACTTCCTGGCAGTCGAATGCAATGCCGATCAGCTTCGGATGCAGGCCTTTTTGCCTTAGCCGGCTGATGGCACGGTCGTAGTGGCCGGCGCCGTAGCCGATGCGGTGGCCGCGGGCATCGAAGGCCGAAAGCGGCACCAGCATGATCTCGGGGTCAAGAATGGCGGCATCGGCGCCGGGGCCGACCGTCCCGAAGCCGGTATCGACCAGCGGCGCACCTTCCGCCAGCTCGCGAAAGACGATGGTCTGCCGATCGAGGATCGCCGGCACGCAGAGCCGCGCCCCGCGCACGGCAAAGCGCGCCATCAGCGGCCTGAGATCGGCTTCCGAACGGATCGGCAGAAAGCCGGAGATGATCGTACCCAGTGCAAAACCGACGGCCTCGCCGGCATGTTCGGCCATTGCGAGACTTTTGGAGGCGCGTTTCTCGGCGGGGATGGCGTCGCGTGCGGACAGCCGTTCGTTGCGCAACTGCGCTTTCAATTCTCTAGAGGTCATTCGATCTGCCGGTTCTGAGATATTTACCCGAGCATAGACGGCTGGATGTCCGATGCAAATGCCGGATGCGACGGTATCACGCGCGTTTGACGCCTCGGCCGCCGGCGGCTGCGAGCGTCAGACGACGATGCTTGTCGGTATTGTCGCCGTGGCGATGGAGAAGCCTGCCATATCAGGAATGGCATTGGCTCCGGGCTGCCGGTCCTGCTGCCGCAACTCGCGCATCGCCTTGTCGAGCACTTGCTTGAGTTCGCGCACCACCGCCTTGAACTCTTCCATCGTTTCGCGATCATCGGCCGAAATGCCCGAGAATTTCGGGGCATCCTCGGCGACGCTCGCATAGGCGTTGCGGGCGTTGGTGGCGGCGTCCGGTTCCTGCGAGCCGGTCTCGCCGGCCGCAGTTTCTCCTGCGGTATCCGTCAGCGCCGCATCGGCCCCGCTGATTGCGACGGCCGCTGCACCCGTGGTTGCATCCATCGAAACCGCTGTTGCCGGGCTGCCGGTCGCGACTGATGATGCGAATTCGGAGGCGGCGGTGCCGACCTTGCGCGCCAGTTCGGCGGCCAGACGGGCGACCACCTCAGGAGCCATGTTGGAGCTGCGCAGCATCTCCAACTGCTGCTTTGCCTCTTCGAGCTTGCGTTGCGCCTTCGCCTTGGCCTCGTCTCCCGAGTTCGCCAAGGTCTGGCGCATCTGCTGCAGCGCCTGGGTGGCGCGTTGCAGCTTCAGCACGCCTTGATCGGTCTCGCTTCCGGCGGCTGAAATGGCTGCCGTCGAAGACGTGCCGCGCAAGATGATGGAGGCAGACGTGGTTGCGACCTGCATGGACAATCCCCCGATTTTTGATTCGGGCCCCCGATTGCAATTCGGGGCATTCTGCAACGTCAGGCTTGCGTGGACCTGTGTCTTGGGGATTTAGGCAGCGCAGCGGCCAGCTGCTGCATCGTCTCCTCGAATAGAGGCGCTCCGCCGGGTGCCCAGCCGAGCGTGCGGATTTTAGCAGTGCTCATGGGATTGAGTGCGGCCCTGTCGGGAGGGGGCGGCAGCGCGTGCCGACAGCCCGTCTCGCGACGGATGGGTGAAAGGATATCGCGCGTGTCGACCGAGATGTCCGAGACGTTGAAGACCTCGCCGGAGATGCGGGTGCTTTCCGTTTCCAGCATCAGCCTCACCGCCCGACCGAGGTCGCGGCCGTGAACTTCCGTTCCCCGACGGGCAACAACCGGCCGGCCGGCGAGGTAATCGGCGATGAGGCCGTCCCATTTGTTCGGCGAGAGATCGCCATAGACGCCGGTTGCCCTCAGGCTGACGCCGGCAAAACCCGGCGTGGAGAGGTGGTCAAGCGCGCGTTCGGCATCGAGCTTGACCTGGCCGTAAAGTGTTTCGGGCTTGGCCAGCATCGTCTCCGTCAGTTCGGTTCCCTCGGGATGTTCGCCATAGGCGGCGCGGCTGGACAGAAAGACGCAGCGGCGTGTGCCGGCGCGTTTGGCAGCTTCGAAAAGCCGGACGGTGCCGTCGAGGTTCAACCTGTGGAAGGTCTTCGGATCGTCGCCCTCGCCGCCACGATATTTGCCCGGAACATGGCTGAAGGCGGCGTGGACGAAGAAATAGGCGTCGTCGAAGACGTCGATCTGATCCTTGTCGGGGTCGAGCGAAAGCGCTGCGAACTCGACCGGGCGGGAGAAGAGGCGCGGCAGCGGCGCGCGGCGCCCGCCGACGATCACCTGATATCCGGCGGCCAGCAGTTCCTCGACGACATACCGGCCGACGAGACCCGTTCCACCCGATACCAGTACCTTCATGCTGTCCCTTCCGGATTGTCCAGCGCCGTGATCTCAGGCACATCGCCGCCATCGTGGAAACGGTGCCACAGATCGATCAAAGGTTGTAGTCGCGCTGCCTTGGGATGATCCTTTTCCCACGGTTTTTCATACTGGTAATGCAGGATCGAAATGCTCTTCCAGTCCCAAAGGTCCGGCATGGTGAACCATACATATTGCAGCATGTTGAAATAAACCGGCAGGCCGTGCCAATCCGGGAAGAACGTCTCGAGAAAGGTCTGATCGGTGCGCCGCCAGAAGGCGTCCGGCCTGTCGAGCCTTTCGAGCATGTGCCGGAATGTGTCATGCGAGGGCGTGGCGACGAAGACGCCGGAATTCATGCGGCGGAAGTCGGCGAGGCTTTCGTAGACATTGGGGGCGGCGGAAAATTCCGGATAGAGGAAGAGCCTGTCGACGTTCTTCAGCACGAGGGCGTCGGCATCGATGAAGACGCAGCGCTGGTATTCGACGAGCTGCCAGAGCCTGAGTTTGCAGAAATTGTCGAGCGGCGAATGGAAATCCGGCTTGCGGCCCTTGGTGAAAGGGGCTGCCGAATGGAGCTGGCCACGCGCATGGCGTTCGTTGAAGGCCGCAGACAGCGGCAGGTGCTCGACCTCAATCAGGCGGCAGTCGAGCGCCTTCAGGGGCACGAGTGCGGCTGCATCGACGCCGCCGGTGTGGAGAATGATGATGTCAGCCCCGGTGCCGGTTCGGCGCAGGGAGCGGGCAAGTGCAGTCGCGCCCATGGCATAGTCGGCATTGGTGACAAGGGTGACGTAGGCGAAGCGATGAGGCGTTTGCGTGGTTACGTTCGCCATTGCCGCACTTCCTTGTTCCTGTCCTTGGTCAGGCCCAAGGACAGGGCAGAGGGGGGCTCACACTGTATGCCCTCTCCTTCCCACATAAACTGACTTGGTAAGGGAGTCTCTATGGAGCCTTCCATTATGAACACGCCCGCGCTCACGAGACGGATTTCAGCCGCTTGCCTTCCGGATCGTGATTGATCGTCGCGGCGATGTCCTTAGTCCAGGCGGAGACGGCCGGAACGCGCGCGCGGTCGACGCGATAGGCGAATTTCTTGGCGACGTCGACGATTTCGCCGAGCAGGCCTGCTTCCAGCGTGATCGGCTCGAGGCCGAGATCGCGGAACTTTTCGTTCCGGACGATCAGCTCGTTCTCGGCGGCTTCCTTGCGCGGGTTGGGCAGCCAGGCAATCTTGGCGCCGCTCATCCTGGCGATCATCTCGGCGAGGTCGCGCACCCGGTGGGTTTCGGTCATCTGGTTGAAGATCTCGACGCGGGCGCCGCGGGCCGGCGGGTTTTTCAGCGCCAGCTCGATGCAGCGCACCGAATCCTGGATGTGGATGAAGGCGCGGGTCTGGCCGCCGGTACCGTGCACCGTCAACGGATAGCCGATCGCCGCCTGGATGAGAAAGCGGTTGAGCACCGTGCCGTAGTCGCCGTCATAGTCGAAACGGTTGATCAGCTGCGCATGGCGGCGCGTCTGCTCGGTATGCGTGCCCCAGACGATGCCCTGGTGCAGGTCGGTGACCCTCAGGCCGTCATTCCTAGCATAGAACTGGAAGAGAAGCTGATCCAGGCACTTGGTCATGTGATAGATCGAGCCGGGATTGGAGGGGTAGAGGATCTCCTGGTTGACCGTCTCGCCGCCTGCGGTTTCGATGCCGACCGGCAGGTAACCTTCGGGAATCGCGGCGCCGACCGTCGAATAGCCGTAGACGCCCATGGTGCCGAGATGGATGAGATGGGCATCGAGATTGAGTTCCGTCAGCGCGTTCAGCAGGTTGTGCGTGGCGCTGACATTGTTGTTGACGGTGTAGTTCTTGTGGCGGTCGCTCTTCATCGAATAGGGCGCGGCCCGCTGCTCGGCGAAATGGATGACGGCATCCGGGCGATGTTCGGAAAGCCAGTTCTTCAGGAGTTCGTAATCCTTGGCGAGATCGATCAGATTGAAGTGGATGCGGCGTCCGGTTTCGGCATGCCAGATGCGGGTGCGCTCCTGGATCGAATCCATCGGAGTCAGCGACTGAACGCCGAGTTCGGTGTCGATCCAGCGGCGCGAGAGATTGTCGAGGATATGGATGTCGTGCCCGGCATCGGAGAGATGCAGCGACGTTGGCCAGCCAATGAAACCGTCTCCGCCCATAACCGCAATCTTCATCGCATCGTCTCCTGATTGGTCGCTCGTTGTCGGGAATAGTTAGGAATTGTGACAGTTATTCAATGCTTGCCTGCCGGGCATTCAATGCTTGCCTGCCGGGAAGCGTTGCGCCAAAGAGGGCACCTCAGTTTGGAGAAAATTATGACGGAACGCCCTTTTTCCATTTCGGGAGAGCTGACGGAGGCCGGACACCGGCTCGTGCAGCGGGTCTATTATGAAGATACGGACTTTTCCGGCCTGGTCTATCACGCCCGCTACCTGCATTTCCTGGAGCGTGGCCGTACCGATTATCTGCGCTGCCTCGGCGTTGAGCAGCGCGAGCTCGTCAGCGCCGACGAGGAGGGGCTGGTTTTCGTCGTCCACCGCATGGAGATCGACTTCAAGAGCCCGGCGCGCATGGACGATGTGCTGACGATCCTGACGCATACGGAAAAAGCCGGCGGCGCCAAGATGGTGCTCAATCAGCAGATCCGCTCGGGCGAGACGCTGCTGATCGCCGCCAAGGTGATCATCGCCGTCATCAACGCCCGGGGGCGACCGAGGCGGCTACCGGAAACATTGGCGGTGAAATTCCTGGAGGGCAGCACGCCGTTGTAGTCAGAATCGCCTGAAATTCAGGTCTTGTCAGAACTTGAGTTTTATGTGAAGGAATTCTCGCGCCGCAGGATGAGCGCTCTTTCGGCAGCCGGACCTTGCTCCGGTCAAGTAATCCATGGAACGAAATCTTCCAAACACAGGCTTACTGTCACAGTCCGGCACTAACGATCTATTAACCATAATAGTGTCTTACTGGGAAAGTCAGAGTTTGTGCGGTGCACGCCTTCCTTTGACCAAATTTGACGGCAAGAAGGCGGAAGATGAGCTTGGAAGTTTGACCAGGGCTTTGGGCGGCGGCCGCCGGACACTTCTTGCGAGATCAGTTTGTGCCGCCCGGTCTAGCGCCGGGCGTTTGGATTCGGGGATTTTGGACCAATGGAACAAGTAGGATTGGCAGCAGCAACGACGGACGTCAGCCTCTGGTCGCTTTTCATGCAGGCCGGCATTGTCGTCAAGCTCGTCATGCTCGGGCTCATCGCAGCCTCGGTATGGACGTGGGCGATCGTCATCGACAAATACCTTGCCTATGGCCGCGCGCGGCGCCAGTTCGACAAGTTCGAGCAGGTGTTCTGGTCGGGCCAGTCGCTGGAAGAACTCTATCGCTCGCTGTCGGAACGCAGCAATACCGGGCTGGCGGCAATCTTCGTGGCCGCGATGCGCGAGTGGAAGAAATCCTTCGAACGCGGCGCCCGCTCGCCGATCGGCCTGCAGATGCGTATCGATCGTGCGATGGACGTGACGCTCGCCCGTGAAACCGAATTTCTCGGCGCCCGCCTTGGATCGCTCGCGACCATCGGCTCGGCCGGGCCGTTCATCGGTCTCTTCGGCACGGTCGTCGGCATCATGACTTCGTTCCAGGCGATCGCCGGTTCGAAGTCGACCAACCTTGCGGTGGTTGCGCCCGGTATCGCCGAAGCGCTGCTTGCCACCGCGATCGGCCTCGTCGCCGCTATCCCGGCAGTTATCGCCTATAACAAGTTCTCTGCCGATGCCGGCAAGCTTTCGGGCCGCATGGAAGGTTTCGCGGATGAATTCTCCGCCATACTTTCGCGCCAGATCGACGAGAAACTGCAGCCGCGCGCTGCCGCTCAGTAACCAACGGAGTATTCTGACATGGGTATGGCTGTTGGAGGCAATGGCGGCGGGGGCGGCGGACGCCGCCGTCGTGGCGGTCGGAACAGGGCCGTAATTTCCGAAATCAACGTGACGCCGCTCGTCGACGTCATGCTGGTGCTTTTGATCATCTTCATGGTCGCGGCACCGATGATGACCGTCGGCGTGCCGATCGACCTGCCGGAAACGCAGGCCAAGGCGCTGAATTCCGAGACACAGCCGATCACCATTTCCGTCAAGAATGACGGCGAGGTGTTCCTGCAGGAAACGCCGATCCCGGCCGCGGAGATCGCCGCCAAGCTCGAGGCGATCGCCACGACCGGCTATAACGAACGTATCTTCGTGCGCGGCGATGCGACCGCGCCTTATGGCGTCATCGCCGATGTCATGGCCCGTATTCAGGGCGCAGGCTTCAAGAATATCGGCCTCGTGACGCAGCAGAAGAAGGACCAATAGCGCGCAAAATGAAGGCCAGTGTCATCACATCTGCTGTTTTGCACGGCCTGGTGCTCACCTGGGCGATGGTATCGCTCGGCGCTCCGGAATCCTTCAAGGTAGAGGATTTCGAGGCGATGCCGGTCGATCTGGTGCCGGTGGAATCCATTACCCAGATGCAGCAAGGCGACAAGAAGGCTCCGAAGAAGGAGATTTCCGCGCCCGTGCCGACGACGCGGCCGCCGATCGCGCAACCGGCGGAGAACGCCGGAGACAACAATGTCGACCTGAAGACGCCGCCGGTGCCGAACGCCAAGCCGAGCAATAGCGAAGCTGCCGCGGCGAATTCGAGCGAAAAGCCGATGCCGAAGACCGATCCGAAGCCGAATGATGTCAAGGACATCGTCAAGGAGGAAACGGAAGTCGAGCAGCCGAAAGAAGTGGCTTCCATTCCGCCGCCGAAGCCCGTCGAAGTGACGCCGCCGAAGCCGGAGGAAAAACCGCCGGAAGAGCAGGCCAAGCCGGAGGAACCGCCGAAGCCCGACGCCGAGGCGTTGCCGGACAATGTGCCGACCCCAGTCGCCAAGCCACAGGTAAAGCCGCCGGAACCGCAGAAGCCCGCCGAAAAGCCTCCGGAAAAGACCCCGGACCAGCCGAAGACCGCCGACGTGCCGACCGACAAGAAGAAGGCGGACAAGAAGCAGGAAACGGCGAAATCTGCTTCGGCGATGAAGAGCGACTTCAATGCCGACGAGGTTGCGGCGTTGCTGAACAAGACCGACCCTTCCGCTGGCGGCGCCAAGCGTTCGACGCAGGAGGCATCGCTCGGTGCGAAGAAGAGCAACGGTGGTTCCAAGCTCAGCCAGAGCGAAGAAGATGCGGTGCGCGGCTTGATCGAGGGCAATTGGCTTGTCACCCCGGGGATGGAAGGCCTTTCCGGCATGGTCATCAAGGTGCACATGAAACTCGACAAGGATGGTAATATTATTGGTCAGCCAGAAGTCGAATCATCGGGCGGCAGTAGCAGCGATGCCACACGCCGTGCGTTGGAAGGCGGGGCCTATAGAGCTGTCATGAAGTCCGCCCCTTTCTCGATGCTTCCGAAGGACAAGTATGAGGCTTGGAATGAGTTCGACCTGAATTTCGATCCGAGTTCTATGGGAATCTAGATGCTGACGGATCTGTCCCATGGCAACAAGTCTTTTGCAGCCGCCAGCATGCTTGGAGCGATTCTGGCTTGTGCGCCTGAGGCGTTAGCACAGTCGGTCGACGCGGCGACCTACAAGAAGTCAGCCATGGATTTACAGCACGCAATTGCTTCCTCCTTCAATGTTCCTCCCGGGCAGGCGAGGGGCGGCAGAGTTGTGATCACCGTCCATCTGCGGCTCGACAAGAATGGGGCGATCGTTGGTTCACCCGAGGTAACAGCCTCGGGCGGCAAAGAAGCTGCTCGAGAAGGCCTGTCGGCTGCGGCTCTCCGGGCGGTACAGCGCTCGTCGCCATTCCCGATGCCCCCGAAAGAAAAATACGAATCCTGGAACGAGGTCGTCCTGCACTTTGAATCCGGCGATCCGACTCCATAGATGCTGAAAGGCTGTTTGGTATGACAAAGTGTTCCTTTTTCCGCGCCATTTTGGTTGCAGTGGGTCTGATGACCGCTGCCGTCTTTGCAACGCCGGCCAACGCGCTGGTCACCCTCGACATCCGAAAAGGCAATGTCCAGCCGATGCCGATTGCGGTGACTGACTTCCAGGGCGACATGGGGGCGCAGGTCTCGCAAGTCATCGCCGCCGACTTGCAGCGGTCCGGTCTCTTCGCACCCATCAACAAAACCGCCTTCATCGAGAAGATTTCTAATCCCGACGCTTCGCCGCGCTTCGAGGACTGGAAGGTCATCAACGCACAGGCGCTGGTTACCGGCCGGGTTACCAAGGAAGCGGATGGCCGTCTTCGCGCCGAATTCCGGCTGTGGGACCCGTTCGCCGGGCAGCAGATGACCGGTCAGCAGTTCTATACGCAGCCGGAGAACTGGCGCCGTGTGGCTCACATCATCGCCGATGCGATCTACAAGCAGATCACTGGTGAGGAAGGTTATTTCGACACCCGTGTCGTCTTCGTCTCCGAATCCGGCACCAAGCAGCAGCGCAAGCGCCAGCTGGCGATCATGGATCAGGATGGCTTCAACGTGCGGATGCTGACGGATGGCAGCGATCTCGTGCTGACGCCGCGCTTCTCGCCGAGCCGGCAGGAAGTCACTTACATGTCCTTTGCCAACCAGCAGCCGCGGGTCTATCTGCTTCAGCTGGAAACCGGGCAGCGCGAGGTCGTCGGCAATTTCCCCGGCATGACATTCTCGCCGCGCTTTTCGCCTGATGGTCAAAAGGTGATCATGAGCCTGCAGCAGGATGCCAATTCCAACATCTATACGATGGACCTGCGCTCGCGCACGACGACGCGGTTGACCTCGACGGCGGCGATCGACACGTCGCCCTCCTATTCGCCTGACGGCGCACGCGTCAGCTTCGAAAGCGACCGCGGCGGAAAGCCGCAGATCTACGTGATGAATGCCGATGGCTCGGGCCAGACCCGTATTTCCTTCGGCGACGGCTCTTATTCGACGCCGGTCTGGTCGCCGCGCGGCGATCTCATCGCCTTCACCAAACAGGCTGGCGGCAAGTTCTCGATCGGCGTAATGAAGCCGGATGGGTCCGGCGAGCGCATCCTGACGACCGGCTTCCATAATGAGGGCCCGACCTGGGCGCCGAACGGCCGTGTGCTGATGTTCTTCCGCCAGGCGGCGGGGTCGGGCGGTCCGCAGCTCTATTCGATCGATCTGACCGGTTACAACGAGCAGCTCGTGAAGACGCCGACCTACGGCTCCGACCCCGCCTGGTCGCCGCTTATGGAGTAGGCGATGCGCTGCTGCCTTCTTGTCGCCCCAAAGTCATGAAACCGAGCGGCCAAGGGACAAAGTAGCAAATTGTTAACCATAATCTTTGAGGGGCGGTTAACCGAGTGCGGTTACTGTCCGGAAACCCTGATGAAATCGCAAGGAGACCGGCCATGAGCCGAATTCATACCCCGGCAATGAGCCGCATGCAGAATTTCGCCCGCAACCCCGTCATGATCGCGCTTATCGCCGGCCTCGCGCTCGCAAGCTGCGCCAAGAAGCCGCCGAACAGCGCCGGCGACCTCGGCCTCGGCAGCGGTGCTGGCGGCGCTGCAACGCCGGGCTCGGCCCAGGACTTCACGGTCAATGTCGGCGACCGCATCTTCTTCGATACCGACTCCTCGTCGATCCGCGCCGATGCCTCGCAGACGCTCGACCGTCAGGCCCAGTGGCTCGGCCGCTACCCGAATTACCAGATCACCGTCGAAGGCCATGCCGACGAACGCGGCACGCGCGAATACAATCTCGCGCTCGGCGCCCGCCGTGCGGCTGCCGCCAAGGACTATCTCGCTTCGCGCGGCGTCCCGGCGCAGCGCCTGAAGACGATTTCCTACGGCAAGGAACGTCCGGTCGCCGTCTGCGACGATATTTCCTGCTGGTCGCAGAACCGCCGCGCGGTTACCGTGCTTGGCGGCGCCGGCATGTAATTGCCGAGCAACAATTCGCTTTTTCGAAAGGCGGTCCCGCGTGGGGCCGCCTTTTCTTTTTGACCACACTTTGGCCAGACTCCGTTGCTTTTTGAAAGCAATTGGAAAAATCTCCTGTTCGTGCCATCGAGGTGCGAAGAATCACTGGGACAGGACGATACATATGAAGAAATTTGTCGTGGCAGGCATGCTCTGCCTCGCGGCTGTGACCGGAAGCGAACGGGTGGCCTATTCGGCCTCCTTCTTCGGGCTACATCTCGGCGGCCGATCCGCGGAAAACCAGGCGGCGGCGCCCGTCATCAAGGTGCAGAGCGGCGATGCAGAGGTCCGCGTGCAGCAGCTCGAAGAGCAGTTGCGGCAGCTGAACGGCCGGATCGAAGAGATGAGCTTTCAGCTTCTGCAGATGCAGGAGACGATCCGCAAGCAGCAGGAAGACAATGAATTCCGCTTCCAGCAGCTCGAAAAGACCGGTGCCGGCGGCGGCGCCAAGGCCCCTGTCAAGAAGAGCGAGACCGATGCCGCTCCGGCAGCCTCCGGCGGCGACGATATCGCCAAGGTGATCCAAGCACCGCAGGGAGCCGAAACGGCTCCCTCCACCAGCGTGCCTGAGAATAGCGGTCTTGGCCAGCCGCCGAAGGAGCTCGGCTCGATCGATTTCGATCAGAACGGCAATCCGATCGGCGGAAGTGTCGACGAAAATGCCACGATCGGTTCCGGGCCGATCCCCGATGCCAACACCAAAACGCCGCAGCAGACCGCCTCGCTCGGCAGCGAGGCCGACCAGTACAAGGCCGCTTATGGCCACGTGCTATCCGGTGATTACAGCACGGCCGAGCAGGAATTCACGCAGTACATCACCCACTACCCGAGCAGCGCGCGGGCAGCGGACGCCAATTTCTGGCTCGGCGAAGCGCTCTATTCGCAGGGCAAGTACAATGAGGCGGCCAAGACCTTCCTCAATGCGCATCAGAAATACGGCACATCGGAAAAGGCGCCGGAAATGCTGTTGAAGCTCGGCATGTCGCTTGCCGCCCTCGACAATACCGAGACGGCCTGCGCGACGCTGCGCGAAGTGTCGAAGCGTTATCCGAAGGCCTCTCGCGCCGTCATAAGCAAGGTTGCGAGCGAACAGAAGCGCCTCGCCTGCTAAGGTCTTCCGGAATGTCTCCGGAAGCCGCATCGCCTCAACTGGCGATCCTCCAGTTTCTCACGTCGCTTCAAAGCCCCGCGCGCATTCTCGTCGCGATATCAGGCGGCAGCGATTCCACCGGCCTGCTTCTCCTCCTCGATGAAGCCGTGAAGGCCGCGCCCCATCTCAAGATTTCCCTTTACGCTGCAACCGTCGATCATGCGTTGCGCGCCGGTTCCGCAGACGAGGCGCGCGAAGTCGCAGCCCTCTGTGCATCGCTCGGTATTGCCCACACCATCATGATCTGGCAGGGCGACAAGCCGAAAACCGGCATCATGGCTGCGGCCCGCGAGGCACGTTATGGCTTGCTTGCCACCGCCGCCAAAGAGTTCAAAGCCGATCTCATCGTCACGGGGCATACGTTCGACGATCAGCGCGAAACGCTGCAGATGCGTGGGATGCGAACAGAGCAGGTTTCGACCGGTATTGCGGATGCGGTGCTCTTTGACCGGAGTTTCTGGATTTTACGGCCGCTTCTTTTTTCCACCCGGGCAGATATCCGCGCTTTCCTGAAAGAGCGGGGCGTGCCGTGGATCGACGATCCCAGCAACGAGGATACGACGTACGAGCGCGTGCGGATGCGCCGGCAGCTTTCGGTCGATGCAGGTGTCGAGAGGACTATCCAAGCGGCCTGCGAAGAGCGACCGGCTCTATCGTCAAAAGGAGCCGAATGGCTGGATCGTCATTTCCGGCTTCACGGCGGCCTGCTCGGGCAGGTGATGCCTGACGGGTTGAGGCAGGATCGGGCAGTTCTCAATTATGCACTCGGCCGTCTGGCAGCTGTTTTCGGTGGGCAGCCGTTTGCGCCGGGGAGGGTGCAAATGGAGCGTGTCCTCGCATTTGTCACCGGCAGTGAGCCCGGACGGATGACCGCTGGCAGGGTGGTGTTCGATCTCAGGCGTGACGGGCTTTATCTGGCGCGCGAGAGCCGGGGGATATTGCCTTTGCTATTGCAGCCGGGAGAGGCTGGGGTTTGGGACGGAAGGTTTTATGCGCGCAATGGTTTGTCCACATCGATAGCGGTCGAGGCCGCCACTCTATACGCCCCCTCATTCCTGTCCTCGGACTTGACCCGAGAGTTGTCAGAGGAATCCAGCGCGCCCAAGTCCTTGGGCGCGAACGACACTTCACGTTTTATTGAGTCAATCACCGCGCAGACGCGCGGTGGCTGGATTCCTGTGACAAGCACAGGAATGAGAGGGCGTATGCATCACCTTCCCAAGGCGGCATGGAAGCGCGCCGTCGCCTCCGCGCCAGTTTTATCTGCCGAAGGAAACCTTTTAACTGAGGAATGCGCCCGCATGGTCGAACTAACACCCTATTTCGCACCCTTCGACCGCTTTTTGACACGATTTGACTTCATCTTTGCCAACAGGCTTTCGGCGGTTTTCGCGACGGCGCCCTATGCGAGGCTGCCTTTAAGAAGT
This sequence comes from Rhizobium sp. WSM1328, assembly GCF_057653715.1. Classification (NCBI taxonomy): domain Bacteria; kingdom Pseudomonadati; phylum Pseudomonadota; class Alphaproteobacteria; order Hyphomicrobiales; family Rhizobiaceae; genus Rhizobium; species Rhizobium sp. WSM1328. The sequence continues at coordinate 3,515,828 of NZ_CM172788.1, read as the reverse complement.
ATTGACGGAAAAACCATCTGACCTGGGGTGTTGCCTTGGCAATCGCACGGCGCAACCCTATGTTAGATACGAATAAGACGGTCGCCATGAGGCGGCCGTTCCATGCTGGGGAGTTCAATGAACCCTAACTTACGTAATTTCGCCTTGTGGGCGATCATAGCGCTTCTGCTGATCGCCCTTTTCAGTATGTTTCAGACGGCGCCGGCGCAGACGGGCTCCCGCGAAATCCCTTATTCGCAGTTTCTGCGTGAGGTCGATGCGGGCCGCGTGAAGGATGTCGTGGTCACGGGCAACCGTCTCTCCGGAAGCTATGTTGAAAATGGCACCACCTTTCAGACCTATTCGCCTGTGATCGACGACAGTCTGCTCGATCGCCTGCAGTCGAAGAACGTCCTGGTTTCCGCCCGTCCTGAAACGGACGGCTCTTCGGGTTTCCTCAGCTATCTCGGCACGCTTTTGCCGATGCTTCTGATTCTCGGCGTCTGGCTGTTCTTCATGCGGCAGATGCAGGGCGGCTCACGCGGGGCGATGGGCTTCGGCAAGTCCAAGGCCAAGCTGCTCACCGAAGCGCATGGCCGCGTGACTTTCGAAGACGTTGCCGGTGTCGACGAGGCCAAGCAGGATCTCGAGGAAATCGTCGAATTCCTGCGTGATCCGCAGAAGTTCCAGCGTCTCGGTGGCAAGATCCCGCGCGGCGTGCTGCTCGTCGGTCCTCCGGGCACCGGCAAGACGCTGCTCGCCCGCTCGGTCGCCGGCGAAGCCAACGTGCCCTTCTTCACCATTTCGGGCTCCGACTTTGTCGAAATGTTCGTCGGCGTCGGCGCAAGCCGGGTGCGCGATATGTTCGAGCAGGCGAAGAAGAACGCGCCCTGCATCATCTTCATCGACGAAATCGATGCCGTCGGCCGCCATCGCGGCGCCGGTCTCGGCGGCGGCAATGACGAACGCGAGCAGACGCTGAACCAGTTGCTGGTCGAAATGGACGGCTTCGAGGCGAATGAAGGCGTGATCCTGATCGCCGCTACCAACCGTCCCGACGTTCTCGACCCGGCGCTGCTGCGTCCCGGCCGTTTCGACCGTCAGGTCGTGGTGCCGAACCCCGACATCGTCGGCCGCGAACGCATTCTCAAGGTGCATGCCCGCAACGTTCCGCTGGCGCCGAATGTCGATCTCAAGATCCTCGCCCGCGGTACGCCCGGTTTCTCCGGCGCCGACCTGATGAACCTCGTCAACGAAGCCGCCCTCATGGCGGCCCGCCGCAACAAGCGCGTCGTCACCATGCAGGAATTCGAGGACGCCAAGGACAAGATCATGATGGGCGCCGAGCGCCGTTCCTCGGCGATGACCGAGGCGGAAAAGAAGCTCACCGCTTACCATGAGGCCGGACACGCCATGACCGCGCTCAATGTGGCCGTCGCCGATCCGCTGCACAAGGCGACGATCATTCCGCGCGGCCGTGCGCTCGGCATGGTCATGCAGCTTCCCGAGGGCGACCGCTACTCGATGAGCTACAAGTGGATGGTCTCACGCCTCTGCATCATGATGGGCGGCCGCGTTGCCGAAGAGCTCACCTTCGGCAAGGAAAACATCACTTCGGGTGCCTCTTCCGACATCGAACAGGCCACGAAGCTTGCCCGCGCCATGGTCACGCAGTGGGGCTTTTCCGATCAGCTCGGTCAGGTCGCCTATGGCGAGAACCAGCAGGAAGTCTTCCTCGGCCACTCGGTTTCGCAGTCGAAGAATGTTTCGGAAGCAACCGCGCAGAAGATCGACAATGAAGTGCGCCGCCTGATCGACGAAGCCTATACGCAGGCCCGCACGATCCTGACGGAAAAGCACGACGAATTCGTCGCGCTTGCCGAAGGTCTGCTCGAATACGAGACACTGACCGGCGAAGAGATCAAGGCGCTGATCCGCGGCGAAAAGCCTTCCCGCGATCTCGGTGATGATTCGCCGCCAAGCCGCGGCTCAGCCGTTCCGAAGGCCGGCGCACGGCCTGCCACCAAGGGTGACGAGCCCGAAGGCGGCCTCGAACCGCAGCCGCATTGAACAGCGGCACTACCTTGAACAAGGCCGGATTTCCGAAGTGGGAGATCCGGCCTTTTCCATTGGTAACGGGATATAATCATTTTTCTTGCTAATTTACGTGCCGTTCGCCGCATTTTGTGGCATTCCGCTGAATTGAGGCAAGCATGAATCACGCTGCTGGATTGACGACATTCCACTGAAGCCGGATTCGCTTGGAACGGTGCGCTGCCTTGAATGGCGCGCGGAAAGCACAGGAGTGCAGATGAAAAGACGCTATTTCGGTACGGACGGCATTCGCGGCCAATCCAACGTCTTCCCGATGACGCCGGATCTCGCCATGCGGGTCGGCATTGCCGCCGGCACGATCTTCCGCCGCGGCAACCACCGCCACCGCGTCGTCATCGGCAAGGATACGCGCCTTTCCGGCTATATGCTGGAGAACGCCATGGTCGCCGGCTTCACGGCCGCAGGCCTCGATGCCTTTATTCTCGGCCCGATCCCGACACCAGCTGTTGCCATGCTGACACGCTCGCTGCGTGCCGATCTCGGCGTGATGATCTCCGCTTCGCACAATCCTTACGAGGATAACGGCATCAAGCTCTTCGGCCCTGACGGCTACAAGCTTTCAGACGACATCGAGGCCGAGATCGAGGATCTGCTCGAAAAGGACCTGAACGCGCAGCTTGCCAAATCCGACGATATCGGCCGCGCCAAGCGCGTCGACGGCGTGCATGACCGCTATATAGAACATGCCAAGCGCACGCTGCCGCGCGACGTGACGCTGCAGGGCCTGAGGATCGCCATCGATTGCGCCAATGGGGCTGCCTACAAGGTGGCACCGGCCGTGCTCTGGGAGCTCGGCGCCGAGGTCGTCACCATCGGCAACGAGCCGAACGGCACCAACATCAATCTCAATTGCGGTTCCACCAGCCCCGTCGCGTTGCAGAAGAAGGTCGACGAGGTGCGCGCCGATATCGGCATCGCCCTCGATGGCGATGCGGACCGCGTCATCATCGTCGACGAGAACGGCTCGATCGTCGACGGCGACCAGCTGATGGCCGTCATCGCCGAGAGCTGGGCCGAGAGCCAGCAGCTGCGCGGCAATGGTATCGTTGCGACCGTCATGTCCAATCTCGGCCTCGAGCGTTTCCTCGATGACAAGGGTCTCGGCCTTGCCCGGACTAAGGTCGGTGACCGCTACGTCGTCGAGCATATGCGCCAGCACAACTACAATGTCGGCGGCGAGCAGTCCGGCCACATCGTGCTTTCGGATTACGGCACGACCGGCGACGGTCTTGTCGCGGCGCTGCAGATCCTGGCCGCGGTCAAGCGCACCGGAAGAACTGTCAGCGAGGTCTGCCGCCGCTTCGAGCCGGTGCCGCAGCTGCTGCGCAATGTCCGCATCAGCGGTGGAAAGCCGCTGGAGGATATCCAGGTGCAGAAGGCGATCGCCGACGCCGAAGCTGAACTCGCCAGGAACGGCCGCCTCGTCATCCGCCCCTCGGGCACCGAGCCGCTGATCCGCGTCATGGCCGAGGGTGACGACCGAGCCCAGATCGAGCGCATCGTCAACGAACTGATCGGCACGATCTCGAACGTCCGGACCGCCGCCTGATTTTTTCGGGACGAAACGTCAAAAGCCGGTACGCAAGTGCCGGCTTTTCGTTATTGGCGCCTTCGGTTAGAAGATCCACTCCGGATCGACTTCCCGCCGGAACCGTTTCCGCCGTTTCGAAGACAAGAGGTCAGTGACTTGCCAGCTTGGCTTCCGGTAGGGAGCGAGCCTCGGCAGCCGCAGCATCTCGGCGCGCAGTGAGCACTGAGACGGCATCCACGGAAATTTGCCGATGCCTCGGTGACAGCGCTGTCAACCTCCACACGCGGATGCTACACGGCGGCGTTTGCATTCAAAGGAAATATCATGAAAAAATTGGTGCGCCTGCTGCTGACGATCGCTCTCGCATCCGTCGTCTTTACCGGTTTCCGCTGGTATCGCTACATTACGAATACCGACAGCCCTTACGATGAAGTCGGCATCACGCTCAACAATGCCATGCCAGGCCCGATCAATGCCTGGGGCTGCGCCAAGCTCAAAACGACCTTTGGCACTTCCTTGCCACCGTACGGCTGCGCCGCCGAAAACGCGACGCAATGGAAGTAACGGCAGGATTCGCCGAGTGAAGCCGACCGACTTGATGGCGAAGGAAACCGACTTGGCGATTTGACGGGGCGGGGTTGTTGGCGTTGCGGCTGGCGGTCTTCGGCAATTCCGGGGCTGCCAGCCTTTGGCCGAGCTTCACTATATCGAGGAACTTGCCGCCAATCTCTCTCTTAACGTTTCTTCCTATTTATAGTTAAGCAGCTTTTAACGTTTCCAATTCATTATCCATACGAAGCGTACCAGATTGGCGGCGATTGAGCCTGCCGACGCAACGAGATTTTGGAGTGGGATCCATGAAAAGAAGCTTGTCCGGCATCTTCGCCGCATTGTTGATCGCGACAAACGCCTATTCCGCGGACCTCGCCCCTGCCGAGCCTATCCCGGAGCAGCCGCCTGAGGTGACGGTCACCGAAGCGACCGGCTGGTACCTGCGCGGCGATGTCGGCTATGCCTTCACCGATCTGCGCGGCGCCCGCTATTTCCAGGGCAGCAACGCCACGGAAGTCGATTTCGACGACGCCGACCTGGACGACGCATGGACAGTCGGCGGCGGTGTCGGTTATCAGATCAACAGCTATCTGCGCACCGATCTGACCTTCGACTATCTTACCCAGGCGGATTTCAAGGGCTCGACAGTCGGGCAGTGCGGCTTCCCGCTGGTGGATTGCACCTCGAGCGACCGCTCCTCGCTGACCGCCTATACGCTGCTCGCCAACGCCTATGTCGATCTCGGCACCTACGGCTACGTCACGCCTTATGTCGGCGCCGGTATCGGCGGTTCCTACGTCAAGTGGAAGAACCTGCGCAACGTCGCCTGCGCCGATGACGGCAGCTTCTGCGACGACCAGGTCACCCATGGCGGCAAGGGCAACTGGCGCTTCACTTACGCCCTGATGGCCGGCGCCTCAATCGACGTGACCTGCAACATCAAGGCCGATGTCGGCTACCGCTACCTGCATATCGATGGCGGCAACATGTTCGGCTATGCCGAAAATGGCGGCCCGGGCCGCGACAAGGGTCTCACCGCCCACGAAGCCCGAGTCGGCGCCCGCTATCTCTTCGGCGGCTGCGCCCAGGCGAGCTACGAACCGCCGCCGGAAATCCCGCTGCAGCAGCCGATCTACAAGTAAGTCCGATCTCACTTACATCAGAAGCCGCCCTCCACAGGGCGGCTTTTCGTATTGCGGCCCTACCGCCCTGCGTCAAAATATGTTCCCCCCGCGACACTTCGATCTTGACTATGACGCGCCGGATCCATACACACGGCGGCGGGACACCCTTCCCCAACGAAGGGCTTTCTATCTGAGAGGATAGCATCATGGCGAAGACCGCAAAGCCGGACATCCGTCCGCACAATACCCATTTTTCTTCTGGCCCCTGCTCGAAGCGCCCCGGTTGGTCGCTCGAAGCCCTTTCCGACGCGGCCCTTGGCCGTTCGCACCGCGCGAAGGTCGGCAAGGCCAAGCTCAAGCAGGCCATCGACCTTACCCGTGAAATTCTCGAAGTGCCGGCGGATTACCGAATCGGCATCGTTCCGGCATCCGACACCGGCGCCGTCGAAATGGCGCTCTGGTCGCTGCTCGGCGAACGCGGCGTCGATATGCTCGCCTGGGAAAGCTTCGGCGCCGGCTGGGTCACCGATGTCGTCAAGCAGCTGAAGCTCAAGGATGTGCGCAAGCTCGAAGCCGGTTACGGCGAGCTTCCCGATCTCTCCGCCGTCGATTTCGACCGTGATGTCGTCTTCACCTGGAACGGCACCACCTCGGGCGTGCGCGTGCCGAACGCCGATTTCATCCCTGATAACCGCAAGGGCCTGACGATCTGCGACGCCACCTCGGCCGCTTTCGCACAGGAACTCGATTTCGCCAAGCTCGACGTCGTCACCTTCTCCTGGCAGAAGGTTCTGGGCGGCGAGGGTGCCCACGGTGTCATCATTCTTTCGCCGCGCGCCGTCGAGCGTCTGGTCACCTACACCCCGGCCTGGCCGCTGCCGAAGATCTTCCGCATGACCTCGGGCGGCAAGCTGACGGAAGGCATCTTCCAGGGCGAGACGATCAACACGCCGTCGATGCTCTGCGTCGAAGACTATATCGATGCGCTTGTCTGGGCCAAGCAACTCGGCGGCCTCAAGGGGCTGATCGCGCGTGCCGATGCCAATGCCAAGGTCATCCACGATTTCGTTGCGGCAAACGACTGGATCGCCAATCTCGCCGTCAAGGCGGAGACGGCCTCCAACACCTCCGTCTGCCTGAAGATCGTCGACAAGGACATCGCAGCGCTTGACGACGACGGCCAGGCGAATTTCGCCAAGGGTCTGGTCGGCCTGCTGGAAAAGGAAGGTGTCGCCTATGACGTCGGCCATTACCGCGACGCGCCATCCGGCCTGCGCATCTGGGCCGGCGCCACGATCGAGGCATCCGACATGCAGAAGCTGATGCCCTGGCTTTCCTGGGCCTTCGAAACGCAGAAGGCGCAGTTGACCCAGGCTGCTGCCTGAGGCGATCGCATCCGGCTCCGCCACAGGGCGGAGCCCAGCATTCCCGATTTTATTCATCGCTGAACACTTTTGAAGGAGGCCCTCATGGCACCTCGCGTTCTCGTATCCGACGAATTGTCGGAAACCGCCGTCCAGATTTTTCGCGACCGCGGCGTCGAAGTCGATTTCGAACCGCAGCTCGGCAAGGACAAAGACCGTCTGCTCGAAGTCATCGGCAAGTATGATGGCCTGGCCATCCGCTCCGCCACCAAGGTGACGGAAAAGATCATCGAGGGGGCGACGAACCTCAAGGTCGTCGGCCGTGCCGGCATAGGCGTCGACAATGTCGATATCCCGGCCGCCTCGCGCCGCGGCATCATCGTCATGAACACGCCCTTCGGCAACTCGATCACTACGGCCGAACACGCGATCGCGCTGATGTTCGCCGTCGCCCGCCAGCTACCGGCAGCCGATACCTCGACGCAGGCCGGCAAGTGGGAGAAGTCGAAGTTCATGGGTGTCGAGATCACGGGCAAGACGCTCGGCGTCATCGGCGCCGGCAATATCGGCTCGATCGTCTGCGCCCGCGCCATCGGCCTGAAGATGCACGTCGTCGCCTACGATCCGTTCCTCTCCAAGGAGCGCGCCGAGGAGATGGGCGTCACCAAGGTCGAGCTGGAAGAGCTTTTCGCCCGCGCCGACTTCATCACGCTGCATGTGCCGATGACCGACAAGACGCGGGGCATCCTCAACAAGGAAGCGCTGGCAAAGACCAAGCCCGGCGTGCGCATCATCAACTGCGCCCGCGGCGGCCTGGTCGATGAGGCAGCGCTTGCCGAAGCGATCAAGTCCGGCCATGTCGCGGGTGCCGCCTTCGACGTGTTCGAGGTCGAGCCCGCCAAGGAAAGCCCGCTCTTCGGCCTGCCGAACGTCGTCTGCACGCCGCATCTCGGCGCCTCGACGACCGAGGCGCAGGAGAACGTCGCTTTGCAGGTGGCCGAACAGATGGCGGATTACCTCGTCAATGGTGCGGTTTCCAACGCCATCAACATGCCGTCGATCACGGCTGAGGAAGCGCCGATCCTGAAGCCCTTCATCCGTCTTGCCGACGTTCTCGGCGCCTTCGTCGGCCAAGTCACCGAAGAGCCGATCAAGGAAATCGAAATCCTCTATGACGGCATCACCGCCAACATGAACACCCGGGCGCTGACGAGCGCCGCGCTCGCCGGCCTCATCCGCCCGCAGGTCGCCGACGTCAACATGGTTTCGGCGCCGATCATGATCAAGGAAAAGGGCATCGTGCTTTCCGAGGTCAAGCGCGACAAGACAGGCGTCTTCGACGGCTATATCAAGCTGACGGTGACCACCGAAAGCATGACACGCTCGGTCGCCGGCACGGTGTTTTCGGACGGCAAGCCGCGCTTCATCCAGATCAAGGGTATCAACCTTGATGCCGATGTCGGCTCGCACATGATCTACATCACCAATACCGATGTTCCCGGCATGATCGGCTTCATCGGCACGACGCTTGGTGCTGCCGGCGTCAACATCGCCAACTTCCAGCTCGGCCGTGACAAGCAGGGCGGCGACGCCATCGCGCTGCTCTATGTCGATGGTAAGGTTGATGACGCCGTGCTTGCTGAGTTGACCGCCCACCAGGCGGTTCGCCAGGCAAAGCCGCTGACCTTCAATATCGACTGAGTTTCCTTCTCTGGATCTCGATCAAGGAAGAACGAAAAACCCGGCGCGGGAAACGGCGCCGGGTTTTTTCCGTGTCAGGAACCAATGAATTTAATGGTGCCGTCGTTTCCGGCGGAGGATTTTGCCGAAACGGGCGACATCGTCTTCAGCCTTCGTGCGGTGAAGGAAGGCGAGCCTGCTGCCGTCGAGACCCTGGAAGAATTCGTCCCAGGAAATCTCTTCCTGCGTTTCAGAGGAAAAATCGACGCGGACGGTTTCGCTGTCCGGTGCGTTCTTGATCCGGGCGGGATGGCCGCCGCGCTCCTCGATCCAGTGTCTGATCCTGCTGTAATCCGTCGTCGTGCCGAACCTGCCCATGAAACCCTCCTCAGCAATTCGATTGCGACTTCGATGCCCAAGAACGTACGATCGAGCGAATTGTTCCATGGTGCCTCAAATATTTTATCGAGGACCGAGATCGCGATGGCAAACCGCCGCTTTTGCACATTCTGAAGGCGAAAGCCTAAAGTTTAACCCTGAGTATGATTCTGATTTTATTCAACTTTTCCCAGTATATCCCTGTCATCGGCATCAACCGCACGCGAATTTCCATGGCCCCCTTGCAGAAGACCGAGCAGACCGAAGCACCGAATGACGACTTCCGGTCATTGTTTGCAACGCATCCGTCGCCGATGTGGGTCTATGATCCGGTATCGCTGCGCTTTCTCATCGTCAACGAAGCGGCGGCAGCACTTTACGGCTATGGCGCGGACGAGTACCGGCGCATGACGGTTCTGGATATCCGCCCTGAGCATGAGCGGGAACGGATGAGTGACGCCGTCAGCGGCCGTACCGACATGGAAAAGGCGGAACGCTGGGTTCACCTCAAGGCAAGCGGCGAGACCTTCGAAGTGCTGACCTATGGCCGAGAAGTGCGTTTCGAGGGCCGGGCCGCAATCCTGGCGATCGTGCAGGATCGCAGCGAGGTCAACGCCGCCAGACGCCAGATGAGCGATACGCGCTCGCTTCTCGACAGCATCGTCGACAACCTGCCGGTCGGCGTCTTCGTCAAGGACATGGAAGCGGACGGGCTTTACGTTCTCTTCAACGAGGCCTGCGGCGACATCGTCGGCATGAGGGCGGAACACGTGGTCGGCCGAACCGATCGGTCGCTGTTTCCCCCCAGTCAGACAGACGCCTTTCGCGAGCAGGACCGCCGGGCCTTCGAAGCCAATGCGGCGATCAGCTTCGAGGAGACGATGCAGCGCGCCGATGGCGTGCCGCGCATCCTGCGCACCGTCAAACGCGCCCTGCCGACGCCGGAGGGCCATGCGCCGCGTTATCTGCTCGGCATCTCGCAGGACGTGACGGAGGAGCGCGCCGTCGAGGCAAAGCTTGCCCATCTCGCCACGCGTGATCCGCTCACCGGCCTGCCGAACCGGGCGGCATTTTCCGAACATATCAACCAGCGGGCGGTCGAAGCGACCGCCGACAGCGCGATCGCGCTGCTCTATATCGACGTCGATCACTTCAAGCATATCAACGACAGCAAGGGACATGCCGCCGGCGACGCGCTGCTTTGTCAGGTGTCGGAGCGGCTGCTTCAGCTGGCGGGGGAGGGTGATCTCGTCGCCCGCCTCGGCGGCGACGAATTCGCCGTCGTACTGGAGCTCGACGAACCGGAGCGGGCAGGGCGTTTTGCGCAGCGGCTGCTGCAAACTCTTAGCCATGCCTTCGATCTCGACGGTGCCCGGGAGCATGTCACCTGTAGCGTCGGCATTGCCTTGGCGCCCGACCATGCCGGCGACGCGGATGTGCTGATGCGGCATGCGGATCTGGCGCTCTATGCCGCCAAGGAGAGCGGACGCTCGATTTACCGTTTCTACGAGACGGAGATGCGGCTTGCCGCCCAACGCCGGCACGTCATGACCGCCGAGCTGTGGGAAGCGCTGGAGAAGCGCCAGTTCGAGCTGCACTATCAGCCGATCGTGCAGCTCGACAATGACGGCATCGGCGGCTTCGAGGCGTTGATCCGCTGGCGCCATCCCGAGCGCGGGCTGGTGGCGCCGATGGAATTCATTCCGCTCGCCGAGGAAACCGGCCTTATCGTGCCGATCGGCGACTGGGTGATCCGGGAAGCCTGCCGCGCGGCGGGCGGCTGGCCCGTGCATCTGAGGATCGCCGTCAATCTCTCCGTCAGCCAGTTTCGGCATGCGAGCCTGCTTTCGACAGTGGTCGCGGCGCTCGACGAGACGGGTCTCACTGCCGACCGCCTTGAAATCGAAATCACCGAGTCCGTATTCTTGACTGATGCCGACCAAAGCTTGCCGCGGCTCCGCGCATTGAAGGCGCTCGGCGTCCGCATCGCCATCGATGATTTCGGCACCGGTTATTCGTCGCTGAGTTATCTCAGGTCCTTCCCCTTCGACAAGATCAAGCTCGACCGCAGTTTCGTTTCGGGCATCGAGACTGATGCCGGCAATCTCGCCATCGTGCGCGCCGTCGTCGGCATCGGCTCCGGCTTTAACGCGACGACGCTGGCCGAAGGGATCGAGACGGAAGAGCAGTTGCAGAAGCTGCGCGCGGAGGGCTTCAGTGAGGTGCAGGGTTATCTGCTCGGCCGGCCGATGCCGCAGCACGAGGCGGAGGCGCTGATCGACGGCCGTGCGCTGAAGGCCGCTTCGTCTCGCAGATAGAAGCGCTTAAGCGACAGCTGGGAGTGGCGTCCGAGGAAAGGCATGCCGCCGGATGCCATCAAGCATTCGTCATTTTGAGAAAGGCGGGCGAAGCCGCATAATTGTCGTGGGCTGGAAAGGAGGATGTTTTATGAAACGCTTTTCATTCTCGATGATCGGACTGGCGCTCGTAACCGCCATCATCGCCAATCCGGGCATTGCATTCGCCTGCAACAAGCTGATCGGCACCTGAGCCGCACCCCCGCTCGAGGGCGCGGCCTCGGCTGCGCCTTCTCTTCACGCGGGAATGCGAAATATTGCTGCCTGAATGCTGCCCCTTGCGCCCAAGGGCAATCCTTTCTATATCGGTGCCTCATCGAGAGACGGCGGCCGATCCCGCCGGAGATCAGCAATCCGCCGCAATTGCAGCGCAAGGGCGGATCGTGACCGCGCAGAATTGGCACCATCGTTGAACACACTGGATTTTGACAAGAAGCCGGAAGAGACCCGCGTCGTCGTCGCCATGTCGGGCGGCGTCGATTCATCCGTCGTCGCCGGCCTTCTCAAACAGCAGGGTTATGATGTGCTCGGCATTACGCTGCAGCTTTACGATCATGGCGCCGCCGTTCACCGTGCCGGCTCCTGCTGCGCCGGCCAGGATATCGACGATGCGCGCCGCGTCTGTGAAACGCTCGGCATCCCGCATTACGTGCTCGATTACGAAAAGCGTTTCCGCGAGACGGTGATCAACCCCTTCGCCGAAAGCTATGTGGCGGGCGAAACGCCGATCCCTTGCGTTTCCTGCAACCAGACCGTCAAATTCGCCGATCTTCTGGCGACCGCCAAGGAGCTTGGCGCCGATGCGCTGGCGACCGGCCACTATATCCGCTCGGGACGGAATCCTTCGCCGGACAATCCCGGCCGCCGCGCGCTTTTTCGCCCGGCCGATGCCGACCGCGACCAGAGCTATTTCCTCTTTGCCACGACACAGGAACAGATCGATTATCTCCGCTTTCCTCTGGGCGGTCTGCCGAAGGCCGAGACCCGCAGGCTCGCCGAAGAGATGGGCCTCGTCGTTGCCAAGAAGGCCGACAGCCAGGACATCTGCTTCGTGCCGCAGGGCAAATATTCCGACGTCATCACCAAGCTGAAGCCGAATGCGGCGCTTGCCGGTGAGATCGTCCATCTCGATGGCCGCGTGCTCGGTAGCCATGAAGGCATCCTGCACTTTACGATTGGCCAGCGTCGCGGCATCGGCATCGCCACCGGCGAGCCGCTCTACGTCGTCTTTCTCGACGCCCGCTCGCGCCGCGTCATCGTCGGGCCGAAAGAGGCGCTGGAAACGCACCGCGTCTACCTGCGTGATGTCAACTGGCTGGGCGACGAGACGCTTGCGGAAGCCGCCGCCGGCAAGGGCTTTGCCTGCTACGCCAAGGTCCGCTCGACACGGGCGCCGGCGCCCGCCGTCCTGCATATTGATGCAATAGGCACCTATGTCGACCTGACGGTCGGCGAGGCGGGTATCGCGCCCGGCCAGGCCTGCGCGCTTTATTCGGCGCCCGGCGACAACGCCCGCGTCTTCGGCGGCGGTTTCATCGAACGCTCCGAGCGTGAACCTTCGGCGGAAGCCTGCCTGAAGGCCCTTTTGGCCAGCCCCGTCGCCGCCTGAAACCCATAGGTAACGACGGCCGGCAAAGCCCACCGTTTTTCTCGATTCATGCGCTTGACACAAAGCCGAAGCGCACCTTATAAGCCGCTCATCCCACGAACCGGCATCGCTTCGCGAGCGGGTATCGTTGACCAGTGGCGGAGTAGCTCAGTAGGTCAGAGCAGAGGAATCATAATCCTTGTGTCGGGGGTTCAAATCCCTCCTCCGCTACCATCTTCTCATTGCAGAATTGGCGATTTTTCCGGCTCGATTTTGAGCTGGTCCCGACGACCGTGATAGCACATTGGTGGCAGCGCCAAACGTCGCGGCGAGGGGACAAAACCAGTTCGTCCCTGATCTGCGGCATTTCCGCCAACGCCGAGGACAGGCCTATCTGTAGAGCGTCAGGAGCAACAGAGGCATCTTCGTCGCCCAAAGGTGGGATGCGACAGCGATAATAATAGCCCATACGGCGAGCGAGAACATGACCGCCGCTAACCTCATCCCGACTGGCTGCATCATTTCCTCCATCCCAGCATAACCGTGCCTCCTCGCACGATCCAATGCTAGCAAGATCCAGGCCCGTCAGCTATCGCAAGAAATTGGTACCCAGATAGGCGCCGCAGAGCGCAGTCGGTGAAGGCGCACAGATTTCGGTGATGCGGCGCCCTTTCCCCATCCATCAAACGATGAAATGAAAGTTGTCGTATTGCGCGCCGTAATAATCCGGGCCGCTCGTTTCGTTGATGACGGGTTCGGTGTCGAGCACGAGAGAGTCGATTTCGCCGTAGGCGCTGAGATCGATCACTTGCGGGTCATGAATGCTGTCGGCGGTGACGTTGACCGTGACCAAGAATACGGTATCGCCGTCCAGCTTACCTTCGATCGTCAGAACGTTGTCATAGTCCGATGTGCCGTTTGCGACACTGAATTGCTCGATCTGAAAGTTGCCGCCATCGGCGGCTTGGATGGGTGTCCAGAACACGCCTCCTCCCAGATAGTGGTTGCCATCCGCTTCCTCCCGCACAGAAGCGTCGTCACCATCGTACCAGGCGCCCCAATCGAAGCCTTTGTAACCAGTTGGGAAGTCACTTTGGCCAACATCCTCGAAGTTGGCGAACACATCGTCGCGTTCCGGCAGATCTATTGCGATACTGAACGCGCCGACGTCGGTGGCGCCTTTGCCGTCTGATATCTTGAAGGTGAATTTTTCGACCAGCTCATCTCCCGGTCCGAGCGCTGCGACCACCGGGTTGGAGTGATCGAGCGCGTAGGTGTAGCTGCCGTCGGAGTAAACGGTGAGCGTACCATACTCTCCTTCGATCGTCGTGCTTGTGGCCGGGGATCCATTGGCCGGTTGCGGAATGCGCTGTCCATTCACGAAATTGAGGCGTACTGCATCTCCGTCGATATCGGTGGAACTGGTATTTTCGAGGATGTCACCGCTAATCGGGTCGTTGATATCGAAAACAGGCAAGTATACGTCACCTGCGACCGGCTTGTGGTTTGCCATTTCTACCTCCCGTGTGATGTTCAATTCGACTATGCAACCCTATCGGGTATCTGGCAACCGAAATTGATGCAGCGGTAGAGCAATTCCGCCCGTCAATCCAACAGATTTCGATCGGGTACACCTCAAGCATTCAAGTAAAGAAAGCGGCTCGGACGTCGATCCTGTTTATGAACCAGGATTTGCGTCTGGTCTTACGTTGCTGCCGCTTCATCGATCATGGTGTTTCTCGCCTTTTCAGGCGATCCATCAATTCGGCCAGCGGAAAACTTTCGGGCATGATAATAATGACCGCTCAATCATGACGTCGTCATGACGATATACTGCATGAATTGCTCGGCGCGCCAAGAGCAACCTTGAAGACGGAATGGGACCGATCAGCAGAGCCTGAGCTTCTGCCGACCATCCCATCAATGCAGGCCGCCGACCCCGAGCAGGCTTTCGACAGCCTCGTGATCCCTGGTGAGATTTTCCGGCGTTCCGGTCCAGGCCAGTCTGCCGCGTTCGAGAATGACGACTTGATCGGCGAAATCGAGCGCGCTCTGGATGCGCTGCTCGACCAGCAGGATGGTCATGTCTCCCGTCTTGGCGAGGTCGGTGAAGGCCGCCATCAGTTCCTCGCAGATAACGGGTGCCAGGCCCTCCAGCGGTTCGTCGAGCAGCAGGACGGAGGGGCGACCGAGAATGGTGCGAGCCGTGGAGAGCATCTGCTGCTCGCCGCCGGAAAGCTGGCTGCTGAGGTTGCGGCGGCGCTCCTTCAGGCGCGGGAACATCGAATAGGCTTCCTCCAGCGCCGTCTTCGGTCGCGCCTTCAAGCCGACGAAGAGATTTTCTTCGACCGTCAGCGTCGGGAAGACGCAGCGTGCCTGCGGCACATATCCGAGGCCTTTATGCGCGCGTGCAGCGCTCGGTGCCGTCGTGACATCCGAATCGCCGAGGCGGATGCTGCCCTCGTATCGCCTGGTCTGCCCGGCAAGCGTCGCGAGCAGCGTGGTCTTGCCCATGCCATTGCGGCCGAGCACGGCAAGCCGGGCGCCTGCCGGCACGGAGAAGGAAATGCCTTCGAGCACTCTCGTCGGCCCATATCCGGCCGACAGATTCTCGACCTCAAGCGACAGGGCTGGCATTGGCATAGCTCCCGAGATAGGCCTCGCGCACGCGCGCATCCTTGGTGACGTCTTCCGGCAGGCCATCGAAGATGATCGTGCCTGATGCAAGCACGATGACGCGTTTGGCAAAACGGAAGACGAGATCCATGTCGTGTTCGATCATCAGCACAGCGAGATCGGCGGGCAGATCGGCGAGCGCCTGCTCGATGCGGCCGGTATCGCTCTGCGGCACGCCGGCTGCCGGCTCGTCGAGCAACAGCACTTTCGGCTTCAGCGCCAGCGCCACGGCGATCTCGAGAAGTCGCTGCTGGCCATAGGCGATTTCGCTGACCTTGCGATGCATCAGGAAAGCCAGTCCGAGTTTTCCAAGGAGATCATCGACCTCGGCCATGACATCGGGCATGCGCAGGAAATTGCCGAACATGTGCCCGGTCTTTCCATCGCGCTGAAGGACGGCAAGTCCCACATGTTCGGCCGGCGTCATGTCCTGGAAGAGCCGCGTCACCTGAAAGGAGCGGACAAGGCCGCGTCTGACCCTGCCGATCGCATCGACCTTCGTCACCACCTCGCCGCCGAGACGAACCTCGCCGGAATCGGGCGATAGATTGCCGGTCACGAGGTTGACGAAGGTGGTCTTGCCGGCGCCGTTCGGGCCGATCAGCGCGATGCGATCGCCAGGCGACATCGTGAGCGAGACATTATTGGTGACGGCCAGGCCGCCGAAGGCTTTCTTGAGATTGGCGACTTCGAAGACCGGGCTCATCAGCGCTGCTCCCTGCGGCGGCCAACGAAGGCTGCGGCCGTGCCATAGAGACCTTTCGGCGCAAAGAGCACGACGGCGATCAGCAGCGCGCCGACCATGGTCAGCCAATGGAAGGGATTGGCGGCGGAGACATAGTCCTCGAAGAGCATGAAGATGAGAGTGCCGGAAAGTGCTCCGAAGAGAGAACCGGTGCCGCCGAGCACTAGCATGACCAGCGCTTCGGCCGACTGCGTGAAAGACAGGCTGTCGAGGCCGACGACCTGTGTCGAAATCGCGTTCAAGGCGCCGCCGACACCGGCAACGGCGCCGGAGATCGCGTACATCCTGATGAGAGCTGCCTTCGGCGAGGCGCCCATGGCGCGGATGCGCAGCGGGTCCTGCTTGATGGCGCGGCAGAGCATGCCGAAGGGCGAGCGAACCAGGACCCTCAGCAGCACGAAGACGATCAGCAGCAGCGCCATTCCGAAGAAGAAGGCGGTGTGACCGTAGAGATCGAATTCGAAGAGACCGAAGACCGGGTCCGGCGCGATGCCGGAAAGTCCGTCGCTGCCGCCTGTCCATGACGAGGCCTTGTTGGCGAATTCATGGAAGAGGTTGATCAGCGCAATCGACAGCACCAGCTGCGGCAGTCCATGCGCACGCAGGATGATGGCGCCGCAGAGCAACCCGGCAACCGCGCCACCGGCAATGCCGGCCAGCATCATCAACAGCGGGTCATTGATGCCGTAATGCGCCGACAGGATCCCGGCGGCATAGGCGCCGGAGCCGAAAAGTGCTGCATGGCCGAGCGTTGCGACGCCGCAATAACCGGTCACGAGATCGAGAGACAGGACGAGCAGCGCGATCGTGATCATCCGGGTCAAAAGTGCGAGATTATCGGGGAAGGCGAAATAGCCGATCGCGGCAACGGCTAAGATGACCGCTATTCCGATAAGATCGCGGCCGATAAACCCGCGCCGATGCTGGAAACCTTCGTTTTCGTTGTTCATGACAAGCGCCATCTTATTTCGCCCTTCCGGCAAGGCCGCGCGGGAAGACGCAGATGATTGCGATCACGGCGAGATAGAAGAAGAATTCGCCGAATTCAGGCATCAGATACCGTCCTGTGGTATCGATCGCGCCCAGCAGCAGACAGGCGATCAGTGCACCTGGAATGGAGCCCGCGCCGCCGACGGAGACGACGACCAGGAAGGTCACCATGTAGCGCAGCGCGTAATAGGGTTCGACGGGCAGGAGTTCGGCGCCGACCACGCCACCGAAGGCGGCAAGCCCGACGGCAACGGCAAAGCTCACCGCATAGATGATCTCGGTGCGCACACCGAGTGCCGCAGCCATTGCCGCATCATCGACGGAGGCGCGCAGCTTGACGCCGAAGCTGGTCCTGTCGATCGCAAACCAGAGGGCGAGCGCCACGACCAAGCCGCAGAGGATGACGAAAAGCCGGTGAACGGGAATGGTGCGGAAGCCGAGATCGGCTGACCCCTGCAGTGCACCGGCAAGCGGTATGGTCTTCAGCGTCGGCCCCATGACATAATTGGCGATGCCGATGACGCAGAAGGTGATGCCGATGGTCATCAGCACCTGGGTCAGTTCCGGCGCGCCATAGATCCGGCGGTAGAGAAAACGCTCGATCGGAATGGCGACGATGATGGTGATGACAACGGCGGCGATGACCGCCGCGGCATAACCAAGGCCAAGGTCGCGGGCGACATAGGAGGCGATATAGCCGCCGATCATCGCGAAAGCGCCATGGGCGAGGTTGACGACACGCATCAGCCCCATGGTCACCGAAAGGCCAATCGAGATCACGAACAGCACCATGCCATAGGCAAGAGCGTCGACGGCTATGCTGAAGACTGTCTGCATGGAAATACCTTGCTTCCAAGCGACGGGCTCGGCCTGATCGCAGGCCAAGCCCGTCACCTGTCTTGACACTCGATGTTACTTGACGGCCGCCAGGCCCGGATCGCCCTGCTTCTCGAAAGTCTGGATCTCCTTGTTGATGTAGGTCCCGTCATCGGCTTTCGTCACTTCGCGCAGATAGATGTTCTGCGTGATGTGACGGCTTTCCGGATCGATCGAAACCGGGCCGCGCGGGCTCGTCCAGGCAAGGCCCTTGACCGCATCGACGGCCTTCTCAGCATCCTGTTTGCCGCCCGTCGCCTCGATCATCTTGTAGATGACATACATGCCGTCATAGGCGCTGACTGAGGGGAAGGAAAGTTCGGCCTTGTTGCCGATCGCTTTGGTCGCCGCCTCGACGAAAGCCTTGTTCTCAGGAGAATCGTGCGACACGGCATAGTGGAAGGTCGTCTGGATGCCGAGTGCGGCATCGCCGAGCGCCGGCAGATCGGATTCCTGCGTCAGGTCACCCGGCGCGAAGAACTTGATGCCGGCAGCCTTCAGGCCATTGTCGTTGTAAGCCTTGACGAAGCCGAGCGTCGTCGGACCGGAGGGCAGGAAGGCGAACACGCCCTCCGCTCCGGAATCCATGATGCGCTGCATGATCGGGCTGAAGTCGTTGGTCGCAAGCGGCATGCGGATCGCCTCGACCACCTGGCCGCCGGCCTTTTCGAAGCCGGCCTTGAAAGCGTTCTCGGCGTCGATGCCGGGGCCGTAATCGCTGACGACGGAAATCACCTTCTTGACGCCGGCGTCGAAGGCGACCTTGGCAATCGGCGTCGAAGTTTGCCAGGTGGTAAACGAGGTGCGGACGACGAGCGGGCTCTTGGTGACGATCGCCGAGGTGGCGGCGTTCATGATGACCATCGGCACATTGCCCTGTTTCAGGATCGGCGTGACCGCCATGGCATCGGGCGTGAAGTAGAAGCCGGCAAGATACTGGACCTTTTCCTTGACGATCAGTTCCTGCGCCAGCGCCTTGGATTGGGCGGGGTCGGCCTGCGGCACGTCGCGATAGACGATCTCGACCGTATCGCTGCCGACCGTGTTGCCGTTGACCGCCATATAGGCGTCGATGCCGGCCTTGAAGTTCTTGCCCTGCAGCGCGAACGGACCGGAGAACGGGCCGATGACGCCGACCTTGATGGTGTCTGCATAGGCCGTGCCGCTGAGCACGACGGCCGCAACGGCGGCCAGAAATAGCTTCTTCATTCTCTCTCTCCCTTTTTGGCGCACTCCCGCGCCGTATTCGCTAGCCGCTCAAAATTGAGCGTTAGCTTGTCATGCGAAATGGTGATGTAAAATGAAATAAATGCCGTAATCCATGGCCAAACGATTATGAGTGTGGGATGCGGAACTATCCTCGTCTCAGAATGGCAATCCCACATAATTCTCCGCGAGCGCTGTCGAGGCGGCGCGGGAATGGGTGAGATAGTCGAGTTCCGCCTCCTGGATCTTCTGGTCGAAATCACCGGTATCCGGAAAACGATGCATCATCGTCGTCATCCACCAGGAAAACCGCACGGCTTTCCATACACGCGCGAGCGCCTTCTGCGAGTAAGCGTCGATGCCACTATTCGAGCCTTCACGGTAATGCTCGATCAGCCCGGAGAAAAGATAATGGACGTCGCTGGCGGCGAGGTTCAATCCCTTGGCGCCGGTCGGCGGGACGATATGGGCGGCGTCGCCGACCAGGAAAAGCCGGCCGAAACGCATCGGTTCGGCGACGAAGGAGCGCAGCGGCGCAATCGATTTCTCGAAGGACGGCGCGGTCGCCAATGCTTCGGCATGATGCGTCGGCAGCCGCCGTCTCAACTCGTCCCAGAAACGGTCGTCGCTCCAGTCCCCGATCTTCTCGTCGAGCGCACATTGGATGTAGTAGCGGCTGCGGGTGGCCGAGCGCATCGAACAAAGCGCAAAGCCCCTTGGATGGTTGGCGTAGATCAGCTCATGGCTGACAGGCGCCACGTCGGCAAGGACCCCCAGCCAGCCGAAGGGATAGACCTTCTCGAAACTCCTGATCGCCCGCTCCGGAACGGTCTTGCGGCTGGCGCCGTGAAACCCGTCGCAGCCGGCGATGAAGTCACAATCGATGCGCTTGGCAACGCCGTCTTTCACATAGGTGACGAAAGGAGAATGGCCGTCGAAGTCATGCGGCGCGACATCGACGGCATCGTAGATCGACGGGGAGCCGCTTTCTTCGCGCCGCTCCATGAGATCGCGCGTCACTTCGGTCTGTCCGTAGACGGTGACACGCCTGCCGCCGGTCAATTCGTGAAGGTCGATGCGATGGTCGCGTCCGTCGAAGGTCAGTGAGAAGCCGTCATGCGGCAGGCCTTCGGAATGCAGCCTCGCGCCTGATTTGGCCTGATCCAGCAGCCCGACGGTGCCTTCCTCCAGAACGCCGGCGCGAACCCGGCTGAGGATGTAATCCTTGTTCACACGATCGAGAATGACATTGTCGACGCCGGCTTCGGTCAGAAGCTGGCCGAGCAGCAGGCCGGATGGTCCCGAACCGATGATGGCGACCTGAGTTCGCAAATGCTTCCTCCCTGCATTTTTGCGTTTTGCCAGATTCTGCCTTGCCGCGCTTGCCGCAGCAATGGACATTCCAACCTAAAAATTGCACTAATCGAACATTGGATCGGGAGAATTCTCACGGAGCCCCATGAGCAAACATATCCCTACCTATGAACTCTACGGCGAAAAGACCGGGCGAGAGCCGGATTTTTGGGTGCATTGCGAAACTATTCGCTCCCGCAGCAGTTTGCATCAATGGGAGATTAGCCCGCATCGTCACGAGAGTTTCTTTCAGATATTGTACATCGAAAGCGGTTCGGGCGATGCGATCTTCGGCGAAAAGAGCCATGCCATCCTTCCGCCGGCGATCATCACCGTGCCGCCCGGGCTCAATCACGGCTTTCGTTTTTCACGCGATATCGACGGCCTGGTGATCACCCTGTTGAGATCCCATCTCAGCCATCCGCCCGGCGATCGAAGCCAGCTCGGCGAATGGCTGGCGGGGCCGCATCTGACGCCGCTCGATCCCGATCATGCCGAGGCCGTCTATGTGATGCAGACGTTGAAGCGGCTGGGCGACGAATTCGAAAATCGCCGCAGCGGCCGCAACGAGGCCTTGGCCGCCTATGTCGCCCTGGCGCTGCGGCTGACGGCGAGGATTTCCCATGAGGGGAATGCGCACGAACTTCCGCCCAACGAGAACGAGCGGCGGATGGACATGCTGAGCGAGCTCATTCAGCAACATTTCCGATCACACAAACCCGCGTCCTTCTACGCCAGGGAGCTTGGGCTTTCGCCGACGCATCTCACCCGCATCGTCCGGACGATGACCGGCAACACGCCGCATGAATTGATCGCCGGCAAACTCGTCGAAGAGGCGAAACGCCAACTGGTTTTTACACTGGGCAGCGTTCAGGAGATCGGATTTCGACTCGGCTTTGCCGACCCAGGCTATTTCTCGCGCTTCTTCGTTAAATACACCGGAGAAACGCCGCGGGTCTGGCGCATGAAGGAAAAAGTCCGGCTCGAACGTGCATAGGGTTCCGGCACTCCAGGTGCGACACGTTCGCGGACAGGCATCCGCGAGGACGCCCGGAGGGCATCGTCTTACCAGGCTTCGACGCCGTCTTCCGTGTTACGGGCGCGTTCGCCGGCGCGGGTCTCGTATGCGTCTCGTTGCTCAGCTGATTTGACGGCATCGTCTGAGCCATCGCGCTGGGCTTCGGGCGTCATGTAGAAGGCGAGCGCCTTTTCCAGCCGGGCGGCGGTAAGCGTGGCAGCGAAACTTTTCATGTCGTTTCCTCGGTCGACGGCCTTGAAGCTTGCCCGAGACACATAGCCTACGATGCGGTCTTGCAGGAACAGTGCGCCGAGGGTTTTCACCAACTTTAGACTTCGCTTGACCATCGCTTCCGCCGGATGATCTCCGCCGACCAGTTCCGTGCGATTCCGTTTGGTTTTCGCTTCACGCCATCGGCCATGTCCAGTTCCGTACCTCCGGCATGTCCTCACCATATTCGCGGACATAGTCGTGATGTTCCGCAAGCTTGCCACGGAAGGCGGCGAGCGCTTCTCCTGCTTTTTCCTTCAGGCCCGGCACGCGCTCGATCGCTTCGATGGCGAGGTGGAAGCGGTCGAGTTCGTTGAGGACGGTCATGTCGAAGGGTGTGGTCGTCGTGCCTTCCTCGATGAAGCCGCGGACGTGGAAGTTGCGGTGGTTGGTGCGTTTATAAGTCAGGCGGTGGATGAGATAGGGATAGCCGTGATAGGCGAAAATGACTGGCTTGTCGGCGGTGAAGATCGCATCGAATGCCTCGTCGGTCAGGCCGTGCGGATGCTGATCCCTGGATTGCAGTGCGAGGAGATCGACGACGTTGACGGCGCGGATCTTCAGTTCCGGAATTGCCTTACGCAGCAGGTCGACGGCAGCAAGCGTCTCCATGGTCGGCACGTCGCCGGCGCAGGCCATGACGAGATCAGGCAGGATGGTGTCGTCCTCGTTGCTCGCCCAGTGCCAGATGCCGATGCCGGCCTCGCAATGTTTCACCGCCTCGTCCATCGATAGCCATTGCGGCTCCGGCTGCTTGCCGGCGACGATGACATTGATGCGGTCATAGGTGCGCAGGCAATGGTCGCCGACCCAAAGCAGGGTGTTGGCATCCGGCGGCAGGTAGATGCGGACGATATCGGCCTTCTTATTGGCGACGAGGTCGACGAAACCGGGGTCCTGATGGCTGAAGCCGTTGTGGTCCTGACGCCAGACATGCGAGGTCAGCAGGTAATTCAGCGACGAGATCGGCTTTCTCCACTCAAGTTCCCGCGTCACCTTCAGCCATTTGGCGTGCTGGTTGAACATGGAATCGATGATGTGGATGAAGGCCTCGTAGCAGGAGAACAGGCCGTGCCGGCCAGTCAGCAGGTAGCCTTCCAGCCAGCCCTGGCAAAGATGTTCGCTCAGCACCTCCATCACACGTCCATCCCGGGACAAGTGGACGTCGTAGGGTTCGATACCCTCCATCCAGACACGGTCGGTGACTTCGAAGACGCTGCCGAGGCGGTTCGATTCCGTCTCGTCGGGGCCGAAGATGCGGAAGTTGGCGGCATCGGCGTTGCGCTTCATCGTGTCGCGCAAGTAGTGACCGAGGATTTCCGTCGACTGCACCATGGCGCTACCGTGCTTGCCGATATCGACCGCATAGTCGCGGATATCGGGAACATCGAGTTCCTTGCGCAGCAAACCGCCATTGGCGTGCGGATTGGCGCCCATGCGGCGCTCGCCGACAGGGGCGAGCGCCCGCAGCTCGGGTTTCAGCCGGCCGTCGCTGCCGAACAGGTCTTTCGGATCATAGCTGCGCATCCAGTCCTCGAGGATCTTGCGATGCCCTTCATTCTCGCGGCAGTTGGAGACCGGCACCTGGTGGGCGCGCCAGAAGCCTTCGACCTTCTTGCCGTCGACTTCCTTCGGTCCTGTCCAGCCCTTCGGGCTGCGTAGCACGATCATCGGCCAGCGCGGGCAGATATCGGGCGCCTTGCCATTGCGGGCTTCCTCCTGGATTTCGCGAATGCGGTCGAAGACCCTGTCGAAGGTTGCGGCCATCTGCTGGTGCATATCGCGTGGCTCGTGACCCTCGACGAAGAAGGGCTCATAGCCGTAGCCTTCAAAGAGGCTCTGCAAATCCTCGTGACTGGCGCGGCCAAGAATGGTCGGATTGGCGATCTTGTAGCCGTTCAGATGCAGGATCGGCAGCACGGCGCCATCGCGGGCAGGGTTCAGAAACTTGTTGGAATGCCAGCTCGCAGCCAGTGGCCCGGTTTCGGCTTCGCCGTCGCCGATGACGCAGGCAACGATCAGATCGGGATTGTCGAAGGCGGCGCCATAGGCATGGACGAGGGCGTAACCGAGTTCGCCGCCCTCGTGGATCGAGCCCGGTGTCTCGGGTGCCGCGTGGCTCGGAATGCCGCCGGGGAAGGAGAATTGCCGGAAGAGCTTGCGCATGCCCTCTGCATCCTCGGAAATATCGGGATAGATCTCGCTGTAGATGCCTTCGAGATAGGTGTTGGCGACCATGCCCGGCCCGCCATGGCCGGGGCCGCACATATAGATGATGTCGAGATCGCGGGCGCGGATGAGACGGTTCAGATGTGCATAGATAAAGTTGAGGCCGGGTGTCGTGCCCCAATGGCCGAGCAGGCGGGGCTTGATGTGCTCTGGTTTCAGCGGCTCGCGCAACAGCGGATTGGTCAGCAGATAGATTTGGCCGATGGAGAGATAATTGGCGGCGCGCCAATAGCGGTCGATCAGGGTGAGTTCGGCATCGGTAAGGGCAGCGGTCGAGACATGCTTTTCCATGGGTTTCTCCCGTTCGAGAACGTCTTCAACGTCAATTCTACCGGCGGATGCCGGAATGCTGTTGATCTGGATCAGTCACTGCGAAGAACGGACAGCGCCTCCTCGGCGATGGTCTGTTCCTCATCGGTGGCGATGACATGGGCGGCGATGCGGCTTTCCCGCGTGCTGATGGTGAAATCATTGGCAGCATTGGCCTTTTCGTCGGTTGCAAGGCCAAGCCAGGACAGCCGCTTGGTCACACCTGCGCGGATCTCCGGTTGATGCTCGCCGATGCCGGCGGTGAAGACGATGGCGTCAAGGCCACCAAGCGTTGCCGCCATGCGGCCGATTTCGCCGGCAATGCGCAGCGTGAATAGCTCGATCGCCTGGCGCGCCTCCGGCCGGCTGTCCTTCAACAGCTCGCGCGTATCGGCAGTGATGCCGGAGACGCCGAGCAGGCCGCTGCGATGATAGAGCAGGTCTTCGATCTCCTCGAAGGACTGCTTCCTCTGACCGGCCAGATGCAGGATGACGCCGGGATCGAGCCAGCCCGGACGCGTCGCCATCGGGATGCCATCCAGCGTCGAAAAGCCCATGCTGCAATCGCGGCTGACGCCGTTATCCAATGCGCAGAGGCTGGCGCCGCTGCCGAGATGGGCGACGACCACCTTTGCCGGGTGCGGCGCCTTGCGGCGAAGCTCGCCGGCGATGAATTTGTAGGAGAGGCCGTGGAAGCCGTAGCGCTTGATGCCCTCGTCATGCAGCGCGCGGGGAATGGCGAAGCGGCGAACGAGATCGTCCTGCGTGGCATGGAAGGCGGTATCGAAGGAGGCGATATGGGCAAGATGCGGTTTCAGATGCTTGAGGGCGCGGATGAAACGCAGCGCCCGCGGCTGGTGCAAGGGCGCAAGCGGGGTCAGCGCATCGATGGCATCGATTGCGGCGGCGTCGAGCGCGATCGCTTTGGTAAACCGGTCGCCGCCATGGACGACGCGGTGGCCGGCGGCGCGCGCGGCGGTCATGTCGAAATGATCGGCGAGAAGCGCGAAGGTCTCATCGATGACGCCGTGCAGATCTTCGGTCACCGCGGCCTTCAACGGCATCTCGACTATCTGCGATGCTTTCGTCAGGCCGAGCGACAGCGGTTCGGCGCGGAAATCGATCACGCCCTTGCCGATGCGCCGCGCCTTGGGGCCGTCTATCGCGAAGATGCCGATCTTAACGGTCGAGGAGCCGGTGTTGAAGGTCAGCAGCAGGTCGGTCGATGACATGTCTTCCAAGACTCCGCGCGGGTGTGAGATGACCGAACTTAGCGTCGGATGTCCAGGCGGGAAGGATTTATTCGCTCGGGGCGCGCTTTTGTCATTGCGTAGACAACCATCGTCAGCCGCTTGGGATCGCAACGCGGCATCTATTATGGAGGCGACGGTACCAGGCGCATCACCGTCAATATCGCCCAGCATCAGTGGCTTACGGGCGGTTCAGTCGGGGCGTCATGAGAGCTTCACGCGGCGGATTTATTAACAAAAGGCAAATTGCAAAACGGAATAAGGAACTATGCCATGGCCGATATTGCCCCCAGCCAGGTTCATAGCGACGCTTCCCACCCGCTCCACAGTTCGAATTCGGCCAACAAGTGGTTCTTGCCGCTGTTCGCGCTCGTTCTGGTCTGCGGCCTTGGATATGTCGCTTATGCACTCGGCCGCGACCTGACAACCGCAGTCGCCGTTCCCTGGATTCTCCTAGGCCTTGCACTGCTCATCGCGCTCGGCTTCGAGTTCGTCAACGGTTTCCATGATACGGCCAATGCCGTCGCCACGGTGATCTACACCCGTTCCATGCCGGCGGAATTCGCCGTTATCTGGTCCGGCTTCTTCAACTTCCTCGGCGTGCTGACCTCGAGCGGCGCCGTCGCCTTTGGTATCCTGGCGCTGCTGCCGGTGGAATTGATCCTGCAGGTCGGTTCCGGCTCCGGCCTTGCCATGGTCTTCGCGCTGCTGATTGCCGCGATCGTCTGGAATCTCGGCACCTGGTATCTCGGCCTGCCGTCGTCGAGTTCGCATACGCTGGTCGGCTCGATCATCGGCGTCGGCCTTGCCAACCAGTTCCTGGCGCCGGCAGGCACAGCGACCAGCGGTGTCGACTGGTCGCAAGCGACCAATATCGGCCTGTCGCTTTTGATCTCGCCGCTCATCGGCTTCGGTCTTTCCGCTGTCCTCCTGCTGGTCATGAAGCTTCTGGTGCGCAACAAGGCGCTCTACGCAGAGCCGAAGGGCAACCAGCCGCCGCCGCCCTGGATCCGTGCGATCCTGATCTTCACCTGCACCGGCGTCAGCTTCGCCCACGGCTCCAACGACGGGCAGAAGGGCATGGGCCTCATCATGCTGATCCTGATCGGCCTGGTGCCGACGGCTTTCGCGCTGAACCGCACGCCGGATGTCAACTATCTCGAAGCCTACAAGTCAGCATCAGCCCATGTGGAAACCGCACTCGGCAAATATGTGAAGCCGGGCGTTACGGTTGCGGACTACAAGGCCGAAGTCGGCAACGCCGTCAAGAACAAGACCTGGACGGATGCGACGACGCCGGCCCTGCAGCAATATATCCACCAGACAAGTGCTGAAGTCGCCGGCTTCCCGACGCTCGAAGCGGTGCCGACCAATCTCGTCGGCAACGTCCGCAACGACATCTATCTGATCGGCGAGGCGCTGAAGTTGATCGACAAGCAGAAGCTGCTGCCGATGGATGCCGGCGACCTCAGCGCGGTGACGAGCTACCACAAGGCGGTCGACAACGCGACGAAGTTCATCCCGCTCTGGGTGAAAGTGGCGGTCGCGATCGCGCTCGGCCTCGGTACGATGGTGGGCTGGAAGCGCATCGTCGTCACCGTCGGCGAAAAGATCGGCAAGACGCATCTGACCTATGGTCAGGGCGCGGCAGCCGAAGTCGTGGCGATGGTCACTATCGCCTCGGCCGACCATCTCGGCCTGCCGGTCTCGACCACCCATGTGCTGTCATCAGGCGTTGCCGGCACTATGGCGGCCAACGGTTCCGGCCTGCAATGGTCGACCGTGCGTAACATGCTGATGGCCTGGGTGCTGACGCTGCCGGCCTCGATCGCGATCGCCTTCGTGCTGTTCGTGATCATGCGCCAGGTTTTTTAAAGCAAATTCCCGGCAAAGCGCGAAGCGGTTTTGCCGGGAATTGCGTCAAAACAAAAGGTAGAGCGTTCCGTCAGCCCGTCGAGGCCAATTTGGTATTGCGATCGCTGATGAAGATGCCCGCCTCGGCGGCGGGCATCGCCTTGCCGAAAAGATAGCCCTGGCCGATGTCGCAGCCAAGCTGCAGCAGGAAGGCGAGCTGGCCGTGCTCCTCGATACCTTCCGCCGTCGTCTTGATGTTGAGGCTCCTGCCGAGGCCGAGCATGGCGCGGACGATCTTTTCCTGCCGCTCGTCGTCGCGATAGGTGGCGATGAAGCTTTTGTCGATCTTGATCTTGTCGAAACGATAGCGGGAAAGCTGGGCGAGGCTCGAATAGCCCGTGCCGAAATCGTCGAGTGCGATCTGGATGCCGGCGGCGTGCAGCTCGTCGAGAATGAGGGCGGCGATGGCGGGATCCTGGATCAGCGCGTTTTCGGTGATCTCCACTTCCAGGCGCTGCGGCGGCAGCCGGCTTGCCGAAAGGACCTTGAGAATACGCGATGTCAGCAATCTGTCTTCCATCTGCACCGGCGAGACGTTGAAGGACAACGTCACATGATCCGGCCAGGCGAGTGCGTCGCTGCAGGCCTGGGTGAGGAGATCCTCGAATAATGCCGTGATCATGCCGGTTTCCTCGGCGATATCGATGAAGACCGGCGGCGGGATGTTGACGCCGTCGTCGCCGATCCAGCGCGCTAAGGCCTCGAAGCCGCAGAGCTGGCCGGTCTTGAGGTCGATCAGCGGCTGATAGAAGGGCTTGATCGCCTTGTTGGAGATCGCGGCGCGCAGCCTGGTTTCCAGCGCGGCGCGTTCCGTTACCTTGTCCTGCATCGAAGGTTCGAAGACGAAATAGTGGTTGGGTCCGCGTGATTTCGCCTCGTACATGGCGAGGTCGGCACGGTGGGCGGCATCTTCCAGCGGCTCGGCTCCCTCGGCCCAGCGGTCATAGCCGACGCTGGCGCCGACTTCGACGGCAAAGCCATCGATATGGATCGGCCGGGTGACGGCCTGGATCAGCAGCTTGGCAAAACGCTCCTCGCGCTGCGCCGTCAGGGCGAAGGCGACGATGATGAATTCGTCGCCGCCGAAGCGATAGACGCAATCGGCATTGCCGAGCGCGCAGATGCGTCTGGCAACCTCGATCAACAGGATGTCGCCGCCCTTGTGGCCGACGAGGTCATTGACCTTCTTGAAGCCGTCGAGGTCAACGGAGAAGATGGTGACGTTGCGGTCCCACTCCTCGATCTCGGCCTCGTCGTCCTTGATCGGCCGGGAGAGGATCTTGCGCTCGAAGGCGTAGCGGTTCGGCAGCTTGGTGAGATGGTCGTGGGTTGCGGTCCAATCGGCTTTTGCCTGGGCGGCCGCGCGCAGTTCCATTTCCTTACGCAGGTCGGCGATGCGCAGCACCGAATAGACGAAGCTCATGGCGCCGGCGATGCCGAGCGCCAGAACGAGCTTGTCGGCGCCGTACTCGCCGAAGCCGGTCATGAAGGCGACCAGGCTGTCGTCGAGCTGTAGCAGCGTGCCGAGAAGCCAGAGGGTCACTCCAGACACCACGATCGACACGCATTGCCGTCCGGCCCTGCTTTGGAAAAACACCGGCATTATGCCTTCTCCATCTCCACCTTCGCGGAAATATCACGAAAGTCTGAAATGTTTGTTGAAACCAGAAGGCGAATTATCAGAGGCGGCAGCCTGTTGCTGTGCCGCAGAGAGACCCGACGGGGCCTGTGGGGAACCAGGGCGTCGTTATCAGCGCGATCGCCTTCGTGGTTCGGGAGACCGGCTGATGCGGGAAAAGAACGAAGGCGAGCGTGCTAATGCATCGCTCGCCCTTTCTCGTGCTTCAGGCGGTGACGATCAGCAGCGGAACGCTGAAGATGAGACCGACCAGAACCGTGACTGTGGCGACACGCATAAAACGCAGGCGTCGCGTGCGCTCGCCACTCCAATCATATGTCATTCTTCCATCTCCTTGGGACAAGGAAGTAGTCCCCGCAAAGCCGGGTTCAACATAGATGACGCGATTTGCTTGTGCAAAGCTGGATAAGATCAGCAGTCTCTAATGCTGGAAGCGCAGAGACCAGCGCTGTCCGTTGCTGGTCATGCGGATGACGGAAAGCGGCTCGACGTCGCTCAGCCAGAAGGAGGAGAGCGGCGCCTGCAGTACATGCACGATCGCTGCCCGGATGACGGCCGCGTGGCTAACGGCGATCACATGGCCGCCGAGGCTCGATTGCTCATCCATCCAGCCGGCGATGCGCGTGCGCAGATCAACAAGGCTCTCGCCGCCATGCGGGGCCCCTTCCGGATCGCTCATCCAGCCCATGAGGTTTTCCGGCTCTTCGGTCCCGATCGTCGTGATCGACCTGCCGGCCCAGCGGCCATGGTCGCAGTCGCGAAGTGCGAGGTCTATGCGGGCTTCGAGGCGGAGCGCTTCCGCGGTCTGGCGGGCACGCAAAGCCGGGCTCATGGCAATTCGATCGGCGCGGGGCGGGGGGATCATCCTGCCGGCCTCCTCCACTGCCTTATCCTCGAGCGGTTCGTCGAGCGGGAACAGGGCCTTGCGGCTTGCTGCCGTCGCGCCGTGGCAGATCCAGGTGAGGCGCGTGTTCACGGTCGTTCTTGTCTCCCGGAATGCGGCGACAGCGTCCTTCGCCGGCTTGTGAAGTTTCGTTGACAGTCTCTTCGGCGTGCAGATATAACCGTGCAGTTGCGGGTTTGGAAGCCGGTGTAAGTCCGGCGCGGTCGCGCCACTGTGACCAGCGTGTCGAAAGCTCTTCGCGCTGGAAGTCAGACCCTACTGCACAAGCACTCTTTCGACTGAACGCGTCATTCCCGGAGGAATACATGTCTGACACCACTTTCGCGCCCGTTGCGGTACCGGCGCCGATCCCTGTAGGCGAGATCCTGCCCTGGGCGATCTTCGGCGGCCTGCTGATGCTCATCGTCCTCTATTTCGTCGGCACCGAGGAAGGCGCAATGGCGCTGTTCAACGGCATGTATGTGCACGAATTCGTGCATGACGGCCGCCATCTCCTCGGCTTTCCCTGCCACTAAAGCGCGTCGCGATCTTTCAGATTCGCTCATCGCGCTATAGGTTTTTGTTTTACGCATGTCTTTATCGCAAAACCGCGGCACACTTTTGCGCGACGTGCCTTAAGGGAGTTCCGGACATGGTTGGAAACCTCTTGCTTCGCGGCATGCTCGCGGGCCTGATTGCTGGCATCCTGGTTTTCGCTTTCGCCCATACGTTCGGCGAGCCGCTGGTCGATGCGGCGATCGCCTTCGAGGAGGCGAGCGCCCAGGCGGCCGGCGAAGCTGCCGAACCCGAAATCGTCAGCCGCGCCACACAGGCCGGTCTCGGCCTTTTCACCGGCGTCATGGCCTACAGCGCCGCCGTCGGCGGGCTCTTCGCGCTCGCTTTCGCTTTCGTGCACGGCCGCTTCAGCAGCCTTTCGCCGCGCGGCACCTCGGCCGTCATCGCCATTGCCGCCTTCGTGGCGGTCGTCCTCGTTCCCGGGATCAAGTATCCGGCCAACCCGCCGGCAGTCGGCAATCCCGATACGATCGGCGCCAGGACCGAGCTGTTCTTCCTGATGATCGTCGTCTCGCTTGCGGCGCTGATTGCCGCAGTGGCGCTGTCGCGCCGCCTGTCCGAGCGTTTCGGTCTCTGGAACGGCGCGATCATCGCCGGCATCGCCTATCTCGTCTTCATCGGCGTGGTGCTCTATCTGCTGCCGCCGATCAACGAGGTGCCGGAGAACTTCTCGGCGATGGTGCTCTGGCGTTTCCGCACCACTTCGCTCGGAATGCATGTGATCCTCTGGGCAACGCTCGGCCTCGGCTTCGGAGCGCTGGCGGAAAAGCGGCTTGCGGTCGGGGGCGGGGAACGCGGCCGGCCGGCCACGGCATTGCACTGAACGCATCGAAGGACGCCGCTTTGCCGGCGCCCTGAACTTTTCGGGCGAGTATGAAAAACGACAGAGCCAGACCACTGCTGTTGACGGCGTTCTCTGCCGTCGCGTTTTTTTGTGTGGTCGCTGGAAGCGCTTTTGCCCATAGCCGCAGCGACGGCGGCAGCCATGCGGGTCTGGATATCCCGCAAATTTCCCACGGCGAGATGGCTGTCATGTCTGACTATCGCAGTGGGATTGTCGATCTTGCATCCCGTGCTGTCGATACGAACGAGCCGTTCCGCCGCGTGCTGAACTATGCAGAGATCCAGTATTCCTACTGTCTGTGGGGCCGGATGCCGGGCAGCGTGACGGATGAGGAAAGCCCGTTCAACGAATGCGCTCATGCCTATCTCGCCGCGACCAAGGCGGTCTTGCTTTCGATGCGCGAGATGCCGCGGGAGGCTGCCGCGGCGGGTGAAATCATTTCCGCGGTCGACGCCGACATGGTGCGGCGCGGGCTTGCGCTGATCAGCTGCCGGTTCAGCGACGAAGCCTTCAACACCGCCGATATCGTCAAGCCGCGCTGGAGCGAGATCCCATTCCATGCCGCCAGCATGGCGTCGCTGACGGGGCTTGCCGCGTTGTTCGGACTTGGCGTGTTTGCGCTTCGTCGCTTCTCGCGACCGAAAGCTCAGTCGTCGGAATAGCGCTGCTCGCGCCACGGATCGCCGTAGATGTGGTAGCCGTTCTTTTCCCAGAAGCCGGCCTGGTCGGCAGGCATCAGCTCGATGCGGCGCAGCCATTTGGCGCTTTTCCAGAAATAGAGATGCGGCACGACGAGGCGCATCGGGCCGCCGTGCTCCGGTGTCAGCGGCAGGCCTTCCCAGGCGGTGGCGAGGATCGCATCCTCGGCAGCGAAATCGGAGAGCGGCAGGTTGGTGGTATAGCCGTCATAACTCGTCAGCATGACGTAAGCGGCTTCAGGCTTCGGCATGGCGAGGTCGAGCAGATTGCGCGTCGAAACGCCCTTCCATTTGTTGTCGTAGCGCGACCAGGTGGTGACGCAGTGGATATCGCTCACCCCCGTGCTCTGTTCGATCGCCTGGAAGTCGGCCCAGGTGAGGGTGCGCGTCGTTTCGACGAGGCCGCGCACCTCGAGCCGCCAGGTCTCGGTCGAGATGACAGGCTGCTGGCCGAGATCGAGCACCGGCCAGTTCTTGACGAGGTGCTGGCCGGGCGGCAGGCGCTCGGCTTCGGGACGGCTGATACGGCCGGTCAGGAACTTGCCCTCTGCCGCCCAGCGGCGCTTGGATGTGGTGAGTTTGTTATCGGCGGGCGTCTGGTCGTCGCTCATGGGCGGGGGCCTCCTTGCGGTGCAGCAATAGGACATCCACCCCTGCCGGGTGTCAAGTTTCGACGGCCCCTTGGAAATCCCTACCCACCCCTCTAAACTCGGTCCGTCGGGTATGCCTCGCTGGGGAGTGGAGGCAGAAAGGGGAGGAGCCGGTTCTGTCTTCGAAATATCGTGCGATAGCGGCGTTGCTGGTGGTGCCGCTGATCATCTTCTCCTTCTTCACCTATGGGAGCGCGATTGCGACGCGCGCCTATATGGAGGAAGCCTCGGCGCAGGCAGGAACGGCGTTGCGCCTTGCCGTTTCGGCACTCAGCGGCCATCTCAACCGCTACGAGGCGCTGCCGGCGCTGATCGCCGATCACGACGACATCAAGGAACTGGTGAGCGCGCCTGAGGATGTGGCGCTGCGCGATGCGGCCAATCTCTATCTCAAGGAGATCAACGGACTGCTGAAATCCTCCGATATCTATGTGGTCAAGCCAGACGGAGAGACGATCGCGGCCAGCAATTACGATGGGCCTGCAAGCTTCGTCGGACAAAATTTCAGCTACAGGCCCTATTTCCAGGATGCAATCGAAGGCCGGCAGGCACGGTTTTACGCGCTCGGCACCACCTCGCTGAAGCGCGGCTACTATTTTGCCGCACCGATCCGGACCGGCGCGGATATTCGTGGCGTCATCGTCTTCAAGGTCGATATCGATATGATCGAGTCCTCCTGGGGCGGCGGCGAATACAGGATTTTCGTCTCCGATCCGGAGGGCATCATCTTCATGTCCGGCAGCCCGGAATGGCTCTATGGCGCGATCCTGCCGCTGACGGCCGACCGCGTCGCCCGCACCGAGGCGTCGCGACGCTATGCCAATGCCAGGCTGGCGGCGCTGCCGGTGACGCGTCACCACTTCGAGCAGCATGAGCTGATGACGCTGGCCAGCGAGCGCGGTTCGAGCGAATATCTGGTGCTCTCGCATTACATGCCGGCCGAGGACTGGACGGTGAACGTGCTGATGGAGACGAGTTCCATCCGCGCCCAGGCACGCACGGCGCTTGCTGCCGTGTTTCTCATTCTTTGCATTGCCGGGCTTACGGTGGCCGTCCTTCGCCAGCGGCGGGCGCGGCTTGCCGAGCGCATGCAGATGCAGGCCGAGGCCCGCAACGAGCTGGAGCGGCGCGTCGAGGAGCGCACGGCCGATCTTGCCCGCGTCAACAGCCGCATCGAAGAGGAGATTGCCGAGCGGCGGCTGACCGAGCAACAACTCCGACAGACGCAGGCCGATCTGATCCAGGCGGGCAAGCTTGCCGGGCTGGGGCAGATGTCGGCTGCGCTTTCGCACGAATTCAACCAGCCGCTCGCCGCCGCCAAGACCTACACGGACAGCGCCTCCGTTCTCATCGACCGCGGTCGGACGGAGGAGGCGCGGGACAATATCCGGCGTATCGGCGGGCTGATCGACCGTATGGCTGCGATCAGCCGGCACCTGCGCAACTTCGCCCGCAAGCCGAACGAGAAGCTCGGCCTCGTTTCCCTCGACGAGGCGATGCGCGATACGCTGGAGATCGTCGCCTGGCGGTTGAAGGCGGCGGATGCCGAACTGCTGCTCGCTCTCGGCCCGCGTCCGCCGGTGGTGCGCGCCGGTTCGGTGCGTCTGCAGCAGGTGCTGGTGAACGTGATCTCGAATGCGGCCGATGCGGTGGAAGGGCTGGATGATCGGCGCATCGAGGTTTCGGCCTTCGAGGAGGCCGGAAAGGTGGTGCTGACGGTGCGGGATCATGGACCGGGCGTGCCGGCGGCGATCGCCGAGCGTATCTTCGATCCGTTCTTCACGACGAAGGGCGTCGGCAAGGGGCTCGGCCTCGGGCTTTCGATTTCCTACAACATCATCAAGGATTTCGGCGGCAGCCTGACTGCTGCCAATCATCCCGAAGGAGGCGCGGTGTTCCGCATCGAGCTGCAATCGGCGGCAGGGCTGATGCCGGAGGCAGCGGAATGAACGATGCAAAGATCCTGCTGGTCGACGACGAGGAGGAACTGCGCCGCTCGACGGCGCAGGCGCTGGAGCTCTCCGGCTTCAGCGTCGAGACCTATTCGAACGGCGACCACGTGCTGGAGCTGATCGGCTACAGCTTTCCCGGCGTCGTTGTCAGCGATATTCGCATGCCCGGCATCGACGGCATGACGCTGATGCAGAAGATCCGCGAGCTCGACCCGGAGGTACCGGTCATTCTCGTCACCGGCCACGGCGACGTTCAGCTTGCGGTGAAGGCGATGCGCGAAGGCGCCTATGATTTCATCGAGAAGCCGTTCACGCCGGAGATGCTTGCCGGCGTCATCCGCCGGGCGATGGAGCGGCGCGGCCTGGTGCTCGAAAACCGGCTGCTGAAGGCGGTCGCCGGCAAGCGCGACGATATCGAGGCGCGGCTGCCGGGGCGCACGCAGGTGATGGTGGATCTGCGCTACCGCATCCGGGCGATCGGGGCGAGCGATGCCGATACGCTGATCGTCGGCGAGACCGGGGCCGGCAAGGAGGTGGTGGCGCGGGCGCTCCACGACATCAGCGCCCGGGCGAGCCGGCCGTTCATCGCGATCAATTGTGCCGCACTGCCGGCGAACCTGATCGAGAGCGAGCTCTTCGGCCATGAGGTGGGGGCATTTCCGGGTGCGGTAAGGCCGCGTTATGGAAAGTTCGAACACGGGCGCGGCGGCACGATCCTGCTCGACGAGATCGGCTCCATGCCCTTCGACCTGC
Organism: Rhizobium sp. WSM1328; assembly: GCF_057653715.1. Lineage (NCBI taxonomy): Bacteria > Pseudomonadati > Pseudomonadota > Alphaproteobacteria > Hyphomicrobiales > Rhizobiaceae > Rhizobium > Rhizobium sp. WSM1328. The sequence continues at coordinate 3,480,329 of NZ_CM172788.1, read as the reverse complement.
AGGCGAAGTTCCTGCGGGTGCTGCAGGAGCGGGTGATCTCCAGGCTCGGATCGAACGAGGTCGTGGCGCTCGACGTGCGCTTCATCGCGACAAGCAAGGTCGATCTGGAAGCGGAGGTGGCGGCCGGGCGTTTCCGCGCCGACCTCTTCTATCGGCTGAACGTCGCGACGCTGCACGTGCCGTCTCTGTCGCAGCGGCGGGCGGATGTTCCGCTGCTTTTCCTGCAGCTGGTGCGGGAAGCGGCTGCTCGCTACGGCCGCGACGAGATGGTCGTTCCGCCGGACGTGACTTCCGACATCGCTCAGCGCGACTGGCCCGGCAATGTGCGTGAATTGAGGAATGCCGCCGATCGTCTGGTCCTCGGGCTCGACAATGGCGGGCGCCAAGCCGAGGAAGCGACCGGGCTTGCTGAGCGTGTCGCCGAATTCGAACGAGGGGTCATTGCCAGCGCGCTGGTGGCGCATGGCGGCAGCCTCAGACCGGTCTATGAGTCGCTCGGCATTTCCCGGAAGACACTCTACGAAAAGATGCAGAAATACGGTCTCGACAAGCGGATGCTGACCACCGAAGGCTAGCTCGGAGCTGGGGCGGCGCTGCAATCTCGCGGTGCGATGGGTGGATTTCCACCCACCGCCAGAGCCGTTTGTTTCCGAATCGACCCATGCTGCATCGCACTCTGGCAAAATCGTCTTTCGAAAGCGGCTGCAATGATTGCGGGTCGATTTTTCCCGGCGGCAAATAGGTGATCCGAACCGGCGCGGAGGATGTGTCGGCGGGCTTGCTTATTTCATCAGGGAGGAAACGATGAAAATTCTAAAGGCCATGCTCGGCCTGACCGCGGCTGCTGCGGTCTCACTTCTCGCCAGCGTCGCTTCGGCGCAGACCTATCCCGAACGCACCATCACCATGGTCGTGCCGTTTGCGGCCGGCGGCCCGACGGATACCGTTGCGCGCCTGGTCGCCGAATCCATGTCAAAGGATCTCGGCCAGCAGATCGTCGTCGAAAATGTCGGCGGCGCCGGCGGCACGCTCGGCGCCGGCCGCGTGGCGAGTGCCGATCCCGACGGCTACACCATCCTGCTGCACCATATCGGCATGGCGACCAGCGCCACGCTCTACCGCAAGCTCGCCTACGACACGCTCGGCGCCTTCGATTATGTCGGCCTCGTCACCGAGGTGCCGATGACGATCGTTGCCCGCAAGGACATGGAGCCGACCGACCTCAAGGGGCTGATCGACTACATCAAGGCCAACAAGGACAAGGTGACGGTCGCCAATGCCGGCATCGGTGCGGCTTCGCACCTCTGCGGCATGATGTTCATGAGCGCCATCCAGACGCCGCTGACGACCGTTCCCTATAAGGGCACCGGCCCTGCCATGACCGATCTGCTCGGCGGTCAGGTCGACGTCATGTGCGACCAGACGACCAACACGACGAAGCAGATCCAGGGCGGCACGATCAAGGCCTATGCCGTGACCTCGCCCAAACGGCTCGACGTTATGAAGGACATTCCGACGGCCGTCGAAGCCGGGCTGCCGGGTTTTGAAGTCGGAATCTGGCACGGCATCTATACGCCGAAGGGCACGCCGCCTGAGATCAACGAACGTCTGTCGAAGTCGCTGCAGGTGGCGCTGAAGGATCCGAATGTCGGCGCCCGCTTCGCCGAGCTCGGTACGGCGCCATCCTCTGACGCCGATGCGACGCCGGCGGCGCTGAAGGCCAAGCTCGAAAGCGAGATCACCCGCTGGAAAACGGTGATCGAGGCCGCCGGCGAATATGCTGACTGAGGCTTGTCCTCGTCCAGGATATGCCGAAAGAGCCCCTCACCCCAACCCTCTCCCCGTGAACGGGAGAGGGGACTTGCGTCACCCAACGGCGGCAAGGGGCGAAGGGCTTGCAGCATTTTCCCTTCTGCCCGTTTATGGGGAGAAGGTGCCGGCAGGCGGATGAGGGGCTAGCTCCTTTGTGACGGCGTTACACGAACAATCTCCAACCCCAGGAGACACCATGAAGTCCATCAGTTTCGATACGACCAATGCGATCTGCGGCGCGCTTTTCGTCGCGACCGGTGCTTTCTTCGCCATCCAGTCGCTGGGGCTCGACCTCGGCACGGCAGTGCGCATGGGCCCCGGTTATTTTCCGCTGGTGCTTGCCGGCGTGCTCGTGCTTCTCGGCGCGATCATCTTCATTCAGGCGCTGCGGGTCGAGGGCGAGCCGATCGACCCGTTTGCCTGGCGCGGCATGCTCTTCATCCTGCCGGCACCGGTATTCTTCGGGCTGACGGTGCGCGGTCTCGGATTTGCACCGTCACTGTTCCTCACCGCCTTCATCGCCTGCTTCGCATCGCAAAAGATGAACGTGTTCCTCGCGATCGTGCTGTCGCTGCTGCTGACGATCTTTTCGGTTGGGGTCTTCAGCTACGGGCTCGGCCTGCCTTTCGAGCGCTTCGGCCCCTGGGTCCGGTTCTAGGAGACGATGATGGATCTTTTCAGCAATCTCGCGCTCGGCTTTGCAACAGCCGGCACTCCGGAAAACCTGTTCTTCTGCCTGATCGGCGTGCTGCTCGGCACGCTGATCGGCGTGCTGCCCGGGATCGGCGCCACGGCGACGATCGCCATGCTTTTGCCGATCACCTTCCAGCTTGAACCGGTCTCCTCGCTGATCATGCTCGCCGGCATCTATTATGGCGCCCAGTATGGCGGCTCGACGACGGCGATCCTGATCAACATGCCGGGCGAATCCTCCTCTGCCGTCACCGCGATCGACGGCTACCAGATGGCCCGCAAGGGCAGGGCAGGCGCAGCGCTTGCCATCGCAGCATTGGGTTCGTTCTTTGCCGGCACTGTGTCAACCTTTCTCGTGGCGATCTTCGCACCGCCGCTGACCGCAATCGCGCTGCAATTTGGTTCGGCGGAATATTTCTCGCTGATGATCGTCGGTCTCGTTTCCTCGATCGCTCTCGCGCACGGTTCTGTCGTGAAGGCGCTGGCGATGGTGGCGCTGGGGCTGCTGCTCGGTCTCGTCGGCACCGACATCTATACCGGCACGCCGCGCTTCACGCTCGGCATCCGCGAATATGCTGACGGGCTGAACTTCGTGGCGCTTGCCGTCGGCGTGTTCGGAGTGGCGGAAATCCTGCGCAACCTCGAAGGCGAGTCGACACGCACGGTGCTGATGGCCAAGGTCACCGGCCTTTTGCCGTCCCGCCAGGAATTCAAGGAGATGATCGCACCGGTCATTCGCGGTACGGCGATCGGTTCGGCGCTTGGCATCCTGCCGGGCGGTGGCGCCATCCTTGCCTCCTTCGCCTCCTATACGGTGGAAAAGCGGATGTCGAAGACGCCGGAGGAGTTCGGAAAGGGCGCGGTTGCCGGCGTCGCAGGACCGGAATCGGCCAACAATGCCGGTGCGCAGACCTCGTTCATTCCGCTCTTGACGCTCGGCATTCCCGCCAACCCCGTCATGGCGCTGATGGTCGGGGCGATGATCATCCAGGGTATCGTGCCCGGTCCGAACGTCGCCACCGAGCAGCCGGCGCTGTTCTGGGGCATCATCGCCTCCATGTGGATCGGCAACCTGATGCTGGTCATCCTCAACCTGCCGCTGATCGGGCTCTGGGTGAAACTCCTGACCGTGCCTTACTACGTACTCTTCCCGATCATCATGGCCTTCTGCTCGATCGGGGTCTACAGCGTCAACGCCAACGTCTACGATCTCTACGCCGTCGCCTTCTTCGGGCTCATCGGCTATGTGCTGGCAAAGCTTCGTTGCGAGCCGGCGCCGCTTCTGCTCGGTTTCGTGCTCGGGCCGCTGCTCGAGGAAAACCTCCGGCGCGCCATGATCCTGTCGCGCGGCGATCCGACGACCTTCGTCACGCGGCCGATCAGCGCCACTCTTCTCGCCATTGCTGTCGCCGTGCTGATCGTCGTCTTCCTGCCGAGCGTCAAGAAGAAGCGCGAGGAGGTGTTCGTCGAAGAAACCTAGAGCATGATGCCGAAAAGTGTGCGCGGTTTTCGGACGACATCATGCTCTAACTCCTTAATTGAGAACAGGATTCAGATTTTAGTCCTAGCCAAAAATCATCCTGTTCCGGGGGTTGAACTTACGGTCTGGTTGATGAACAACAGATAATCTGACGCGGGCGCCAGTTGGGCGCCCGTTTCGCTTGACAGGATATCCAGGCCCCAGGAGCATTGCCCAATGAGCATTCCCGCCCGGATCAGCGACGATCTGCCGTTTCTCACTGCCCTGCGCCGCGACCTGCACGCCTATCCCGAACTCGGTTTCGAGGAGGAGCGCACCGCCGGTATCGTCGCGACGCTTCTCGAAGAGGCTGGTATTGCGGTGCATCGCGGGCTTGGCGGCAGCGGCGTGGTCGGTACGCTGCAGATCGGCAACGGCACGCGCAGGATCGGGCTGCGCGCCGACATGGATGCGCTCGCCATGCCTGAAACGGCGGAGCGATCCTATAAATCGACCGTGCCCGGAAAGATGCATGCCTGCGGCCATGACGGCCATACGGCGATGCTGCTTGGCGCCGCGCGACATCTTGCGGCAACGCGGGATTTTTCCGGCACGGTGCATTTCATCTTCCAGCCGGCCGAAGAAGGGCGAGGCGGAGCAAGGCGCATGGTCGAGGAGGGGCTGTTCACGCTTTTTCCCTGCGATGCCGTCTACGGGCTGCATAACATGCCTGGGCTTGCGGTGGATGAGATCGCCGTGGTCGAGGGACCGCAGCTTGCCTCCTCCGACAGCTGGCGCATGACCTTCCGCGGGGCCGGCACGCATGGCGCCAAGCCGCATCTCGGCCGCGATCCGATCACAGCCGCCGGCACCTTCCTGTCATCGCTGCAGACGATCGTCGGACGGGTGGTCGATCCGCTGCAGCCGGCCGTCGTCAGCGCCTGTTTCCTGCAGGCGGGCGACCCGAAGGCTCTGAACGTCATTCCTGACATCGTCGAGATCGGTGGCACGGCGCGGGCCTATTCGCCCGATGTGCGCGACCAGTTGGAGACCGAGATCGGACGATTGGCGCATGGCACGGCGGCCATGTACAGTATCGCTGTGGACTATGCATTCGAACGGCGGATTCCGCCTGTCATCAACGACGCGGATGCGACCGCACGGGCGTTGGCAGTGGCCGGCTCGGTCTTCGGCGGGAAGGTGCAGACAAGCTTTCCGCCGTCGATGGCAGGCGACGATTTTGCCTTCTTCGCCCAGAATGCGCCGGGTTGCTACGTCTGGCTCGGCAACGGTCCGGCGGTGGATGGGGCGCTGCATCACAACACGGCCTATGACTTCAACGATGAAGCGCTTGGATATGGGGCGGCCTATTGGGTGGCGTTGGTCGAGCGGGAGTTGAAGGTTTGATTATCTGCTGCCTAATTGCCCAAACCGGAATCGATTTTAGGAATTAGGCAGCAATTCAAAAGCGCCCGTTGCGCGCCTCTCTGCATTCTGCGTTGGTCAACAACTGCCTTCCGTGCAGCGACATTCGCCAATGTCCATCAGTCTACCGGCGATTCTTCAACCCGGGCCGTCCCGCGCGTGGCATGGATGAAGGCGAGCACGAAGCCGATCGCCAGCACAAGCACGATGGTCGGCGCCGGCGCGCTGTCGATGAAGAAGGACAGGTAGACGCCGACAAAGGAACCGATCACGGCGATGGCGACGGAGAGGAGCAGCATCGTGCTGAACTTGCGGGTGAGCAGGAAGGCGATGGCTCCCGGCGCAATCAGCATGGCGATCGAAAGGATGATGCCTACCGCCTGCAAAGCACCGACGATCGTCAGCGAGATGAGGGCGAGAAGGCCGTAATGCAGTAGGTTGATCCTGAGGCCCACCGCTCTCGCCTGGGCGGGGTCGAAGGCGTGCAGCAGGAAGTCCTTCCATTTCACACCAAGAATGGCGGCCGTGATCGCAGCGATGACGGCCGATTGCCCGATGTCGCGCCAGGAGACACCGAGCATGTCGCCGAACAGGATGTGGTCGAGATGCACGTCGGACTGGATCCTGACATAAAGAACCAGGCCGAGCCCGAACATGCCGGAGAAAACGATGCCCATCACCGTATCCTGTTTGATACGGCTGTTATCTTTCAGGAAACCGGTGGCGACAGCGCAAAACATGCCGGCCGCGAAGGCGCCGACCGCGAAGGGTATGCCGACGATATAGGCGATGACCACGCCGGGGAAGACGGCGTGGCTGATGGCGTCTCCCATCAGAGACCAGCCTTTCAGAACCAGGAAGCAGGACAACAGCGCCATCGGAATTGCGACCAGCACCGAGATCACTAGCGCATTGACCATGAAGCCGAACTGGAAAGGCAAAAGAAGCGTCTCGACCATGTTCATGGCGCTGCCTCCAGCGCCTGCGCAGCGCGTCTACGTGCCGCCAGCATGCCGTGTTTGGGTGCGAAGAAGAACGCGATCAGGAAGATTGCCGTCTGCAGCACGACGATGATGCCGCCGGTTGCGCCATCGAGGAAGTAACTTGCATAAGCGCCGACGAAACTGGTCATCGATCCGATGATGACCGCGATCACAAGCAGCCGCGGGAAGCGGTCGGTCAGCAGATAGGCAGTTGCCCCGGGCGTTACCACCATGCAGATGACGAGGAATGCACCGACGGTCTGCAGCGCCGCGACGGTTGAGGCCGACAGCAGCGTGAAGAAAATGACCTTGAGAACGGTCGGATTGAGACCGATCGATCGGGCATGGCTCTCATCGAAGAAAGTGACCATCAGGTCCTTCCATTTGACGAGCAGGACGGCGAGCGACACGAAGCCGATGATGGCGAGTTGCAGCGTATCCTCGGGCGTGATGGCGAGAATGTTGCCGAGTACGATCGTCTGGATGTTGACCGCCATAGGCTTGAGCGAAACCATGAACAGGCCCAGCCCGAAGAAGGAGGAGAAGATCAGGCCGATGATGGCATCTTCCTTCAGCTTGGTGCGCTGGTTGAGGAAAAGCATCGCTGCGGCAGCGAGCCCTCCGGAAAAGAAGGCTCCGATCGAAAAGGGAAGTCCGAGCATATAGGCGCCGGCAACGCCGGGAACGATCGCGTGCGAGAGCGCGTCGCCGATCAGCGACCAGCCTTTCAGCATCAGATAACAGGAGAGGAAAGCGCAGACGCCGCCGACAAGGGCGGACACCCACATGGCATTGAGCATGTATTCATAGGTGAAGGGCTGCAGGAGGTCGTCTATCATTCCCGGCCCCCGTTGCCACTATCGGGCCTCCGGGCAGTCGCTCTGCCACCCTGCAGAATCAGGGGGCGCTCATCATCAGTTATGACGCCGATCGACGTTGGCCTGCCGTTCTGCGCTTCGCTCAACACGAAATGTCGCAGCACGCCGCCAAATGCCTTTTCCAGATTTTCCTGCGTAAAAGTCTCGACGGTCGGGCCGTAGGCGAGCACCGTGCCCTTGATCAGGATGGTCCGGTCGCAGAACTCCGGCACGGAGCCGAGATTGTGGGTGGAGACCAGCATGACGCGGCCTTCATCCCGCAGTTCGCGCAGGAGCTTGATGATCTGGTCCTCGGTCTTTACGTCGACGCCGGTAAAGGGTTCATCGAGCAGAATGACCCGGCCGTCCTGCGCCAGTGCTCGCGCCAAGAAGACCCGCTTCCGCTGGCCGCCGGAGAGTTCGCCGATCTGGCGCTTGCGGAACTCGCTCATGGCGACGCGGGCGAGCGCGGCCGCCACTGCCTCGTGGTCTGCGGCCTTCGGGATGCGCATCATGCCCATGTGGCCGTAGCGGCCCATCATCACAACATCCTCGACCAGCACCGGGAAGTTCCAGTCGACTTCTTCCGATTGCGGCACATAAGTGACGAGGTTCTTGCGCAGCGCCTCTTCGACCGGGATGCCAAGCACGCGAATGTGGCCCCTGGCGAGACGCACGAAACCCATGATCGACTTGAAGAGCGTCGACTTGCCGGAACCGTTGACACCGACCAGCGCGGCGATCGTGCCCGTGGGGATCTGGAAACTCGCGTCCCTCAGGGCTGTATGTCCGTTGCGGTAAGTGACGGTTGCGTCCTTCACCGTGATCCCCGATCCCGCATCCGAGGATGCGGGCCGGACAAGATTGCTAAGCTCAATCATTGCGACAACCCATCGGCAAGACCCTTCGCAACGGTATCGGAGGTCACGCGCAGAAGATCGATATAGGTTGGCACCGGGCCGTCGGCTTCGCTCAACGAGTCGACATAGAGGACGCCGCCATAATGCGCGCCGGTTTCGCGCGCCACCTGCCGGGCCGGTTTATCGGAAACGGTGCTTTCGCTGAAGACGGTTGGAATCTTGTTTTCCTCGACCGCATCGATCACCTTGCGGACCTGCTGGGGCGTGCCCTGCTGGTCGGCGTTGATCGGCCAGAGATAGAGTTCCTTCAGCCCGAAATCGCGTGCAAGATAGGAAAAGGCGCCCTCGCTCGAGACCAGCCAGCGCTTGTCCTCGGGAATTTTGTCGAGGGTGGCGCGGATCGGAGTGATCGTCGCTTCGATCTTCTGCTTGTAGGCCTCGGCGTTAGCGTTGTAGGTCTCCGCATTCGCCGGATCATATTTTGCGAAAGCATCGCGGATATTGTCGACGTAAATCAGGGCGTTCTTCGGCGACATCCAGGCGTGGGGATTGGGCTTGCCTTGGTAGGGGCCTTCCGAGATGCCCATCGGTTCGATGCCATCGGAGACGACGGCACCGGGGACGTCGTGCAGGTTCTGGAAGAACTTTTCGAACCAGCGCTCCAGATTGAGGCCGTTCCAGAGAATGAGCTGTGCACCTTGGGCCCGCTGGATGTCACCCGGCGTTGGCGCATAGTTGTGGATCTCCGCGCCCGGCTTGGTGATCGATTCCACGATCGCGGCATCACCGGCCACGTTTTTTACCATGTCGGCAATCACCGTGAAGGTCGTCACCACCTTGAACTTCGAATTGGTTGTCTGTTGGGCAGCGGCGGGAAAGGCAACCAGCACGGCCGCGAATGCCACCCCTATCATTCCGGCCAGGACCGACCGTCTTTCCCTATAGAGCATATATTTCTCCTCTTGCTGCTATTACGACCGAATTGCAAAAGCTGTTGAGGGTCGAACAAGTTGCGATTCAGAATGATTTGCAAAAAATGCTTGACGACCCTTGCTTCGACTATTGTGCAATTAAGAATGATTTGCAACAATCATCCGAACCGGGGGCCGAAAATGCCGGTAGCAGGACCCGACGGGCTGGCTGCGATCAACCTCATCGAACACCCATACCGGGATTTGCCGTAACGGTGCATGGTTCGATCGGTTAGGCGTTTGGGGGCACACGGCACGCTTGCTGGCGGAGCCGCGCTTTCCTCGGCTTACAAGATCTCAGAGCATGATGCCGAAAGGGAAAGCGGTTTTCGGACGGCATATGCTCTCACTATCTAACTTAGAACAGGATTTTCCAGCACCTTGCCGGTCACCACATCGGCAATCCCACGATCGGTCTGGTGCGGGCCGATATTGCAGGCGAGTGTTGCGCCGAAACAGGCCTTGAAGACCCGATAGGGCGGCTTCCAGTTGACGATTTTTTCCATCGCCTTGCGGATGCCGGCGAAGGCCAGGGCGGTGTCCTGCAGCGATGCATCCGTCACCAGGCCGGAGAGCGGCAGCGGCAGGAGTGCCTCGATCCTACCGTCCTTGGCGACCGCCATGCCGCCGCCGGCTGATATGACGGCGTTGGCGGCGAGCGCCATGTCGTGCGCATTGTCGCCGAAGACGGTGAGGTTGTGGCTGTCATGCGAAACGGTAGTACAGAAGGCGCCGCGCCATTCACCCCAGCCGGTGAGGAAGCCGATGCGCGGGGTACCATCTGCTTTGCCGTGGCGATGGACGACTGAAATCATGGCGCTGCCGGCCGGCGGCACGACGAAGCCGTCCCTGACCTCGGTTTCGGCCTCGCCCCATTGCGTGAAGCGCGGGCGGTCGATGGTGGCGACGCGGACGCGCTCGCCCTGCGCCGGAATGCGGAAATCATTCTCGGTCAGCCGCGGCAGCTTCACCGAATTGACAAGCGGCGCCGTATCAATCTGCTTGACGGCCACCTGCATGCTGCCGTTGCGGGCGACGAGGCGGCCGCCTGATATCACCTGCCGCGCCCGGAATTCCGCGAGGTCTTCGAAGAGCACGATATCGGCGCGGCGGCCGGCAGCGAGGAGGCCGAGATCGGAGCGCTTCAGACGTTGTGCAGCGTTGAAGGTCGCGGCACGGATGGCCCATTCCGGCTTCATGCCGTAACGCACCAGGCGCCTGATGACGTCGTCGAGGCCGCCGCCTTCCTGGAGTTCGTCCGGAAAGACGTCGTCGGTGCAGAGCGTGACGGTCGGAGGCAGGTGGCCGAGACCGTTCAGCACCTCGACGAACTCCCGCAGCAGATGGTCGTGAGAGCCGCGCAGCTCGATCGCAAGGCCGGCGAAAAGCTTGGCGAGGAGATCGGCGCCGGAGGTAAGTTCGTGGTCGGAGGTGATACCCGATGCCATGAAGGCGTTGAGATCGGCGCCTTCGAGGCCGCGGGCATGGCCGCAGACGAGCTTGCCGGCGGCAAGGCCGGCATTGACGATGGCAGTCATGCGCGGATCGCCGTCGATGACGCCGCGCATGTTCATGACTTCGGCGACGCCGCCGATGGCGGAGGAGTGCAGCATCTCGGTGATCATGGAGGCATCGAAATCGGCGCCGGCAAGTTCCAGGCCTGGCGCGGAGGGCACGCAGGAGGGCGCGAGAAGGATCATCCGCAGAGGCAGAGAGCGTGCCGCCTCGATCGCCCAGCGCACGCCGTCGAGCCCATGGACGTTGCCGAATTCATGCGGATCCCAGACGATCGTGGTGACGCCGCGTGGCAAGACAGCGCTCGCATATTCGGCCGGTGTCACCATCGAACTTTCGATGTGCATGTGCGTGTCGATCAGGCCGGGCGTCAGGATGCTGCCCGCCGCATCGATGATCTCGACGGCATCCGTGCGGCTTGCCGGCGCATGAACGCTTGATATCAGCGCGCCGACGAGGCCGATATCGGCTTGCCGGATCAGGCCCGTCACCGCATCGAGCAGCCGGCCGCCGGTGATCAGCATGTCGAAAGGGGCGTCGCCGCGCGCAGCGGTGACGGCGCGGGCCCGCAAGGCAGGATCGTTGAGATCGGCGGGTTCTTGGCGAGCGGGGACGTTCATTTGCGGGCCTCGTTGACCAGGGCAGCGAGAATGATGACACGCGCCATGTCGGCATCGATGTCGGCGGCGAATTGCGCATTGAAGGTCGCATGCGTGGCGCGGGTCTCGACGACGGTACGGCCGCGGGTCAAGGCGCCCTGCAGCTCGACGTCGATACGGGCGGGGCGGAAGTTGACGATATCCGGAGCGACGAAGGCGACGGCGGCGCAAGGATCGTAAATCGCCATGGCCGGGCGGCCGCGACTGGTGCCGATGCGGATATAGCCCGAAAACATATCGGCGATCAGCTCGGCATTGGCGCCGCCGGCATTGCGCACCGGCTCGGCGTCTTCGGGCCTGGCCAGTACCTTGCGGCATAGGTCGAGATCGACCATGCGCAGCGGCAGGCCATGGGCGATGATGATCGACAGGGCCTCGGGATCGGCGAGCGCGTTGAACTCGGCGGAGGCCGTATGGTTGCCTGACGTGACACCGCCACCCATCCAGACGAGTTCGGTGATGCGGGCAGCAAGATCCGGCCGGGCAAGCGCCACAGCGGCGATGTTGGTCAGCGGGCCAAGCGCCAGGATGCGGTGCTCGCCTTGGCGCTCCAGCCAGCGGCAGAGTGCCGCGAAGGCATCGCTTTCGGCAAGGGCGGGAGCCTTGGGCAGGCTCCTACCTAATGTCGGGATGCCGGTTTCGCCGAGGATCGCCTGAGCAGTTTCGAGCTTGCCGAGCACGGGCGTGGCGCGGCCAGTGTGAATGGGGAATTTCCAGCCGAAGGCGCTGGCGGCGCCGGCGGCGTTTATCCTCACCTGCGCCAGCGGCGTATTGCCGAAGACCAGCGATAAGCCGTCGATCTCGAATTCAGACTGTGCCACCACCATAATGGCGGCGATGTCGTCGAAGCCCATGTCCGTGTCGATCCAGACGCCCATGATTTCACCCGAACTGTTTGAGGCTTGCCGCGCCGGCAACCGGCAGATCGAAGGCGAGCGCCGTATCGAGGAGGGGGGCTGCCCAGGCAATGAAAGCTTTTTTCATCTTACATGTTCTCCATCTCTGAAGTCTTTTGTGCCGGTTTCGCAGGCCCGGATGATTGGCGGACGACTAGCTGCATGGCGACGCGTTCGATCTTCGCGGTAACGAGCACGCCCTCCCGGATGCTGCTTGTTCTTATGGTATCCACCAGCGCGGACACCGCAATTTCGGCAATTCTATCCATGTCCATCCGGACCGTCGTCAGCGACGGCGTAACAACAGGCGACCAGATGAGGTCATCGAAGCCGGCGACACTGACGTCAGTGGGAATGTTGATGCCCGCCTGCTGCAACTCCGTCAGCGCCCGCAGCGCCTGCAGGTCGGAGAGGGCTGCGAAGGCGGTGAAACCTTGGCCGACTTTTTCGGCGAGGCCGAGCGGGCAGCCGCTGCCGTTCTCCTGCTCCAACCTGTCGATCCACAGCGTTTCCGAATGCATGCCCGGGCGCATGCCGGAGCGAATGCCGCCGGCACGGTCGTTCTGGACGTTGGATTCCTGATTGTTGCCGATGATGAGGATACGGCGATGGCCGAGGCCTGCGAGATGGCCGGCGATTTCATGGCCGCCCTGCCAATGGTCGGCGGCAACGGTGTTGCCGGGCGTCGAGGGAGTGTCGATGACGGCGACCGGACAGGCGGCGGACGAAATGCGGGTGGCGCGGCGGGGAATGACGACCATGCCATCGACGCCGCGCTCGACCAGCCGGTTGATAGCCTCGGTCTGGGCGGCGACATCACCGCGGGAATCGGCGATCAGCACGCCGTAACCTGCGGCGGAGGCAGCGAATTCGATCGCCTGCGCAATCTTCGGGAACAGCGGATTGGCGATATCGGGCAGCACCAGGCCGAGAACGCCGCTGCGGCCGGTCCGCAGCGCCCGCCCGGCCTGGCTCGGGACGTAACCGAGCTCGGCTGCATGCTCGCGGATTCTTTCAACCAGTTGGCCGGAAACCCGGCCCTTGCCGGAAAGCGCATTGGAGACGGTGGCGACGGAGACGCCGAGCGACGTTGCTATCCTGCTGAGGTTCGGTCCCGGGCGCGGTGCTGCCATGATTGACGATCACCTTGATTAATCGTTTAATCAAAGTGATAGCTCAGCTTATCCCGCCTGTCGAATCCGAATTCATCTTATCCGCAGTTATTCGGCTACGGCACGCGGCGGATAAGAAAAAGCCCCGCGAGACAATCGCGAGGCCTTGTACTTTCAGATCGATTGAAGAAGTTGTCAGCCCTTGACAGCCACAACCTTCACCGCCGGTGCGGTGGTCTTGCCGCCGGGGGCGAAGCCGCCGCCGACTGCGATGTTCAGCGACACGTAGTCCTTGGCCATCTGCTGGACGGCTGCGGCAAGGCTTGCCTGGGCGAGCGAAACCTGGCGCTGGGCGTCTAGAACGTCGAGCAGCGAAGAAGCGCCGTCCTTGTAGGATGCGGTCGAAAGTTCGAGCGTTTCCTGTGTGGTCTTCACCTGGGCTTGAAGCGCCGAAACCGTGCGGGCGTCGCGCCGGACAGCCGAAAGTGCATTCTCGACCTGTTCGATCGCGGTCAGTACCGTCGACTTCCAGTTGAGATAGGCCGCTGCGGCATTGGACTGCGCCGTCTTGACGCCGGCGCGCAGGGTACCGCCATCGAAGATCGGCAGGTTGAGGGTGGGGCCGAAGGACCAGGGCGTCAGGCCGCCGTGGATGCCACGCTGGTTGATGTAGGCCGGCGAGATCGAGCCGCTGAGCGAGATGCTCGGATAGAGCTGCGCCTGGGCGACGCCGATCTGGGCCGTTGCAGCTGCGAGGTCGCGTTCCGCCACACGGATGTCGGGACGGTTGCGGATCAGGTCGGCCGGGATGCCGGAGGTGATGCCGCCGCGGAATACCGGCTGGCCATAGCCCTTCAGCAGATCATCGACAAGGGTTGCAGCCGGCAGGCCGAGCAGCGTGGCGATGTGATGGGCCGAAATGCGGATGTTGGTTTCGAGGCCGGGAATTTCGGCGAGCGTCGACTGCACCAGGCCCTCGGCCTGAACGACGTCGAGCCGCGAGGCGGCGCCGGCTTCCAGCTGGAACTTGGTCAGTTCGTAGGTTTCCTGACGGGACTTCAGGTTGGCCTTCGAAAGCGCCAGGCGCTGCTGATAATAACGAACGTCGATATAGCTGGAGACGAGGTCCTGCACGAGGGTCAGCTTGGCAACGTCTGCCGATGCGTAAGCAGAATCGAGCGAAGCGAGAGCGCTCTCGGTGTTGCGCTTGTAGAGGCCGAAAATATCGAGCAGCCAGGTCAGCTGTGCTTCGCCGCCGCTGGTGTTGCGCGTGTCGAACTGCGTGCGCAGCTCGCCCTTCTGGCCGCTGACCGTGTGCGAGGCGCCGACGGTCAGGTTCGGCAGGGCGCCGGCTCCTGCGACGGTGACGTTGGCGGAAGCCGCATTGATGCGTTCGATCGCCTGCTGGACTGACAGGTTCTGGTCGAGGCCGGACTGGACGAGGCCGTCCAGCTTGCGGTCTCTGAAGGCGCTCCACCAGGCTACGGTGGTAACATCGCCATCACTCTTGGTTCCACCCTCTCCGAATTTGGCGGGCAGCGGCATCTCAGGAGGAACATGATCCGGGCCCACAACGCAGCCCGACAACAATAACAATAATGCCGGTGTGGCAAAACGAAGAGATACCATTCATTTCATCCTGTACTCGAGCAAGTCAATTCTTGTCCAAAGCTTCATGCTTCACTATCGGCCGCCGCGCCTCGTTCTACCAAAAACACCATTCCGAAGCAGTCGGGCGCAATGTAGCAACGGCAACAGCATTATCACAGTGCATTTATATCACAGTCCTGCCGCATTTTTGCCGCGTGTGGCAAAGATGCGTCGGATGACGACGAAAAACGACGGCACGAAGAAAATTCCGAGCATTGTCGCCGCCAGCATGCCGCCGAGAACGCCGATGCCGATGGCATTCTGTGCCGCCGAGCCCGCGCCTGTCGCGATCGCCAGCGGCACGACGCCGAGAATGAAGGCAAGCGAGGTCATAATGATCGGCCGCAGGCGCAATCTCGCCGCTTCCAATGTCGCCTCGTAGAGCCCCATGCCGCTTTCCATGCGGTCCTTGGCGAATTCGACGATCAGGATGGCGTTCTTCGCCGCCAGCCCGATAGTG
Source organism: Rhizobium sp. WSM1328 (assembly GCF_057653715.1). Classification (NCBI taxonomy): domain Bacteria; kingdom Pseudomonadati; phylum Pseudomonadota; class Alphaproteobacteria; order Hyphomicrobiales; family Rhizobiaceae; genus Rhizobium; species Rhizobium sp. WSM1328. The sequence continues at coordinate 3,464,977 of NZ_CM172788.1, read as the reverse complement.
GTCAGCAAGCCGACCTTGAAATAGACGTCGTTCGCCTGGCCGAAGAGGGTTGCCGCCGTCAGCGCCCCGAGGATGCCGACAGGCACCGCCATGATCACCGAGAAGGGGATCGACCAGCTTTCGTAAAGCGCTGCCAGGCAGAGGAAGACGACCAGTACCGAGATCGCGTAGAGCATCGGCGCCTGCGAACCGGACAGCCGCTCCTGATAGGAGATGCCCTGCCAGGCGACCGTATAACCGCCGCCGAGCTGATTGGTCAGTGCTTCCATTTCGTTCATCGCATCGCCGGAAGAAACCCCGGGTGCGGAAGCGCCGTCGAGCGGAATGGCGCTGACGGCGTTGAAGCGGGCAAGCGAGGGCGCGCCCTTCACCCATTCCGTGCGGGTAAAGGCGGAGAAGGGCACCATTTCGCCGTCATTGTTGCGGGCGTACCAGTGGTTGAGGTCGCTCGGCTGCATGCGGAAGGGCGCATCGCCCTCGACGTAGACCGGCTTGATCTCGCCGTTCAGCGTGAAGTCGTTGACGTCACGGCCGGTGAAGATGATCGACAGCATCGAATTGACCGAGGCGATGTCGACGCCCATGGCGCCAATCTTTTCCTGATCGAGCACGATGCGCATCTGCGGCTCGACTTCCTTGTTGCTGCTGCGCAGCGCCACGATCTTGCCTGAGCTATTGCCCATCTGGATCAGCCGCTTGGAGGCGGCCGTCAGGGCGTCATTGCCGTGGCCGCCGGTGTCGACGAGATACATGGAGAAGCCGCTCGACACCCCGAGACCCTGGATCGCCGGCGGCAGCAACGCGAAGACCTGCGCCTCGCGGATCGCAAAGAAATTGCCAAGCGCACGGTTGACGACTGACTGGGCGCTCAGCGTCGGATCGGTGCGCAGCGAGAAATCCTTGAGTTTGGTGAAGACGATGGCGCTGTTCTGGCCGGAACCGCTGAAGCCGAAGCCGAGCGCGCCGAACACGGAATCGACGGCGTCCTTCTCGTTTTCACGATAGTATTTCTCGACCTTTTCGACGACTGCCTGGGTCTGCTGCGTGGTCGAGCCCGGCGGCGTGGTGACGATGGTCAGCAGCACGCCCTGGTCTTCCTGCGGCAGGAAGGAGCTCGGCAGGCGGGTGAAGAGATAGGCGCAGCCGGCGCCGACCAGAAGGAAGACCAGCATGACGCGGATCGGACGCTTCAGCAGATAGCCGATGGTGGTGATATAGCCGTTGGTCGAGCGCGTGAAGTTGCGGTTGAACCAGTCGCCGACGCGGTGCTTCCTGTGTTCGCCGACCGGCTTCAGCATCGTGGCGCAAAGTGCGGGCGTCAGCACGAGGGCGACGAGCGCCGACAGCAGCATGGCCGAGACGATGGTGATCGAGAACTGGCGATAGATGATGCCGGTCGAACCGCCGAAGAAGGCCATCGGAATGAAGACGGCGGTGAGGACGAGCGCGATGCCGACGATGGCGCCGGTGATCTCGCCCATCGATTTTTCCGTTGCCTCGAGCGGCGAAAGCTTTTCTTCGGACATGATGCGTTCGACGTTTTCGACGACGACGATGGCATCGTCGACGAGAAGGCCGATCGCCAGCACCATGGCGAACATCGTCAAGGTATTGATCGAATAGCCGGTGACCGCCAGCACCCCGAAGGTGCCGAGCAGCACCACGGGAACCGCAATCGTCGGGATCAGCGTCGCCCGGAGATTCTGCAGGAAGACGAGCAGCACCACGAAGACGAGCACGATCGCCTCGATCAGCGTGTGCACGACCTTCTCGATCGACAGTTCCACGAAGGGCGTGGTGTCGTAGGGATAGGTGATCTCGACACCTGCCGGCAGGCCGCGGCCGATAACCTCGAGCGCGGAGCGCACACGGGCGGCGGTATCGATGGCGTTGGCGCCAATTGCAAGATTGACGGCGAAACCGGTCGACGGCTGGCCGTTGTAGCGCGAACTGCCGCCGTAGCTTTCCTGCCCGATCTCGATGCGCGAGACGTCGCTCAAGCGCACCGTCGCGCCGTCCTTTTCGACCTTCAGGATGATGTGCTCGAAATCGGCGACGGTGGTCAGCTGGCTTTGGGCGGTGATGGTGACGTTGATCTGCTGGCCGGGGATCGTCGGCTGGGCACCGAGCGAACCGACGGAGACCTGGGTGTTCTGCGCCTGGATGGCTGACGTCACGTCGCTCGGCGTCAACTGGTATTTCAGCAGCTTGAACGGATCGAGCCAGACGCGCATGGCGTATCCTGAACCGAAGACATTGATGCTGCCGACGCCTTCCAGGCGCTGGATCTGATCCTCGATCGAGGTCGACATGATATTGCCGAGGTCGACAGAATTGCGCTTGCCGTCGGTCGAAACGAGCGAGCCGACGAGAAGGATGCTCGAGGTCGAGCGGGTGACGCTGATGCCGGCATCGATGACGTCGCTTGGAAGCTGCGACTGAACCAGCTGCAGCTTGTTCTGCACCTGCACCTGGGCGATATCGGGGTCGGCGCTCGTTCCGAAGGTGAGCTGGATGCTGGCCGAACCCGTCGATGAGGTCGAGGTCATGTAGGTGAGGTCGTCGAGGCCGGTCATGCCGTCCTCGATGATCGTCGTCACCGATTTCTCGACAGTCTCGGCGCTGGCGCCGCGATAGGTGGCGTTGATGCGAACCGTCGTCGGGGCGATGTCGGGATATTGCGAGATCGACAGCGTGAAAATCGCCAGCAGGCCGGCGAGCATGATGGTGATCGCAATGACCCAAGCGAAAATCGGACGTCGGATGAAAAACTTGGCCATCGGTTATTCCTGTGCGGCTGAGACGGTGACGATGCGGGCCTGCAGCGATTACTTCGCTGCCGGCTTCTGCGCGTCACCGGCCGCGGGCTGCTCGGCAGGCATGACCACGCCGGTGTCGTTGATCTTCATCGGGACCGGCTTCACCGGCATGCCTGAAGTGATCGATTGCAGGCCGCTGACGATCAGCTGATCGCCGTCCTTGATGCCTTCGGTCACGAGCCAGGAATTGTTGGAGGGCGAGCTGTTCTCGAAGGCGCGGGTTTCGACCTTGCCGTCGGCGGAAACGAATTGTGCCGTCAGCCGGCCGTTGGCGTCACGGCTCGTCGCCAGCTGCGGCAGCGCATAACCGGCCTCGGCGCCGAGCTCGACGGTTGCGCGGACATACATACCGGGCAGCACGATACGGTCGGGATTGGGAAAGAGCACGCGGATGATGAAGGTGCCTGTGGTCTCACTGACCACCTGCTTCGACATGTCGAGCTTGCCCTGCTGGTTGTATTCCTTGCCGTTTTCGAGGATCAGATGGAAGACGACATTGGCTTCACCCTTGATGTCGCCGGCGGCCATCGCATCGCGCAGCTTCAAGAGGTTGGTGCTCGATTCCGTCAGCGAGATGTAGATCGGATCGAGCTGGCGGATCGTCGTCAGCGCCGTCGTCTGGTTGGCAGAGACGACATTGCCGACATTAACGGCCGTCTGGTCGATGATGCCATCGAAAGGGGCGACGATCCTGGTGTGGTCGAGGTCGATCTGTGCAGCGGACAGCGCGGCCTTCGCCGACTCGACTTCGGCCTTGGCCTGGAGCAGCGTCGTCTTGGCCGTTTCGAATTCGATCTGGGTGGCGCCGCTGCCGACGAGGCGCTGGTAGCGGTCGAGATTGCTTTCAGCGCTCGGCACGCTCGCCTGCGCCTTGGAAATCGCCGCCTTGGCCTGCTCGACGGCAGCGATATAGGGAGCATCCTCGATCTGGTAGAGAAGATCGCCCTTCTTGATTTCGCCGCCTTCCTTAAAGGCGATCTCGCGGATCAGGCCGCTCACCTGCGGCCGAATATCGGCGGTCTGAAAGGTCTCGGCGCGGCCGGGCAGGATCGTGGTGATCGGGAAGGTGCCCTTCGTCAGCGCGATGACGCCGACGGGGGCAGCCTGCTGCGCCGCGCCTGCACCCGCATTGCCGGCGGGCTTGGAGCCACTGTCGCTGCAGGCGGCGAGAAGGGCTGCGAATGCCAGGGCCGAGGAGATGAGGAGGGCACGCCGTATCATGCTGAATTCCTGTGCGGTGGCAATCGCCGTTCAATCCACGAGCTCGGCCCACGGGCTCGGCTTGATCGAGCGCAGGCTTTTATAAGCATCAGGATTGGGTTGGCTTCAAATGCCGTTATCCGAATTTAAGAAAAGCTTTACGAAGTGACGTAATTCAGCAATCATCACTTAGCAAGCGCTATTTTGCAGTGCGGCATGGACGAAACACACGATTTTTTCGGCGCGGTGCACGAGCGTCTCCTTGTCGTCGCGAGCGATCAGGACAGGGTGCAGCACGCAGGCCAGGACATCTGCCACCGTATGCGCCGCGCTTTCGGGATCGCGGCAATGATAACTTCCCTCCGCCATGCCTTCGCGGATGATCTCGCCGAGCTTTGCCTCGATGCGGGCGCGATAACGATTGCCGGCCTCGAGTTTGGCTTCGATCGTCGAAAGCACCATTTCGAAGATATAAGGGTTCTTCTGGATGTCCTGCAGGTGGCTTTCCAGCAGGCGCAGGATGAAGCGGAGCAGTTGTTCCTTCGGCGGCAGCTTCTCATCGAAGGCGGCGAAGCGCTCGGCAGCATCGTCGAGATGGCGTCCTGCGATCGCATCGACGAGCGCCACCTTGGAACGGAAATGCTTGAAGACATTGGCGGGCGACATGTGGAGCGCACCGGCGATATCGGCGATCGACACCGCAACGAAGCCGCGCTCGCGAAACAGCATCTCCGCCATGGAGAGAATGTCTTCCCGCGTTTCCTCGGCCTTGCGTCTTGGCCTTCTTACCATCTGTTCCCCGCCGGGCTGAGCCCGATACCCCTTTTTTTCGATGCTAGCGCATAACCCCGAAAATCGGAATCGATTTTCGGAAAGGATTATGCGCCAATTCAAAGTGATAGAGCGTCCTTAGCGCGTCCTGTTGGACGCTCGGCGCTCTAGCGCGATTGGGCGAAACGCCGCAAGCCGGTGAACAGCTTGGCGGCCCTCGCGTTCGCCTTTTCAGGGAAAATAGCGGGTGAGGTTGGTTCGGACACGGGCAAGCGGCGTCTCGCCGCTATCGTCGGGAACGAAGCGCTCACCGGTGATCGCCTCGTAGGCCTTGATGTAGACGGCCGATGTCTGCTCGATCAGTTCGGCGGGGATTTCCGGGATCTCGTCCTTATAGGGATCGCAGCGCTCCGCCACCCAGGCGCGGACGAAATCCTTGTCGAAACTCTCCGGGCGTTTTCCGGCGACAAAGCTTGCCGGATAGCTTTCGGCAAGCCAGTAGCGGCTGCTGTCCGGCGTGTGGATCTCGTCGGCGAGGATAATGTTGCCGTCACCATCGGTGCCGAACTCGTATTTGGTATCGACCAGGATCAGCCCGTTGTTCGCCGCCATCTCCTGGCCACGGGCAAAGAGGGCGAGCGCATATGTCGACAGCGTCTGCCATTGTTCATTGGTGAGAAGGCCACGCGTGACGATTTCGGTGGGTGTCAGCGGTTCATCGTGGCCGCCGTCGAATTCCTTGCTGGTCGGCGTGATGACGGGTTCCGGCAGGATCTGGTTGTCGCGCATACCGTCGGGCAGACGCATGCCGTACATCTCGCGTTCGCCCTTTTTATAAAGCGTCAGGATCGAGGTGCCGGTGGTGCCGGCGAGATAACCGCGCACGACGATCTCGACCGGCAGGATGTCGAGCCGCTTGCCGATGACGACATTCGGGTCGGGATAGTCGAGAACGTGGTTCGGGCAGATGTCCTTCGTCGCCTCGAACCAGTAGCGCGCCGTCTGCGTCAGCACCTCGCCCTTATAGGGGATGCAGGTGAGGATGCGGTCGAAAGCGCTCAGCCGGTCGGTGCTGATAATAATGCGTCGTCCGTCCGGAAGATCGTAATTCTCGCGCACCTTGCCGCGATAATAGTTCGGCAATTCCGGGAAATGGGCTTCGGAGAGAATTCGCACGGCGCTCGACTGTCCTTAATTATTGGGTGAAGACTTCCTGCTCTAGTTTCATTGCTGGGGAAGTCAAGCCGATCGGGTATCGCATCACAGCCAGAACAGACCGGTAAGAAGCAGGGCGAGGCCGTAACTTGCGACGGCAAGCGGCCAGCCGGCGCGCAGGAAATCGCCGAAGCGGTAACCGCCGATGCCCATTGCCAGCGTGTTGTTGTGATGGCCGAAGGGCGTCAGGAAATCGAGCGACGCACCGGCGGCGACCGCGATCAGATAGGCGTCCGGCGCATGCCTGCCGGCTCTTGCGAATTCCAGTGCGATCGGGGTCAGGACGATTGCGACCGTCGCGTTGTTGACAAAAGGCGTCAATGCCATGGCCAGGAAAAGGATGAGGGCGATGCCGAAGAGCGGATGGGTGATCGGCACGACGAGGCTGAGCCAGCCGGCAATGGTTTCGGCCGCTCCGGTGGTCGCCACCGCTTGGCCGATCGGGATCATCGCCGCCAGCATGATGATGATCGGCCAGTTGAGATCGGCCATCGCCTGACGGATGTTGAGGTGATTGAGCAGAGCGAGCACGAGCACGACGCCGGCAAAAGCGACGTCGGGACGCAGGCCGGACGCCGAGGCGGCGACGCCGCAGGCAAAGAGCGCGAAGGGCCGCCAGGATAGGAGCGGCGCCGGTTCGCTCGGTGCTGTCGAGGCGAGCGGCAGGCACTCGCTTTCCTCTAACGCTTCGCCGATTGCAATGCGCGGCCCCTCCAGCGTCAATATATCGCCGATCGACAATTGCAGGTCGAGGAAGCGGCCCTCGATGCGTAGCGCGCGCATGGAAAGGGCGGCGACCGCGATGCCGCGATGGTGGAAGACTTCGAGCGAGCCGACGCGCGAACCGACCAACGTGCTCTCCGGCATCACGACGGCTTCGACACGGGTGAAATCCGGCTGCAGGCCATGCGGATGGGCATCGGCGATCAGCGCCTGCGTGGCGGCAAGGCCGGCAAAGACCGCATCGGCGCCTTCGGCAAGCAGCACGTCGCCGGGTTCGATCACCGACTGGTCGAGCGGACCGAAGACGAAACTGTCGCCGCGGATCAGCGCATGCGGCTTGATGCCGAAACGCACCGGGCAATCGGAAAGTCGCACACCGATCAGCGGCGAGACGTCAGGGATGCGACGCTCGACGACGATGCGGCGCGCGGCCGGAGAGATTTTTACCGGTGTTTCGTCGGGTTCCGGAAACAGGCGCTGCACGCGAAAGGCGATGAGCAGAATGCCGGCGATGGCGATCGGCAGGCCGACATAGGCGAAATCGAAGAAGTGAAAGCCGGTTCCGGTCGCCTTGGCGAGCGCATCGCTGACGAGCAGGTTGGCCGGCGTGCCGATCAGCGAAACGAGGCCGCCGAGCAGGGCCGCGAACGAGACCGGCATGACGAGCTGGCGGCGGGGGATCGTCAGGACCGTGCCGAGACGTAGCGCGACCGGTAAGGTGATCGCAAAGGCGCCGATATTGTTCATGAAGATCGACATGAAGCCGGCAAGCGCGGACGTGCAGGCGATGACGGTGAAGTCCCTGGGTCTTGCTGCCGCGAAACGGGCAGCGAGACTGTCGAAGAGCTTGGCGCGCGCCAGCACCTGGACGATCAGCAGGATCTCGACGACGGTGATGACGACGGGACTGGCGAAGCCCGTGAAGATCTGATCGGCGGGATAAAGGCCGAGCGCATAACCGCCAAGCAGGCCGGCGATCGAGACGACTTCGATGCGGATGCGATTGAGCGAGAAGAGAATGAGCATCGCCAGCAGAAGGATCAGCAGGGATGCTTGCTCGAACGACATGGGCAGATCCGTTGTTTCATCGATCAGGCGGGACTGTAATCGTTCCTCATGCGCTGTACAGAGGCGCCTTCAGGCAAAGATTGAACAATCCTCATATCTCGCGTCAGGCTGGTGGTGCCTGCCACCGGCCCGCCGCGTTCCGCTCCAGAATGGGGGTTGCGAAGACGCCGACGGTGCGCGCGCTCCATTGCGGCCCGGCGGCTGCGAGGCTTTCGCGCCAGCGCTCCGATTGCAGCATGGCCGCACCGATGACGACGGGTTCGATGCCGCAGGCCATCAGCAGATGGAGGCCGGCAACGATCGAGGCGCCGCTGGAAATGACGTCATCGATGAGGGCGACACGCCGTCCCTGAAGCAGCGGCAGCATGCGCGGATCGATATAGAGGCGTTTCTGCTGTGTCGGCGTGGTGATCGAAGACAGGGCGACGGAGAGCTCGTCGCGATACCAGAATTTGCGCGAGGTGCCGAGCGGAACATAGCGGCCATGGCCGAGCTTCTGCGCCACGGCGGCGGCCAGCGTCAGGCCGAGCGTCGGCAGGCCGGCGACGACGTCGATGCGCATGGGCCTGATCTTTTCGGCGAGGCTTTCGGCGAGCGCATCGAGCACGGCGAAGCTCGCCTGGTTGACGATCAGCGAGGCGAGGGCGCGGTCGCCATCCGCCAGCTCACGGATCGGCAGGCGAAGCTGGCGGCCGTCTTCGAGCGTGGCGACATAGAAGGAGGTGAATTCACCATTGCCGGCAAAGGTGCCGGGCGGGTGAAGCTCCTGCCAGAAATCATGCGGCGCCATCTCCGTCACAGCGGTCAATTGCGTCTCGTCCTTTCCATGCCGGTTTTCCGGCGCAGTGCCTGCAATTCCGGTTCGGTCAGCGCACGCACGGCGCCTTTCGGCAATTCGCCGAGTTCGAGCCCGCCGATTGCGACGCGCACGAGGCGCAGGCATTCGGTTCCGAGCGCCTCCAGCATGCGGCGGATCTGGCGGTTGCGGCCCTCGTCGAGCTCGACCTCGATCCATGAATTCCTGTCGCCCTGGCGCAGGCGCCGCGCGGCGGTCGCCGTCAGCAGCTCGCCGTCGTGGCGGATGCCCGCTGTCATCGCGGCAATGTCCTCGTCGTCCATGATGCGGTCGATCTGGACATGATAGGTCTTCGTCACATGCGTGACCGGATCGAGCAGGATCTGGGCGAATTCGGTGTCGTTGGTGAAAAGCAGCAGGCCCTCGCTCGCCTTGTCGAGCCGGCCGACCGGAGAGAGATGCGGGATGTCGAAATCCCTGAGGCAATCATAGACCGTCGGCCTGCCTTCCGGATCGTGGCGGGTGGTGACGAGACCGCGGGGCTTGTTGAGCATCAGATAGATTTTCGCTTCGGCAGCGATGACAAGGCCGTCGATGCTGATGCTTGCCGTGGCAAGATCGACCCATGCGGAGGCATCGCTGACGGTTCGGCCGTCAACCGCAACACGATTTTCGGCGATCAGGCGTTCGGCCTGCGTGCGGGAGCAATAACCGAGCTTGGAAAGGGCACGGGGAAGGGTGACCCGTTTGGCCGCGGCGTTATCGGCGGGCTTTGTCCGTTCACGCGTCTTGTGCGGTGGGCGCCGCTCCCTCATCTGCCATCCTTATCCTGCTTTTGATGCCGTTTTCTTGGCATGAACGACAGAAGGATGCCAGCAGCGTGAATAAAAAACGAGGGGAATAACAGGCGCTGCAAAAAGGGCTCAGCGCTTTGGATAAAGCGCCGTCGCGGCTTTGTTAGGGTGGCGCTGCCTCAGCGGCAGACCATGAAGCCGGCCAGTTCCTTGCGGCTGACGACGATACCGGCGGCGGCCTTGACTGGGTCCGGATGTGTGTAGGACAGACTAGGCATTTCCGGCAGATCGAGTGCCTGGCGCATATTCATAATGCCGACCGCATAGCGGCCATCGGCGCTGTCGACACTGACTTCGATAATGCAGTTGGCCCTCTTGTTTTCCATGGTAGTCCTCCCTTCGTTTTTTATGTTCCCATAGCTGGCATTAAAAATTGGTTTTTCTAAGACATAAGCATTTACGCACCCTGCCGAAAAACGGATCGGCGGGTGCGCAAAAGACTGGTTTATGGGTGGATATGGCGTGTTCAGCGCCACCAATGGCGAGGCTGCGGCTGCGGACTGCCGGAAAGCAGGTATCCGGCAAGGAAGC